>NZ_CP010976.1:4327681-5770242 GCF_000949425.1 Paenibacillus sp. IHBB 10380
ATCTTGCTTAATTCGTGAATATTTAGTAATCCATTGTATGCCAAATGTAGCAATGACCCCAGCAACTAATGCCCCCACCAGAAATAATCCGACGGATTTAGTCCCTGTAAGCAAGAATGATATACATATTCCCGGTAAGGCAGCATGAGCCAATGTGTCACCAAGCAAGCTTTGTTTACGTAGATAAGAGAATGAACCAATGACACCATTACTCAGTCCTAGTAGCATACAACCAAACATAATCCAGCGACTATTTGGATCTTGCCAAAATTCGATTAGGCTATTCATCATGGTTGATCACCCACCGTTCTTAAGTAGGACTGCGTCCCCACTACCTTGTAGGACAGCGATTCGTCCTCCGTACGTTTGCTGAAGTAGGTCTGGCGTAAATACCTCTTGGACAGGACCTGCAGCTACCAATTCACCATTCAATAGTAGGACATGATCAAAATACTCCTGAACTGTCGAAAGATCATGATGGACGACAAGTACCGTTTTGCCCTCTTGTTTCAATTGTTCCAAAAGCGCTATTATCGCTTTCTCTGTCGTTGCATCCACACCTGCAAACGGCTCATCCATGAAATATAAATCTGCATCCTGAACAAGTGCTCTTGCTAGAAATACCCGTTGTTGTTGCCCCCCTGATAGTTGGCTAATCTGCCGGTTGGCATATTCACCCATACCTACTTTATGAAGACAATCAAGTGCCATTTCCCGTTCCTTATTTCCTGGTCTGCGTATCCAACCTAGATGTCCGTATCTCCCCATCATCACTACATCCAATGCATTCGTCGGAAAATCCCAATCCACAGACTCACGTTGTGGCACGTAACCGATCCGTTTACGCTGTTCCTTATAAGACTTGCCGTAGATTTTGACTTGTCCAGCAACTGTAGGAACCAGCCCAAGTATTGCCTTAAGTAACGTAGATTTACCGGCACCATTAGGCCCGATCAAGCCAATCAGACTTCCTTGCGAAACAGAGAAAGACACTTGTTGTAACACAGGCTTCTTATGGTAAGCAACCGTCAGTCCTTGGACTTCAAGCGGTGCATCTATAAATTCATCTGTTTTATTCAACACTTTTCCCATGTGATATCTCTCCTCTTCCTTATTTCAGTGCCTCAGTAATGACTTTTGTATTATGCCGAATCATTCCGATGTAATTATCAGATTCACTACCCTCTTCACCCATCGCATCAGAGTACAATTCACCACCAATCTGTACCTGATGTCCTTTCTCTAAAGCTCCAGCAATAATAGCTTCCATCGATTTAGGTGGAATACTCGATTCCACAAAGACGGCTTTGATTTTATTATCAATGAGGTAATCACGTAACACACTTACATCTTTAGAGCCGTACTCCGCAGCTGTACTGATTCCTTGAAGGCCCATAACCTTTATATTGTAAGCATCACCATAATATCCAAAGGCATCATGCGCTGTTACAAGTACACGTGTTGCTTCTGGAATCTGACTAATAGACTCTCGTACCTCTTGATCCAATGCTTTGAGCTCAGCTAAGTACGCTTCACCATTCGAAGTGTAATCATCTGCATGTTCTGGATCTGACTCTTTTAACGTATCTACCACTTTCTGAGATGCTTCCATCCACAATTGCACATCAAACCATATATGAGGATCAAATTCTGTCCCCCCTGTATCCTTACCTGAACGTAATTTCGATTTATCTATATCCCCTGCGACAGCGACTACCGTTTTTTTATCACCCATTTTATCTAAAATATCCGTCATCTTACCTTCCAAATGTAGTCCGTTGTAGAAGACAATGTCCGCTTGATCTAATTTACGAATATCGCCTTGAGATGCTTTGTATAAATGGGGATCTACACCAGGGCCCATTAAACCTGTCACTGCTACATGCTCGCCACCGATCTCGCGAACAATATCACTAATCATTCCAATCGTAGCCGTGATTTTAATTTTACCTTCCTTCGCTTCAGCTTCATTGTCTTCTGACCCGCAAGCAGCAAGCACAAACAACATACACAGCATAGATAGGGTCATCAATCCTCGAATGAATGGACCACGGTTAACTCTTAAACTCATTTTTACATCTCCTTTATATCTTTTTATATTTTTTGCAAGACTAACTATGTTTTACTAGAGACTTTTTTTTATCAATAACCAATAATGTTTCCCTAGTGCAAATTTTATGGCATGACGACACAAATTGCAACCTTTTTATTCATATTACTTAAAAGGTTAACGTCTCTTAAAGGACAGTAACCGTTTCTAGTAGAAACTTAAGCAGAGTATAGTGAGAACTTATACGTACTAATATATTAGAAAAAAAGCAGCAGCCCTCGATAACTAGGGCTGCTGCTTTTGCAATAGATGTAAATCAAGATTCTAATAACCGGATGAATTCGTCCTCATCCTCAATGACTTGTATACCAAGTTGCTTCGCCTTTGTAAGCTTGCTACCCGCTTTCTCACCCGCAACGACAAGATGCGTCTTAGAAGACACACTACCGCTCACTTTCCCGCCGAGTGCCTCTATCCGATCTGCAGCTTCATCACGAGTAAGCTTGTGTAATGTTCCTGTTAGTACGACCGTCTTCCCACTGAAGAAGGAATCCGTAGAGATCACACGTGGCGCTTCAGGGGCTTTCGCCTCTATACCCAAGGCCAACATTCTCTCAATGCCTGTTCGCATAAACGGATCTGCGAAAAAGTTCACGATACTTTCGGCTACAATGCCTCCTACGTCTGGCAGGACCACTAACTCTTCTACAGTCGCTGCCATTACAGCGTGTAAATCGCGATAATGATCAGCCAGCATACGTGTTGTCGCTTTTCCCGTATTCGGGATACCGAGTGCAAACAAGAATGATGCTAGATCACGTCCCTTACTCTTTTCCAATGCCTGTAGTAAGTTCTTCGCCTTCTTCTCACCAAACCGATCTAGCTGCACTAGATCATCAAAAGCTAATGTATATAGATCAGCGGGTTCTTTGACTTGAAGCTCATTATGCAATAGCTCTGCTGTCATGACACTAAAGGTATCAATATCCATAGCATCACGAGACGCAAAGTGGGTAATACGCCCAATCAATTGTGGCTTACAATCAAGTCGATTGTTACAGAACAGATGGGCCCCTTTTTGCTCTAGTGGAAACCCACATGACGGACATGCTGAAGGAAATACGATCTCTTCTCCGTCATTCTCCTCTGTTACTTTTCCAAGAATCTCCGGGATTACATCATTAGATCTTCGAATGAATACACGTGCACCTAATGCATACTTCAGATTCTTCCGCTCAATATCCCCAATATTGTTCAGGGTACAATTCTGTACGGTTACTCCGGCGAGCTCCACAGCTTCCACTCTGGCTACTGGAGTGATTTTGCCTGTCCGACCCACTTCCCAGGATACAGATTCAAGTACTGTCGTTGTCTCTTCCGCTTCAAATTTATAGGCTACTGCCCAACGCGGAAATTTATCCGTATATCCAAGAGCTTCACGGGTAGGTATATCAACAATTTTGATAACAGCACCATCAATTAAATAATCCAGACCTGCTCGGCGTTCCACAATGCTGGCTAATTCCTCTGTTACATCATCAAACTGATCGAAATATGTGATAAAAGGATTGACCTTAAAGCGATTGTCACGCAGGAAATCCATCATTTCTTGATGATCCGCAAATTCGATGCGGTTAGCATAACCTACGTTATAGAAGAAGGCACTTAGCCGTCTCTCTGCCGTAGCTTTGGGATTCAAGTTACGTAGAGCTCCAGCAGCCGCATTACGCGCATTCTTCAACGGTTCAGCCGCTTTGGAATTGTAATCGCGGAGTACCGACAAGTTCATAATTCCCTCACCCTGTACCTCAATCGTGCCTTCCTTAAATGGAATCGTTAGTGGTACAGACTTAATGGTCTTCACCTGAGCCAGAATACCTTCGCCTACAGATCCGTTTCCGCGTGTCGCAGCTTGGATAAGCGTACCATCCTTGTAAGTTAAATTAAGCGTCAAGCCATCAAATTTCAGTTCTACCGCATAACGTAGACTCGGAAGAGGTGTATCCGGATTCTTGACGTTATAGTCGGCAACAAGTTTCTCTGCTCGAGTATGCCATACACGAAGCTGTTCTATATTCTGCGCCTTATCTAGACTCCAGAGCGGAGCAAGATGACGATGGGGTTCGAAACCTTTGAGCAATTCCCCGCCTACCCGTTGGGTTGGGGAATCAGCTAGAATGAACCCACTTTCCTTCTCCAACTGAACTAATTGATCGTACAGCACATCATACTCTTTATCGCTCACTAGCGGCTTGTCCATTGTATAGTAATGGTAATTATACTTGTTCAGCTCACTTACGAGCTGCTCCATGGTATGCATAGAATCCATCCAGGCCATCCTCCACAATTCAATTTAATCCGTATCGTAAATCTATGATTTACTCTACTTTAGTAATCGGTGCAAAACCGGCTAACAGACGTTTCACACCTACAGGTGCTGGAAATGCAATCTGCAGCTCCGTATCGTTGCCACTTCCTTTGATTGAAACGATAACGCCAATTCCCCATTTGCCGTGAGATACCTTATCTCCTGCTTTAAGTGTGGCTGGATCAGATGAACTTCCTGCTTCAACCGTTCGTTGTGGCCCAGATGTGGTGACTGTAACCCTACTCTTTGCCGCTGAGGCGGTCGATCCGCTTAGAGATGAATTCGATGCACTACGTCCAAAGTTACTTCCTCCACCACTACCTAGACCTCGTCCTCCATATGAACCTCCACCGTTCGCCCCTCGTTTATAACGGTCATTTTCCATTAAGGTATCTTCCTTCAACTCTTCTGGAATTTCTTCTAGAAAGCGGGAAGGTGCGTTCGCTGTTGTCCGTCCAAATAAGGTTCTCATCTTAGCACAGGAAAGGAAGAGTTGTTGCTCTGCACGTGTAATCCCTACATAAGCAAGACGGCGTTCTTCCTCAAGCTCTTCATTGTCCATAAAAGCACGACTGTGTGGGAATACGCCTTCCTCCATCCCAACAATAAATACGACAGGAAATTCAAGTCCCTTGGCACTATGCATCGTCATTAGAATAACAGCATCGCTTTCTTCCTCAGGATCATCATTCACTTTATCTATGTCTGCAATCAACGCCAAATCAGTCAAAAAGGAAACCAGTGATTTATCATCATTGTTCTTCTCAAATTCCATCGTTACAGATAGGAATTCCTCGATATTCTCCAACCTTGAACGAGATTCAAGCGTTTTTTCATTCTCAAGTTCACGGCGATACTCTGACAGTTCAAGTATTTTCTCTGTTAATTCGGTAACAGATAAATATTCCACCATTTGATGTAAAGAAGCAATCATATCGTAAAAACCAACGAGTGCGTTACGCGTCCGTCCGGCAAAACCAAGATCATCTACAAACTGTAACACCCGAAAGATAGATGTTCCTTTCTCAGATGCGGCTGCCGCTAGTTTAGCAACTGTCGTATCCCCTATAGCTCTTTTGGGGACGTTAATAATTCTTGTTAAACTAATGTCATCGTCTGGATTAGATAGTAGCTTCAAATAACCTAATAAATCCTTGATCTCTTTACGATCGTAGAACTTAATTCCTCCTACAATCTGATAAGGGATATCTGATTTGATCAGAATTTCCTCTACCACCCGGGACTGAGCATTCGTGCGGTACAGAATAGCATGTTTCTGATAGGACTGACCATTCTTCACATTTTTACTAATCTCTGAGGCCACGAAATACCCTTCATCATGTTCGGAGTCTGCACGGTAAACTTTGATCTTCGGGCCTTCGCCTTTATCTGTCCACAGCTTCTTCGGTTTACGCCCTGTGTTCTTATTGATTACTTCATTAGCCGCATTCAGAATATTTGAAGTGGAACGATAGTTCTGTTCCAAGAAGATCGTGCGTGCCTCAGGGTAATCTTCTTCAAAGTTAAGGATGTTACTAATATCCGCTCCACGCCAGCGATAAATCGACTGATCACTATCCCCTACGACACAAATACGGTGGTGGCCTTCAGCTAACATACGGCATAGCATATATTGTGCTTTGTTCGTATCCTGATATTCATCCACATGGACATATTGGAATTTCTTTTGATAGAAATCGAGTACTTCTGGTACTTCTTTAAATAGTTGGATCGTGGTCATGATCAAGTCGTCAAAATCGAGGGAGTTATTGTTCTTCAGTCTTCTTTGATACATTCTGTACACTTTAGCTGCTAATTCCTCGAAATAATCGCCCGCCTTCTGCTCGAACTGCTCAGGAGTAAGCAATTCATTCTTGGCTGAGCTAATGAGGGCTTGGATCGCTTTAGGCTCAAATTTCTTAGTGTCGATATTCAGTTCTTTCATACAATTACGGATCACGGAAAGCTGGTCTGTAGAATCTAGAATGGAGAAGCTGGAAGAGAATCCAATTCTTTCGATATCTTTACGCAGAATCCGCACACACATGGAGTGAAAGGTTGACACCCAAATGTCTCTTCCTTCTCTTCCCACTAGCTTAGATACCCGTTCTTGCATTTCTCTCGCTGCTTTGTTCGTAAAGGTAATCGCCAAAATAGCCCACGGTGGAGCTTTGCGTGTTGCAATCAGGTAAGCAATTCGATGTGTTAACACCCTCGTCTTACCACTTCCCGCCCCTGCCATAATCAATAAAGGCTTGTCTGTAGCTTCAACAGCCTGTTGCTGCGGTGGATTGAGCTTTGAGATTGCTTCATATATGTCAATCGGTTGCATAAAGGTTATGCTCCTTCCAATTTGGTTCAAGGTATTAGTCATTATTAATTAGTTCATCTATATTGCGTCAAGAGCTGTACTGTTGGCCACTACTGTACTGCCGATACCGTTAGTAAAGCCTGCTCTAAGTTATCGTAAACAATATTGCCCACGACGATCGTGTCGCTGACAGCTGCCGCTTGAGTAGCCGTAGCATAATCTGTAATTCCTCCACCATATACGAGCTGGGCATGGTTGAGCTTATGCTTCACCGCTCTTACGAGCTCCATGTCACCAAATATTCCACTATATTCCAAGTAAACAACAGACAATGACATCAGCTTATCTGCAATTTGCGCAAAGGCTGCCGCACCAGAAACATCCAGCGACGTATTAGCTTGCGTAAGGCGAGCTACAGCTGAATTTGGATTCAGAACAATATAACCTTCCGTTACAAGAAGCTCCCACGGGATCATATAACCATAACGATCAATCGCTTGCTGCTGATGACCTACAATCCAAGCGGGATCGGAACTATTCAGTACCATCGGAATCATATAAAGATCAAATCCAGGCACAATCGCTTCCATATCAGATACTTCTTGCACACATGGCAGTTCGTAGCGCCTTATACGCGACAAAAGATCTACCGTATTCTCAAAAGTTACACCTGTCGAGCCACCCACCATAATTGCATCCGTCCCCGACAGACATACCGCATCCAGATTCTGATCATCGATTTCACGTTCTGGATCAAGCTTAAAAACATGCTTCCATGATTTCATCATTTGTTTCAAATCTTCAACCCTCCACGTGTCATCATAAAGCTCTAAATCTAGTCTATGACAGCAAGGGAGCAGTGTCAATTTTTGTTCGCCTTAAATACGAACAAAATAAACATAATAATGTACTAGATAAATCCTCTTATGTATTATCCCTTCCTTAACTACTCTATATTACTAAAGCTATGTGAAGAAATCGTTTGATCCCCCTACAAATTTACAAGTTGTAATAACAATATAAAGAACCCGAACGTAGCAACATGAAATATGCTTTCGTTCAGGTTCTTTGTATAAATAATTATAATAGGCGGGATACCCACTGCTTGCTACGATAGGGAATAGGCATCCTTAATTTATAATGTTGCGGCGGGTATCAAGAGTGTGTAGCTGTTTGAATAACAACCCTATCCTTTAATCCTCTGGTAAGTCTCTTCATCGGATACAATATACAATCTCGCATCCTTAGGAATAGGCTCGTTAAGCTTACGGTTGATGCTAAGGTCGCTGCGGTCAGACAATAGAGTAGCCCCCTGACGAAGCAGACCCTGAAAGGCATCTCCATATGTCTCCCACGTACTATTAAGTGGTATTTCATAGATATCGTCTCCATACTGACGGCTCAGCAGCTGTGTAATAACCTCAGAGTTCCCCTCCTGCAGAGCGGATCGTACGGCTAGTCTGGAGATGGCATCATGCGACAGTACGAACTCGTTCACATGAACGTGTCGGAAGTTCTGAATGTTCTTCTCCTGCATAATTTCTACAGTCGTATGTACTTGCGGCGCGATACGCTCAATGCTAGAGGCGATCAGCAGCGATTTACCGTCGATCAGCGATGTTTCATCAATGCGCGTGTCCCCGAATACAATCGCGGCTTTTGCCCCATAAATATTAGCCTTAAGAAGAATCTCATCACTCGAAGCATCGCCGCTAATAAAATGGACCTGATCCATATGCTCCAGCGGATGGCTTCCCGTCTCATCAATGATTACGATATGGCATTTGGGTGAATAACACAGAACCTCATCTACAGCAGCCTGTGCTTTCTTACTCCAATTAATCAGTATGACATGATCCCCACCACGAAAGCTCAATGTTCCCGCCCCCCTCCTTCTTTGCAACTCTGCGATAGAGTCAATGACCTTACCGATGACCAAACTCAACAGGCCGATGCCAAAGATATATAGAAATATAGTAAATGCCTTGCCGATTGCCGTAGCTGCAAAGTAATCACCATACCCGACCGTAGCCATCGTTGTCATGACCCAGTAAAATGCATTAAACCAGTTGTCAAAGGTGTTTGGCTCCAATAAATACGCGATGGTTGCACTTACAACAATAAAGATTAGGATAATCAGCCCGATGGCCCTTTTCCTTAAGCGCATCATCTTCGTGGATATCCTGAGAATAAAATGCATCTGCCCACCCCTTCTCCTTATCCAATAAAGCAGCCGCTTGAGATGGGTTAACTCGAGCGGCCGAAATTATCCTTGTTGAATATGCAATGAACTAAATAATAAGACTACTGACGGCAAATGCCGTCCCGATAAACACCATGCAGAGCATAATACCTACAGCTACATTACCCTTTTGTAGGTGATCCGAAATTTTAAACCCAGGGGTTACTAATTCGAAGATCCAGTAAGCTGCTATCAGGCATAGATAACCTACCGCAAACCAGAGCATCATAAACCATATAGATGTATTCGTATAAGCCGCTATTCCCAGAATGATGGCTGTGGCTACAAACTTGCCGCCAAGAGCCAGAGCTACTGCTACATTCCCCTTCTTCAGTTCCTCCATATCCTTGAACGGAGTCATCCAGCTAAATATAACCATACCTAATAATTGAAGAAGAATGATAACAAGAACACTTATTACTAAATTAACAACGATTATCAATTAGCCCACCCCCTAAATTTCGCATAGGCCGAATCATAATCGGCAAAATCATGTACTTCTTCCAATACCACAGATGTGGTCTTCTGTTTCTCCAATGCCGTATAGCGCTTATCGTCAATCGGCTGCTTGATCCGGTTCCCAGAAGGTAGCTCAATCACGGCAAAGTTTCTCGTCTTACCCTTAAACTTAGTCTTATATACACCCACAAGATCAACATCCGTTGTTACCGACACTTTGAGATTCGTTAGATCTTCTACAGCCGTTTTCTGATCTTTATAAGATTTGATAGGGGTCCAAGAGGACAAACGGATTTCGTTACGCTTATCCTCATCTGTTATTAGCTCGGCATCCATAAACTTCAAAATCCAAATTTTGTCACCTGTTGCATAGTTACCGTCATTGGGCAGGAGTTCGTTATCGGGCAATATCGTCATATCGCTACCGATCAAATCCCCCACTGTACTCTCTACAACACGGTAATCCCAAGGTACTCGCGATTCTGTGGTTTCTGCAATAGTCTCTACAGTGGAATCCGTATGGAATACACTATCCTGATTACCAGAGCATGCACTTAACAAAAGTACCATCAAAAACATAAGACATACGGTTACTCCGATCCTCGATGTTCGTGCTAATGCATAGACTCCCATTTCTCTTTCCATCTTCATACGCAATTATCTCACTCCCAACGCGATAAAATGACTGGTATTGCCTGTAATCGGTCCACCTGCCCGCCCGAGCAGCCCACAAGGCTTCCCATTAATGACGAACATGCCGGTCAACAGATGAAGTTCACCTTCCGCTGTGTTTATCCGGGCTAATTCGGCTCTTTTTTGATAAACAGAGGGAAATAACACACTGCTATCGAAGCCGTCCTCATCCTGAAGCTCCAGTGTACCGCTATCATCAAATAGACGCACAGAACCCCCCTCACGGCCAAATACTGATTTGGACACAAAGTTCCCGGAAAACACCGGCTTGTTATACGTAGGTAAAATGTAATTTTCAATGGCCCTACGCTCTTCTTCATTAAAGTGAAGGCCCAGCTCGTACATCCCCCATACCGCTGCCATGAGTCCCTTGGATTGCAACAATATACTGTGTGGTGAATTAAAGAGCTGCAGATTACCGGTCTCAACCGCATAAGCTAGCGCATCGCCACCTTCGTCAACCGCCATCCATTCTTTGGGGTACAGGGCGAACATGCGCTTAATAATACGTCCCTCACCATCTTTCACGACACCGTTATCAATGGATAAGTGGAGGCAATCCACACATTGAATATGGAGGCCGCTGTGCCTTACAAGCGCTTCAATCGTGCCGGAGTCTTCCTGATGAGATCCGTATGCAATACAGGCCACTGTATCCGGCTGCTCCTCCTGCCACGCCGCTGCGAGAAGCTCCTTCATCGCGGTATTAGGGCTGGATATGCCTGCCTGTTCACATATCCAAGGGGTAGCAATTGAAGCTTCTACATAACCAGTAGGCGTATCTGCATTCAGCTCCAGCAGCTTAATCGTACCGTCATCAGCCACGGCGTAATCGAAGCGGGCATAACGGCTGATTAATCCCTGTGCAGATAGAGGACATTGGTCAAGCATCTCCCACAAGAGCGGCGGGATGCCGATCAAATCATATAAATCATGCCTACGATGAACATAACGGACAGCTTTGTCGAGTATATGCCAGAGCTTACAGGAGGCCTCTTCAAGCTCCTTGTAGGTCTCGCTGCGCATAACTGCAACTGCATCCAACCAGTATTCCTCACCCTCCAGGTCTGCCCAGGTAAATCCTAGCTCATGCAACTGCTCTACGCGGGGTGCTCGTTCAAGAGCGGATTGATCTAGAAACTCAAATACACTCTGACTATGGATCATCCGCCAAAACCACTCTTGCTTGAGCTTGACCTCGATGAGGATACAGATCCAGAGCTCGAGGAGCTCAGACCGCTGGACTTGCCCCCGATACTTCCGGCCTTCGAGGAAGTAGATCTTCTTGTAATGGAACCACTGGATGAGGTCGATGTTCTCGGTTTGACCACAGAGCCTGGAACGGTCTTATTCTGGAACTTATCGTTACTATAAGTACTGGGCTTATACGTATTCTTGGTCCCTGCATAATAGGTTGGACGGTCGTTGTGCCACCCTCTTGATGAGTAATTGGAGCCACTGTTAAATAGCATGTGGTACAATAACAAATCATCCCAGCCAAAGCCTGAATTATTACCGCCGTAGTTGTTCACTACAGTCGTTCCATTAGAGGTCACTGCCCCTTGTTCCTGCTGCACGACCTCTTTCGTTCCTTCATCTGGATATGGAATGTTCCAGTCTACATTTTTGTCAAAATACGCTTTGACCTCTTCTGTAGACCAAGACACGAGCTGAGGCTCTTCCCCAGAGGTACTGGTACCGCCACTTGCACCTGCAGCACTCGGAACAAATAGTGCATTAGCCAGCAAGGCTAGACCGAGCGAGGTAGACAATATACGAATCGGCTTTCCTTCTGGGGTAAACAATTTCGATACAGCTAATTCTTTAGCATTTTCATCTTTAGCCACCACAAGCTCCTCCTCCCCTGTCATTTATCATTCGCTACGCATAGGAACAAGCAGAAGCTCCAGCTTCCCTTCGTCCACATTCAGCCGCCCCTCAACAGTCTCATATTCCTGGCTACCAACCACAAGATAATTGACATGCTCTAATGCCGCAATCATATTCATGCTCCACGTACGCTCCTCAATAACACGCAGCACGCCTTCCGGCATTTTCTCAAACAAGATGACACTCATTCCATTGTCCACTATGATTCTTCCTCCCTCATAACCATCATGCTTCTGATACGGCATTAGCATCTTTACGTTTCATAACGATAAAGGTGCATAATAAAGAATACTAAATTGTCACATCCCCACATTTAATTTATGTAGAAAGGTAACCATTAGCAAGCTAGTGGTTTAACATTCCAAAGTAACGCTACATTTTCACAATCTACTTCCATGGTAGTGTTTTTAGTTTATTTAAGATAGAAGGTTATTTTGTATAAATTTGTAACTCCAAGTCATGTAGTGTCATGAGTTGTCGAATAATATTTTTTATGTCAACCCGTTGATTAACTTAAATACTTTCCGGGATACTTAGTGTCGACAAATAAAGGATGACTCCTGAGGAATACAACGACCTTTTGACAGCATAAATAGAACAGTAAGAGCCCTCTTATATAGGCGGCTCTTTACTGTTCTTACATTTTGTTGAATTTCAGATTTAATTATGTGTGACAACGGCCCCAGAACCACCATACATGTCCAATTCACCCTCAAGCTCTAGCTTAAGAACGGTAACATGCTCATGTGCATCTTCAGGTGTCATATGAATCCATGTGGTTCCAGGAATGTTGAACCAGGGTACGCCGCCATGAATTTCATGTGTAAGTTCTTTGCCGGTATGAAGCACTGTAATTTTATTGATTTTATTCGATAATCCTTTGAGACATACACACTCTTTGGGATCGTCATATACGAGGAGGTACAGGGTCTTTTTGTCCTTAGAAATCGTGCTACCGCCTAAGTAGTAACGTGGCAAAATCCCTTCATCCGTTTCGAACACCGCTTCTTCATGCGTTCTAATCCATTGGCCAAGTCCTAACAGAATAGCTTCTTCTCTAGGATCTACCGTGCCATCTTCCATAGGCCCGATATCGAGCAACATGTTCCCCCCCAAGGTGATACAATCACAGAACATCCGAATGATCTGTTTCAATGACTTGTATTTGTTGTCCGTTGGCACATATCCCCAAGAGCTATTGATGGTTGTACAGAATTCCCATGGGCCCTCGGGTCTTGTGATCGGAATGCCTTGCTCGGGTGTTTTGTAATCGCCATGACCTTGCAGACGTGAGTTGATGATAATGTCTGAGTTGAATGATTGTAAGTATTGCTTGAAGGCAGGTAGATTCCACTGCTCAGCACTTCTCTCCCAATCACCGTCGAACCATAAGAGATCTACTTTACCATAGTTGGTTAGAATCTCTTGTAACTGATTGTTGTTGAATTCGAGAAATTTCTTCCATCTCTCTTCGTCTTGAACGCCATCTGTAGGCTCTGAGAATTTATTAACTTTGCTTAAATCCTCAGGGACGATACCATCTTGATAGACACTTGGATAGTCTGGGTGTGACCAGTCGATCAGAGAGTAGTACATTCCAAGATGAATCCCTCTACTCGTAATCGCTTCGGCATATTCTTTAATGATGTCCCGTCTAGCAGGGGTCTTCTTCACTACATTTAAGTCGCTATATTGCGTATCCCATAAGGCTACTCCATCATGATGTTTTGTTGTAAGAACAGCGTATTTCGCACCAGACTTTTCAATGAGATCTGCCCATGTGTCAGCATTGAATTTCGAGGCTGTAAAGCCGTCTAATTGTTTCATATAATCTTCATATGAGATCCCACCATTAAAGAATGACCACGATTCAGAGATCCCGTTTACTGCATAAATACCATAGTGAATAAAAATTCCCAACTTCGCCTTTTCAAACCACTTGTCCATGTGTCATCCCGCCCCCTTAATCTTGCCTATCGTATCAAAGTCCTTTATGCATGGTATCGAGCAACCGATGTGTCTTGTCGCAGCCGTACTCCCAGAACATCATTCCAGCCAAATTATTATTCTTAACATAGTCGCATTTGTGCCGAAGCGATTCTTCGTCATCGTAAGATATGAAGCTAGTGCCATTAAAGAGGTACGGTGCCTTCGCTTCCTCATCCCAATAACGGGTATACCCGTTACTATTGATGTAATTGGCGCTAAGGTCCGTGAAATCCGGTCCATATCCTCCCGTACTTCCAGCCATTTGATGGAGACCGTGATTAATATCAGGAACCTGTTGCCATATACGGGAGTAGAATGCCACTCCGATCACGATTTTCTCCCTAGGAACACCTGCACGGATAAACATATTGATAGAAGATTCCGTGCTAATACGGAATAGATCCCCTGATGGTGTATACAAGTTCGTATGGTGGCCCGTCAGAATCTGAAAACCTCCACGCATATCGTATGTCATCACCTGCACAAAATCTAAATACTGCTGTACTTGATCCATCTCCGTGCCGTCTACATAATACTGATCGGCTCCTGCGGCGATCGTAAGTAAATAATGCCGTCCGTCCTGCACCCCTTTACGATCCAACACATCCCGCATAGTCTTTAGTAGTAACGTAAAGTTACTCTTATCGTCAGGGCTTGATTGAATGCCCGCTTCTCCATAACAAGGATATTCCCAATCCAGGTCAATTCCATCGAATGGATAGTCAGTCAATACCCGAACAGCCGAATTGGCCATTGCGCTTCTTCCCTCTTCGGAAGCAGCAGCTTCAGAGAATCCGCCAGCACTCCATCCTCCGACAGACAATATCACGTTTAGTTCGGGATGTTCACCTTTTATACTCTGCAGGACATCCATATGCTTCATATGATCCGTACGGATCTCATCATTCTGAACATGTCCAAATGCTACATTCAAATGGGTCAATTTCACCAAGTCCTCCTGAGTCAAATCGGGAAGCTTGGAATCAACAACATAACCAGCCACAATATATTTCTGTTTCACTCGTCTCGTTCACTCCTGTTCATATTATGGTTTCCATATTCCAGAAAGGACCTGTAGAGCTTCTTTACCAATTCCCAGCTTATACCCCGACTCCGTATATCGAATGCGGTCTTGTTCGTCCAATACGTAGACGTGTGGGAAGCTATCTTCCCTCTCCGCAAGCTGTGACATAAAGCCCTGTAGTGAATCATATACGGAATCCCGGACAATCATGCTACCAGACGGCAGACTCGGATATCCGGAAGGATCGAACGATGCGGTCCATTTATCATCGCCGACCACGAGAATGATAGGGGCGCCGATTTTCGAGAACGGCTCAGCAAGCTCACAAATTTCGCGAATCAAATGCTTAGACGGCTCCCGCTCCGGTTCGATCCAAGCGATCAAGGCTCCTTTCGTACCCACCAGTTCCCCTAGTGTCTTATCTGTTCCGTCCGACAAGGCGAACATGCTGTTCCGATTGACTGAACCAAGCACCGGAATGTCAAGTTGAACTTTGCGGAATGACAGGGTCACCTCTGTTTGTTCACCGGCATACACCGTGAAATAAGTACAACGGATCTGTGCTGTTCCATCTTTCAGACGCATGCCCGTTATCATTCGGTAAGATCCCTGCTCGACTTCGAACGGCTCATCGTACACATCCAATTTACCTTGCGGATAGAGCAACGTTGTGTAGATTCCATTCTCCAACCGCGCAAAAGTGAAGTTCTCAGAATACGAAGCTACCGGGGCTTCCGTTGCCGATTCGACATCCCGAAGGCATTGCAGTGTGCCATTATTCTTCTTCTCCGTATCCTGATCTGTTTCTTTCCCGAATACCGCATCTTCCCAGCTATCATCTGTCATATATTGCGGCTTCTGTTCACTCGGATGCAGTCGTGCCGGAATTCCTAGGCTGCGGCAGACGGTTACGAACAGAATATCAAGGGAAGTACGGTCTCCCTTCTTCAACTGGAAGGTACCTAGGGGTGTTCCCTTGCCTTTTAATTGGGACAAATCTTCCCTGATCTCCCACTCCTCATTCAGACGACGCACCAGATCAGATGGGCTCGCTCTAAATATAGCCGATTCCGCTTCGGTGAATTCGCCTTGGAAAAAGCGCTTATACGGTCCAAGCATTTCATATTGTACACGCGGACAAAGGATATACCGAACAAAGATATCTTCCGGATACTCTCCTTGTTGAGAGAGGGATCCGATCAGGTGATCGTCCAAAGTATCACGGAACGTATCTATCAAATCTTTTTCATTCAAGCTTTCTAGTAGACGCAGCGGCCACTCGCCATAGTCATGACAACGTTCCTCCAGGAAAGCTGCAATTTCGCGGCTGTTCCCACGCGCTTTGTGCAGCACATCCCATACCCGCTCAGGCTGTAGGTCAAGTATCCGAGCGATATCACTCGCTTGAGCTTCATCTACGAATGTCTCCTCGTAGCTTTTCCGGATCAGCATTCCTTTCTCGAGACGGCCGTTATGCCGCTGTATCTCTTCCTCGGATACCGGTTCTGTTGCGTCACCCTCCCGTTCCGGCGGCGGGACCAGATCAAAATCCACCGTTCCTTCTGGCTGCTGTGTCTGGTCAAGAACGACCTCGAAATGTTCACCATCTGCAACTGTGATTTTCTTTTCACCCCACCGGCCTACATGTACCGCTCGAATGACAAGATCACCAAACCCTGTCTTGAATGAGACCTCGCCCCATTCGTTCGTCGGTAGCACGGCAATGGGTGATAATTCGGCCGTGTTGTATAACTCGAAGAATACCTTGGCACCTTCAACCGCCTGACCGTTCTCATCCTTCACAAGAACCGTGATTGTCCGCGTAGGTGCATAATTACCGAGTAGATTGATTTCCGTAAACCACTCGTGAGCAAGCGTGATGTCCTCCGGACCAGGATAGTTCGCAGGAATCCGTGTGTTAATAAGCATCGCTCTTCGAGCGGGTGGACTAAACCATCCTTGGTTCAGTCGTGGTTCCGGTTCACATGCGCCGATGTAAACCCACTGCCCATCAGCCCATGCCTCCACCCAAGCATGGTTATTGTCGCAATGAGCCCAGCGTGGGGTATAACACTGTCGGGCAGGAATGCCTAAGCTTCGGAGCGCCGCAACCGCAAGTGTCGATTCTTCGCCGCAGCGGCCACGCGCATTCCTAATCATCGTCAGCGGCGAGATCGTCCGCGAATCACTTCCAATATATGTTGCTTTCTCATGGCACCAATAATTCGTCTCTAGAATGGCCTCCGCCATTGACAAGTTCACGATACGATCTGCCAATTCATCGAATAAGATGCCTCGACAATCTTCGATATTCTCACTATTCACCCGGTACGGTAACACGAAATTTAGAAATAGGGAGTCAGGAACCCTTTCGCCCCATGGAACCTGCTTGCGGATGTCCAATGTTTGGCGGACATGGCTCAAGAATAATGAACCTTCGTAATCGGCCAAATCATTCAAAGGCATATACGCATACAAGAATTTGAGTGCCCATGTCTCTTCTTCAGTTAGTTCCTGCCGAAATATATTGAACAACTGAACATTTCGCGCCTGAGCGACAAGCTGCTTCTCGCCGAACTTACGCTCGATAAGCTCCATGGTCCGATCATCCAATGAGAACACAGAAGTTTGAATAGTCATTAGTTATTACTCCTTCCACAACTTTCCATCTTCCCTGATATACAGGGTTGCGCTACCGTCGGATGACGGCGCTGAAATCAGAAACAGTCTGCTGGTTGCCTCGATTGTTGGTGTAATACTCCATGCCTCGTTCCCCATCAACATCTTCACATCTGTGGTAAATTCACCGTTGTTTGCGAAGAAATTGCGCTCACGATAATAAAGCTTACGTAGCTCCCACTTCATGCGTTCATCTGGTGACGGCTCAAAGTATTCAGGGCCGTACTTATCAGCAAACACGACATAGCCCCATAATTCCGGATAATGCATATTAATAATTCCCATCGGTGACCACACCCAGTTATCCTCTGGATAAGGCTTCCCTGTGTCTGGATTCACAACCTTGCAGTATTCGTCTTCCTTAACCTCTACGCGCCAATCAACGCGGGAGAAATTAACGCGCCAGAATTCACCTTTTACCGGAGGGCGGCCTTCGAGCGCGCATTCTCTCAAGCTAGTCCAAGGCATAGCCACCTCAACACTCCATTTTCGATTTACCGCACTTGGACAATTCAACTCACCGTCAATATGCACTGCCGTCTGTAGTCCGTTAATATCCCAGGCATTAACCGGAGGCCCGCCATCACGATATGGCTTGACCAGCAGCAGATCCCATACCGTGTTCAACGCATTGATTTCGAACTCGTAATATTGGTGCGTATCTCCGTCAGGATCAATGAATATTTCAAAATCGTTATCATAAAAAATAACCGAATCTCGTTCCGTCAACGTAGCCCAAATCTGTTCTTCCATCAATTCCGCCGCAAAGTAAAAATAATCATCGTCCCACAGCATTTTCACTCGGGTTCGTTTCGTAGGCTTCGGACGAAGGTCTCCTTCAATATCAACGAAATCGTCACTCCAATCAGCTTCCGTCCAGAAATGCTTATCCACACGACCGTCCAGAATGAGTGGTTCAGTCGCGCGTTTACAAATATAATGTTTCGGAGCATATTCAATGTTCGGCTCCGGTACTCCACTTTGATTCACGTCATTCCCTCCTATCGTTTTTACGTTTAAGCCTTAAGATCGTATACTTAGCACTAATTTAATCCTATTTCCATAATGATACTTCTCGTATTTGTTTGATTTTCTTGTTATCATGAAACAATGAATGGCAAGCAAATAAATAACAATACATAGAAACTTCATCATCGAGAATTTGCAGGAGGACAAATATATGAAACCGAATTACTTTAAGTCCAAACTATTCTTAAAATATTTCTGGTCCTACTTGTTCATTTTGATCATCCCATTAGTCTTCATTACGTTATTCATCTATGGAAACGCTGTCACTAATCTCCGGGCTGAGATTGAACGTTCTCATCTCAATCAATTAACGCAAACCAAAAATATCATTGATGACCGGATAAAAGAAATGAGTGACATCGCTTCGCGTATCTCCTATGACGAGAGGCTTACTCCATATCGGGTTCATGATCCCTATTTGGGCAGAGAAGCCATTCAAGCACTGGATCAATATAAAGCACCCAGTTCCATCATTGGTGAAATGCTCTTGTACTTCCATAATGATAAACGCATTTACTCTTCACAAGGAATGTCGAGTCTAGACGTATTTACGGACAAGTACAATTTCCACAATTGGACTCCTAAAGACCTTATCTATGATTTGAACAGCGTCAAATTACCAACGATGCGCCCGGCGGATCTCCTCAACCGCAACTCCTTTCAACAATCGATTCTGGCTTATCTTGTTCCGATTACACCGAACAGCCCTAGCCCGCACGGAACGGTCATGTACTTCATCAATGAAGCTGAACTTACCAGCTTAATTGATTCGATTCTAGGTAATTACCAAGGGCTATCTTATATTATTGATAACAACGGCCAAATTCTAACCGATAACCGTCAAGGTGAATCCCTTATGGAGGCTGAGGCCAACTTCCTATTTGGGCTGTCTCCAGGGATTCACAGCCAGACATTAAACGGCAAACAGCATTCCATCGTATCCGTTAAATCAGAAAATAACGGATGGACATATGTGACATTGATGCCGAGCGCTCAATTCTTCAGCAGCGTCCTGCATGTTCGCAGCTTCATTATCATGTTGTTCTCCATCGTCGTGCTCGTCGGAGCTGCGATCGCGATTATGCTGGCCCGAATTCAATACCAACCCATATCCACTCTGGCGGAATTCGCTAATTCCAACGCCAAACCAAACCGATTAGCCAACAAATCTGTCCAATCCGGTAACGAGCTTGAACGAATTCGGACTTTACTTGTAGATTACAGCTCACGAGTAGACCTTCAAGAGCCCTATGCAAGAAATCATTTTCTCTTCATGCTGTTGAAATACGGAAGCGCTCAAAACCAACCGCCAGATCTCTTAGAAATATTCAATCTTCAATTCGACCGAACTCACCACTTCGTTATGCTGATCGGGTGGGGCGAATTGGAAGACGGGCAAAACAATAAACAAGATAGACAGGAGATCATTGAGCTTCTTGCCCGGATGGAGTTCCACGAACTGGCTGCACATGCCTACGGCGTTGAACTTCCTCAACCGAAACAACTCGCGCTCATTGTCAGCTTCAATCTAGATGCCGCCATGCAAGAGTTCATCCATGTCCAACACATTGTCCAAGACATACGCGGCAATATACTCGAAATGGTCGACGTTATTCCAACGATTGGCGTTGGGACCTGTTATTCTAGTCCTGACCAACTTAATCAATCCTTTATTGAGGCCTGTTCCGCGTTTGAATTACGCACGTCAACCGATCATGGCACCGTCACTTTTTTCGAGAAGCTGTCCTATACGCCAGACCACACGTACTGGATCCCAGATAACGTGTTACTGAAGCTCTCACAAAGCTTGAAGCAAGGAAGCTATGCTGTAGCGGCACAGATCATCCGCCCGGAGTTCCGTCATTTGAATACATCAGAAATTTCCGCACTGCTTATGCGCTGCATCTGCTTCGACATTCTGAATACGATGCTGAAGACTGCATCTGAACTCGGCATCGATAACGCGATGCAGGAAATGGCCCCTCATATGATGTTCAATTCATTGGATGAATTGGAGCGCAGCTTCCTAAATATTGCTTCCCGGATCTGTGCTCAGGTCGAGCGTAATCAGATGAAGAAAGAGCATTCCCTGATGGATCAAGTTATTGCCTACATTAACAGTCACTATATGGACCATAATCTTAGTCTTGAGACGATATCCTTCGAGTTCGCCATCTCTCCTTCACATGTTAGCCGTTCATTCAAGGAAAAGATGGGATTAAACTTCATCCCGTATATATGGCAAAAAAGGATGGAAGAGGTTATGCACCAATTAAAAACGACGAACGACCCATTAAAGGACATTATTATGCGAGTCGGTTATCTCGATACACCGAACTTCATCCGTAAATTTAAGAAGGAAACCGGATTGACCCCTGGCCAATACCGTAAACTTCACACAGAGAACGAGCGGATCAAATCGGGCACTTGACCCTCATTAAAGAATAGCCATGATGCAAGCTCAAGCTAACCCGATCACCATGATGCATGGCCGGGTTAGCTTGCATCTCACGTTAGACAGTCTATTTATTTGTTACTCGACGTTCCAACGATCGTATGCACCCTGATAAATTTCCACGATACGATTACCGCCCATCTTTTCAACTTGAGCCTTGTATTTATCCCAATTGGAGAGAGGTTCCTGGCCCGTTACGAATTTCGCTTCCATCTGTTTGACATACGTATCTAGATCAGACCGTAAAGTGGAAGTCTCAGACTGCTCCTCATTCGATAAATAAACACTTGGGAAGGGCGCTTTGGCGATCGGAATCAACTTCTCTTCATTTTCCTTATCAAGCCATAAGTCGAAATCACTTCTTAATCCGTTAGTAAGATCGCTTCGGTTCATGCCTGGAGGGACGACACCATTATTAGGTGTAAGCTTTCCCTTATATTCATCACGATTACCGCCGCCAGGAACAGGAAGCCATTCTTTCATATGATTCTCTTTGTCAGTATATTTCCAGAGTATGTTTTCAGGTCCTTGTGCGAACAGAGAAGCACCCTCATAACTGTATTGGTAGTCCACCCAGCGCATAGTTGCTTCTGGAGCCGGATTGCTGCTAGAAATGGCAAAGGTGCCACTCGTAGAAAGACCAGGATGTTTACCATACACAGGAGAACCCGCGATTTCACTCTCCACCAGTGTCATCATTGGGTTACTGCTGTCCGGCTCGCCACCCAAAGTGAAGTTAGGAAACCACTCGCTAAACAGTGCAAGTTGGTTGTTTATCCCCTTAGCCTTCTTCTGATCATTTGTCTGCGAGAACGTCTCGTGGTCGAGCAGGTTATCATTCCACAAACGATTCATGAATGTGAGGTAACCTTTGTATCCTTCTTCCGTATATGGGTAGTGTACTTTGTCTTCCTTATCGACATAAATATCCTCACTGTACATCCCCCAGAAGCCAAAGAAGTACATGCGTAAATCGTCAAGCTTCACGGATGAGAGCGGAATCTCATCTTGCTTACCATTCCCGTTTGGATCCTCTTCCTTAACACGCTTCAGATAGGTGTAAAGTTCTTCCGTCGTCTTAGGTTCTGATACACCAAGGGTTTTTAAGAACTTTCCGTTATACCACATAGGACCACGGTACCAGACGGCAGACAAGTCGATATTCGGTAACGCATAAATATGACCATCAGGCGTCGTAATTGACTTGCGGATATCCGGATTCTCATCCAGAATTTTGGTGAGGTTAGGTGCGTAATTTTCAATCAAATCATCGAGCGGAATAAGTACGCCCTGACTTCCATATGTCACTTGTTCCGATTTCCCAATATCCGCCGCGTAGAATATGTCTGGTAAATCACCGCTGGCAAATACGAGGTTCTTCTTCGTTAAGAAACTTTCAGGTGTCGCATTGTTGTACTCCATCTTGATGCCTGTTAATTTTTCCATTTCCTGAAGCACAGGCATCTCTTTCCAGTCTTGAATCCCTAAGTCCTGCGACATCATCTTCAAGGTAAGTGGCTTACTAACAATCGGGAAACCCTCTTTCTGGACGTCATCAGCCGTCTTGGAAGCACTGACTTCATCTGAAGTCTCATTGGATGAGCCGCAAGCTGATAATAAGGACATGGACAGTGTGAGACATAACAAAAGTGCTGATGCTTTACGAATCTTTCTCATGAAATCATTCTCCCCTTTTTATCATTTATAAGATCAGCCCTTTACGGACCCAATCATGACCCCTTGTACAAAGTACCGCTGAAGGAACGGATAGATTGCGATAATTGGCAACGTTGAAACGATGATGACTGCGTATTTAACCAGAGCCGCGACTTCTGCCTTGTTGTTAAGTGCCAACGCCGTCGTCGCATCCATAGATCCTCCTGGTTGTGCAGACATTTCTTGCAGAACTAGAATTTGACGCAAGATCAACTGCAGTGGGAATTTAGATTCGTCGTTTAAATAAATAAGAGCCGAGAAATAGCTGTTCCAGTTACCTACACCGTAGAACAATCCCATGACTGCAATGATCGGCATCGACAAAGGTAGAACGATTCTGAAGAACAGTCTCATATTGGTGCATCCGTCGATTTGAGCGGCTTCTTGCAGTTCATTCGGAATTGTAGACTGAAAGAACGTCCGAGATACAATGATATTCCAGATCGACGCTGCCGAAGGGATCACAATCGCCCACATGGTATCGACCATACCTAGATTTTTAATAAGTAAATAGCTCGGCACAAGGCCTCCCCCGAAGAACATGGTGACCATAAACATACCCATAAAAAAGTTGCGTCCAACAAAGTCTTTACGACTCAAGGCATATGCTGCTGGCAACGTGACGATCAGATTGATCATCGTTCCCACCACGGTATAGAGGATGGTATTCATATACCCCGTCCATATACTCGAGTTCTCAAACACTCTTTTATAACCATCAAACGTAATGCCTCTTGGCCAAAGCCACATTTCACCGGAACTGACAAGCTTCGGATCACTAATGGAAGCACTAAGCATATACACCAGAGGATAAGCCACAACAATAAAGGCTAAAAACACATAAATATAGGTACAAATAACAAATACCTTGTCTCGCCCCGTATCTTTAACAGCGGAAATCATTTGATTCACCCTCTTCCTCTACCACAAACTATTCTCATTGGTACGGCGCACGATTTGGTTCACAGCAATTAACAGGAATGCGTTAACAACCGAGTTGAACAAGCCAACCGCCGTAGAGAAACTGTATTGGGCATCTACTAGTCCCGAACGATATACAAATGTCGAAATGACGTCCGATGCTTCCATGTTCAGTTGGTTTTGCAATAGTAGTATTTTCTCAAACCCTACGCCTAACAAACTACCCACACTCAGAATCAATAGAATCGTCATAGTTGGAACGATCATTGGAATGTTGATATATCTGATGCGTTGAAGTCTCGTAGCTCCATCAATAATAGCTGCTTCATGTTGCTGTGGATCCACGCCGGATAGAGCTGCCAAATAAATAATCGTACCCCAGCCAGCACTCTGCCAAACGCCTGAGAACACGTACATCGTCTTAAACCATTTGGGATCCGTCAGGAATTGAGGTGCGTTAAATCCAAGCCATTCAATGATGTGAACGACAATACCCGATGAGGGAGACAAGAATGTAATGATCATACCACCCATAACGACGACGGAAATAAAGTGAGGTGCATACGTTACCGTCTGAACCGTCTTTTTAAATGGCCCGTTCCTCACTTCATTAAATGCCAGCGCCAAGATAATCGGAATTGGAAATCCAACGGCCAATTCATACAGGCTAATGCTGAGTGTGTTCCATAGCAAATCCCAAAAGTAATACGAGTTGAAAAAGCGAATAAAATGGTCAAAGCCAACCCACGAACTGCCTAGAATACCTTTAGTAGGAACAAAGTTCTTAAATGCAATCTGTATACCATACATCGGCCCATAATGGAAAATAAGGAAGTAAAAAAATGCTGGCGCAATGAATATATACAATTCCCAGTTCTGAATTATTTTGTTCCGTCTCTTCTTCTTTTCGTTCTTCCCCTTCACTTTCGGGATCACGCTACTTGTTATGATACGGGTACTGTTTGTATCCTGCATAGTATCTCACCCCCTCTTGATTAAGTTAGTGTTTCTCTAGCTGTTATCCACGCTACGATTCAATTGTTGGTAGCGCTTACAAAAAGAATAGCCGATAGCAGATGAATTCGTAAATATGTCATTTTGGTTCATTCCAAAAACCGCATACTAACAGGCATAACACGATAAATGATGGTTGTACCCGACCTAGATAACATGTGTAATTCTTGATCAAAATCCTCTGTTTATGACTCTGCGCAAATTCGACCAACCTCATCCGTAGATACCTACACATACTTAGCAATTCCATATTTCTTGGAAGCATCGAGCAACACTTGAGTACCGAGGACATTAGTCTTAACAAAAGCTTCCGGATTCAGAATACTCCTATCCACATGAGACTCTGCTGCAAAGTTAACGACTACATTGATTCCTTGCTGGAACAGCTGATCTATCGCCCTAGCATCTGTAATATTTAATTTTGCAAAAGAGTAATACGGGTGATTCTCGATCATTTGAAGTTTCTCCAAATTACCCGCATATGTTAAAGCATCTATATTTACGATCTGATATTCAGGATGCTCCTTAAGCATATATATCACGAAATTACTACCTATAAAACCGGCACCACCGGTAACAAGAAGTTTCACAAACAGTTTCGCCATCTCTTCTCCAAAGATATTACTTCCATTTAACTCATTACGTTCAATGTATGCATCATTACAGCAGTAATTTCTAATTCTCCGCGCTTTGATGATTTTGGTGTTTTTTGTTGATATCAATACCATAAGATCAAGCTTATCTGGATCGCCTTGTAGATTTGTAATAGATAATTGACTTACTACGAATCTAACAACGATTATTTCAACATAACAAAAAGCTTGATCCATCCCCAAACGTAGAATGAATCAACCTTTATTAGCATATAAGCTATGCCTGCATTATTATTATTTCACTAACTGCCCTCGCGTTATACCAAGCTGATTCGTTGCCTTAAGTAGCACAGCATCCGGCTGTAATCGCAAAATGTTGTTGTGGTATCCATTCTCTCCTGAGCCACTTCTGGAAAGTAGACTTTTAATTCTAATCCAGAACTACTAAAGCAGCTACCCTCTGTGAATAGGGGTTTAGCCGTTACTATAGAATGAACAACGACGACCACACTCCGGGTCGTCGCTTTACGATAAAATAGCTATGACTATGAATGCTCAATCTGATGAATCGTTTGCTTCATATACTGCAAAAGGCCTTCTCTTAGCTCCTGATGTTGCAGTGCATAGTGGATCGTCGTCTCAATAAAGCCTAACTTCTCCCCTACATCATGTCTTTGCCCATCGAAGTTGTAGGCGAGTATTCTCTCTAACTCGCCCAGTCTAGCAATAGCATCTGTCAGCTGAATTTCACCATTCACGCCAGCGTTTTGTTCACCGAGTAGATCAAAAATATGTGGCGTTAAAATGTAACGTCCCATTATAGCCAGATTGGATGGGGACTTTTCCTGTTTCGGTTTCTCCACCCATCGATTAGCCTGGTATACCCTTTCTTCTATTAACGAAGCATCCACAATTCCATACCTAGATACTTCGTTCCACGGGACAGGCTGCACACCTACAACGGAGGATTGGTACTGCTCATACACATTCATCATTTGCTTTAGACATGGAACTTCCGATTCCACTATGTCGTCTCCCAGCAGGACAGCAAAAGGCTCATTACCAATAAACTTGCGGGCACACCAGATGGCATGTCCTAATCCTTTCGGTTCCTTCTGGCGGATATAGTGAATGTCAGCCATTTCTGATGACTTGCGAACTTCACTAAGTAGGTCCCACTTCTCCTTTGATTCTAGATTGTGCTCCAATTCAAAGGAATAGTCAAAATGATCCTCGATTGCCCGTTTTCCTTTCCCAGTGACGATAATAATGTCTTCAATTCCTGAGGCAACCGCTTCCTCTACAATATATTGAATGGTGGGCTTGTCCACGATCGGTAGCATTTCCTTGGGCATAGCTTTTGTAGCAGGTAAGAAGCGAGTTCCTAAGCCCGCGGCAGGGATGATTGCTTTACGGATTTTCATGAGAAACCTCCTTCATATCTGTAAGTAGAACTCTTCTATGCAATATAACACAAGTAATACACTGCAATATACTCCCATATTTCTATCCCTAATTAAAATTTACTCTCATTATAACAAAAAAGATTGATCCATCCCATACGTAGGATGAATCAATCTTTATTAGCACATAAGCTATGCCTGCATTATTATCATTTCACTAACTGTCCACGCGTTACACCAAGCTGATTCGTTGCCTTCAGTGTCCGCCATACTTGCGTACCACTAATCTCTCCAAGCATTGCACGTTTGTAAAGATCAATGACTTCATGCACCTGCTCAGGGGTTTCTTCAAGGAATTCGATACGGTACTTGGATACACCAAGCTCCATGAAGTTAGTCAAGTATTCGGCACCAGACTGCTCAACTGCATTATAAACAGTGTTGCGGCAGCCTTCGTCTACACGAACGGGATGGGACATCCCAATACGGTCTTGTAAGGAAACACGGTGTTCCTCACACGGACGCCCACAGTTCGTGAAATCCGTACCTTCACTAAGGAACGTACAATATACGCAGTGTTCTGTATGAAACATCGGCATATGCTGATGGATAACGATCTCCATCTTAGATGTGTTAGCACGACCCAGCATATCTACCATCTGTTGAATGTTCAGGTCATAGGATGGAGTGATCATATCACATCCGGATTCAATGAACAGATCTGCAGTCTTATGGTTAGCAATGTTCAATGAGAAATCACCAATGATCTCTGGATGGTAAGCATCTGGTTGTTCTTGACGATGGCGCAAATAGAAGTATAGTGCCCCCGTATTACGAACTAGTACAGCATCTGGCTGTAATCGTAAAATGTTGTTATGGTATCCATTCTCCCCTGGCATATGAATACGCGGTGTTGCCAACGCAATTTTTGCACCAGCGGCACGAACAGCTTCTACCGCTGCCGGGAACTGCTTAATGAACTCAAAGTCAGCATAGATCATTCCTACGCCTGCTTCGAGAGCAGCCTGTACTTGTGGCAGACTGCGGCACAGAGCGGTAAGCTCCGCTTCGCCGCGCTGAACTGGCTGCGATGCGCTTCTCGTAGCATCGCTGTAAACCGAAACCGCACGCTTCACGTATACCGGCGGCTTCGGACGCTCGCCGGCAAGTTGCTCCACCGCACGGCGGCGGATACTGTTCAGCTCGCGCATAGGGACAATGACGTCCCCTTGTAGCTGGACGTCAAGCTGCTCAAGCTGGAACACAGTTCCGCCTAGGCGTCCGAATTGCTCTTCCAGCAGAGCATAATCCATCGGCCGCTTCTGGGCAGCTTCAAGCTCCATCTCCGAATCTACACGAACGGTCGTCCCCTTCTGTACATCGGTCCACCATGTCGTAAGTAAACCACCGATATGGCCTACAGCTTTCACATGAACTGGGAATACCCGGTAAGGCTTCTCTGTCTCATAGGTTTGGCGAAGTCGTCTATCCAGTGCAGGATCATTCGTCTTCCAGACGCGGTCACCAATGTTTAGTCTTTGCAGATTGACATCATTACGCCCTGGAATAATATCAATGATCCAGCCCTCACCCGCTTCACCTTCCAGCTTCACGCCTTTACGACGGATATCGTAGACGCGACCGCCTTCTTCCTTCTGCGTTGGATCTCCAGCGTCGAACACAATGCCGTCACCCTTCTTCAATGGCGCATCTATACGGCAGACTACGCCATCACGTAGGATCTGCTCTACTCGACCTAGATATACCCCGCGACTTTTCGGGAATGTCCCATCTACAAGTTTCTTATTGTTCGTACCATCAAGAAAACCATGTGTAAGACCACGAGAGAAACTTTGCTCAAGCTCTCTTATTTCTTCCTTACTTGGGGCTGTAGAATCACCTTCGAAGTATCGATCAATCGCCTTGCGATACTTGCTAACTACATTCGCAACATATTCAGGAGTCTTTAAACGTCCTTCAATTTTGAAAGAGATCACACCCGCTTCAATCAACTCCGGCATAATATCAATAGCTGCTAAATCCTTCGGAGATAGTAAATAAGTCACATCCCCCATAGGCTTCTGCACACCATCAACCATCAGGTCATAAGGCAAACGACAAGCCTGTGCACATTCCCCACGGTTCGCAGAACGTCCGCCCCATACTTCCGAAGTTAAACATTGTCCCGAGTAAGAGACACACAGTGCTCCGTGAACAAATACTTCCATAGGGAGTCTTGCTTGATCCCCAATTTTCTTAATCTGCTTCAGGTTGTTCTCACGACCAAGCACTACCCGTTCAAAATCCCAAGGCTTCGTGAACTCCACCGCTTCTGGTGAAGTAATCGTCATCTGTGTTGAGCCGTGGATTGGGAAATCCGGTGAAATTTCACGCACCATTTTGACAAGCCCCAAATCCTGTACGATTATGGCATCTACTCCAGCATCGATACACGCCTCAACCAGTTCTTTCGCATCGCTTAATTCATTCTCAAACACAAGAATGTTGAACGTTAAGAAACCCTCAACACCATAACTATGCAGAAACGCCATAATCTCAGGCAGTTCATCCATTCGGAAATTGTTCGCACGTGCACGAGCGTTAAACTTTTCCACACCGAAGAAGATAGCATCCGCACCATTCGCCACCGCTGCACGCATACAGTCCCAATCTCCGGCTGGCGCTAGTAGTTCAACGTCTCCTCTTTGTATTCCTTGATTCTTCATCTATATCCTCCCAAACCATCCCTTAGGACAGTGGACTTTAATCCATTCGATCTATTGTAGCAAATATCGCACCAAGCTTCTACCTTTCCCAATCATTTCAACTCTCTGAACAACAACAAAGAGCAGCCCCTTAGGACTGCCCCACATGCTAGTTGAACTGTTTATTCAATACAAAAGACTTCAATGTCGATTCGAGTATGCTCTTCTGCAGTTCCGTTGCATTCGAATCATTCAGCGATGTTGTGATGGTATAAGTCACACCTTGATTACCAAAAATAATTTGGCTCCCTGTATAGGGAATACCGTCCTTAATCTGATGTAATTTAATCATTGTAGCAGGAACACCCGCGAACGTCGTATTTTCAGTACTTTGGATTTTTAAATCCTTCTGGTTCTTAATCGCTTCATTATAGTAGGCCTTCAGCTGGTTAACAGCAGCTTCAACTGAACTATCCTTCTCTACTGTGATCATAAACCGTCCACCTGTAAACTCATACTCCACCGGAGAATATTCGAATCGATCTTCATATGCCGTCCAATATTGTGGAATATTGATTTTATATTGAAAAGCTTTGGAGCTCTTCGTAATCGTCTTCAACTTATCTATCAGATAAGTATCTTGCTCCATACGCCCGTATGTTTCAGATACTACCTCGTATTCAATCTCGATGGACTTGATGATGTCCTTGAACTTATTGAGATCAGCAATCTGATCATCAGGTACCGAATACTCGACGTAGTAACGGAACCCATCCTTCTGTAGCATCACTTCATACTCTGTCACCCAGCCATCTCCGTAATTGTACTTCACTTCGTTAACCAACGCCTTGTTGCCCGATAACTGAATAGGATACGTATCTACAATTTTATAGGATTCTGTGACAAAAGACTCCTCCATCCACTTCTTCATCTGTGTACTCCATTCCTCAAGAGTAGAATCTTTAGGAACAGATGATACATTTAGCTTCAGATAACTTCCCTCTTCACTTGTATAGTACATGCTCGAATTGTTCATACTCCACTCCGCGGGTACGTTTAGAGTAATACCGTAATCATTGTTGTAAACACTGCGCATCCCATCAATGACGTTCGAAAGATCCTTAACTGTCACATCATTCTTGTTAAACTCTGGTTTAAAGGAATTTAGAAATGCTGAATACTTACTTAAGTCTTTATAGTTACTAGCATGCAAATCGGCAAGATACACTTCATATAATCGTTCATTGTGATAGTAGGCTCGACATTCCCATAGAATGTCATCACTATCTTTAAGAATAATACTAGCGTAAGGGACTTTAGCATTGGGGAAGGTTTCACGATCCAGAATGACTTCTCCTGCGCTCTTAGCTTCCTCAACTAATTGTTGCATTAAATCATCTGCTTCAAGCTCCACATCCTGCTTGTCAGCATGAACCTCAACATAATAAGCTTCCTCAGCATCACTAAAGGTAGCAATATTCTCATATTCTCCCCCTGAACCGATAATAAGCTCGGTAGGGTAATTGATCGTCCATTCATAGAAACTATTTCCGATCTTCGTCTTACCTACATCACTATCGATTCCTGATACATCGGGATTAGCTGCATTTTGCTTAGTCTCAAGACTAATCGACAGCGTACCATCCGCACTACTGCTCACCTTCGCACCAATTCCCTGTGCAACTAAGCGAAGCGGAACCATTAATGTACCAGATACCATAGTTGGTGCTGTTGTAAGTTTAGACTTTTTCCCATCTATCCAAGCAATATGCTCATCAATGGTCATAACTAAGGTATGAGGTCCATTTAACACCTTTACGATATTTTCTTTCTCTAGTCTAATTTGACTACCGAAGGCTTTTTTGAACACACCTACGGGAACCATTGTAATTCCGTGAGACGAATAGGGTTTAGCTATAGATAATTGCTCACCGTTAATACTAGCCTTACTGCTTCCTACTCTTAGCTTGAGCTCTTGCTTGTGGCTCTGATCTGCAAACACGGGAAGTGCCATGCTTGTCAGTAGTACTAAGATACCTAATACACTACACACCCATATACGTAATATTCTCAACGCTCTACGTCCTCTCATCCCCATCATATTTTCACTCCGTCTGTTACTTCATCAAGGGTCACGTCTTTACTACTTAATACCAACTTGCGAATCACGATATCTCCATCACTCTGCATCATTAATTTAACAGTCTGACCAGATACATACTTCTTGAATAGCTCGTTAATATCAACCACGGAGGTTACCGTATGTCCATCGATACTATAAAGCACATCACCCTCTTGTATTCCTGCTTTTACAGCTTCCGATGATTGTACCTTCGTAATCGTTAAAGGATCGTCCGTAGGTAGGCCTACAATAGCTGACCAGCTTTCTTCGAGTTCCAGCCCGAGACTTGGTCGACTCACTTCTCCAGATTGTAACAAGTTACTCGTAATGTATTGAACAGTCTCTGATGGGATGGAAAAACCCATATTCTCAACACCAACCGCAGCAAATTTCATAGAATTGATTCCGAGCACCTCACCCTTCATATTGACAAGGGGTCCCCCACTATTACCAGGATTGATAGCCGTATCCGTCTGAATCAATCGGTATGAAGCATTCAACGCACGATTCAGCCCACTCACGACACCAACTGATGCAGAATTCCGCAGTGAGAATGAGATCGGCGTTCCAATGGCTATTACCTTCTCCCCAACCTGCGTATCTTTAGCTGATTTGGCGAACTTAGCTACTTTAAGCGATTTGGCATTGATTTTGATTAGAGCAATATCACTGGTCACATCCACACGAGTATCTGTTATTCTGTAGGTATCTCCCTCCGAGGTCACTACCACAGCGTTGGACAGACCTTCAATCACATGAGCGTTGGTTACAATCCAACCATTTGACTTAATAATAACACCTGTACCATGCGTTAAATTATATCGATCCACACTATCATTCTGACTACTACCTGTGGCTTTTCCTATAATACCCACGACGGATGGTGATATATTTTTTACAATTTGAGGTACTGGATCAACGATATTCGTCTCCGTACTTTTAACTGTTGTGATCGCCTTATTCACTTTAGATTTCGCCTCTACAGCGGATGCCCCGCTCGTTAGCATTAGGCCACACAATAGCACAACGACACTTTTCTTCCCCACCTTACTCATTTCTCCTCACCCCAACCTCTCTATGTACTCCTCAAAATTAATAGGCTATATATCTATCTCTTACTCTTAGTTATATGAGGATTAATCCAAATGTATCACATCCACGTAGACTCGGGCAATTGCTGAAAGCCCTATATTTATTAAATAATCGAGGTAACCTATTCCATTTCATACAGTAGAAAGTAATGCTTTCAATCTATCCCTTCTGAAATATTTCATTTGAATTATTTTTCAGTTTTTCAGTATGACAAAAAAGACCCCTTTAACTGCTACCCCGCAGAAAGGTGTCTTTATATGTATCCCTTATTCCTTGATGAACGCTTATTCTAGCTTAGCCAACCTAATATCATTGCGTAATCCGAGTACAGAAATACCAATAGACTAACGACAGTGAATCCAATCGCGAATTTGTTCTTGATAGGTTCTCCTAATAAACGAATCAATCCAATCAAAATAAGCACCGTAAACGCAATCATAAAAATATCAAACGTATTAAAGTTGGATGGAGCTTCTGCAGCAGCTTCTGCCAAAAACATAAATTAAACCTCCCTCTAAATAACCTTACGTGATATTACTCATCTATATATATGTTATCCTCGACTAGAGTCTTATGCAAGCATTTCTGTACTAAAAAAACAAATTTGTCGCAAAAAATTCTTTTGAATCACTTGAAATCGGGGTACAGAGGTGATTTTTATCATTGATTCAGGTAATTCTAGTCATTCATTACGGTTCAACACTAAAATCGGTGCTAGAAAATATATCGAGTTAATAAATGACCGCTACGCGGATGGATTGTCCAACCGAATCGCTGTTGCCCCCAAATTTTCTTGAATATACCGCTTTGCGGTTAAAATTCAGGGACAAAGCGTATGCTTTCGAAGTAGCTTTTCAAGCAGAAAAACCGACTTCACCGTCCCTAGCAAGCTGGACAGTGAAGTCGGTTCTACTTTGCTCCTCTAGCTATGCACTTCAAGTGCCTGACTACGAGCTGTATCCCGTTCAAGAATAGGCTTCAGATATTTACCGGTATAGGATTCTTCAACCTTAATAATCTGCTCTGGTGTGCCTGTAGCAATAATCGTTCCACCACCACTACCGCCTTCAGGACCCAGATCGATCACGTAATCCGCTGTCTTGATGACATCCAGATTATGCTCGATCACAAGCACAGACTCTCCTGAATCTACTAAACGGTGTAATACTGTAAGCAATCTAGAAATGTCATCTACATGCAGACCTGTGGTTGGCTCATCTAATATATACATTGTCTTGCCTGTGCTACGACGATAAAGCTCTGAAGCTAGCTTCACACGTTGTGCTTCACCACCTGAAAGTGTCGTTGCAGGTTGACCCATATGGACATACCCCAATCCCACATCAAGTAAAGTTTCTAGTTTACGATGGATACGTGGAATGTTCTTGAAAAATTCAGTAGCATCTTCAATCGTCATCTCCAACACATCCGCAATACTTTTATTTTTATATTTCACTTCTAAAGTCTCACGATTGTAGCGTTTGCCTTTGCATACTTCACACGGAACGTATACATCTGGCAGGAAATGCATCTCAATCTTAATAATTCCGTCACCACGACAAGCTTCACAGCGGCCTCCTTTAACATTAAAGCTGAAGCGACCCTTCTTATAGCCTCGAACCTTCGCTTCATTCGTCTGAGCGTATATATCTCTAATATCATCAAACACACCTGTATAAGTGGCTGGATTTGAACGTGGTGTACGTCCAATCGGGGATTGGTCAATATCAATGACCTTCTCCAAATGCTCCAGTCCTTTAATTTCTTTATGTTTACCCGGGCGTAATTTAACAGCTTTATTTAACTCACGTGCTAGCTTCTTATATAAAATTTCATTAATAAGCGTTGATTTCCCAGAACCCGATACACCTGTTACAGCAGTGAATACACCTATTGGAATTTTGACATTAATATTCTTAAGGTTATTCTCTTTGGCGCCTTTGATCTCTAACCAACGATCATCAGGCTTTCTCCGTTTAGAGCTTACTGGAATGAATTTACGTCCACTTAAGTACTGCCCTGTTAGAGAATTCGGATTATCTATAATTTCTTGGGGTGTTCCTTGTGCGATAATTTCACCACCGTGAATACCCGCCCCTGGACCAATATCGATAATATAATCGGCTGCCATCATCGTGTCTTCATCATGTTCCACTACAATCAGCGTATTACCCAAATCTCGCATATGCTGAAGTGTAGAGATCAATCGATCATTGTCTCGCTGATGCAACCCAATACTTGGCTCATCTAGAATGTACAGTACGCCCATCAAGCTAGAACCAATCTGCGTGGCAAGACGAATACGCTGTGCTTCTCCTCCGGATAACGTGCCTGCTGCACGACTTAAGGATAGATAGTCTAAACCAACATTGACTAGAAAACCTAAGCGGCTATTAATCTCCTTAAGGATCATATTAGCAATCGTGCGTTCCTTCTCACTCAACTCAAGACCATCAAATAACCGCATCGCTTCACCAATGGATAAGCTAGTGACATGAGCGATGTTATGATCATTAATTGTCACTGCTAACGTTTCTTTCTTGAGACGGTGCCCCTTACATACTTCACATGGCTTAGCACTCATGAATCCTTCAATAAAATCACGAATACCGTCTGAAGCTGTATCCCGATATCGACGTTCTAGATTTGGAATGATTCCTTCAAAAACCACAAGGGCTTCTTTCCGCTGTCCGAAATCATTCTCATAACGGAAACGGATTTTCTGTTCTCCTGTCCCATGTAACAGCTTGTCCATGTGTTCTGAGCTAAGTTGACTCACAGGTACATTCTGAGGAATGCTGAAATGTTCACAAACGGATTGTAGAAATTGCGGATAATAATTGGAAGTACTTCCTGTCCAGGCAAGAAACGCTCCATCTTCGATCGATTTGTCCATATCAGGAACTAATAAATCTCGATCGACAATCATCTTCACACCCAGACCATCACATTCAGGGCAAGCACCAAATGGACTGTTAAAAGAGAACATCCGCGGAGAAAGCTCTTCTATACTGAATCCACAAATCGGACAAGCAAAATTTGAGCTGAACCGAAGCTCTTCTTGTTCCATAACATCAACTAACAATTGACCGCCAGATATCTTTAGGGCGGTTTCAATTGAATCAGCTAGCCTAGATTCCACTTCATCTTTAATAACAATACGGTCTACGACAACTTCAATCGTGTGCTTCTTATTCTTCTCTAACTCAATATTCTCTGATAAATCACGTAATTCTCCATCCACTCTAACGCGAACAAACCCTTGTTTACTAATATCGGCAAAGACGGTCTTATGCTCACCCTTGCGGCCCGAAATAACAGGAGCTAGCAATTGCAAGCGTGTCTTCTCAGGATACTGCATAATCCGATCTACCATTTGCTCAATAGTCTGAGATGTAATCTCGACTCCATGCTCTGGACAATGTGGATGCCCTACCCGAGCATATAACAAGCGTAAGTAATCGTACACTTCTGTAACCGTCCCTACAGTAGAACGAGGATTACGGCTTGTGGTCTTCTGATCAATAGAAATCGCTGGCGATAACCCTTCAATAGAGTCTACATCCGGTTTCTCCATCTGCCCTAGAAATTGACGCGCGTATGCGGACAGGGACTCCACATAACGACGTTGACCTTCGGCATAAATCGTGTCGAATGCTAGTGAAGATTTACCTGAACCGCTTAGTCCTGTCAATACTACAAATCGATCTCTTGGAATTGTAATATCGATATTCTTCAAATTGTGGGCTCTGGCACCCTTGATAATAATGCTCTCTATCGCCAACTGACATTCATCTCCTTAGCATCTTGCTCATATATCAAGAGAACGACAGTCATATGGCTGTCGTTCATCCTATTCATTTACTCCGCTTTTAACTCCAATAGGGCATCACGTAACTCAGCCGCCCGTTCGAACTGTAGACTCTTCGCAGCTTCCTTCATCTCAACCTCAAGTCGCTGAATGAGTGATTGTCGATCTTTCTTCGACATCTTCTCTGTACTGCCCGTGAGATAATCCGCCTTCGATTCAGCCACTTTCGTAGCCTCAATGACATCTCGTATTTTCTTACGAATACTTTGCGGTGTAATTCCATGCTTCACATTGTAAGCTTCCTGTATTACACGTCTACGGGCAGTCTCTGTTATTGCTTTGTTCATAGAATCTGTTATTCGATCACCGTACATAATAACTCGACCTTCTGAGTTACGTGCGGCACGTCCACTTGTCTGAATTAAGGAGCGCTCTGAGCGCAGGAACCCTTCCTTATCTGCATCTAGAATGGCAACCAGAGATACCTCAGGTAAATCAAGCCCTTCTCTTAATAAGTTAATACCCACTAGGACATGAAATGTACCAAGCCGAAGATCCCTTAGAATAGATATTCGCTCCAGCGTCTTGATATCGGAGTGTAAATACCTAACCTTAATACCAATCTCCTTCAGATAATCCGTTAAGTCCTCCGACATCTTCTTCGTCAGCGTTGTAACAAGGACCCGCTCATCGCGTTCAATCCTTAGTCCAATCTCATGGATAAGATCATCAATCTGTCCCTTCGTTGGACGAACCTCAATGATAGGATCAAGGAGCCCTGTAGGACGGATAATTTGCTGTACCATGGTCGGACAATGCTCTAATTCATAGGGTCCAGGTGTTGCGGATACATAGACGATCTGAGTCACCTTATCTTCGAACTCCTCGAATTTCAGTGGGCGATTGTCTAGAGCTGAAGGCAAACGAAACCCATGGTCTACAAGAACGGTCTTCCGTGCACGGTCACCATTATACATCGCCCGAATCTGCGGAAGTGTCACATGTGATTCGTCAATGACGATTAACATGTCATCTGGAAAATAGTCCATGAGTGTATAGGGAGTTGCACCCGGTTCACGAAAAGTTAACGGACCCGAGTAGTTCTCAATACCAGAACAGAATCCTACCTCATTCATCATTTCAATATCATAACGTGTGCGCTGTTCCAGTCGTTGAGCTTCTAGAAGCTTCCCTTCAGAACGCATCACGGCTAGCCGTTCTTCCAGCTCACGTTCAATGTTGACGAGCGCCACTTTCATCGTCTCTTCCTTCGTTACGAAGTGAGAAGCAGGAAAGATGGCTATATGATCGCGTTCACCGACTAACTCACCTGTGAGAACATCAATTTCTGTAATTCTCTCAATCTCATCCCCGAACAACTCCACCCGGACTGCATGTTCTCCTTTAGAAGCCGGGAAAATTTCTATAACATCACCACGCACTCGAAACGTGCCCCGTGTGAAACTAATATCATTGCGTTGGTACTGAATATCAACAAGCCTGGATAGAATCTGATTTCGAGGCTTCTCCATCCCTACTCTAAGGGATAATAATAAATCAGAATACTCTCGTGGTGATCCCAAACCATAAATACAAGATACACTAGCTACGATGATTACATCACGTCGTTCAAATAAAGAACTCGTAGCGGAGTGCCGAAGCTTATCAATCTCATCATTAATGCTAGAGTCCTTCTCGATATAAGTATCAGATGAAGGGATATAGGCCTCAGGTTGATAATAATCGTAATAACTAACGAAATAATCAACTGAGTTATTAGGAAAGAATTCTTTGAACTCACTAGCTAACTGCGCAGCCAACGTCTTGTTATGTGCAATAACCAGCGTTGGTCTATTTAACTTCGCAATCGTCTGTGCCATAGTAAACGTCTTCCCTGTCCCTGTAGCTCCTAGTAAGGTCTGATGTTTCTTCCCCTCGCCAATTCCCTTCACCAATTCAGCTATCGCATTGGGCTGGTCGCCTTGAGGAGAGTATTCCGACTCAATCTCAAACAATTTATTGCTCATCACAATATCGCTCATTGCCCAATATCACCCTTATCATCTAAAATAGTTAAAGTATATGTCGAACTTTCCCGATAATTATTTCATTGGGAAAAATAATATATATAAGAATATCTGTTCCCATTTATTATACTCGGATCAGATTATGGATGCAAACCCTAAGTTATGGATTGGAGAGGTTCACAAGAATGGATATCACAACACTTATCGGTATACTAGCAGGGCTTGGTGCTCTGATAGGAGGTTTTTTATGGGAAGGGGGACAAGTTACAGGTTTATTTCAAAAGACAGCTGCACTCATTGTATTTGGCGGTACATTCGCTGCCGTTGTAATCAGCTTTACTTCTGCAAGACTCAAGACCATTCCCCATGCCATACAATTTGCTTTCAATCGCCACAAGGGTGATATGAATCAGCTCGTGGAGGATCTTGTTGATATGGCTACTACTGCACGACGTAGTGGCGTCCTTGCCTTAGAACGTATGTCTCAGAATCATCCTGATGCATTTCTTCGTGAAGGGATTCAATTGGTCGTCGATGGCACGGATCCTGAGACTGTTAAGCAGCTTCTAGAGTTAGATATCAATGCAGTAGAGAAGAAGCATGAAGGTTATGCCAGTATTTTCGAAGCTGCTGGTGGCTATGCCCCTACTATGGGGATTATCGGGACCGTTATGGGACTGATTCATGTGCTTGGTAATCTTTCAACACCTACGGATCTCGGGCCCTCTATTGCGATAGCATTTATAGCAACGCTATATGGTGTCGCCAGTGCTAATATTATCTTTTTGCCCATTGCTTCCAAAATTAAATCCCGAAGTGCAGATGAAATTCAAAACATGGAGTTCTTGCTTCAGGGAATACTCTCCATTCAGAATGGAGATCACCCTCTCATTGTACGTAAGAAGCTAGGCTCTTTTGTCTCTACGGAAGACCGACCTATGCCTCTATTCAAGGGGGATTTTGATGAGAAGAATGACTGATCGCCAAGCTCGCCGTAGAGCTGGTAATCGTGAGAATAACCGCGATCGCTGGCTCATTACATATGCGGACTTGATTACGCTATTGCTAATCTTTTTTGTCATGATGTACGCCATGAGCCATCTGGATACCGAGAAATTCGACGTTGTGAACGAGTCGTTACAGTTAACATTTAAATCGGGTGACTCCATACTCGAACAAGGCTCTGGGCTAACCGGTACGGCGGATAACTATAAACATAAGAATCCCGATGTAGAGACTAACCAGAGCACAACGAATACAAACCAAGAGCCTTCAGGTTCAGAAGATTCAAAAGATGCAGATGAGCCTAAAGAACTTACAGAACGCGAACAAGCTTTTCGAAAGCAGGAACAAGAATTACAAAGTTTAATGTCGGTCATCTCTAAATATGTCTCCGACAATGAGCTTGGAGATCAAATATTCGTAGCAGACAAGCCACAAGGTATCTCCATTACACTCAGTGATCGATTCGTGTTCGATACAGGTAATGCCGATCTTAAGCCTAGTTCCGAACCTGCTCTAGCTAAGCTAGCTAGTCTGTTCCACAATCTAAACACAACGGTGAGTATTGAAGGTCATACGGATAACAAACCGATTGTATACTCACCTAAATATCGAGATAATTGGGAATTATCAGGTGCTCGCGCCTTATCCATTCTAAGATTCTTCCTTGACGAGGAGAAGCTTAGTCCTGATGGATTTCAATATGCAGGTTATGCCGATACTCACCCTGTAGGGGACAACGCCACAGAACTTGGACGTCAAACCAATCGTCGTGTAGAAATTATCGTGCTTCGTCAACTACAAGAGGAATAACAGACCAAGCTATGATCTCAGCTAAACTAGATACACTATAAGGTAACCCAACCCAAATAGTAAAAAAGGCCGTCCCTAGAGCAGATCATTTCTGCTTATGGAGACAGCCTTTTTTTCTTAATAATCTCTGTGAAAATAACACGAATGTGTTAGACAGCTTTCGACGCGCTACTGTAACCCTACCCATTATTCCTCTGTAAATTAAATCGACTTTCCTGCTTCGCTAGGTCTTAGAATAGCAGATCCAATAGCTAATAAAATAATAGCCATAAGTCCTAATATGGAAAGAGGTAACCAAATATCAGTCAAATGGCCTCCAGAGGCAATTCTCTCAACAGCCTCAATCGTCCACTTTTGTGGAATGAAATTAGCTATTTTTTGCATATAATCCGGCATAAATGACAACGGCCAGAAGCATCCACCAAGCATGCAAGTCGGTGTAATAATCATGGAATTGAGCATACCTGCCTGATCGGGATTACGAATTAATCCAGCGACTGCGCTAGCGATGCCCATCGCAACAAACATGAACGAAGCCAGAATTAGAAAATGGGTAAAGAAAGGTATCTCATAATTGTACTTTAACACCCAGCGACTTAAACTTAGAATGACTAGAATTTGTAGAACACCTACAAAGAAACTGCCCAGTACATTCCCCAGTGCAATCTCATAGGAGCGAACAGGTGCAGTAAACACTCGTGCCATCGTTCGATGCTTGCGATCATCCAGTATCATTTTCACCGTACTCGTCACAAGTCCCATCATAAACATCAACGTAAAGCCTGTCACATTATTTAATCCAGGTTTTGCGTATAAGTTATAATCAATTCGCTCTGCTCCGATTCTATGTTTACTAATTTCATTTAAGTTTTGTTCAAACAGCTCCAATGAACTTCCAGAAGAGGAAGAATGATTAGCAATAATTGTTGCTGTCTCAGCTAACTGAGTCATCATGGCGTTAATAATACTTTTGACAGTATATGTTGCTTCATTAGCTGACAGTTGAAACATATTTACTTGCTTGGCGTTGCCTTGAAGTAAATCATTACTAAAATCAGCAGGAATAAGTAACCCGAGTGTAGCCTTTTGCTGCATAACGGCTTCCTTGAGCTCTTCCTCTCCATTCAGTGATTTCAGTACATAGTCATTATTTCTAGACAGCTCATTCAGAAGATGCTGCCCTGCAGGTCCCGTATCCAAATTAACATAAGAGATTTCCACACTCATAGTGTTCTCTTGACCTAGTAAAGCCACTGCTAAAGATACAACAATACAAGGTAAAATAATATAACCTATGAATCCTTTTCGGGTACCTATGATACGTCGAATCATATGCCATGCAATAGTTAAGCTATTCATGATAACCCACCTTTCGATAGACAACAAAAGTAGATGCTACCAAGGCAGCACACATACTAGCGAGTACAAGGATACTCGGAATAATATCAGATGGATCAGCATGTAACATGATACGAAGGATACCCTGTAACCCCCAATGGTTCACTGTAAATTGACTTAACAACTGAATGAACTCTCCCGGTATAGGTGTGAAGCCCCCACTGAGAAAGGTCATCAATATAATAAGAACCTGCATGATACTATTTGCACTTGAACTCGTCTTAACACTTAACGCTACTAAACAAGCTATTGCCATGGATATGAAGACTAATAAGATACATACGATCATTAATAATAGCGGACTACTACCCCAATCTACGCCGTACACTAGGGAAGACACGGTGATGATCACACCCGCTTGAACAAGAGCCACCACGCTGCTACCCAGCATTTTCCCTATGAAAATGTGTGCGCCAGATATGGGCAACGATTGTAAGCGATACAGCGTGTGATTGTCCTTTTCATTAAATAGACTTTCGCTAGCGGTACTCCCTGCATACAAGAGAAACATAATCATCATCGCGCCTGCATAATACTGAGAAGCAGAATAGGATGTATTGTTATCGCTCAATTTCCCAATATTAACGTATGTTGGACTGCTCATGATAGAGCTAGCCTCACCTGTTTGCTTCGGCACATGAACTCCTAGTGTAGCCGACAACACCTGTTGATGATTAATTCCATCTAGAAAGGAGTCGAACACGGTTCCCGCCACTAAATTATTCACGCGATCATTTCCGAGCATCAGCTCAAGCTTCGCTTCCTTCCCACTCATCACTTCTTCGTTGAAAAATGGAGGAATAATGACCGCATAGTCAGCTTCTCCTGCACGTAATAATTTCTCTGCAGCCGCCTTACTTGTTGCTTGTTTCTGTATAATTATCGTTGATATATCAGGCGATCGTAGATAAGCATTAAACGCTATAGATATGGGTCCATCTACCTCATTTCCGACCATAGCTACCCTAACCGGGTCGGGCGTAATATCTTCTTTATCATTATTAAAAAAAGACGCCAATGCAGACCCTAGAATAAAAATTAATATCAAAGGTAGCACGAATAGATTCAGAAGTACGGTCCGTGTCCTAAGCATTCTTCGCAGTTCACTCATGGCAATAATCCAAATATTATTCAAAGCTTTCTATCTCCCTTCTAATCACGTAGTGTACGTCCCGTCAAATTTAGAAAAAGAGTCTCAAGATCAGACTGCTCACACACTAGCGATTGAATGGTTACCTCATGTTTGGCACAAATAAAAAGAATATCTTGTAAATCATGCTGAGAGGATGCTACGTAAAGTTCTAACGTATCCATTTCTTCATTTAATGACACTTTAGAAAAGCGAGGATGAAGCTGTAACTCATCCATGGCACTTGGTTCGATGTGTGCAGCCTTAATGACAATCTTCTCTTCACTCGACACCCGCTCACGTAGTTCCTGTTGTGTACCACAAGCAATAACATGTCCTTGATCCATAATGGCCACGCGATCGCTAATAGCGGCTACCTCTTCCATGTAATGACTCGTGTATATAATGGTTGAGCCCATCTTATTTAATGTCCGAACCGATTCCAGAATATGATTCCGTGACTGCGGATCAATGCCGACAGTGGGTTCATCCATTATGATCAACTTCGGATGATGCATAATGGCACAAGCGATATTAAGCCTTCTTTTCATTCCCCCAGAGAATGTAGCGGGCTTCTCCTTAGCTCGGTCCTGCAAACCTACGAACTCTAATGCTTCTACTACTCTCTCTTGCAGCAACTTCCCCCTTAAACCGTACAGTTTTGCAAAAAAAGAAACATTATCACTAGCAGACATCGACTCATATAACGCCAAATCCTGCGGAACAAGTCCTATTCGTTTCTTCACATCCAAAGGTCGATCTTTTACAGAAATACCATCTACCCTGATATCCCCTTGATCTATCTTCAAAAGTCCACACATCATATTTATAGTCGTACTCTTACCCGCTCCGTTAGGACCTAACAGTCCGAATATCTCCCCCGCCTGTATCGTTAAATTCAAATGATCCACTGGTAGCTTACTACCATAGCGCTTTACTACATTGTTCAATTCTACGAACGCCATAAGTCTTCTTCCCTTCATTCTTTATTTCTTTAACCTCATTGTAATGGAGATGATGTGCGAAGTAAGGTACGAAAGGTCATGAATAGATGGTGACGAAAGTCATCTGCTGTACCCCCTAATGCCTATGCTATAATGAAGCCAAATAAGTCATTGCCTACTACGAATCAAAGGATGTTATATGCCTTGTCCACTCAACTAAATATGTTGCGTTACAGCTTAATTGTCATTCCTGCTTGTCTCTCCATCTATATATACTCATATGACAATTACGGTATTTACACCCTATACATACTCCTATATTTGAATCTCGCCGTACTGGATCGATTCGTACATTATCCACCTATAAAAAGATTATTCTTCATTGTAGAAATGCTTTTCTCCACCTGGTTATGTACTCGTTATGGAAACTTAATACTATTTATTTCGCTATCTTCGCTCTGCTCCTATATTACAATGTCAGGCCGTATGCTTCGCTTCGTCATGCTGGGTCTTCATTTGTTGTTACTGAACATCGCTCTGGGATTTGAGCAGCCTGAGTGGACATTCTGTCTAAACGCGATCTTTGTTATCACCTCAATTTTGTTATTGCAGCTACAGGACACAGTAGATAGCCGGGAAGAGATTGTCCAGCTCTATGACGAACTTCGTAAGAAATACTACGAACTAGATGAGAAACGAAGTCAACTTATACAATTCAATCATCAGGTAGAGGCGGCAGCCCAATCCGGAGAACGAAATCGAATATCAAGACAACTACACGACGATATCGGTCATAGGCTGATCAGAGTTAAAATGATGATGGAAGCGGCCATTCACACCCTCCCTACGGATAGTGCACGAGGTATGGAACTTATGCTACAGATTAGAGATCAAGTAGCCGCCAGTATGGATGATATGCGCAATACCGTCAAACAGATGCGGCCTGCTACTTCCTTGGCTGAGGAATATGCGCTAGATCGACTATTAGAGAATACGGGCCGAGAAACAGGCATTCATACAAGCCTCCTCTATGAAGGTGTTCCCTTCACCCTTTATCCAAGCAGTCAAATTGTATTCTACAAAAATGCTCAAGAAGCACTTACGAACGCCCTTCGACACGGCCATGCTACATCTGTAAAGATATTAGTCGTTTACGGTGATCGAGAAGTATCTATGGCAGTTAGCAATAATGGAGAGATTACTGCAGCACATTCAACAAGTCAACGACAGCAAGGTATGGGTCTGAGTGGAATGCAGGAACGAAGTAAACTTATGGGGGGCGACATACATATTCAGTGGGAATATCCATTTACGATTGTAACGAAGCTACCTATTTACCGGAATCATGGAATACTATAGAAAAGAGTGGATTATAAGCGATGATTTCCTTACTTATTGTAGATGATGATGCCTTCATTCGAGAAAGCCTCAAAATGCTACTTGCCATGGATCAAGATGTTGAAGTCGTAGGGACAGCAAGCCATGGCTTTGAAGCTATGGAGCTGATGCAAGCGGGGTTACAAGCCAATGTCATATTGATGGATATTCGTATGCCAGTGTGCGACGGAGTAGAAGGAACTAAAGAGATCAAAAAACATTTCCCTGATACGCGTGTGCTTATGTTAACAACCTTCGATGACGATGAGTTTATTATTCAAGCTTTACAGAATGGAGCCAGTGGATATCTACTGAAGAACATCGCTCCTGATCGCATCATTCAAGGAATCAAAACAGTCCATGACGGGGACATGCTCATTCATCCTGATATTGCCCGTAAACTCACCACTTTTCTCCGGCCAATAGAGCCAATCCTTCAACCTACCTCTGATCGCTCTAATTCAGACAGATGGATCCGTTATGGATTGACCAAAGCAGAGATGAGCATCGTGAGCAATATATCCGAGGGGTTGTCTAATAAAGAAATCGCCCAGAAGCTATTTCTGAGCGAAGGTACGGTAAAGAATTATATAACAGACATTTTAAGTAAGTTGGAACTTCGAGATCGTACACAAATTGCTATATTATATCTTAAACATCCTAACGGCTAATCTTATGTTTATAATTTAAAGGTTTCCCGCTCTACCTTCGGCTCCACAAAAGGGGGTGGATTATATTCCACGGATTCAGAGCGATGCCGTGTATTTAACTTCATTCCGATAATCTGATAAATACTAACCGGTCTCATGCTTGCTACAATCGTCAAATCCTGATCTGGGGCTAGAATAACACCCAGTTGGTGATGATCCCCTGCATAGATAGCACGTTGTAAATATTTACTTTCACCTGCGATGTTCTGCACTTCTAATTTACAAAAAGCAGAATTCATACGCAACGCACTATGTAGCTGCTCTTTCGTCCGGAGAACAACCCCATTCACCTTCAGTATCGTTTCTCCTGGCACAATACCGAGTTCCTCTGCTGGGCTATCTGGCACAATAAAGAGAACTCGAAGTCCTTGCGAAGGGTGAGCGAAGAGTGAGCTTCGCTGTTGCTCCTCATAGCGACTGAACCACGATAATGCCTCATGTAGTAAGATACTGGCCAACGCAGCAACAATCATCAGCGGACTCCACCATGCAGAGAGCAAGCTCAGTGCTAGTAAGATCACGGTATATAACATTAACCTCTTGAACCCACTGGATGCTTTCTCCCTTGTTAACATGCTCTGCGTCATTTCACCGAACCCGATAACGACAGGAAGCACGATTAAGCTAAAACCAGTACTCCAACCTTCACCACCTAGAAGAGGAGTCCACGGTAATAACGAACCCGATGTCTGCGCTGGGATGAGTAGGAATAAGGGAATTGGCCAAAAGGCCTGCATCTCATATCCCCCTACAATTTTCCCGCGCTTACTTTCTAAATACAGCGGGCTCGCTAAGTGATCTCCCTGCAACTTCACAAGTATAGCTTCAGCCAGATGAAGAATAGCCGCCAACGTTAATAGCGCAGGCATATCAAGTGATCTTACAGTATCCACTGACGACCCCAACCATCCTGTAGGTTGCCATGAAGGGAAGAAACTAATAATAAATTGGATGATACCGAGAAGACCTGCCGAATAAGCAAAACATAAATAACGTACTCGAACTAACAGCAACAGTAGACTCACAACCCATATACAGATCACTCCAGCTTGGGTTAAGGTAACACCTACAAATGCCATAAGAAGTGAAACTCCGATCCCTCCGGCTAGCCCTCCAATAAGGGTTCGCCAAGTTTGTAACCCCCAGCTATGCATACGTATATGAAACATCTTCCGCTCTAACCCTACCTGACGACGATAAAATAACATAACAAACAGAATTGAAATATAATAAAACGGCTGAATCAATAATTGTACCAACCCGTCCGTCACAAGCCACAACATTTCCAAAGCTACATTCAAGATTAAACCACGCTCCTCTATAATTGACCATAGACTATACAAGGATGACAAACGACTTCGCAGTCCCAAAATTAAAGAAAAAAAGAAGGCTAACGTTCAGCCTTCTTACTTGTTCGACGCAGAAGCCTTTAATTCCTTCTGAATCTCTGCAATCCCTTGCTTCAATTGAGTATCATATTGTGGATCTTGAATGCGTACAATCAGGGCTTTCTCTAGTGCGGTCCCTGTCTTAGCATCGATAATACCCGTTGCCTTCATCTTCTCTTTCGTTTGGAAGCTCTTAACGGCTTCCTGTGTACCTTTATCGAAATATCCATCCGAACGACCCGCTTGATATCCAAGACCATTCAGCATGACCTGAGCGCTCTTCACATCACTATTATTCATGTTAAACTTCAAGTTCTTCTCTTTATTAATTGGGGTAACTGAGAAATAACCCGGCTGAGATACTGCAACGTCTGGTTTAATCCCCTTCTCATGAATCCAAGTACCATCTGGTGTTAACCACTTAGCAATTGTGATCTTAAGAAGACTACCATCACCCATTTGCTTATCAAAGCTCGTCTGCACCGTACCCTTACCGAATGAATTGTCACCCATCAGTATAACGCCTGCAGATTGTTGCAGTGCTCCTGCTAGAATCTCAGATGCGCTTGCACTCCCTTTATTCATTAAGAGTGTCACAGGATAAGACTTACTTGAGCCGTTCGACAAGCTCTTCTCACGCTTACCTTTCTTATCCTCAACTTGAACAATCATTTCACCTTTGGGAACGAACTGTTCTGCTATGTCAATGACGACAGATAGAACGCCACCTGGGTTATTCCGAACGTCAATCACAAGTCCTTTTATTCCCTGCTTCTCTAGCTTGGACAACTCCGTCTTGAAGCGTTCTGCTGTATTGAGGGAAAACTGAGTAATCTCGATGACACCCACACCGTTCTTCTCCATATGTGCATTAACAGTCTCTAAATCCACATCATCACGAACGATATCGAAATCAATAGGTTCAGACACGCCTTCACGTTTCACTTGAATCTTTGCTTTCGATCCTTTCGGACCACGGATCTTCGATACAGCATCATTTAGATCAAGCCCTTTAAGGGGCTCACCATTCACGGATAGTAGCAAATCCTTAGCGTGGATACCCGCTTTCTCAGCAGGTGAACCTTTAATAGGAGATACAACGACCACATATCCATCTTTAGAGGAAACTTCAGCACCAATGCCACTAAACGAACCTTCAATGCTTTCTTCGAATTGCTTCGCTGTTTCTTCTCCCATATAAGTGGAATAAGGATCTTCCAGTGATTGCATCATGCCATTAATCGCACCATCCAGTAGTTTCGTCCGATCAATGTCCTTGTAATAATTGCCTTGGATGAGATCTAAGGCAGCTCCTAGCTTCTTAGACTCCTCTTGCTTCAAGCCACCACCACTAATGCTGGCAAGTATGCCTTCTCCACCTGTAGCTTGTCCTGCAAAGCTTGAACCCGATAGGAACATGGTTAGTAGGCTACCACTGATCAAGGCGATTACCACGAGGAGTGCAGCTGTACGCTTCTTTAACATAGTTCATTCCACCGCCTTTTCTTATGAGACTAAATCTGGTTAGAACCTACATCACTATACTAGTATATGTTCGGCTTGGTTGGAATATTTATATCCTATAGATTGAACTAAAGTTTACACTCCCCAAACGCTATAAATTCTTATACATTAAGATTATGAGGGTTCGTCTTTAGCTCATTCTATATTAGAAAATGAATTCACATATTATAAATAGGGAGCTGGATTCACGGTGCTTCCATTAATACGGACTTCAAAGTGTAAGTGAGGACCTGTGCTCTGTCCTGTAGATCCTGATTCCGCAATTTTTTCTCCACGGCTGACACGATCGCCTTCCCTAACATTGAATCCACCATTACGAAGATGACCATATAATGTCCACATACCGCCACCATGATCAACAATAACAGCATTCCCATATCCACTGAACCATTCTGCCATAATGACTGTTCCTGATTCCGCAGCATGAACCGATGTTCCTTGCGGTACGGCAAAATCTATTCCTGTATGCTTCTTACCAACTTGTCCTGTCACAGGATGTGTCCGAGGACCATACCCAGAGGAAACTCGTGAATTACCTACAGGTAAAAGAAGCGGACCACCATTCCCAATAAAACTAGCAGACGGAGCTGAATTATTCGAGGAGCCCCGACTAGTCGCTGACCTTGATGCCTCTTTAGCCGCTGCCTCTCTTTTTGCCGCCTCTCTTGCTGCCGCTTCTCTTGCTGCCGCTTCTCTCTTGGCTGCCGCCTCTTTCGCTGCTTTCGCGCGAGCAGCTTCTTCCGCTGCCACTAACTTATTCTTCTCTCGCTGAAGAGCCGAACGCTTGGTTGCAAGCGCAACTAGCTTCTGTTCTTGCTCCTCATTGAGTTCATCTGATTCTTGAATTTGTTCATCATACATAGCAATCAACTCATGTTTCTCTTGTTCCTTCTCATCCAGTATACTCTTTTGAGTCTCCATTTCCGAATAGAGTCCCTCCGCTGTAGCATACTGCACTTCAAGTTCCTTTTTCTTATCCAGTACTAACACTTTATCCTTCTTGTGCTCATCTAGCAAATTCTGATCCTGATCCACAATGGTCTTTAGTGTATCCGCACGATCTAAGAAATCGGAAAAGCTGCTAGAGGATAATAACACATCCAAATAAGAAACGGCCCCATCTGTATACATCAGTCTCACACGAGACTCAAGCATGACCTCACGAGATGCTATACGCTCCTCAGCCGCATTCAGTTCAGTAGTAGCATTTGTCAGTTTTTCTTTCGTATCTTCAATTTTCATTGAAGTTACCTCAAGTTTATTACTAACCACCGTAATTTGTTCTAATACATAGTCCAAATTGTTGTTCGTCTTATTCTTATAGTGCTGCGCTTTTTCTTTCTTAGCAGCCACTTTCTCCTTCACCTTAGCCGCTTTCTTAGCTTGTTGCTGTAAAAGCTTCAGTTCATGTTCAACTTCTTTTACTGTTTTTTGTTTAGCGTATCCATCATTAGGTTGAAATATCATAGTTACCAGTATAATAGCGGCTATTAAAGAGGCGATTTTTTTCAAGTTATGCTCCCCATCCTTTTCCAAATTTCATACGTGTATATGTCGTCAACGTCAGCTGATATGGTCCGTGATGTTTCAGTTATACCTTCAAAAATTTACGAATCGAGACGGTGCTTCCCCAAATCCCTATCAACACCCCGAGTGATAACAGAGCTCCCCCAAATAACGGCCAAATCTGCGCTAAAGGAAGTAATTTCAAGCCAGTAAACGCAATATCTCCGCTAATGGCCCCAGTCAATTGACTATAACCAAGGAATAACAACCCAATGGTGATCGCCGAACCAAGAAGTCCGATAAGTGCTCCTTCTATAAAAAATGGCCAGCGAATGAAATAATTCGTCGCTCCGACCAACTTCATGATGCTGATCTCACGGCGCCGAGCTAGAATGGTCACTCGAATCGTATTCGAGATGAGGAACATCGACATCAGTCCGAGTCCTGCCACAAATATAAAGCCTACATTCCGTACAACTCGTGTTATTTTGAACAGCGTTTCTATCGTACCTTCTCCATACTTTACCTTCAGTATCGGTTGTTCCGAGTGGAGCTTATTTAAAGCCTCAATCTTCTCCGCCACATGCGGCACGGTCGTAGGCTCAATGACTTCTATCTTAAGTCGATCAGGCAGAGGATTGTGATCTTTGTTGAATCCTTCAAGTAACGCCTTACCATCTTCGCCTAGGCTTGCCGTGAATTCCTTCAGGCCTTGCTCTTTAAGAATGACTTCGATTTTACTAACTTCCGACATTGCTCCGATTTCTTTCTTGATCGTTTCACGCATTTTTTGATCTACATTCAAGTTCAGGTATGCACTGATCTGCACCTGACTATCTGCTTCATCCGCTAATTGATTAACATTCAGCACTAGTAGAATAAATACACCCAATACAAATAGGGATACGACGATAGAGGTGATAGACGCAATGGACATCCACCCATTACGGAATACGTTCTTGCATCCTTCTCGCAGATGCCGCAAGAAGGTGTTAAAATTCATACCCGTATTCCCCTCTCAACTGATCTCTAACGATGTTCCCCTGTTCAATAGCGATGACACGTTTGCGCATTCGGTTCACGATATCTTTATTGTGGGTAGCCATAACAATGGTTGTACCCCGAAAGTTAATCTCATCAAGCAGCTGCATAATCCCCCACGAAGTCTCCGGATCAAGGTTGCCCGTAGGCTCGTCCGCTATAATCACAGCTGGATTGTTCACGATGGCTCTAGCAATAGCAATTCTCTGCTGCTCTCCACCTGACAGCTGGTCAGGTTCACGTCCTGCCTTGTTCTTAAGTCCAACTAAATCTAGCACTTCCATTACACGCTTCTTCACCAATTTCTTCGGTGCCTCGATAACTTCCATAGCAAAGGCCACATTCTCATAGGCTGTCATTCGCGGTAACAACCGAAAATCTTGGAAAATTACGCCGATATTCCGCCTTACGTAGGGAATTTTGCGCTGCTGTAACTTACCAATGTTAAATCCATTAACGGATATTTGACCCTTCGTTGGAACCTCTTCTCTATAAATAAGTTTCATAAATGTCGATTTACCTGCTCCAGATGGCCCAACAACATATACAAACTCGTTACGGTCGATCTTTACTGTAATGCCTTGAATAGCGTGCGTCCCGTTCTTATATGTCTTCCATACATCTTGCATTTCAATCACATTATCACTTCCCGATCACATAATTAGCCAATATAATTTCGACATGTTCCCTCAAATTACCTTTAAAATAGTTAAAATTCCATCACGTTAATTATTATTGTAACAAACCTGTTACCTTTTGAGTACCAGAAAGTTTTCCACTTCTTATACATATACATAAAAAGGTGTACCAAACAGAAGCGACTTCGCCGTCCCTAAAGGGCCGTTAACCGTTTCTTATATTATAAAAAAATCGCTATAAAGCCAGAAAAAGGTGGGAGTCTTATTTGAAAAAACTTCACATAAGTCTAATCGCTGTCGCTGCAATCATGCTGTTAGGCTCACTACTATTCGGGTATCTCCATCTATATGTGAACCAAGGCACTATTCCCAAAGACGTACAATTGTCAGGTTGGCAAGTAGGTGGAATGAAAAGTGAGGACCTACTTAAGAAACTCAATAACCGATTAAGACAACTAGAGCAACTCCCTTTAAGTCTCCAAATGGAACATCAGAATATCCCAAACATAACGTTGACTCTATCAGAAGCCGGAGTCCGTTATGAGGCAGATTCATTCCGAGAGGCCATTGCACAGCTACAGAAAGGAAGTATGCTTGCGCGTCTCTCGTATCGTTGGAATTTCCAGTCTAACTGGTCAATCACAACATATGTAGATCCTGAGCTATTGAAATCAAAACTTAGTCCTGCTTGGGAAAAGAAGAACTTTGGCGTTATAGTAAACGCATCACGTCGTATAGCGGAGATGGATCAGGTTGTTTATACACCTGAAAAATCAGCAGCACGTCTGGATTGGAAGACGCTATTAAGCAAGTTAACCCTTATTTTTCCTAGAGATTTCACCTTCGTTACAGACACAGCGACAACAGAGTCACCTCTCACCATCGAGCTACCGATTACGATAAAGCACCCTAACATCACGGTGAATAGCTTGAAGCAGGAAGGCATTGAGCGTAAAATCACGGAATTCTCCACAACTCTCTTCTCTAGCAGTTCCGGGAGAATTTTCAATGTGAATTCAGCCGCACAAGCCGTAAATGGCATGATCATTAAACCAGGTGAAGACTTTGATTACAGTAAAGTGATTGAACAAGCGGAATCCAAGTATGGTTTTCAGGAAGCACCTGTTATTATCAATGGCAAATTGGCCCCCGGCATTGGAGGAGGAATCTGTCAGGTGTCGAGCACAGTCTATAATGCTGCCGTCCGTACGGGTATGGAGATCGTTGAACGCCGTAACCATTCTATTCCCGTCAGTTATTTACCCTTGGGCCAAGATGCGACATTTGCTAGTGGGTCCATTAACTTCCGCTTCAAGAATAATACAGGTAAATATTTACTCATTCACGCAGCCGTTGAGGACAGAACACTCACAGTCAAATTTTATGGAACGTTCAGAAAGGACACACAGTACACAATGGAATCTGTCACGGTAGCAACCCTACCTGCCCCGAACAAATATGTGCAGAATGCTACTTTAGCTGTCGGTACTCAGGAAGTGCTCCAAGATGGCAAAATAGGATATATTGTCGAAACTTTCCAAGTCAAAAAAGTCGATGGTGCCGTTGTCGATAAAACGAGAATCTCCCGCGACACGTACCGCCCACAGAACCGACTCATCGCAGTTCATCCTGAACCTAACAATAATGGGGCTACTCCATCGCCTCCATTAGAATCCATTGTCGAAGATGGCATCAGCACCCCTTAGAATGAAAAATGCGACACTCCATCATGATTACCGTCCTGAAAGGACTACGGATGTCTGTCGTTTAGATTAATAGTAACCAAGAGTTTAGACTCATCAACGGTTTCCAGCTGAAATCAAACAGCGCGCGTCGATGAAGTATCGACACGCGCTGTTTGATTAACTTTTTTCTAACTCTGTGGTGGAATCCACTTCTTAATTTTATACAGTCGCCATTTACCATCAAAGTCATGATAGAGCGTAGCCCAATCATTCCCCTGCTCGAACATGTCAGGGTACAGTGTATTAATTGCACTCTTTGGTATGCCGGGCAGTGGCTTCGGAATTAGAATGTAATCAATATCCTTACCCGGAGGATCATTCAGTGCCGTTTCAAATATATAATCACTAGTAATCACATACCTTTTCAAATTCTGACTACTCACCAGAAGGTTATAAGCCGAATAAGAGTCTGTCAGAATATTCGTATTATCGTCTAAATGGTTATCGATCCAAGCTCCCACTGATCTATCCAGTGCCTGCTCCTCGAAATGTTCATTCTCCGCCATATTAATAAAGTTGTTCTCGTCTGGCGCTATATTCGGATCTGTCATAGCATACGACAACAGTCCTGCTGTAATGAGCATACTCAATACGACTACAGCAAATGCCAGTTTCCTTCCCCGATCACGCACAAGGCTTAACTCGTACGGTAGCCATGCAACCGTAATGGGGAACACATACATGAAGTATCGGAACCATCCGAAAGATGACTCTCTCATCAATAGTAGAAATTGTAGTCCCGGTACTGAAATGAATATAAGCAGGAGTATGAGCGTACCTCCCTGAAATAATCGCTTAGTGAACAGACGGATGAGCAATACGGCAAACAATGGCGCTGAGTACCATAGTGTCTTACCTGCAATAAATTTCAGAGCAAGCCATGGACTATTGAACAACTCGACAAAGCTCTGATCACTTTGCAATTGACCTGATTGAGCCACATTAGAATACTCTGAGTTCAGAAAGTAGAACGGGTTATCCATAATAATATAATTAAAGAAGATCCATAGAAGGCCTGAGAATACGGCAGGTATTAGCAATAATATCCAAGTGGCTTCTACCTTATACGCTTTTTCCCTAAGTGTAGGACCCGGTGAATGATAATTCCGATGCATCCAGAACACAGCTATAACAACGCCTACCGCCAAAGCCACACCCAGTGGAACAGCTTCATAACGAGTCCAGAAGGCCATAGCGAGGGCAAACGCTGAAAAGATCAGATTGCCCGTGCTCCGTGATTTCAGCCAGAAGCAAAATTCAATGATCGTGTACATCACGAAATAAATATAAGGCGCATCACTAAGTCCGTTAGCTCCAAACAAGAACACAAACGGATTCAAGCTATACAATAAAGCAATCGTCAGGCTCATACCCGCGCCAAGCCCCAACTTCCTACCCGAGCTATACAATAACACTGAAGTCAATGCAGCGAAGATGCTGCTCATGAGAACTGCCGCTAATCCATAAGTAGCTAGCGCAGGCATAATCGGATAAAATACCAGCAAGCCTAGCTCCATCAAACTGGGCAATGGATTCCATACGAAACCGATGGCTCCCAAGTGTGGATCACGACTGTACAATACATAGAACGCGTTAGCCACACGGCTGATTGCGTCCGAGTGCATATATCCAATGACATAACTGATATAGAATCCTAAAGCAAATTCCGCCCCAAATATCAGAATGAAAAGGAGTATCTTCCATTTTCGTTTCATCAAATTACAATTTCTCCTCCCCGCTTCTAGTCCTCATAGAAGTAGTCTCTGGCGTAAATGTCCAGCGTCGATTCCATATATAATTGTGAATAGGAACCACTACGGTAGAAATTAACTGTCCAACGATGTACGAAATGGAAAGCCACTCTACCGTCACATACATTATCAGTGTGTTAATGAACATCCCCGCACAAGATACGATTACATACTTCATAAATTGTTTTGCATACCCACTCTGCTGATTCTCGAAGGTCCAAATCCTGTTCAAAAAATAAGAAATAATAAGTACCACGATAAAGCCAATAATGGAAGAAACAACGGGATTCATGTTCCAGAGCTCTACTAACATAATCAGAACTGCGAAATGGATACCCGTTCCTAATCCACCTACAATGGCATATTTAATGAGTGGAAGCCGAAGTAACGAACGAATGGTCATGCTTCAACTCCCTATCTACCTCAATCAGGTCGGGATGAAATTTCTTGTCCGCAATCAAGTAACGAGGTCTAGCCTTTACCTCATGATAAATAGCTGCGATATATTCGCCCACAATGCCAATAGATATCATCAGAATACTTCCGATAATGAGCAAGAGCAGAATAACCGTCGTGAACCCTGTAACAGCAGTTCCTTGAAACTTATGTACCAAGGTGTTAATCCCAAGCACGAATGACACGATTAAGAATCCAAAACCAATCAGACTAACCATCCGTAGTGGAATGGTGGAGAAGGAAATGATGGCTTCCGCGCCAAGCCGCATGAGACCAAATACGCCCCAGCGACTCACTCCAGCTTCACGATCAGCCACACGGAAAGGAAGCTCTATTTTACGGAAACCAAGCCAAGCGGTCATACCTCGAAAAAATGGAATCCGTTCAGGCATATTCATCCATGCCTCTAGCACCTTTTTGTCCAATAGCTTAAAATCTGATGCACCCTTCAGATCATACCCTGTCAACTTATCGAGCGTGGAGTAAAAAACAGAAGCTCCTATTTTTTTGCCCAGTGGCTCTTTGCCACGATTCTCCTTCACACATTCAACGATGTCGTATCCTTCTTCTTGCCACAATCGAATCATTTCGGGAATGAGCGCTGGAGGGTGCTGCAAGTCACCATCCATGACAATGACAGCATCTCCAGAGGCATTCTCAAGTCCAGCGCATACTGCAAGCTCTTTACCGAAATTACGGCTTAGACGTAAAGCAATGACCCCTGGGATCTCTGAGGCTGCTCTCTCTAACTGTTGCCAGGTATCATCCTTTGATCCGTCATCAACACCAATAAGCTCGTAATAGGGTGTTATGCTGGATAGAGTCTCTACAATCACACGTAGTGATTTCACAAGATGAGAACCTTCGTTATACATCGGAACTATAACAGAGAGAAGGGGCTTCTTAATGTCCATCATCATTCTCCTTTTATTTTCTTACGAACAGCAAGCTACCAGCCTACCTACTCTGAGCTTAAACGTAATTACAATTTCTCTCGCAGTTCTGGTTCTTCATGCATATCAGCAAGACCATGAACTGTTTTCTCCCAATAAAAAGGTTTCGTAACCAGTTGCCAAGCTGCTTTTATAGCTGCAATGCTCATGAGTACCCAATAAAGTGGCGTAGATAAGCCGTATTTGACCAAGGAGAACGAGAATCGCTTCTCCCCTTTCTCTTCCAAATCATTGATGACCCAGTATACGCCGGCTACGTTGCTGAATATAAACAGGAAGTTTGCAATATAGAATTCCGCACCAGCTAGGTAATATAGAAATCCTGGGAATAACTTCGGTATAAATTCAGCTTGCCAACCGAACCACAGCACAATCATTAACCAGAAGAGCGGATTGAGTAGGGGAAGTAACGGTGTCGCGAGAATCATTACTTGAAATCCAAAGAATCCCTTCCATCCAATTTCCTTAATAAGCTTGAAGGGATTGCGCATATGGACAAGCCATGTCTGCATATACCCTTTGATCCAGCGGGAGCGCTGGCGAATCCAGTTACCGACTTGGCTATTTGCCTCTTCCCACGTCCGTGAATCAATAATCGCAGTTTTATAACCTGATTTGTATAACCGAATGCCCAAGTCGGCATCCTCTGTAACGTTGTAAGGGTCCCATGCATTGATATCTTTCAGTACAGATACTTTAAAATGGTTAGACGTTCCACCAAGCGGAACGGGCATATCGAGCTTCATAATCCCTGGTAGCAGCAACTCGAACCACATGCTATATTCCTGTGTGAACCAACGCGTCAACAAATTTTGCGAACTGTTGAAGTAATTCAATTTGGCTTGAATACACACATATTCTTCCGGAAGGGAATTGAATGCCGCCATTACTTTTTTCAACTGATCTGCATCGGGTTGATCCTCTGCGTCATAAATGACCGCATATTCTCCCCTAGCACGAATAAGACCATAATTACATGCTTTAGGTTTCGTCTTTGGCAGACTGTCAGGAACAACTAACGTTGTGTAATAAGCCGGAAGATTCATTGAACTTAGCAGTTCTTTTGTCTCCATATCATCCTCTTCGATCAACAATCTTACATCTAACTTCGATTTAGGATAATCAAGTTGCTCTAGATTCCGAATCAAATGAGGAACAACGCCTGCCTCTTTATACATGGGAACTAATATCGTATAGATTGGAAGGCTCTTCTCATCCAAGGCTGTAATTTCTTCTGGCGTGAACCGAATTTGTGAATCCGTACGTGAACCCAAATAAATAATCCAGAACTTAAATACCGTCATAATGAAATAAAATAATTGCACCAATAAATTAACGACCAGTATCGTATTCCATACATTCCAGATTAAGCCGACTATAATAGATAGACCCATAATTGCAAACATCATAATCTGAGCGAATGTAAACGTAGTACTAGCCGAGTTCTGCGGCTGTTGTTCCTTCAGCTTGGAGGTACTATGCTTCAGCATCTCATCTCCATAAATACTAGAGAATAATTGCTCCAGCTCTTCTTTAGTAGCCAAGACTTGTTCAAAAGGCATGCCCAGCAATGCCTCAAGTTCGGCGTAACGACTCTCGGGAAGCGGATCTTCTACGGCCACAAGATAGCGATTAAGATATTGGTGAACTACAATCACACCATTATCTTGTGCCCACTGCTCTGGTAATTTAAATGGAACATTAAGATCAATCTCTTCACCGATCCGCCCAATCTGATTCTGAGTTGCAATAGCACGGTATAATTCCTCAGGCTCAAGCATTTGTAATGACAAAAGAATATCGCCTAACATCCCACCACTTTTCGCTTGGAAAGAAAGTGCGCGGTCTAGTTGCTCCTGTGTAATATACTCGGAGCGGACGAGCATCTCGCCAAGTCTTTCCTTTGGACGAGCCTCTGCCGTCTCTCGATCCATTTGCTCAGCAGTTACAAATCCCATGTCTACCAAAATATCACCGAGACGGCCGCCATACTGCTTCTGACTTAAGATGACATGCTCAAGTTGCGCAGCCGTGATGATTCCCCGGCTAACGAGCATTTCCCCCATCCTGCCTTTACCACTAGTAGGTGCGGTTTTCTTTAATTCATCATCCTTCTGAATTTGGTCAATACGGACAGTGGTTTCTTGAAGACGGCGATTCAAGCCTGCGATTTCGAAATCTAACTTATGAATCCCTGATGCCTGCTCCTGCCGCTGTTCATCCAGCTTCTGCTGAAGTTGCTCAAGTTCCATACGTTCTTTAAGGATCAACTTCTTGGTTTGACCGAAGGCTAATCCACGTACTTGCCATCGAAATCTATCCTTCATTGAGGAGTCACCCCTTCAATTATGCTTCTTTCCTCAGCCCGTGCCTTGTCTAGCAGGGAACGTAGCTCCTCAATTTCTTGTATTTTACTTGTAGACTCCGTGAGATAAGCCTCCCTCTCTTCGATTAGAAGCTTCTCCACTTCCTGTCGTGCCTCTGTAAGTGATTGGATCATTCCTTCTACATCATCAGCGTTATAACCTAACAAGGTCGTTCCCTTGCCTATCATTCCTCTTGTTCTCATAAGGACTCCTTATCTCAATCAATTCACCGTTGTCTAACGTAGCTATTTCAATGAGTACACATTCAGCCGATGCAGTGAATCGACCCGCTCCATCCAATACAAATGATTGTCCCTCATCACATTGAAGTTCATCATGTCTCAGATCTGTAGGGACGAAGTTTCCTGAGCCCATCAATAACGTCCATACCGTCTTCATTGCCTTCGAATGTGTAGTCAATTGCCCTGTAGAAGGGATATGAATGCGACTCGTCTCTATCGTTATTCCATGATCCACTATTGCCTGCCTATCCAGTAAAGAACACCTTCCTCCCGTACGCACTTCAACCGGAGGTGATATCTCAGACAGCTGATAGAGAACTTGCTTAATATCCGAAGAACTCCCCTTACTACTGATCAAAATGCCTTCCTGTCCTGCAATAATGAACGCATTAGGTATATCAGAGACAACCATAGGAATAGATAATTCATTAATGACATGCGTACCGTTACAATCTCCATTTAACAAACCATAACCATACAAAGGCTCTTTCATACTTGTAAATACGCCATCCCATGTCCCCATATCCGTCCAGTGGCCCTCATAGGGGAGACATACCCCAGAACCTTCACGTTCTGATACTTCATAATCAAAACTTCTTGCTGGTAATTCATCATACATTTCATTCAGACTTGCATAATCTTGTGGATAACCACGAGCCTGCAACAGATCAAGCAAATACCCAACGGTAAATGCAAATACACCACAGTTCCATAATGCCCCTTGTTCAATGAGATCTTGCGCCGTTTGTTCATCTGGCTTTTCTTGAAATTTATGAATGGGTAACAGCTTGTCTACTTCAAAAGCAGCTTCTGGAACGATATATCCATATTTAACCGAGGCTGATAGTGGCTTAACACCAATCAATCCCAGCTTAGCCTCATTCGAGTCAGATACGCCTTGAGCAAGTATCGGAAGAAGACGATAGAATGTGCTATCCGCATGACCATCCACGGGCATCACGACAATGACCTCTTCTCTTGCAGCTCCAAGCTCATCATGGAGATAAGTAGCTGCAAGGGCTACCGCAGGAAACGTATCTCGTTGCCGAGGCTCCACTAGACTCTGTACGCCATCACCTAGATGCTCATGAACCTGCTGGATATGCTTGTCCGAAGCTACAATCAATGTACGATCACTAAAGCCTATGGCCTCTAGCTCATCCATCGTATTCTGAATCATGGATAACTTACGCCCTGTTTGATCATGCATCACCCGAAGGAATGGCTTAGATCTCCCCTCATTTGATAAAGGCCATAGTCTCTTGCCGGCACCTCCAGATAATAGGACTATTCTCATATCACACCTCCGAGTAGTAGAAGAACGAACCCTCAACTTCTTAATTTTCTCTAGAATCTATAGAACTGGAGTGGGAGTAAACTTTAGTTCATTTTATCTAGATGTAGTTAATAAATTCGTATAATAACGAACATACGCATTAAATATTCTAAATATGGTGCTATATTACCACATAAACAATTGTATTAATATGGTATTGTAAGAATTTTTATTGCTTTTATCATAACTTTAGAACTATATTCTAGATATTTCTACTATATAGTATAGGTATTCATTACTACAACAAATTAAATTCCATAACAAAAAAGCGATCACTTTACATCAGTGATCGCTTTGTTATCATACTTTTAATTGGATATGTCGATTAACTCTATTTGCTGTGTTCATTCACCCATTGCTCAGTAACCTGCAACGTTTCCTCACTCCGTGAGATCGCTGCAGCAACTTGCCCAGTAGCAGTTCCTCCATATACATTACGTGCATTAACGACCGTCTCTGGCTGAAGAACACCATAGATGCTATCGTCAAATAGCGGTGAGAATTGCATGAATTCATCCAAGCTTAAGTCTAGTAAATATTTATTGTTCTGAATACAATATAGAACGGTTTTACCAATAACCTCATGTGCTTGACGGAAAGGAAGACCTTTACCTACAAGGAAATCTGCAATATCGGTTGCATTAGAGAAGTCCTTGTTCACAGCTTCACGCATGCGTCCTTTGTTAACCTTCATTGTAGCAATCATAGGAGCAAATAATTGAAGTGCTCCTTCAAGTGTAGCTACTGTATCGAACATACCTTCCTTATCTTCCTGCATATCCTTATTGTAAGCTAGTGGCAAAGATTTCAGTACCGTTAATAACCCCATCAAGTTGCCATATACCCGACCTGTCTTACCCCGGACAAGCTCTGGTACGTCTGGGTTTTTCTTCTGTGGCATAATGCTACTGCCTGTGCAGAAAGCATCATCAAGTTCAATGAAATTGAACTCTGTACTACTCCATAATACTAATTCTTCAGAGAGACGAGACAAGTGCATCATGATAATAGAAGCATCCGCTAGAAATTCCAGAATGAAATCACGGTCGCTGACTGCATCCAGACTATTCTCGTACACCTTATCGAACTGAAGCTGCTCTGCCACGAAATGGCGATCTATCGGAAATGTTGTCCCAGCTAGAGCACCTGCGCCTAATGGAAGTACATTAATACGCTTGTAACTGTCCATGACCCGTTCCGCATCCCGTTGGAACATGGATACATAGGCCATGAGGTGATGAGCGAATAGAATCGGCTGTGCACGCTGAAGATGCGTATAACCTGGAATCATCGTATCCAAGTTATCTTTTGCCTGTCCGATTAGAGCCGTCTGTAAGCTATGTAGCATGCTCACCAACTCCACTACCCGCTTGCGGAGGTAAAGATGCATATCTGTAGCCACTTGGTCATTCCGACTACGACCTGTATGCAATTTGCCCCCTACGGGTCCAATCTCATCAATAAGATTCTTCTCGATATTCATGTGGATGTCTTCATCAGAAACGGAGAATTCAATCTCACCTTGATTAATTTTGTTTAGCACCTTTTCAAGACCTGCTTTAATCGTAGCGACATCCTCCTGAGGAAGAATACCGCATTTGCCCAACATTGTAACGTGCGCCAAGCTCCCTTGAATATCTTCCTCTGCAAGTGCCTGATCGAAGCCGATAGATGCTGTATATTCCTCTACTAGATGGTTGGTCTGCTTCGTAAAGCGCCCTCCCCAAAGTTTACTCATTGTGGTCTCTCCCTTCTTGTGACAGCGTAAAACCGTTCCTTCTCTGAATGGACAAGGAACGGCCCTCTGCTTGCCCTTTAGCTCCGTTATGATTTGTTTTGTTGTTGTACTCCAGCTGCTACTTTAAGGCGCAAAGCATTCAGATGAATGAACCCCGTTGCATCCCCTTGATCGTAAGCCTGTGTTGGATCAGCTTCCATCGTCGCGATTTCTGGATTATATAAGCTAACTGGACTCTTCACGCCAGCAGCAATAATGTTTCCTTTGTACAGTTTAACACGTACTGTTCCTGTCACGTTACTCTGACTCTCTTTTACAAGTGCCTGAAGTGTAAGACGTTCTGGTGCGAACCAGAAGCCATTGTACACGAGTGTACTATAGCGAGTAATCAAGCTATCACGCAGATTCATAACCTCACGATCCATCGTGATGGACTCCATCTTGCGATGAGCTGTGAACAGAATCGTTCCACCTGGTGTCTCATAGATACCGCGGCTCTTCATGCCTACGAAACGGTTCTCCACCATATCCACACGACCAATACCATGCTTACCACCTAGCTCATTTAATTTCTCCATGACTTGAAGTGGTGTTAGTTCCTCACCGTTCAGAGCTACACAATCACCCTTTGCAAATTCAAGCTCTAAATATTCTGCCTCATCGGGTGCATCCTCAGGGGATACACTCAGTAGGAACATCTCTTTATTCTCAGGTGTACTAGCATCAAACCAAGGATCCTCAAGCACGCCACTCTCGTAGCTAATATGAAGCAAATTGCGATCCATTGAATATGATTTCGCCGCAGAAGCTGTTACAGGAATATCATGTTTCTCTGCAAAAGCAATCATCTCTGCCCGTCCTGGAAAATCATTACGGAATTCTTCCAGACGCCAAGGAGCAATGACCTTAATATCAGGGGCAAGTGCAGCCACACCAAGCTCGAAGCGAACTTGGTCATTCCCTTTACCTGTAGCTCCGTGAGCGATCATGGTTGCCCCTTCGGCACGTGCTATATCCACCATACGCTTCGCGATCAGCGGACGTGCAATACTCGTACCTAGTAGGTATTGGCCTTCATACAAAGCACCAGATTGGAACATTGGATAAATGAAATCATTAGCGAATTCATCGCGCAGATCATCAATGTACACTTTAGAAGCACCGGTAGCGAGGGCTTTCTCCTCCAAACCATCTAATTCTTCCTTTTGACCTACATCTGCTGTAAAAGCAATAATTTCCGCGTCGTATGTTTCTTTAAGCCATTTCAGAATGATGGATGTATCCAATCCCCCAGAGTATGCCAGTACAATCTTTTCCTTTGCCATGCTATAACTTCCCTTCAATGTGTTGATATAAGACCGCTACGCGGACGGATTGTCCTTCCGATCGCTGTTGCCATCCGATTTCCTCATTGTTTACCGCTTATAGCGGTAGAAATCCGATAGCAAAGCATATGCTTTCGAAGTAGCTTTCTTACAGAAAGCTTGTAGGCGAACGCTTCGCTTCTCCAGGACAATTCCGTCCTCTCCGCTACGGTCTGCGTATACGTCTATTTTCAGCAAACACCAATTATAGAATTAAAGCCCTAACTTCTATTCTCAACTTTAATTAGACCTATGAATATCCTCATACTATGGACCTGGACCTCTTATCCCATTAAAGCAGCCATCAATGCCTTCTGAGCATGCAGCCGGTTCTCGGCTTGATCAAATATAACCGAGTGATCTCCGTCAATAACACCCTCACTTACTTCTTCACCGCGGTGCGCAGGTAGACAATGCAAGAAGAGATAATCACTCTTAGCACCCTGTACCAGTTGCTCGTTCACTTGATAATTAGCAAAAACAGCTTCACGAACCTTCTGCTCTTCTTCAAATCCCATGCTCGCCCATACGTCTGTATAGATCACATCCGCATCTTTCACTGCTTCCTCAGCACTTTGCGTAACTACTATCTTCGCACCCGTCTGAGCAGCAATTTCTAGACATTCCTTCACAACCGTAGGATCAGGCTCATAACCTTCTGGAGTAGCCACGTATACATCGACACCCAGCTTAACTCCACCAATCATCAGTGAATGGGCCATATTGTTACCATCGCCGATATAAGCCAGCTTCAGCCCCTTAAGCTTACCCTTGTGCTCATATACCGTCTGATAATCCGCAAGAACTTGACATGGATGTGCCAAATCGCTCAACCCGTTAATGACAGGTACTGTCGCATAGCGAGCTAAGTCGATCACATTCTCATGACCAAACGTACGAATCATAATTCCATCAAGATAGCGTGACAATACCTGCGCTGTATCGCTAATAATTTCTCCACGACCCAGTTGAATATCATTTTTACTTAAGAAGAGTGCATGAGCCCCTAGTTGAAACGCTCCAACTTCAAAAGATACCCTTGTGCGTGTCGAAGATTTCTCAAAAATAAGTCCAATTGTCTTGCCCAAAAGAGGTTGGTATACCTCACCGTTCTTCTGCTTGCGCTTAATTTCAATTGCTAAATCGATCAAATATTGAATTTCCTCGGGTGTGAAATCATCCAATTCGATGAAATCACGGCCCTTGAGATTGATTGTTGTCTCCAATGTTTCATTCTTACTCATGAGTTAATTGTCCTCCTTTGTTGCTAAAAGCCAAAATCAATACTTGAACAACAGTAATAGTGACGATAGATGGCCGCTACGCGGACGGATTGTTCTTCCGATCGCTGTTGCCATCAGATTTCTTGATTATATACCGCTATATAGCGGTAGAAATCCGATGGCAAAGCCTATGCTTTCGAAGTAGCTTTCCAAAGGAAAGCTTGTAGGCGAACGCTTCGCTTCTCTAGGACAATTCCGTCCTCTCCGCTACGATCTGCATATACGTTTATTTTCAGCAAGCATTGATTGCAGTTTAGATCCCTTACTTCCTATTAAATTCCAATTATTAGCCTTTAAACAGGATCAATTGAAATCTAAGCTTTCTTAACTGATGTATGATCGTGAATAAGATCTACTAAAATTTCAAGCGCTTGGTCAATCTCTTCCTCGGTTACGTATAGATTCGGCAACAGACGAATCACGTTCGGTCCTGCTGTTACGAATAATAGTCCCCGCTTCTGACCTTCTAACACGATTTCATTGACTGGCTCTTTGCATTCAATCCCTACTATCAGTCCTAGTCCGCGCACTCCATTTACAAAAGGTATACCAGCTAATTTCTCATTCAGCTGATTCATCAAATATTGACTGATCTTCGCAGCACGTTCAGGAATGCGATCTTCGAGCATTGTCTCAATAGTAGCAATAATGGCAGCTGTTGCAATCGGTGTTCCACCAAAGGTCGACGCATGACTCCCCGGAGTGAATGCTTCGCGTAAATACTCCTTGCCAAGCATAGCCCCCGCTGGGAATCCGCTAGCAATCCCTTTTGCAACGGTGAAGATGTCGGGTTCAATACCATAGTGCTCGTGGGCAAACCATTTACCCGTACGTCCCATCCCTGTCTGAACTTCATCTACGATAAGTAGTATTCCTTGTTGTTTACATAGTTCAGCTACGGCCTTCACGAACTCAGGTTGGACAGGATGTACACCACCTTCAGCAAGAACCATTTCGATCATGATAGCTGCTGTATGATCACCAATCGCTGCCTTCAAAGCTTCCAAATCATGTAACGGTACTGTCTTAAAGCCGGCTGGAAGAGGTAAGAATCCATCCTTCACCTTATCCTGACCTGTCGCCGTTAATGTAGCTAGTGTACGTCCATGGAAAGATTGCTCGAATGTAATGACTTCATAACGATCTGTCCCTTTTACCTTCTGATGATAACGACGAGAAAGTTTAATAGCCGCTTCGTTCGCCTCGGCACCACTATTACAGAAGAATACTGCATCAGCGCAGGAGTTAGCTGTCAGTAAGCTAGCTGCCTTCTCTTGATTCGGAATTTGAAAAAGGTTAGATACATGCCATAATTCATCAAGCTGCTGTTTCAATTTCTCCTTCACCTTCTCAGGTGCATGACCGAGATTCGTTACCGCAAGCCCACACATGAAATCTAAATACTTATTCCCTTGATCATCCCATAACCAGCTTCCTTGACCTTTGACCAAACTAATTGGATATCTAGCATACGTTGGAAACAAGGAACTTTGCACTTCATTACCCATTCTTATCACTCCAGTCTATGAACAAACTCGGCCGTCGTAATCCCCGACCTGAGATCGTATGTTATGGTCTTACATCTCTTGAACAATCCGAGTTCCTAGTGTATCTCCTTGCATAACGCGACTAAGGACTTGCGGTACGCTTCCGTCAACAATGACCACTTCTTGTACATTCCCATGGATACAGCTCATAGCTGCACGTACTTTCGGGATCATTCCGCCGTAGATTTCACCTGTAGCAATCATTTCTTCAATCTCCTGTACGGTGATCGACTCAAGCACAACCTTCTCGTCATTGACAGTCTTCATAATGCCAGGCACATCCGTTACGACGATCATCCGATTCACACCCAAGTAAGAAGCTACAGCGCCAGCAGCTGTATCTGCATTAATGTTGTATCGTTGTCCTGAATCATCAATACCAATCGGTGCAATCACAGGTATATAGCCCATGTTCAGTACACCTTCAATGATACTAGACTCTACATACGTGACATCGCCAACAAAGCCAACTTCTACACTATTCACTACTGGCTTCGCCTGTATTAGTGAACCATCCACTCCCGAAAGCCCGATTGCACGACCGCCTACATTCTGAATTCGTCGTACAATCTGTTTGTTGATGCTACCCGCTAGGACCATTTCCACGACATCGAGTACATCCTCCGTCGTCTTACGTAGTCCATTAACGAACTCGCTCTCAATTCCGAGCTTAGATAGATTGTCAGAGATCGCAGGGCCTCCACCATGAACGATGACAGGTTGCAACCCAGTCTGCTGCAAGTGTCTTAAATCATCAAAGAAAGAATCAGGCAGAGCGGCAAGTGTACTTCCGCCACACTTCATCACAAAGTTCCCATGGCTTACAACCTCATGATGGTTCTTCTTTTGTTGATTCTCTATTTCCGTTCCCATAGCAAGATCCCCCTTCATTGCAGTGTTGTCACTTTACGTCCGGTATGCGGCATTAATCCGTACATAGTCATATGTTAAATCACAACCCCATGCAGTCGCTTGACCTTCTCCGTTATGAAGGTCTACGAATATTCGTACTGTATCACCTTTCAAATATATCAAAGCCTCATTCTCGTCAAAAGCAATCGGACGTGATTCTTTCAGCATCGTTATATCACCTAATCGGATATCTACATGGTCTGGATTAACCGGTTCTCCAGCACGCCCTACAGCGGCAATAATTCGCCCCCAGTTCGCATCTGCTCCGAATACGGCAGATTTCACTAGACTTGAACCTACAACCGTCTTAGCTATAGCACGTGCGGAAGCTTCACTAACCGCTCCTGTCACGAGTACCTCAACTAACTTCGTAGCTCCTTCGCCATCCCGGGCAATCGCTTTAGCTAGACTCTGACATACATAAGTAAAAGCCTTGGCAAAAGCTTCCCAATCCGCATGATCAGCATGCAGCGTCTCATTACCCGCTAGACCACTCGCCATCGTAAGTAGCATGTCATTCGTGCTCGTATCCCCATCTACTGTAATCATATTGAAGGTCAAGTCTGTCGCTTGGCGCATTAATTGTTGTAATGAAACCTGATCGATCTTAGCATCCGTCGTCATGAAGGCAAGCATGGTAGCCATATTCGGATGGATCATCCCTGACCCCTTTGCCGCTCCGGAAATCGTAATTGGTTTACCATCAACTACTACAGATACACAAGCTTCCTTCTTCACTAAATCCGTAGTCAGAATGGATTGAGAGAAATCATCCGCACCGCTTTCTGTTGCACTAAGTCTTGGTGGCATTGCCTCGATCCCTGCATTTATGCAGTCCATCTTGAGCAACTCGCCGATCACGCCTGTAGACGCAACAGCCACATCTTGCTCCGCCAATCCAAGGGAGTGAGCTGCTGCCGCTCGCATAGCATAGGCATCAGCTTCACCTTGCTGCCCTGTACAGGCGTTAGCGTTACCACTATTCACGACAATAGCTCGCAGCTTGCCGTCTACCAGACTCTCACGTGTCACCTTCAAAGGTGCCGCTTGAAATGCACTTGTCGTATATACGGCAGCAGCTGTTGCTTCTACCTCACACACAATCACACCGAGATCATGGCGCTCTGTTTTTTTCAATCCACAGTGCACTCCACCTGAGCGGAAACCTAGCGGTGTTATAATAGATCCACCTTCAATGATGGTAAAATTTTTCTTGTCCATGATATTATATTTCCCCGCTCTTATGGGTACACTGGTGTGTAACTCAAGCCGAGATTCTCCTCCCATTCCATCATAAGATTCAAATTCTGTATCGCTTGGCCAGCAGCACCCTTGACTACATTATCAATAACAGAGACGATGGTAACTCTTCCTGTCCTTGCATCTGTTGCGAATCCGATATCACAATAGTTAGAGCCAGACACTTCTTTCGTTGCTGGATAAATCCCCTGATCCCGTACACGTACGAAAGAACGTCCCTCATAATACTGGCGATACAAAGCAATGAAATCATCCTCTGTATGATCGCCCACTATGTTGGCGTACATCGTACTCATAATTCCTCGCGTCATAGGTGTCAAATGTGTTGAGAAGGTTACTGTGATCTTCTCCCCTGCCACTTGGCTCAATACCTGTTCAATTTCAGGAATATGCTGATGTTTATTTAATTTATATGCTTTGAGATTTTCATTAATCTCTGCATAATGGACCATCAGACTCGTACCTCGGCCTGCTCCTGACACACCTGATTTAGCATCTATAATAATACTGGAAGGATCAATCCACCCAGCTGATATTGCTGGAATAAGTCCGAGCAAAGTTGCCGTTGGATAACAACCCGGATTCGAAATTAGATCTTCACCTACGACTTGTTCTCCATACACTTCACTTAAACCATATACAGCCTTCTGGAGCAACTCTGCATCTGCTGCAGGTCGGTTATACCATTCTTCGTACGTAGCCCCATCCTTCAATCTGAAATCACCAGATAGATCAATCACCTTTAGCCCTGCCTCAAGTAATTGCGGAACTAATGCTGTGCTCACCCCTGCAGGTGTGGCCATAAACACTACGTCAGCTTTAAGGGCCATATTCTGTACATCTACACCGTCCAAATTCTGTACAATAATACCCGTGAGATGAGGGAACCCATCCGATGCGGGTGCCCCTGCGTGAGAAGACGAAATAACAGAGGTAATAACCACATTAGGATGACCCTGAAGCAAACGAATTAACTCGACGCCTCCATATCCTGTAGAACCTACGATTGCCACCCGTACCTTTGAATCTACTGCCATCTCCCGTGATCCCCTCTCTAATCCAGATCAATCCAACCCCTCTAATAATTATGTATTATTATACATCCCTATTCATATAAATACAACACCTTTAGGAGCCCATTTACCACTTTGCGTTATTTACGCCTGTCGGGTAAACCCTTCACCAAGTACCTCATGTGCATTGCTAATAATGACAAAAGCCCCCGGGTCCACAGATTGAACCAGCGTCTTCAATCTCGTGACCTCATTCTGTCCAACAACGACCATCAGAACTGTGCGGTCATCACCCGTGTAACCTCCCTGTGCATTAAGCTTCGTAAGTCCTCTATCTAAATCTTTTAGAATAGTCTGACTAATGGGCTCTATATGATCTGAGATGATGTAAGCGACCTTCGTATAATTGAATCCAAGTTCCACCGTTTCAATCACTTTCCCTGTCACATATAGACCTACCAGAGCGTACAAAGCCTGCTCCATCGACATTACTAATGCAGCCATAGCTATAACGGATCCATCTAGAATAACGACACATAGTGAGAAACTCAGACCCGTAATTTTCTGAATGATTTGTGCCAGAATAATTAGTCCACCTGTAGAACCCCTGCCACGGTACACAAGTCCGATTCCAAGCCCTATAGCAATTCCACCATAAATAGAAGCAAGTAAGGGATTAGCCGTAGGAATCGGCCAGTCCTTCGTCAGCAGGACAAATAACGGTAGAATAATGCTTCCTAGCAAGGAACGAATACCGTAATTTTTGCCAAGCATTAGAAATCCCATAATAACTAGAGGAATATTAAAACTCCATTGTATGTAGGCTGGTTCCAATCCAGGCCATACTTCTTTAAATAATGCTTCAATGAGAATAGAAAGTCCTGATATTCCTCCTGAAGCTATACCATTAGGTAGAAAGAACAAATTGAACCCCACGGCTATAATAAATGAACCGATGATAATACACAGGGTATCCCATACGTGCCTTGCAGGTCCCTTTAAAGGTAAAACTGTTTTTGACCTCCGATTACGTGCTGTTTGTGCTGCCATTACTATGATGCTCCCCTTTCAATTCTCAACTATCATTTTTCCTGAAAATTTGCCTAATACTAAGGCTAGTGTTTGAAAAACAAACAGGCGTGTAGCATGACCGCTACAACCTGCTTTATCCATTGTTTTCTGCAACTGATATTGGCTTCGACCCCTATATCATAACAAAAAATTCCTACACGTATAGCGTGTAGGAATTTCTCCAATATTATTCACTTTCCACTTTAAGCTGGCTACGCAAATACCCATCGATAAAAGCATTCAAGTCCCCGTCCATCACTGCTCCAATATTACCTGTTTCCACTGATGTACGGTGATCCTTTACCATACTATAGGGATGGAACACATAAGAACGAATCTGGCTACCCCATGCAATGTCAGATTGTTCACCACGAATTTCTGCTAACTCTTTGGCTTGCTCTTCTAACTTACGCTCTACAAGCTTAGAACGAAGAGCTGTCATCGCCCAGTTTCTATTCTTAATCTGAGAACGTTCAGCCTGACTTGTCACGACAACTCCTGATGGAATATGTGTGATCCGTACCGCTGAATCCGTTGTATTGATATGCTGTCCCCCAGCTCCTGTTGCACGGTAAGTATCAATCTTCAAGTCCTCTGTACGAATATCTACCTCAGCGTCTTCCGTAATCTCTGGTACCACATCGCAGGAGACAAATGAGGTATGACGTCGCCCTGATGAATCAAACGGGGAGATCCGTACTAAACGATGCACACCCTTCTCTGCCTTGAGGTAGCCGTAAGCGTTAAACCCCTTGATCAGTAAGGTTACACTCTTAATTCCAGCCTCATCACCTGCAAGATAATCCATCGTCTCCACCTTGAAGCCATTCTTCTCTGCCCAACGTGTATACATTCTGAGTAGCATTTCTCCCCAATCCTGGGACTCCGTACCCCCAGCCCCCGGATGAAGTTCGAGAATCGCATTAGACTTATCATAAGGACCACTTAACAATAACCCAAGTTCGAAATCATTGAGCCTCTTCATAATCAACTTAACGGTCTGAACAATCTCATCGACGAGTGACTCATCTTCCTCTTCGTCAGCCAATTCAACCATCATCGCTACATCGTCATATTCCAGTTGCAGCTTCTCATACTCATCGATGGAAGATTTGACAGCGTTCAGTTCTGCAATAAGACTTTGTGCCTTCTCCGTATTATCCCAGAAATCAGGCGCTCCCATTTTCTCTTCAAAGTTCAAGATCATTTCCTGCTTCAGATCTAAGTCAAAGAGACCCCCTAAGGTTGGTTAATTTACTACTAATCTCACGTAGGTCATGCTTTATACTTGCATCGATCATAATAATCATTCACCTCGTTATCAAATATATACGTTGAACCCAGCTTATGCTTCCGACGTGGCTTTCTTGCAGAAAGCCTTTACTTATATCTCGACATAAACTCCCTTAAACTTGAAGGGAATGAGGACCCATCCATTCTCTATTTAAGAATGTGTGGGATCTCTCTCACCTCCTCAGATCAAGGGAGTTCATTTACCGTATGCTTAGATAGTAATCATTATACAAGAAGAATTAGGAATTATTCACCATGACATTGTTTGAACTTCTTACCGCTACCACAAGGACACGGATCATTACGTCCAATCTGTTGCCCAACGTGAACTGGATTCTTCTCAGCAGGTTCACCATTCGTAGATATTTTGTTCTCCTCAATGACAGGTTGGCGCTCCTGATTGCCTTCAATCTGTGCCTTCATTACATAAGTTGACACTTCCTCTTGAATGTTAGCCGTCATCTCGTTAAACATTTCGAAACCTTCAAATTGATATTCACGTAACGGATCTGTACCACCATATGCACGTAAGTGGATACCTTGACGAAGCTGATCCATCGCATCAATATGATCCATCCATTTACTATCAACAGAACGAAGCACGATAACTTTCTCGAACTCACGTACAAGTTCAGAACCTATGCGCTCTTCACGCTCATTATATTTCGTTACAACACGGTCAAAGATATACTCCACAATCTCGTCCGGTTCCTTGCCCCATAGATTATCACGCGTCACAGCATCTTCATCAAGCAGCTTACTATTCACATAATCAGCTACTTCTTGAAGCTCCCAATTCTCTGGAATATCATCGACGCAATGCGCGGCTACGACACGATCAATAACAGGCTTGATCATTTCCATGACGATATCCTTGATATCCTCAGATTCCATAATCTCACGACGTTGCTTATAAATAATTTCACGCTGTTGGTTCATCACGTCATCATACTGTAGAACATTCTTACGTACATCGAAGTTGTTACCTTCTACACGTTTTTGAGCTGATTCTACAGCACGCGAAATCATCTTGCTCTCAATAGGTTGATCTTCTTCGAACCCAAGACGATCCATCATAGCCAGTACATTATCTGCACCGAAACGCTTCATCAATTCATCACCAAGAGACAGATAGAATTGCGTAGAGCCTGGGTCACCTTGACGACCTGCACGTCCACGAAGCTGGTTATCGATACGCCGCGATTCATGACGTTCTGTCCCCATGATATGAAGACCTCCTACTTCAAGGACTCCCTCACCAAGTAGAATATCCGTACCACGTCCAGCCATATTCGTAGCGATGGTCACTGCACCTGGCTGACCTGCACCCGAGATAATCTCAGCTTCTTCAGCATGATACTTCGCATTAAGCACCTGATGCTTCACGCCTTTGCGTTTCAACATTTCAGATACTAGCTCAGAGTTCTCAATCGATATCGTACCGACCAATACCGGTTGATTCTTCTTGTGGCGTACAACGATTTCTTCAACAACAGCCGTGAACTTGCCCTTCTCACTCTTGTAGACCACATCAGGCATATCATTACGTTGGTTCACTTTATTCGTAGGAACTTGAAGAACTTCCAAGCCATAAATTTTCTTGAACTCTTCTTCCTCTGTCTTCGCTGTCCCTGTCATCCCTGCCAGCTTCCGATACATACGGAAATAGTTCTGGAAAGTAATCGTCGCGAGCGTCATACTCTCATTCTGAACTTCAATGCCTTCCTTCGCCTCAATCGCTTGGTGTAGACCATCACTATAACGACGGCCTGCCATCAGTCGACCTGTGAATTCATCTACGATCATGACTTCTTCTTCCGCTACCACGTAATCTACATCAAGACGCATAATAACATTTGCCTTCAGCGCTTGTACGATATGATGGTTAAGCGTCACATTCTCATGATCATATAAGTTCTCAATACCAAAAGCACGTTCTGCTTTCGTTACACCCTTCTCCGTGAGAGCAACCGATTTAACTTTAATATCTACATTGTAATCTTCTTCTGCTTCTAGACGCTTCACGAAGCGATCTGCGGCATAATACAACTCAGTAGACTTCTGAGCCTGCCCAGAGATAATAAGCGGCGTACGCGCTTCATCAACTAGAATAGAATCCACTTCATCTATAATGCAGAAATAAAGAGGGCGCTGTACCATTTGTTCTTTATAAAGGACCATATTATCTCGCAAATAGTCAAAGCCGAATTCATTGTTCGTACCATAAGTAATATCGCAGGCATATGCCGTTTGTTTATCCGCATGATCCATACCGTTCAGGTTAACCCCAACGCTTAGACCTAAGTATTCGTATATTGTTCCCATTAACTCGCTATCACGTTGTGCTAGATAGTCGTTGACTGTCACGACATGCACACCTTGTCCTAGAAGTGCGTTCAGATATACAGGTAGCGTACCTACAAGGGTCTTACCTTCACCTGTCTTCATCTCAGCAATTCTGCCTTCATGAAGTGCTATCCCTCCAACTAATTGAACATTAAAATGACGCATACCCAATGTACGTTTGGACGCCTCACGTACCGTAGCAAACGCTTCAGGTAAAATATCCTCGGCTGTCTCACCCTTCTCCAGCCGACCACGGAATTCATCCGTCTTCGCTTTCAATTGCTCATCCGAGAGTTTCACAAACTCCGGTTCCATTTGGTTAATGACATCAACCGTCTTCATTAGACGTTTGACATCACGTTCATTAACATCTCCGAATATCTTCTTTACAAGTCCTAACATAATTAACCCCTTTCGCGCAAAACAGATGGTAGAACCAACCTCATAACTCCAAGGGTTAATGATGAAATTGATTCAATGATTATGGTTTTGCATAAATTGTAACAGTTTGCAGGAGATGCCGCAACACAGGTTACACACATCTCTAACATATTCGCAACACAAGTCATACTATATATACGCGCAAAGAGCCCTATCCGTTGCACGGATAGAGGCTCATAAACATTAATATTTACAAAAATATGAACTTCTACATTTAAATTTACCTTTAACACGCAACTTAATCTTGTTCAATTAGGCCATATTTACCATCATCACGTTTATAGACTACATTTACTTCTTTACTATCAATATTAGAAAATACGAAGAAACTATGACCAATCATATTCATTTGTAGAATGGCTTCTTCCACATCCATCGGCTTCAAGAAGAAACGCTTCGTACGTACTACTTCTAATTCAAGATCTTCTTCATACTCACCCGTTGCTACTCCACCATTACTAGCTGAACCTTCAACAAACAAAGTCTTCAAGCTACCTTCTTGGCGAAACTTACGGTTAAGTTTTGTCTTATGCTTACGAATTTGGCGCTCCAACTTGTCCACCACAGCATCAATAGATGCATACATATCTTCACTGCGGTCTTCTGCACGAAGCATCACGCCTGGCAATGGAATTGTTACCTCCACCGTGTGCAAACCTCGAATTGTACCTAACGTTACTAATCCTTCTGAGGTAAGGGGTGAATCGAAATACCTTTCAAGTCGACTGAGTTTCTTATCCGCGTATTCCCTCAAAGCTTCTGTCACATCAATCTGTTGACCTCGAATATTAAAATTCATAGGGCACTCCTCCTTTGCTACTCCATTATATCACAATTGTTATCGCTAAGTAAAAAGGCAATTTTGTAGACAATATAACAATGAAAGCTTTTACATTCCGCCTTAATTTCGACTACATTCTGCTTAATTTATGATGTTTATAAGGGTATTCAGATTATTAACCGATAATGAGTCCGAAGAAACATCAGGCACAAAAAAAGGCCCTGAAATAATTCAGGAACCTTGTGTATTAAATCTTCAGTTGTTACCATCTAACCATTATATGGGTCGGCATGATGCCAGGATGGATTATAATTTCACAACGTTAGCTGCTTGCGGTCCACGAGCGCCATCAACGACGTCAAACTCAACGGCTTGACCTTCATCTAAGCTCTTGAAACCATCTGTTTGAATTGCGGAGAAGTGTACGAACACATCGCCTCCATCTTCCGTTTCGAGGAAGCCATAACCCTTTTCAGCGTTGAACCATTTCACTTTACCTTGCATTCACAAACATTCCCTTCGTTTTCAAATAGAAGTGAGCCTTACTCACTTTTTTGAATATAACACCGGAAGGAAGCGCTGTCAAATGGGTTCTTATCATCTTAACTGCAAAGAGCCTCTTCAATATTGGACTCTCCATCGCCTACTGCGCACGTTCAATATCCCAAAAAAACCCTCTAAATCCACTCAAGAATGCACAAGTAGATAGAAGACTCATTTTTTAAATATGATTTACTTCACAATAGCTTGGATTGCCCCTTAAGTTTGAATACACGCTCTCATAATCCTACCCTATCTTAGTTTCTTAGAATTTATAATCGAACGCTTTAATGGGAATTGGTTCAATCAAATTTTGCTTGTAGAAATCATAAGGTGCTATGTCTTGAATGCTCGAATGGATTCTGCGTTCATTGTAAAACTGAATGAACTCAACCACTACTTCTTAAGGTCCGGGTCCGATAATGGTTCACAGTTTGTACGGCATGCCGTTTAAGATGCTTACAAAATATATCACGTCGAGCATGAACGAATTCCAGTAAGAACGCCAAACATGAACGCTCACATTGAATCGTTTCACCCTATTCTCTCTAGCTATGATTTTAATTCCTATCATGAAAAGCGCAGAAAAGACCCTGAAATGATTCAGGATCCCTGTGGAATATGTTCATTCTCTAAGTAATTATTCCTTATTCCATTCGTAGAACTCTGAAGCCTTCACTACATAGACCAAATAATCAATATCGGTTCTATCAATCTATAAATTAATCTATAAAAAATGGATAAAGCCTCTATCTAATGACAGAGGCTTTATGAGATATCAACTAAATTTTTACTATAGATTCTATTTACGGCGATCCATAAGGATACTATCAGGTGAATAGGCGGTCTCATATCCATTACGTTGAGCTTTAGATTGACTACGTTGTAATAGCCAATCTTGAGCTTCGTTTTTCAGTACTAGCATTCTAGCCATAATTAATTCATTACTTTTCAATATTTGTTGTATTTTAACCCTTTGGGCATTCGTCAGTACATGATCTGCTTTTAGATTGTTTAATCTATCCACCAACTTTTGACGCACATCTACAAAAAGCTCCATTTCCTCATAAGAACACTCATCTACTGTATTTATCATTTCATTAGTTAAGTTATTTAGCTCCTCTATTGTCTCATCCATGAGAAGTAGTTTCGCCTAACTTTGGGGTTCCCATTTTTATTGCCTCAAGCCAAGTATCCTTCAATTCCTGTATATAGCCCAAAGCCTCTTCAGCTAAAGCCTTTTCTTTTTTTATGTTAGATTGAATTAACAGGTGATAAATATATTCATATAAAGAATATAGATTCTTGGAGATATCATAAGTATAGTCAAGTGTAGACATCAGTTCGCTGATGATAGTTTGAGCTTTACTCACATTTAAATTAGTGATTTCATAGTTTCTCTTATCCATTCCGTCAACGGCTATTCGAATGAAACGTATGGCCCCATCATATAACATGATGACCAGTTGTTCTGGAGTTGATGTTTGAACTGAAGACTGACGATACTTGTCATAAGGAGATTTCATCATTGTTTTCACCCTTACCCTAATAAGCTTGTTAAGCTAGATGATTGAGAGTTGTACTTACCCATAGATTTTTCCATAGCAGTAAATTGCTTGTAGTATCTAGTTTCCATATCCGCCAACCGAGTCGCCAGAGCTGAAATTCGTTTATTGTAACCTTTCAATTGCCTTCCCATAACACTTTCTTCTTTAAAGATACTATTAGCATCATTGCTATATTTAGAAGTACCCGCACTTTTCACCAAATTATCAAGTGCCTTATTCATAACATTATCTAGCTTGTTGTATATACCTGTATTTACACTATCTCCAGTAATACCTTTAAATATATTCATGATTTTCTCTGGGTCACTTTCCAAAGATGCTGTTAATTTTTTTTCATCAATATATATTTTACCATTTTCAAAATACTGTCCCGTAGTTATGCCAACCGAACTTAAATTGCTAAGCTGCCCCGAGATAATAGAGCGCATATCACTTATAGCAGTATTTAGTATTCCATCATTTTTTAGAAGCCCACTTTTTGCCTTGGCTTCCCATGCTGTAATCTCACTTTCTTTCATATCTGCTTTCTGCTTGTCTGAAAGAGGTACAAATGTCCGATATTTCTCTTCACTAGTTTTCTTGTTAAATGTACTAATTAAGTCATTATAATTTTCAACAAATGCTTTAATTGTCTCCAGCGCTTTGGTTGGATCGGCGCGGGTAGTAATTGAGCTTGGACCATCAGTCCCAGTAACGTCCAGAATGGTAAGCTGGACACCATTTACAATTAATGAATTGTTATCTGGATAGAATACTTTCGATGTACCGTCTTTTGTATTTGTAACCGTAACCTCAGCAATCTTTGCTGGCTCTGCTATCACATCTGTTGGGAATCCCAATAGTGTTAACAAGGAGCTTGCCTTAGCGGTACCATCAGTATCAGTAAGCTGAATATTACTGATAGTCCCGTAATCTTTAGCTGTTATTGAAAACTTACCACTCAATTCATCAAATGATGCATTGACTTTACTACCAGAAGAAGAACTAATTTTACTAATGACACTTGAAACTGTATCCGTCGCTTTAAACGTCAATTTTGTCTTATTGATATACAAATCATAAGTATCATCTGCTGAGCCTGCTCCAATGTCCATCAAAGTCGTTTTTAATGTAACATCGGATGTTACACTCCCTGGTGTCTTCAATCCACTTGCAGATTGAAGGTATGCTTTTTCTGCTATTTTTGTAACTTCGACAGACATGGGTGTGCCGTTAGCATTTCCTGTGACTTCGGCCTTAACGGCTGTCGTATTACCAGTTACTGTTACTTGTTGTGTATTCATCGCTCCTGAATGCTTATATGCAGTAAGCTTACTCTTAAAATCAACCATTTTACTATTCATTTCACGATAACTATCTCGAGTCCATTCTAAACGGGTTTTTTGTTGATTCAATTTATCAAGTGGCGCCCGTTTCGCTGTCATAAGTGATGTTACCATGCTGTCAATATCCATACCTGAGAATCCGTTAATACGCATTTATATGCCTCCTTTATACCTTCTCGTCAATAAGAATGCCCGCAATTTCCATCATTTTAGCAACCAAGTCTAGAGTCTTCTCAGGAGGAACTTCACGAATCAGCTCCCCACTTTCCTTGTTCAGCACCTTTACCATGATGGCGTGTGTCTTCTCATGTACACTAATTTCAAGGGTTGTCATAGGTCCCTCTAACGCCTTAACAGCTCGATCTATGTTCCGTATAAGCTGTTCTTGCCCAATAGGAATCTGAACCCCTTGTTTCTCCAACTTAGCTAATTCAGTTCCACTCTTCACTGCTCTGATTAGATTCGTAGCTTGATTAGAAGAAGTATTTTCATTCATCTGTCGTGGCTCAGCAGTAGTGTTTGTATAGCTATTGGTAGATAAAGAGAATTGCAAATTCATTAGACACCCTCCGGTTATTCGTTTATCTTATTTATCGGTTATTATGGTTGACTAATGAAGAGGAACTGCAAAGTCTTGTTACAAACAATAGTCTATCCTATCAACAAAAATGTAAGTAGAATATATCGAAACTTAGCATCACACTTGCATGCAGTTTTTACTAGAAATGACTATAAGATACAAAGCATCCACAACCAAGGTATTTCATTCGGTTCAATAACCCCAATTGCGCTATCCCTCGTAGAGTTTTATTGAGCCCTCGAATTGAAAATCATGATTATATATTATTTGGAATCCCGAAAATACAACTATTGCAAGGTACTAATATTAGAACTCAATTCATTAAATAATACTTCCGTGTTAACCAGACTATTCTGTGCCCTTTGAATTTCTACTAATCCATTTTTAATTTTTATAAGATCTTCTTTTTGTATTCCATAATTACTGAATAACAAAGAGACCTCTAACTTATTAAATAACAAGATCAGTCTATTTTCATTAAGCGGTCCTAAGATTTCTGTTAATGCACGATCTAAATTTTTTTCTTGTCCGTAAATTGATTTTATTATTGAAGGTAGAGTTATACTGCAAGCAATTCCATGAGGTATCTCTTTCCTTAATGTTAATTCATAGGAAATTGCATGCGCAATAGCTGTCTGCGTATTTGAAAATGCTAATCCAGCCTTTAGAGAGGCATACATCAACCTCTCTCTTAATGCTATGTTTGACAAATCATTTATAAGTTTCGGTAATACCTCTATAATCTCTTTGGCTGCTTGTATAGCATGATCTCTGGATAAATAATTAGCATTCTTATTCCATAAAGATTCGAAACTATGTGATAATGCATCTAGACCTGTTTGAATTGTAAGTTCTTTAGAAAGTGATAACGTTAAAAGAGGATCATAGATCGCTAATTCACACCATAGATCTTTTAATTGTAGAGAGTATTTTTTTTTGTTAACGTTATCCCACACAGTAGCCCAAGGCGTAATTTCACTACTAGTTCCAGAAGTTGTAGGAATAGCAATTATAGGACGTAGTTTATACTCGAACTCTGTTCCTTCTTTTATCAACCTTTTTAATGGTTCAAAACTAGACTGAGATTCTTGATAAACAGAGAGAACTTTAGCAGTATCGATTACACTACCACCACCAAGAGCAACAATAACATCAAAATGTTGATGTATAATTTTTTCATAATAAAATGACAACTCATCAATAGTTGGATTAGGTGCGATACTATCTATAATAATAATATCGCTATTTATTTGTTGCTTTAACTGTTCTACTGTTCCTCTTTTAGTAAATCCCTTGGAAGTTAGCAAGAGGACCTTTCTATCACCTACAACCTCATTCAGTTGAGTAAAGCTGCCTTGTCCAAAAGTGACTTGGACAGGATTATAATAATTAAATTTATTCATCCTCAAACATCTTCTTTGCAAGTTTATAATCTTCTAAAAAATCAATTTCAATCCATGGGAGATTCTCTGTTGAAGAACAGTATATTGTACCACCTGCTTCTACCATTCTAGTAAATGCATACGTATCATATTCATTTAAACTTTCATTGAACAATATATGTTCAATTTGCTCAAATAAAGCCTTTGAATTATTTACATAGGCTATCCCGGTCCACTCACCATCAGATTCGCTACTAGAAATACCTTTATGGGATTTAATCAAATACTTTTCATGATCAATCATTACTTTCATTGCTTCTTCATCTGTAGGACCATAGTCAGTTACTAATTCAATATCATAATTACCTATAAATCTTTTATTTAATGTAGACTTTAAAAGGTCTTCATCGAAAACTACATCACCATGTAGGTATACAAAAGGATCATTATTAACAAATTCCTTAGCGAACCATAAAGACCCCATATTATTACAATGTTTATAAAAGGGATTTGCTATATAGGTAACTCCTTCGCCAACTTTCTTTTTGATTAGACTTTCTTTATAACCGACTACAATACTAACTTGGTCTATACCATTCTTTTTAAGGATATCAATAGATCGGTTAAGTATTTGTTGATTATTTATTTCTAATAGACCCTTGGGACTTTCTAGGGTAAGAGGATACAGTCTACTTGATAGACCTGCCGCAACTATCACAGCCTTTTTAATCATTTACTTCACCCCTTAAAAAGTTCATTAACCTTTCCTTTACTTCATATGGTTTTAGCTTCGGTCTTCCTAAGTTTTCCTTTACTCCATTAGAAGTCTTTAAATATGCAAAGGTAAGTCCCTTTTTCTCCTTCCACTTCATTAATTCTATCTCCAACTCATCAATACTGTGAAGGTAAATTGAATTTTCATAACCGACATTAGCAGCTAGACTTACAAAGTCAACATTATTTGAAACAGTTCGCTGTCCTCCAGTTGACTCATGACTACCATTATCGAGCAATAAATGGAAAAGGTTTTTCGGATAATAACAAGCATTTGTAGCTATTGAACCCATTCTCATCAAAAAGGCCCCATCTCCATCAATTGCAATTATATTTTTTTGTTCTAAAGTCATTGCTAATCCCAAAGCTAGAGAACTAACACACCCCATTGAACCAACCATATAAAGATTATTTGGTAAATCTTCAATTTCATATAGTTCTCGACCTGTTAATCCGGTAGTAGCAATATTAATCATATTAGAATCAGTCAATTTACTTATTTTCTCTAAAACTTCCATTCTTTTAGGTAGAGAATCTTCAGCTTTCTTTAACAACTCTCTTTCACAGCCAACTTTTTTCAACTTTTGCTCATCTAATTTTTCTTTTACAAATATATTTTTCCTAACTATAAAGAAAAATGACTTCTTTTGCTCTATTTTTATATTTGCACGCTTCAATTGTTCAAATGCTTCTTCTTGATTATTAGAAAGGTACTCCCAATCAATTTTCATAATATCCAACATTTCTGATGTAATCTGTCCCATAAGTTCATGTTGGGGTTCATCATCTAACCCCTCTTCTCCTCTCAGACTAACAAAACCCAAAACTGGAATTCTAAAAGTATAATTTAAAGAAGTAAGAGGCGAAGTCGCATTGGTTAAACCTGAGTTTTGGCATAGAAATACAGATTTCCTGCCTCCAATATGTGCTCCAGCACATATCGCGACAGCATCTCCTTCATTAGCAGCCATAACATAATCACAATTATTTATAGCATAGTTAATCAGGTCTTTTAAAAATGAACAAGGAACTCCACTATAGAAATCAAATCCTAACTTTTTAAGTTCGTTTCCAAATTGCCTAGTATTTATCTGCATATAAATCCCCAGCTTTCTGCAAATCTAAGATATCATCAACATCCAACCATGAGCCCTTTATATATTTAACAGCAACCTTATGATTCCGAGAAATGATTTCATTAAATAAGTCATTCATTCTTAATTTTTTGAAATCTTCCCTTTTCGCTAATATCTCCAATGTGTCTTTTACTATTTGTGCCCCCAATTTACTAACCTTCCATAACCCAATAAACTCTCCATTAATTTCTGGTAAAGATAACGATGAAGACATACTTTCTAGACTAACAGATTCTAAAAAAAGCATCTTAGTGTATGGCTTATTTGTTTTTACATGATCTCTATAATCAACTGTTAATTCAGTATCTGCATCTGCAATAATAGTGATATCATTTGGATCATTTAATAGTTCATTCAAAATATATCCCTTATATAGAATATCTCCATAGCTAATAACCTTATCTTCCTTTAATTCGTCTTTTGCTAAATAAAGCGAGTATAGTTCAGAAGTAGATTCATAAAAATCGTTATCTACTGTTTTTATATTACTAGCGAAGATCTTTTCCTTAGCAAATCCCCTTACTACACTAATATCCTTGATACCTATTTGATTTAACGTCTCCACCTGCAAAGACAATAATGCCTTTCCATTAATCTTAAGCAACGCTTTTGGAATATCCCTAGTCAGTTCCCCCAAGGCTTTACCCTGTGATGCTGCAAGTATAATTGCACTTATCTTTTTATCAGTAGTTGGAAGATATTTTTTTTCAGCAAGCTTTAACTCGTCTGCACCTTGTAATCTGAAAATATCAGATACAGAAGCAACTTTACCCTCAATACTAATTAAACTTTGCTCATGAAATATTTGTTTAGATGTTTTTTCCATAGCTGTAACAGCAGCTCTTATATTATGATTAGCCCATATAACCATATCCACACCCATCTCTCTAAAATAGTCAGTGGGTGTTGAATAATATTTAGTTGGTACAATAACAACTGGATGTCTGTTATCCCATTCCTTCATAAATGCTTCAATATCTGATGGATTTGATTTTTTACTGTGTATTAACACAGCATCTGCTCCAGCGAGTCTATAAGCATCTGCACGACGCAGCGCCTCAGCTAAATCCCAACCTGCTATAAAGGCCTCCACCCTAGCAACCACAACAAAATCATCATCTGCTTGAGCATCTTTCGCAGCCTTTATCTTTCCGCAAAACTCATCTACATCTGCAAGGGGTTGAGTCTCTCCACTTATAAACGAATTTGTTTTTGGAAATAATTTATCTTCAATACATACTCCTGCCACACTTCTTTGCTCTAGCTTATGAACCAATCTCCTCATATTATTGAAATTTCCATATCCTGTATCACCATCAAGTAAAATTGGAATTTTCGTTGCATCGCTCATAAACTCTAAAACTTCCATAATTTGAGTCCAGGATGCTTCATTATTATCACGTACCCCTAGAGAAGCTGAAATTGATAACCCACTTCCCCATATTCCTTTGAACCCCGTCTCTTCGACTATTTTAGCGGATAAACCATTATGAGCCTCCATTATAAACTCTAGACTTTTTGAATTAATCATATTTTTAAGTTGTGTTGTTTTCTTCATTAGTTTAATCCCTCAAATTCATTATTTTTTTTACTGATAGCATTATCGATCACTTTCCATGTACGATTTACAGAATTAGCATCACTTGATTCAAAAAATACAGGTAACAGTCTCTCTCGTTCTTCTCTATAATAATCTACATTTACACAGCACTTAATTAGCTCATCCTGAAGATCCTTTTGTAACTGTACCTTTGGTCCTGCCATCCAAAAGTCATACGGTTCTAATATTAACCCTCGTTCTTTACGATATTCCTCAATATCCGTATTCACAAAAATAGTAGGTTTGTTCATAAAAAGAAAATCATTATATATCGTAGAATAATCGGTAATTAATATATCCCCTGCACCTAGAATCTCATATAAATCCAAATCATTTTTTTCCAAATTATCATTATTAATGAAGAATAAATTATTATATAATCTCTTCTCATTTTTGTGAGATATAGAGGTCTCTTCCCCATGATGTGGCTTTGAAATACAAATCATATTATTGTCTTCTAAAAATGCATCAAACTGTTCATAGTTAAAGTCTAGAATTTTAAAGTTATCATTTAATTTGTGAGAGCCCTCAACTCTATTAATCTCATCAAAAACATGAAATGTAGGCATATTGAAAATGATCTTTTTGTCGGATATATCTACACCTAGTAACGCAGTTAAATTCTCCCTACTTTTAGATAATGTAAGCATATCATTCCTTGGTAGCCCTGTTATTTCATACTTATTTTCTGGGATAGCATAAAATGAACTGAATACAACATTATGCATATGAGATGCAGTACATACTATATCGACATTTTCAAAAACTTGTTGATCTCCACCCGATCTTTTATCTTTTTTGTCCATAATTCCACAAGCTTTTATAGATATTCCAGCATGCCCAACGTCTATATTATATGTGAACTTAGGATTATATAGAAAAGTAGCAAAGCCCGATACAGTATAAGAAGATATCAGCGGTATTCTTACAGTTTGTTCTAAACTCCACACATCCCTACCATATATTATATTTATTTTATATTTATCTTTATATTCATTGGGCATATATTTTAATAACGCACCAATATTTGAATCAGCAGCATTAAATTTATTAAAGGAAATTGTTGTTAGATATTCTTTTTTCATAATTTTACTCATTAATTCCTTATCGATATAAACCAGTTCCATATTTGAATTAATATCAACTAAAACATTACACTCAGTTATTCCACTTCTAGCAAGTTCCCTCACTTGTTTAACATATTCATTATTGAAAGGAACGATTATCTTTATCATTTCATTCGAATTTTTAAGTTCAATCAAATCACGGAGTGATATAACCTCTAGTCCTTCTTTAATTATCTTGTGGTGAGTACAGTAGCCGTTTACATTAAGATTACTAGAAGAAATTAATTGTAAGTATTCATCAGATAGATCATTATCAAGATCTACGATATAAGTTAATTTTTCCGCCTTTTTCAGAAAGAGATATATCGGCGATTTTTGATCTACTTCATTTGAAATATCATAAAAGTCGCGCCCCCTAATAACCTTTTCATCATAAATAAACTCTGCATATAGCTGATATAATACTCTGACACTCTTGTCATATAAACGCGGTATTGCTTTGACATATGAGTCCACATCATTAAAACATAGATACGCAAGTGGAGATATATAATCCAACTGTTTATCTTGGTTACGATAATTTAGTTCTTGTTTTATTTCTTCTGCTACAAAGATTGATTCCGAAATGACTTGATTAAAAACCTCAAAGTTGCCGTTAAATATTAAGACTCTAAGATATTGTCTTTCTATATACTTAATTTGTTGTCTTTCATATGCTTGTTTTGCTATCAATTCAAATTGCTTAGTGTCCTGGATATTCAAATAGACACCATACATTATATCGAAAATGGGGGAATCATAGTTCAAAGAAATTCTATGGAGTTGTTCTCCAACTGCACAAAATTCTATTTCCATTTCTCGCTCGCTGATAATCCCTTCAGACAGGTTATAAAGCAATGCAGCCCTGGCGTTCCAAGAATTCTCTGCTATAAAGTTATTAATAACATCACGATCAACCTTTATCTCAAGGGCATTATTTATAGCAGTTGTAAATTGATCTGCTTTATTAGCTAAAAATACGTATGGTTTCCCAATAGCAGAATCAGGCATAAATGTTGTAACCACTGGCAGATTACAAGCAATGTATTCATATTGCTTAATAGAATCACAATTAATAACGATATCACTGTAGTCTTTGAATGGTACAACACCAACTTGCATATGAACTAAATATTCTTTTAGCTCTCCATGTCCTTTTGCCCCTAAAAAGTATAGGTTAGGTAATGATTCAGCTAATAATTCGGTACTACCAAATCCAATTACGACAAATGACTTATCAGGATTATTCTTGACCACACTATAAAAAAGTTCTGTATCAAATCTTTCATATAGCGCTCCAACATACACTATTCTTGGTTCCGGTATATCTTTAATATCATTAGGCATTTCATTATTTTTTAGAACAAAGTCTATTTCATTCACTGCATTTCTAGATAAAAACACATTATTTCTTTTTTCATTTGCTGAACGCTGCAGATATAAAGATAGTGATGTAGTTGTTATTACATCAGCAGTTTCCATTAATTCTTGTTCCCATAGAACATCCTTTTTATGCCCCCAAAATGCATACTCAAGATCCGTATGATCATCTACACAATCATATATATGAAAAAAGTTACCTTGTACGGATTTTATAACATTAACTTGATAGGGAAGATACGTAATAATCACTGTTTCTTTATCAAGGGAATTTACGTCCAACACATTTTGAACAAGATTGTTATAGTTAATAATTACACTATTATCCTTTTTATTAACTATTAAAGGCTGAAGTATGTTGACTCCGTCTACCACCCTCAAATTATCCCATGAGTATTTAGTTAACTCTGAAATATTCAGACGTTCTTCTCCTTCTATTATATTAGCCATTACACCTGGCTCAATATAAATAACCTCATGACCATATTTGACCAGCGAGCGTGAAATATGATGCATTCTTTGATAGATGTCTCCCCAACCACAGGATGACAAAATTACAAATGTCTTCTGTTTACTATTAGCAGCCACATCAAAAATATTTTTCAATTCTTTATTATGGGTACAAAGATTAATTAGTTCTTCTTTCAACTTCAAATTATCCACATAGCGATATGCAAGACCATAATATAAAGCAGCATCGCTAATACATCCTATATGTTCAAGTGCATAAGCATAATTATATAATACATCCCCATTCAATCGATCAATATCAAGAGCCTTTTCGAAACAGGTAGTGGCAGTATTATATTCCTCTAATTTCAAGCATAGTATTCCTTTAAGATTCCAATATTCAGAATTATTAGAATAATCACTTTCATTATCAATGATTAAGGTATATGCATTTTGAATATCATTGTTTTTTATATACTCACCGATACTATTAAGAATATTCATTTCCATACCTCCTCATGTATAATTCTTCATTATTTAATACTCTTATTATCAGCCTTTTACCCACATGGAAAGCTGAAATTTATCTTTGATTCTCTCAATAATAATATTCCCACCATCATTATCTTCCAATTTTTCATATAATTCATAACATCTTTCATAAGAACTATACTCGGGACATATTTGAAGTAACTTAGTATAAAAGAGTTGAGCATCCTGTAGATAATTACAATTCATACAAGTATCTCCCAACAATCTTATTATTTTCACATTATTAGGATGCTTCTCATATAGTTTAACCAACAAATCTATAGCTATTTCATTAAATCCGTAGGATATCAGATTACAAGAGACATTATACTTAGTCTCCAATGACCCTAACCATACATAGTCTAGTATACGTTGAAAAACTTCATATTCTTGTAACACAAGTAAGTGCACGGACATTTCTACCAGCATATTTTCTAGATAAGGAGTAAGTTTTGTTGCCTTAATATCCACATTACAAATTATTTTTTGCAGTACTTTACATTCCTTCTCACTAACATTCAGTAAGGGTTTGGATAATTGGAGCAGTTGATCATCTTGTAACAGCAAGGATAGTAAGAGAATATCCTTCCCATTTTCACTTTCGATTTCATCTGCATGTAACCACGTTGATTTGGCTTCCATATACTGCTTGTCATACTGCTGCGCCGATGCGATTACATTTGCCTGAACATTTACTTTATACATAGTAAGATACTTATTTAATAAAGGGTGCCTTAATGCATATAGTACTTCAAGCAAGAGCTCAAGGTCATCAACGCTGGAGACATTATATAATTGTTCTATATTTTCATATACATCTTCAAGTGGTATATTGGCCTTGGTTACGATTTCAAAGTATTTTTTCAATCCTGGAGCGAAACTTTTTTTGTCTTGAAGAGCCTTTACAATCTGCTCGTAACTCTTTAATATACGATTTTGACTCTCATATAATTCGGCCAGCCTAAAACGAGCCGTGTAGCTTCCGTTCCCTTCGGTAACTGTAATTCCTTGGTCCCCAAGCTTTAAGCATTCTTCTAATGCCACAACTGCATCTTTCGTGTAGCCAGACTCTATAAAAAGTATTCCTTGCATGTGACGTAAATCAGTTTCATTAGGATATATATTTACAGCATCATTAATAACCTGTAATGCATCTTCATACCTATTTAATTCGCCTAAGCAATAACATAATGTAGTTAATAACTCTGGTATTATGATCAAATTAGTACTTAATGGGTAAGCTCTTTGAAAGTAAGATATTGCTTTCTCATGTTCACCCGTCCACATATAGGTTCTACCCATATTAAATAGATTATAGGCATTAGGATTCTCATTCACCTCTTTCAACATCAGCGGTAAGTTTCTTTTCTCTTTTTGCCTATCTTTCATCATTTGATCCGTATACCCGGTATGATAAATTAGCAATTCTCCAAACGTACCTTTATAACCTGCATTCTCATCCATTGTATTCAAATGCTCATGTAGACGATTACGATAGATTAAACCTTTATGATTAGCAAAAAGTCGTATAGAAATATGATTAATTGCTCTACCCTGAGAAAGAAGATTATGTATCTTCACAAAGTAATAATCAGAACTTGAACTAATCTCCTTCTGTAAATCTCCACTTGCAATTAAATATTCATCCGCATCTAATACAAGAATATAATCTGATGTAGCGTGCTTAATGGATTCATTTCTAGCAGCTGCAAAATCATCAATCCAAGTGAAATGAAATATATTCTTTGTATACTCCGCAGCAATATCTAATGTTGCATCTATTGAGCCCGTATCCACTATAACAATTTGGTCTACCTTATCTTTCACACTATCCAGACATCTTCTTAGATATTTCTCTTCATTTTTCACAATCATACATAGGCAAATTGTCTTATTCATTGTATTATCCTTTCATTACACATATAAAAAATCCTATTATTATATATATCGGTCATATTCTACTTATCAATTAGTTAAGAAATATAACAAAAAAAGGAACCTCTAGGGTTCCTTTTTTTGTTATATTTCTTAACGAAGCAATTGTAATACAGCTTGCGGTTGTTGGTTAGCTTGAGCCAACATTGCTTGAGCTGCTTGAGCAAGAATGTTATTCTTCGTTTGGTTCATCATTTCTTTCGCCATGTCTACATCACGAACACGGGATTCAGCTGCTGACAAGTTCTCAGAAGTCGTTCCCAAGTTATTGATTGTATGCTCCAAACGATTTTGGTTTGCACCCAATTTAGAGCGTTCTGCTGAAACCTTTGTAAGAGCAGCATCAAGTGTTTTTATCGCAGCATTAGCAGCTGTTTGAGATCCAATAGCCACTGAAGAGATTCCTAGTGATACAGCACCCATATTTTCAATAGTCAATTTAATATTTTGATTCGTGTTGGCACCAATATGGAATACTGAACTTTTCACTCCAGCACCGTCTAACAATTTCTTAGTGTTAAACTCAGTATCTGTGGAGATACGAGTAATTTCAGCTGTCAATTCAGTTACTTCTTTTTGAAGTTCCTTACGATCATCATCTGTGTTTGTATCATTTGAAGATTGTACAGACAATTCACGAATACGTTGCAAGATACTATGTGTTTCGTTCAAAGCACCTTCAGCTGTTTGGATCAAAGAGATACCATCTTGTGCATTCTTAGTAGCCATATCCAAACCACGGATTTGACCGCGCATTTTTTCGGAAATTGCCAAACCTGCAGCGTCATCACCCGCACGGTTGATGCGAAGACCTGAAGATAGTTTTTCGATAGCTTTGTTTGTGTTGGTAGTGTTAGTACCCAATTGACGGTGAGTGTTCATTGCAGCAATATTGTGATTGATAATCATTTAATATTTCCTCCTTGAAATTAAGTTTATCCACATCCATGTGGTAACGCTGCCTCGTTAAGGTCGGCCGCCCTACTGAAGCAACGTCTAAATAATATATCGTCGAAACAGCGCCAACTATTTATAGCAAATCGTAATATTTATAAATTTATTTTTTATTAGGATTATTTAGCCGCTTCATTAGTGCCTCGATATCCGATATGGAAGGTGCTACAGAGTCACGATTAGACTCCTGAATTGATGCGTATACTTCTTTGCGAAAGATATCAACATGCTTGGGCGCAGATATTCCAATCCTTACTGTATCTCCCTCTACTCCTAGTATAGTCACTTCAATCTGATCTTGTATGACGATTGATTCACCCTTCTTACGTGAGAGCACCAGCATATCAGTTACCACCTTCCATAGATTTCGGTTCCGACCGCATCCCATTCAAAATTAGATACCTAGTCGTATACACAGATTCGTGCAATATAACCTGCTTGGCAGTTTGAGTAACAGGATTAAAGATTAAAGGTGCCAATAAATTAATAGTAGATTGTTCAACCTGATGATGTATAGTAACCATATTATAGACTATAACTTCTTCATCGATACCTAATTCTTCACGGTCAGCATCTGATAGTACAAATTCATATTCTGGGCAGAACGTAAATGGACTAACTAACATAAACGATAGCGTGGGTTCCTTCGTGGATTGCAAATAACAGAAAGGTCCATTCTCTTGATGAATCAAAGCAAGTTCTATTTCCTCATCAAATCCAGGTATACCTTTGGAAAACTTGTAGATTTGATCGTCATTGATTTCTATTTCGCCCCAAGTAGCGGTACTAATGTTCATGAATTTCAACTCCCCTTATTAAATACTTTACACAAAAAAGACTATAGACGTCCATATAGCGACTCTCTATAGCCCTTGATTTACTACATCGTAACATCAATCTCTGGCGGTATGAATTGGATTGATGCATATTGTTGCATATAAATATCCAGCTTCCCCCGTGTATATTCTATTTCCGGGCGATTAACAACGACATTCAATTGCGATTCTGCTGAGCGAAAAGAAATATCTGGTGCCCTCGTCTCAATGTGTATATCTACATTATCCATAGATGCCGGTCCTCTAAATTCCGGAAATGGATCGGATTTCCAATCCGAACCCCAAATCTCCGCTATCGTATGACCTGGTTTATGGATCTCCGCCATCTGATTACCCATTTCAACTCTACTTGCAATGGCTTGTAGAAACAACTGTTGTATTCCCGAATAGATTTTTTTATTAATTTCTAAGAAATTGCCACCGTTATATGCTTCAAATGCTCGACTCTGATCTATCGTTAATTCAGGAGTATACTGACGAATCGTCAGCTCAGATGGCTGTGTATTCATCTGAAGTTCGGCTTTAGGTTGACGAATAGAATACTGACCTAAATCAGCATCTATTCCTAAGATTGCTGGTGTCTGTCTGATCTGTAGAATCTGAAGTGAACTCACCTTCATCACCCCCTATTTATCTTAGAAAATCGACTAAAGAGGGAGAAATAACCTTGGCACCAGCCGATAATGATGCATTGTAGATATTTTCCTGAATTTTAGACTGTATAGACAATTCAGAGTAACTAGCATCCTCCACTTTTGCCTGCAAGTCCGTTAGATTCACTTCTAAATCACTCAATCGACCCTGCATTAACTCTACACGATTCGCCTTAGCTCCAAATTCCGCACGTGTAGACAATATTTTATCCATTCGACTATCGATATTATCTAGTTCTGCTCCGATACCATTAAAATCACCTGATTGCAGCGCAGCTGAAATATTATTAATAATGACAAACAGATTATCTGACTCTGTATCTGTGCCGAACACTTCATTACCATTCACATTAATAGGAAGCTGGACTGATTCCCCAACAATAAAGTTAATTGAACCTGTATCCGTTATAACTCCCGCCGCTGCGGTCGTGTTTGAAGATCCATCCGTATTCTTAGGGAAATCATACGGCTTCTCATCATACTTCTGACCGTTAAAGATATACTTCCCATTTAGTTTACTGTTAGAAATATCTACTATTTGTTCTTTCAATTGTTGAATTTCTTGGTTAATACTATCCAAAGCTGCTTGAGGATTGGTTTCTGTAGAAGCTTGTACCGTTAAGTCTCTTAACCGCTGAACAACTTCACCAACTTGATTAAGCGCTGTGTCATTAAATTCAAGCCAAGAAACAGCACTATCCACATTCTTCTGATATTGATCATTAGAGGATAGCTCTGCACGGTAACGTAAGGAGTAAGTAATACCAACAGGATCATCCGACGGTCTATTTATCTTTCTTCCCGTTGACATTTGAAGCTGTGTCTCACTCATCTTTTGAGCATTACGATTCAAGTTCAGCATGAGCTGAGAACTAAGCATATTATTGGTAACTCTCATAATTTGATTACCTCACATTCTGTTATCTACCAACCATACCTGTATTATTAATTAGTTTATTTAGTAACTCATCGAATGTTGTCATGAAGCGTGCTGCAGCGCTATAAGCATGTTGGAATTTGATCATATTGGACATTTCTTCATCCAAGGATACGCCACTGACGGATTGACGTCGAGTCTCCACTTGATCCGTAAGAACTGTAGCATTCTGAGTCTGACGTGTCGCTTCTTGCGCCTGAACCCCAAGCTGCCCCACCATAGAGTTGAAAAACGCGCCTCCCGTTGCTGAACGTGTACCGTCATCCATTGATGTCATGGCGGTTTCTTTTACGTTAGCAAATAATAATGCCAAGTTGTTATTCCCTTTAATTACTGTCTCGTTCGGTGTTGTTCCTTCTGTCCGAAGGGAAGTTGCAATCAGATTAGGGTTATCACTAATTGCGGAATTAAGAGTAATATTCCCCGCAGTTATAGTCCCTCCTACATTAGTACCCGCAGTAAAGAAAGGAAGCCCTGAATTAATCGTTCCATCCATCGTATAACCCAACTGATGAAGTCCGTTCATCCCTTTTACAATAATAGGTAAATCATCTGTAAGTGTCTTAGATCCGGCATACGTCGTGCCATCCTGATTAGTAATGACTACACCATTAGGAATAACTGAACCTTTTGGCAGTGTAATTTTCATCTCACCATTAACTAGAGTATTCGCTATATTATCTAGTTGCTTCGTATAATCAGACAGAAACTTCTCCCGAAATACGATCATTCCATGTACTTCTCCACCCTGTAAATCTCCTGAAGCATAAGCTGTGTTCAGAAATTCACTGTTAACAGTTGCTACAATAGCACCCTCTTGAATCAATTGCTGGGCTCCTAACGAAACATTGTATCCTTGCTCCGTTTCATTCACATTAATATTAATAATCTTCGATAACTTATCTGTCATCAAATCACGCTGATCTCGTAAATCGTTAGCGTTATCTCCCAGACCTTCAATTCTTGTAATCGCGCTATTAAGATTGACGATTGAATTTAGGTATGTTTGGATCTCCGAACCCTTCACTTCAACGTTGGTTCCTAAATCATTATTCAAGTTCTGTAATTGACGACTCATTTGGTTCATTGCATCTGTTAAAGCGACCGTCGTTTCTTTCACAATCTTACGGGCAGTGACATCTTCGGGACTTTTACTAAGATCTGACCAAGACTTATAGAAATTATCCATCACCGTGCGTAAACCCGTCTCAGATGGTTCATTAACAATTGCTTCTAACTTACTTAATGTATCGGATTGGATAGTCCAGCTACCAAATGCAGAATTCTCACTACGGAACTGTGTATCAAGAAACGACTCCCGAATACGTTCAATAGAATTGAATTCAACACCTGTACCTAGTTGACCAGGCGCTGTGGAACGTAGAAAAGCATAAGGGTCTATTGGAGTAGAAGCAGTCATCCTAACCACTTGGCGGGAAAAGCCCTCCGTATTCGCATTCGCAATGTTATGACCTGTTGTATTTAATGCTGCTGTCTGTGTAAACAAACTCCGCTTAGCGGTTTCAAGTGAATGAAATGTTGATACCACGGTTATTCCTCCTCATGTATTATGCACGCGTATCGAACAATCCAGGCCAGCCTTGACCGTTATGTTTATCCGATGGATGCTGATAGGTTGCTTCTTGTGTGGGTCTATCGATCAAGACATCCAACGAGTAGTCGATGAATGCTAAAGATTGCTCAATCAGCTTCTGGTTTAATTGATTGATTTCTTGTACTTGCGCTAGGGTGTGTGATAGGCGCGATTGGACATCTAGAAGCTTTCTTTTATCTTCAGGATCGAACACCAGCCGCACTAACTCCGTTACGGTTAGATTCAAGAGGGATTTAATCCCCTTCTCCTGCAAAAGTTCATAAGAGGCACTCACACGAGTTTGTTCCAATTGCTCAATCTGTTTCATTACCTTAGATTCTTGATTGAGAATCGTAATAAGACGTTCTACATCGTTGTTCATGATCGTGACTCTCTTAGATTCAGCAATCTCCAGCATGTGATGGTGAGCCGTGTCTAACTGTTCCATCGCTTGGATAAGTTTATTCAGTGCCATCTATTCACCTAGTTCTCGGGAAACCGTTTGAAATACGGCATCAGTTTCTCGGCAATTTTACCGCTATCGATGTTGTATGTGCCTGTTGATACTTGCTGCTTCAAATCTTGTATCTTCTGAACACGCTCACTATTCACAGTACGATCACTCGCCTGCAGCATTTCCATCGCCTCCGTGGAGATGGATACTTCATCCTTACGACGGCTCTTCTTATCTTCATTCTGTCTGCCTGATTCTATATTGCGCTGATAAGAGTTAATGGCTCCGATTCGTCCGGTCTCGTTAATTTTCATAACATCCACCTATCTTTCTTTACTTAATATATAAATAACCGATAATCTGTACTAAGAATATCGGTCAAGGTCGAAATAAAATAACCGACAATCATTACTACATTTATCGGTTAGCACTGAAACATTATGAATAGTTTTAATCATATTTAAGTCTATGGTCCACTATTTATTGTATTTATCTAGGACTCCATATGCTCCTTGACCTTGCGATTTGCTCCTGTAATCCTTATTACGATCGTCATCCCCAGCCTCACTGAATTCTTTAGTCAGACGAGTCCGACAAGAATCACACATATGTCCTTCACGAATAGAAGCACCACAAACTTCGCAAGGAACAGCTAAATTAGGCGCATCTATGATAGAAATGCGGCCATCACGAATAAATTTAGTTATTCTACTAATCGAAACCTCTGTTGCCTCGGATACTTCATGAATCGTCGCCCCTCTGTTCTTGCGAAGAAACTCTGTACATAATAGACATTCACTCTCAATTTCTTTGAAACAGTTCGTACACATATCTCTTATATTGGTGGCATACAATTTACCACAACGCGGACAATTTCCCAGATTCATCTTCAACGTCCCCCCGGCTCATGGTTATTCTACGATTTAATTTATAGCATTAGATTACCTTATTCCCTCTATTGAAGTCCACCTTTTCTTGGCGAGAATATACAGATATTGTTATACACGCGTCCTTACGATCGAGCCCAGGTTAAACTATAGATTTCTACAGAAACACCAAGTTGCAGAAAAGAGTTCCTAAGTACCGTAGCACAAGCATTGATCGTACTCCCCGTTGTATAAATATCATCTACTATTAATATACGCATCACTACATTCATTCTTCTATCTAAACCACGTTGCTGACCGCGTAACCATCGTGTTGTTAGATCCTCTATGACAGAAGTATTCGTAATAAATGCTTCTTGCATGGAAAGAATTCGCTGCTGCCTTGTTTTAAAGCTTTGTTTCTCCGTATGTTCTCTTCGTTCCAGAAGTGGCATAAGGGAGATTCGATGTTGGGATGCTAATCCAGCGGCAAGCTGCTCCGCTTGATTGAATCCACGTTCCGCAAGTCGTACGGAACTCACGGGGACATAGGTCACACCATCAAATGACCCTCGCTCCGTTACTGTAACCTTAGAAAGGGCTATTTCCTGCAACAGAAGTCTATAAGCATAACTAAGCATGGATACGAGTAATGCACCATACTTTTCATTTCCTCTATATTTATACTGAGCGAGCCATCCCCTCATCGACTCATTATACATAACTGCGCTCCGATTACACACGAAGGAACGTTCTATCTCTCCCTCTCTAATACAATCAGGACAGCCAAAAGCCCTGCCACAATGGCGGCATCTTGGATTCGTAATCCACGGGATGCCAGCTGCACACGAGGTACATATACCAAAGTATTCTTTCGATATCTTTGTCCTTCTTCCACAAGCTATACAAAGTTCACCCGGTGGAGCTAACAATCCATGCAGACCATCGATAAGTCGGTGAATAACGTTCACTATGTCCCCACTCCCTACTTCATGATCTGTGCTTATGTAAATATCCCTTCTTCCTTGCTATGCGGTTCATGGTCTTGATCTGACTGATTGCTTTTCGCTGTGAACGCGTCCATTCCGATGAAGCAAAGACGACAGCGCCTGCAGGGTCACTAGAAGAACGCCCAGCCCGTCCGGCCATCTGTACAAGAGAGGCTTCATCGAATAAGTCACTATCTGCATCAACCACATATACATCACTCTTGGGAACGGTCACACCTCTCTCCAATATCGTTGTAGTCACGAGTAATCGGATTGTTGTCTGCCGAAAGGCCATCACTTTCTCTCCACGTAGTGGATCTACTGATGAGGTTCCTTCGACCTCAATCGAATTAAATTCTTTCCTCAGTTTCTCTACTAGAGGCTGAATATGACGAATACGGGATACGAATACAAATACCTGCGCACCTCGATTGAGGGAGTGCTTCAGTTCTTTGAAGAGCGGCCTCAGTAATATGGGCTTGCAAAGACATTGTGCTAATAACTTCAGCGAGACTCGCTTCGGCACAGGAAGTGGGTGACCATGGAATCGTACAGGTACCCTTGCATGTCCTACTGTCCCTCTAGCTACTTCTCTCTGAAGTACTTGGGGTGGCGTCGCTGATAGATACACAAATTTACCAGCAGGTTTACAAGCATGATAGGCGGCAAAAGCCAGCATTGGATCATTATGATAAGGGAAGGCATCCAGCTCATCAATAACAACGAGATCAAACGCTTGATAGAAACGCATTAATTGATGCGTAGTGGCTAGAGTTAATAAACCTGGTCTCCATCGCTCGGTACTCCCTCCATAAAGAGTAACTACAGATTCATCTGGAAAAGCCTTAGCAAGTCGTGGCGCCAATTCCAGGACGACATCCCTACGCGGAGTGGCTACAAGTACACGCCCTCCCACCTGAAGGATGGAATCCAGCAGTGGGAATATCATTTCCGTCTTCCCCGCCCCCGTGACCGCCCAGAGGAGGAAGCGGGCGGGACCCTTGGCTGTGCCCTGCGCTGCGTTCAGCCCCCACCGGCCCTTGGCCTCGGTGGGGCCAACCCCATTCGCGCCGCGCATGGGCGGCTGCGCCAAGAACCTTAGCGCGGCGCTGGCTGCGTTCGCCTGCGCTGCGCTAAGCCCCCACCGGCCCATGGCCTCGGTGGGGTAACCCCCGGCCGCGCCACGCACGGCCGGACTCGCTGCTGTGCGAAGCAGCAGCGTACAAGCGCGGCTACGCCCGAGCGCGAGGCAGGCCTCGCAGTAGGCGCAAGCCGCGCTGCCGCACGAGGCGCATGCCGTGCGGCCAAGGGCTTCGCTGCCGCAGCGCCGGCAGCGGGGGGCTTCGCGCCGCCGCCAAGGTGCGCCGCGGGATGGCGCTGCGGCAGGAGCAACGCCTGCGCTAAGGACAAGCTGGCCCTGAAGATAGGCCAGCTGTGCAGCCGTGAACCAAGCAGAGACCATAACTGGCGAGGTCTCCTCCATTAATGCATTCACTTCCGCCGCTAATAATGAGCGGCCACGCAATGCGGCCACTAGCACATCTGCTTCTCTAGCTATCTCTTGCATAACTAACAAGCTACCTATATCTCCAGCTTGTCGCCCACTTCCCAATGCCTTTCCTAATGCATCCCATAGAATCTTTATCTTCGACATGTTGCTTATACCCTCATTCTCTCTAGTACATCCCTCTACATAGTTCGCATTCCTTCCTTCCCATGGCATGTCTGCCCCCTTGTGAGATTCCCACATCCACATGTCACGCTCACTGAATAAGCTGTTATGAGAATAATGGAAAGCTTCTCCCTCAAGTTCCTGCTGCAACACACGTTTCATATATTGTTTCCACTGAGGCAACCCCCAGTGATTCATCTCTTCACTTTGTCTATCACTTAACACACTCTTCATTCTAAGCGCCCAGCTAAGTGGCAACCCGCTAGACAACAGTACCATCTTATACGACTCTGAAGACTCTATATGTCCCCACCATAATAGATCTACCCTGACATCTAGCGAGAGATTTATACGCCACTTCCCACCATAACGAATCGCATACACTACAACTTTCATACCTTCAATTCCTCCCTTCTCCTTCATATCAACATCACGGTATCCAACGCAAAAAGCACACTCTCTTCGGGAATACCGAACTTGAGAGTGTGCTTCACACCTTATCAAATATGCAATTGTTAGCCAACAGACAACCATATTTATCCCTGAACATAGGGGATGCGATCAACCTCCTGAGGAATTCTGAGATCAATCACGGTGATCTCTCCATCATTTCTCATAGATAAGTAATGACTTATCTCATCACCGCGATCAAGTGAACCAGAGACGTTGGATACATAAATATCCGAGAGTCCCTTAAGCCTCTGAATGATTCTTACCGTGTCATCACTAGACGCATCATCGACTACAGTAATATATATTGGAATGCCACGTAAATATCCGTACAGTTGCAGCGCCCGTATATACCATTCAACCTGCCGTTCATGATTAGAAGTTATAAGTATATAGTGGATACAACGTTCCTGCGCTACATTCCCCTTCATCTTACGTATCGCGTAGAGTCCATGGACGATAGCCACAGCTATCCCATAGATGGCAACAATCCACACTAGTTGGATAACCATCGAAACTCACCTCCTTCTTTACCGACAATATATGCCGGCAGAAGAAGCTCGGTGACACGGTTAATGTATCTTGCCCACACGTAGAGAAAAAGGAACATGGCTCAATATATAATATTGAACCTACAAGGTTACCCACCCATATTTAATTGCATTAATAACAGCTTGTGTCCGATCATCCACGTCCATCTTACTAAGAATGCTACTAACATGATTCTTAACTGTCTTCTCACTGATGAAGAGGAACTCACCAATCATCTTGTTACTCTTTCCTTCAGCCATAAGACGAAGTACTTCAGATTCCCGGCGCGTCAGCGGATTATTCTCCCCACCAACAAACTTAACACCAGCTTCTTTAATCGTACTTTCACTCATAGCACCAGCCTCGTTCACATACGTCATGCGGCGCAGTTGCTGAATCAATTTACCCGTCACTTTAGGGTGAATGAATGCATAACCTTCATGAACAGAACGAATAGCATTTATAAGAGACTCAGCCTCCATATCTTTCAATAGGTAACCATTCGCACCTTTGCGTAACGTCTCAAATACATAACTCTCATCATCATGAATAGATAGTATGATAACTCTTATATCAGGGAATAATCCCCGAAGCTTCTCCGTTGCCTCCACACCATTCTTTAGAGGCATATTTATATCCATAAGGACAATATCAGGTTTCTCGTCATTACAGAATTCTAGCACCTGAATGCCATCGCCACATTCCCCGATAACCTCCATGTCCTCTTCCATATTCAGAATTCGCTTAAGACCTTCGCGAAACAACTGATGATCATCAGCCAAAAGGACTTTTATATTACTCTTCCCAGAATCAATGCTCACCATGTGTTACTCCTTTCGTTTTATCGACATTTGTCGGGATATGTATTACGATTTTGGTACCTTGACCGAGCTCCGATAAGATTTCCATCCTACCCTCTAATAGCTCCACGCGTTCACGCATACCCATTAATCCGAAATGTTCATTTCTCTTCTGTTCGATCAGACTGATTTTGAACCCACAACCATTATCTTGTATAACGATCTTGACCATTTGTGCTTGAAATGTCATTTCTACCACTACATGCGTAGGGTTCGCATGTTTGAAAGCGTTTGTGATTGCTTCCTGAACAAGACGATAAATAGCTGCTTCCATAGCAGAAGAAAACCGTTGTTCCATTCCCCTTGTCTCGAACGATGAACGAATTCTTGTCTTTTCCTCAAAATCATGAACATATTTACGTAACGTAGGTATAAGTCCTAAATCATCCAATGCCATCGGACGGAGGTTAAATATAACCTTCCTCATCTCCTCAAGACTGGCACGGACTTGACCCTTCAAATCTACTATTTCGGCTTGGACCATATTAAAATCCTGCTTTGCTATCATTCTTTCAACAATTTCCGTCCTAAGAACTAGATTTGCAAGCAATTGTGCAGGGCCATCATGTATTTCACGCGCAATTCGTTTGCGTTCCTCTTCCTGAGCCAGTATGATCTTCAATCCAATAAGTTGCCGATTCTTGGCTGTCTTAATGATCTTATTCACTTGACCAATCTCACCGGTTAGATACTCCATAACCACACCCATCTGTGATCCGACACTCTCGGCGCGCGCTACAGAATTCTCTACACTACGAGACCGCTTCTGTAATTCATCTCGTCTTGCCTTAAGATACATCTCTTTCTCACGATAAATCATCAGATCAAGCTGTAACTGGGTAGCCTTCTCGTAGGCCTGTTTAATGTCCTCTTCTTTATACCTCACAAAATCCCGGCTGACTTCTGTCAGCCGGATTCTTGATCGGCGATAGTTTATTTCAAGTTGATCAACTCGATCGAGAGTAACCGTAGTTTCCTGTATCACAAATTGAAGCTCTTGATTAAGAGTAGCTAATTCATCCCTAGCACTCTCTAAGATCTCATACATTTGATATTTACTACTCTCCACCACTTCAATAGCGTTCTTGATTACTTTATCTATTGCTTCAGCTTGAAAATCCACTTAAGTTCTACTCCATTTCTAACTTATGCCATATTGACAATAATTCTTATCATAACATATCATGATTCGATTGTGACGGTCTTCGTACTTTGTTCCCATTTCACATTCAGACCTAGTTGCTCCGACACTAAGCGTAGCGGAATTAAAGTCCTGCCTTCTTTAACAAAAGGTGCTACTTGAGAACTAATCATCTTCCCATTAAGGATAAACTCTTTCTTGCCCACGGTCAGATCGATCATCTTGCTTCCACGAAGAACCGTTATCCTCTGGTTAGCGGCATCCCAACTCGCAGTCCCACCAAAAGCGTCCAGAACAAAGCGTACAGGAACATAAGTCGTATTATTGGCCATAAGCGGAGCGACATCTATCGCTTTCTTCTGACCATTGACAGTCATGGACTTGAGACCTATATTCATCGTCGCTTTTGCTTGAGGTAGATTAGCATCACTAGACAGCGAAGGCATCGTAAACTTAATGTTATCAAAAGAAACTTTACCCGTTAATGCTCGCTCATCTTGTCCTTCTTCGACATTGACCACATATAATCTTTTCAACTGAGCTGGGAATTTAATATTACTTCCACTTAAATCTACATTAATCGTCTTCCAACCGCTCCAGTCAATCGTTTTGGCAAGATCGATATATACCGTCTTTCCATCATGATCTATCAGTTCTGCACGAAGCCAGTTCAGACTCTTATCTCCCTCTACATCTAAGGACATCGATGTCGCGGTGGCTGGTATAGCTTTACCTGTTGTACCATTCAATTCACCATAAGCGTACATCTTGCCACTGCCTTTGGTCATATCATACTGAAGCTGCATTACCTTCGAATTCGCATGATCGCCACTACCTTGGGTAATCGTTGCTGATCCCGTTACTTGTGCCGAATTACTTGTGAATTTAATCGGATAGCTCACATTCTCGAAATTCTCCCATATACTTTCTGTTGCAGATCCAGAGAGAACTACGACCGTACTAAATCCGTCATAACGTCCAATAGCATAACCTACTTTAGCATTAGCATCCACGGAAGAGACTGTTAGCTGGTCATCTTGTACCTTTCCTTTAAATCCTATAAACTCCCATTTCAGAGCACTCGCCGAAATTTTCTTACTCTGTCCATCTTTCGTTGTAGCTGTGACAGGAATAGACACCTTCGTTCCTGCCTTCAGTAACGCACTTGAGTTCGCTATGCTTAGACTTGAAATCTCACTTGCACCTAGCACTTTCACTTCCATACTCGTCTTGGCTTGACCACTTTTGGCAGTAATAGTAGTTGTACCTGGTTTAACGCCAACGATCTTCTGTCCACTAACTTTTACATTACTATTACTAGCGGTCCAACTTAGATTACTTTGAGTCACATCTATCGGATTATAATACGTATCATATCCCTTAAGTGAATAGGCTACTTCCTGTCCTATTAGTAATGAAGTGCCTCCACTGATCTTGAACCCTTTCAACTCTCCCTGTTTCGCTGTACTAAATACACCCATTGCATTCACGACACTTCGTTGAGTTGTGCCGTACTCCGTATCAAAGGTTAACACGGTGTTCGATTCAGCTAAGGGACGATTCATCATGGTTGTAGAGCCACCACCATCTAGATTCATGCCCTTCCATACCCCGATATTCACCATGAACGTCTGAAGCTCAGCTAAGGACATCCCAGAGCTATTCCCGTTCTTCTCCGCTGCTACGATATAGGCATATCGCCCATCCTTCGAGTAACCTAGCGCCGTCCGTGAGCGGACACCAGCAATCGTACTGATCTCACGTGTAAAGGCTGATGCTTGACCATTATTAACCAGAAGCGTATGTCCACCAATCATCGTCTGAATTGAGCTAGGATCAAGTTGTTGTCCTGTAGTCTCCGAGCGAAGCATCGATTTAACGTCCAATGTCTGCCCCACAGTGAAATGTTCATTCGCAAAATTAGCCGCTGTTCCATGCGTCCGCAGAATGTACCCGTCTTCCGGCACGGATATAGATAATCCGCCTTTATTGGATATTTGAGTAATAACACCATTCTGTACCAGTATTTCTGTAGGTGTAGATAGGCTGTCTTTAGGACGGTCTGTCGACGCCCATGCGCTAGTATACATATACATAGCGTTAACATGACTATAGGTAGATCCTGTACCTTCAGGATAATATATTGTTTTATTAATACCGGACAAAGGGAATTCCGCACCATCTTGCGCTGTTACCGATCCTTCAAAAGCGAATTCGTCAATTAGCGGTTTCCCATCTGTCGTAACTGCAAAGGAATACATCCCTTTCAAATCGGCAGGTGTCGACATCAGAACGCCATCCGTAATTTGTCCACCAAGAGGCGCTCCTTGAGCTCCTTCTCCACTTGTGATGAAATAATCACCATTTACAGCAGCCACAGCTCCATTCTCCTTAGCCATGCCTCCTGTACTTTGTTTGGTAGTGAACTTACCATCCTTACCGTTCATTACATCAAGTTTCACATTAGGATTGTTAAGATCCACTCTGATCACATCAGCCAGCGCCTTAGCAGTCGATCCAGAACGCGTCGTCGTGAACTCATATTTCATAAGTATAGCTCCAGAGGTAATAATCTCCTCTCCCAGTTTCTTAACCGTCGCGGAGGCTGCGCTAACTTCGGAACTTGAATAAAGACCGTTCAGCGGTATACCGCTACCTAGTACTGGACTGATCCATAATAAGCCTGCCATCGTAATGACAAGCCACTTTTTACCTGTCGATCTAACCACTCTACTCTGATTGTCTTCTATGTTACTTTTCATGAAATGTAACTCTCCCATCTTAATTAGCGAAGTTATATAAACTACACAAAACTATTGTCTATGAATAAGGACTACATCTAATAGACTGTTTTTAAGAGAAAAAGTTACGAAAATGATAGATTTAGTTCGAAAAAATATGAATATACCAAAAAAGCGTAAAGGAATATTCCTTTACGCTAAGAGTAATACTCTATGAAATAACTAAGAGACCCTAGTTCCTCATCATTAAGGAAATAGGGTCTTGAGGTCTTTAAATATTAATCGAATGCAATTGTACGTTTCTAAGTCTTATAGATAACCTACCGTAACAAGTAATCTCTTCAACATCACAGCCGCTTGAGCCCGTGTGGCGTTTCCTTTAGGTTGGAATGAAGTCGGTGTCATCCCTTGTAATATACCTTCTTGAACGACCTTAGCAACCGACTCTGGCGATTGAATCTTGGCACGGTCCTTAAATGCCTTTAGAGTCTGCGAAGGCGTCAGAGATAACGTACTCTTATATCCTGTGTAATTCATTGCACGAACTACCATAATCGCCATTTGCTCTCTTGTAATGAAGCTACTTGCTTTAAATGATCCATCCGGAAAACCGCTAATAATTCCAGCCTTAGTAGCTGCACCAATATAGGCACCTTCCACCGATGTTGTTGTAACATCTCTGAAGCGCGCAGCTGCCTGTGCGTCACCGTTAAGACCTAAAGCCTTAGCAATAAAGACTGCGAATTCGCCACGCGTTATGTTCTTGTTCGGTGCAAATATAGCAGAATTTCTTCCACTAATAACATACTTTGATACTAATTCATCAATGACATCTTTGGCCCAATGATTATTTAGATCGCCAAAGAACTTCATAGATGTTATGCCTGTAACCATATAATTTCCTTTGACGCTGGCTGTTAGAACCGAATTTCCATTCCAACTTGTGATCTTTGTAGGTATGAATGATATTTGATATACCGATGGATCATAATATACCAGTGTCGAAGTTGCCACTGGTGCTGCGCTAGCTGTACGCAGAATATACTCATTCTGTGAATCTAACGGCACGGACTGCTTAGATAGAGTATTCACTGCCGTTGCATAGAAATCTGTTGTCTCTACAATGACACTGGATCCACCTTGTCCCAACTGACTTAGAGTCGCTGTAGCTGAATGACTAGGGACCTTCTCCATTTGAATGGTAATGGCAATATTTGAAGGTACTGTGCTTAAACTTTGCGTGATTTTGGCTATATTAATGTTTCGAAGCGGTATGCTGTATATGCTATTCTCCAATTTAACAGCAATTTGAGAACCCTGATCCCTTGTATAGATCTCTTGTAGCGTGGTCAAAGGGATACTTACATGCGCTGCCTTCTCCGTTGCTGGCACTTCAAATACGACAGTGCGGTTATTCGTATTCGCTATCCGCACATAATCATAAGCCGCTTTCAATTTACTATCATCCAGCGTGTAGCTCAAGATAGATTGATTGAAACGAGATAATCCATTCGTCGTAGTTGCAGCATTGGAACTTAATGTGAACATGGCTCTACCAAATTCATTTGCGTTTAGTAAGCCCAGACCATTAGGCATTGTAGTACTCGTAGTATTATTCTGTGTCTGCTTATTCTCAACTTCAAGCTTATAGAATGAGGGAATGCTATTACCTGAACTACTTGTTATTGCGCTCGCACTTCCATTGAAGCTAACATGAACCTTATTCCCAACATTCACCCCTGAAGATAGTTGAAGCGTCACCGTATCTCCATTCAGACTGATCGATTGATTGGCACGACTCACATCATCTACACTCACCGCGAATAACCTACTCAACGCGTCATTACTTAAAGAAGTAGTCACATTTGTGGTGAATTGGAGCTTCAGCGTATTCCCCGTGATCGAAGCTGACTTGACCGAAGGTACCGTTGTACTTGCAGATACCGTTACAGGCTCTAAATTAATATACCCTGCAGGATTACCATTAAGATCTGTAATACTAGAAGTACTATAACCTGGTACATAGGAGAGGGTTATCTTCTGATCCTTGGTGAACGAGGATGCTAAAGTCAGAACCACCCGATCCTCTATAACCTCAATCCCCGTCACGTAAATAGGTATATTGTTAGCCAGTACAGACCATTGATTCTTGGCTGGTAAATTGCTACTCTTGAGCGCTTCGTTATATTTAATCGTAATCTTGTTGCCAGAGCCTTCCGCTCCTGTAAAGACTGGAGCCTTGTTATCATAGGGATTTCGGATATAGAAGTCCTTGAATTCAGCAATATTCAGCCCACGATAGTCTTGAATTGGGTATGAACCAGATCTATAGGATAGCTTAACCACATCCCCATCGCGAACAGAACTGTTTAGGGTGAGATATAACATAGATCCACTTTGAGAGATGCTCCGAATCCCCATAGAGCTGCCGTCAGCGGTCACGGTAAACTGCTCATAAGCATTACTCGAAGGTGACTTCAGACTCTCATTAAATGTCAGAGACAAACTATTCCCATATATCGTTCCTTCTCTTGGCTTAGGCAAAGCCGTGTCCATCCCATTCGATACTTCCTTCAAAGAGAACGTAGCCGCCTTATTCAGAGAAGAGTCTTGAATTGGATTACCTAGATTTCCATTGTAAGAGATGAAGATCTTCTGCCCAACAGCAACACCAACCTCAAGTATAACGTAGACACTCTCACCACTAGTATAAGCGTTGCTTACACGGCGACTCTCATTATTGACGGTGACGGTGAAATTCGATCCATTTAAATAACCTGTACCATTCAGTACCTCATTGTATACAAGGCGAATCGTTGTATTGTTTTGCATTGAGACACTCTGTAAGACAGGAGGTATCTTATCTACAGATACAGTCCTGAAATTCCATTGCGAACTTCCTGTGATGCCCCCGAAAGTCTTATTAGGGTTGCTATAATCTACTAATGTATCTGACCCAATCTCCACATAATAGTTAGAATCGGATTCTAATGCCGTCATCGGCGTGAATCGAACTTGAGAACCATTAATCGTAGGTCTACTGATCGCAATGGAGGCTCCGTTGGCTTTCTTCAACGTAATCCTATTGTTGTAAGTGCCGTTCTTAAACGCAACGTTATTACTAAAAGAAACGACCAACTCAGGAGTTACGCTAACATATGTACTCCCATTCGATGGGGACATACTATAGATACTTACTGCCCCCGGAGAGACAGGAGCAGCGACGGTTGTAAAGGACCAATCACTTCCACCTACTGCTGGTGAAGGATTAAAATAAATGTCCTTGTACGCGCCTGCTGGAACCGTTACGTTGTAGGTTGTTCCATATAATAGCATTTGACTGGATAACGGAACTGTAACAACACTTACTCCAGCTACGGTATTGATACTTGTTGAGCTCACAGGAATCCTAATAGCTCTAGAATCCGTCGTTACTCCAGGGGAAACTATAATGTCTCCACCGCCACTTACTGTCACGATACGGTCAAATGTCAATTGCATAGTAGGATTAATAGGTACTGCCGTTGTCCCTTTTATAGGTAAAAGAGATTTAATGCCGACAGCTGGACTTTTGGTAGAGAATGACCACAACTGGCTACCTACTAATTTAGCATTAGATGATTCTATAAAAGCTCCATTATCTATCAATAGTTCATACGAAGTACCCGCCTCTAGCTTCATATCATCGATGTTATCAATCTTAATGGTAGCTTCTGTATTATTTGCATTAAATTGAACTGCTTGGCTAAGTTCCTTCCTCACAACATTACCGGGCTTCTTGATAAGCTTAATCTTACCCGTTCCTTTCACCACTGGAGCGCTGAAATTCACCTTGAAGTCAAGTGAGGTCTTTCCAGCTAGATCAACCGTCTGTCCATCAAGAGAGAAGGTAGCTGTTACGCTACTATCCTGAGTCGCCGTCGTAAATGACCACTTAATGGCTTCAGAGGTGTCATTATTACTTGGATCAATAAAATATCCTGCCGGAATATTAACCTCATATTTCGTATTATAGGCAATCTGTGTGTTCACAGGTAATATAATATCGACAGCAGTATTTGTAGGGATAGTCGGAGTTGAAGATACAACGTTCCCTATCATGGTAGTTACCGCGGAATTAACAAGAGCAGTACCATTAATCACTATGGGTTCAATGGGCGTAGAAGCTGAATTATTCTTCTCTACCTTCCCTTCGAGCTCTAAATGAAGGTTCACAGTCATAGGATCTACATTAACTGAAGAATCTATAGGTGATGTATTCGCAGTTATGACTTTAGGCACTGCTGCATATGCTGTATTATTTCCTATTCCAATTCCCGATCCCGCACCCAATACAATTTCTACCGCTAATACTGCGGCCATTAAGAATGATAACTTCTTCTTCATATAAATATAAATCTCCCCTCAATCTACTGATCATATTCTTCTACTTCATGACATAAACTCTTATTAAATCAATCAACGCTATGTATTCAAACAACCATTGTCGCCAAAAGATAGTCCTATTCCTTATTTCGGCTAAAACACCCTCATAGTTTAGTAGAAAATACGTTAAATCACTTCATTCCTATCATACTATTAACTACAAAAAGGACACGTGCCATTACGCACGTGCCCGGATCAAGCATTGAATTCTACTTAACTATAGACCAGCCTGTTCTCTCAATACACTTGCCTTATCTACTTGCTCCCAAGGTACATCGAGATCAGTACGACCGAAATGTCCATAAGCAGCAGTCTGTTTGTAGATAGGACGACGTAAATCAAGCATACGGATAATGCCAGCAGGACGAAGGTCGAAATTATTCTGAACCAATTCCACTAGCTTCTCTTCACTTACTTTACCCGTTCCATAAGTATCTACATTAATCGATACAGGTGTAGCCACTCCGATAGCATAAGCTAGTTGGATTTCTACTTTATCAGCAAGACCCGCAGCCACTAGATTCTTAGCTACATAACGAGCTGCATAAGCTGCAGAACGGTCTACTTTAGTTGGATCTTTACCAGAGAATGCTCCTCCACCATGACGTGCATAACCACCGTATGTATCCACGATGATCTTACGTCCTGTAAGTCCTGCATCTCCTTGAGGTCCACCGATAACAAAACGTCCTGTAGGATTAATGAAATATTTCGTCTCAGCATCGAGCAATTCCGCAGGAACAACGGGCAAGATAACATGTTCTTTAATGTCAGCTTGAATCTGCTCAAGTGATGTATGTTCAGCATGTTGAGTAGAAACAACAACTGTATCTACACGTACAGGCTTATCATCTAAATATTCAATTGTAACTTGTGTCTTACCATCTGGACGTAAGTATTCAAGTGTACCGTTCTTACGAACTTCCGCTAGACGACGTGCAATACGGTGGGACAATGCGATAGGAAGTGGCATTAATTCAGGAGTTTCGTTAGTCGCGAAACCAAACATCAAGCCTTGGTCTCCTGCACCAATACTTTCTGTTTCCTTATCCATTTGATTAACGTCACGATTCTCAATGGCAGCATTAACACCTTGTGCAATATCAGCCGATTGCTCATTCAAAGAAGTCAGAACCGCACATGTATTATAGTCAAAACCATATTTGGCACGGGTGTAACCAATTTCCTTAATTGTATTTCTAACAATAGCCGGAATATCAACATATTCGGAATGAGTGCTAATTTCTCCAATAACAAGTACAAGACCAGTAGCTACAGCTACTTCACACGCAACACGTGCATTGGGGTCATTCGCTAAGAATGCATCCAACACCGCATCAGAGATCTGATCGCAAATTTTATCTGGGTGCCCTTCGGTAACGGACTCAGATGTAAATAAATGACGTCCTTTGACAGACATAATGTTAATACCTCCTTAAACTTTCTTATATAAGGACACTATACATTTCTCTGAGTATTAAGCAAAAAAATGAACCTTCTCCGAATGGAGAAGGTTGCTTGTACAATCCTCAATGGTCATATTAACGTAATTGTCTATCTGTGTCAATCATCACATCCATATTCCGTGAATAAAGTAAATAAATTCAATTGTATATTTTCCTATATTAAAGTCTGCTCCGCTTGTTGGATTAGGCGCTTTGTTATCTCGCCACCAACGGACCCATTTTCCCTTGAAGTTAGATGACCTCCATTATAGCGACCACTATTGGACATTCCACCTGTCTGTCCCAGGTCAGAACCAAATTCAGTATCCAACCCACCAAGTACACCATATCCACCAACATTTAATCCAAATTCAGCAGCAATCTCATACTTCATCTGATTGATCATATGACGACTTTCCGGTACGATTGTCCGATTATTTCTAGCCATTATATATACACCTCCTGCATGATGTTCTTGCAAGAGTATTATTTGCAGTATTGTTGTAATTAGACGTATAAAACATTGTTACTATTGGGAATAATAAGGATAGAGGTTAATTAATCTGATTTCCATAACGAATAAATATTACTCTTGTTAATCTTACTATTATCCATCGGTAAAGACTCTCACTTACTCTTATCAATTTGTCTCGAATTGAGGAAAAGGATTAATAAATACATTTCCCTAAGTAAATACGCTAACTATATGTGATTAATCAAAAAAAAAATGTCCCAAAGCGAATTAACGCTTTGAGACATTCTTTAAAAATTAATTAGTAATAGCTTTTGAAAGTGATACATTGCGATCGTCATTACCTACTACATTAGCAACAGTTAAAGTTTTTCCTACAACATTTGAAGAAACTTTAATTGTTAGTTTGTTTGCAACAAAAGTGACATCAGCACCAGGAATAACGGCGCCATCGATTTTCACTTCACCGTGACTCTTAATTCCAGCTCCAGTAAACGCTACTGTTACAGTAGAATCACCAGCTGGAGCTCCACCCTTAAGAGTAACTGTTCCAGGAGTTACTGCACCACCAGCTGTTTGTTCTGCTTTAACAACAGAAGTAGCGGTAGTATTAACTTTATCCGCGATATCGTATGCAGTTGCCTTAAGACCATAAGTAATGACAACTTTATCCGTTACGTTTTCAACAACAACTTCAGCATCATCATCAGTTCCAGCAACCAACTCAACAGAAATTGCATTGCCTACTGTTCCTTCTGTTTTAGCAGTAAACTTAAGATTTCCTTGTGTTTCATTAGCATGAGTACCCGGAGTTGATGCTACATAAGTAGGAGTACCAGCTTCAACCACAGAAGGAGCCACATAGTTAGCTGCTGTGTAGTAAACATCTGATTCTAGAGCCTTTTTACCATTAGTAGCTTGAAGGTAAGTAGCATCCTTTTTCACCTTAATGGAATAACCATACTGATAAGATTTATCTTTGAAAGTAATAACTAAATTGTTACCATCAACTGTAGTAAAGTAATCAGTAAGAGCCTCTGCATCCTTAAGCTTAGAACCATCACCAGCTAAAATTTTAACATCTAGATCGATAGCGTAACGTTCGTAGAACTTATCTCCAACAGTTTTCTCTTTAAGAAGTTCTTTATTAAATGGCAATTTCACAATACCATCTGTTTGAGACAGTAAATTATCTTTAGAAGCTGAAACTTTCGGTGCAATGCTGTCAGTTGTATTTACACTACTGAATTCAGCAACTCTGTTGCCCGCTAGAGTTCTCAAACTGTTACCTGCTCTAAGGGATACAGTAGTACCAGATGCAGGAAGATCTCTGCTAGTTGTAATTGTAACTTTAGTTCCGTCAATAGAAACGTTCGAAACATCTCCATTAAGAACAGTGAAATCAGAAGCATTTGCTTGTGCAATCACTTGGTTGAAGATAAGTTCAATTTTTCTGTAACCGTCTTGTTTTACATAGTCAGCCTTGGTTGTATCAAGACTTGCTACCTTTTGAGAAATTTTTCTTGTAGAAGCAAAATCAGTAAGGACATTACCAGTTGCAGTTTTAACACCTACTGCAGAAACACCACGAACCGTTCCACTACCAGATCCACCATCAACAGGGAACGTTACACTAGTACCATCAATATTTTCTGGAAGCACAATTATTACCGACTTACCATCTTGAGCTGCACGAACTCTTGCTTCAGAAGGCAATGATTTAACTACAGTACTATTTTCATTACCAGATTTAGAGAAAGTCAGGTAGTAGTTAGATGGATTTTCGATGGATGCTAGATCCATTTTTCTGTCAAATGTGATTGCAATTGTACGATTATCGTTGTTAGCATCAACTGGAATATTGACAGATGCATACGCAGAATCAGATACAACAAATGTAGTGCTGTAATCTTCAACAACATTAGCTAATACAGTTTTATCTTTAACGCCAGATACTTTAAGAGTATAAGTTCCTTCTTTAAGATCTGAGTAGAATGAAAGTTCAAACACTTTATTATCTGTAGAACCTGCAGCACGCTCAACAGATTTCACTGAAATAACATCACCATCGCTGTTTTTCACAGTGTAGTGTTCACGTTTACCAACAGTATCTACCGCTTTATCAAATCTAATTTCTACCTTTTTATCTGCGTACTTCACATCAGCTACTTTAGGACGAACAAGATCAACAGTAGCTACAACCTTGTGTTCTTTAACAACGATTTCGTTACCGGAATAGTCTTTCACACCACTAACATACAAAGTTGTTTCGTACCCTGGTAGACGATTTTCTGTGAAGTCTACTTCATATACGTTTCCAGAAATTTGCTTGATAATACCTTTTTTGTTATTATCACCAGACTTCCAGTAGAAGCTGTCATTCGATACTGTGCTAGCGTCAACATCTTCGCTGAAAGTAACCGTTACTTTTTCCAAAGTTGCAGTAATTTCAGTTACAGTAGGAGCTACTTTATCTTCAGCTACAGTGAAATCAGTAGTAGCAGATAAGGACTTCAATCCTGCATAATCTTCAACCAATGCAGTTGTCAGTTTATGTTCTCCAAGTGTAAAGTTACCAGCATATTCTTTCAAGATAACTTCTCTTTCATTAACACCCTTAGTAACGGAACCAACGAACGTTTTGTCATCAAGTCTGAAGTTACTGGAGCTTACATCTTTCACTGGCTCAGAGAATGTTACTTTAACTGCTTTGTGACCCAAAGCTTTCACTTCAGTAACTGTTGGCAAAGTGTTATCAGAAGATGAGAACTTCACTTCTGATGAGCTCAATGCTACACCAGCGGATTTTACATTTTTAACTACAATTTTATAATCTTGTGCTTGAACAAATTTATGTCCATCAGCAAGCAACAAGCGTACAGTTTTGCCATCTTCCAGCAAAGTAGCGGATGAAACTTTCTTACCACCTTGATCGACGGAGTAGTTATCTTTGTCAGTAGCAGTTACTTTGTCTACTTTACCGTCAAAGTTAACTTCTACTTCTTTCAAGTTAGTGGAAGTTACTGATTGCACTTTAGTAGCATCAGTTACAACATAAGTAACTTTAGTAGTGATTTCTTTACCAGCAGCATCTTTGAAAGTTACTTCAGTTTCTTTGTTAGCTTCAAGAGCTTTTTCCAAAGTTACTTTAACAACTTCTTTGTTGGAAAGAGTAAATTCTACTACTTTACCACCTTCAGATACTACATAAGAAGCTACAGTAGGAACGCTCTTAATTTGGTCAACAGCGTAAGCTGCTTCTACTAGCAATGAACGAGTTGCATTCGATTGGAATTTAGCATCTTTAGAAACTAATCCAGCTTCGATTGCCGCTTGAACATAACCTTTAGCCCAAGTGGAAGCACTGTTGTCTACAGTTGTTGGAACTTCAAGTTCCAAAGCGCGTGTTAGAACAGTTGCCATTTCTTCAACAGTTACTTTACCGTTGTAATCAAAGATTTTCTTAGTTACGTTCTTACCTTCCATGATACCTGCAGCAGATACTGCTTCGATATAAGGAACAGCCCAGTTCTTAGCAGTGTAACCTTTGTCGTTATAAGAAAGAACGCCAGTTACTTCTTTCAATCCAAGAACCTTAGTGATAACTTTCGCGAACTCAGCGCGAGTCATTTCTTTTTCAAGACCAGCTGTACCATCTGGGTAACCACTGAAAATACCTTTTGCTTTCAATGCATCAAACTTGTCTTGTGGTGTTACCGCAGTATCACCGAACGCTACAGAAGCAAACATTGAGAATGCCATTGCTGTAGATAAAGCTACGGATAAAATTTTCTTCATAACCTTTTTTTCTCCTCCTTGGGGAAACATAACATTATTATTTTTATTTTTATTTTCATTGAATGGGCTCGTATTACTCATTTGTCGTTGCACCCCCTTTCTAGAGTTGAGCATGTAAATATAAATGATGTCTGTGATGATGTCACAGAAACTGGTAAACGGAATCATACAAAAATAGAGTAGCATCCTATCCTACCTAGAGTATTATACAATGGGTCCAAGTTCCCGTAAAGATAAATTTTCTAATTTATAGATAACTTTCTTTATAAGGACAATCTTGGATTGGCTCCATCATTAAATGACTCTAATACTTAGACGCATGGGTTTCTAAAAAGTTGCACCTTTTCTAAAAAATAATTTCATTTTTGTCACCAAATTTAAGAAAACCCTTGAAAACAGTGATTAAATTCAATACACCTCAGATATTTATAACCTATAATATCCCAGCCAAAACATACATGAATAATAAAAAAGACGCCTCACGGCGTCTCCTTACTTATTACATTTAGCGAATCTTCATAGCCAACTGAATAATTTGTGCCCGCATTTCCGGACTCCCATTCAGATTCTCATACATATCTTCAATAGGATGTTTGTTCTCGCGGTATGTCTTCTCATGCTTAATTGTCGAGTGTGACCATTCAATTAGTGCATTCTCAGCCAATACCATGTCATTGTACGCATCATGAAAACCTGTTTCTAGGACTAACCCTTCCATAACCTGTTGAGTGATCTCTGTTGTCTTACGTGTAGACTCAATCTTCTTCTCCATGACACTTGCTCTATTCTCAAATACGGTTTTTGCTTTCATATAATCCATCTGAGCTTTAGAATATATCGATTTCATAAGATAGCCTTCACCCTTCAAAAAAAATTATGTTCTATCATTATTGTATATTAAACTCGTTCAAATTACAAAAAGATGTAATTGGAAATAGCGAGGCCCTTATACAAAGAGTCTGCATAAGAGCCTCAAAAGCCTTTAATTGAAGTTTTTAGGGAATATATCCGTAGACTTCTTAAGCAATTCAACAGCAATCTTGCCAGCCTCAGCGCGAGTCAGATTACTTGTCGGATTGAAATTATAAGAAGGCTTCTTCGCTCCTGCCACCGTAATAGCATCCCCTGACATAATCTTTGCACCGCTAACAGCCTGAACTGCAGGTCTAGCATAATATTCGATCTTTCCACTGTCCAAGAAGGACTTGGATAGGGTTGCCTGCAATTTACTATCATTTGCTGGTAGCTTTAATTTCAAAGCTCTCGATATCATAACTGCGGCTTCTTGACGAGTAATCGGCATGTTAGGCGAGAAGAAACCTTCTGTTCTTCCTGTAATGATCCCCGCTCTTGCTGCCGTTTCAATGTGATCGAAATCCCATGTTGCGGTTTGCGAAGCATAAGGAACATCAAAGAACGTCTGTTGTTGCTCATCTGCCGTAATTGGTAAGCTTAATCCTTTGACTAACAGCGTAGCAAATTCGCCGCGCGTAGTCTGATCATCTGCACCAAATGTATCTACTCTCAAGTTTTCCATAATCCCTTTTGAATACAAAGCATTCAAAATGTTCCGAGCCCATGGATGATTCGTAATATCACTAAATCCTTTGTTCATCTTCATGATTGTATAATAACCAAACTCATCAAAAGGAACAGTCACTGTACGCTTCTTGGTATCTACCGTACCTGGAATCCGTTCCCACTTACCATATCCCCCTACATCTGTATAACGGAATACGGTGATCAATGATCCCGCCTCATCTACTAGATTGGAATCATAACTTAATTTCAATGTCCCACGCTTTGAAGGAACGAGCTTACGGACTTTATCAACATTGGTGAAGAAGCTTTCTGCACCCAAATAGGAATACGGTGTAATCCCATTACTAGCTGCTAGGTATGGCTTGCTCGTGTTGCCCTTATCCCCTAGCTCACCTAAACCAGCGCTAATCCAGTAAATATCAGATACTCTTGTGAAATTATACGTACTCTCCGTAGAATTAAATCTCATCAAGTAGCTATCAGGAATTGTAATTGTGTTATATTCGCCAGCTCTGTTAATAATCCCACCATAATCGTTACGTCTCTCAACGATACCACCGATAGGATCGGCAACTGCAAATAACAGCTTCGTATCAGGATAGAATTTAGTGATTCGGTTGTCATTCATCACTGCTGACTGCATGACCGTCCCCTTAGGAAAATTCAATTCCAGTTGCTTATTAAATATACTGTACTTATTAGTGACCTTTGGAGCCATATACTGTGAATCAATAGTCACTGTTCCCGTATAAAACACATCAATGGAGTCATTGATAGTAGAACCCGGTCTGACAATTTGTATCTTGACCTTGTTAGACTTGTCTGGCTTCAGGCCTACATAATCATAGATAAAGCGATCTTCTTCTCCCTTAACTGTGCTTCTTGTAGCTTCCGCTTTGTCAATAATGACTTTGGTTGCTCCCTCTGCTTCAATATCAAAATGAAGGAAGTTTTTATTCACTACATATTTCCCGTCAACAGTCGGTTGTGGTGCAATGATGCGATAAGGTGCCAATTGTCTAGTAATCTCTAGACGCTGGGTTGTACGAGCTCCTGTATCGTTAATTAATTCCAATGTATATATATGTGTCCCTGGTAATTCAAATTTCAAATTCATAATTCGTAATATAAAATCATTCTCATTCCCAATAACTTCATACAGCTTGCCAGGTTCGTTCGAGACAGTTCCACTCAATGAACTGTCGATCTCCGTTGTAGCTGTAAAGGTTTTGGTATATATTTTCTCAGATCCAAACAGTACATTAACCGTTCTTACACCACTACCTCTGACTAGCAAATCATATTGTTGCTCGCTGGTAGTATACTTGTCGCTCTCATAGGTAAACTCAGTAGGCAATGTGAAGATGCTTGCAATTGCTTTATCCTTCGCATCCGTTACTGGGGAGTCAAACTCCGTTGTTGTAGGGAATTTAGCACGAGTTTGTTGCTCATCAGGTACTTTACCTGGTGCAAATTTCTGAATCGAAGATACATTTTCATCATTAATATAAATTCTCAATGTTTTGGTAACTACACGCTTGTTCCCTGCATTATCCATAGACGTGCCCGTAAATACAATGGTATTCTCACCAAATACGAGCGGTCCAAGCTTACCGTCTATTTGTAGGGTTTCATTAAACTTATTAGCGTTTAATGTAAGATTATTTTTGGTACCATTTACGAAATACTCCGCATTGGAGATATTCTCAAATCCAATATATTCACCCGTAATGATGAATTTAGCTCGATCTGGAGATGTTTTAGAATTAAATGTATACGTTTGTCCGTCATACCAGTTGTCTACACTGATGAAGTTTTTGGATACATACGTAATTTTCGCTATATATGGGGAAGATGCTGCATTCGGTGCAGAAGCATCTTCAAAGTTAAATCGCACCTCTTGCTCCCCGTTTGAGAAGCCCGTGATCTTGTATACATTGCTATCCGAGGTAGTTTCTATTTTCAATCGCTTTGTGCCAATTGGCAAGTACTCGGCTATCAGAGCGCCAGAAGGAACCCCATCACTCTTCACTAAAATATAAAATTCGCTTGAGCTTACTGTTGCACCGTTTAAGGGCAGTTGCGTTTGATTTGTTAAATCGGTGTTGGAGGTACTATACTCAGGTAAATATTTCATGTCAGTAATAACCGTCTTACCTGCCAAATAGTTAAATTTAGCATCGTAATTGGCTGTAAACTTCCATACCCCACTATCTTTACCATACTTAATCGTAACTTGGGGTGACTGCTTCGTATTTACATTTCCGGTTAGTGGATCTGTCGCAAACTGAAATGGTGTTGTTTCAAATGTAACCAGCCGATATGCTGGTAATCCATTTGATCCTGGAATCTCAACTTCCGAACCCGCTGTAGGAATGAATACTTGTTTGTCATCCTTCAGATTCGAATTTAACATTCTGGAGATCGTTACGGTCTGACCATTAATTGTTATTTCTGAATCCGTCTCAAATGGCGTTGCATAATAAGGAAGAATCGCCTGAATAATCAATGGCGCTGATGTCATGCCTAATTGTGTTAACGTAGGATTATTATTAATTAGATTATGTTCTTTCGCGCTTTCCATAACATACATATCCGTAAACGGTTGAGCTTGACTGAAATAGTATATGTCACGATTAATTGTTAATGAATCTGATGAATTCTTGAACACGATTTGTAATTTATTCAGCCCTGGTGACAGAACCAGTGGCGGTGTCGCTAACTGATTGTTGTAGATATCGGTGGAAAGAGGCGTCCCCCCGTTGACTGATACCGTTGCCTTAGTTGTATTGTACACTTCTCCGATTAATGAAATTCTTGCTCCTTCCACTACAACTCTTGTGCCTTCATTCAAGTTGATAGCGTTAAGCAAGCCTCCACCTGATACAGATAATTTAGAAACATACGGAACTTTGTCATATAGTACATAGAAAGACTCTGATCCCTCTTGATTCCCTAACTTACCTGTGAATGTAATTCTATTCAGACCAGGATACAAAGTAAGATTTGCAGCTGTAAATCGGCTTTCAGGAGCTGAAGTATCTTTCTGTACTGTACCTGGAACGGAATGGACCTTGTCAGGAACCCATTGCTTCACAGTCGTATTCCAGTTTAACAGGTCAATTTGAGCTTTCAGTCCATCGCCTGATACCTTAGAATAACTACCATTAATAGAGATTGTAGGACTACTGGTAATAAATACATCCTCTCGAAGATTTTCTTTATCAAGAAGACCACCGACTTTTATTGTATTACCAACACTCCGGTCATCAGGACTAAAATAAGTTGTTGTAGTGTAATCACCAGGGGCTGCACTCACTTTCTGTACAAGACCCGCTGGGAACCACGATACGATAAGGGTCAGTAAAACAAGCCAAACTAACGGCTTTTTCATTCGTTGCATGTATAAATCTCTCCTTTTCCATGTTCATTTTATTGATGCTCCTGCAACAATGTTGTCAGGAACCGCCCAAAAGCGCACTTACTTTAGTTATCGGTGATAAAGCCACAAATTTGTAGGGAAATGATGAAAAAGATTCCTATTTAAATTGAAATGATGAAATGAACGAGAGAAAATCACCCTACTCCTAATAAACAAAGCGCCGCCTCCCCTCTATACTACTAATGAGGGAAGACGGCGCTTTTGGCACATCTACTTAATTCAAGCTATTGAATTTGTCCGCTATTTCGAGCTGCGTTCCGTATGAGCCTTCATACGCAATCTCGAGAGTAGACTTAGAAGTGGCTTCGTGGTCAAGCCAATCAGGCCTATAACTTCAGCTCCGATCTGCATGAAGAACATCATAATACAGATGACTACAAAGGTAACCCAGTTCGCATCATAGAATGCAGCGGATGATTGAATGACCGCTAGAATTCCAAAGAAAGCAGCAATGCTGTAAATAATCAGTACAGATTGACGATGACTGAATCCGAGTTGCCGTAAGCAGTGATGAAGGTGACCTTTATCTGGTGCAAATATGGGCTTCTTCTGAACCCAACGACGAATGATTGCAAAGAAAGTATCTGATAACGGTACGCCGATAATAATTAATGGCGTCATGAAGGATACGATTGCTACTTGCTTGAATCCAAGCAACGATAACATAGCTAGACAGAAACCTAAGAACAATGATCCAGAGTCACCCATGAAGATCTTAGCCGGATGGAAGTTAAAGAATAGAAATCCAATAATTGCACCTAACAAAATCATACACAAGAGCGCTATCATCATATTCCCCATAAGCAGGGACATGACCAGAATCGTTCCAATGGCAATTCCCGATACACCTGCCGCAAGTCCATCTAGACCATCAATTAGATTAATGGCATTCGTTACACCCACGATCCAGAATATAGTGAGCGGGATAGAAATCCAACTCTCTAGATATTTGAAGTTATCTTGAAAGGGAATGTTTACAAAATCAACCGATATATCAAAACCGAAAACAACCACACATGCGGCTATAATCTGTCCCAGAAGCTTTACTTTAGCTGATAGCTCAAACCGATCATCCAATGCACCAATCAATACAATCATGGATCCACCAACCACGAAGGCTTTGATGAAGTTAGCATCACGAAGCGATAAATCAGCAGCTACAAAAGGTAATACTAGAAAAAGTGCCAGTATGAATGCTAAATAAATTCCTAATCCGCCAAGACGGGGCATAACTCTTGTGTGCACTTTACGTGCATTGGGAACATCTATGGCGCCAACTTTGAATGCAAACTTCTTCACTTGTGGCGTTAACAAGAGCGCAAGTCCCAAGGACAGGATCAAGCCGATGATAGACATCATTAACATTTAATCAATCAACCTCCATTTTTCTCTAACGGAGTAAATTATACTCCGTTAGAAAAATAAACACCAATCGTCTATTTCAGCAATTTACTAAGGAAATCGCCCAGATTCGTTCATTTCACGTAAGTTTTGTTACATTATCTTTGTCCCGAAGTACTTTAACTACGAATTGCGGCAACGCAAGCATTCTCCGATATCTTGTTGGCTCTCGTAACAAGCGATATAGCCATTCCGCACGAAGCTTTTGGAATACCTTAGGTGCTCGCTTACTCTTACCTGATATCACATCGAAGCTACCTCCAACGCCCATCATTAATGGGACTGCTAGCTCATCCTTATGACGAGCAATCCAAGGTTCTTGTGTATCCGATGCTCTAGCCACGAAGAGGATGTCTGGCGACAATGCCCGAATGTTCTGAATAATCGTATCATCTTCATCAGGGCCGAAAAATCCATCATGATATCCAACGATCTTGATCATCGGATATTGAATTTGTAATCTGCTCGCTGTTTCTTGAATCACTTCTGGTGTTGATCCGAGCAGATACACCTTCCATTGATAGTTTTCTCCAACTCGTAACATTTCATGTAGCAGATCAAACCCAGCTACTCGTTCCTGTACAGGTTGTCCCACCTTAGCGGCTGCCCATACAACGCCCGTGCCATCAGGAACGACTAATTCAGCATTCCTCATAATCGACATATAAGACGGATCTTCAAGTGCAGTCATTACCATAATAGGGTTAGCTGTAATTACTTGATGAGGAACATGAGAGTTGATCGCATCCGTTAAGTACTGTACCGTATCACTCATTCCCCATCTGCATACAGATATTCCATAGATAGAAACGGTTGATATTTTCTTTAATTGATTCTTATTCATAACTGATCACCTTCTGGAAGACATGTATTCAATAATAACCTTCGCTGGTGCCTGTGCTTCTTGCTTCAACTGAGCAATCTGCGGTGCATGCGTCTGGCGCCAGGCTTCTTCATGGAACAATAATTGCTCAATGGCCGTAGATACCTCTTCAGCTACCAAAGTTGAAGTTGACCCCGCAGGATCCATATCCAACCGCTTGAGAAAATGGTTAATCTTCGGATCATATGAGATACCAACCATCGGCACTTGAGCATTCGCCGCATAGATCAAGCAATGAAGTCGCATACCCAGTACCAACTGACAACGGCTAACCTCTAGCAACATGTCCTGTGGGTGAATAGCCTCTTCACATATACTCATAGAACTCCCATTCGATGTTAACGCACCCAGACGGTACATAATAAACTTAGAAGCCTCTACATCGGAAGGATGATGAAAGGGTAAGAAACGTAAGTGAACAGGTTGTTTGTTCATAACCAACTGTAGCCCGTCTGCTATAGATATAAGCTCCTTGCGATCTTTCTCCCAATAACGAACGGATACACCAATGATAGGTAATCCTTCTTCATTATAACGTTCTACTTGATCCAACGCGAGTTGGCCCTTCACTTCCTGTAATCCCATCACGGGATCAGGTACTACTTGGATCGCCTTCCCTTGTAATCCCATCGTTTGCAGTAGCTCTGCTGATTGCGTATCACGTACAGATACGTATTCACATTTGTTAAATACAGATTTAATCATCGGATGAAACAAACCACGGCTTACAGGTCCTACACCTTGTGAATAAATAAATGTAGGCTTCTTCATCCACTGAGCTAATTTGATGACACCCAAATAGTAAGGAATTGTCTTAGAACTGGTAGCATCCTGTAGAAGGCTTCCGCCTCCACTGATTAGCCCAGAGCTGTTCTTAAGAGCTTGTCTTACTTCACCTAGCTTCATACGGTGTACAGCTTGGACACCATATGCCTTGCTTGTCCATTCTGGATCTATAGAGAGCACAACAGGCTGAATGTTAACGCCCATTTCTTCGCCCTGAACCTTCAATGCTGTTAGGATCGATTGAAGCACGGCTTCATCTCCGCTATTCTTGAAGCCATAATATCCTGATATGACTATCGTCTGAGGAGTGGCGACCATCGTTTCCAACACCCTTCTGCAATTTGCCATGCCGCAACTGCGACAAGTCCAATAACGAGTCCAAGTCCTAAACCTAGTAAGCCACGAACTAACGACAACATCATAGGCGTGTGAATATGTGCGAATGTATCTACGATGGATAATTGTCCAATAGAAGCAATAATCATAACGAAGATAGCATTTCGATATTTAAATGCCATGAAGGCGCCCAATATAAATAGTGGATGTGCCATCAGGAATTCCTTGTTACGTGGACGAACACCGAATGTATCTTCCATAATAGAGCGGAAGGACATTTCAAGCGGAGTTACACTACCAGCATTACCTGTACGGCTTAAATAGTACATACCGATCACACCAATGATTCCGGCTACAACAACACCAAGAACTGTAATACGAACATGTAACAATTTACGCATGTCGTTCACAATCTGTCCTCCACGATAGAGAAGAACATATATACCTGTCAGGATAATAGGAGCAAAGTGTAACAAGCTAACCCCACGGAATTGCTCTAACACCAATTGATACGTAACATTATTCAGTAGAGCAATCACAAAGGGAACCGCACAGAGTGAAAGAATAGACGTCTTAATATATAGAACAAGTGTATGCGTTAATCGACGACTATTCTTCATATCTAACGTAGACTTGTTCACTTCATTAATCTTGCGTATAGCCAATATCATCGCAATAGTCGGAGCACTAATGGCTACAAGTAAAGCCAATGCCTGTTCGAATAATGTAGGTCTCAGAACATATAATCCCGCACTTCCAATCAATCCAAGTACAAACGCCGGAATGGTCAGAATCGGTAGGAAACAGGACACCATAAGCGCGATAAAAGCCAGTCCACCCAATACAACGATCAACTTCAAATAATGCTGAAGTGTGGAATCATAGACGGTAAAAGCTGTAGCCTGTCCCATCGTAAAACCATTACTCTCCATCTTACTAATAGCATGGCCCGGCTCTTGCAAGCTATCAATCAGATTATCTAGTGGGTCTGTTATCGAAGCTTTGAGCGTGTTACGCGTTGGAGCTGCGTTAAGATAGAACATACGAATGTTACGATCTTTACTTGCAAGCGCCAAGCGATCCGCAATAACATCCACACTTAGATTGGCGTCCGCTTCACTTAATGAATACAAACGTACGACATCATAATCTATAATATACGCCAACTTGTTAAATCCAAGCTGCGGCTTCTTTAAGTTCTCAATAGCTGAAATTCCAATGCCATGTTCTTTAAGCAACCTTCCAAAGGAATCTAGGCTCTTCATCTCCTCTTGGTCGTTGAATCCCTTAACGGATACACCTTCAAACAGAATACGCTTAACGCCTAATGATTCGTAATAAGAAAGTAATCTCTCCATAGATGCTTCGTCATAAGGCATGCTATCACCCATACGAGGCACAATAGTGAATCCTTTGTTATGCAATGTCTCTATAGTGATCGGATCAGACTGCATTGATTTAAGTACGGCATTCTCCACTGGCGTATCAATGATAAGCGCACGTCTACCTTGGAACGTCCAAGATGTGACATCAATTCCTAATCCGCTGAATGTTCCATCAATAATCGGAGATAACTTATCTGCGGTTTCTTCATTCGAGAACACAACATAGGTTAGATTATCATTAGCTGGTGGTACCTCTTTATTCAATTTAGCCATTTCATTGCTGTTATATAGCGTGAGTCGTCTAGTCTGTTGAAATTCATTCAACGTACTCTCAAACATTGCCATACTGCCAATACCAGCAGCTTGCAATCGATCTAGCTGTTGATTAATATAATCCTGCGGATGAGCCTGATAGGCTGCCACGTCCACTAAGTCGCGATAATCAAATACTAATTCCACTTGATTAGAAGATGTCTCCGTCTTCCAGCGATCATACGCCACAGGTAGTGCCGCCACGATCCCTATAACGACAAGAATCCATAACCATTTACGTGATGTAATGCTCCAACGCTGCCATTTACGATGCACTTTACAAGTACCTCCTCATTCTTGCTCTAATACTCCTTATGTACAAACTACGTACACAAGGAGTCCTCAGAGCTGTTTACGCGTCTACGCGTGCCATAACTTCACGAGCTAATGATGTAATACGTTGTTGTGCATCCATTATAGATTCACCCCGAACTGCAAAATACACTTTGATCTTCGGTTCCGTACCCGAAGGTCTTAGACAGAACCATGAACCATCTTCGAGCATAAATTTCAACACATTTTCTTTAAGCAGACCCTCTAGCCCTAAAGAATAATCAAGGACCTGCTGCATACGCACCCCAACAATTTCTTGCGGTGGGTTACTGCGCCAATCTGTCATTTTAGCCTGGATTTGGGCTACACCATCTTTACCCATGAGTGTTCGGGATTCTAAGCTTTCTTGGAAATAACCAAATTGCTCATACAATTCCTGTAGTACATCATATAACGTTTTACCCTGAGCTTTGTAGTAAGCTCCTGCTTCTGCAATCAGTAATGAAGCAAGTACGGCATCCTTGTCTCTAGCATAGTTACCTGCTAAATACCCGTAGCTTTCCTCATATCCGAATAAATACGTATACTCACCGGATTGTTCATATTGCGTCATTTTCTCACCGATATATTTAAAGCCTGTCAGCGTATTGATCACTTCTGCACCATAATACTTGGCGATGGTTGCACCCATCTCACTCGTTACAATAGTTTTAATTACCAGTCCATTGTCAGGTAGCTGTCCCGCTTCCTTCAATTGACTCAGTAGATAGTGAATCATGATCGCACCCGACTGATTTCCTGAGAGTACTTCGTACTCTCCTAACTTATTCTTAACGACAGCTCCCATCCGATCACAATCGGGATCTGTTCCGATTAGAATATCTGCGTCTATTCTCTGTCCTAGTTCTATTGCCAGTGTAAAGGCTTCACGTTCTTCTGGGTTCGGTGATTTAACTGTCGAGAATTCGGCATCAGGCTGTTCTTGTTCAGGCACTACATGTACATTTGTAAATCCAACAGACTCTAGAACACGGCGAACCGGAAGATTACCTGTACCGTGTAGTGGAGTATACACAATGGTGAAGTCTTGGCCTAACGTGGAACGAATAAGCTCAGCATTCACACTGGTCTGTGCAACGGTGTGAACGAATGCTTCGTCATCTGCCTCTCCAAGCCATACTAGTAGTCCTTCTGCTTCCGCAGTAGCTTGATCCAAACGCTTCACAGCGGCAAAAGCTTCAACCTCTTGTATGTATTTAATAACTTGTTCCGCTTCGTGCGGAATAAGCTGTCCACCTTGATCGTTATACACTTTGTAGCCATTATATTCGGGTGGATTGTGACTTGCTGTCACTACGATCCCACCTGTTGCCCCTAAGTGACGCACACTGAACGATAATTGTGGTGTTGTACGCAAAGAAGGAAAGAGCTTCGCAACGATGCCATTACCTGCCAATACAAGCGCAGCTTCCAAAGCAAATTCAGGCGAATAATGTCTGGAGTCATGCGCAATAACAACAGAGGGTTTACCTTCAGACTCTCCATGCTTCGCCAGAATATACTGTGCGAAACCTTGTGTAGCTTTACCAACGGTATAACGATTAATACGGTTGCTACCTGCACCAATAATACCGCGAAGTCCCCCTGTACCGAACTCCAAATCTTTATAAAAGCGATCTTCTAATTCATTTGGCTCATTCTCAAGATCTCGAAGTTCCTGCTTAGTAGCCTCATCAATATGTTTGTCTTGAAGCCACTCCTGAATTTGATCCTTGGATTGCTGACTTAACACTGTCATAAAAGCTTCCGCCTTTCCTTCTCTAGATTAAATGTAATAGAAGTTATGATTGAACTGGATCTGGATCTGATAAAGCAAACATAATCTCGCCTTCAGCAACGACCTTACCTTCAACACTAGCTACTGCTTTCCCTTTACCAAAGCTACCCTTCAAACGAACGATCTCGACTTCTAATCTCAGCGTGTCTCCGGGAACAACTTGCCCACGAAAGCGGAAGTTATCTAGACTTGCCAGAAATCCGATCTTTCCTTTATTGCTCTCTACATTCAAAATAGCGACAGCCCCTACTTGAGCCAACGCTTCTGTAATGAGAACTCCCGGCATCACAGGATATCCAGGGAAATGCCCTATGAAAAATGGTTCATTGATCGTTACATTCTTGATCCCTACAGCACGTTTACCATTCTCTAATTCTAAAATTCTGTCCACCAGTAAAAATGGCGGCCTGTGTGGAATAATTTCTTGAATTTGCTGGATATTTAACAATGTCATGTACTCCTCTCGAATAACCATAAGATTATGGGGTTATACTATTATTATCCTTCATCTACTGCAGAGAGTGGAGGTTCAGATAAGGGACCTTCTCGGTCAGGCATCTAATGCCTGATGGAGAAGGTTCTTTTGTTCAAATATAAGAAAATATAAGTGTGAACCTATGCTTTGTTATATTTCAACGAGAAACAATGACCGCCCCTTCAAGGACGGCGAAGCCGTTTCTTCTTGCTAGTCCCCCATCATTATACAGTTATCATACACAAAAAGAAAACTCCCAAAAGAAAGGAGTTTTCTTAAACTAGTGCCTATGTCAGACCCGTTATGGTGCAAATATTAGATCAATAACGTGTTGCCAAGTCTCAAGTTGAAACACTTCAGACATCTCTTCCTTACCAAGTACAACGTAACCTACCGTCATACCCCCAATTAAAGACAAGAGCAGAAAGAGTGGAATCATCCAAAGAATTACAATTTTCCACTTGGCTTTCTTTCTCTTTGGTGGTTTGTCCTTTTTACTCATGAATAACTCCTTATCCCCGCATATTGTTAGCAAGGTTCATCAAGGTGTCACTGGAGCTCAGTGTACGGGCTACCATTTGGTAAGCTCGTTGTACCTGAACCATATCCGCCATCTCTGTCGTTAAGTCCACATTGGACTTCTCCAAGAATCCAGAACGAATCGCAACTTGTGGATTATCTCCACGTGTAGGAGAAGGAGAACCTGCTCCGAACACTTCATCTGTCGTAAGTCCAGCCGCCAAGGTGAATAGATTATCAGATAGTTGAACCAGACCTTCTGGTTTCTGTGGCTCAACTATTCTTAAGCTGTTCGTAATTCTTGCTGTCGTAGAACCATGTAGTGTAGTCCATACGTTACCTGTGGAGTCAATGGCTACCTTGCTGTTGGCAAGCACTCTAACGGGTACTGATGGATCATCATTATTCAGTACTCGATCCCCCTGATTATTTACTAATAGCATGTAATCGCCATCTGCAGGGTCGGGAACGAAATGAAATGCTCCTTCACGAGTATAAGCGGTATTGCCATTACTTTCTACTGCAAATAACGCATTCCCTTCAATTGCCAAATCTGTGGGGATACCTGTTTCTTGTAGAGCACCCTGCTCCATATTCATAGTAACCGAAGCGAGACGGACACCAAAACCGAGATTATAACCTAAAGGTGTAACCCGACCTGGTTGTTTGAAATCTTTGCCCTGATTCTGCACACGTGTCAAGGTATCTTCAAAAGAACTCTCTTTACGCTTATATCCATTATTATCCAAATTGGCAATGTTATCAGCAATAACATCGAGCCTATTCTGCATACTTGTTAAGGAAACCATCGCGCTGATCGCGGAGTTGTTCATCGTCTAACCTCCTGTTATACTCTACCCACTTCATTCACGGCCTTCTCCAAACTTCGATCATAGAATTGAATCACTTTCTGGTTCGCTTCGTATGCACGCACAGCAAGGTTCATATCTACCATGGATTGTGTAGAATTCACATTGGATCTCTCCAAGTACCCCTGTCTAACTTCCATATTATCGTCAGCAGCACTCACACGTACACCTGCCGCATCAGGATCAGCTATACGGAACACGCCGTGGCCATCCCGTACCATTTCATTGGCATTATCCACGATACTTATCCCAATATTAACTCCAGTGGGCTGCCCTGTTGCCGGATCTAATATACGACCTTGTCCATCCACTCTAAGATCTTCAACAGAACCTGTCAGCATAATCGGTTGATTATTCACATCCATCACTTGGTAGCCTGCAGAGGTTAATAACTGCCCTGTTCCGCTAACACGGAAACTTCCGTCCCGCGTATAACGAACTTGCCCTGCATCATCCTGCACTGTAAAAAAAGCTTGAGGACGAAATAAGGTGTTCCCATCGTCATCTACATATTGGCCTCCAGCATCAAAGACAATAGGTTGCCCTGAAGTTGGATCGTTACGCCCCAATTCAGATACAAGCGCAAAGTCCGTTGGCTTGTTGCTCTCCGTTACGTCTCCCTGCAAGAACATCGAGATGCTTTCTTCCAGAAACACACCCGTATTCAGCTTCCCTAACTTGCGTTCGGAATTATTCGGATCTCCACCTACAACGGAAATCAATACTTCGGGAAAGGAGCGAGCTACACTATCAACCTGCTTGTACCCTGTGGTATTGACATTAGCAATATTTTGCGTGATCGTATCGTGACGTCGCTGTTCAGTCATCATCCCCGCAGCAGCCGTATATAGTCCTCTTAACATGCAGATAACGCCTCCTTCTTCATTTCATCAGTCCATCTATCGTTAAGCAAATCTCCAACGTTCTGAAAAATTGCATATGCTCAAGCTAATATGTAGTACCTTACTTTTATATCGGCAGTTTAGTATCTTTTCTTAACCACTTTATCTAAATGATCTAGCATAATTCCCGTACCCTTCACAACACAATGCATCGGGTCTTCTGCTACCAATACCGGAACACGAAGTTCATCAGATAGTAGCTCGTCCAGTCCATTCAGTAAAGCTCCACCACCTGTCAGAATAACCCCGCGGTCAATAATATCTGCCGATAGCTCTGGTGGCGTACGTTCCAATACTGCTTTAGCTCCTAGAACGATAGTGGATACCGCGTCCCACAGTGCCTCCTGAACTTCCCCCGAAGAAATCGTTATGGTTAATGGAAGGCCGGATACCATATCTCGTCCACGGATATCCATTTCTGCTTGACGACCACTAGGGCGTACCGTTCCGATTCCTATCTTGATATCTTCGGCCGTGCGTTCGCCGATAAACAATTTATATTTAGCCTTAATGTATCTCGTAATGGCATCGTCAAACTGGTCCCCTGCTACTTTAATAGAAGAGGCGGTAACGACGTCGCCCATAGAAAGCACAGCCACATCTGTCGTTCCGCCGCCGATATCGATAACCATGTTACCACTCGGCTCATATATATTCATACCCGCACCAATCGCTGCTGCTTTAGGTTCTTCTTCTAGGAATACTTCTTTGGCACCACTGTGTTCTGCAGTTTCCCGAATTGACTTCTGTTCTACAGATGTGATATTCGTTGGTGCACAGATCAAGATACGTGGGCGGCTATACCAGCTACGTACGCCCACGCGGTCGATAAAATGTTTAAGCATCGTTTCTGCAATTTCAAAATCAGCAATAACGCCATCACGTAAAGGACGAATAGCTACAATGTTGCCTGGCGTACGTCCGATCATTCGACGTGCATCTTCCCCTACAGCAAGAACTTTTTTGGTGTCTCTTTCAATGGCCACAACAGAAGGTTCGTTTAACACCACTCCCTTCCCCTTGACGTAAATGAGCACATTAGCCGTGCCGAGATCAATTCCAATATCCTTGCTAAGCATCATGAAAAGAGCCCCCAAATGTTATTTTATATGGTTCAGAATGTCTTTAAGTGTTTCTCGACTATATTCGACAACAAGCTACACAATCAATTTAATTTCGAATAATCCAGTTACACAAATCGACCTCATACCATCTTTTAACATATCATATTTAGGGGGTTGATTCAACTTGGTTTCTATGGTGCAGTCCCAAAAATTAAGCTTTGACCACACCAACCGCCTCTCTTTTTTTGTTGTTCGTTTTTTTATACTTAATTTTGGTGGCTTCGCCTCCCCTGAGATGACGAATCGATTTGTGGTATTCGAGAATGTTCTTCACTTGATCAGCCAAGTCAGGATTAATTTCTGGCAGACGCTCGGTCAAATCTTTATGCACTGTGCTCTTCGAAACGCCAAATTCTTTGGCTATGGTCCGGACCGTGTGCCTTGTCTCCACGATACAACGTCCAATTTTAATGGTCCGTTCTTTGATGTAATCGTGCACGCTCCCGCCTCCCTACTGTGGATAGTTTGGTACATTATATGAGGAGCGTGCTTATATATTCGCGGTTTCACAGTGTGACAAGCTTAGTTAGGACCATTTATTTTGTGGACATGTTACCTTTGAGGGATGTTATCCTGTTAAAAATAGGTCTGAAAATCACAAAAAAGACAGGGAAATCCCTGTCTTTCTCCATTTTGTCAACCAGGCTTATTAGCCTGCTACTTATGATATTTATTTACTCGGGAAAATTTCTGCCGGATTTACCAAGTTACCATTGTCATACACTTCAAAGTGTAAGTGGTTTCCAAGATCCTTCTCAATCTCACTCCGACCTGCCATAGCTAAGGTGTCCCCTTGCTTGACTTCATCACCCAACTTAACTTTGGCATCCGTTAAGCTTTGGTACACTGTTCTCATGTTGTTAGGATGTGTCAATTCTACGACTGTACCTAAAATGGTAGGTGCTTCAACACGGGTAACTTTACCGCTGAGTGCGGCTTTGACTTCAAATGTCTTGTTATCACCACGGGCTAGATCTACACCAATATTCGGTTCGAAGGTTTCGTTGTACTGAACCATCGCTTCTTGATGATTCTCTGCTGTTCCTTTTGGATCATAGTAAGGCTTCACAATGTCCACTTCTGTAGCTACCGCTACAGGCCAACCTATACTCTCTGACTTGGCGATAACTTCAACAGCTTCTTGATCGACAGCGTCTACACCCGACTTAGTCGTCAGGCCAGCGTTTTCCGACACTTTAGTGGGGTCTGGGATAAGTGCTTTCTGGCTGGTATCCTGATAGACCCACACTAAGGTTAGTATGATTGCTGCTGCGGCCATGTAGACTGCCGGGTATACCCACCGTTTGGACAACAGACTTTTCCATGAAGAAGGCTTAGATGCCGTTCCTCCTTGATATTTAGGAGTATCTCCTTGGGGTTGATTCTTGTTTTTTTCATTCATATGTGTATCACCTCAGTAACCATTGTTTACCAAGATAGATTTGTTTATACGTATCTTTCAACTTATTTTTTGGACAATAGATTACTAACTTGTTGGAACTGAATGCTTGTATAGTAGTGTTTGAGAATTTGAGTTGCCGTATGCCCCTCTTGGGCCATCCCGTTAGCCCCCCACTGACTCATGCCTACACCATGCCCGTACCCGTAAGTCGTGATCATAATGTCCTCACCTGATAGAGTCCAAGTGAATTGACTAGAACGCAACCCCAGCTTCTCTCGTACCTCTCGTCCACTAAAAGAAACACCGTTAATATTCAGCTCCTTGACCCGGTGCCCTGTTGTAGTTGAAATGACATGAATAAGAGAATCCTTGGAAGTCTTAGTGCTTCCCGTTGCTGATGCAGGTATGGCTCTATTGGATAACCCTAGTTTATTTAAAAATTCCTTCTGGCTTAGTGTAATAGTATCTTTATAGTGTGGCGCAATCTTGCTATCCCACGGGCTCGATACACTCCTTAAATAAGGGATGGCTTCCGTCCAATACTCTTCTGAATTCTCTGTATATCCATTACTTGTTGAGAAGAATGAAGCGGTGATCGGCTTACCTTGATATGTCATAACCATATTTCTACTAGTCTGCGTAGCGCGTATTAACTTCTCTAATTGCGCTTCTTTCCCCTTCTGCTTCCATTCTTTCTCCAAGGTATCTTTAGAAATATAGGCTTGATGGTTCACGGTATCCGTAACCAATGCACCTGTGCCTTCTACAGGTACTCCACTCTTGTCATCTGCCATTAACCGACGAACAATAAAGGTTCTAGCTGCAATGGCTTGGGCTTTGAGCGCCTCGAATTCGAAATCTGCTGGCATCTCTGCCGCGATGACACCCGTCACATACTCTTCAAGCGGCAACGTCTCTATCTGTCCCTTCTTCGTTAAATAGACGGATACCTGCGGTTCTTCCGCTTCCGCAGGTGCGGAAGGTTGCTCGACTACCGGCGCCGCAATATCAGGTGTCGGTGGGGTTGGCTGGTGGCGAGTCATCACCACCAGCACGGGCAGTAGCAGCGCTAGCGCTAGCAAAGCCCCCGCCGCAACTACGGCGGGGTGCAAGCGCCACTTACCGCTGCTGCGGGGGCGCCACCAGCGCTTAGTTGCGCCCCATCGCCGAAGGCGGAAGCGGGCCGCTTGACGGCTCGCAGGCACCGGAGCGCTGTAGCCTAGCTGCGGCAGCTCGGCAGCATCAGAGAAAAGTGGAGTTGTTATCATAGCCGTGCGCAAATGTGGTACAAGCTTAAGGTGCCGCTCTACTGAAGCCTGAGGCTGACCTTCACGCGAAGTAAGAGATTCCGCAAATGTACCGACAGGTTCAATAACCACTTTGATCTGTCTATATGGATCTTTCATTTCTCAATAAACCCCCATCTTCTTAGTCTCTTCTATCTACTATGATTTCTGCGCTTCCTACTCTTATAAATATATGAGTTTGAAAGAGCTGATAGAACCTTTTTGAGAGAGAAGAAAATTCACTGAAACGCAGAATTCAGAAGTGGATGCTAGAAGATCCATATTTTCAGACATACACAACAAAGATAAACCAATATCGTCCTTTGAAGGACGACATTGGTTTATCGATAAAATATAGATGAGTTTATACTTTCTCATATTATAAAAAAAGACCAAGTCCCATGGACCTGATCTTCATAATGGAGCAATATTAAATATTATTTACGACACTCATTACCCCCAAGTTGGCTGCACTGAGAAACGCTTAACATCTTCTTTCACTGTCTCTTTAATTGAAGGCTGTTCGACAGAAACTTTGTCCTTAACGGAAATTCGCCAAATATCTGCACCAAGTGCAGACAACTTCTCAGCCAAATGAACATATCCGCGATCAATATGATGCACACCCTCAACCTCAGTTGTTCCATTAGCAACAAGTCCCAACAAGATTAACGCTGCACCTGCTCGTAAATCTGTTGCACATACTTTAGCACCGTTTAATGTTGCACCGCCCGTGATAATAGCTGTCCGACCTTCGACTTTAATCTCTGCATTCATGTGTTGAAACTCATCCACATGCATGAAGCGATTCTCGAATACCGTCTCAGTAACAACGCTCGTACCTTGAGATACAAGTAGAAGAGACATCATTTGAGATTGCATATCTGTCGGGAATCCCGGATATGGCAATGTCTTAATATCTACTGAACGAAGTGGTTGCTTCGCAATCACACGCACACCGTTCTCATCTGGCTCTATCGTTACACCCATCTCTTGCATCTTCGAAATAACGGGGCCCAAATGATCAGCAATCGCACCCTCTACATACACGTCACCGCCTGTAATGGCGGCTGCAACCATATATGTACCTGCTTCAACTCGGTCAGGAATAACGGTATGACTCACCCCATGCAGTTGGTCGACGCCTTCGATTCGAATAATACCCGTCCCAGCACCGCGAACTTTGGCACCCATTCCATTCAAATAGTTAGCTAAATCGACAATTTCCGGCTCTTTTGCCGCATTCTCAATTATCGTAACACCTTCGGCTAAAGTAGCAGCCATCATAATATTCTCAGTAGCTCCTACGCTTGCAACGTCCAAATAAATCTTGGCACCACGTAGTCTGCCATTACTTCTCGCTTCAATGTATCCTTGTCCTAGGCTGATCTCAGCTCCTAGTGCTTCAAATCCCTTAAGATGTTGATCAATTGGTCGTGTACCAATTGCACATCCACCTGGCAATGAAATTCGGGTATAACCCATACGTGTCAGTAACGGACCCATTACGAGAAAGGATGCGCGCATTTTGCGGATCAATTCATAAGGAGCCTCACAAGTTGTTATTGACTCTGCATTCACATGCATCACTTCGTTGTCGTAAGTAACACTTACGCCGAATGATTCCAGCACCTTACTAATCGTCATTACATCGTCAAGAGGAGGAGCGTCATAAATAACGCTTTGCCCAACTTCCCCCAGTAAAGAGGCAGCGATGATCGGAAGAACTGAATTTTTTGCTCCGCTGACTTTGACACTTCCGGTCAATCTATTGCCACCGCGGACGATAAATTTGCTCATCAATGATTCCCTCCGCGTCCTAATTTTTCTATTTGAGTTATCTAATAAAGATCACTGTTAATTCCCAAATGCCATCATAACACTGTTCATTTCAAGTGTACAAGCGTTTTTTAGAGTTACAGATTATAATTGATAATCACTAATATCATCATTTAATGGATTTATCTAGGCTATTGAATATTACTTATTCCACATTGTTGACATAATGAATTGTTATTATTCGATAAGTCTATGAAAGATATAACCCAACACGGATCCTTAAAACATATATCTGATCATTTGACTCCATGTCATGTAATCCAGTATAAAGCCCGACACAAAGTGACCTAGAACTACGGCTATTAATAACTGAAGCAGCCTACCCTGTGCACTTTTCGGGTGACGAATGAATAAATCAAGCTTCAAATTTTGTAAAGCCCACCATGCCAGCGCAATACATATGAGTGACACCACGATCGAGACCAGACCGCTAACGCCAACAACTCCTGATACGTTATTTGCTCCGCTTAGGTCCATATTTCTGTTCTCATTTCCTTTCTATGTTTTCGTTATCATGCAGTTCGACTCTTATATCATACTTGTCAAAGGCTAAAGAATCCAGTTAAGGATTATTTTTTGCGGAATAACGGATTACTAATCATATGAATTTTTATGAAGCATTAACAATACATTATGCGCCTATCTTAAGTTAAGTGCTTTCACATACAAAAAGAACAGTCCGCTGGAAACCCAGCGTGACTGTTCTTTGGATACTATATTTATTTATCGGACTGGCCCGATACATCGATCCGGTTCATCGCTCTCTTCAGAGCAAGCTCTGCACGTTGGAAATCAATATGATCCTGAGTACTGCGAGCAGCCAAACGACGTTCGGCACGTTCTTGAGCAGCACGGGCACGTTCCACATCAATTTCCTCTGAAAGCTCAGCACTCTCAGCCAATATAACCACTTTGTCCTTCCGAACTTCCACGAAGCCACCGCTTATTGCAATTGAGAGCTGTTCTTTACCCAATTGAACAATGATGGGCGCTACTTGTAATGGAGTTACAAAGGGAATATGGCCGGGTAAAATACCAAGTGCACCTTCAACACCACGAACGATCAGCCCTTCAACCTGTCCAGTATAGGCTGTATGATCAGGCGTCACAATTTCAAGTAAAATGGTACTCATGTCTTCCCCTCCTAAAAGCTATTCGAAGAATAGCTTTCTTCGTAAGCATTAGCTCAGCTATTCGAAGAATAGCTTACATCGTAAGCATTAGCCTAGCTATTCGAAGAATAGCTCACTTCGTAAGCATTAGCTAACTCAGACTCATTACATTGTCTTCGCTTTTTCAACTGCTTCTTCAATCGTTCCTACAAAGAGGAAAGCTGCTTCAGGAAGATTATCGTGTTTACCTTCAAGGATTTCCTTGAAACTACGCACAGTGTCTTTGACAGCTACATATTTACCTGGGAATCCATTAAATTGCTCAGCAACGTGGAATGGTTGTGACAAGAAACGTTGGATTCTACGCGCACGACCAACTGTCAATTTATCATCTTCACTAATCTCGTCCATACCGAGGATAGCAATAATATCTTGTAGTTCGTTATAACGAGCCAAGATTTGTTTTACCCCTTGAGCTACGTTGTAATGTTCTTCACCAACAACTTCCGGTGTAAGAATACGGGAACTTGATGCCAGTGGATCTACGGCAGGGTAAATACCCATCTCAGAAATTTTACGTTCCAAGTTTGTCGTTGCATCCAAGTGAGCAAATGTTGTTGCTGGTGCTGGATCCGTATAGTCATCCGCAGGAACATAAATAGCTTGAATAGACGTTACAGAACCTTTTTTGGTAGAAGTGATACGCTCTTGCAATTGACCCATTTCTGTTGCCAGTGTTGGTTGGTAACCTACAGCTGACGGCATACGGCCGAGCAATGCGGATACTTCTGAACCGGCTTGTGTAAACCGGAAAATATTGTCAATAAAGAGAAGAACGTCTTTTCCTTCTTGATCGCGGAAATATTCTGCCATTGTTAAGCCTGTCAAGGCAACACGTAGACGTGCACCTGGTGGTTCATTCATTTGACCGAATACCATAGCCGTCTTCTTGATAACGCCAGAGTCTGTCATTTCATGATACAAGTCATTACCTTCACGTGTACGTTCACCAACACCCGCAAACACGGAAATACCACCATGTTCCTGCGCGATATTGTTGATCAATTCTTGAATGGCAACCGTTTTACCAACACCTGCACCACCGAAAAGGCCGATTTTACCACCTTTTTGATACGGAGCCAGAAGGTCGATAACCTTGATACCTGTTTCAAGCATTTCAGCTTGAGTTGACAGTTCATCATATTTAGGAGCTTGACGGTGAATCGGGTTCTTAACCTCAGATACGACTTCACCAGCTTGGTCAATTGGCTCTCCTAGTACGTTAAATACCCGTCCCAATGTATTAGGACCTACAGGTACTGAGATTGGGGAACCTAGATCAACAGCATCCATACCACGAATCAAACCATCTGTACTTGACATAGCAATACAACGTACTCTATTATCACCCAAGTGATTTGAAGCTTCTAACGTCAGATTGATCTGTCTACCATTAGGTAGGACAGTTTCAATTTTAATCGCATTGAAGATCTCCGGAAGTTGACCTCGTTCAAATTCGATGTCGACAACCGCACCCATAATGCTGACAACGCGTCCTTTGTTCATCTTTTGTTTCCCTCCTACAAATCTGCTATAGCGTGGATCTTAAGATTGAGCATTTGCTCCTGCCACAATCTCGGATATTTCTTGAGTAATCGCTGCTTGGCGAGCACGGTTATAAGTAAGCTGTAATTCACCGATCATTTTTGTCGCGTTCTTGGTAGCACTACCCATCGCCGTCATTCTCGAACCAAGTTCACTAGCTTTACCGTCCAATAGGGCGCCAAAAATGAGTGTCTCAGCATATTTCGGAAGAAGCACTTCAAGAACACCTGCCGCAGACGGCTCATATTCATAATTAGCTTCGATCTTGTCTGATTCTAAAGTCTTCATTGGCAACAATTGTTCCGCTTCAGGAACTTGTGTCAATGCATTCACGAAACGATTGTAACAGATGAACAACTCATCGATCTGACCTTCTTCGAATTGACGCACCGCTGCATAAGCAATCGATTTAATGTCAGCAAATGAAGGTGTATCCGACAAATCTGTGAGCTCTCCTACGATAGGCATCTCTCTACGTCGGAAGTAATCTCTTCCTTTACGTCCAATGACAAACAATACGTATTCATCTTTGGATTGATGACGTTCAGCAATAATCCCCATCACTTTTTTCAAAATGTTAGCATTATAGCCACCAGCAAGACCGCGATCCGAAGTTATGACCAGATACCCTGTTTTTTTAACAGGACGTTGTTCAAACATTGGATGCGAGTTTCCATCGGATGCCGCAGCAATACTGTTCACTACTTCTTTAAGCTTGTCAGAGTATGGGCGAGCTGATTGGGCCTTCTCCTGAGCTCTTCTAAGCTTCGAAGCCGCTACCATTTCCATCGCCTTGGTGATTTGTTTCGTACTCTGCACACTCTTAATTTGGCGTTTAATATCACGTAATCCTCTTGCCATGTTTTCACCACCTCAAAGTTTTGACGAATGTCAAAACTAGCATCGAAAGCATTAACTTCGTTTTGACTAATGTCAAAACTAGCATCATAAGCGTCAACATAGTTTTGACGAGGTCAAAACTAGCATGTAAGCATTCTTTCCAAAAGAATGATACCGAGCCCTAAGGCTCGGTCTATAGTTATGACTTAAACCGAAACAGCAAAGCCTTTTATAAATTTCGCAATAGCATCTTTCAGCGCAGTCTCGTTGTCTGCTGTCAAATCTTTCGTATCACGAATGGATTGAAGAATTTCAGGATGATTGCTCTCAACGAATGTTAAATATTCTTTCTCAAAACGACGGATTTCGGATACTGGAATATCATCCAAATGACCCTTAACCGCTGCATACAAGCTGATGACTTGATATTCAACTTGAAGCGGTTGGTTTACGCCTTGTTTCAGAATTTCCATTAATCTTGCACCACGATTCAAACGTGCCAATGTCGATTTATCTAGATCAGAACCAAATTGGGAGAACGCTTGAAGCTCACGGTATTGCGCAAGATCGAGCTTCAGACCGCCTGCAACTTTCTTCATTGCCTTAATTTGTGCCGAACCCCCTACGCGGGATACGGATACACCGACGTTAATCGCTGGGCGTTGACCTGAATAGAACAATTCAGATTCCAAGAAGATTTGTCCATCAGTAATGGAGATAACGTTCGTTGGAATGTAGGCTGCAACATCCGATGCTTGTGTTTCAATGAACGGTAGTGCGGTTAATGAACCTCCACCCATTGCATCACTAAGCTTCGCTGCACGCTCTAATAGACGGGAATGCAGATAGAATACATCCCCTGGATATGCTTCCCGACCTGGTGGACGACGAAGTAGCAAGGAAAGTTCACGATAAGCAGATGCTTGTTTAGTCAAGTCATCATAAATAATAAGGGCATGTTCGCCTTTGTACATGAAATATTCACCCATAGCGCAACCTGCATACGGTGCAATATAGAGTAGTGGAGATGGATCTGATGCAGATGCTGTAACAACAATCGTGTACTCTAGTGCGCCATGACGACGAAGGGTCTCAACGACTTGTGCAACAGTTGATTGTTTTTGACCGATTGCAACATAGATACACTTAACGCCATTACCCTTTTGGTTAATGATGGTGTCGATTGCAATTGCTGTTTTACCTGTTTGACGGTCACCAATGATAAGCTCGCGTTGGCCGCGACCAATGGGTACCATGGCATCAATAGCTTTAATTCCCGTTTGCATCGGTTCATGAACCGATTTGCGATCGATAACGCCTGGCGCACTGCTCTCTACCGGGCGGAACTCCGTTGCAGCAATTGGTCCTTTACCATCGATTGGCTCACCTAGGCCATTAACTACTCGTCCAAGTAGAGCTTCACCTACAGGTACTTGCATAATTTGACCCGTACGTTTCACTTGGTCGCCTTCTTTAATGTCAGTGTAAGGTCCAAGAATAACAACACCCACATTACTTTCTTCCAAGTTGAGCACCAATCCGACTACACCATTGGAAAATTCCAATAGCTCCCCGGACATTGCGTTCTCAAGCCCGTATACACGAGCGATACCATCACTAACTTGAATGACAGTTCCGACTTCTGCCACTTCAATGTCAGATTTATATTGTTCAATTTGACTTTTAATCAGCGTACTAATTTCTTCAGGTCTGATACTCAATATTTTCACCCCTATCTACTATGCTTGTCTCGCAAAAGATTGCTCCAGACGCGCAAGCTTGCCTGACAAGCTTCCATCGTACAAAGTATCGCCAATGACAACTTTCAATCCTCCGAGCAGACTTTTATCGATAATATTGGTCACGCGAATATTTTTGTGCACAATTTGACCAAACTCAGCTGCCACGGTTTCTTTCTCCCGTTCATCAAGTTGATAAGTGGAATATACGACGGCATCCGCCCGTCCTAGGCTTTCACCTTCGAATTTGACGTAGCTCTCTAAAAGATCGGGGAATATATTCGTTCTCCGCCGTTTCACAAGTAATTCCACGGTATTGATCACAGTCTGAGATAGCTTACCTTGAAGAGCTCTACTGAGCGCATTCAATTTATCGGCTTCGGAAATGTTTGGTGTAGACAGGAACGCTTCAATATCTGGATTCGATTGGATAGCTTCCACGATACTTTTCAAATCCTGTTCCACTTCAACGGTTCTTTGCTCCTGTGATGCCACATCAAACAGTGCCTTAGCATACCGTTTGGCGACTACCGTATCTCGACTCATGATCTGCCCCCTACCTCTTTGAGGTATTGATCCACAAGATGCTCTTGCGTGTTGTCCATTTTGACTTCTTTATCAAGCAGCTTGGACGCAATTTTCACTGAAACAGTACCAAGTTCACTTCTCAATGCTTCAACAGCCTTGTTCTTCTCACTTTCAATGTCGCGAACAGCCTCAGATTTAAGGCGTACCACAGCATTGCTAGCTTCCTCAAGAATCTGTTCAGCTTGTTTACTGCTTGTCTGTTTAGAACGTTCAACGATATCGTATGCTTCTTTACGAGCTTCTTCCAACGCAACCTTTTGATCTTCAACATATTGCGTTGCTTGTTCCCGTGTTTGTTTAGCATCTTCTAATTGGTTAAGAACGAGTTCGCGGCGTTGCTCCATAATGCTAAATAATTTGCTAAAAGCGAATTTATTAAGCGCCCAATATAGAATGATAAACGAAGCTATAGATATAACGATATTCTCCCAAATAATTTCCACTGAAGTCACTCCTTCCCGTTAGAACATACGAATGAAATCTATTTACTGATAACTTGAATAAAACGAAGGCGCGGATGGCATCGGCCCTCCCCGCCAACCGAAATTATGAAGAGAACATGATCAAGAAGGCGATAACTGTAGCTGCCAACGGAATAACTTCGACGATACCAACACCGATAAACATCGTTGTTTGTAGTGCGTTACGTGCTTCTGGTTGACGAGCAATAGATTCAACTGTTTTACTTACGATCATACCGTTACCTAGACCTGCACCAAGTGCCCCTAAACCAACTGCGATTGCTGCTGCTAAAAATTCCATAATTAAATATCCTCCTTAAAATCTTCTTATTATTTGTGTAATATAATATCTTCTGCGTTAAGAATTCAATAGATTCTGAATCTGTTCGCTGAAGTTAATTAATGGTCTTCATGAATCGTTGTTTGAGCGATGTACACCATACTCAGAATCGTAAATATGAAGGCTTGTAAAGCGCCTATAAATATACTAAATCCTTGCCAAACCGCGAGAAACGGAATCCCTATGAAACTAAGCTTCAGGATAACAGTAATCAGGACTTCCCCAGCGAATATATTAGCGAATAACCGAATTGCAAGCGCAACTGGCTTAGATAAATTCTCAATAATATTCAATGGAAGGAAAATCGGAAACGGTTCAATATAATGTCTCAAATAATGTTTACGGTTCAGCTTGAGTCCAAGATAATTCATTAAAATAAAGATAACGATAGCAAGACCCGCAGTTATGTTAATGTCTGCCGTTGGTGACTTCCACCAAAGAATCTCAGCATGTTCGCCATTCCCTAAATTTTTTGTGGCTTCAATAACGTGTCCAAATATTTCTTGAGGACCATGTGCTTCGGTAATGATAGAAAACGGTAGTCCCAACAAGTTGGATACAAAGATGAACAGGATCAGTGTAAGCCCTAAAGATATATAAGGTTTCCCTTTCTTCAAGTCCATTGCGCTTCCAATGAGACCCTGAACAAATTCCACAACCCATTCCATGAAATTCTGAAGCTTGGAAGGATTCTCTACCGATAAATTACGAACACAGAGCCTAACGAACACGAATACGACGATCATACTCACCAGCAACATAAAAATAGCTGATAGATCGAGATTCAGTCCCCCCACATGGATAATCGGTTGTTCATGCATTGAAATGTATTCCCTCCTTTCGCTTAATATATTAAATCATCTTTTTCACACTCAAATATATACCTACAGGAATGGTCAAAAGCTGCGGTAAGAAGAGTCCAGCAATGGTTAGTTCAAGTGAAAAATGTTCGATCTTCACGGAGAACATCACAGCCAGAAGGGCGAAACTAATTCGGGTTATGAAGCCTAGGCTAAATGCCCTCGTTTGTTGGGTTGCTACGGCGTGTGCAACTTTCCGGACTTTCGCTGAGAGATAGCGAGTATTTACCAAACCTGCTACCATTCCCAGGGCCATACCCAGAGAATAAATTCTGGATTCCGGATGAAGGGCCCACCCCATTAATAACCCTGCCAAGATAATCAATGACAGTCTGGTGACACCCTTCACAATGGAAGCTATATCATCCATCTTGTTCCCCCAAAAATTTTTTGATCAATACGAAAACATGAATAGCCCCTAGAACTAGCCCTGAAATGGTTCCAATCGCCAGCCAATAACTAGGTCCATTATACAGACCCCTAAGCCATCTCCCTCCGAAAAATCCGATGAGAATATAGGTTGATAGCAGACCTCCAGCTGTACCAAGATGCAACGCTGTTTGCCAAATATTGTTATTATTGTTCGGTTCATTCATGTGCATACAATCCCAACTAATTTTACTGAATATAGTAAGAGTTTGTCAATCAAGTGAACTTCAAGATTTCGAGACAACAATAGTAGAATTAAACACAAATAAAACCATATAAACCGTACAGTTCTACTGTACACTATCAGCTTTAACAAGCTATTTCGGTCTATTCTTCGTCTTGTGATTTTGTGACCATTCTGTGAAATTCTTCAGGACGTTCCTCGTTAATCCCGAAATGGTGAAGAATCGCATTGACAATTCTTTCTGATGCACGTCCATCACCGTAAGGGTTGGCGGCCCTGCTCATGATGTCATAGGCTTCTTGGTTAATTAAAAGATTCTTGGTCCGTTCATACACCTTCTCTTCATCTGTACCTACTAATTCAAGTGTTGCCGCTTCGATTCCCTCAGGACGTTCCGTCGTGTCTCGAAGTACAAGCACCGGAACACCGAAGGATGGCGCCTCTTCTTGCAAGCCTCCAGAGTCCGTTAGAATTAGATGAGTATGGGGATAAAAGTTATGCAGATCAACGACATCCAAAGGTTCGATCAGCTTAATCCGAGGGTGATTCCCTAGTATTTCATACGCAGGTTCCTTCACAGCGGGACTTGGATGAACAGGGTATACAATCGCTACATCCTCAAATTCGTCGGCAATCCGTTTAATAGCACGGAAAATATGACGGTGCGGTTCGCCTTGAGACTCCCTGCGATGCGCCGTCATAAGAATAAGTTTTTTGCCTGATGCCCAATCCAACACAGGATGACGGTAACCTTGCTGTACGGTATATTGAAACACATCTGTCACTGTATTGCCTGTGATATATATACTTGACTCTGATTTGTTCTCCTTCTTCAAATTACCTGCAGACCAATCTGTAGGAGCAAAATGAAGATCAGCAAGAATACCCGTCAATTGACGGTTCATTTCTTCTGGAAATGGTGATAGTTTATTCCATGTTCGAAGTCCAGCTTCGACATGACCCACTTTAATTTGCTGCATTAATGAAGCATAACTCGCCAAAAATGTCGTCAGTGTATCGCCATGTACTAGCACAATATCAGGCTTAGCCTCACGAAGGACAGGTTCCAAACCTTCTAATACACGAATAGATATTTCATTTAAAGACTGACGATCCTTCATTACATCCAAGTCATAATCCGGATGGATTCCAAATACATCAAGTACTTGGTCGAGCAGTTCACGGTGCTGCGCTGTAACGCAGACAACCGATTCAATATGCTCAGGATGTTTTTGCAATTCCAAAATAAGTGGTGCCATCTTGATCGCTTCCGGGCGAACCCCGAAGATTGTCATTACTTTAATCTTTGACATGCCCATTACCTCACTTTACTTGGTTCCGTATAAACGGTCTCCTGCATCACCTAGTCCAGGAATAATATATCCATGTTCGTCTAATCTTTCGTCAAGTGCAGCAACATAAATATCAACGTCTGGATGCGCATCCTGTACCGCTTTGACTCCTTCTGGAGCTGCGATTAGATTCATCATCTTGATCTGAGTGCATCCACGTTTCTTCAGAACATCAATTGCTGCAATAGCTGATCCTCCTGTTGCCAACATAGGATCAATAACGATCAGTTGACGCTCAGTAACGTCTGTTGGAAGCTTGGTATAATATTCCACGGGCTGCAACGTCTCTGGATCACGGAACAATCCTACGTGTCCAACCTTCGCAGCAGGAATAAGCTTCAACATCCCATCCAGCATGCCGAGTCCAGCGCGTAGAATTGGAATCAACCCAAGCATACGACCTGAAATAACATGACCCTCTGTCTCTGCGACAGGAGTCTGAACTGTAACGGACTCCAATTGAATCTCTCTTGTAATCTCATATGCCATCAATGTCGCAACTTCATCAACAAGTTCCCGAAAATCTTTCGTGTTCGTACGCACATCTCGTATAAAAGTTAACTTGTGTTGAATTAAAGGATGATCACATATCACCAATTTTCCCATAGTAGCCCCTCCGTAGTTCGTATGTCTCTATGAACATACAATTCTTATGCCTTAGTTGTAGTATCTGCAAACCTCGTCTATTATATCATTCCCAGAAAAGAATTTGCACCTACGTAGGACATGTTTATTTCAAGACTGTGAACAAAGGACAAGGATCAATACGATAGAGGGCATTGGGCAGGATCATTTCATCCGCAATGTTTGTGACAAGCATAAAAAAAAGAACCTCTCGCAACAGTATGGAGCGCCAAAAATTTCAGCTGGTCTCTTAATCACTGCTACCGAGAGGTCTTTGCAAGCGAAAGATCGACCTCGACCCTTCGCCGCACATCATGTGAATTCTAATATTTCAAATCTGTATATAATGGATATTGGTCTGTTAGCTCAGCCACTCTTGCTGCTGCTTGCGCAAGTACAGCTTGGTCTTCCGTGTTCTTCAGCGTTAGAGCAATAATCTCACCTATAGCAACCATCGCCTTCTCATCCATACCCCGTGACGTTGCTGCCGGTGTACCAATGCGGATACCACTTGTAACAAATGGACTTGTTGGATCAAAAGGAATTGCGTTCTTGTTCACTGTAATTCCGATAGAATCAAGTACTTTCTCTGCAACTTTACCCGTAATATTTAAACCACGTGTATCAATTAGCATAAGGTGGTTATCTGTACCCCCAGAAACGATGTTCAAACCTTCGCTAATCAATGTTTCAGCTAGAACCTGTGCATTCTTAACTACATTCTCCGCATATACCTTAAATGAAGGATCTAACGCTTCCTTCAAGGCTACTGCTTTGGAGGCAATAACATGCATCAAAGGTCCACCCTGCATGCCTGGGAATACCGCTTTATCGATTGCTTGTGCCCATGGTTGTTTACAAATAATCATACCTCCACGTGGGCCACGAAGCGTTTTGTGTGTAGTGGTTGTTACAAAGTGTGCATGAGGTACAGGACTAGGGTGAATTCCAGCAGCCACGAGTCCAGCAATATGAGCCATATCTACCATGAACAGCGCGCCCACGTCATTAGCGATAGAAGCGAGTGCTTCAAAGTCAATGGTACGAGGATAAGCACTGGCACCCGCCACGAGTAACTTCGGACGATGTTTGAACGCTAGCTTGCGCACTTCATCATAATCAATTAGGAAGGAATCTTCTTGAACACCGTAAGCTACAAAGTTATATAGAAGACCTGAAGCGTTAGCTGGACTACCGTGAGTTAAGTGTCCGCCATGTGCCAAGTTCATTCCTAGAACGGTATCTCCAGGTTTAAGCGCTGCTAGATAAACAGCCATATTCGCTTGTGCACCAGAGTGCGGCTGTACGTTAACATGCTCTGCTCCAAACAATTCTTTAGCACGATCACGAGCAATATCCTCAACGATATCTACGTGTTCACAACCACCATAATATCTTTTGCCAGGATATCCTTCAGCATATTTATTGGTCAGTACAGAACCCATAGCTTCCATTACCGCTTCACTTACAATGTTCTCCGAAGCTATAAGCTCGATGTTACTACGTTGACGTGCTAACTCTAATCCCATAGCCTCCAGTACAGCTGGGTCACTCTTACGCAATTGGTCCATAATTCATAGTCCTCCTAAGTTTTATTATGAGAATATCAAGTTAATCGCAAAGATGAGATTCATTCTCCTCTTGAATCGAACGTTCAAGAACATATTGGGCTCGTTCTCCACCAATCATCTTCGGTCTTGTATAGGCTGTATTGACTCGTGCTTCTCCTATATAACGAATGCTTGGTCTAAGGGGAACTGCAACAGGACGTAGATGCATTCCGATCATCGTCTCACCAATATCGATTCCAGCATGAGCTTCTACGGTTTCTGCAAGACAAGGGTCATCCATGGAGCGGTATGCCGCGGAAGCCATCGAACCTCCTGCTTTAGGATAAGGCACTGCGGCAACCTCTGTCAGACGCAGTTCATCCAATAGCGTTCGCTCCATGACTAATGCGCGATTTAAATGCTCACAACACTGATACGTGACAAGAAATCCAAATTCATTACGAACTTCCTCAATTCCAGCAAGTAGTTCATTCGCGACTTCCAAAGCTCCAGATGTTCCAATTCGTTCGCCTACCACTTCACTCGTACTCGTACCGACTACGAGCAGCTTACCGGGACCAAGCTTGGCAACCTCCACTAATTCACGAAGTACAAGCCCCACCTGCTCCCTTAGAGAGATCACCTGATTGTTCTTCATAAGGGCCTCCTTAGACTTGCCGATACTTGTCTTCAATAGCCATGACCTTGTTCACACGATTCACGTGGCGTTCTCCCCCACTAAACGCTGTACTCAGCCATTCCTTGACGATTTCCTCAGCAAGCCCCGGTCCGATGACACGCTCTCCCATAGCCAGCACATTCGTATCATTATGCTCTCTCGTAGCCTTAGCAGAGAATACATCATGGACCAGAGCGCAACGAATGCCAGGCACCTTATTGGCTGCGATACTCATCCCAATACCCGTACCACAGATCAATATACCTCGATCTGCTGTACCTGCAACAACCTGTTCACATACAGGCAGAGCATAATCTGGATAGTCAACGGAATCAGAGCAATTACACCCCACGTCCACAACCTCATGTCCGAGCTTCTGAATAACAGCAATAACGTCTTTTTTCAAGCCAATACCTGCATGATCAGTTCCTAGAGCAATCTTCATCTTGTGAAAAACCTCCTCAAATTCGCTTCTTAAGTATCTTGTACCATTATACCTTATTAATATGGTTAGAAGACGAAAAAAGAGCAGTCTACGAGTGTCTCGTAGAATTGCTCTTTTGCCCAGGCGACCGGCCGTATATTCCGATGCTCCATCGTGGTTTCATCCACATAGTCGCCAGTTACATCGGAACCGATTGTTTTTCATTTAATCTCATAATAAATCAATCTCGACTGAAAAGCAACGTACAATCAAGAATGAATTCGGTCACGAAGAAACGGCTTCGCCGTCCTTTAAGAGACCGTAACCGTTTCTCGTAGAAATATATTCAAAGTATAGTGAAAACTTAACCTTTCTTATATTTCAAAGTTACGAACTCTGCTCATGTTGCAGCTTGTCCAGCATACGATCTATAGCCGTCCGAATCTCTGCTGCCGTCACTTCATAATCTTCTCGTGACCCACCAAAAGGATCAGAGATATCGAAGCTCGGAACACGTTGCTGTAACTCAATCAACCGTTCGCGATCTTGGTGATCTAACTCTTGACCCAATGCCTTATTCATGGCCCAAGTAGCATATAAACTATCTAGCTCTTGTAATTCTCTCAACACCACTTCATCATCTTCGGCATATTCCTTCAGTGTATAGACCTTACCCATCGCCTGAGGAAAATTGCGAATAACATGCTGTTTATGGCTCTGAGTTAACGTAAGAATAAGATCCGTCGATGTTACGTTATCATGCCTTAAAGGGAGAGAGGTGATATGATCGTTAATATCATGATCTCGTAGCACCGCCTCCGCGTGACGGGATATAGGTACCCCTTCAGCCGCAGACACTCCAGCAGATTCAACCTCTAGTTCAATGCCCCGTTCCTCAGCTAATTTGCGAAGAATTCCTTCGGCCATCGGACTACGACATGTATTGCCTGTACACACGAACAAAATACGTAACATGCCCTGTCAACCTCCCAAGAATCAATTCCTTCAATACGATGGCTTTGTAACTTATTATTCATTCTATTGTATCAAAAGATAAACACTAGTCCAAATGCAAGAAGTATAGCACCCCCGAGAGCTTCTCCATACTCTCCTAGATTGTGACCCACTTTCCGTCCTAGTAGAAGGCCCAATACCGACATTAATGCACCACAGAATCCGAACGCCAAGACCGTGATCAATACATTGCTATTAAACATCCCTAAAGAAACCCCGACCGAGAATGAGTCAATACTAACACTCACTGAAAAAATGCCCATACCGATCCAAGAGCGATAATCTACGATCTTCGTCATTCCACCATAAAAAGCATTCACAACCATATGGCCCCCAAGTAGAATCAATAATCCACCGGCGACATAACCTGTGATCGTTCCCAATAGCATGCCGACATATTGCCCTGTAACAATACCTAGCAAGGGCATGATAATGTGAAAAACCCCTACCCACAAACTGATTTTAAGGATATGAAGCAACCCAATCCCCTTCATACCAATTCCCACACTGAGTGAAAATGCATCAAGCCCTAAAGCCAGTGCCATAATTAAAATCGTAATTAGCTGCCCCAAACTGGCAGAAGTCTCCCACATGAATATTCCTCCAAGTCCGTTAGCTTCTTGTACAAATTTATGCGGACAAGGCGTGATTCATGACAGGAACCCTCGATGGGGAACAACCCATTACCTATACAGAGATTACTCTACCTCCAGCTGCCTTCAGCAGACGATTCATGACCGCTGTGCCAAGCCCTTCTTCCGGGCAAGCTTCTGCCAGAATAAAGGTAACGCCTGCTTCATCGAACTGACGCAACCCTGCATACAAGAAGCGAGCTACGGTGTCTAGCGATGACAAGGGCCCCATGGTAACGATGTGAAGATCCGGACGATCATGATACATGCCTTTGTGTTCATCGAAGATCATGAGTCCTATCGTCTCTCCGTGCTCCACGGCATCATCTAGCCGAGTTGCGATCCAATCTGCGACAGTCTGTGGTGAAGATCCTCTCACAATACTAAGTGCACCCCGCGGTGCATAGTGCGTATACTTCATACCCGGTGATCTGGGAACTAAAGAGAAGGCATGATCTGTATCAGACATTCCAATCTCAGATGATGGTGCTATATTCTGTTCAGACGCTGATTCCGTATCGGATAAGTCAGAATGGATAACTACACCCTCTATGCGAGACAATTGTTCCGTTGTAATACCACCGGGTCTTAACACGACTACTGCACCATCTGCTTGCACCTGTACAACCGTAGACTCTAGCCCAACACCTGTAGGACCTCCATCCAAAATCCCATCAATTCGACCCTCTAAATCCTCCATCACATGATCAGCTAGCGTAGGACTCGGTCGCCCAGATCGATTAGCACTTGGTGCCGCAACGGGACAACCCGCCTTGGCAATGAGCTCGAGTGCAACAGGGTGATCTGGCATACGTACACCAACTGTATCTAATCCTGCCGTCACCCGTGAGGACAACACTCCTTCCCGCAGAGGCAGCACCAGTGTCAGTGGACCTGGCCAGAATGCTTCCATCAATGCAGCAGCTATAGGATGCACCTCTGTTACGAGTTCTGCTAGTTGAATACGTTCCGCTATATGTACAATAAGTGGATTATCAGCCGGTCTTCCCTTGGCTGTAAATACAGCCTCCACTGCGGATGTACTCCGTGCATCTGCGCCAAGTCCATACACCGTTTCCGTTGGGAAAGCTATAATCCCTCCACTTGCTAATAACTTAGCAGCTTCCTGAATATCTCCTGCTTCACGTGATAATTCTTGCTTAAGCTGTCTCTTCTGATCAATCATTCCCCTGACATTCCAGTACGTTGTATGAAGATCGCTCGCTGTCTTCTTTTCATATTTATCATCATTCATGTTCGATTCCATCACTTATCACATGCTTTCTAAAAATCATATTATGCCTTCCGCCTCACGAGCCGCTTGTAAACGAAAAAAGTGCCCCCATCTGCGAAAGAACAATGAACGAAGTCATCGGACCATGGGCAGAGAATAAGCACCTTCACTTAAGATACAAGAATTTTACCATGAACCTGTATAAAAACAAAGTGGAGAAGTTAGACAAACAATCCCTTAATCCACTCTATTAACCCTAGAATCATATCCCATAAGAAAAAGCGTACTTCAGGTGCATCAGAGGTTTCTTCTACATCTCCACCCTCACCCTTAGCCTCTACTGTAGACGCAGTTGCCGCAGCTACAGCATCTCCGGTTCCAGCATCAATGAAACATAACGGCGGGAATAACACACACCACCAATTCTGTCCTTTTCCTTCACCTAATGTAATTCTTAATGCCTCATACTCTCCGGCTGGATATACAGTGCCACCATATAATTTAGTAGGAAAAGCAACCATTCCAAGTTCAACCTGATAATTATAGTGTATTCCCCGATCCGCCAGCTCTTTCCCTACCAAGTTATTCAGCTCTGGGAGGTGCTGTTTAATGACTGCACGTGCTTGTTCTAAGCTTTGTGGATCTTCCAACTTCTGAACCCATCCGTTCATTTGCTCCACAATAACATCACGGATCTCTTTCTTGACAATCTGATCTCCGGTTCTATCTGAATTTGCTAGAATACGCAATCGAATCGACTCCTGAGGTATAAGCCCCTCCACCACAGATGCGTCTGTACGTTGCGCTTCCCAAGACATAACTAGCAAAAATAATATACTAAATATAATAACTGTATTCTTTACTAAGACACGCCGCGTATCAGATCCTATGACACTGTTTCTCATTCTAAATCCGCTCCCCTCTATCACTTCATATGGGCTAGTATGTCCATTTCAAGAGAGGATAAACTATCAATCTATTAAAAAATAAATATACCGGTAGATACGGCGCTTCAGGATGACCGCTACGCGGACGGATTATTCTTCCGATCGCCGCTGTTGCCCTCAGATTTCCTGATATATACCGCTAAGCGGTAGAAATCCCAGGACAAAGGCGAACGCTATCGCTTCTACAGAACAATTCCGTCCTCTTCGCTGCCCTATGTTAAAGCGTTAGAATACCATAAAATCAAAAAACCACCCTATTAACCGGAGTGGTTAACAGAGTGGCGTTCGATTAATGTTATTAGATTAGAACTAATTTGAACCTGCGGAAGCAGAATAGTTGGATGTCTGAACGACCAAACTATCATCCGGCTCCTGACTGTGAACACGAACACTCATAACGATACCTATACTAACCATATTTATAAGTAGAGAAGTTCCTCCGTAACTAATAAAGGGAAGAGTAATCCCCGTTAATGGCATAATTCCGATAAAAGCACCGATGTTCTCAAAGATTTGATACAACATCATAGCAACTATACCTACAATGAGATAGGGTCCTGCTCGATTCTTACATTCCAATGAAATCAGAATCATACGATGGATCATCACGAAGTATAACAACAGCAACACGGAAGCTCCTACGAAGCCAAATTCCTCCGCGACCTGCACAAAGATCGAATCGGAATACGTATAAGGTACACGTTCACTTTGAACAGAAGTCCCTTTCATATATCCTTCTCCAACCATTCCCCCAGAAGCAATAGCAAGCTTGGCATTGTCTGTATGGTAACTAGCTTTAGCCGTTGCTTTCTCAGGAACAAGCCAAGGATCGAGCCGTTCGATCCAGTGATCCTTTTTAATAGACTCCAAAGCTGTTTTGATATCGTCATGGTAATGGATGTAGCCTTGAATACCACCAATCAGGGCCCCGAGCATAATAACTACACCAATCAATGCATGAGAGAATTTAATGTTCCCAATCCAGAGTAGTCCAATCAAAATGATGACATAGCTAAATGAGTTCCCAAGGTCATTCTGCGAGAGAACGATAACAAACGGAATAAAGGCTATCATACCCACAGGTACAACATTGCTCCAGAAGGATAGTTGATTCTTATTGATACGAATAAGGGCAGAGGTCAGGAAGATAATTAAACATAGTTTAAAAAGCTCTGCTGGCTGTAATGAAAATCCAGGCAGCTCCAACCAACCTGTTGCTCCGTTCTTCGATTCTCCCACAAAACTTACAACGCCAAGTAAAGCCATGCCTGCTAAGTAAATAACCCAGGCATATTTGATCAATAGTCGGTAGTCAATCAAAACAAATGCAGTGAAGGCTACAAAGGAAATAGCGTAGTACTTCAACATTTTTATGTGATGCCCATCTAAACCGGTGCTCTCTCTTCCATTAGTCACGCTATATAAAGACAATATACTAATCGCCATAAGAGCAATTAGAACCACCAAAACGACGAAATCTATTTTTTTTAGCTTTTGAAGCATGTGCTACCCTCCTGTACCGAGGCTTCTACCTCTTGTGCCTCATAAAGCACCTATCTCTCTATTGTATAGGAATACACCAACCAAATTCAATTGGACAATGACGGTAATAAACCGAAGACCCTAATAAGAAATGAAAGGTAAGCAAATCCTCCCTAAAGTAAACGTCTAAACCCTTACCCCAAGGACATGACGTTCAATCCCAGCGAAGTCAGGTACAATGACAATCTCATCCCAATGCCCTGCTTCACTTAACAATTGAGCAACATCGCCCGCTTGTCCCATACCGAGTTCAAAGCCGATCAAGCGCGGAGGCGCGGCGAGCATTATTAACTGCTCCATCATGATGCGGTAAGGCAGTAGCCCATCCGCACCACCATCCAGCGCCATGCGCGGCTCGAAGTCTCGCACTTCACGCTGGAGACCAGCGATATCCGACGCCGGTATATACGGTGGGTTGGACACAACAATGTCCAACGCCATCCCAGCGAACGGCGCCAGCAGGTCGCCCTGATGAAAGGCTACGGCTGCCGCATGGCGCGCCGCATTCTGCTCGGCTACGCGGAGCGCCGCCGGCGAGATGTCGCTGGCGTGTATGCGCCAGCGTGGCGACTGCACCGCCAGCGTCACAGCGATAGCGCCGCTGCCGGTGCCAATGTCGGCGGCCACGAGCTGCTGCTCGGCCACCGCGGAGAGCTGCGCGCTAGGCGCAGGAGCTTCCGCCGGCACGGCGGTGCTGCCCGGCCAGATCCGGGCAGCTTGCTGCTGGATCGCTTCGACCAGCAGCTCGGTCTCCGGCCGTGGGATCAACACGGCCGAGGTCACGTTAAAGAGCAGGCCGTAGAATTCCTGCTCGCCGATGATGTACTGCGCCGGTTCACCCGATGCTTTGCGGGTAACCGCGTCCATCCACGCGGCAGCTTTAGCCGCGGGAAAAGGCTCCGACAACGCCATGTAATAGGCGGTGCCTGTCAGTTCCAGCACATGCTCTAGCAATAGCTGTGCATTACGCTGCGGCTCCAACACGCCACAATTCGCTAAAAAAGAGGAAGCCTCCACAAAGGCTTCCCGTATACTCTGATTGGGTGATACGTTGAAACGATCTCTGCTCACAACATTATTCCCCACTATCCATCAATTCTGCCTGCTCAGCAATACTAAGAGCTGCAATAATATCAGTAATATCACCATTCATCACTTGTTCTAATCTGTGCATAGTCAGACCAATACGGTGATCCGTTACACGGCCTTGCGGAAAGTTATACGTGCGAATACGCTCACTGCGATCACCCGTACCCACTTTGCTCTTACGCTCACCCGCGTACTTAGCTTCTTCTTCTTGACGCATCTTATCTGAGATACGAGAACGAAGCACTTTAAGGGCTTGATCTTTATTCTTATTCTGCGATTTACCATCTTGGCAAGTTGCCACAATACCCGTAGGGATGTGAGTCACTCGCACAGCAGATTTAGTTGTATTAACAGATTGTCCACCCGCACCACTTGAACAGAACGTATCCACACGAATGTCTTTATCATGAATTTCAATCTCAAATTCTTCTGCTTCTGGCAATACAGCCACAGTTGAAGTTGACGTGTGAATCCGTCCACCCGATTCAGTGGTTGGAATGCGCTGCACACGGTGTGCACCACTTTCATATTTCATTTTGCTGTAAGCACCACGACCGTTAATGGAGAAAATAACTTCTTTAAAGCCACCAAGATCATTACTGCTCACATCCATTATCTCTACTCGCCATCCCTGTGCGTCAGCATAACGGGTATACATCCGATAAAGATCAGCGGCAAACAGAGCGGCTTCATCTCCACCCGCCGCACCGCGAATTTCCACGATAACGTTCTTATCATCATTAGGATCTTTTGGAAGTAGAAGTTGACGAATCTGGCTCTCTAATTCATGGTGACGAGTCGTTAACTCATCAATTTCCATCTTAACCATTTCACGCATCTCGTCATCTAGCTTCTCAGCTTGCATTGCTTTTGCTGAATGTAGTTCTTCAACAACTGTTCTATATTCGGTAAAAGCCTCAAAAGCAGGCTGTAAATCTGATTGTTCTTTAGAATACTCCCTTAATCGCGTATTATCGCTAGCAACATCAGGATCACAGAGCATTTCGCTCAGTTTTTCGTAACGGTCCGCCAAGGATTGCAATCGGTCCAACATTGGGGGGTCACCTCTCCTATATCAAAATAAACTCCATTTAATTATTTTTCATGACTCTTCATTATAACATACTTTATGCACACTGAATAGAACAAGTGAGTTGAACAAGCTACAACACAAGTAACGCGAATAAGCCTCCCCCTTGGCAAGCTCATTCACGTTAAATTTAAGTCGCTATACGTTGAAACGGAAGTGCATAACATCGCCGTCTTTAACCAAATATTCCTTACCTTCTAAGCGAAGTTGTCCACGTTCTTTGGCACCATTCATGGAACCTGCATTGACTAGATCATCATAGGAAACAACCTCAGCCCGGATAAATCCACGCTCGAAATCGGTATGAATAACGCCTGCCGCCTGAGGGGCTTTTGTTCCTTTGTGGATGGTCCACGCACGAACCTCTTGCACACCTGCTGTAAAGTACGTATACAAACCAAGTAGCGTGTAGGCTGCTTTAATCAGACGATTAAGGCCTGACTCTTCAAGTCCCAGCTCTTCTAAGAACATTGCCTTGTCTTCGCCTTCTAATTCTGCAATCTCAGCTTCTACCTTCGCGCTAATCGGTACAACGGCTGCATTCTCAGCAAGGGCGAAATCCTTTACTTGTTGTACATAAGGATTACTATCTGCATCTGCTACGCCATCTTCACTAACATTAGCTGCATAAAGTACCGGCTTAAGTGTCAGCAGATGAAGATCACGTACGATCACCTTATCATCATCGCTAAGCTCAATACTACGTGCTGGCATATCGTTATAAAGTGCTTCCTTCACACGTTCAAGTACTTCCACTTCTTGGGCGATTTTCTTGTCACCATTCTTAATATTCTTACGTGAACGATCAATACGCTTCTCGATACTTTCGAGATCCGCTAGAATCAATTCCAAGTTAATTGTCTGAATGTCGCTGATTGGGTTTACTTTACCATCAACGTGAGTCACATTCTCATCTTCAAAACATCTCACCACATGCACGATCGCATCAACCTCACGAATATGAGCAAGGAATTTATTACCCAGACCTTCCCCTTTACTCGCACCACGAACAAGTCCTGCAATGTCAACAAACTCAAATGCTGTAGGCACTGTTTTATCAGGAGTAACAAGTTCAGTCAGCTTATCTAGACGTTCATCCGGGACCTCGACTACGCCAACGTTCGGATCGATCGTACAGAAAGGATAGTTCGCAGCTTCTGCACCTGCCTGTGTAATTGCATTAAACAACGTGGATTTACCGACATTCGGCAATCCCACAATACCCGCTTTTAAAGCCATTTATATGACAACTCCTATTTCCGTCAATTTATCTTCCCCATTATATATTAGAACAATTACCCCAGCAAGGAGCAAACGACATTAGTCGATAAATAACCCCTTATGTAACGACTCCTTACAATTAAAGCTTCTTAGTCATGCTAATATCCGTAATTTCATACCCCATCTTCTGATATAACGCGAAAGCTATCTTGTTATGTCCCAAAACATGTAGCGAGAATTCTATGCTCCAATCTAGTTAACCTTCATCCTAAACTCAGAGCATCACGCTTATTTGTACTTAACTCACACGAACGAGCCGACGTGTATTACGCAGCGCCTCAATATTAACAGCACCTATACCAAACATCGCTGTTCTTAGCTCCTGTTCCACGATTGCGAGGCGTTCATCCAATGCATCTTCAGACTGTACAGCCGGCCCAAGTAGGCCACGGCCAAACCCCGCAAGATCGGCGCCAAGCGCTAGTGCTTTAGCAGCGTCCACACCATTGTGCAGTCCACCGCTACCGATCAAACCTCCGTGCGGAGAACTCTCCCGCACCTCAACGATACATTCTGCGGTGGGGATTCCCCACCCCGCAAAAGCTTCCGCAGCTACGCGGCGTACCGCATCACGGCTACGAAACTTCTCGACTTGGCTCCAAGAGGTACCCCCGGCACCTGCCACGTCTACGAATGCAATCCCTACGTCATATAATCTTGCTGCAGTCTCCCCATCAATACCCCAGCCTACTTCCTTTACGCCTACAGGAATGGTGAGTTCACGGCACACCTCTTCAATGCGTGATAGTAGGCTTGCGAAGTTCGTATTCCCTTCCGGTTGAAATACTTCCTGCAATCCGTTCAAATGTAAGACCAGCATGTCCGCTCCTGCAATATCGACAGCACGCATACAATCCGCTGGACCAAATCCGTAGTTCAACTGCACCGCACCTAGATTTGCTATAACTGGAACACTCGGCGCTTTATCCCGCACATAGAATGTAGCAGCCAATTCTTCTCGTTCCACTGCGGCACGAACAGATCCGACACCAAGTGCCCAACCACGACGTTCCGCAGCTTCTGCGAGACGGGCATTAATAGCACCGGTTGCCTTACTTCCACCTGTCATAGAACTAATTAATAACGGTGTGCGTAGCGATCTATCCAAAAAGGATGTCTCCATATGAATATCATCAAAGTTAATTTCCGGTAATGCACAGTGACGGAAACGATATTTTTCAAATCCAGCCGTTATCCCTGCTCCACCAACCTCTTCTTCTAGACAAAGGCGGACATGCTCTATTTTACGTTCACCTGTAGGTACTTCAGGCATCAAAGATTCTCTTGACACTCCGTTTAGATCACTATTACGTGATGGTGACTGGTCTCCGCCCCCTCGGGCTTGTCTTTCGTCCATAACAAGTTTCTCCTTCGCCTGTGAGCAGTTGCTGCTCCATCTAATGACTATATTATATCATAAGCTATGCCATTTCCTCTCCCAGGGATATACTTATGGATGAGGATGTTCTATAATCCAATTTTTTGATAATTATAATAAAAGAGGATCCGCTATAGTTATGTTAGCGGATCCTCTTTATATTCTAAAGTAAAGGTGACATTAAGCGTGCTGCAGACTCTAAGAAACGTTCCCATACTTTCTTTTTCTGGAGCTCTTCTTCATTAATTAGCTTCGCTGATTTCAAATCCCGTTCAAAGTCCGACACCATCTGTTGAACGCTTTGTGTATGGATTAACAGTGCGTTGACTTCAAAGTTAAGGTTCAAGCTACGCATGTCCATGTTCGTGGTTCCGATGGTTGCCATTTCCCCATCCACGATCAGTAATTTGGAGTGAAGAAACCCTTTTTCATATTCATATATCCTCACACCTGCCTCGATTAAGGAAGGAAAATAAGAATGGGAAGCAAAGAAGGGAAGCCACTTGTCCGGCTTCGCAGGGAACAGAATCCTTACATCTAGCCCTGACAATGCAGCTACACGTAACGCCGTTAGAATATCTTCATTAGGAATGAAGTAGGGTGTGGCTAACCAAATACTTGATTTTGCTGAAGTAATCATGGAAAAGAAGATATTACGGAGTACTCGTCTCTCATTATCAGGTCCACTTGCGATCATCTGAACCGCACCATCTCCAGCACTACCCAGTGCCGGCGATAAATATTCTTGATCTAAGTATTTCTCACCCGTCATATGTAGCCAATCTTGTAAGAAGATGATCTGCAATGCTCTCACAGCTTCACCTTTAACAAACATATGCGTATCGCGCCAGAATCCATAAGTTTTACTACGACTTAAATATTCATCCCCAACATTCAGTCCACCGATAAAACCCACATTCCCATCAATAACAACAATCTTACGATGGTTGCGGTAATTTACCCGACTTGTGAAGAAGATCGTCTTCGCACTGCCAAACGCAACAAGCTGCACGCCCGCATCTGCCAACTCTCTTAGAAAAGTTTTAGATAATTGAAGGCTACCCACTGCGTCATACATAAACCTTACTTTAACACCCGACTTCGCCTTATGAATAAGGATTTGTTGAATTCGTGTTCCAATATCATCTGCACGGAAAATGTAATATTCCATATGAATATGATGCTTGGCTTTCTCAAGCTCTGTCAGCAATGTGGAGAAGGTCTGCTCTCCATTCGTAAGTATGGTCGTCTCCGTCCAGAACGAAATCGGCGTTCGTGCCAACCGCTGCGATAATTTCAATAACTGCTGCTGGCTGGGTGTGAACTGCGACAGATCTTGATGAATCCGTAGCTCCTCATTCTCTATTCTTTCATAAGCTTCTATATCACGCTGTGCCTTTTTATCAAACTTGCGCCGTTTGAAATAGTTCTGTCCGAATAGAAAATAAAAAATTAATCCCACTACCGGAATCAAGGCCAATAACAAAATCCATGCCAACGTTGTGGATGGATTACGGTTCTCCATAAAAATAATAAAACTCAACGAAATGACCGTAAGTGTTGAAAATATACTGACAATGGTCCCCGCTGTATGCCCAAAAAACCCGAACCCAAAATAATAAAATGCAAATAAAATTGCGGCAATCAATACAACCTGCAATCCTCTTCTCATACTTCCCCTCACTTCTAGTCGGCTTCATAAAGAGCAACAATACTGTTAGTTTCTTATAACAACATATATTGTACATGATTCATAATCATCTTCCTATCTCTACTTTACAAAAGAATTGAAAACGATGATAACCCGAGTTGACATTATCTTTTAAACGTGAAATAGTACCTAACGAACGATAGATAGGGAAGACTGGTGAGTGTCATTCTGACATCGAAGCAGAGAGTAAAGGAAGTAGCTCTAGTCCATTTTTCAAGAGATGGTTTCGAATTAACAGACAAGAAATCCTTGAATAAATCTCAGAAGAGAATAGATGCAGCTTGGCCGATCTTTTGGGCTGGCATACACCACTTCGAATCACACCTAGAGTAAAGGAGTAATATTATGAATCGCCATTGGCTTTATGTATTTATAGGAGGAATTGTAGAGGTATTCTGGGTATCAGGACTGAAGCATGCTGACACGATCTTAGAATGGATCTTGACTGTCATTACGATCGCTCTCAGCTTCGGCCTCATCATAGCCGCCTCGAAACGTCTTCCCATTGGGACCGTCTATGCTGTATTTACCGGTCTAGGCACCGGGGGAACTGTCCTCGCAGAGATGCTCTTATTCGGTGAGCCCTTCCGCTTATCCAAAGTATTGCTCATAGCCTTGCTATTAGTAGGCGTCATTGGTCTGAAGATGGTAACAGATAACAATGAGCAACAACAGGAGGTGACCGGCTGATGGCTTGGTTAGCGATTGTTGGAGCAGGTATATGTGAAATCTTCGGCGTAATCGGAACGAAGGGTGTAGCTGATCATAAGGGATGGAAGTCTTACCTACTGATGGCACTCTCATTTATCTGTAGCTTTACTCTACTCTCCTACGCAATGACAAGTCTATCGATGGGAACAGCCTATGCTGTTTGGACAGGGATCGGAACTGTTGGAAGTGCCATAGTTGGGATGCTGATGTTTGGCGAGAAGAGAGAATGGAAGCGCATGGTATTCATCTCCCTCATCCTTGTTTCCGCTATTGGACTTAAATTGATTTCTTAATTAAAGGCGGTTACAACCTCCACTTTAGCAGTGAAGGTTGTAACCGCCTTTTCTTTATATTATAATAATGACCGACTAGTCATTATTAGAACCCAAGGGTTCTGGGAGGAGCGAACAATAGATTGTCTGAAAAACCAGCGGACAAGAAGAATCATATTCTGAAAGCCGCTTTGCAGCTATTCTCTAATAAAGGAATCTCTTCAACCTCTATGCAAGAAATTGCCGAGGTATGTGGAATGTCTAAGGGGAGTCTTTATCTACATTTTAAATCTAAAGAGGAATTAGAAGAAAGCATTTATTTATACTGTATTCATTCGATTCGTGACAGTGTGATGCAAGTAGAGTTGGATACACATCTCTCTCCCAAAGAACAGCTCCATCAACAATTTGAAGCTCTTCTCAGCCATGTAATTGAGCTACGAGAATTTATAAAGCATCAATTCATGGATGGAACGAAACCAAGAAAAAACAATATGTCTGAATGTATCCGCGAGGATCATTTCAAGACGCTCGATTGGTTCAAGACTAAACTTGAAACGATTTATGGTCCTGAACTGGAACCTTATACAATGGATTTAGTCGTGTTGGTTGGGGGTATGCTAAGTTCTTACATTAAAATTCTGTTTATTCCCGAACTGCCACTGAATATTCGTAGAATGTCTAATCACCTCATCTTCTTACTAGATAATGTAGTGATTGGTATGCTAACTAAGCATTATGAACCACTCATTCCATCAGACGTATGGTCACACTGGTTCGTAACGGGTAGTAAAAAATCTAGTCTTCTACGCCATCCCTTACTTGTAACCAAAGAAATGAAGTCCGTCTTAAAAGAAAGGTCGCTTGATGACCATGTGCTTAAGGATGCTCTTGAATCTATTCTTATTCTCGAAAGCGAGCTTGTACACACTCACCCCCGGCGAGCTATTCTCCTGGGTATGCTAGCTAATCTAGAGCATATCCCTGATGTTCAGGATATGAAGGAAGAGTTACGAGAGATCATCAAGTTATATTTAATTACACAGCCTGACCGTTCAATTTAAATATTAAATTAAGAACAGATAGAGAGAGGAGCAGAAACCTATATTATGAAAGGTATTATTAATTTCTCGTTAAATAACAAGTTTGCCATCTGGATTCTGACTATTATTGTCGCTGCTGCTGGTTTATTCGCTGGAGTCACAATGAAGCAAGAGACCATGCCCAATATCAACATTCCATTCTTAAGTATTACTGCCATTTATCCTGGTGCCGCTCCAGAAGGTGTCGTCCAAGACGTCACGATGCCGCTTGAAAAACGACTGCGTAATGTAGATGGCGTGAAGACCGTCTCCTCTACTTCCATGGAGAATGCTTCTTCCATTGCTATGGAGTTCGATTACGGTACCGATCTGGATCAAGCCACTGCGGCGGTCCGTGAAGCCCTTAATGAAGTCACCTTGCCAGATGGCACGCTAAAACCTACCATCTCTAAGTTTAGTATAAGTTCATTTCCTGTTGTTTCTCTAAGTGCTTCTAACAACAAATCCAAAGACTTGGAAGAGTTAACGCGTATTGTTGAGAATCAAGTTAAACCAGAATTAGACAAAATCCCAGGTGTGGCTACAGTAAGCATATCAGGGCAATACGTTAAAGAAGTACAGCTTAAATTCAATGAGAATAAAATGAAAGAGCTGGGTCTTAGCCAGGACACAGTCCAAGGTATTGTACAAGGCTCATCGCTACGTGTACCTCTAGGGCTATTCAACCTAGAACAATCTCAAAAGGCCGTTGTAGTAGACGGTAATATCGTGAATCTGGATGATCTGAAGAATCTCGCGATTCCTGTCATTCCAAACATGGGCAATTCTGCTCCGAGTGCTCAAACAGGGATACCCAATGCCCAAGAGACGCCTCAGACAGAAGCTCGGACAGCACCTTCTACCCCAACGACTGAAGCACCAATGACAGGGGCAGTTGCTGCTGGCATCCCTACGGTTAAGTTAATGGATATTGCCGATATTCAAGTCATTGGTAAAGCAGAATCCATCTCCCGTACTGATGGTGTCGAATCGATTGGTATTCAAATTGTGAAGGATAACGACGCTAACACCGTTGATGTCGTGAATGCTGTGAAGGACAAAGCTACAGATTTGAAGAGCCAATATGATGGATTGGAATTAACAACACTACTTGATCAAGGGCAACCTATTGAGGATTCCGTTAATACCATGCTCAGCAAGGCAGTCTTCGGAGCCTTATTCGCTGTAATCATCATTCTGATATTCCTAAGAAATATCCGCTCTACCATTATCTCGATTATCTCCATTCCATTATCATTACTCGCAGCTCTGCTCGTGTTATGGCAAATGGACATTACGCTCAATATGATGACTCTTGGCGCGATGACAGTCGCCATCGGTCGGGTTATTGATGACTCTATCGTCGTTATTGAGAATATTTATAGACGACTGACAGACCCCGATGAGAAGCTACGTGGTCGTGAATTAGTACGTGAAGCAACACGTGAGATGTTCGTTCCCATTATGTCATCTACCGTGGTTACCATTGCGGTATTCCTACCTCTAGCTTTCGTAAGTGGCATGGTCGGTGAGTTGTTCCTGCCTTTCGCATTAACGATGGTGTTCGCTCTACTGGCTTCACTCATTATCGCTGTTACGATTGTACCTATGCTTGCACATACACTCTTCAAAAAGGGTATCAAACTGAAAAAGAATTCAAGTCATAATGAAATAGGAAAGATGGCTAAAGGATATCAGAGCATCCTGAACTGGACCTTATCTCATAAATTGATAACCTTCGGAATAGCCGTTCTTATGCTCGTCGGTAGCCTATTCTTATATCCATTGATCGGTACGAGCTTCATGCCGGAACAAAAAGATAAGTATACGATGGTAACCTACACACCTGAACCTGGTAACCAACTGAACGTTGTTGAAAAGCGTGCGTTGGAAGCAGAGAAGTATATTCTAAACCAACCAGGTGTTGAAAAGATGCAATATTCCATCGGAGGTAGTAATCCTATGGGCGGTGCGGGTGCATCCACCTCAGGCCTATTCTATATAGAATATAATACCAATACTAAGAACTTCGAAGATGTTCAGAAGGAACTAGTTGAAAGTTTACACAAGGAAGTTCCTGAAGGCGTATGGACAACCCTTGATATGACTGGCGGAATGGGCGGTGGCGGTCTCAGCGTTAGCGTATTCGGTGACAGCCTAGATGATATCAAGCCGATATCAGATCAAGTTCTAAAGCTCGTACAGGATGATTCAGACCACTTCGACAAAGCGAAGACTAGCCTATCCACTTCCTACGATCAATATACGATTGTAGCTAATCAGGAGAAGTTGAGTTCACTTGGTCTTACAGCAGGACAGATTGCCATGAAACTGAGCCCTGTTCGTGAGCGTCCCGTTCTAACTGAAATAGAAGTCGATGACAAAAATTATAAAGTTTACATTGAAACAGACACTGCTGATTATAAAAATATCAATGAGATCAGTAATGAGACTATTGTTTCTCCACTAGGTATAGAAGTTCCTATCAAGGACGTAGCCAAGGTGGAAAAAGGAGTCTCACCTAACTCCATCACACGTACAGATGGTAAAATGGCTGTTTCTATTACGGCTAATATCATCACCGCAGATGTAGGTAGCGCTTCTACGAATCTAGAGGCTAAAATTAAAGAAATCAGTAAACCTGATGGAATCGAAATTACATTTGGTGGATCGACGGAACAAATTAACGACACCTTCACACAGCTTGGTCTTGCCATGGCTGCCGCTATTGCTGTTGTATACTTTGTGCTCGTCGTAACTTTCGGTGGTGGTCTCGCACCATTTGCCATCCTGTTCTCTTTACCATTCACAGTGATCGGCGCACTCGTCGGATTGTTGCTTGCTAAGGAAACACTGAATGTGTCTTCCCTTATGGGTGCGCTTATGCTCATTGGGATCGTGGTCACGAATGCCATCGTTCTCATTCACCGCGTTATTCATAAGGAACAAGAAGGCATGTCTACCCGTGAAGCATTACTCGAAGCAGGTGGAACACGTCTTCGTCCAATCCTGATGACAGCATTAGCTACCATTGGTGCATTGCTGCCACTTGTTACTGGACTTGAAGATAGTGCAGGGATCATTTCCCGTGGACTCGGAATTACCGTTATCGGCGGTCTAATCAGTTCTACATTGTTAACATTGGTCATTGTACCGATTGTCTATGAGTTCTTGATGAAATTCAGGAAACCTAAAGTACAGGATTAATCACCAGTCAACATTTCACATAGTGAAAACTTAACCTTTCTTATATTGTAAATAAAGACGCGTCCTCTTTCCTTCTGGGAAAGGTAGACGCGTCTTTTCTATGTATCGTCCGTATATCAGATCCCATTCATGATAAACTAACTTATATCCATCCATGGAACTCAAGATCGTGAAGGAGTTATACATTATGATCACAACGGTGACTTTAAATGCAGCTATAGATATTACCTATACCGTATCTAACTTCAATATTGACACTCTACATAGAGCACATGAATACCTAGCCGTTCCTGGCGGCAAAGGTGTGAATGTTGCACGTGTAGTCCATGCTTTAGGTGAAGCCGTGACTACAACAGGTTTCGTTGCAGGCTACAATGGCGCTGCTCTACTCGCAGGCCTAAAGAAAGAATCCATTCCTACTGATTTCCTGACCCTTACGAATGGCGAATCAAGACGTGCCTTGACCATTCTAGATCCTATACAAGGTACTCAAACTGAGCTTATTGAAGTTGGTCCCTCCATTACCGAGACAGACGTACAGCAACTACGTCTAAAAATTGAACAATTAGCCAAATCCTCTAACTGGATTGTCTTCTCAGGTAGCTTACCCTCAGGATGTCCCCCATGGATCTATGCCGAGCTCACCGAGATTGCCCATCGTCATGGAGCAAAGGTTGGTCTGGATGCCAGCGGCGAAGCTCTTCGTGAAGGTCTTCATGGAAGGCCCGATCTAGTGAAGCCGAATGAGCATGAATTAGCAGAACTGATAGGAATGCCTCTCGCTAATCATGCATCTGCCCTTCAAGCTATGTCTTCCCTCATCAACGATAGCACGTCGCTTGTTGTTGTGTCCTTAGGAGCGCGCGGCGCACTCGCTGTATCAGCTAACCATCAGTATCATATTCACATCCCTCAGGTAGCGGCTATCAATCCTGTAGGTAGTGGGGATGCCATGATGGCCGGGCTCGTGTCCGCTCTTTATCGAGGAAAGAACATCCACGATATCCTTCTGCTTGGTGCGGCCTGCGGGACCGCCAACACACTGCATAAGATGGCTGGAAAGGTTACGTTGGAAGATATAGGTGTTGTTCAACAAGACATAAAGATTACGACGACTCGTTCATTATGAACATGAGGATAGACGACTCCTCGACCCAAAAGGACAGTATTCGTTGACCAATGCAATATGGATGGAGGGTTAACCTTTAATCCATGTTGCAACAAAAAAAGCCGGTACCTTTCCTTCTCAAGGTTCCAGCTTTCAGACTACTGATTGCTTCGTATCCCTATTGGACAAATATTAGATCATACTAGCTCGCCATGTTCGAAGCATCTGCATATCATAGGCAATAAATTCTTTGAGAATATTCGCAACTTCTATATATAAGGGGCTCCGAGTAATGAAGGATATGTCTTCAGCAAGCTGAGGAGTCCATTGTAACAGATGTCGATCTAGGAATTGAATCTGAGAATCAATAAGCTCTAGATGTGAGCTACGTATCCGCTTGGTGTCTAAAGTACGTTCTACAAGCACTGCCATGAATTCAAGCTCTAGAATGATATGATCATCCTGCTCATGATCTAACTTATTAAACACGATACCATGGTGAGCATACATCTCATGGATATTCAGCATACACTCCGCAAGATCCTTCCCTTTCATTCCACGATAAGTGCTTTCACAGAGCGATGGGAAAATAGAAGTCTCGCTATCGAACAATCGCCTGTATTCAGTCTCTTCAGCAATACACACTTCCATCAATTGCTGTGGAACAATCTCAGATAATAACTGTTGTAGCTTCCGTCCACCCTCTGTGAGAACAACGTCATCTCTCATCATCATATATTGACGCCATTGGGCAATTAAAGACAAGCTCGGTGGGCCACCTAAAAAATCAATCAGTAGTTGATAACCCCATCCTCTTCCCTGTAACCAATTCAAGCTTACCTTAGACACCTCTAAAGATTCAATAGTCATGGTCATCTCATAACCTCCTATGTGGTCGTAAAGATAGCGCTTACCTAATTAAATAGTACCTCAAATGTTAGATAATTCAAGTGATTTATTTCACATCTCTTGTCTCAAATAACAATTCAACTTTACAAAAAATGATCCCCGCATCATACGAGGATCATATCCTATTACTACCCAGCATACGATTACTAGGGGGAATCGTTACCTTAATCGCTATCATAGCTCTTTATGCAAGCGCTTACTATATTATTTGTCACCGCATACTCTTCTATAATATGCTGATGTGTTCATGCTCCATGGTTCACTGTGGCAAGGGTTATATTTACGAATAGAAGCACAGACTGATGATAGCTCACAAATAGCTGTGAACAACCGCCTTATCATATTCTTGGCCATCACGATGCAGGAGATTAAGCTCTTATTCATTTTTCCTTTAAATTAGAGAGATATTTATAATATCTAGAAATTCTCTTAATTTATGGTTTGAAACCACTTTCAACACATGATACAGTGATGTTGTCGCCTTAAAGGAATTTATTATCGATTAGAGCAATTAATCGGAAAGGAATGTCGATATTGCGTGAATCCATAAATATGAAATCCTCTTTATTCTCTCTCAAACTGTTCAATTTTTTGATCTACGGCACTATGGTGATCTTCACTAGCTTCTTTCAATTATACTTACAAGATGCAGGAATGAACAAATTTGAAATAGGAAGCCTATTAGCTCTAGGCCCAATTGTTTCTATATTGGCTAACCCTTTTTGGAGATTTTGGAGCGATCGAATTCTTAATATGAGGCGAGTTCTACTGATCATGATGACAGGAACACTAGTCATGGTTCAACTTCTATTCCATTCTGATACTTATGCGATGGTATATATATCTATGATCTTGTTCTTTTTCTTCCAGTCTCCTGTATTCTCTCACAGTAACAGTCTTATTCTTGGTTATATTGAAGATACAGGCTATAAATTCGGATCCTTTCGCTTGTGGGGTTCTATGGGATGGGCCATCATCGCTATTGCCACAGGTCTGGTTCTAGACTGGACTGGTGTTGCCAAGGTCTCCATTCTGTTCACAGTTGTGCTTGTATTGGCGATAGGAGTGCTTCTATTCCTCCCCAAACTTCTGAAGCCTTCAGAATCGCCTACAATATACATTAGAGGCTTTGCCAACATATTAGGAAACCGTTATTTCCTTTCGTTTATTGTTCTAGGTATTATAGTCTCTATTCCTAATGCAATGAATAACACATTTATGTCTCTATACATAACAGAACTTGGTGGCTCCAAAAGGATGGTAGGATTAGCCGTATTCTTATCCTCCTTTTTTGAGATCGGTGTATTTTTACTGTTTGATCGTTATCTCAACCGTAAAATTTCGTGGTTAGTGGGTTGCCTGGCACTCGTAAGTTTACTATTTGGATTTCGTTGGATGCTTATGGCAGACGCGACCCTGCCCATTCAAGTTGCGCTCATTCAGGTTCTACATTGTATTACCTTCGGAGGCTATTTCTATGTAGGTACCCAACTTAGCCTACTACTCGTTCCTAGACCTTACCGTGCAACAGGTCAAGCTGTGTATACGCTAACGTGGAGTGGTCTCGCCGGTGTTATAGGCGGATTCGTGGGTGGATGGTTATACCAGAGCTTCGGTGCAGAAGCTATGTATAGCACAGGCACATCGTTCGCCTTCGTTGGTGCTTTAGGATTTGGATGGATGTGGTACGTCATTAAGAGACATGGATATAAGCCAATTATCCCTAAAGTGGAAGAACCCTTAGAAGATTGGGACAATTCTGATGAAGATTAGGTGCTAATAACGAACTAAAAACAACGAGCCTGTAGTTTATTAAACTACAGGCTCGTTGTTCATTATATTATTAAAGTTTAAAGGAACTCTTTAGCGAAACAATACGGTTAAATACAGGGCGTTCAGGTGTAGCATATTTAGAATCGACGTTAAAGTAGCCATGCCGGAAAAACTGGAATTTATCCTGAGCCGCTACCACTCTCATACCCGGTTCTACATATCCTTGAAGAATCTCGAGCGAATTGGGATTCAATTGATCTAGGAACGTCTTCTCTGGAGCTCCCTCCACTTCTTCCTCTTCGATCTCCTCATCATTAATGAGGGGTTCGAATAAACGGAATTCAGCCGGAACAGCTTGACTTGCTTCAATCCAATGGATTGTACCCTTCACCTTACGACCGGTAAATCCACTTCCGCTCTTCGTCTCAGGATCATAGGTACAGTGAATTTCGACAACTTGCCCTTCTTCATCCTTGATCACCTCGTTGCACTTAACGAAATAAGCATTCTTGAGTCGTACTTCGTTACCAGGGAAAAGTCGGAAATATTTATTGGGTGGATTCTCCATGAAATCATCTTGCTCGATATAAATTTCACGTGAGAATGGAATTTGACGATTGCCCATCTCAGGGTTCTCACTATTATTCTCTGCTTCCAGCCATTCCACTTGACCTTCTGGATAATTCGTAATGACCACTTTTAATGGCTTCAATACCGCCATCGTACGAGGGGCTTTCAGCTTTAGGTCTTCGCGGATAAAATGCTCTAGCATTTGTCGATCCACGACACCTTGACTCTTAGAAATACCTGTCTCATATATGAAGTTACGGATTGCTTCAGGCGTATAGCCCAGACGACGTAATCCTGAAATCGTAGGCATCCGTGGATCGTCCCAGCCATCTACATGCTGTTGATCCACAAGCAACTTCAGCTTCCGTTTACTTGTTAACGTCTGTCCCACATTCAAGCGACCGAACTCGTATTGGTGAGGTACATTCGGCATTTCAGATTCAACAACTACCCAATCATAGAATGGACGTTGATCTTCAAATTCTAGCGAGCAAAGGGAATGTGTCACTCCTTCAATAGCATCCTCTAATGGATGTGCGAAGGCATACATAGGGTAGATACACCATTTATCACCTGTATTGTGATGATACGTATGCGAAATGCGATAAATAACAGGATCACGCAAATTGATATTAGGTGAAGACATATCAATCTTGGCACGTAACACCTTCGCACCGTCTTCAAATTTACCTGAACGCATACCTTCAAACAATTCAAGGTTCTCTTCTACGCTACGATCACGATATGGACTATTACTACCGGGTTCGGTCAACGTTCCCCGAGTCTCACGAATTTGATCTGCACTAAGATCATCAATGTAGGCTTTACCCTTCTTGATTAGCAGAACAGCACGACTGTACATTTCGTCGAAATAATCAGATGCAAACCGTAGCTCTTCCCAATCGAAACCTAGCCACTTTACATCCTCTTGAATAGAATTTACATATTCTGTATCTTCTTTAATAGGATTCGTATCATCAAATCTCAGATGAGTCTTTCCACCAAATTCGTCGGCTAGTGTGAAATTAATCCAGATCGCCCTGGCATGTCCGATATGTAAATAGCCGTTAGGCTCCGGTGGGAAACGTGTTACTATTTCTTTTACCTTACCGGAGTTCAGGTCTTCCGTTATCACATTCTTAATAAAATTGGAGGGTGTACTTGGGTTCTCCATGACAATCAACCTTTCGTCCTTAAATTATCTGTCTATTCCTATACAACAAAACTCTTCATATAAATATACCTGTAAAGCGTAGATAGTTCAATAAAACTGGCCTCTCCCCTTTTGACGGAGGCTTTTTTATAAGGTAGCATGGAGAAAAACGATGTAAATTATGGGAGGAAACTCATTTACATGAAAACAATGAAACTTTCTAAAGAACAACGAGATCAAGTCATCCTACTTATTCAACAATATTTTGAGAAAGAACGTGGAGAGATTATAGGTGATCTTGCTGCAGATAGTGTGATGGACTTCTTCATGTCTCATATGGCACCCATCGTCTATAATCAAGCACTCAGTGACTCTAGATACTTAGTTAGACAGCACATGACCTCATTAGAAGATGATTTATATTCACTCGAACAACAAGTAAAACAGACTCGTTCAAGGTAATGCTATTACAGATGAAAAGAAGGTGTGAACTGCATGTTTACGTATACTTTAGATGAACAGACTGAACTGAAACCACTAGCTCACCAACATGCAAAACAGCTATTTGATCTGACGGATCGTTCACGTGGAAAATTACGAGATTGGCTTCCATGGGTGGATTCCGTTACGGAGGTTAACCATTCGCTCAGCTTCATTAAGAATGCCGTTAAACAAGGAGCCGAGAACGGAGGGATTAGCGCCGGTATTTGGACACGTGGAGAGCTGGCAGGCATCATCAGCTTCCATGAGGTTGATTGGCACAATCGAACCGTTAGTATCGGATACTGGCTAGGTAAAGGCTACGAGGGACAAGGTCTTATGACTAGCGCCTGCCGTACTTTCATAGACCATGCACTCATGGAGATGCACCTCAACCGAGTCGAAATTCGTTGTGCTACAGGAAATTATCGTAGTCGCGCTATACCGGAACGTCTTGGATTTGTACTGGAAGGTATTGTACGTGAAGCTGAGAAACTACCCCAAGGCTACGTGAACCATGCCATTTATGGCATGATTCTTAGTGAGTGGATACAAGTACGATAGATCGTTACGTATTAAGCCAGCCTTGGAATCTTTCCCGTAGGCTTGAAGCCAATACGTCTAATTCCGCAGCCTTCTTTAATCGTTCAACCTGTTCGACATCATCTCGCCCATGAACTATTAATCGCAATACTTCAGCTATCGTTAGTTGTGCTGGATGAGACTCAAGCTTCGTAAGGGTGGACGTTACCGATAGATAGCCCTCTTGAAGGACACGCAAGTAGAAACCGCTATAACCGGTCTCAATGACCCGTGCTGGGAGGTTTGTTACCCCGTGCTTCTGGGACAGCTTAAAACAAGGATATCTTGGTTGGCTGACCTGAAGCACCACTTCCCCCACTTGATAAACATCGCCAATGCATACTTCAGTTTCAAGCAATCCCATGACCGTTAAATTCTCACCGAAGGCAGAATAGTCTAGTTTCCTATCTAGCTCTTTCTCCCAATGGGAATAATGCTCATAAGGATACGCACACACGGCCTTATCGAGTCCCCCATGATGCACAAGATCAGCTTGTCCATCCCCAGTCATTTGTTCAGAACCAACAAATACATTGCCCTCAACTTGCTGTTTATATATCCCTGTCTGCAACGGCTTACCTTTGTATTCAACAGTAACTGGCTTGCCAACGTTTACAGAAACAATATGTAAATTCATTATTGTCATCTCCCTCCTTATATAAAAGCTAGTTTATAAATAGAATCCCATCAAAATGTCATCTACATAGTTCCCATTCACATAGAACTCATTAATAAGTCGTCCTTCTCTCACAAAACCAAGCTTTTCATAGAAATTCAAAGCATTCGGATTCGTAGAAAGCACACGTAGGCTCAACTTCGTCTTCCCTTCGCTAGCTGCCCACTCTTTTACCGCTTCGATCAGTTGTGTTCCAATGCCTTCATGCTGATACCGAGGATGCACAGCAATGTTAATCTCATACACATGGCGATTGCTCTGTAACACCGTTGGATAGCGAAATCCTACATAGCCGCAGATCTCTTCTTCTTTCACTGCAACAAGCTGTAAGCCGGGCTGACAGTGACGTAGGAAGTCCTCCCGAGAGGTCCAATTCAAAGGCTCTGGAGCATTATAATCCTGCCATACAATGGCATCTAGATCCATCATTTGCTGCGCATCCTTCATTTCGGACAAACGGATATCTATCGTACATTGTTTAAATTTCATATCCAGTACCCCTCTCAAAATACTCTACAGTCTTGGGCTCACATTCTTGTTCTTTAGAGCATGAACTAGGAAAAACCCGACACTTACGATCGCAGTTGCGACAGCAAGCCAAGCCACAGGGACTAGTCCCCCTCCATCATATAAGACCCCCATAGCATAAGGCCCTATAACTCGCCCTATAGCACCGATACCACCTGACAATCCGATATAGAAAGGAGCTGCTCGACCTGTATGATCTGATATAAAGGCTGGTATCGCCGGAGATATCAGCATCTCCCCGAAGGTTGCCAGTATCATCGCTAGTACCATTCCAGGATAGTTATGCATAAACACAATCACAACATAAGCAGATAAGTAGAAGACCGCACTCGCCGTCATTTGTGCAGATGATGATTTAGCGAACCAACGCTTCACTAGATTAGTGAAGGGCTGACCCACGAAAATTAGAATTCCGTTGAGCGTCCAAAGGAACCCATACATTTTCTTCGGTAATCCCTCTGAAATAATGTATGGAGATACGCCTGTATTCCATATTGAATTCCCTAACAATAAGAACAAGGAGGCAATACCCATATACAAATAGACTCGGGTATGACTAAGCAACACCCAAACATTCTCTCCTGCTACTTTATTCCTTTTGTCTAAATGCACTTCACCTGTATGATGATTCAGACGATTTAAGTAATTTAAGAAAAAGAGTGCAAACACAGCCGAGGTAACCCCATTCGCAATAAACGTAAGCTTGTACGAAATATCTGCTAGAAAACCACTCAGAGCCGTTCCTAGCGCTACTCCAATATTGTTAGCTACGTAAATAACATTGAATAGTTCTCCACGTCGTTCTGCGAAACGAAATCCGATAAATGCTTGAATGGCTGGCAAAGACAAGGCATTACAGAATCCGATAAAACCCATCAAGGCCATGTAGAAATACCAATATTGGCTAATAACAGGCAAAGCGAACAATCCTAAGGCATTTAGCCCTAATGAACCTACGATCAATTTCTTAACGCCCACCCGATGATATAGCGATCCGCCTAGCAATTGACCTACAATTCCACCTAATGACTGAATTAGAATAACGAGTCCCGCGTCTGCCATATTATGTCCTAGTTCATCGAACACAAACATAGTAGTCAAGGGCCACATGAGCGAACTACCTGTAGAATTAATCAAGCTTGCTGCAAGAAACACTTTTATTTCTCTCGGGTAAGATTGCAACATTCTCATAGATGTAATCCCCCAGATGTTTATTCAAGTTAACCAAGTAGGTACGAGGTTACAATACTGTAATAGAACCATTGTATCTTTTTGACATAAATATCACTACCTCCGAAACGAATTTTTTCATATACCGGTACATTTTTTGTGAATTTTCATATATTAGAAAAGCTGGTCGAAACCATTTTCCTCAATAGAACTCCATTCAAGGGGGCTATACAAATTGGCACGATATCGCAAGGGTTTCTCGGTCATTAGCTGTACGAAGCGCAAAAATTTTTTGAATAATTTATTTAACAATTATTACAGACAACGATATCCGAAGAAAGAACTGATCATTATTATAAATAAAGATAATATAAGCATAGGCCCTTATAAAAAAAAGCTAAAAAAATATACACATGTGCATATTTATCGGCTGCCGGAAAAAGTATCTCTTGGGAAGTGCTTGAATTACGCTGTAAAAAAAACAAAACTCAGCTATATTGCCAAATTTGACGATGATGATTATTATGCTCCTAATTACTTAAGTGAGAACAAACAAACTTTTGATAGGATAAATGCGGATATAATCGGAAAAAGGGCCCACTTTATGTATTTGCAGCGCTCAAAGATACTTATCCTTCGTTCTCATAAAAATGAGAACCAATATGTTTCCGCTCTCCCTGGCGCAACACTTGTTATTAAACGAAAAGTATTTCGCAAAGTTCAATTTCCTAACCGAAGTATTGGAGAGGATACTGATTTTTGCCGTAATAGTAAAGCAAAGGGCTACAAAATTTACTCTGCTGGAAGATACAACTTTGCCGCGATACGCAGAAAAAATTTAAAAAGCCATACCTGGGTAATCAGCGATGAAAGGATATTAGCATCTCCTATTATCAACTACCGGCATGTACGGAATTACAAACAATTTGTTCAAAAGGGTACACACAAATAACAACTTAGAACTTTCTTCTTTCTATGCTATCCCATGGACCTTTATAATAAATTCGCCATGTTAAAGTTTCGTTCTCCCGAACTTTAACATGGCGAATTTATTTATCTGTGATGCAAAAAAAATCGGCCTCCCTTCTCAAGGAAAGACCGATAGATTATCTAATCTATTAGGAATGCTTCTGCTTATTACCTTTCACCTGTGCACTACTAGGTAATGCTCCGTGAGTGGCATTGGGTTCGCGTAAATAAGATACCCAATACGCGGCTGCAACAAAGACGACGCCCCCAGTTAAATTACCAAGCCATACTGGAACGAAGTTCATAAGATACTCTCCCCATGAATAGTGACCTGCGAATATAGCAGCGGGAATAAGGAACATATTAGCCACGACGTGCTGAAATCCAATCGCAACGAAAGCCATCGTTGGAAACCAGATCCCCATTATTTTGCCACTCATATTATCCGCACCATAAGATAACCACACTGCCAGAGCTACTAGCCAGTTACATCCAATTCCTGAAACGAAAGCCTGTACAAAACTAGCATCCAATTTGTGACCTGCCATATCCACTACCTTATCTAAATATACGCCAGTCTCCGTGAGGCCTACGATGTGTCCGAAGAAATAGGCGATGAATATCGCACCCACGAAATTACTTAACGTAATAAGAATGAGATTCTTCACGACTTCAAAGAATGAAATTTTCTTAGCCATCCATGCAAGAGGTACAGCCATCATATTACCCGTTAACAATTCACCACCAGCCAATAGTACGAGTATTAGCCCTACGGGGAAGATCGAAGCTCCGATAAAACTAGCGATTGTTTCCCATTCTTTAGGTGCTCCCGCGATAACACGAATATCTAGTAAAAAGCCAAGTGCTATAAAGGCTCCACCTAAGAAACCAAGTACTAGTACCGTTATTAGTGGGTTATGTGCTTTCTTAGTCCCTGTTTCTACCGTCAGTTCAGCTATTTGCTGAGGCTTGTAATAGGCCATGAGTATGATCTCCTTTGATCCAATTAATACTTCAAATCTTGTGTATTTATTCCATTGTAACGCAATTGATTTGATTACAAACGTTATAAATATCACAATGCGACATTTATAGGTGAATCATTTCACATTTTAGTGATAAATATGCTTAACAATAGAATATTGCTTGTCATTACTTTTAGACATACACTGAAATTAGCACGATACGGAATCATTGAAAAGAAGGGAGTGAATTGGGATGACGATTTATATCGCGTTGTTACGAGGTATTAATGTAGGTGGAAAGAATAGGATCAAAATGGCCGAATTGAAGAGTACATTGGAAGCAATGGGGCTGAGTCGGGTTCAGACGTATATCCAAAGCGGGAATGTTCTGTTCGAATCGAATGAGGAAGAAGAACCGTTACGCAAGCGAATCGAACATGAGATCGAGGCGGTATTTGGTTTTTCGGTAAGTGTTATTATAAGAACGGCCAAGGAGCTAGCAACCATTGCCGCGAATTGCCCGTTCTCAGAGGAAGCTATTTCCGAAGCGGCGTCCTCATCTGAAGGAGAGAGTCTTTACGTCTCCTTATTGCTTGAGGAGCCTTCACAGAAAGGGATTGAACGATTAAGTGCTTTCAGAAGTGAAAGCGATGAGTACCAGCTTGTGGGCCGAGAAATATACCTATTATTCCGTCATAGCATACGCAACTCTAAACTTGCGAACAACCTTCAGAAACTCGATGTCCCCGTGACTGTGCGTAACTGGAAAACAATAAACAAACTCGTTACACTAGCACATGCAATGGAAGTGTAATTTAAGGAGCCTACTTCGTTAGAGAAGAATTACGCTAACGAAGTAGGGTGAAGAAATATATTCTTTAGGCCGGATCATTGTTGATGATATTGAACTTAGTGCGATGGATGGGATTACGCAAGAAGAACAAGAACGCTTTTTCGAAACACTACGCAAAATCAAGGATAATGTAAATCAGTAAAGTAGGGAGTCTTAGCATCATGAATAAACAAAAGTTGTGGACGAAGGACTTCTTATTCGTTTTTTTCACAAATCTTTTTCTCTATTTATCTTTTTATTTATTAGTTGTTATTTTTTCCGCATATGCGATGGAGCATTTTGATGCTACACAAAGTCAAGCGGGTCTGGCTTCGAGTATATTCATTCTGGGTGTCTTAATTGCTCGTCCTTTCGTAGGCAGGTTTATCCAGCAACTCGGACATAAAAGAATGCTTTACATAGGCTTAATTTGTGGTCTAGTGACTTCGGCTTTATATTTCCAAGTAGATAGCTTACTGTTGCTTCTTTTAAACCGTTTCTTGCATGGAATATCATTTGGGATTGCTGCCACTGCGACAAATACGATTGTGGTAGGGTTGATTCCTCCTGAGCGACGTGGTCAAGGCATTGGTTATTTCGCATTGAGTATTACTCTTGCTGCGGCGGTTGGTCCACTGTTAGGGTTATTTATTACCCAACATGGAAGCTATCATATGATTTTTTTAGTCTGTTTACTATTTGCAGCATTCAGCTTTGTGGTTACGTTGTTTTTAAAAGTGCCTAAAGCGGAACCTTCGACAGAACCCTTAGCCCCAAAGAAAGGATTTAAATTCAAAGATTTCATAGAAGTTAAGGCTGTTCCTATCGCCATTGTAATGGCTGTAATCAACTTTAGCTATTCTAGTATTCTTACATTTCTTATGGCCTATGCTAAAGATATAGACTTATTGGATGCTGCGAGTTTCTTTTTTGTCGTATTTGCTATCTGTATTTTAACTTCAAGACCCTTTACGGGTAGATGGTTTGATCTGAAAGGTGAAAGTTTCGTTATGTACCCTTCACTCGCGTTGTTTGGGGTTGGTTTAATATTTCTTAGTCAATCTTATCAAGGATTTACTCTTCTATTAGCAGGGGCTTTAATTGGTTTAGGATTTGGAACCGTTCAGTCTAGTACTCAAGCCATTGCTGTTAAGAATGTACCACATCATCGCGCTGGATTAGCCACTTCTACCTTTTTCATTTTAGGTGATACAGGAATGGCGATCGGACCATACGTCTTAGGATTGTTACTTCCTATAACAGGTTACCGAGGATTATATATTGCCGTAGCTGCGCTTGTATTTGCTAGTATCGTTTTATACTATGTACTGCATGGTAGAAAAACATCCCCTCATAACTTCGTACATAAAGCGAGTTAGAACATAAAAGACTATAGAAAATGAATCATACGTAAATTGACAAATAAGAGGATGTTCCGCAGCCTATTTATGGCTTGCGGGACATCCTCTTATGTATACTTGCACCTTACATTAAATTAATGTGAGATCATCGTCTTTGCATCCGGCATTTCATCATCTGCAAGCTCATCACCTGGTTTAACTCGCGGTTTACGCAGCATTGTAGTTAACAATAATCCTACAACGGCGATACAAGCGGTGAGAAAGAATGTGTCACTAAATGCAGAAGTGGAACTGATTTGTATATTCCCAGCTGTATCTGGAGCCGACATGTAATGCATTATTTTTGAAGTTAAATACCCTGTCAATCCAGCGATAGCAAACGATGTAACAACCTGTTGTGTAGCTGATGTTAAAGGAGTTACCCGGTTTACAAGTCTGCGTGGCGCCGAATTCAGTACATGAGTATTCAATGGCATCATCGTTAGACCCATACCTGCTCCCATAAAAATAAGTGGAAGTACAATCATAAACATATCGGTATCTACAGTAATCTGAGAAAGTAGGAACAAGGCTATAGAAACCAGAGTCAGACCGGTCATAGCAAGTGGACGAGCACCCCACTTATCGAACAATCTTCCTCCAATAGGCATAAAGACCATGGAAGCAAGGGCTTGTGCAAGTGTGGTATAACCACTTTGTAGAGGAGTAAACCCTCTCACATTTTGTAAATATAGTGGAATCATCAGAATGGCACCGAACATTGCGATCTGTGTTATCCAAGATAAGATTACACCTCGTGTGAAATCAGAAGAGGCAAAGACACGAAGCTCTAACAAAGGCTCTTTCTGGTTAAGCTCCACGATGATGAATAAGATAAGGGCAACACCACCGACAATCAGTCCTGTTAAAGTACTTGACGATGTCCAACTTGTTCCTGCCTCATTCACACCAAACGCTAACATAGCGAATGCGATCGGAGCTAGGATTATCCCAAGAATATCGAGGGAAGGAACCTTCTTGTTCTCAAATTTAGGTAAGAACTTAATACCTACAATGACAGCAGCGATTCCGATCGGTACGTTAATAATGAAGATCCAATGCCATGAGGCAATCTCGATCAACCAACCCGATAATATAGGTCCCGAAGCGGGAGCCAGTAACATAGGGATACCTAACATACCCATCACTGCCCCCCTCTTGTTAGGAGGAGCAAGTCTGAAGACCATGGCCATCCCGATGGGAGCAACCATACCTCCTCCAAGTCCTTGAATAACCCGGAATATAATGAGTTGTTCTGAGGTTTGTGCCAGAGAGCAAAGTATAGATCCGAGCGTAAATAAAGTAATTGTGATGAGGAAGATCCGTTTAGCGCCGTACTTATCTGTCATCCATCCGGCTAATGGGATAACAGCTGATAAAGCTAGTGTATACCCGGTCATTGTCCATTGTATTGTCTTCAATGAGGCCCCAAAATATTCTTGCAAGCTAGGTACAGCTACATTGATAACCGTGCTGTCTAGGATGACCATAATCATACCTAGAATAACAGCCATAAGGGGTGCAATAATCGCCTTGATAGAGAATTCTGTATTAACGGGTACACTTGCTGCGTTTTGTATAGCCATTCGGTTATCTCTCTCCTATTCTTTTCTGTATAATTTCACGATATATATCTGAATGAGTGGATGTAAGAATCTCAACCCATGAATAAGATATCTTGACGAGAAATGAAATACTTTGTACTATTGACCGTATGGTTTTTAATAAAACTATTAGGTCGAAAGATAAACTAATTTTACTTAATTTTTAAATAAAGTCAATTTATTTCTTGGAAAGAGGGAGAAAGTTGAGTGTAACCAAGCAGAAAATCCTTGATTCAGCGATGCGGTTCTTTTTAGAAAAGGGATACCTTGCGACCTCCATACAGAACATTGCCGACGACTGCGGAGTGTCAAAAGGTTCTATATATAATTTTTTTAATTCCAAGGAAGATTTATTCATCGAAGTTTTGATGTTACAACAGCATAGAATGGTAGAACAAATCCACACCATTCGTGCAGATCAGACACTCTCCTTAAGGGAGGTCTTTATTCGTGAAACCCAATGTCAGATTGAGTTTTTTTTGGACAATAGCTTTATTATGCAGGAAATGAAGAAGTTAACGGTGCCTGATGGGAAGATTGGACCCTTTCTGTTTCGCCTAAGGGCAAATCTTTTGAAATATAACAAGGAGAGCCTCGTACGAGTATTCGGGGAGCATATTAAACCTAATATTTGGGATCTCATAATTATATATAACGGAATCGTTCGTGAGTTTATATTTTTATTAATTTTCGAGAATAAATCTCTTATTACGCGGGACATAGCCGTATTTGTTGTTCAATGTATGGATGAAATGGCGACGAATATGAAAATCAAAAAAAGACTCCCCCTGTTACAAGATTCAGATATGCGTGAATATCTACAATGTGCGCTAAACGGGGAACAAGTACCTGACAGGACACGGATACTTGATCTCATTCAGTGCCTAATCTCTACAATAAAAGAGCTTCCAATCACAAACTCTGAGAAGAAGGAACTTCAGGAAGCCACCCTTCTTCTTCAAGAAGAGCTAGCATGTGAACAACCCAAATTAGTATTGATTCGTGCGCTCCTTGTTTTTCTCGAAAAAGCACATGGGCTTAAAGATATACTTAGACAATTAGAGAAGCTTGTAGTCAAAAACTTATGACGAGCTTGTTCACGTTATGGTGTACACTCGGCCAAAAGTTAATGTGATCAGTAAGTCGGAACTTTTTATTAAACATTAGAATGAAAAATCAGCATTCTACAACTTAACAGAATCAAAAAAACATACCCCTTGGCGATTCGCCAAGGGGTATGTCATGTCATAAAGAGTGGTATGAATTATACGTTAGCCATTTCCTTCTCCGTAAGAGTTATAGGTTGTAAAGCTTGTAGTCCCGCTGTATTCAGGAAGTTCCAAGGCTTGTTGTAATGTGGTTGGAAGAAGAAATCGATGAAGCCTAATTCATCCACGGTCATGTTGTTCTGGATACATACAGAAATCGTATTGATGGATTGAGTTAGATCCACCTCAGACATTAATTGTGCCCCCACAATACGACGAGTGGTCTTCTCAAAGACAACTTTCAAAGTCACGCTATCGAAGGTAGGCATAAATTCAGGACGATAATGATCCGTCATCGTAACGGATTCCACTTCTAAACCTTCGTCTTTTGCCACCAATTCCGTCAATCCAGTAGCCGCTATATTGTTCTCATATATTTTGATACCTGATGTTCCTTGCGTTCCTAAATATCTAGTTGTAGGTTGTACCAAGTTCCGTGCCACTAGTGTTCCCATACGAACCGCATTGGTAGCCAAAGGAAGATATGAATTCTTGCCTGTTGGGTTGTAATGGATCGCACAGCTATCACCAGCCGCGAAGACATCCTTCTTGCTTGTCTCCATGTAGCTATTCACTACAATAGCTCCATTAGGAAGCATATCCACTTGACCCTTGAGTAGTTCTGTATTCGGACGGAAACCGATGCAGAGAATAACTAAGTCCGCTTCATGCTCGCCTTTGGTTGTGATCACCTTCGTGACTTTGCCATCGATGCCTTCAAATGAAGTGACAGTCTCTTCTAATGCTAACTTAATTCCCTTATCTGCTAGCGATTGTTGAACAGGCTCTGTAAACTCTGGGTCCAAATATTTATTCAGAATACGATCTACGCTATCAATTAAAGTCACTTCTTTACCATTCATTTGAAAAGCTTCAACAAGTTCTACACCGATGTAACCTGCACCTACCACCGTAATGCGTTTCGCTTGCTTTGCTTTCTCAATGATGGTGTTGGAATGATTAAAATTCTTACAAAGTAGGATATTATTCAAGTCGATACCTTCAACCTTCGGAATGATCGGCCATGATCCTGTCGTAACGATCAATTTATCATAAGTGTCATCGAATTGTTCACCTGTCACAAGGTTGCGTACAGTAAGTGTCTTAGTATCTGTATCAATCGACGTTACTTCATGACGCATATTGGTATTTACACCTAGCTCAGCTAATTGCTCTGGCGAAGAATAAAATAGACCTTGTGGGTCCTTCACCACACCACCAACATATAACGCTATACCACACGATAAGAATGAAATGTTATCATTCCGTTCGTACACTGTAATTTGAGCTTCTGGGTACAATTTAGCTGTGTTGGCGATAGCTGCTGTTCCTGCGTGGGTACATCCAATAACGACTACTTTCATGATTTCTTCCTCCTCCAAATGGTCACTCTATATATTTTAGTATATTGTGAATTGTTTCACCTGATGTACCTTATTATAGTGTGATACTTTTCACATTGCAATAGACATTGATAAAGTTTTCACAATGTTCACAATTACGTTTGTCCTTTAACCGTGCAGACTCTGGGGTTTTACAAGTAATTACTCTGGGTCATATATGGATATGAGTGAACAATGTCATATTTAAAGTTTGAAAATTACTTTTCAATTCCGCTATTTTATTGTGCGTTGTAGCAACGATTAATATTCACAAGAAGAAACATGAGCAAAGTATAGTGAAAACTTAACATTTTTTTATATAAAAAAAGGCTACCTGAAAGTGAATTCCCCTCAGATAGCCTTTCTCATTATAGAATATACAGCCTTTGTTACGGCATAATAATACGCCCTGACTTTATTCTTGTTCTAATGCCTTTATCGTAAATTCATTCGGATTACTTAGAATATACTCTCTTATAAAATATTTATTTCTTTCATACGTATCCGTGATTTCAGTTTTACCTGAGGTTATTGTAAATCGGTTGGTGTCCTCATCCTTAATAAGGCCACAGATAATGACATATCCATCTAGAGAGACATATTGCAAGCCATCGTTCAACTTCAATTCATCCCTCTTAAAACTCAGTAAATGATCAGAATTCACCGTAAACTTTTCTTCGTTAATGGCTTCATATATAATGTACCCATTCATTTCACCTAAATCTTTGAAACGATAAGAGTACAGATATACCCCATACTTCCCAATGATCTTATGATCTCGTATGACGATATCAGACACCTTGGTGTGTCCATCTACACTTGCTAAGATCCGTCTTTCGATATCTTTAGGAATGTCTTGTTCACTGTATGTTGTAGAAGATCCCCGATAAAAAATAAGAATCAAAACTCCTGCAAGAATGGCGATGGCTCCAGTAATCGTTCTTAATTTACGATTCATAGATTCCTCCATGAGATAAGATTATAATTAGGATGATTATAACCTTAAATAATGTGGAAAAAAAGTGAAATTTTTTTAATGGTTCATCATGATCATCGCATATTCTGTAAACATAACCGTCTAGTCTAAACCTCAGATTAACCCGTTAATGACACCCTGTTCATCCAACGCAATATGCTCTGCAGCAGGAGACTTAGGAAGACCCGGCATCGTCACGATATTCCCTGTATGTGCAACTACAAATCCTGCTCCAGCCGATAACGAGATGTCCCTAACATGAATCGTAAAGCCTTCCGGTGCACCCAGCAAACGCGGCTGATCCGAGAACGAATATGGCGTCTTTGCCATACATACGGGTAAGTTCCCATATCCAAGTCGATTAATCTCTGCAAGTCCTCGCTTAGCAGCTGCGGAGTAAGACACGCCTTCTCCACGATAAATCTCCCTAACCACCTTCTCAATCTTCAAAGAAATATCCATTTCTTCATCATAAAGCGGTGCAAAGCCCGTTATCTGGTCATTTAGAAGCTCAACTAAACTCTCTGCAAGCCTCCGTCCACCTTCACTACCTTCTGCCCATACATTCGAGACTTCTACTCGAGCCTCAAGCTGTTGACAACGCTCCTTCACTAGCTCTATTTCTCTAGAGGTATCTTCTGCATATTGATTAATAGCAACCATCACAGGAACCCCGAATTTACTCAGGTTCTCAATATGTCTCTCCATATTGGATAACCCTAACTTAAGTGCTTCATCGTCGACCATATCTAGATCTTGCTTCAGAACTCCACCGTTATATTTTAGCGCCTTTACGGTTACAACAAGTACAGTAGCCGCAGGAGTTAAATGAGCTTGGCGACATTTGATATCGAAAAATTTCTCCGCGCCTAAATCTGCACCAAAACCCGCTTCTGTCACGACAATGCTAGCCATTTTCAGAGAAAGTTTAGTTCCAATCACACTACTACAACCGTGCGCAATATTAGCAAACGGTCCGCCATGCACCACGACTGGAGTTCCTTCTAGTGTCTGTACGAGATTGGGCTTAATGGCTTCCTTAAGAAGGACAACCATGGCTTCCACCGCCCCTAACTGAGACGCTATTACAGCCTCTCCCTCTTCGTTATAACCAATCAACATCTTACCAAGTCTATTCCTTAAGTCCGTCAAGTTCTCACTCAGACAAAGCACCGCCATAACCTCAGAAGCCGTCGTGATCATGAAGCCTGTCTCACGTGTGACGCCATTGCCATCTCCAAGACCCGCCACAATTCTCCGCAGACTCCGGTCATTCATATCCATAACTCGTTTCCATACGATACGCTCTGAATTCAGCCGCAGTGCATTCCCTTGAAATATATGGTTATCAATCATTGCTGATAGTAAATTATGAGCTGAGGTAATTGCATGGATGTCTCCTGTAAAATGAAGATTAATATCATCCGATGGAACAATTTGCGCTTTGCCACTTCCCGTTGCGCCACCCTTCATTCCGAAACACGGGCCTAGTGAAGGCTCTCTGAGAGCTGCGATTGTCGGTTCACCTATCGCATTCAAAGCCTGCGCAAGTCCAATCGTAGTTAACGTCTTGCCCTCGCCGGTAGGTGTAGGGTTCATCGCCGTTACCAATACTAGCTTACCATCTGGTCGATCCTTGATCTCTTCCCAAAGAGATGGATTCAATTTACATTTAAATTTCCCGTATAACTCTAGATGTTCCTCCGCAATATCGAAAGATTGAGCAACTTCAACAATAGGTTTCATTCTAGCAAGTAACCTCCAATAGTTCTGTCTATGTCATTTCTTCATGAAATGAACTCGAATAACCCTATTGTACCTGAAATAAGTGCAGGATAACTATGAAATAATCGCTAACGTCACGATCCATTTCATAGTTGTCTAGCAATAAAATTCATAGCCTTATGTTCAAGCAATCTTTTAATAATTGGTTCGGTCCCTAATTAAGTATGAATATCTCTCTTTTCAAAAGAAACTAAAGTAACTATCAAACAGATCGCTACGATGATAATAGGAATAAGCGTCACACGAATATAGTCATTTATACCTGCTAGCAATATGTGCTGTGAATTTGCAACATACATCCCGGAAAATTTCATGATCTGAGTCATTAGTGTATTGTCAGAAACCATTCGTAAAAATGCATAAGAAGAGTCTTTAAGATAACCAAAGAGCATAAAATCACCGAATATTATGAGAAAAGTGATTACTACCGCTGAAGCAGTTTTCCTTACGAGCATCCCTACCATCATTACGATCGCAGAGTAAGCAGCCAAGTACAAAATGTTAAAGCCCAATGCGCTGAAAACGGTTATCAAATCTCCGCTTAGGTTGTTATTTCCGATGTGAGAACCTGTAGTAAGAGTTGCTGCCATATACAACGCATAGAAAATTCCGAAAAATTGGAATACCCACCAAATGATTACTTTTATTTCCGTAAGATATTTCCCAATAATATACGATGACCTGCTCTGACCCGAAGCGATGATATTTTTTACGGACCCATATTCAAATCCCTCTGTTGCGAAAAAACAGGCGTGTATAGGAATGATAAAATACAGGAAAAGGGACAAGGGTGTTGCCATGGTTAGCGGTTGCGCAGGGCTACTTATATCAAACCCAACCTGCGTTCCTATCCAGACAAGTAGCAAGATGCTTGCAAACAAAAACATGAAACAGATCCCTCTAAACATTGAATCCTTTTTCAAATAGTAAGCTTCACCTTTTAGGAAATTTATCATTAGTTGCTCCCCCCCCTATTAAATCCATGTAGTAGTTCTCAAGATTTGGAGTAGATAGGTTGATCCCTTCAATTTCGATTCCTTGCTTTAGAAGAACAGTCATCAGCTTTTCCAGATTCGTACTTTCTTTAGGGATTTGAATTTCACCGGCTTCAGTAATGTGAATTAACTCCATATTAAGTTCATTTTTTAATATTTGGACAGTTGCAGCCGAATCTGGCGTTCGAATGCATATCCGTGTTTCAGCTGATTCCAAAAGTTCATCGGCTGAAATCTCCTTGATTAACCGTCCTTTGTGAATAAACCCGAACTTTGTAGCCAGTAACTGCAACTCACTTAAAATATGACTGGATATTAAAATGGACACTCCCCTTTCATTTGCTAGATTCTCCAGAATCTTTCGCACTTCCACAATTCCTGAAGGATCAAGGCCATTGATAGGTTCGTCCAAAACCAAAAATTTCGGGTTGTTAAGAAGAGCGATAGCAAGTCCAAGGCGCTGCCGCATTCCAAGAGAATAATCCGATGTATTCTTTTTCCCAACGTCTGACAAAGACACTGCCTGCAATACATCTGCAATCCTGTTTTTATCCTCAATGCCATAAATACGACAATAGAATGTCAGATTTTCTTCTGCATTCAAATTCGGATAAAGGGCCGGCATTTCAATTAGAAACCCAACCTGTCGTCTGGCGCAATTGAGCTTATTTTTTTCACCTTTCCCCAAAAGGGATATTTTACCTGATGTCGGATGGACCAAGCCGCCAATGATTTTCATGAGGGTGGTCTTCCCGGCCCCATTTTCTCCGATAAAACCATATATATCGCCAGGCTGGATAGTCATATTGATGTCCTGGAGTGCAAACGATGATCCGTATTGTTTTGTTAATCCCTTTGCTTCGAAAATAGTTGTATTCAACATAGAACACTCCTCTTTTTACTTCTGTGTACCTTCTGTTGCTCACCGGTCAAACAAAACAATTCTATAGTTTGTCGACGGGTAATAATAGCATGCTTTTATTGACTCAACACGCAGATTGTTTAAATTAAGAAAGTTATTGTACTTTTCAGGGATTGTCTTAGCGATTTCACTTCCTCTGAGCAGCAACGGCTGAAAGAGGTCCCCAGCGCCGTATGGCTTGAGTTTTCGTAAAAATGTATAATATTATTACACGAGGGATAAATCCCCATAAATGAAGAGAGATAATTGTTGAAGGAGGGGTTATATGATTCATATCGCTGTTTGTGATGATGACTTGCCAACAACCGATCTGGTTGAAAGGCTGATACTGGGAACTCAGAATAACTTTTCTGAAAAAATAGATATTTCCATTTTTTACTCAGGAGAAAGCTTCTCTAAAGCCATTCAGAGAAGTTGCCCATTTGATATTATTCTTATGGACATTGAAATGGAAGGCATGGATGGAATTAAAGCAGGGTATGTACTAAGGGCAAATGATGAGAATGACATTGTGCAACTTATCTATATTTCCAGTCATGAAGAATACCATCTACAACTTTTCGATGTTCAGCCATCAGGGTTTATTAAAAAGCCCATTGAGCCGCAAATATTTAAACATAAATTAATTTCTACCATTCAAAAAGTAATTCGCAAGCGACAGCAAGGCAAAAAGAACTTCCTGCCGGTACATCAAAAGGGAAAAGAAGTTCTAACTCCCTTCCGGGATATCGTGTATTTGGAGAGTAATATAAGAAGAGTTTTTCTTTACACAAAAAATGAAAAAATCGAATACTACAGTACATTAAACGAGGAAGAGCAAAAACTTCCCGTCAGCGTCTTCATCAGAATACATCAGTCATATATAGTAAATTTTTACTTTATTAAAGAAATCAGTTATAAGAAAGTAGTTCTCGTAACTGGCAAAGAACTACCAATCAGTGAAAAGAAAAGCGTCTCCGTCAGGAAAAATTATTTAAAATTCAGGGGGAATCTTGTTGGATAATATATTCCTAGAAGAACTGTTTTATCTAGTAACACTCCCATTTCTATCGGTTATCATTCATTATTTTTTCAGCCATTGTTTCGTTTGCCGTGTTGAGAAGAAATTAAATCTTGTATTACTCTATTTCCTATATTTTGCGTGCAGCATTGCTCTACACTTTAGTCCGCTACCTGGCACAGTTCTGCTCACTCTGAATATAGGATTAATTGTACTGCTATCTTTTCTCTATAGGGGAAATCTTAAATGGAGGGTATGTGCCGCTCTTTTTATCGTAGCTCTTATCATTCTTAGCGATGTAGCTATGTCGACAGCTTATTCGACAAAGGGATATATTATTAACCTCTTTCTGTCAAAACTTCTGATGTTAATATTGGTGTTAATATCAGTACGGATAGCTAAAACATATGGCAATGGTAGTTTATCAGGGTGGTATTGGTTTTTCTTATTTTTCTGTCCATTGATAAGCATTATGGGTGTAACCCATTTATCCTCTAACTTATTCTTTCGGACTTATCCTGATTTATTTCCAATTATTTGCGTGGGTCTGCTTATTATAAACTTCTTAATTTTTGTTTTAAGCGATCGTGTCTTGTGTGTACAATCTGCGCAGAACAAAAGTCAGCTGCTGGAACAACAAAATGCTTACTATGTAAATCAATATCTTTTGACAAAAGAAATGCAGGAAGAATCCTTTAGGCTTCAACATGACTTTAAAAATATCCTTCTGGGATTGCGCGCAAAACTACATTCTGGAGAAGAAGAAACAACCAAAAATGAATTGAATAAATTACTTGGAAAAATTGAAAATCCAGCAGGAGTCTGTCATAGTGGAAATATTATTATTGATTCGATTATCAATTACAAACAACAGGTCGCCGAGAAGTATACAATCCTCTTCTATTTAGATTTAAACATTCCCCCGCGACTGGAACTTGATACAACAGTGATCAGCGTTATTCTGGGAAATGCATTGGATAATGCTATCGAAGCATGCAAAGAAAAAACGAATGTAGAGCGCTATATAAAAATACATATGCATTATCTTAATGATAGCTTGTTCCTGAGGATTCAAAATCCATTTGTAAATAAAATTCATACAAATCTTTATGGAGAAATCCGTTCTACGAAGTCTGATAAACAATCACATGGCTTAGGATTAAAAAATATCAAAAAAATAGTAGACGAATGTGATGGGTTGTTGGACATTTCTTATAGCAATAGTCTATTTCAGATCGAAATTGTTCTTTTTAAGATTCAATCCCAAAAATCAGTGCTTGACCCTTTAGCCCAGCAAACGGTGACGATTGCATCCAATTAAAATACCCGCTTTATAACCCGATTTCGTGTGAAATGATGGTGGAATTAATAAATATATGGCTGTTTCCGGTGTGCTTACGAGCCATAAAAGTTTTTGGAAAATCAAAGTAAGCCGTTCATATTAAACGGCTTTCTAAATAATAGAGGGTATCAAATGCGATCTTGACGTGACCAGCACTCAACATCGTCGATCTCATAATATGGACTATCGTCTCCTTCACCTGTCAGAGTCAACCATACGTGCTCCTTGTCCATAGTCATCCCGAACAGCTGCTCCAAATGAAACACTCCTGTCGGCAGTTCAGTAGCGCTGTATACCGCCTCGGCAACAGCAGCAGCGGTCTTTGCCGTTATTTTCGATTCATTAGTTCCCTGTATACAATATTCACCTATCATGTGACTCCCATCTTTGTACCCATATGCATCTACCTTCACAGCAAACCGTTCTGAGCCAAAGCGAAGCTTGCCAAAAGATTTCACTGCTATATTACGACCACGCTCTCCCCGCAGCAAGGTCATCAAGCCCATTTTTTGCAGTACAGCTATTGAAACCGTAGCTAAATGAGAATCGAAACATAAGCGGGTCGAGACGGAAGGAATGCCAAGTGTGCGGGGAAGAGTGAATTGATCGGAAAAAGGAAACCGATATGCTGTATGTCGGCCTAAACGGCCTCCAAAATCCGTCTCCTTACCGTCTGTAAAGCTGTTGACGGGAACACTCAGATCTTTTTCCACGATATTAAAGGATGCGCTCAGGCTGTCTACGGTCCACTCGATCGCTGCCTTGCCATGGCTGTCGCCAAGACCAAGCATAACCGATATATCCATGCTCTCCGTTTGATCCATCGCCAGCTTCGCCTGACCGGCCAACAGATTTGTCAGACCAGGCGCAAGACCTACACTTAGAACAGCTGTAGCCTTTTGTCCTGCTCCCGATCTGTCCAACGCTTCCAATTGCTTGAAGAAGGGACCGTTCGCGGAGACATCCACATAATGAGTTCCGCTCTCTAGGCAAGCTTTTACAAATGACGTATCTTGCTGATCTAGACACATCACAACAAGTTTAACCCGCTGCAACAGATGCTTATTAACGGGCTCTCCAAGTGCCATACGTAGTGGCTTCACCTTCCCTCCAGTAGCGCTGCAGAGTTGCTCCGCTCGCTCCAGGCTCCTTCCCGCTGCGTATACGTCTCCTGGGTATTTATCACCTAATATTCTGCATATTTGCGCGCCAACATGACCGTATCCTCCGATCACAACGATATCTTGTTTCATTAGCTTGTCACACTCCCGTTCTTAATCGCAAACCATCCGTCTATCAGATAAGACCCGAAATATCGTGTAACGTTAGAGAAACCTGCATCCCGCAAAAGAGCTTCCAGCTCTACAGCAGGGATGGGATGAGATGCTACACCAATGGAGCTTTCAAACCGTTCCCACTCCTCTGTAGGTATACCATTATCCAGCATATGGCTTCTCCATGCATTCATCTGTAATGACCACGATTCTTTCGTCACATCCCCATTGATTGCCGCAATAAATAGGGGGGCACCATCATGAAGACGATTGGCGATATCTTGTAGTAGCTGCTTTTTCTGTTCTAGACCTTCAATAAAATGATGCACCAGCAGGCAGGTTCCAGCATCATAAAGCTTATCCAGTGCTAGCTCATGCAGCTCGCCATGAATAAGCGATACTTGATCTTTAAGCCCTGCGAATTCAATACGCCGCGAAGCGATATCCAGCATACGTTCTGAAGGATCAACCCCAGTAAATTTCCAAGACTTGTGCTTTCCGCCAAGCGTAACGATCTCTTGTCCCCCGCCGGCCCCAACCACAAGCATATGGGCAGACAACTGCTCTCCCCACTGTGCCGTCAACAGATGGTCAAGCATATCGTATAGCAGATGGTATCCGGGTATTTTTAAAGCAATGGTTTCCTCGTATTTATTAACATCGGGATGATCCCAGTTTCTATGGATAAAAGAATTTAAATCGCTCATTGTAACCACTCCTGTCTTGATGATATGGCTTACTGTTATATAATAAGAATTATTCTCAATTATCAGGACAAAACGTAGAATATACTATCCCACATTTGTGGGATTTAGAAGGGATTCGGCGATGAACGAGGGAATGAAGGCTATGAAACATCTGATGGGCACATTACAGGAGACTCCAATGTCCTCCCAGCAATATAAAGAAACCGTTATAACAAAATTAAGAGAAGCGATACCCTTTGATGCGGCCTGTTGCACGACGGTAGATCCGAATACACTACTATCAACCGGAGCCATAACAGAACAAGGCGTTGAAGATATTCACTCTCAAATTTTTGAATATGAGTATTTACATGAGGATTTTAATCAATATGAGCAACTGGCACACGCGGTAGTTCCTGTGGCTTCATTGAGTGGAGCGACCGAGGGACAACTAGAGCGAAGCGAACGATACCGGGCAGTGCTTCAGCCTGCGGGTTTCGGAGATGAACTGAGGGTGGCACTCATGAGCGAAGGGGCATGCTGGGGATATTTGACCTTATTCCGCTTCCTCGATTCTCCTTTTTTCCAAGAGGAGGAATGCACCATTGTAGCAACCATCGCACCATTCATCGCCAGTACATTGCGAACCTTCACCTTAAGCCTGCCGGCAGAGGATATGCAAGGATTACAAGAAGAGGGAAATGGCATTATGGTGCTGTCTGATCAGCTTATTCCTTTGACCTTCAATGCTGTGGCGAAGCATTGGCTGACCATGCTGCGAGGATTGGAACAGCTCGATAGTGAGGCGCTACCCAGACCGGTTAGAGCGGTATGTTCGCGCGCGTTAGCTGAAGGAAACGATACGATTGGAAAACCGTCCAAGGCCAAAATATGTCTGCGCATAAAGGACGGAAATTACTTATCCATTGTAGCCAGCAGACTTGAAGGACCCACCGGCCTCACTCAATTAGCGGTTTCTTTCGAGCCTGCTAAGTCTTCCGACATTCTCCCTCTAATAGCCGAGGCCTATGCCTTGTCAGTGCGTGAGAAAGAAATCGTAGAACACATATCCAAAGGACTATCTACTAAGGAATTAGCTCAAGTCCTGCATATTTCTGCCTATACGGTACAAGATCATCTGAAATCCATTTTCTTCAAAACAGGTGTCACTAGCCGAAGAGAGCTCATTTGGAAATTGTTCTCTCGATACAGTCTTGACCGAAATGGATAAAAAGCCCGCATCGTTAGAGATTCACGATTGCCGGCTACATTCCATGGTTACATGAGGTTAGGTATATATATGTCATTAATTCACTATATAAGCTTGTATAAGATTACAGCAGATTCTCAATAAGACTAGTCATGGATTCTGGAGCTTCTTTCGGTTCAAAACGTTTCGTTACTTCACCGTCACGGTTCACTACAAATTTAGTGAAATTCCATGCAATAGAGCTGTCTTCACCTACTCCAGGCTGTTGTTCTCTCAAATATTTGAATAATGGATCTGCGCCTTCACCATTCACTTCAACTTTACTAAAGACAGGGAAGGTTACACCGTAGTTCACCTTGCAAAAAGATTCAGCTTCTTCACTTGTACCCGGTTCTTGCGCACCAAATTGGTTACAAGGAAAGCCGAGAACTTCTAATCCTTGATCCTTATATTTCTCATATAGCTTCTCGAGTTCTCCATACTGTGGTGTTAACCCACATTGGCTAGCTGTGTTGGCGATAATCAACACTTTACCTGTGTACTGATCCAATGAAACCTCTTGGTTAGCCGGTGTCGTTGCTTTGAAATTATATACTGACATCTATTTACCCTCGCTTTCGTTATGAACTATTCTTCGTACTTTTCTCTCTAATCATTACCTAAAATCAGTATGAATGCAAATATTGGGTATGATTAAAACCTAAATACCATGTGAAGAACATTTTATAATAAAAAATCCCCCTCCAAACGCACAGGAGAAGGCTTGCTATTAGATTAAGCTAGAAGCGCATGCCTGAGGTACCTACGTACTTATTCCGATGTTTGAGCAAGCTTTACTAGCATATGGGATAGTTTATGTCGTTCCTCTTCCGTTCCTACTTTCCATAGCTCCTGTAAAAGCTTCTCTTCACGGTTACGCGGTGTTTCATTCTCAGATAAATATCCAGCAATCTTCTCTGCAGTACGTGCCAATTGCTCCTCATTCAGCCCGATGGACTCGGCTAAATGAATTCTTTTGCTCAAATAGCTCTGAAACACTTCAAAGTCAGATAAAATACCGTCCTTACGGCTATCACTGATTCTGTCCAATGTATCATCCACTTTGTTCATATCCAACTCGCCATTTTTATTTACTACATGATTATGTTCTGACATAGTAGGGCCTCCTTCAAACTACACTGTTATTCTTTTACTTAACCAAGTTACTATAAGCTCAATCAGCCCTAGAGTATGCTCCCGAACAAATAACTGACCTTAAGGTATGCTGTATTATCATGAGCAGCTCGAACGTAAACTATGCTCTGATTTCATTTTTTCTGCCTTCAACGCAAAAATAGAGAGAGGCTCTAAGCCCCTCTCTATCCTTTAACGGTCTACTTGCTCCGCGGACGACCTTTTCCGCCAGCATAACCACCGCGTGAATTACCTCCGCGGCTACTTCCTCCGCGTGCTTCGCCTCCGCGACTACTTCCTCCGCGTGCTTCGCCCACGCGGCTACTTCCTCCGCGTGCTTCGCCTCCGCGACTACTTCCTCCGCGTGCTTCGCCCACGCGGCTACTTCCTCCGCGTGCTTCGCCCACGCGGCCACTTCCTCCGCGTGCTTCGCCCACACGGCTACTTCCTCCGCGTGCTTCGCCCACACGGCCACTTCCTCCGCGTGCTTCGCCTACACGGCTACTTCCTCCGCGTGCTTCGCCTACACGGCTACTTCCTCCGCGTGCTTCGCCTCCGCGGCTACTTCCTCCGCGTGCTTCGCCTACACGGCCACTTCCTCCGCGTGCTTCGCCCACGCGACCACTTCCTCCGCGTGCTTCGCCTCCGCGGCTACTTCCTCCGCGTGCTTCGCCTCTGCGACCGCCCCCGCTGCGATCATCTCTACGACCGCGACCACCTTCGCTATCGCTTCTCGATTTCTTACCCGAAGAAGATCCGGTGCCCATCTTCTTAACCTCACCAACACCATCGATATTCTCATAACGCATTTTTTCGATTTTGTGGCGGATCTCAAGCTCAATACGCTGTACTTCCGGCTTATCCTTAGGATCTGCCAAAGTAATCGCTACACCCTTATCACCTGCGCGGCCTGTACGACCGATGCGGTGGATATAACTCTCCACATCATGAGGAATATCATAGTTGAATATATGTGTAATACCCTCAACGTCCAAACCACGTGCCGCCACATCCGTAGCTACGAGCAATTGGATTTTGGCTTCGCGGAATTTCTTCATAACACCTTCACGCTTACCTTGCGAAAGATCCCCATGAAGCTCGTCCGAATTGTAACCAGCATCAATAAGTGCTTCGTTAATCATCTTTGCACGGCGTTTCGTACGACAGAAAATAATAGCTAAATACGGGTTATATTCATTCAGCATGCTAAACAACGCTGATTGTTTCAATCGATCCGAACACTCCACAACCACTTGACGGATATGTTCAAGCGGTACAAGGGAATTCTCCCCTTTGATAATAATGTCTTCCGCATCTGTCGTATAAGCTGCTGCAATCCGTTTAATCTCCGCAGGCATTGTAGCTGAGAATAACATCGTTTGACGACGATATGGCAACGCCTGAATCAGCGTCTCAACATCATTCAGGAATCCCATATGTAGCATTTGATCTGCTTCATCAAGTACGAGCATTTTGACTCCGTTTAAGTCAAGTGTTCCGCGTCCTAAGTGATCTAGTAAACGCCCCGGTGTACCAATGATCAGATGACGTCCACCTTCAAGCTTACGCAACTGTTTATCTACATCTTGTCCACCATAGACAGCAAGAATTTTGACGTCTGTGTTGCGTGCAAGCTTCCGCGCTTCTTCCGTAATCTGTAGTGCTAGCTCACGTGTCGGAGCTACAATTAAAGCTTGTGGATATTGACGGTTTGGGTCAATCTTCATCATGATAGGTAACATGAACGCAAGCGTCTTCCCTGTTCCAGTACGAGCACGGGCAATGACATCACGACCTGCTAACAACAACGGAATTGCTTCATGCTGTACAGGCGTAGGTTCGGTAATCCCTTGCACTTGAAGAACTTTAACTAGTTCTGGCGATATGCCTAAGTCTTGAAATTTCGGCAAATCCTTCACCTCATCTTATTATTTATTTGTGTAATTTAAACGACTGGTCTTGCCAAGAGTCACAAGTCTATCTTCAATGGTAAATTCATTCAACCGAAGGTGCTACTTAAGTAAATGTCCTATCGTTACTATAAGAGGTTGTTCAAAAAGTCATCTATGGATCACGAAGTAGCTCTATAAGAATATTCGGCATCGAATCTGAGTTCAACCCTCGTAGTCCGTTGCTCATGGAGGTTTGCCATCGTAAGCATAAGCTATGGTGCTGAATAGTCGACTTTTTGAACTCGCACTATAAGGGTTCCACTCGGGGCCAACATTTCATACACAAGTTATGGAATAGCTTATCGCCTTTGAGACAGCTATTTCTAACATCGTACCCCACACCTTAACTTGCACAAAATAATAAAGACCGACAACCTTATCACTCATGGTACATTGTAACACGTCAGCATGCAAAAAAGGCCGGTAATCTACATACCGACCTCACATTTCATTTCAAAATCGGTACTCAATCTAGAATCTTCCAGATTTAAAAATACCATACAGTAACCATACCAACATAAAGAAGGCCACACCGAATCCGATGCCAATGACAGGGAAATGCCACAATATCGAAGACTGATGATTGAGGGCAGATCCGACAATTAGCCCCACCATGATAATGCTAAAGGCTAATAACACAATACTCATAGACAGCCGATTACTGATTTGATCCATTTTACGCATCACGGCCTGTAATTCAGGTACACTAATCTCTACTTTAAGCTTACCTTTACTAATGAGCGAAGAAATCTGCCTAGCTTGTCCTGGTAGCTCCAACATACTTTCAAGTAGGTTGGTCATTCCACCAAACACCCTTTTCTGTATTCGACCCGTACTATAACGTTCCTTCAATAACTTCTTTCCAAAGGGTTCTGCCATATCAATAATACTTAAAGAAGAGTCCAAATTCTCAACTATACCTTCTAATGTCAACAACGCTTTACCCAGCAAAGTTAAATCCGGTGGAATCATAATCTGATGCTGCCTAGCTACACCGAACAAATCATTTAATGCTTTACCCATACTAATCTCCGCAAAGGGCACGTCATAATAATCATCCCGTAGCCGATCTAGATCGGCTCTAAGCGCAGAGATATCACCGTCATCTGGTAATAGCCCTAATTTCAACACTGCGCGAACCATACCATCTGTATTCTTACGCATCAAAGCGATAATCAATCCCGATAAATGATCTTTCATATCATTACTGACACGACCCACCATACCGAAATCAATAAAGGCGATACTTCCATCTTTCCTTACCATAATATTACCTGGGTGAGGATCAGCGTGAAAGAACCCTTCAACAAAAATTTGATGGAGCATCCCATTAACAACACGCTCCGCAATTTCCTTCAAGTCGAAGCCCTTATTGATTAACTCCTCACGACGACTAAGCATAATCCCATCTACAAACTCCATAGTAAGCACACGTGAAGAGGTATATTCCCAATAGATGCTTGGAATATAAATATGAGCGTCTTTTGTAAATTGCAGTGCTATTTTCTCCGTATTACGTGCTTCTTGACTGTAATCCAGTTCTGCTAGCATGGATCTGGAGAACTCCTGAACAATTCGACTAAGCTGATATTGTCTAGCCCACTGCCAGCGTTTCTCTGCCAAAGCAGTAAGATCACTTACAATATCAAGATCTCTACTGATCATTTTGATAACACCTGGGCGTTGGATCTTGATCGCTACTCTTTCCCCAGTTTTTAGCTTAGCCATATGAACTTGTCCAATCGAAGCCGCGGCAATCGGAACATCTTCGAACCAAGACACCATATCCTGAATAGATATATCTAATTCTTGTTCCAGAATCCCTCTAGCCGTATCCGATGAGAAAGGAGGAACTTGATCTTGTAGCTTCACAAGTTCCTGAATGATAGGTTCTGGAAGTAAATCCGTCCGTGTACTTGCAAGCTGACCCAGCTTAATGAACGTGGGCCCCAGATCCTCTAGCACAAGCCGAATTCGCTCTCCTAACGTTTTGGATTCCACGGATTCATGTGTAATCCAGCGGCGGGGCATCGTAAGAACTTGGAACAGACCTAGTTCTTCGACCATGTACCCAAAGCCATGGCGTATAAGCGCCATAGCAATTTCCCTATAGCGCCCCGTATGCCTAATGCGTACGGCCATTATTCAACCTGCGGTGCTTCCTGTACTGCCTGTGGTGCTTCTAGTTCCGAAATCCTCTGCTCCAAGACAGCGATACGCTGTTCTAGATTCGTAACATCACTAGTAGTAGGCACGTTAATTTCATGTAATATCTTCTTAACCTGATCATTTATGACAGATTTGAACTGAGATTGTTCTTCTTCACCACGTTCAATAAGACGGTTCACTAACGCTTTGGACTCATCAGGCGCAAGTTCCCCGCGATTCACTAACTCATCCACAACTTTCTCAACCTTCTCCTTGCTGACCATCGTAAGGCCCCATCCCAAAGAAATAGCTTTCTTAAACAGATCACTCATGTTCATTACCTCCCATATCTTCAAGTGTGTTTCTTAGACTCCATACTTCGAAAAGAATTCCAAACGTTTATATAAGCTACCTAGCTGTCCACTGTGCTGCTTGAAGAATGAGTTTACCTATCACCGGGTGCATGAATGAGGGCTCATGATGCCCTGGCATCAAGAATGCAACCCGCCCAAGGCCATACGCTTGAGACCAAGCAGCTGGATGCCATGTATCACCTAACTTATATTCTAATAGGATATGCTTCTCCGTAAATGAATCGAATTGAAATTGAAACGGTTCTTCCTCCATCTCAAAAGATTCAATACCCGCTGTGATCTCGTGATCTTCTCCACTCGCACGGAAGGATAACGGTTGAAATGGGGGATGCCCATTAAATTTAGCTCCCATAAGTTGAGATAATTCGTAACGATCTCCTAGTGAGATCCCGTTATGAATGATCAACAAACCTCCACCGTTACTTACATAAGATAAAAGACCTGCCGTTTGCTGTGGAGAAATCTTCTCATCCCATAGATCAACATAAGATATAACAAGATCAAATTGCTGAATATTATTACTTAGTAGCATATTCTTATTCTCACTACATTGTACAGTCATCACATCGTTCAAGATGTGACTAACCTGCGTATCAACCCCTTGTAGTGGATGAAACTTGGGATGCGTATAGCTCCCTAGTAGTAGACATTTCTTATTTGTATTCATTTCATACTCCTCCTTCTCTTACCAAGACATAAGCTGTCCAGCATAATCTACAAACACAGCATCTTTACCTTGCAAATCCTCACTTCTTAATAGTAATTCATCCTGCTAATTATGCTACTAATAGCATTCAACATGGATGAGAAAAACCCTTTTTATATGGAAGAAGTATTCCAGTTTAAACTTCTTTAATTCACCAATATTATCAATGATAAACAACTAGGTAGCGTAGAAATCCAATTGATTAATATTGGGAAAACCCTCTCTCCATCATTCGAGCCTTTCTCTAGTTTACCATTATTACTTATTATATTCTTCTCTCTCTATATAGACTCATCCTATAATACTAATTAGCTTGCAACCCAAGAAAACGTTTCCAAATATTATTTTATTGCGAATTCGGAAGAAAATCAATACGAAGGTCATAGTTAGGAGCTGCGCAGTAAAGCAGGTTGTTAAATAACAGATATCTAGCTTAAATACACCATTAAGCCACAGCTGTTCCAATAGGAAGCAAGCTGCGGCTTAATAATTTTGGGTGTTGAGCCAAATTCGGAATATCAATTATTCCTGATCTTGAGTAGTCGTAGCCACTTCAGACTGTGCCAAGAAAAAACGACCTAACTCCACCATCATGCTACCCATTCGTTCTTCTTCGGGTATAACGATCCGCTCAATCCCTTCTTCCTTAAGTGCCTGCGCTGTAATTTTGCCTACTGCAACAGCCACTACAGGTCCAGCGAATGCCTCTATTAGTAAAGGTAATTGTCCCTGCTCACGAGCATACTCCGCTAAGAATCGAAATTGGGGTGCACTCGTGAAAGTAACAGCGTCCACTTTAGTTCCAACAATGTCAGCCACGAGCTGCTCAAGCTGCTCCTGCTCTGGAGGAACATGGCGATAAGGTAGAAGTTGTCTTGCGTAAGCCTCCTGCTCTTCTAACCACTCCATCAACTTCGGAGCCGGATCTCCATGCAGTTGAACAATTACACTAGCCCCTTTGAGGTCGTAAGGCTCAAAAGAACGAATAAGCCCGGCTGTACTTCCATCATCATCTCGTACTAAAGGCGTTAAATTACGTTTCCGCAACGCATTTACTGTCTTATATCCCCTAGCTGCAATAGATGATTGGGATAACACCTCATGAAACTTCTCGGCGAGCCCCATCCTTTCAGCCATCTCAAAAATAGTATCCAGTCCGATACCTGTCGTTAAAATAACCCATTGTGGTGGGTTATCTGTCCAAGATAGGATACCTTCGCGAAGCTTCTCATCGTCTAGAAATACAGTACCTTGACTTGGGCGATGTCGTGGAGTTCCTCCCATTTTCTCTACTAATGTACCCATTTCAGCTGCTTTACGAGAACATGCCAAAGCTACCACTTTACCCTTCATATTTTGAGCCATATGTATCCTCCTTTTCTTTTTTTTGGTTTTACTAGAGTTTATTGTATCATCTTTAAGAGGGTGTTCAAAAAGTCATCTATGGATCACGAGGTAACGCTAGAAGAATATTCGGCATCAAATCTGAGTTCAACCCTCGAAGTCCTCGACTTTTTGAAATGCATTATAAGTTGCATTGTTTAGGGTTCCAAGGAAGTTTTACGAGGTCTAAGCATTACAAAAATGCCAATGGGAATAATAATTTCGAATATGACGGCAATCCATGTCCAGTGATGATTAAAATGCAAAATTTGAAGCGCATCTTGAAAGAACCATCCCGAACAGACAGATGCCAGTAAACCGACAGGCGCTGCCATCATTTTACCAGATACAGAAGGCATCATAACCTTAAGCCCATAACAAATAATGTACAGCGTCGTAGCCATGTTAATAAGGATGAGAGGGTACCAGAAGGAGACTAACACAAGATCAAATCGATCCAAGAAATCTGTTATTCTGACCTGCCGAACTAATTCATAACTAGGGTACATGAGTCTTTCAGCAACAGGTACACCTAGTACTAATAATAACATGACCGCCACCATAACAAGCAATAAGGTACCTATCAAAAGTGAATACAGAGGATCACGGTATCGGTAGTCCTTACTAGAAATAATGAAGGGGAGCGCAATAATCTGACCTGTTGAAGATAAGACGAGCCAAGTCCCCTCACCAATTCCTGGGATATTCAAATGAAAGATTGGCATAATATACTCTATATCAAAATCCTTAAATAAAACAATCAGCATAAAAAATAGACTCCAAATAAAAATCGGTCCCAATAACTCCGTCAGAGAGGTCAATGTTCGTATACCTCCCCGTGTCATATAAGTAGCTGTTGATACGAGACATAGAGTAATAAAGATTAGCGGCGTATCTGGTAGTAGTATCACGTTGGTATAGTCAACCATAACCCTTATATCACGAGCTAATATGTAGAAAAAAAATAAAAGATATAGGAATCCTATCCCTCTTCCAAGCACAGGGAACCTTGCAGTTAGTGATTGAAACAAATCCTGATTCGGAAAACGCTTAGCACTCCGCATTAACATCCATAAAATAGCTACAAATATCAGGGCTGCTAGCAAATATGACAAATAAGTATGCTGTTTTGCAGGCAATATCGGACTCGGACTAATCTGATTTATGGCAAACGGTAACAAATAAATGATACCGAGAATAACAATCTGACGATAAGTTATTTTCTCCACACCAATATCCTCCTCATACACTCATTACTCAAAAGGCGCCCACCGCTCAATGATTCTCCCCATCCATACTGTTGGGTGCATTCTCTTCTCAAATTTCAAGTTATATATAAAAATAGCTAAACTTAAAATCAGCATGGAACAAGTAAGCCACCGATTGGACGGAGGAAGTGTACGAAGAACCTTCCAATCCAGTAACAATATTAGGGCCATAATCACTAAAAATATCACCACTAGATTAGTCATGGACAATCTCCTCCGTTGATATTCCGATGGGCTCAAGCACTTGTCCTTCCGTTTCAATCAGTACATCTGCCTTAATCTCTACTTTAACAAGGGGATATAGATCATCCCATCTACCCTTCAGGCGCTCCCAATCCTTTGGCTTCTTGTGGTATATCATCTGTCCGAATCCTAATATGTCAGCCTGATATTGCTGTTGTATAATCGCAAGTGCCTTGGTTAAGTCTTGTGTGATTTTCTCTTCTGTCACTTGTCCCAGCTCGTTCATAGCTTTATCTTCTGAAGGACTATAATTCGATGCATTCTCAGTAACCCTCCCCCTCATATGAATATTAATAGTCATCGTTACCTTGTCACCTTGTATGTTTGGGATCATCGTTACATTATTCTCGCTAAACCTAACCATTAAAATTCCAGTACCCTTGGGAGCAGGAATTTTAATTTCCAAATTTTTGTTTTTATTCATAGCAATAGTGGTTACTGAGGCCATATCTTTCTTCAAGGTTCCCACCATTCGATCGCCTTTAAATACAGCTAGACCGTCAATTTCAATACTCTTTTGGGGTTTACCTACTTTAGGAGGTATGGAGTCTTTAACCTTAAATATAGGTAGAACAGGATCGATTCCTTCCGATAATAGATCATTCAGCAAATCTTTAAATGTTATAGGCTTTTTCGTATAACTAACAATAAGTTCTCGAACCATTTCTGTTGGGAATTGCTCCATGGGAGCTTCACTATTCAGCACAATATAGGCGGGTCCCTCTGTAACAGCCACCATGGAAAGAAGTCGATGCTGAGGAATTCTCATCGATGCATCCATCATAGAAGCTATTCCTTCTCGTGCCATATCTTCTCCTATGAGGAGAGAACGACGGTGAGAATAATTAAGCGTACGTGAGTTACCTCTCTGATCCTCTAAATTTGCCAAGCGAACCGTTTTCCCTAATTCAGATTCCATATACCACCCCTTTCCTCCACCAGGTGCTCCCTTGCCGCCAGCTCCTCCGAGCTCACTGGGTAGGGCAATCTGTACACTAGTACGGTACTCTGACTCCTCCTTATCTATTGCCGTACCTACTACAAAGGCAATATCATTAATTTCTTTACGATCCCAACAACCTGATACGAATATAGGACAGACCAGTAACATGCTAGTCACGATCCACACTTTTTTCATGATTATGTTCACCAACTTTTTCCAGGTTTAGGTGCACCATTGATATCTTTTTTCATTCTCTTTAGGTTATCCCTAGCCATTCCGTGAGGTCGATGAATCATTTTCCACCAGGGAACACGAACAAGTATATCCTTTTGATCATCTTTGTAATATGGGCTTATCCCGGATAGATACGGAACGCCAAAGGATGTAAGTTGTGATATATGTACTAAAATCCAAATCGTTGTAATAATCATTCCAAATAGACCTAGAAACCCTGCCATGATCATCAGTGGGAAGCGCAATAAACGAACGGTAATAGCCAAATTAAACCTTGGAATCGTGAAGGATGCAATTCCTGTTAAAGACACCACAATAACCATAGGTGCAGATACAATTCCCGCTTCCACAGCTGCCTGTCCAATGACGAGTGCACCCAGAATACTGACCGCTTGCCCTACCGTTTTGGGAAGCCTAATCCCTGCTTCCCGAAGAGCTTCAAATGCAATTTCCATCATTAGCGCTTCAATGAGAGCCGGAAAGGGGATGGCCTCCCGAGCTGCCGCTATACTGAGTATAAGTGTCGATGGCAACATATCTTGGTGATACGTTGTCACGGCAATATAAAGTCCCGGCAGAAATATAGCAATAAGTAAGAAAAGGTACCGGATAAACCGCAAGAAATTACTAATAAAGAAGCGTTCATAATAATCTTCACTTGCTTGCATCAGTTGCCATAACGTCACTGGACCGACCAATACAAAAGGTGTGCCATCTACTAAAATAGCAAAACTCCCTTCAAGTAATTGTGCAGCAATGGTATCCGGTCGTTCGGTGTATTGCACCTGCGGAAATGGGGAGTAGGGATGATCCTCAATAAGTTCTTCAATATAACCTGATTCAAGTATGCCATCGATCTTAATATCCTTTAGCCGCTTTTTTACATCTCGTAGCCGTTTAGGATCGATTAATCCATCAATATAGGTCAAGACCACATCTGTCTTAGTCTCTTCACCGATAACATAATTAACCATCTTGAGCTTCGGATTCTTAATCCTAAAGCGAATTAGAGCTGTATTGACTCTTAGTGTTTCCGTAAACCCCTCCCTTGGACCCCGGATAACCGACTCTGTCTGAGGTTCCTCAACACCACGCCTTACGCCTCCCTTAACATTAAAAAGATAGGCTTCACTATCCCCATCTATTAGAAGTACGACACCTGCGTTGATGATAGATGTACTAATCTCTCCCCAATTTGTAGCCCTTGTAGCCTGTAAGAGAGATACACGCGTATCTTCAGGAGATTGAACAGAACCCATTGCTCCCTCTTCTTCCTCATCTACATAACCTTGGATAAAGGGTCTCAGCATATACATCTCAATCTCTTGTGAGTCGACAATCCCTTCAATGTAGAATATTAATGCCTCTTTACCTTGAGCTACCTTAACGTTCCGATATACCATATCTGAGCAATCTGCAAAGATACGTTTGGCCATCTCTATATTGCGATCTAGGTCTTGCTGAATAGGCTCCTCTTCAATAGGGGGCGCCGGAAGACCTAACACAGACGTAGAGTTCAAGCCAGTGTTAGATATTAAGCCCTGAGACCTTCTTGACTTGTTCATGCTTCGCCACCTCCCTCGATTCCTGATACATAGATTTATCAAGTATCATGTTCCAAATTTATGAAAACTATGTATGATAACTCCATTATTTTGTTTGAGGAGAATAAAAGACTTCCCTATGTTCTACAAACGCAAAAAGGCTCGCAAGGTTTATTCCCTACGTGCCCTTTGGTGTATAATAAGTATTTATAAATATTCCATTTGATATCGACTGCCTAAATCCGCTACAATAAAGCGCTTCTAACTCCAGGAGGATTAACATAGATGATCAGTACACTATTCGTTAACGTATGCATTATAGTTACTTGCTTATATTTCTCAGGGATGCTTTCTGATAATTACGTTATCGGTGTTTCTTCCCCTACATTGAAGGTCAAATATACTTCAGGCCTCCTCTTCGGTCTATTTGGTATTATTCTCATGAATTACAGCATTCCTGTAGCCGCCAATACGTATGTAGATCTTCGACATCTTTTTATCGTTATCATTGCCATCTACATGGGGGGTACCTCTGCTGTTATAAGTTCTATTGTTATCGGTGTGGGGCGCACTCTGCTCTATGGACTGACGCCTACCTCTATCCTTACCTTCATAGGATTCATCGTGATAGGGTTTGTATGTAGCTACATCACACGAATGAACAGATCAAGATTATTCAAGCTAAATCTCATGAATCTCCTTAGTTTATTAATCATTTTATGTATATTGTACTTATGTATATATGACATCGATCTAATATTGACCTTCTATCCTATTCAATTCGTCATTGCCATAATAGGAGGCCTATTAGCTTTTCTCATTACTGAACATATCCATTCTTCAAATGAACTACTCATGAAGCTGAAGAAGAGAGCTTACACGGACCATCTAACCCAGCTTAGTAACTTAAGACAGTTCGAATTATCGTTGAAAAACACATTATCTCTTGCTAAACAGCGGGGAGAGAAGCTATCCTTACTGTCCATTGATATTGACCGTTTCAAATCCATTAACGACACCTTCGGTCATTCAGCTGGAGATGCAGTCTTGAAGCAAATGGGACAGGTACTATTAGAATATTCACGATCCTTTGATATCGTCTCTCGTAACGGCGGTGAGGAATTCACTATACTATTATTGGACTGTCCCCATAGTCATGCTCTCGTGATCGGTGAGCGCATAAGATCATCCGTCCAAAGCCACACCTTCGTCATCCCGAATCATGACACTCTGCTGATAACCATCTCAATCGGTGTCTCTACTTATCCAGATACAGTTACTGACTCTAGTGGTGCTTCCCTAGTTGAACAAGCAGATAAAGCATTATATAAGGCTAAACATGAAGGTCGTAACAGAGTATGCTCCCTCCATTCAGATGCCAAGCTCTCATCCATTGGAAAAACAGAATCGATCCTTCCACCCCATTTATGATAACTTCCTCTTCTCCTGTTGCGTTAACGGAACCCGGTAAACTCATCACAGCCCATAACAATATAATGAAGGTCAAAGCTAAGTTCTTCCACTTTTTATCTACTCCAGACCTTCGTTCTCGATTGTACCTCATCTAATCTCTCCTCTAGTTCATTTCTGATATCTCTATTACTATTGGGCATTAATACATCAGAAATGAATAGAGTTGGAGATTTTATCCTCTTACCGCCCATATAATCAATGTCAAACTATGTACATGCTCACTCCCTATGTAAATGTGATTTTACCGACATCCAACTAAAGACATTTTCAGAAAATAGGCTTATGAAGTGTTTAGGCAAAGTCTTACCTCCATAGTATGTTATTGAATTCAAGAATAGCGGAGGAAATGAAGGGGGCTAATATGAATACATTTACTATTTCAGTAATACCGATATGCAACACAAGCACTGATGAAGTTTATAGTCGTAAAATGTTTGTATGCCAAATGATAAGGCTGTGGGATCCATGTCAAAACAAACAATAAAAGGAAAAATGATTAAACACAAAATTATGAAAAAAAACCCTTCCCTGCACCCTCATATACCCAAAACAAAGTGGCTGACTCCCTCAAGAGCGATTCACATGCTGAAAACACATCCTACAGTCTTCCTGAAACCAGACGGCGGCAGTGGCGGATCGGGCATTCTGAGAATCCGCAATACTTCTACCGGGGATTATGAGATTAGGCAAGGATCGACACGCAAACGTGTCGGGCGTCACAGGTTGTCTCGAACTTTACGGATCTATAACAAATCGTCCAGAAAATTCATCGTTCAAAAGGGTATAGATTTAGGGAAGTACCATGGAAAAGTATTTGATATTAGAATGTATTTGCAAAAACCTAAGTCTGAATGGGGTATCTCCGGCATGGTAGCTCGAGTTGCGCCCCGAAATCGTTACATTACCAACTACCATAAGGGAGGACAGGCGGCAACGTTAGAAAAAGTATTGTTCCCGATATTTGAAGGCAACACCGAGAAGGTTAAAGAATGTATTGACCATCTTAAGCACATTTCAATGACCGTTGCGGGAACGCTCGATAAGAAATTTCGGTATATTCGCGAGCTTGGCATTGATCTAGCCGTAGACAGCAGCGGAAAGATCTGGATCATAGAAGCGAATACAAGACCTCAACACAACCTTTTTGCCCAACTCCCTACCAAAGAAATGCTATATACGATAAGGCATAACAAAAAGATGATAAAGAAAGGATAGATCCAATGAATAAATCCACTCAATTAAAGCGCATTTTTCAATCTCAGGGTACGGAATATTTAATGGAGGCCCACAATGGCTTATCTGCGAGAATCGTGGAAGAAGCCGGATTTAAAGGAATATGGGCTAGCGGACTATCCATTTCATCATCGATGGGCGTTCGGGACAGTAACGAGGCTTCCTGGACACAGGTACTTGATGTGCTTGAGTTCATGAGCGACGCGACGAAGATACCCATATTGTTGGATGGGGATACGGGTTACGGAAACTTCAATAATGCGAGAAGATTAGTAAAAAAACTGGAACAGCGCAATATCGCAGGCGTATGTATCGAAGATAAACTGTTTCCCAAAACAAATTCCTTTATTAATAATGGCCCACAGCCTCTTGCCAATATCGATGAGTTCTGCGGAAAAATAAAGGCGATGAAGGATACCCAAAACGATGATGACTTTGTCGTTGTTGCTAGAGTTGAAGCCTTTATTGCAGGTTTTGGCCTCGAAGAGACGCTGCTGCGAGCCGAGGCATATGAGCGTGCCGGAGCCGACGCCATACTGGTACACAGTAAAAAATCGAATGCCTCTGAGATACAATCATTCATGAACGAATGGAAGAGTAGAACCCCCATTATTATTGTTCCCACCAAGTATTATTCCACGCCAACATCCTTGTTTAAAGAAATGGGGATCAGTACGATTATCTGGGCTAACCATAATCTACGGGCTTCCATCGACGCGATGCAGACCATATCCCAAACCATTTTTCAAGATGAAAATCTTTTTGCAGTGGAAGACACTGTAGCTACCGTTGAAGAGGTTTTCAGACTACAGCAAGTTGGAGAGTTAACGATTGCTGAAGCCAAATATCTTCCCAAATCACACAAGGTTCGAGATGATTCCCTATGATCGATACTGGGCAGTTCGGAGAAGAACTGAAACAATCCGGATTTACGTTTTATACCGGAGTTCCCTGCTCTTTTCTGAAAAATTTGATCAATTACGCGATAAATGATTGTGAATATGTGGGGGCAACGAACGAAGGCGATGCGCTGGCCATAGCAAGTGGTGCTTACTTGGGAGGGAAATACCCCGTTGTTCTCATGCAAAATTCAGGGCTGGCGAATGCCGTCTCTCCCTTAGTATCTCTGAATTATACGTTCCAAATTCCGCTACTTGGGTTCGTTAGTCTCCGCGGTGAGCCAGGGATTCCAGACGAACCTCAACATGAATTAATGGGCCAGATCACAACTCGCCTGCTAGATCTAATGCAAGTAAGTTGGGCGTATTTATCTTCAGATATAGTCAAAGCGAAAGACCAGATACAACAAGCTATGGTGGATATCAGACGAAATCGCCCTTTCTTCTTTGTCGTTAAAAAAGGGACCTTTCAGAAGGAAATCCTGCAACCCCAAGAACTTAAGCCTTCATCCCATCCACTCAAACAAATAAAAAGCACTTATGATCAGCTACCCACACGTTACGAAGCTCTTTCTATGATTCACTCTCTAAAAGACAACAATACCGTGCAGCTTGCCACCACCGGAAAGACAGGGCGAGAGCTGTATGAAATCGAAGACGATGCCGGCAATTTCTATATGGTAGGTTCTATGGGATGTATTAGCTCTGTTGGACTCGGGCTCTCATTATCCCAGAATAATAAAGATGTTATCGTCATTGACGGAGACGGCGCTCTACTCATGCGCATGGGCTCCCTAGCTACAAACGGATATTACAGCCCCCCAAATATGCTCCATATTTTACTAGATAATAACGCACACGACTCGACTGGTGGGCAAAAGACCGTGTCTGACAATATTAACTTTGTCGAGATTACAGCAGCCTGCGGCTATAAGAAATCTATTTATGTGCATAATTTAGAACAACTGAAGACCTCTATTATGGCGTGGAAAATGGAAAAAGGGTTAACCTTTCTTCATCTGAAAATTGCTGTGGGCTCCAAGAAAAATCTCCCTCGGCCCCATATCAAGCCCTACGAGGTCAAGGATCGACTACGCAAGTTCTTAAACTCTGGCTCCTTCAATCAACAAGGGGACGATCAACCATGAGAAATGTAAAAAGAAACATTCTGCTTACCCCCGGTCCTGCAACAACGACGGACACGGTCAAATTTGCCCAAATTGTACCGGATATTTGTCCCCGTGAGACGGAGTTTGGTGAGTTAATGGAATCTATATCAACTGGTTTAACAAGGATTGTGGCAGACGAGAACCATTACACTTGCGTGTTGTTTGGTGGTTCAGGAACAGCAGCGGTGGATTCTGTTCTAAGCTCGGTCATTGGTGAGGATACGGTAATTATCATTAATAATGGTGCATACGGGAAACGAATGTGCGAAATCGCTACCGTGTACGGAGTACACTTCCTTGAATTTGTAAGTCCTCCCGATAAGCCCGTGGACTTGATCGCCTTGGAAGAATTGTTTCGAAGTACCCACCAGTCCATCTCCCATCTCGCTGTAGTTCATCATGAGACGACTACGGGTCTATTAAACGATGTTCAACGCCTAGGCGATTTGTGTAAAAAGTACCAGGCTGAATTGATCGTTGATGCCATAAGTTCATTTGGAGCCGTTCCTATTCATATGAAAGATATGAACATCGGTTATATCGTGGCAAGCTCCAATAAGAATGTTCAAGGGCTACCGGGTGTATCCTTTGTTATTGCCAGCAAACAAACATTCGAGGATCTCAAGCAAGTTCGCCCAAGAAGTTATTACTTGAATTTGTATGATCAGTATAAGTATTTCCTTCAACATCGTCAGATGAGATTCACCGCCCCGATTCAGACTCTTTACGCTCTCCAACAAGCAATTTCTGAATTGAGGGTTGAGGGTATCGAGCAAAGATATGAGAGGTACACAAGATCGTGGGAATCGTTGACCGAGGGAATACATCGGATGGGATTGAATCATATTGTATCGGAACAATACCATTCCAAATTGGTGACTTCCATTAGTGAACCCGATTGTGATGGATACGATTTTCAGAATATGCACGATTTTTTTTACAATCAGGGATTTACGATTTATCCCGGTAAAGTCGAGAAATTAAAAACATTCCGAATCGCGAATATCGGAGATATTTCCCATCAAGATATTGAAGCATTCTTAGTGTTACTTGAAATTTACTTGCAGGATATCGGATTTTCTCTACGAAAGGTGGTGAATACCCATGTCGCTGAGACGGAGTAAGAATAAATGGCTTAAGTATAAGTATATGGATCACTCTTCTAAGTTATCCCCTTACCTTCCACGCACAGAACAGTTCACACACCAATCTTTTCTATATCTAATCAGTAAGTACGGCCAAGTTATCGTTAAACCGATTGGCGGTAGCCGGGGACGCGGTATTTATCAAGTAATAAATCTAGGTGAAGATCAATACGAGATCCATATAGAAAATAAAAAAATAAACTTCAATGGTTTAGATGATGCTTACAATTACCTAAATGAGCATATCCATTCTCAGGGGTATATGGTACAGCGCCTTATCTCGCGTGCTACGGTCCATGGGCGTCCCTTTGATATGCGTGTGATAGTACAGCGCAGACGCCACCATAGTACATGGAAAGTTACCGGTAAGGTAGCCAAAGTGGTGGGGCATGGTTACATCGTATCCAATATCGAAAGAAGCAATGGAAAGCTAATGAAGGTAAGTTCAGCATTGGAACAGTCATCGCTCAAAAACAAGTCAAAAACCAAGTTAAAGCACAAAATTAAACATGTGGCAGTGCGTTCAGCCAAGCGGTTGGACCGCTTATTCCCTGGCCATCGCATTTACGGTCTGGATATTGGTTTCGATCAGAAGGGTCACGTCTGGATCATCGAAGCCAATCTGTTTCCGTCTATGTCCCATTTCCGAATGATTAACGACAAAAAGATGTATCGTCGAATTTCCTCCTACAAAAACGGACATTAGAAGCAAATAGGCGTTATATTGCCCAGTCAAACGATTGGGTAAGAAAATATGGATAGAGGCGTTAGATTCATCATCTACTTCTCTATCCATTTTCTGTCGTATCATCTATAGATCATCTCTTCTATCATCGAATAACTCATTCAAATTAGAATGATATCCATTATATATTCTGAACATATCTTTCATCTGGAATCTTACTTAGAACGACATAGAGACTAGTCGGAGTGCTTCCGGTATTTTTGAAAGAAAAGTGCTCTTCTCCCTCGCAGGAGATGACATCATCCTTAACTAAAGCAGATTCTTCTCCATTCACCGTTACTGTTCCGCCTCCATCAAGCACAAGGATAAATACTGCTGTTCCTGGATGCTGATGTGTCGGTAGTTCTTGTCCTGGCATAAAGTTTAATACAAAGACTACACTTTCACCGCTTTTAAATATAATCCGTTTGGTGAATTTGTCCTGATTGTACTCTTTCACGGGTAGTAACTCTTTCTTTTCCATTAGAATTCAACCTCCACTATGAATGACAATATGTCATTCATATATATTATGATCCCAACTACTAGAATCTCAGTTCATATTCACAACGTTCATCACCGTTAACATTGCATTTCACTTCTCTAGCCGTCACTCTTTTATTGTAAATCTTCATTAATGCACCTTCCATAATAGCTCCTTCAAGATCACAAACCATCCTGCCCTCTTGAACAGGAAGTCCTTCACAGAAACAATCGTCAACAGCGATATGCATCCCCTGTTCACTCCTACTTATGATGTGAGGAATGCCAATTTTCAAATCCTCAATCAGTTGAAGAAGTTCTTCGACGGACGATACTGGCAAGCTTTTGCCAATTTGTCTGCCTATGGTCATCGTTGTACCTTTTCCTCCTGCCGGTAAACTTTGATTAAGACCAATAAGTCTAATCGCTCTAAATAATTCAAGAGGAACATCGGCTCCTAAATTTTTTCTTTCGATCATCTTCATGTCCTCAAATGTATAATCTCTCATCCTGCATTTCTCCATTCCATTGAGAATCTTCTTAGGCTTAAGATGCTAATATAGGACCTAACTTCATCTTAAAGAAGAAACGAAGACCTAATTGTGATTTTAATCACATAACAATGAGAAATATTCTCAGTACTTAAAATCATCTAATTCATGTAAATTTTAGTTTCCCCTGAAGAGATTGTGGTAATAACTAGCATAAGCATAATAATAAGGAGGCACTATCCCTATGAATGAAATAAATGGATCGTCAAACGAACTGCCGCGATATCCCGAGTCTTTATGGATGGCATCCAGCGATCTGCCCACCTTTCCCCAACTTACCCAGGATATCACTGTAGACGTTGGTATTGTAGGCGCTGGAATCACAGGCATAACTACAGCCTATCTGTTATCGAAGGAAGGATATAAAGTTGCCTTAATAGATGCAGGTAAAATATTAGAAGGTACGACGGGGCACACCACTGCCAAGGTTACCACCCAGCATGGTCTCATCTATGATGAGATTCTCAATCACTTCGGCCTCGAGAAGTCCATCCAGTACTATCGTGCTAATCAAGAAGCGCTAGATTGGATGGAGAAATTGGTACACAAACTTAAAATTGATTGTGAGTGGCAAACACAAGACGCCTATTTATATGCTGAAAGTGACTCATCACTAGACAAACTAGTGAAAGAATTTGATGCCTATGAGAAACTTCGCATTCCTGGTGAATGGACTAACAGCATCCCTATCCCGCTCGTCGTTAAGGGTGCGATTAAACTACCCAACCAAGCACAGTTCCATCCCTTATCTTACTTGAAACGATTAGTAGAAGAGATCATCAAGGCGGGTGGAGCTATATATGAGAACACAACAATATCCAAAAAAATTGAAACCGAAGGGAGCCCCTTCACACTCACGACCCTTCACGGAGATCATCAATTAAAGTGCAGCCATGTCGTCTCGACCTCCCATTTTCCATTCTCTGATGGTGGAGGCTTCTTCTTCTCACGGTTGTATGCAGAACGGTCTTACGTGATCGCCATCAAGCCGGAGACGCCCTTTGCTGGGGGGATGTATTTGAGCGTAGATAAACCCAATCGTTCCTTAAGAGACGCTTCCCTGAACGGAGAGCAAGTCATTCTCGTAGGTGGGGATAGCCACAAGACTGGACAAGGTATCTGTACATATCAACATTATGAGAATCTAGAGGCTTTCGGCGAGAAGTTGTTTGGTATCAAGAGTATTCCCTTCCGCTGGTCTACTCAGGATCTAATTACCCTCGATAAAGTCCCCTACATTGGACAGATCACTTCGAATAATAAAGATATGTATGTTGCAACTGGATTTGCTAAGTGGGGGATGACAAAGGGGACGTTAGCAGCCAGACTGATTAGCGATCAAATCCAGCGTAAAGACAACCCCTATACAGAATTATTCACACCTTCGCGCTTTATAGGCGATCCCAGCATTAAAAATTTTGTTGTTCAGAATGCCAATGTTGCTAAAGAATTGATAACAGGTAAGATAGGTATGGTTCATCGAAAGGCAGATGAGCTCGGGCAAGATGAAGGTTCCGTCGTTATCCATAACGGTAGAAGGGCGGGCGCATATAAAGACCCCGAGGGTCACTTGTTTCTCGTCGATACGACATGTACCCATTTGGGTTGCGAGGTGGAATGGAATGAGGCCGAGCGTTCTTGGGATTGTCCATGTCACGGCTCTCGGTTTGGCTACGATGGACAGGTTATGGAAGGTCCTGCACAAGAACCATTAAGGAAACTGAATGACTAGAGTAAATAATCACTAAGCCACTTAGTAAGACTGCAATAACCAAGGATAACGACTTCGTCGTCCTCAAAGGATGGTATTCGTTTATCGATGAAATAGAGATAGAATGTAGAATGTTATACCTAATACTTCTAAAAGAGACTAGTTTCAGCGAAGAGACTCTGCCGAAACTAGTCTTTTTACAATCCCTACCCAAGGAAACCACCTTGTCTTTACATTCATTCATTAATTGGCAAATTTGAGTGCTGATCTAACCGTAATTTATCCGTTATTTTAACATTTTCCGAAGCCATTTTACTTTGTTAAGATAGGGGGGATATACAAGTCCTATGTCTATCTTGGTGCTTTTCTTTAAAATACTTTTACGATGTGAAAAAGTATCATAACTATATTTGCCGTGATACCCACCCATCCCCGCGTTGCCCACTCCTCCGAAGGGTAAATGAGCACTTGCCGCATGTGAATTCGTATCATTGACGCACCCTCCCCCGAAGGAAGTCCGGGTTAAGACTTGATGCTCGACATCCTTATTTTCTGTAAACAAATATACAGCTAACGGTTTCGGTTGATCGTTAATGAGCTGGATCGCTTCGTCTAGCGTACGATACTCCATAATAGGCAAGAGGGGACCGAAGATTTCATCCAACATGGCTGCATCACTCCACGAAACAGCTTCAAGAAGTGTGGGTTCAATATATAATTGCTCTTTTACTGACCTCCCCCCATATAACAGGTTCGCCTGGTCTCTCTCTATAATAGAAACAAGCCTATCAAATTGACGTTCGTTAATAATCCGTCCATAATCGGGGCTGTTTATGGCATCCATTCCATAAAAACGTATGATGACTTCCTTCATTTTTGATATTAAAGCTTCTTTGATGTCAGTATGGACAAGTACATAATCTGGCGCCACACACGTCTGACCTGTATTGAGTAGTTTCCCCCAAATAATACGTTTGGCCGCTATCTCAAGATTTGCCGTACGATCGACAATAACTGGACTTTTCCCGCCAAGCTCCAATGTCACAGGTATAAGATTCTGGGCCGCAGCTTCCATGACGATCTTACCTACCGGCACACTCCCTGTGAAAAAGATATAATCAAACGGCGCATGAATCAGTAACGAGGTCGTTTCCTTGTCTCCCTCAATCACTCGAATGTACTGTTCGTCGAACGTTTCACTCAACATCGCTTTAATTACAGCAGAAACAGTGGGTGTACTTTCCGAAGGCTTAAGAACAGCACAATTACCAGCTGCGATTGCCCCAATGAGGGGTTCGATTAATAATTGATACGGATAATTGAAAGGACCAATAATTAACGCTGTGCCGTATGGTTCATTCATAATATAACTTTTGGATGGAAGCAAATAGAGCGGTGTCTTTACTTTTTGTGGCTTCATCCACCGTTTAAGGTGTTTCATAGTATAGCGGATGCTTTCTAACGTTAAGCCAATTTCAGTTTCGAAGGATTCGAACTCACTTTTACGTAAGTCCTGATATAAAGCAGAGACAATTTGTTGTTCATAGCGTTGAATCGCCTCTTTTAACTTCCTCAGTTGATCAAGACGAAATGGAAGATCGTTCGTTCGGCCACTGTAGAGAAATTGTTTATGTTCATGAAGCATTTGTCCAATATCCCCCGGCATTAAAGCTACCATAAGAAATCACTCCATTCTAAATATAAGAGAGCTGTCCAACTATCTATAACAAACACAAAACCACCAGATATAAAATATAAATCCCTCTCCCGGTGGTTTTACGTATTCATGTTAGTGCTAGCCGTATATCGTTTCTAGATAAGATAACGACTTCTTCGTCCCAAAAGGACGGCATTTATTTACCCATGAAATATTTAGAAAGTTAGTACTTCTTAATATTTTGAAAAAAATTAGGTTTAACGATTGTATTGTCATACGATGTATGAAAAATATGGGTCGTCGCAGGCGATAGCGGTGGAATAAGCCACTTCCAATCTCCCGTGACATGCCTAGGACACTCGGCTTCTCGTTGCTCAAAAATCTGAAATTGAGAGGCCGCCGTATGGTGATCCACCATACTGACCCCATCCTGCTTGAATGAATACAATACAGCCACGTTCAATTCCACGAGCGCCCGGTCACGCCATAGTGTTGTCTCACTCTTCGTGGACAATCCCATCAGCGAGGCTACTTGCGGCAACATATTGTATCTCCCCACATCTGCTAAATTCCGTGCACCAATCTCCGTCTCCATGTACCAGCCGTTAAATGGTGCGGCACTATATTGAATACCGCCGATCTCCAGCATCATATCAGCAATAATAGGAACGGCATACCAACGTAATCCTAGATCTACAAATTCCGCAATATCCGGATGCCGAATAGGCACCTCCTTAATCAAATCCTTAGGAATAGGAAACATATGCGGCTCATCCGTCCCCTTCTGAATAACTAAGGGTAATATATCGAATGCCGTACCCTCTCCGATCCAACCCAAGTCTTGACACACCTTCGTAAAAGGGATGGAGGCAGGGTCACCCACGATTTGACCCCCTTGCTCATACCCAGCATATCGAATTAATTGGTGGTTCCAAATTCGTATAGCAGAATTCTCACTTGATTCAGGTCTAAATATAGTAATCGTGGGTAATAACTTACCTTTATTGGTAGCATAACGAATGTGCCTCAGCAGTGCATCCGCCACTTCTGCCACATCATCTATCTGTCGCTCATCCATCACGTGAATCGATTCCCAGAATAGACGCCCAATACAACGATTGCTGTTACGCCAAGCCATTCTTGCTCCCTGCCGAAGCTCTTCGGTCGTATGTTCATACGTCCCATCAGCCCTGATTAATGCGCGTACTTCATCTATTCGGTTGTTCATCTGTTCTTCTGTTCTACCTAGCTCTTGGTAACATTTCGTTATGAAATCCTCCGCTTCTCGAAGGAGAGTTTCTACATCCTGCATGTTCTTCCACCTCTGAGATGATTATAGTACAAGCAGAGAAGATGACCAAACGCAAATACGATTTTACGCATGCGAACTGTGTTCTTCACGCTCCTGAACTTCAACATATTTACCAGGCCAGAAAGCGAATCGACCACATAACATCGTAATGGCTGGCACTAGGAATGGACGGACAATAAATGTATCCAGTAGCACACCCACAGCGGTAATGAGCCCAAATTGCACTAAGACTTGTATGGGTAGAGTTGCCAAGACTGCGAAGGTACCTGCTAGGATTAGACCGGCCGAAGTAATGACCGAACTGGTCTCACCAACCCCTTCTTTAATAGCTTGCTTGAGTGGCATTCTTCTACTCTTATTCCATATACTCGAGATCATGAAGATGTTGTAATCTTCACCTAGAGCAACTAAGAATACGAAGGAATAGAGTGGGATCGCCCCCTGAATGGCATCTACTCCAAATAAATAGTGAAGGATAAGCCATCCAAGACCTAGTGCTGAGAAGTAGGACAAGATCACCGTTCCCACCAAATAGAGCGTCGCTACAATGGAGCGAAGATAGATTAGTAACAGTATCGTGATCAAAGCGATAACTACAGGAATAATCAGTTTGGTATCTGATTCACCCATTTTTTTCGTATCATATTGAGTAGCCGTCTGACCACCAATCCATACCTTATCAGCAGGATCATTAATCCCAGAATCCTTAAGAGATTGCTCCGCTGCTAAGCGTAAATCAGGGATATGCTCAATAGCTTCAAGTGAGTAAGGATTCAATGTAAATTCCACTTCATACGCTACAATATTCGTGTTCTGTGCTCCTTGCTGTGGTTCAGACACACGATCTATATAGGGCAGAGCAGCTAGTTGTTCACCTATGGATGCATCCTTACCCTCCGTATCTACCATCACTTTGACAGGAGCAAGTTCACCTGCCGAGAACTGTTTCCCAATCGTATTGAATCCTTCTCTAGAAGCCATATCTTTCGGAAAAGAGGACATGATATCATACGTGAATTTCACTTGACCTGAGAATACAGCCATTGTTCCAAGCAATACTACTGTAACGATGACAACCGACCACGGCTTATTCACCACAAGCTTACCTATCATACTTTCGCGATGAACTTTAAGCTTAGGCACGGGCTTACCTTTCTTCTTGGCACGATCTATCACCATTTGGGGCGTACGAGGAATGAAGGGCCAGAAAGAAGTACGACCAATAATAGCAAGTAGGGCGGGAACCAACGTCAAGCTGGCAATGCCCATGATTAGAATAGCAATACTAAATGGTGCTGCAAAACGTTGATATGAACCGTATTTAGCTAGTATAAGAGCTAGAAGTGCCAATACAACCGTAAAACCACTCATGGCAATCGCTCCGGATGAATCCGTCATTGATTTAAGTAATGCCTTGCTTTTGCTGTCTTCTTCTTTAAGAACCTGGCGGAACCTAGAGATCAAGAATAGACAGTAATCCGTTCCAGCACCGAACAGCAGCACTGTCATAATGGATATCGCTTGTGCATCGACTGTTATCCATCCTTTAGAGGCTAAGAACCCTAACACAGGATTGATCACCCCATAAGCAAACCCTACCCCAACTAGTGGAATGAGTGCTAAAATAGGGGAACGATATATACCTAGTAGAAATACTAGCACTAATATGACCGTAGCCAACATGAGTTGGAAATCAGCATTCTTGAACAGTCCTGAAGCATCAATCGCAATACCGACAGGTCCAGTTACTCGTGTACTTAACTCACCGACTGCGCCTTGCTTAACAGCAAATGGATCGTTGCCGAACTCTATATTCACTAGTGTCTGAAGTGCTTCTACACCTTTCCTTAGCTGATCACTATCTGATTCTTTCGAGAATAATACAGGTGTGATTATCGTACTCTGATCTTCAGAGAGCTGTGCTTTTAAGCCCGGTAGGGGGATTTTATCGAAGGGTGGTACACTATCTTGATGAGGTACAGGATTCGTCGTGAGCTTAGCATATAGACTTTGTATATGACCTAAGTCCTCATCGCTCAGACCCCCTTCACGTTGCCATACCAATAATGCGGGTGTACCAGTTCCACTGGGGAATTCTTTATCCACTAATTGTTGTGCCTGAACAGAGGCGACATCGTCACTGAAATTAGGAGCGTTATTGACTTCTTCACCGCCGACTCCAGGCCATATGGCAGTAAGTATTCCTATAGTCATAATCCAAACGATGAGTGTAACCCATTTACTTCTATTGCCGGCAACCCATTTCTCGTATCCTGAATGGTGTTCCATAATGAGCCTCCTAGTAACCTTTATTTTTACACAAAATAAAGCATTGATCATCGGGTTCATGTATAATTTAACATAATTATATATACTGGAAGGTTAATTATCTACAGGAGAAATTCGTTCAGGAAATGCGTTATTCCTAGCTCATACCTTCGCCTCATTGATTACGATAGGCAACAAAGAAATTACTAATTCCCTCGACAAACTTAAGTCATGACCTGTTCAATTTATTCTGAAATGGGATGAAGTAAGAACGTGATGGTGTTGATACATGATCGCTACGTATCCGAAATGTTCAGCATGGAAACCTACTTTCAGCAAGTGCTGCTCATAAATTAGAGCCTTAATTTAGTTCATATAAGCAAAAAAAGAGTACACCACGGTTGATCGTGGCGTACTCTTTAGGTGTTTCATCTACCCAACATGTTGGATACTTCCACCTGTAAATTGACTGTTATAGAGATCGGCATAGAATCCATTCTGTTTAAGGAGTTCTTCGTGATTGCCCTTCTCAATGACACTGCCGTGATTCATAACAAGTATAAGATCAGCATCACGGATCGTGGACAAACGGTGAGCAATAACGAAGCTGGTTCTTCCCTTCATCAGATCGTTCATTGCCTTTTGAATGTAAATTTCTGTCCGCGTATCGACGCTACTCGTTGCTTCATCCAGAATAAGAATGGCTGGATCAGCCAAAATTGCCCGGGCTATAGTTAGAAGTTGCTTTTGCCCTTGTGAAATATTTGAAGCTTCTTCGTTCAGTACGGTCTTATAGCCTTCTGGAAGTGTCCGAATGAAGTGATCTGCATGAGCTGCTTTGGAGGCATCCATAACATCCTTCTCGGTGGCTCCTTCACGTCCATAAGCAATATTATCAAAGATCGTTCCATTAAAGAGCCAAGTATCCTGAAGCACCATACCGAACTTACTACGTAGATCTCCACGCTTCATTTCAGCAATATTCACACCATCGATCTTAATTGCACCCTCATTCAACTCGTAGAAGCGCATAAGTAGATTGATTAGCGTCGTCTTTCCCGCACCGGTTGGTCCAACAATCGCAATCGTCTGCCCTGGCTTCACATCAATGTTCATATCTTCAATTAAGATGGCATCTTCTTTGTATCCGAACTTCACATGTTCGAATTGCACAGCCCCTTGCGGGTACTGAATCGTCTTAGCGTTCTCAAGCTCAGGGATTTCCTCTTCCTCATCCAGTAGTTCAAATACACGTTCTGCAGAAGCTATCGTAGATTGAATGACGTTGGCAATATTAGCCGTTTGAGCGATAGGCATCGAGAATTGTCTCGTGTATTGAATAAAAGCCTGAACATTACCAATCGTAATCGTTTTATTGATAACAAAGACCCCGCCGACCACACATACCAACACATAACCTATATTACTAACAAAACTCATCAACGGCATAATCATACCGGAAAGAAACTGTGCTTTCCAACCCGATTGATAGAGTTTCTCATTAATTTGATTGAAATGTGTCATCGATTCATCTTCTCGACCGAAAGCTTTTATAATATTATGACCCGTATACATCTCTTCAACATGTCCATTGAGATCGCCAAGTGATTTCTGTTGTCCTATGAAATACTTCTGCGAACGAGATGCCACACCTTTAACTACTAGAATACTGAGCGGCAACGTAACAATGGTTATGAGTGTCAACCAAGGGCTAATCGTCAACATCATCACGATTACACCAACAATAGTCACGATAGACGTAATTAACTGCGTTAAGCTTTGTTGTAGGGTTGTACTAATATTATCGACATCATTCGTTGCTCGGCTCAACACCTCACCGTGTGTACGCGAATCGAAATATTTAAGCGGTAAGCGAGACAGCTTACTATTAATCTGTGAACGCATATCAAGTACAACTTTTTGAGCGACTCCTGCCATTAGATACTGCTGGACATAACCAAACAGTGCACTAAAGATGTAAAGTAGCCCTACAAAAAGCAGAATTTGCGAAATCGCATCAAAATTAATCTTTGCACCCGGTATCCCTTTTGCCATTCCTACAATACCTTCGAACAGTGTCGTCGTAGCTTCTCCTAGCTTCAAAGGGCTGTAAATACTAAATACAGTACTAAGAATCGCCATAAAGAAAATAAATATCAACTGAACTCTACGTGGCTGTAAATAACGAATTAATCTTCGCAATGATCCTTTGAAATCCTTGGCCTTCTCACCAGGCATGATCATCCCTGGTCCGCCCGGTCCATGCCCTCTTCCAGATCCACCCATCGGTTTATGTTCTTTACGTTCTTCGCTCATGCAATCTCCTCCTCTGACAGCTGTGAGGAAACAATCTCACGGTATACATCACAAGTAGCCATTAGCTCCCGATGTTTGCCTATACCGACGATCTCACCATCATCCAACACAATAATCCGGTCTGCATCCATAACAGTGCTGACCCTTTGAGCTACTAACAGAACAGTAGCATCACTCGTCACCTCTTTAAGCGCGCTACGAAGTTTAGCATCGGTCTTAAAGTCTAGCGCTGAGAAACTGTCGTCAAACACATAGACCTCTGGCTGACGAACCAATGCGCGCGCAATGGAAAGTCTCTGCTTCTGTCCACCTGAGACGTTACTTCCGCCTTGGGAAATGTCAGATTGGAATCCATCCTTCATCTCTGATACAAATTCGGTAGCCTGAGCAATATCTGCTGCCCGCTGAATCTCCTCATCTGTAGCTTCTTGCTTACCGTAACGAATATTGTCAGCAATCGTACCTGTGAAGAGCACTGATTTCTGTGGAACAAATCCAATTTTAGATCGCAGTTGTTCCTGAGATAACTCCCGAATATCCACACCATCTATTAATACCCTTCCGCTCCCCACATCATAGAATCGAGGAATGAGGCTGAGTATGGTTGATTTACCTGATCCCGTACCCCCAATAATGGCCGTTGTCTCACCCGGACCCGCTTCAAAAGAAATGTTAGAAACGGCTGGACTCTCAGCACCAGGATAGTGATAAGTAACATTCTCAAATGTCAGGAATCCCCGTTCTCCCTTCCCTTTCTTAGGCTGCGCTGGATCCTTAATTTCCGGTTTCATATCCAGTACCTCATTAATTCTCATCGCAGATGCCGAGGCCCGTGGAACGATAACAAAGATAACGGAAACCATAATAAGAGAGAACATAATCTGTGTCGCATACTGAATGAAAGCCATTAAGGATCCGACCTGCATATCCCCATTACTTATACGAAGCCCACCGAACCATACAACAGCTATGGTGGCGAGGTTCATCACCAGCATCATAATGGGCATCATAGCAGCCATAATTTTATTCACTTTAATCGCTGTATTGGTTAAATCTTCATTGGCTTCATTGAAGCGCTTCGTCTCATGCTGAGTACGATTAAATGAACGAATAACACGCATTCCTGTTAAATTCTCACGCAAAACACGGTTCAATGTATCTAATTTAACTTGCATGGCTTTAAATAATGGAAGACCTTTAATCGCAATAATGGCTATGGCTCCAACTAATACAGGAATAACGACTACAATGACAAGCGATAATTTCGCATCCTGATTCACTGCCATGATAATCCCACCAATACACATCATCGGTGCGCTAATCATCATCCGAAGTAACATGGTTAGCACCTGTTGTACTTGGTTGATATCATTCGTTGTGCGAGTGATCAGAGAAGCTGTACCCATCTTATCGAATTCCTGTAACGAGAAATTCTGTACATGTCCGAACACCTTAGAACGCAAACGTTGTCCGAATCCAACGGAGATACGTGCGGAGAAGTAACTGGATGCAATAGCACAGATTGCTCCTCCCGCAGCTATAACTAACATTACACCCCCGATTCTCCAGATATAAGGGATATCACCATCAATAATTCCCTTATCCACAATATCTGCCATCAATGTAGGTAAATACAAGTCAGATAGAGATTGGAGAAATACTAAAACGAGCACGAATATAATCGGAAGCCGATAGGGGCTTAATTGTTTAAATAATTTCAGCATTGTTTATCATCCCCACCTTGAGTCAGTTTCTGATCATCACTTTCGAAATACTCATAAGCCTTAACAAGGAGCTTAGCTAGTTGATTGCTATCTTCTTCTCCCAAATATTGAATCAATCCATTAAAAGAAGCCTCGGTCGCTTCCATGGCAGCCTTAATCACTTCTTCTCCCTTATCAGATAACTTAATCCGAACAGCACGCCGATCCAGTTGATCCATAGTCCGATCTATCCAATCTTTCGCCTCCAAGGATTTGAGCAATTGCGTCACCGTCGGTGATGTTACACCTAACAACTCACTAATCTCTGAAACCATTAAGCCCGTAGTATCTGGCTTCATCTTCTTCTTCACACAGAACATCAATAGCAATTCGCTTGGTTTAACACCCTCAACCAAGCGATTACGAAATTCAGCCTTATTAAATCTCATCATGGCCCGAAATAATGTTTCAGCCGTCGTATTATTCATTAGTATCAGCTTTCCTCCTTACAAACATGTCGCCATTTAGATAGGTTACCAATTAATTAGGTTGCCTATCTATTATAGGTCCGTACAAAAACCGTTGTCAAATCGATCCTAACCCTCAATATTTTCCTTCTTTTTAAAAATACCTTGCGTGAAATGAATCCATTCCTGTGTTGCAAAGGACTGATACCGATCCTTACACCAGATCATCCCAAGTTGCCATGGAATAACGGGATCCTTCAGTGGTAATATCTGAATACGTGACTTATCCACTTCACGACAGATCGTCTCAGGCAGTAATGCAATACCGAGATTAGCAGCCACCATACCACTGATCAAATCCCACTGGGAGCTCTCGTATACAACATGTGGTTGAAACCCTACTCGTACACACTCCGTTATAATCCGATCATGTAACGCAAAATCCTCACTAAACAATACAAACGACTCTGCCTCAAGTTCAATTAAAGATACATTTTCGCTACTTGCTAAAGTATGGGTTGGATGAACAAGCAACATCAACTTCTCTTGTACAAAAGAGAACGAATGAAAAAGTTCATTATCCGTCGGCAGTACCGTCACACCTATATCGAGTAGACCGCTCTCAACATCTAATTCGACCTTCTTCGCACCATCTTCAAAAATCTGAATCGTAACCTCTGGGTATTGCTGATGAAATTGTCCGATCACCTCTGGAAAAAAGCTTGACCCAATCATGGGAGGGAGACCTATTCGAATATGTCCTTTTTTCAAATTCTGCAAGTCTTTCAGCTCTGAAGATAGGCTCTGAAATGACTTCACAATAAGGCGTGCCTGCTCGAACATGATCTCACCCGCGTCGGTTAGCTCTATTTTCTTGCCCCTGCGGTCAAAGAGAACAATGTCTAGCTCTTCCTCAATATTCTTGATCGTTTTACTGATCGTAGGTTGCGTTATGTACAGCGCCTCTGCTGCTTTAGTAAAACTTCTGTGACGTGCGACCTCCATAAAGTATTGCAAATGCCGTATATCCATGCCAACACTCTCCCCTCTATTATGCATTAAGTATAGATAAACGGAATGAACATTATTCTTTATATTCATTTTACCTATGAAAATTATTGATGTAAAATTTTCATTAAGAATGAAAGGAGCGGATATGACGTGAAAATCATGATGAAAGGAATCATTCAGGTGGCTGCACTAATGATATTCTCCTTAACTATGAATCAATTGACACAATGGCTACAATGGAAAATACCTGGCAGCATCCTAGGCATTCTGGTGATCTTCATCCTGCTAGAGACCCGCGTTATCCGTTTAGAATGGATTGAAATTGGAGCTAACTGGTTACTTGCTGAGCTGTTACTGTTCTTCGTCCCAGCTGCGGTAGGGATCATGAAATATATCCCTATGCTACAAAGTGATGGCTTACGCATCCTCATTGTAGTGATGATAAGTACATTCATAGTTATGATAAGTACCGGTTTTATGGCATCGAGAATTTCTAAACAGAGGGAGCGGCATGCATCATGATGATCGGATTAATGTATCTAGCGCTTACCCTAATCGTATATTTTAGCGTTAAATCACTGTACAAAATATGGCCAAAAGTATATCTTTCCCCCTTACTTATCACACCACTCGTCATCGTTGTGTGTTTGCTGTGGGCTAAAGTTCCTTATGAATCCTATAATAATGGGGGGCAATATCTAAGCGATCTGTTACAACCTGCTACAGTTGCTTTTGCCATTCCGTTATATAAACATTTCAAAGTACTCAAAAAGCACGCCGTCGAAATTATCACCAGCGTACTCTTTGGTTCCGTTGTTGCTATGATCTCATCTGTATTCCTTGCGAAATGGATGCATTTAAGTACCGCCCTTGTAACAAGTCTAGTACCGCGTTCGATTACGACACCTATCGCCATTAACGTATCTCAAGTCATCGGTGGAGTACCGAATATAACCGCTGTATTCGTCATTATTACAGGACTGCTTGGTTCCATGATGGGACCTACTATACTAAAGGTCTTCCATATTGATAATGAAGTCGCGCGTGGTGTACTGCTTGGAACGAGTGCTCACGGTATGGGTACTTCCAAAGCATTCGAGCTAAGTCCACTAAGTGGAACTATCTCCAGTATCTCTATGATTCTAGCTGCATTATTCACCTTAGGTATGGCGCCCTATTTCATGACAATGCTATGAATGCATTAATATTGAATGGTGATGGGTTTACCTGTAATGCAGCGTATGTGACAAACTACGTCTTGAAGGCATCCGCATAATTAGAGCGAGTGTGTGAGGAATTACCGTGCGCCATCACAAGAAGTGGCTAGGAAGCTATTCACTTCCACTCTTCAGGCATTAACCCCTGATATTGTCGCTGTAAGAAGCGATCATCTACAAGCATCAATACACCCGTGTCTTGCTCCGAACGAATGAGTCTTCCTCCCGCCTGTAGCACTTTATTCATACCGGGATATACATAAGAATAGTCATATCCATTCTTCCCGGTACTGTTAAAGTAATCTTTAATTAGATTGCGTTCAAGCCCAAGCTGGGGCAGCCCGACGCCTACAACAGCCACACCATTCAATCGATCCCCTTGTAGATCAATACCTTCGGCGAAAATCCCCCCAAGTACGGCGAATCCAACCAGCGTCTCCGTATTATCATCTTGAAATGAGGCGAGATAAGCTTCACGTTCTTCCTCTGCCATCCCTATCCCTTGCACAATCGTTGTTACTTGTGGGTACGCCTCAGTGAAGGATTCATATACATCCTGCAAATATTGGTAGGAGGGAAAGAACAGCAAATAGTTACCCTTCCTCTCCTGTACTAACTGAATTAACAGGGTCACTAACGTTTCTTTCGTATTCTCTCTGTCACGATAACGTGTAGAGAGCGGCTCAATCCGCACATCTAACTGCTCTCGGTGGAATGGCGACGCAATAGTAAGGCTATAATCCTCTTCACCCGCTCCAATCATGTCCCTATAATAATGAAGGGGTGAAAGTGTAGCTGAGAAGAATATCGCTGCGCGAAATCCCTTTCCTGCTTGGGATAATAGCGACGAGGGGTCCATACAGAACATTTTGACCGTTACCCCATTTCGATGCACTTCCGCATAAGTAACATGTCGTTCATTATATAATTTAGCGATACGAATGAAGTTCTGGGCTGCGTAATACGTATCCAATAGCAGTTGCTGCGATGTAGCTACCCCATTGCCTTGCTGAAGCAGCGTTGTTTCTGCCTGTAAGATAAAGGATTCAAGAAGCGACACTAGCTTAACAGGATACTCTTTCCACAACTTCTGCCTGTGCTCACCACATTCTTTTTTCAAATCAATAAAATATTGGTTCACAGCCTTCGATGCCTCAAACATTCCTGCATCTATCCCCTTGAATTGCCGCTGTAGTTGTAAGAATTCGGCCTTTCCTATGACCGCTGAGAACATCTCTCTGCCCCGATCAACTAAGTTATGTGCCTCGTCTATAAGTAGCACTGTTTGCCGCTTCTGCTCCTCAAACAGTCGTTTTAGAGAGACTCTAGGATCATATACATAATTATAATCGCATATCATGACATCTGCAGCGTAAGCAGCATCTAATGAGAACTCGAACGGACAAACATTATGTTTACGAGCATACTGTTCAATAACACTTCGATCCATTAACGTTTCCTGTGACAACATATCGAGAATAGCCCCATTAATTCGGTCATAATAACCATCTGCAAAAGGACAATCTTCCTTCCTACACGATATCTCTTCCTGAAAACACACCTTCTCTTTAGCTGTTAGGGTCACCGTCTGTATATGTAATCCTTTGGACTCCATCCGCGCAAAAGCCTGCTCCGCAGCCGTACGCGTCGTTGTTCGAGCCGTAAGATAAAAAATTTGTTGGAGTAAACCCTCTCCAATTGCCTTTACAGATGGAAACAAAGTCGATATAGTCTTACCAATACCCGTAGGTGCTTTGGCAAATAACTTCTTCCCTTCCTTAATCGTCTGATATACTGCACCTGCAAGCTTCCTCTGGCCTTCGCGATAGCTATCAAAGGGGAATGTTAGCGCCCGAATGCTCTCGTTCCTTAGATGCGCATTCTGAAGCCTCATAGAAATATAAGGTGCATATCTTTTTACTACGTCTAGTGTGAATGCCTCAAGCTCTATTATGGTATAGGTACGCCTAAACTGCTTCTCCTCGCTTGTAGTCGCTTGAATATAAGTGAGTTGTACCTGCATATGATTAATATTCTGCTCTTTAGCCACCATGTAAGCATAGAACTGTGCTTGTGCCCAATGGATATCATGACCGCCCTGTAGATCTGCCAAATGTCCGGAGGTCGATTTGATCTCATCCACCATCAGTCCATCTTCAAGGTAAATCAATCCATCACATCGTCCCTCAAGCAAATATATGATATTATTATAAAAAACCTCTGTCTTAAGGGGTACTTCCTTCAGATCGCCCTCTTTATAAGTTCGTTGCACTTGCTGATGAATTCGAGTTCCCTCATGAAGTGCAGTTACTGCACGAAAACCAGTATGGATATCTCCACTGCGAAATACATACTCCACCAGAGGTCTGACTGATATTCTCACTTGCTCGATTTTCTTGTTTTCTTCCATCTGTACGATCACCCGTTCTTATCTAATATCTGGTATCATAACACAATGACGCACTTATATTTATTCATTTAAATGGATAAATTTGCCCTCAAATATGACAATTTGAAGTATACTCATGAAATATAATGTCTATTTAAAGTGTTAAAGTATTGAAGTACGGCTAAAAAAGTGTATAATTTCCCTTAAATAAGAATGGTATATATACACGTAAAGGAGAGAAACCTATGACCTTTTTACATGTCAACAGCCCGAACGAAGAGAAAGCAAAGCAATACGTGAATGGAATCTTCGAAACGGTGCAGAAACGTAACCCAAGTGAGAATGAATTCCACCAAGCCGTAAAAGAAATATTAGATTCTCTCGTACCTGTACTTGCAAAAGAACCTAAGTATATGAATAACGGCATTCTCGAAAGACTCGTGGAACCTGAACGTCTGATTATGTTCAGAGTGCCTTGGGTAGATGACCAAGGAAAAGTTAGAGTTAACCGCGGATATCGCGTACAATTCAACAGTGCCATCGGTCCTTTCAAGGGCGGACTTCGTTTTCATCCATCCGTTAACTCCAGTATCATTAAATTCCTAGGCTTCGAACAAATATTTAAGAACTCCCTAACAGGACAACCGATTGGTGGAGGTAAAGGTGGCTCAGACTTCGATCCTAAAGAAAAGTCTGACGGCGAAGTGATGAGATTCACTCAAAGCTTCATGACAGAGCTATCTAAATACATCGGTCAGGATACAGATGTACCTGCAGGAGATATTGGTGTAGGCGCTAGAGAAATTGGTTATATGTTCGGTCAATATAAGCGTATTCGTGGAGGTAACGAAGCGGGTATTCTTACAGGTAAGGGAATCTCTTACGGCGGTAGCTTAGCACGTCCTGAAGCTACAGGTTATGGCACGGTCTACTTCGTAAACGAAATGCTACAAGCTCAAGGCTTAAGCCTTTCCGGAAGTACAGTAGTCATCTCAGGTTCAGGAAATGTTGCCATTTATGCGATTCAGAAGGCTGCAGAGTTTGGCGCTAAAGTGGTCGCATGTAGTGACTCTAATGGTTATATCTACGATCCAGAAGGTATTCATTACGAGACGGTTCAACGACTCAAAGAAGTAGAAAGAAAACGTATCAGCGAATACGTCAAGGAACACCCTAATGCAGTGTACACAGAAGGCTGTCAAGACATTTGGACCATTCCATGTGACATCGCTCTTCCTTGCGCAACTCAGAACGAAATCGATGAGAACTCCGCAAAGCTACTCGTAAGCAACGGTGTTAAAGCTGTCGCAGAAGGTGCTAATATGCCTTCTACACTTTCGGCTATTGACGTATTCCTCGAGAACGGTGTGCTTTTTGGACCAGCCAAAGCAGCTAATGCTGGAGGTGTAGCCGTTTCCGCTCTAGAAATGTCTCAGAACAGTATGAGATTGTCTTGGACCTTCGAAGAGGTTGATGCGAAACTACATCTTATTATGAGCAATATCTATAAGAACAGTGCCGCAGCAGCAGAAGAATATGGATACCCAGGCAACCTAGTCGTGGGTGCTAATATCGCCGGCTTTATCAAGGTCGCAGATGCTATGCTATCTCAAGGCGTTATCTAAAACCAACCATCTTTTTTCATAAGCAAGCAGAAACGATACCGTCTTTTTGATGGTATCATTTCTGAAAGAAATAAAAGCACCCCACAACCACCGATTCAGCGGTGTGTGGGATGCTTTTATTCATATGTAAGAGTAACAATCAGACTCAGCCGCTGTCTGTCTAAAAAGATATTGGCTTATTTCGAATGCCTCATCCAACCTGATAAGAGACATCGCAATGTGTATTGCGGTGTTTTTTGTTTTTATTGTATGTTACTTTTTTTTGTCATATTGGTGTAACACAACAGACCTATGATGGTGTTGTTAGTTATGAATCGAATAACGGAGGGACACCAGATGATAAATAAAACGATTTTGATTACAGGCGGTACAGGTTCAAATGCGATCCATGAATGGCTGCTGCTACGGAAGCCAATGCTCTTGATTCCACATGCAAACGGTGGATCACGCACAGGGCAGACACAGAACGCGAAATACTTTCGGGATGCGGGTTATGCGGAGTTGCTTCATGAAGAGGATATGACGGATCAAGCATTCCTGAAAGCCGTTGAGAACGTGTACCAGAACCGAAAATCGTATGTGGACAAAATGAAGAGCAGCGAAACAGGGGATGCCGTCAATAAGGTATTGGCTCTCATAAGCGAGACGGAGCATACCCGAGAGGAGAAAGCGGGGATATGAGTAATACATTTATCAAAATATTGTCTCTTGCTTTCTATATGCTTGTGCTGGTCATTCTTGTTCTAGCCTACAAAAACGTACTCTAACGTATAAAACAAACCTAACCGATCTGTGTCAACCCACATAACAATTCCTCTGACACGAGAGTACATGTCGCTACAACGACCATTGATCAACTCACCCGAAAGATAAACACTTTAAAAAGTGCCCCTCTTTTAGGTCTTTTTTTGTTTACTATAAAGTGTAAGAATACTGAGGACCTCTTTCATTCCCGTATATTACTATATTATTGAAAAATAGTAACTTATTTAAATTCATATAGTATACTTTGTTGTAATAACCCCTACTTAAGTCTAGGTTGAAATACCGCCTTAAGTCTATTTTGATAGGATACCGTTATCACTTACAATATAAATATATGAATTGAACCCAAAGTCATACTCGCTCGTATATACATACATACATTTATGTAACAGCTTAGATGTTTTAGGAGGATTAAATGATGATACCCGAAAAAAATATTTATATTCTTCTATCTGATACAGGAAGCATCTTAACCAGAATGATTAAGCTCTTTACTAAAGCACCTTATAATCATGCCTCTATTGTATTTGATGACGAGTTAAACGATGTGTACAGCTTCGGCAGGAAAAAACCTCGGAATCCATTTATTGCTGGATTCGTGAAGGAGAACGTCCATGAAGGATTATTTAGCAACGCAAAATGTTCCTTTTACAGCTGTTCTGTCGACCCTGACCTTTATGAGCAGATATACTTATACGTACAAAAATTTGAGCAAGATAGCGACCAATATAAATATAACCTTCTAGGCTTATTCTACATTCTGCTAAATATAGAAGTTCGTCGTAAGAATGCTTATTTCTGCTCTGAATTTGTGGCTGCTGTGTTTGCTGAGAATGGCCTAAATCTTGCAGGCAAATCCTCTGCTCTAACTCAGCCTGCAGACTTCGAGAATTCAGAGTGCCTACACTTGCTATTTGAGGGAGATCTTTGCGTTCTAAGACGGTCACATAAGCCAGTCACCCAATCCTTCATACATCATATTTTGAATGGGAGACTCCCCATGTCGAATTCATCCATTAAGCGCTGACTTATAAAGAGCTATAAGATACCACTTAGCACTCCCTAACGACAGCAGTGGAGTCACGATATATCCACGTTATTTATGAATAAGATATCCGAAGGAATGATCGTGTCCTCATGATCCACTAGAACAATAGGTAGCCAATTCGATGCACTTCAAGCAGAAGAGGTGTTGGAAAATTGGCCTTCACCCATTCACAATTTCTTCTCATTCTTGTCACGAATGGATACAATCTAATCAGTATACATGTGGATTCACTTACGTCATACTGCTCTTATCAAGTTCCGGTTATACTACAGTGCCTTCTTTAGAACCTACATAACGATTACAGAATTCAACAAGTTTGCCCCCATACACTTCCTTATTCACATAATAAGCATTCCCGTGCTGGGCTTTCTCCACAACCAACAAATCCTTCTCCCCGCCAGCAACTTCATATAATTGATGCACCATCTTAAAGGGAACAAATTTATCCTCATCCCCATGGACAAACAATATAGGTAATGTAGTTAGACTTACCTGCTTTACCGCTGAGGCTTCACCGAACCAATAGCCAGCCCGTAGCTTAGCTACTAAGCTTGTCATATAGATTAAAGGAAACGCAGGCAGTTTATACATTTCTTTCAATTGGTAGCTCAGAATATCTTTAGCCGAGGTATAAGCGCAGTCCGATACAATCGCCTTCACCTGTGTGGGTAGCTGTTCACCACTAACCATCAGCACCGTAGCTCCCCCCATAGACACACCGTGCAGAACCACCTCTGCATCCTCACCGACCTTTGCGATCATGTGATGAATCCAACGGATATAATCCTTACGATCAGGCCAGCCGAAACCAATGTATTTGCCTTCGCTTTGACCATGACCTCGGTCATCTGGCATGAGCACATGATAGCCCATGTCTTGATACAGCTTAGCATATTCCCCCATCTCTCTACCCTGACCTGAATAACCATGCGCCAGAATAGCAATCTTACTCGAGGGCTGCGGCGATGGAATGAAGTACCCTACCAGCTTAAGTCCATCATCTGAAGTGATTTGTAACGTCTCAATAGATTGGTTCCCCATCCAAGTCGTGGCCGATTCCCACGGAAATTCTGTGGTGACCAGATTAGGGTCTTCTTTCATGAATTCCTTCTCATTTCTTAAGATACCTACGTTATATAAAAACAGGCTGACACCAACTAAAGCAACGGCGACAACGACAACGACACCAGCAGCAATTATTAAAGTAATGGGCACTAGATTCATCTCCTTATTTCATCAGTTCTATATATAATGTACCAATACTTAAAATAATCTTCAAATTAGTCCATTTCATTTTTAAAATAGGTTAAAATTGTGATATATTGCGAAGGTGATGATGTTACAATATTACCGATTCAAGATTAAAAGGAGGCAGCAAATATGGCGTTTAGAATCGAAAAAGATACAATTGGAGAAATACAGGTACCTGCAGATAAATTGTGGGCCGCTCAAACTCAGCGTAGTTTTGAAAATTTTCAAATTGGTACGGAGAAAATGCCTTTAGACCTCATTCGAGTATTTGCTATCCTGAAAAAGAGTGCCGCACTGACCAACGCTAAGCTTGGTAAATTAGACGCTACTAAAGCTGATGCAATCGTTGCTGCTGCCGATGAAATCATTGAGGGTGTATTGGACGAGCATTTCCCGTTAGTCGTATGGCAGACAGGTAGTGGCACCCAGTCTAATATGAATGTCAATGAGGTCATTGCTAGTCGTGCAAATCAACTCTTGGCGGACAAGGGTAGCGAGCTACGCATTCACCCTAACGATGATGTCAACAAATCACAAAGCTCAAATGATACGTTCCCAACAGCGATGCATATGGCTGCGTTAATTGCGGTTGAAGATCAAGTTCTACCTGCCATAGCACAATTAAAAGAAACATTCCGACTCAAAATGGAGCAGTTCCAAGACATCATTAAGATTGGACGAACCCATCTACAGGATGCTACCCCTCTAACACTTGGACAAGAAGTAAGTGGCTGGCACCGTATGCTTGAGAAAACAGAGGGAATGATCCAAACTAGCTCCGAGTCGCTACGCGAACTTGCCATCGGCGGAACTGCTGTAGGTACAGGTATTAATGCGCATCCTAAATTTGGTGACAATGTTGCTGAAGAGATTAGCCACATTACAGGAAAGACATTTACCTCAGCCTCGAACAAATTTCACTCCCTTACAAGTCATGATGAGTTAGTCTATGTTCATGGCGCGCTGAAAGCGCTTGCCGCTGATCTCATGAAAATAGCTAACGATGTTAGATGGTTAGCGAGTGGCCCACGCTGCGGGATAGGCGAGCTTATCATCCCTGCGAATGAACCCGGAAGCTCCATTATGCCAGGCAAAGTCAATCCAACACAGAGCGAGGCCTTAACGATGGTCGTGTGCCAAGTTATGGGTAACGATGCAGCAATCGGTTTCGCAGCCAGCCAAGGGAACTTCGAACTAAACGTATTCAAACCCGTCATTATTTATAATTTCCTTCAGACCACTCGGCTTCTAGCAGATGCCATTCGTTCCTTTAATGACCATTGTGCCGTTGGGATTGAACCCAACTATGCCATCATTGAGCGTAATCTGAATCAATCACTCATGCTCGTTACTGCCCTTAATCCGCATATTGGATATGAGAATGCAGCTGCTGTTGCTAAGCTTGCTCATAAAGAAGGTCTGACACTTAAAGAGGCTGCTCTACAAAGCAATCTGCTAACAGAGGAACAATTTGATGAAGTGGTAAGACCCGAGCACATGATTCATCCGAAGGAAGATTAATCCATTATATCTAAGTATAAAAAAAGGACCCTAAGGTTTTATTAAAAGTGCGAGGAAGTACAATTTAGCCAATAATAATAAGTGATTGCATACGATGTTAGACATTTTATTTGCGAAATTAAAAATGGATAGAGGTTTCAGAAAACATCTGAATCTCTATCCATTTCTTTGTTCATTTACAATTACATTATGACTTGGTAAAAAGTATTGCTAAATTAAACTATCGTGTCCCGTTAGTTTAATATGATGGCTTATAAATATGGTCGGTATCGGTATCAATGACAAAATCACCCTAATGTCATATGAATATGGTTGTTGAACAAAGGGTGAGTTTGCCAATAAAATACCTATTATTCTAAAAATAGTCTTTATTCTAGCTAAATCAGGCTATTAGTCCAACCCTAAAATATACTACTCACGTACAATGAACCATCTCTATAGGGAGGTGTCTGATATTGAGTTGTTCACGTAAAAAAAAACGTTGTAAAAAGAAAGTCCTAATTGTTTGTCCTCCGAAAGGAATAAGAAAGAAACGCTGTACTAAAGTTATTAAAAAAGTAGTATGCGTATCATGTCCCCCACCTGAAGTGAATGTTACTACTCCGACGGTTGTTGGTCCTCGCGGACCACAAGGGCCTCAAGGGCCTCAAGGGCTTCAAGGACCTCAAGGTTTTCCTGGAGGAACTGGTGGAATTGGAGCAACTGGAGCAACTGGCGTAGCAGGAGCGACAGGTCCAGGAGTAGGAGCAACTGGAGCAACTGGTGGAACCGGAGCAACTGGAGCAACTGGTGGAACCGGAGCAGCTGGAGCAACTGGTGGAACCGGAGCAGCTGGAGCAGCTGGAGCAACTGGAGCAACCGGAGCAGCTGGAGCAACTGGTGGAACCGGAGCAGCTGGAGCAACTGGTGGAACCGGAGCAGCTGGAGCAACTGGTGGAACCGGAGCAGCTGGAGCAACTGGAGCAACCGGAGCAACTGGTGGAACCGGAGCAGCTGGAGCAACTGGTGGAACCGGAGCAGCTGGAGCAACTGGTGGAACCGGAGCAACTGGAGCAACTGGTGGAACCGGAGCAGCTGGAGCAACTGGTGGAACCGGAGCAGCTGGAGCAACTGGTGGAACCGGAGCAGCTGGTGGAACCGGAGCAGCTGGAGCAACTGGTGGAACCGGAGCAACTGGAGCAACTGGAGCAACTGGTGGAACCGGAGCAGCTGGAGCAACTGGTGGAACCGGGGCAGCTGGAGCAGCTGGAGCAACTGGAGCAACTGGAGCAACTGGAGCAACTGGAGCAACTGGAGCAACTGGAGCAACTGGAGCAACTGGAGCAACTGGAGCAACTGGAGCAACTGGAGCAACTGGAGCCGGAGGATTAATTCCATTTTCAACGGGTATCATCATCAGCGGTGCTACAGTAGTATCAGCTGCTCCAATTTTAATGGGTTTTGGTAATCACACGGTTGAAGTTATTGACGGTTCTGGAGAATCAACTATGCCACCCGAAGCAGGTGGTTTTGCTTTCCCAATTCCCTTCGCAGGTACTGTTCGAAATTTACAAATAAGTGTAGATTTATTGGTTGCTTCTGTCGTTTCTATAAATACTCTCGGTCTTCAATATGATTTTACAGTATTCCTCGCACCATCAGTTCCTAATAATGGGATTGATCATAGTTCTTCACCTTACGTTACAACTCCACTGACTAGTTCGGTTAGATTCGGATTTCCGAATAATATCATTACAGCTGGTACTTTTCGTACCGCAACGAATATAAATGTTGGGGGATCATTAATAGTTGCTGCGGGTGATCGTATTGGTATTCGCGTAAGGACGCTTATGTCGACGGATCCCTCAGCAGCCGATATCACCCAACTATCATTTAGCGCCAGTCTATCTTATACTCCTTCTTAATAAGCCCCAAGTATTGTAATTATAAATTTGTTTCATAGTTAGGTTACCAGAAAACATTTCTCGTCTATTAAGCATACATTACTGCCCTTAATAAAGAAGAGGAGCAGTTGCTACGGCAACTGCTCCTCTTTCTGTTGAACCTATGGGTAGTACTACTGGCATTTCCCTACCCAGTGCTGTTCCATGCTTACTTCCGAGTTAGGTATCAATTGAACAAATCTGCCCGTTAGCTTAACAAAAAACGTAATTTGATATTGGCGTATCATAATCAGTGGTATTTATTCCAAATGCATTACGATCTCAAGACCCGTTGGATTACCGAAGGGTCTAGTATCTCCTCTAAAGACTAAGCTAAGTCCTGAAAATTTTTTAATCAATCCCAATACTTAGAATAGGACTGGATTAAATGAATCATTCTCTCCATGGCTGGAGAAACCCATTTATCTTTATGATAAGTAACAAATGTAGAAATCGTGTATTGATCATCTTTAATAATTTCCCCGTTAAATAACCTATTATCTAACTCCCTTTTTACATTGAAATAAGGGAGCATAGAAATACCGAGTCCATTCATAACACATTCCTTAATAGGTTCTTCAGGTCATCGATACGCCGACGCCTTGGGGAAATCAGTGTGATTAACCCGGATCTTAATAAAACAAAAGAGGATGAGCAACAGATAGAGGAGATATCCCCCTTTGCGTTACTCATCCTTCAATATAATGTATAACATTGTAACCAATGGCTTATTGCTATTGGTTAGAGTGGACTTCCTACATCTTTAATTTTACAGAGTAGTCCTTTTTTTTATTATCTAAACTACGCTTTGAAAAAAGACTTGGGGCGATCCAGATGATACAGGTTCCGATAACGCGGATATGTCTCCATGAGCTCCGCATGCGAACCTCTCATCTCAATCTTACCTTTCTCCATAAAGATAATCTCATCCATATGTTCTGCACCTACTAAGTGATGGGTAACCCAAATGAGTGACTTTCCTTGTAACGTCTCAAAGATCGTCGAGAGCAATTCATTCTCCGTACGTGGGTCGAGACCTACCGTCGGTTCGTCTAGAATAACTACGGGGGTATCCTGCAACAGAACTCGCGCTAAGGCGATCCGTTGCCGCTCACCACCAGAGAAACGCTGTCCGGTTTCGTGCATGTGCGTCATGTAACCCTCTGGGAGTGACTCAATCAGAGAATCCATCTTCACTTTGCCGGATACATTGCTAATTTCTTCGTCCGAAGCATCTAATTTTCCAAGTCGTATATTATTACTCACTGTCGTATCGAATAAATGAGGACTCTGATTCAACACGGCAATAAGACTCGGGATATGTTCTCCGAATTGATCCACATTTACACCTTGAATCGTCGCAGTTCCTTCTTCAGGAATAATGGCACCTTGGATTAATTTCAGTAAGGTAGATTTACCAGCGCCACTCCGCCCAATAATCGCCACCTTCTTACCTTGTGGAATATTCAGCGTGATATTCTCGAAAGACCATGGCGCTGTTGCATCGTAACGATAAGAAGCTTGATCTATCCTAATATGTGCATTAGAACCAGCGACAGCAAGAGTCTCCTCTTTACTGATCAGCATCTCTGTATGCTCACGATTAATCGCAACTTTTCCTTGTCCAACGGAGTTATCCAGCTCTTCTAATCGTGCATAGGAACCTTGATATCGTGGTATTTTCTCAACGGCCTCAGATAGGGGCAAGAATGCATCCATTAATGGAAATATAACGAGTACAAACGCAGCAATCATCGTCGAAGGAATCAAACCCTCAGCATACTGCTGACCTGCCCAGTACAACATGCTAACTACAATGACACTAACTACCCCTTGACCGATAAGATTTCTCCACCGTGACCAAGCACTAAGCTTACGATCAATTCGGGCTAGCTCAAGCTCATCTTGCTCATAGGTATGCACAAATTGCGAAGGTCTACCACTGATGACCCAATCACTCATACCAAGTACGGCATCCGTTAGCGTCTGGTATAATCGACCATGCTTACGGTGGGCTTGCTTATTCTTAGTTTTCGTAACCCACAAAGAAATCCAAGGCAAGATGAAGATAAGAATGAACAAATACAATGCCATCACAAGTGCAAACCTAACATCGAATTGACCCAATGCGGTAATCGAAATGATGTATAACACCAAGGCAATAACACTTGGAAAAATAGTGCGCAGATACACATCCTGTAGCTTCTCAATGTCATCTGACAACACGCCAAGAATGTCACCTGTACGAAATCTCGAAGAAATGAATAACGCTTGCGGTTCAAGAATACGATACAGTTGTACACGCATTTTAGATAGAATACGTAGAATCGTATCATGTCCAACGAGACGTTCCACATAATGAATCACTGACCTACTTGTTCCGAACGTCCTTACGAGTACAATCTGAACATACACCATCAATATATTCTCAGGACGAAGCGCAGACTTTGAGATGAGGTATCCGGATGTATACATCAAGCTACTCGCAGTGAGCAGCGTTAGAGCACCTAGAGCGACAATGATGACGAACCGCCAGAAATATGAAGAGATATAAGGCCGCAGCCACGGATTCATTCTCATATCACTCCCTCCAATTGCGATGTAATCAATGCATGATACACGCCTTTACGAGCAAGAAGTTCGTCATGCGTACCCACCTCAGCTACCTTACCTTCGTCCATTACGATAATAAGATCCATATCCGGCATCCAGTGCAGACGGTGCGTCGCGAGAAACACTAATTTCCCTGCAAAAAGAGAAAGCATCGTCTCTTTCAATTCGTACTCTGTCTCAATATCTAAATGCGCTGTTGGCTCATCCAATAGTATGACTGGACGATCACTGAGAAATGCACGAGCAAGTGCCACGCGCTGCGCTTGTCCACCACTCAGGGGACGCCCACCACCGCCAATGGCTTCATTAACCCCATTAGGCAACTGACTTACAAGTTCAGCTAAACCTGCATTTACAACTGCCTGTTCAATCTCCGATTCAGACGCATTGGGCGTGTAGAACCGGACATTGTCTGCAAGACTGCTGCTAAAAAGATAAGGACTCTGTGGGATATACGTCATTTGTTGCTGCCATGCTTCATCCATTAGATCTGATAGTTTGTGTCCATTAAGCTCAATTGAGCCTGATGTTGGCTGTAGGAAACCACTGAGAACATCAATCAATGTTGACTTCCCTGCCCCACTCTCTCCAATAATTCCAATCTTGGGCACACCCTGAATCTTGACACTCACATCATGTAACGAGTGTGGGCCCTCTTCCTCGTACTGTACTTGCACATGGGTAAGAATCAGCTGACTTTCTGCTGTCCATGAATAGGCCGACCCAGGCAACACACCATTCAACTTCTGCACAGGCATATCAATAATCGACTGAATGGATTCGCCAGCCTCTTTACCATTCAGAGTAGCATGGTAATCTGCACCCACCATACGTACGGGGAGGAAGTACTCAGGAGCCAGTATAAGGATCGTTAGCGCCGTTACAAGCACCATATCCCCATTCACCAGACGAAGTCCTAGACCGACTGCAACAGATGCCACAGAGAGCATGGTGAAGAAATCTAGGGCGAATGATGACAAAAAAGCAACGCGCAATGTGCGCATCGTTGCAGTTCTGTACTTATCACTTACACTTCCGATGGAACTGATGTGTGATTTACTACGACCTAAATATTTCAATGTCTCCAGTCCACGTAACGAATCCAGGAAATGATTCGCTAGCTTGTGATAAGAGCTCATTTGACTGTCTACTTGTTTGCGAGAAGCTAGACCAATTAAAATCATAAAAGCAATTAGAATGGGCATCGTGACCACTAGAATAATTGCTGATTGGACATCCTGCGTAAACACATAAATGACAATTACCATCGGTATAATCATCGTTGCGACCATACGCGGAATAATGAGTTCAAGATAAGTTCGAAACTTAGATATACCATCCAAGACGAGCGTCACCAGCTTACCCGTTCCTTGTTTTTTGGCAAAGCGCGGTCCGAGCAGGAACAACTTATCCATCAACTGTTGACGCAATAATGTGCCCGTATTCTCAGCAAAGCGATGCGTAATCTGCTGTTGAAAGAAATTCGTCAAATGGCGAACTAGAAATGCAACTACAAACGTAAGAATAGCTTGATTTTGTTCTTGTAGTGGAGCACCGGCAAAGAGGGCGGAGATGACTTCCGATAACCCTCTTGCCATTAGCAGTATGGATACACTTTGCACCAAGGTCAGCAGTGCCACCGCCGCAAAAACAGGCTTAATACCTTTGAAGCCTAGTAGATTACGGTCCATTAGTACTCCAAATGTTCTTTCTCATTCACCCGTTTATGGAATACGAAGTAACTCCACACTTGGTATCCCAATACGAACGGAAGCAAAGTTAAAGCGACAATGGACATGACCTTGAGTGAATATTGTCCAGAAGCAGCGTTCGTAATGGTTAAGCTGAAAGCATCATTAATCGAACTAACCATCACCCGTGGGAACAAACCAATAAATATTGAACCAAATGACAAAACAATAATGGCTCCTGTCATTCCAAAAGCCCAACCATCTCTTTTGCGAGCAATGAAAAATCCAGCCAATAGGTATACGATCATTCCAACAACAGCGAGTACAGTCAGAATCGTACCCCGAACCTCAAATATATCCGTTACGTAATACGTCATAACCCCAAAAGCCACAATTAGAACAGCAAGAGGAATAAGAAGCCTCTTAGCCATAATACGTGCCCGTTCTTGTAAGCTTCCAAGCGTTCTTAACGTCGTAAACACTAATCCATGCACCAAGCAAAGAACGACCAGGGTAATTCCGCCGAGTAAGGTGTAACCATTCACAATATCAAAGAATCCAGCGTTCATATTCATATCTTCGCCAATAGGTACCCCTTGAATCAGACAAGCGAATACAACACCGAATAATAGTGGAGGAAGTAGGCTACCGATGAAAATAATGATATCCCATGTTTTCTTCCAACGTGCAGAGTTGACTTTACCTCTAAATTCAAACGCCACACCACGACCAATTAAAGCGAGTAGTACAAATACAAGGGCGGTATAGAACCCACTGAACAATGTAGCATACCAATGCGGGAAGGCCGCAAACATCGCACCCCCTGCTGTAATGAGCCATACTTCATTTGCATCCCAGAACGGTCCAATCGAATTAATTAATACACGACGCTCCGTGTCATTCTTAGCGAGAATCGTTGTGGACATCCCTACTCCAAAGTCAAAACCCTCCAAGAAGAAGAAACCTACAAATAATACGGCAATCAACAAGAACCACAACTCATTAAGAGACATGATAACCCTCCTTATCAAATGGGTCGTGAGATTCTTCCACTTGGGTTTCCGAATGATTCGGCCCCTTCTTGATCACACGAACAAATAAATAGACCAATATAGTACCTAGAATAGTATACGCAAGCGAGAAAGTAATTAAAGAGAACAATATTTGTCCTGCTGAAACGTTCGGCGAAATACTATCTTCTGTCGTCATTAATCCGAAAACTGTCCAGGGTTGCCGGCCAACTTCGGTCATAATCCATCCAGCCCAGTTTGCGATAAACGGTAATGAAATAGCTCCTACCATAATACGCATAAACCATTTGTTAGGACGATCCAATTTTTTGCGAGCCACTAAGTAGGCCCCATACAGACTTAAAAGAATAAGGACAGAACCACTACCAACCATGATACGGAAACTCCAGAATGTTGTACGTACTGGCGGGATATAGTCACCGGGACCATATTTCTGTTCATACTCAGCTTGAAGCTGATTCATCCCCACAACTTCTCCTGAGAACTTGCTATAAGACAAGAAACTAAGCATATATGGAATCTTGAAGGTTGCCCCATTCTCCTTCTTCTTTGGGTCAATTGATGCTATAACTGTCCAAGGAGCCGGGTCTGAACTTGTGTCCCAAAGTGCCTCTGACGCTGCCATCTTCATCGGTTGAGTCTCCACTAGATACTGTGCTTGACTATGTCCAACGAATGCAACACCTAAAGATGAAATCATACCTACTATAATAGCTACAATAAAAGATTTCTTGAAGAATTGGACATCCTGACGTTTCAATATTTTATATGCGCTGACACCTGTAACCAAGAAAGCTCCAGTCATAAATGCCGCTAGAACGGTATGTGGGAATTCCAACAACACCTGTCCGTTCGTAATTAAAGCTAAGAAATCATTCATCTCAGCTCGACCATTATTCATCGTGAACCCTACAGGTCTTTGCATGAATGAGTTCGCAACTAGAATCCAGAAAGCAGACATCGTGGTTCCGAAAGCCACTAACCATATACACATGAGGTGAAGTTTCTTCGATAAACGGTCCCACCCAAAAATCCACAATCCAAGAAATGTAGACTCCAAGAAAAAGGCAAGTAATGCTTCGACGGCAAGCGGTGCCCCGAATACATCTCCTACAAATCTAGAATAATCTGACCAGTTCATTCCGAACTGAAATTCTTGTAATATCCCCGTAACCACACCAACGGCAAAGTTAATCAGGAACAGATGCCCCCAGAATTTAGCCATCTTTTTGTACTCTTCTTTACCTTTTATAACATACATTGTCTCCATAATCGCGATCAACAAGGCTAATCCGATAGACAAGGGTACAAAGATAAAGTGAAACAGCGTTGTCGACGCAAATTGAATGCGCGAGAGCATAACCGGATCCATGGTTCTAATCCTTCTTTCTATTGATGAATTTTTTAATATCTATTTATATATTGTCAGACGTACTTCGTTGATCATGTGATATTTATCACACTCAAGTATCTAAACATAGGCCAATTGTGAAGTTTGTCACACAATATTTAAAATTACAACCATTTCAGCTCAAGAATAACCTCCTGTGATGAATTAAATTACACTATATTTATAATTCTTTAATTCAAAGTGATATAAAACATAGACAAGCTTCGCCTCCATTTCGCTATAATTAATGCTACACCAATAGACCGCAACCTGTAATGGTTGCGGTCTATTGGTACATCGTCTACAGGAAGATCAACATATTATGACTCACGTTCTACAAAGTACTTGTTCGTCATGTACCATGCTTCACCTTTGTCTGTTGGAACTTTCCCTTTTTTCCTATCCATGAATACAATTTCCTTACATTTAGAACAGAACCACTTTGTTGTATAGTATTGCGAAAAAGTTGTGTAGGTTGTTCCGCATTTACAATCGACCTTAAAGTATATCAAGTTGTCTTCATAGGCTTGCGATAGCTCTTCTGTACTTGCTTGTTCTGCACCCGAAACAGGTCTGAGCATTTCTACATAGTTGGAGAAACGATTCTGCACCTTGAAATCTGCAACCAGATCTGGGTTGAGTCCAAAAAACTCCTTGCCAATAGCAGTAATGAACTTCGTATTTGATTTGTAACTCTCTAACCATTCCTGAATTTGCTTATTAGATAACGGGACAGTTCCTTTAATGCCACTGTTGAGTGTGTACGTCATGATGGATAGGTTCTCGTTGTCTTCGTAGTACATTAATCTAGAAACCTCCTTAATTATTCCCTTATTAATGTACTACTAAAATGACAGATAATCAAAAGGATGAAATAGGAATTGTTCTGAAGGACTTTCTCCAACCTACAATATTAACCCCAATGAGCAAGATCATATAAATGTAAACCCCATAACTCATCGTGGTGAACAGCAAATGAACCCCTATAAAGGCTACTAGAACACCTATGAGAAAGAATAGCTTTAGCCCTTCATTACTTTGGGTGGCTTGATAGGGTTCTGAGAAAGGTAACGCCTTTCTTAACACTCTGAAGCTGATCAGCACGTAGATCCCTACACTTAGTCCTACAACAACTATGTCGGGAATAATACGTAATCCAAAAATATAAAGAAACACTACGCTCTCCAGAATGTATAAAGGCATCATCAACTTAACTAGACAAGCTTTAATGCTCCCTTTGAGGATAGAAGCTGTATCCTGCAACGGAACCGTTCTATACAACCAAGCTCCCTTGTAATTCACAGAATATTTCAACATCATCAGCGTTGAGGGTACTAGTATAGCCATAAAATAAATACAGAGATACATTTTACCGCCAGACATCCCCTCTAAGCCTTGGCTTTGCATACTATTAAATAAAAATAGAAATGGAAAGACAAGTGAAAGCCCTAAAGAAGGATATACTTTTAACTTAAAATCTCGCTCATTTCGCATCATATCAGACGTAAACCGAAAGAATAATCGTTCCTCTGGGGTCTTACAAAGGAAATTCGATAGACTCCTCCCATTAAACCATTTCCTTCTCCTAGATGTACTGCTGTCCGACAGCTTCTGTAAATGATGCTCGAAAGATGGCATAAGCCTCACATAGATCAGCATCGCCACAATGGGTACAATCACGGATAACAAAGAAAATATCATAAAGGTTGTACGCATGTCCCCTCGAATCAACATCTCAAACGGAGTTGCGAACCAGAGTGGAACGATAAAATACTGCCACCACTTCTCTTCAAATACCCATTTAAAATCCATTATATTAAATACTCGAAAGGTGAGTTGGTATCCAATTGTAATGACCATCGTTAGAGCAATCTGTACATAATTGATCATATCCTTCAATTTCTCACCATTAAAGAATCGAAGAACGAACAAATATAGAAGAGCCGTTACAACCACAATAAAGGCATCCATCAGAATAACTTCAATTAAAAAAATAAAGAAAAATCCGATCCCATACTTAAACGATCCCGCAATTAAAGCTGGAAGTGTAAGCGCTCCCGTTAGAAATGTTAAATAAATAGAGATGTGGATACTCTTAGCGGCATGGATGGTTCTTGTATTCACAGGTTTAGAGTCTAGTATATTCTTATCGCGGATATCTAACAGAACGGATGAGAAGTCCGATATAAGCGAAGTCATGATCATGAACATGAGGATTCCAAATACCAAACTCATTTGAAAAATAAACCCTTGTCCTAATAGCACTAGCGGCATCAATACGATCAAGCCCATAATCAGATACAACCACAAGGATTGAAGGAACTTATTCTTATCTTCATTCTGAGACGAAGATCTTGAATTTCCCATCACCGTCGAAACTCTCCTGCCATCCATTGTTAGTTTGATGTGGATTATTCTTCTCATAATAACGTAGTCGATACCTAGTTTTTCAAAAAGGGTACGAAAACGATCTAATATCTTCAACGTTGTGAAATCCCGCATAGATTACACCTCTTGAACGATAGATACGAATTGTTCAGCCTTTTCTTTATGATCATGAAAGCCAGTTAATTCGTTAAATATTTGCTCTAGTGACCCTTCCTTCGATTTCTCCCGAAGTTGATTAAAGCTCCCATCGGCAATGATCTGTCCGTCATTCAATAGAACGATACGGTTACTAATCTTCTCCACCACATCCATCATGTGCGAAGAATAGAAGATCGTCTTCCCTTGTGCTGCTAGACAAGCAAGTATTTCCTTCACAACAATGACGCTGTTAGCATCTAAACCACTCAGGGGTTCATCTAAGAACAGAATGTCGGGGTTATGTATTAGGCTTGAGATTAACAATACTTTCTGCTTCATTCCCTTAGAGAAAGAAGATACTCTAGATGAGTATACAGACTCTAATCCGAAGCTCTTCATCAGTTGCGCTGCCTTATGGTCCGCTTTACTATAATCTAATCCATATAGCTGCCCTACAAATGTTAAATATTCTTGAGCCGTCAGACTTTCATATATATCTACAACCTCGGGTACGTACCCAATCCTTCTTTTATATTCAACATCACCATCTGAAATATCTCTTCCTAATATCTTGACTTCTCCAATATATCCTTCTAAAAGTCCCAATAGGATCTTTACCGTAGTACTCTTTCCAGCACCATTAGGACCTATATATCCAATGATTTGTCCCTTATATACATCAAGATTAATCCACCTTAGCACAGGTTTATCACCATAATTCATAGCTAAACTTCGTATGGATATCACGGGTTCCTCATTCTCATCCAAGCTAAACACACCTGCCTTCTCTCTAATTTCTCTCCTTGTTATAGTATTCTATCATGACAAATGCAGTTTGAGGAAATTTTTGTATATTTTAGATTTAGACGTAGCCTTCATCACTCGGTTTTTTAATGAGTCTTGCTACATAAAAGAGGAAATGCCACTCTTTGCATCAGAGTGGCATTTCCTCTTTCATTGTTTACCCATTTGGTTTGGTTATTTATTAACAGGGATTTTATGGAATACTTGCTCAAGTAGCACTGCTACTTCCGCTCTTGAAGCATGAGCAGTTGGATTCAGCTTACTCCCGTCTCCTTTTACAATTCCTTCTGTAATCAGAGCAAGCACCGCGTCTTTCGCATAACTCTTCACTTTATCGGAATCTGAAAAATGGTTTAATAAGGATGCTTCGCCAGCTTTCAGCTCAATACCAGACTTGGTCAATGCCTTGTGCAAAATAACCATCAAATCTTGTCTAGTCATTGGCGCTTCAGGATCATACTTATCTCCCCCAAAGCCTTGCACGATTCCTTGTGCCTTCAAGCTTGTGATCGCTTCATAGTAATAGCTGCTTTGCGGAACGTCAGAGAAACGAACTGTTGCATCGGATTTCATACCAAACATTCTCATAAGCAGGAGCGCAAAATCACCACGCTTCATCGCCGCATTTGGAGCAAATACATGTTCTGAAGTACCTAAAACAATTCCTTTGGAATTCAAAAACTCGATCGATTTTTGGGCCCACTTATGATTTTGCAAGTCAACAAACGTGTTCGCTGGCTTACCGTCGCCATCTTCAGCCTTATCAGAGTCGGGGGTTCCTCCCTTGCCTCCAGCATTGTCCTTATCCGTGGTTGTATTGCCACCCGCGCTTCCAGCACCGCTGCTGTTATTGTTATTGCTATTGTTATTGCTATTACTTCCGTTGCTGCTGTTATTTCCATTATTGTTATTATTACTATCGGCTCCGCCGCTGTTATTTCCATTTCCACTGTCTGGCTTATTGCTTCCTTCGTCTGGCTTGCTACCTGTGTCGATAAGAGTCTTCACCGATACTTTCACATGTTTTGAACCCTCTTCTAGCGCCTCGAAAGCCAGCGTGCTTCCATCTGCCTTTACGCTATAAGCATTCGCTATCTCATAGTCTTGAACCAGTCTTTCTCTTACTTTCCGAGCAACTGCAGCCGCATCATCATTCACCACTACAGGTACGGAAATCTGCTTATCGATGGTTCCATCAGACACGTGTACGACCAGATCGCCATCCGCACTCGCACCGTTCTTTACCTGAACGCTGAATTTGGCCTTTTGACCGACCATGCCCCATCTTCCCTCGGTTTTAGTCTCCTGCTCACCCCATGTTAGACCTTCAACAGCCGAGCCTTTACCATTCTCTAGCACATAGCTAAACACATTATCCTCGCTGTTGCCTGTTCCTTGTTTCTGCTTAATAATAATACCGTCTGGAGACGTAGAGGTAATGACCTCGTAATTTCTTCCCTCGCTGTGATGCAGTAATCCAGCTTTCAACACATTGGACACTTCAGCCAATACATCGTTATTTTTCCAACCCACATATAGTTTGGTATTCAACGACAGACTACGCCCCAAATAGTCAATAGTTCTTACTTCCTCGCCATTGATATGTATTTGCAGAACCATTAGAGCCGTCCCAGGACCATTAATCGGTTGACCATTCGACCCTGTAACATCTCCCGATAAAGGTAAGAAGTATTCACCCAGCACCTCGGTCGTATTGCGACCTTCCTTATCCATCGACACATCGCTCATCGTAACGCCCACATTTTTCTTCGGCTCGATCTTCGCATCAACCTGCACGTTTACTTTTGCTTGGACGTTGTTGTCTATTACACCAAGAGGGAGATTGATTAATGTTCCCGTTACCTTCAAGGTCTGTGCTTTTGCATTCCCTTTCTCATAGCCGATGTTATGTAATTCCCACTGGGCATCAACGCTGATCGTGGTTCCATCAGATAAAGTCACAGTTACTTGCTTTGGCAAGTGCAGCGCTTCCGGGGTTGCATTCGTGCCGTTGGCCATTCCGGTAATATCCGCTACATGGTTGATTGACTCGACATAACGCATCGCGCTAATCGTGACATTCGCCGTTACCTTCTCGCTCGGCGCCGCAACGCCGGCAGGCAAATGCACTAGCGTACCCATCACTTTGACTGTTTGCTGTTGTTCATTGCTTGGGTCGTAAGCCGATTCTGCAAGTTCCCACGTCACATCCACTTTATCCTTGCGGCCGTTACTTAGCGTCACGTCTGCCTGCTTAGGCAGATAGAAAGCAAGAGCTGTCTTGCTAATACCATTTGGCACTAGAGGCACCTGTACATCTTCAATATGTGTAACATGATTCGCAGCAGCGACCTTAACCGTCGCTCTCGCTGTCGCTCCATTCGGATTCTTTAATCCAGCTGGAATACCCTTTACCGCACCGGTCACTTCAAAGGTTTGTGCTTCCAATTTACTTGAATCATAGGCACTGTGCTCCACATCCCACTCAATAGGCACCTGAACCTTCTGATTGTCGCTTAATGTAGCTTCAACTTGTTCGGGCAAGCCTAACGCTTTTTCTGTTTTATTCGTGCCGCTGAGCACGTCTTTGATTACCACAGATTGAAGACTCATAATTGTACGCGCCTCACTGAAGGAGACTTTCACCTTCGCCTTCAAGTCATTGCTGTTATCAATCCCAACCGGCAAACCGTAACGGTCTCCCAATCGTCCCGTGAGCTCGACCGTATGAATGCTTTGATCGTGCATGTCATAATCGTCCTGGCTCCAAGTAACCCCAACCGTAGCCGGCGTATCGTCATCCAAGACCACACCCACACTATCCGGTAACCCAAGGCTATAGTAGCTTGTGCCATTCTCTACATCAGGAATATCAGCTAGCGGGTCAACACTCTTGATCTGCTTCGCGGCGGAAATTGTAATTTCAGCCGTTGCCTTTACATTTTGCGGGTTATTTATTCCGTCTGGGAGTCCGGCGCTCCATGAATTTCCCCTTAGCGTCCCCTCTACCGTGAACGTTTGTTCCATAATATTTTCCGGATTATACTTATTAAAATCCCAACGGACATATAGCTCTGTTTCACTGCCATCGCTTAATGTGACCTTGACATGACTTGGCAGCTCAAAATCAAACGCCTTCGTTCGGTATGGATACGTTGAATCCGCAATGGGTTGTACCGATACGATGTCATTTGCGGTAGAATAGGATGCCTGACTTATGCTTGCCGCATTTGTCCTAGACTCCGAATTCTCCACTGCCCCCTCTATAATTGAATTTCCTTGCGGCTGTTCCCTCTGTACCTCATTGGCTGATCCGTCCGCAGACACCCAAGACGGCAACACCAAAGATGTTAATAAACTCGTAGAAACCAAAACATTAAAGATGGCCTTTTTCTGTATCATATTGTTTGCTCCCCTGCTTATTATCAACTATTCATGATAATGATTATCATTATCAACTATGTGCAAATCAAATTATTATTTAAATTTTAATGATTGTCAATATTTTTTTGGAAAATTCAGCCTGTACATCAGGAGCAATGGAGCAATCACACGATAAAAATCAGTTCACGAGGGATCTGTTATTCAGAGTAAGGTCGGAAGGAGATTTCGATTTCTGCGCAAATGCGGGCACTCGTTTAAACCATCGGTCCAGACTAAGCGTGAATGTGCCCGAGCCGCAAAGTAATAACCCAAAAGAGCATGTATAAAGAACAAGACTGATCAGATTCATATTGCCTGACAGAATGAAGTTGACATGCATAAATAAGCAAATGAGGATGCTCGGTAACGTGAACAAACCAACAATCAACAGCACGCCAACCACGATCTGAACGCAGGGAATGACATAGTTAAAACAATCGACATAAGGGAGGCATATATGCTTGATAAAGTCCTTGTAGAATAAAGGGACATTCGGTTTCGTTAAGGCCACTTCCAAATAGTTTTTCAGAAAAACACTAGGCTGCTCGAACCATCCTTTTTCAGTAATTTTGGTAATCCCGGCCAACAACCAGCCTACCCCAAAGGAAACTCGCATAAGTACAACAAAAAACAAGAAAACATGATGCTTTAAAACATGAGAAAAATTCATCCAGCTAAACTCCTTGTCAATATTATTGATAACGATTATCATTATCATTTTTTTAGAGGTTGTTGTCAATACAAAATAAAATTCTCCGCTTCATCCGCTTCTTCACGAATGGTCTTGCATAGATCTTGATTCTATAACCGTATAAATCCTTCGGCTATTAGGATTATTTATGACCATGAACCACCAAAAAAGCCGAGTCACTGGGATCTCGGCTCCTCTATTCTAAACATTAAGCTTTCGAAATCTCATGACTTTACGATACATCGTCTTATCTGCAAGCTTGTTAAAGATATACGGATCTGGACTCGTATTCACTTCAATAATCCATGGATTCATCTTAAGATCAAGCCCAATATCAACACCGATCTGCCTGAAATTAGGATATTTCTGCTGAAGGGCCTTGGCAATATTGACACCTAACTGAGACATCTGGTTCAGGACTCTCTTTTGCTCAATGGCTGATAAATGAGGAGCTAGCAGTTTCCCCATAGCCATAGGTGTTCCTCCACTATGATAATTAGTTACTATTTTACCTGGATGTGCTACTCTGCCAATGATACCCGTTGATACCCATATCCCCTTAGCACCCCGCTGGACCATAACCCGAATATCAAATCTTCGCTTCTGATATTTCAATAGATGGATACCCATCTGAACAAGATAACTCTTACTCTTCGTATACTTACATATGGATGTATAGAATGCTTCGTAAGTACTGAACGTTCGTGTAACCACATCCACTTGGTATTTATAAGTGTAGGCTCCCTGCTTCTCATTCTTCACCCACTCAGCCCGAATAACTCCATTACCATACGTTCCGCGCTCTGGTTTAATATATACCATATTATATTTAGTTAACATTTCCCTTAGGCTACTTTTCGTCAGTTTCACAGTCTCTGGAATATAACGACTAATTGGAGCATGACGTAGCAGCACCTTCGTTTTAATCCATTTACTTGTCAGGGTACGAAGTTTCTTAACCTTCACCTTAACCTTAACTTTTCCTTTCACTTTCATCCTCAATCTCTCCCTTGTGACGAATGTTATGGATCTCCTGTATAACCCACAATCCATATATTCTATTCAGTTCCAGATATTTGGGGCGAGACATTCAACGGCTACAATAAACCCATTTAGGAGACCTAGGATTATAAGCCGTACTTTTTAGAAGGAGACAACATACGTTAAAGAAAGAGTCGATGGTCATTGGAGACCGGATAGGAGGAAAAGGCTTTGCACATACTAATTGTTGCACCAGAACAGATCCCCGTTCCAGGAAGCGGCTCTGTGGAAATATGTATCCTCTCGATAGCCAAGCAGCTTGCGAAGCATCACAAAGTAACCATTATTAGTAAACGATCTTCTCATCTCCCAGTTCAGAGCCATATGGGCAATATAACGGTTGTTCGTGTGACCTCAGGAAGTGCTAGAACTTACATTACCTCTGTCCTTCGGTATATGAAACGCAAATCATACGACTTCATTCAAGTGGATAACCGTCCTTTCTATATGGCCAAAATTAAAAAAGCATTCCCTCGTACACCCGTCTCCATCTTCCTGCATTCCTTAACCTTTGTACCCAACACTTCTGAAATAAAGAACTCCTTAAGAAAAGCAGATTTTATTATTGCTAATAGTAGCTCATTACGACAAAAATTAATTTCTAGATTTCCTGATACCGCTAAAAATATCCATACCGTTGAGCTTGGTGTAGACACCTCTCGCTTTCGCCCAGCTAAGAAGTCTGAGCAAAAAGCGTCTAAAACTAAGTATCGAATTCGCGGAGCCTTCACGGTTCTATTCGTAGGCAGAGTCATTCCACGAAAAGGCGTACCCATCCTCGTTAAAGCTGCTCATCTCGTACGTAAGCACACGCCCATTCATCTCATCATTGTAGGTAGAGGAAGTCCTTCCTACATTCGACGTCTAAAACTCCAAGCTTATAAACTAGGGGTCCCTATCACATTTACGGGAAAAAAATCTCATCAAGAAATCCACAAAATATACCGCATAGCTGACTGTTTTGTCTGCCCATCACAAAAGCACGAGGCCTTCGGTCTCGTCAATGTGGAAGCGATGGCTTCGGGCATTCCGGTCATCGCCTCACGAAATGGTGGAATCCAAGAGGTAGTAAAACACGAACACAATGGCTACCTTGTTGACCGTTACCAGAGACCAAGCGAGTTCGCTGATTATTTACTACGTTTAGCCAAAAGCCCCTCTCTAAGAGATAAATTAAGTGCTAATGGACGAAGCGATGTGCTTCAGCATTTCACTTGGAGCCAGACGTCTACTAAGTTAGCTGCCATCTATAGCAAAGCTATATCATCTTGACTTGATTTAAAGCACTATTGTCGATTATGATGAACGTAATCTTTCAAATGAGGTGACTGGAAATGTCTTTCCATATTATTCGAAGTAACTAAGATTCGGGCTGGATCACAACGCGTACCAGCTATCAAGGGGGTATTCTGACCTTTTGAACCCATGTTAACTTTGACCGATGTTGGACTGACATTCATATCATGATCTCATTGAAGGGTGGAAACAAATAATTATGAACGCATTAGAATATAAAGCTTTTTATGATCGCATTGGCGCAATCAACGGTTGGGATTTTAGTCAACTACAATGTATATCTGAAGGATTGAAGTGGCACTTCTTCAATGAAGTATCCCAAAGGTGCAATAAATATGATCTACTTCTTGATATCGGTACAGGTGGCGGAGAAGCCCTATTATCCATCACTGACTCCGCATTACTTCTAGTTGGGATTGACCATTCCACAGGTATGATTACAACAGCAAATAACAATTTAATGAAATCCCATATAACTAACGTACGATTCATACACATGGATGCTGAGAAACTGGATTTCCCTGACCACTTCTTCAATATAGTCTCTTGTCAGCACTCCCACTTTGACGCAACAGAAATAGCGAGGGTACTCACCCCCGATGGCATCTTCCTCACCCAGCAAGTCAGTGAGCAAGATAAGTTCAATCTTAAACAAGCATTCGGAAGAGGTCAGGCATGGGGAACCGAAGCAGGGACACTCCAGCGTAAGTATATAACTGATTTACAAAAGGCTGGCTTCACTGACATCCAGTTCCTCGAGTGTAATGTAGTGGAATATTATCCCTCAGTAGAGGACTTAGTATTTCTACTTAGTCATACACCTATTATTCCTAACTTCGGAGAGTACGATAACGACTTTGATGTACTGGAGCAATTCATTACTGACCAACGTACTCCAGCAGGAATTAAGACAAACTCAGAACGCTTTATGATCATTGCTAAGAAATAAGGGTAAACATCATGGGTGCCTCTTATTGATTTAACACCCTAAGAACGACCTGCCTTCCGATCTCTGGTGAGCAGGTCGTTCTTATTTGAAGTGACACGAACAAGAAGAAACGGTAACCGTCCTTGAAGGGACGGTTACCGTTTCTCGTAGAAATATAGGCAAAGTAACGTGAACACTTATACTTTGCCTATATTTCAAAAAATTCTTCGTCTCCTAGGCGTAGTTATTAGCACAATCGCGAGTAGATCAAATAGTATTAATGGAAGAAGAAAAGGGGCAAACGAGGTATGAACCTTTTTGTCACTCTTAACGGAAGAAACTTTCAAGTAGATCTTTGTTGCACTTACTCTAACAATCTTTCCGTAAAAAACAGTTCCATATCTCGTTTGAACCTTCACGTGTTTATTTAGATTCCTTTTTGCTGTACGGTAATGGGATTTAACTGACATGTATGTCCCTCCCTTCATCCTAATATATGCTAGGATTGAGCAGGGGTGTGGGCTTTATTAGACAATGATCGCTTTTGTATTGTCGTCTCCCTATTGACCCTTTCGTAGATGGAGGGTTACAATTTGCAAACAATCTTAGATTTAATAGATAAAGGAAGGAAGAATTATATTTATGAATGGCACTTCTATCTCATCATCCACTTTCAGTAAATCTAAACGCTTATGGCTTGCCTTAGTACTGGGGACGTTGTCTGCATTTGGACCGTTTTCGCTAGATATGTATTTACCTTCTCTTCCACTACTAGCCGATGATTTACATACTTCCACCTCTTATGCCCAGCTCAGTCTCACCGCTTGTATGGCTGGTCTGGCCATCGGACAGTTACTGGCGGGACCGCTCAGTGATGTAAGGGGCCGTCGTAAACCATTGATTATTGGTCTTATACTATACACGTTATCTTCTTTATTATGTATTATTGTACCCTCCATATGGTCCTTTGTAGCCTTACGATTCATTCAAGGAGCGGCTGGTGCTGCGGGAATAGTCATCTCTAGAGCTATAGTCAGAGACTTATACTCGGGGACCGAGCTAACGAAGTTCTTTGCCTTACTAATGCTTGTCAATGGGGCTGCCCCCATCATTGCTCCTGTAGCGGGCGGGCAATTGCTTGAGTTTACGACTTGGCGTGGTGTATTTGTCGTATTGAGTCTCATCGGTGTTGTTGCGCTTCTAGCCGTTATATTGGGTCTATCCGAAACACTACCATCAAATCGGCGTGCACGAGGTGGATTAAAGCAAATGTTCACTACCTTCCGTCATATTATGGGCGACCGGTTATTTATGGGCTATGCACTCTCACAAGGTTTAGTAGGTACAGCCATGTTTGCTTATATATCGGGGTCTCCATTTGTCCTCCAGAATATCTATAACGTTTCTCCTCAAATGTTCAGTTTATGCTTCGCTATTAACGGTCTAGGTATCATTATTGCTAGCCAACTAGCAGGCCGATTGGCTGAACGAATAGGAGAGACTAGACTCCTTGTTACTGGACTGATTTTAGCCGCAGTTGGGGGTTCTTGGTTACTTGTTGCCATTACAATGAAGGCTGGATTAATAGGTATCCTTATCCCTCTATTCATCGTTGTATCCTGTGTCGGACTTGTGAATACTTCTGCTTTCTCCTTAGCTATGAAGAACCAAGCTGATTCTGCGGGAAGTGCCTCTGCCTTGCTCGGTGTCATGATGTTCCTCTTCGGTGGAATAGTTGCACCCCTAGTTGGAATCGGCGGAGAGAACACTGCCCTACCTATGGGGATTATTATCGCAATCGCTGATATCGGTGCCTTATTGATCTACCTACTCATGATTGGAACCAAGAAATCTGTTGATTGACCATCCCCCCAGACACTAACCATAATAATCAAATAACTCTCAATAAAAATAGTACCTATAGATCCCCGTTTATGCATGGCGGGGATCTATAGGTACTAAAAGTTCATAGAAGGCTCTCTATTTATATGTAAGAGTGATTGTAATAATATTCACTATATAATATAAAATTTCACATTGGATACTTCATCATTTCATAATCTAGTGTATTCATATCCTGATTTCCAGAAACGATCAATCTTTTATTGCGAATATAAACGTTTATTATCTGATCTAGCTCCATAGATTTGTTCAATACTCTTTCATCTATAATACCATGGATATTCGCCAGTCTATTTAACTCTCTACGTGTACACTCTATCAATTCATTTATGGCATCTAAATTCATAGGTGTGCCCCTCCCTTGTTTCGACTATATTATCCCAAGTTACCAAAAGTTTAGGTTATAAAGTTAAAATCCTTTTTGCACCAAAAAAAATTAGGCGACCTCTCCCCGGTAGAATACCGAGAAGCGATCGCCGCTTAAGAAACTCTTTTTATTACTGTCTACTTGAGGGGGCTTATGACCATAACGGCTCCAGCTTCAAATGAGGTCCTTCACATATTATTAAATCGTGATATCGCAAATGGGCTAATGTCCTGCGTCGTCTCCTGCTTCACGATCAGATCCGATAAAATTTCTCCTACGACACTTGAGAATTTGAATCCATGTCCTGAGAAGCCACCCGCTAACAGTATATTAGGATAAGCTGGATGGTAATCTATGATGAAGTCCTCATCGGGCGTCATCTCATATTTACATACGGCACCACGAATGAGGTTCCCTGCTGCTGATGGCATGTAAGTCTCAAGTGCCCTGCGTAGATCGGCTTCATCATCGGCATAAGCTCCGAACGGCTCAATAGGTTCGCCAGGCTGCCAAGGTACACCTTGATTATGTCGGCCAATCTTGACACCGGCACCTCCTATGCTTGGAAATCCATAAAATCCACCCTCTACAGTTCCAAGTGTAAAACCGGGAAAGTTCCCTGCATCAAAGATCGGCACCTCACTCTGAAACCAGCCCACAGCCTTACGAATGGATTGGATCGGCAATGTAATGAACGGTTCCAATGTCTTGAACCAAGCTCCTGCGCTTAAAATTGCTTTCTCTGCATGAAATACACCATGCTGTGTGTATACAGACACTCCACCATGATCTGCACCAATGGATTCAACCCTTGTATAGGGTAGCAAGGTTGCTCCAGCTGCCAATGCCATCTGGCGATAGGCTCCCACGCATTTCTCACTGAATAAATATCCTGCCTCCGGTTCATACATCCCTGCGAAATCCTCTGTAAGCCGAATACCCGGCCACCGCTTCGCGATTTCATCTGCATCTAGTAGTTCTATCGGAACTCCGAATTGAAGGGAATCTTTCAGCCGTTCTTCATATGAATACACTTTGGAAGACGACATATTCAATACACCCGATTGAACAAATAGCGAAGTTTCTGTTGCTTCTTCTAACTCATTCCAAAGTTTGTGTGCTCGGAGGGCCATCGATACATAGGGTGGGCCACCATGATAAGCATGTCGGATTAACCGGGACTCTCCATGATGGCTTCCTTCCTGATGTGGAGGATCAAAGGTATCAATAAGCAGTGTACGTACGCCCTGCATAGCCAGATGATACCCTGCACTCATGCCCATCGATCCTGCCCCTATGACAATGACGTCGTATAACGTACGAATGACAATCCCTCCTATTCTGATTCCATCTATTCTAATCGGTCATTAACAACTGATGAATGGCTCTTTCTGACAAGTTCGCGAAATACTGTGCACTGATAAGTAAAGCCCGCTCATCGATATCAAAAGCAGGGTGATGCCATTCCTGTCGTCCTGAGGTTCCCATGAAGACGAAGAACCCTGGAATCTCCTTCTGATAAAAGGCAAAATCCTCTCCTGCAGGAGAGGGTGCTACTGCGACAACTTCTAGCCCCACGCTATTCGCTGCTTCGATCGTAAGTCGCTCAAGTGAGCTATCATTATGTACTGACGGCGGACCTGCAATCCACTTCACACTTGCAGTTGCTCCATACGCAATAGCCACTCCATCAACAACCTGCTTGAACCGCTCTAGAATGCGAGATCGCACCTTGTCATCAAATGTTCGAATCGTCCCATCTAGAATTGCTTTATCCGAGATGACATTCCAAGCCGTTCCACTATGAATCCGAGTTACGCTAATCACCGCACTCTGAAGAGAACTCACATTACGACTGACAATAGACTGTAATGCGGTCACGATATGCGCTGCGGTCACGATTGAGTCTATCCCCGCCTCTGGAACGGCTGCATGGGTGCCCACTCCCTTCACTTCGATCACGAAACCATCTGCGGCAGCCATCAGTGCGCCTGATTTAATACCAATAGTCCCTACAGGTAAGTCTGGCTTATTATGCATTCCAAATATGGCCTGCACACCTTCCAACGCCCCGCTTTGGATGACCAACTTAGCCCCTTTAGCCTTTTCCTCTGCCGGTTGAAAAATAAATCTTACAGTTCCCTTTAATTCCTGCTCTCTCTGCTTCAATAACAAAGCAGCGCCTAATATTGCAGCCGTATGAAAATCATGTCCACACGCATGCATTTTTCCAGGAATTAAGGATGCATAAGGCAGACCCGTCTCTTCTTGAATAGGTAGCGCATCAATGTCTGCTCGGATAGCCACAATGGGCCCACCATGATGTCCGCCCACTTCCGCAATAATTCCTGTTGCTAACGAATAATCAACGACTTTAATGCCTGCTTCCTCCAACCAACCACGAATAGACTCCGTGGTTTCAAACTCCTCATGAGATAATTCTGGATTCAAATGTAAATGACGTCTAATCTCGATTAATTGTTGTTCTAACATTATTGTTCACCCTCTACTAGTACTTCCGAGAAAGCTTCCTTGAGTAGCTTATAGGAATGAATGCGCTTAGAGAAATCTTTTAGCGCTGTCGTCACGATAAACTCCTCTATGCCATATTGTTGTTGTAAACCAAGTAAGGCTTGACGAACCGTTTCCTTAGACCCTGTTGTAATTTCTGCATCTTTAACTTCAATGCGGTAGGGTTCATCAGCCTGTTTCCCGAAATTCTCAGCTTGGTTTAACGTACCCACGGTGACGCTCTTGCCACTATCCAAATGAATCTTGAACAGTTTGTGATCACCTGCTAATTCTTTTGCTTCCTCATCTGTATCTGCAATAATCGCCGAGAGTGCGAGAATAAGCTGAGGTTCTCTTCCCTTATTATGATTAAAATGGCATCGATATGCGGCTAAAGCATTGTGAGCTATCTCAGGATCACTATTAATAAATTGAGCAAATACATAAGGAAATCCTAACTCGGCAGCAGACTTTGCACTAGCTACGCTAGCTCCAAGCAGATAAATATCTGCTGGATGTTCCGGAATAGGTGTGGCACGTAGTCCTTCATGAGGATGATTGTCACCCAACAGGTTATACACATACTGTTCAAGATCTTGCAATTTATGTTCCAAGGACGGAGCATCTACAATTCCATGCTGAAGTGCCTTCGTAGAACGAGGAAGTCCACCGGGCGCCCTCCCAATCCCAAGATCTACTCTACCTGGAGCCAACGTTGCTAGTATATTGAAATTCTCTGCTACTTTGTAAGGACTATAATGCTGTAGCATAATCCCCCCTGAACCAATACGAATGGATTCTGTTCTAGCCAATAAATAAGAAATGAGTACTTCAGGTGAAGATCCCACAACTTGATCCGAGTCATGATGCTCCGATACCCAGAATCTGTGATAACCCCATTCCTCCGCGACTTTGACTAATTCTAATGTATGCCGAAACGCATCTGCTGCACTATCTCCTTCAAACACAGGACTTTGATCTAATATACTTAACTTAATGCCCATGTGAATCTCACTCCCTTTCCTACCTCATTTATAGAGGTTTTTCAAAAAGTCGTCTATTTGAACTCACATTTATATGGAATAGTTCCATTCCGATGTAATACGCTTTAGAAATTGCTTCGTACGTTCTTCTTTAGGTGACCCGAATATGTCCTGTGGCCGACCTTCCTCTACAATGACGCCACCATCCATAAAAACCACATGGTTCGATACGTCACGAGCAAAGCCCATCTCATGCGTAACGACAATCATAGTGATCCCTTCCTTAGCAATTTTACGGATGACGTCCAATACTTCACCAACGAGTTCGGGATCAAGGGCTGAGGTAGGCTCATCGAACAAAATAACTTCGGGATTAAGTGCAAGTGCCCGCGCAATCCCAACACGCTGCTGCTGCCCACCTGATAGTTGACTAGGAAAGGCATCCAGTTTAGCGCCAAGCCCTACCTTCTCTAGCATTTGTACGCTTTTCTGTTTAGCCTCTTCCTTTGGTAACTTCTGTACGACGACGAGCCCCTCCATGACATTCTCCAGCACAGTCTTATGCTTAAATAAGTTATAATGCTGAAACACCATCGCTGATTTCTGTCTAAGATTGTGGATATCCTTTTTACTTGCTTGTTTGTAATCAAGGCTGAAGTCGCCAATGTCAATTTGACCCTCACTCGGTTTCTCCAAATAATTGATGCAGCGAAGCAATGTCGTCTTACCTGAGCCACTCGGACCTAGAATGACGACGACTTCCCCTTTATTCACAGTCAGATTGATATGATGTAATACTTGATTTTTACCAAAAGATTTGGAGATATCGGTCAATCTAATCACGCTACACCACCTCGATTATAAGTATTGATCCGTTTCTCCAGCATCCCCGTTCCTCTCTCAATTAGAAAGGTCATTCCCCAGAAGATCAACGCTGCTGCAATATAGGACTCTAGGAACTTCCAGTTGGTCGCTGCCACGATCTGAGCTTGTGCGTTAATCTCAACAACAGAAATAGTAAAAGCCAGCGTCGAACCATGTAGCATACCGATAAGGTTATTCGATAGGTTGGGTAGACAAACTGCCAACGCTTGCGGAAGCACAATTCTCCGCAAGGCTTGCGCAGTCGTCATCCCAATCGAATAGGCAGCTTCCATCTGTCCACGATTAACCGCCAATATTCCTGACCTGATGACCTCCGACATATAGGCACCCGCCGTTAGAGAAAATGAAATATACACAAATATGATTAAAGGAATTGTATTCGATTGAAATCCTAAACCCCAAGCTCCCGATAAACCATCTATAAGCTTCGGAAGCCCAAAATAAATAAGGAGTAAATGCATCAACATGGGCGTTCCACGAATGAACAAAACGTACGCAGAGGCCAAAGGATACAACACCGGCACCTTATATACTCGAATTAGAGCAACCATAGAGCCAATAATAAAGCCATTTGTAACCGAAACGATCGTGATGATTAACGTTGTAGGAAGTGCTTTTAACAAACTTATCAAGGCCGTTAGAATAAACGATGGATCAATCTGCACGATGGATCACCCCACCCTTCTCGATTCGTGGCACTAACCTCCTCCGCAATCCACCTAACACTCTCCATGATTGTTTTGTATCCACATCCTGTCGGTCATGTCTTAGCAACCTTTTCTCCATATAGAAGAATAATCTTTCGAGCGCTGTACTTATAACGAAATAGATAAATGATAAAGCAATGTAAGTCTCTATAAAATGCTGTGTCGCTAGACCAAGTGTCTGAGATTTACCCGTCATCTCCATGGCTCCTAGCGTAAATGCAAGGGAGGTATCCTTCAGATTGGCAATGACCAAATTAGCTAGAATAGGTATAGATATCGCTAGTGCCTGCGGGAGTACGATTCTCGTGAATGCCTTATAACCACTCATTCCAACTGAATATGCTGCTTCTACCTGACCCCGATCAACGGCATTTACTGCTGCTCGTATAGCTTCGGAAATAAAGGCTCCGCTATGTAGCGCATAGGTTAAGATAACGAATATGAGCACATCTGCCCTCGAAGTATCTATGTGTACCAGCTTCAACAATTCCGGTAAACCATAATAGATTAGAAATAATTGAATCAGAATTGGAGTTCCGCGAAAAAAAGATACATAGACTTGCGAGATTCTCTTCAATACCGGTACATTGTATAACCTAGGTAACGCCACCAGAAATCCAATGACGATCCCAAGCATGATGGAGCTGGCTACAATGAACAGGGTAATATGCAGATAAGACAATAGTTTGGGTAGGAAATCCAATACATAGCTAATATCAAATTTTCTTCCCACGCCTACACCTCCTGTTTGAAATGATCATTTAGTTCGCACATCTTATTTCGATTTTTCTTCATCCAACGTCTTCGTTAAATCTTCCCCTAACCACTGAATACTTAATTTAGCCAGCTCGCCATTCTCCTTCAGTGTCTTGATTGCTTCGTCTAGCTTGTCGGACAATTCCTGACCATCCTTACGTAATACGAACAATACATTGGATTGAATCAGCGGGTCTCCTACGGTTTTCAAAGCAGGCTTACCATCCGCACCAGGATAGTGGGATTTAAGCGCAAAATCAGTCGTTAGTGTAGCGTCTACTCGCTTACCTTCAATCTGGGCTACTAGATCATTGGCCTCGCCACTCGTATACACAATGTTAATCGCATCATTATTTTCTGTGTTGTACTGCTTTAGGAAATAGGCTTGGTTACTAGTCGGTCCTATGAGTACCTTTTTACCTTTTAAATCAGCAATCGATTGAATTGTATTATCATTCTTAGCTACGGCTACTTTTGATAAAAAGATGCTATATGGCTCTTTGTTGAACAAAAATTTCTGCTCACGTTCAGGGTTTTTCTCCATTTGGTGCGCAATGAAATCAATCTTATTCGTCTCTAGGCTGAGTAGTAAGCTGTCAAAATCCATCGTTTTAAGTTCAAATTCATATTCAGGCAATAGTTTGTCAATTTCTTTCACTAGCTCCACGTCAAAACCTGTCAAATTACCATTCGTATCTATGAAACATACATCAGGGAACTCCGTACCTGTTCCTACAATAATTTTCTTCACTTCTTCTGCACTTCCCGTTGTTCCTTCTGCCTTAGGAGCATCCGAAGTAGCATTATTATTGTTCGAACCACAGCCTGTTACCAACACAACGAGTAATAGTACTGCACTTAGCATGCTTAAATTTTTCATTCTGATCTCCCCCAATTTTTAATTTATCTATTATAGAACCCTATTAGCTTTAGCTTACCTGGCTTCATATAATTCTAGATTCACGATTTTGCGCAAGTACACGATATTCCCATTCCCTTGCCCATGATCCACTTCATAGAAACGCTCATAGCCTTTACGTTCATACATCGGAACTAACCACGGATGTCGCTCTGCTGTAGCAAGCGTTACTGCTGCTGCCTTCATTTTATCGCGTATAATTGTCGTCTCCACCCAGTTCAGCAGCCTCGTTCCTACACCTTTTCCTTTATGCGTTGGATCTACCGCGAACCACCAGATAAACGGATGCTCTGTAACCTTCTTTATTTCAGCAAACTCAGCAACAGTAAGCATAGCCACTATCTTCCCATCTACTTCAAGCACGTAACAATCGTTATTCGTAATATTACTGGTCACGAGTTCAACATTAGCCGTAGCCGCTGAAAATTTGATACCTAGCTCCCGTATCGGAGCATACGCCCGGAGCGTTACATCCAGTAATTCCTCCACGTCCTCGCTTGTGGCCAAACGATAAATTTCACCCATGTAATCACCTCTTTAGAATGTATGATTTCGTATACCAATAATTCCTATGGTTTTGGTGCGAATTAGTGTTGAACTAACTTTACAACCCCGCGGTCTGCTCGTCAACGGGGTAACTAATAGAGCTTTTCTATATGCATATACAATAATTCAATTCGGATAAAAAAGAGGTTGACCAGATTTAGCTAGTCAACCTCTTATACGAAAGTATTTTACAGTTATGTTTGGGTTTCATTTAGCCTTTATTCTCACAAAAATGGATTGGATCACAATCTATAATTATTGATGATTTCCCCATGTCAAATCATCTACACATGTACCTTTTTCTCTAAGTCTGTGCTGTGGCCACCTGATAATATTTCCTTACCTATCTTGAGCATCGTATTATAGATTACTGTATTCTCTCCGTGGAGCGTAACCAGATTCGTCTGTAAAGAAATATTAGACACTTCACGAAAATAGATCGGGAACAACTTCTGCTCAGCCACTTCCTCACTTACGCACCGACTCGGTAAAAAGCAAATTCCTGCCTTATTGAGAACTAGCTTCTTTGCTGTCTCTAAATTATCTGTCATAAACTCAATATTGGGAGGGTAATCTAAATTCTCAAATACACGATGTAGCTGCATCCAATCGAGTGCACCACATTCAAAGAATACTAAAGCTTCCTGCATAATATCTTCAATTGATACCTGCTCATTACTAATAAAAGGATGTCCCTCGTATACATATAACGTAATAGGATCTGTATAGAGCTTAGCGGATTGAAGGTTCGGATGAGATATATTTCGAACAAACCCAATATCCAGCTCCTTGTTAAGGGTCTTATTCACAATATCATCTGTAATTCCTACACTAAGCTTAAAAATAATATCTGGATATAGTAGCTTCATACGTGGAAGTAGATTTGGGATTACATAGTTAGATACTGAAATGGTGCAGCCAATTCGTAATTCATTGGGAAGTGCTTTTTGCTTTTGAAGCTGCATTTTTCCCTTTTGGTACGTTTGTAGAATCTGCTGAGCGTAGGGTAAGAACTGTTTTCCCTTGTCTGTTAATTGAACCTGTCTTCCACAACGGTCAAATAACTTACAATCCAACTCACGTTCAAGTGATTGTATACGAGCAGTTACCGAAGGCTGAGATAGAAATAACATATCTGCTGCTTTATTGAAACTACCGTAATGAATAACGTACACAAAGGCCTCCAAGTTCTCAATATTCATCTAATCCCACCTCCATTTTGCTTCTAACCATATACTCACTTTTCATATGTAATAACTTGGTTTTATTGCCGTTATCTTAAAGTAAGCCCCCTCAGATGTCAATGTAAATTTATCATTACCCGATTTAAAGAGTATCTAAATCCCTATTTGCAACACTCGTTAGTTGATTTTTTAATTTAGAAAGTAAGAAATATGAAATAACATGAGAGCGAAAGTCATGGTGAAAGTAGAACAGATGCAATGATGTTAAAAGGGCTCCTACCCTCTCTCATTTATGAGAAAGAATAAGGAGCCTTCACATCTGAATATTTATCTTGTCATCATACAACCGTTCCTTGTAATCGCTCTAGCGCAGCTTGCAGATGTTTTAATCCTACTTCCACAACCCCTTCGAACTTACCTTCTCTACCGATCTCAACGACCGGAACATGGCGAATCCCGTATTTAACCTCTAGTACGTCGCGTAGAATATCATTCCCGCCTACATCAATATTCTCATAGCTATAATGGTTAGCTTCCAAGTAAGATTTCACTTCAGCACAATAATGACAGCCCGGCTTGCTCCATACCACGATCTTAGGGTTAGTTGACATGTTTATAATTCCTCCTAAAAGTTTTACGAAGTAAAACTCGCTTCGTAAGCATATTCTTAAAGTTTTACATTGCCCTCAAAAGGCGGGGAAATGACAGGCTGTAAAATGGTCCTTTCCAACTTGCTTCAACACAGGCTGTTCTTCTCGACACCTTGCCGTTGCCGCAGGGCAACGCGTATGGAAATGGCAACCTGATGGCGGATTGGCCGGTGACGGAATCTCGCCTTGGATGGCAATAGCCTCTCTTTTACGAGTAGGATCAGGGATTGGAATAGATGTAATGAGCGCCTTCGTATAGTGATGCGCAGGGTGTAGAAACAACTCCTCACTGGGTGCAATCTCAACCAATTTGCCTAGATACATCACACCTATTCGATCCGATATATGGCGAACAATATTGAGCCCATGTGCAATGAATAGATAGGTCAGATCTAACCTGCGTTGCAAATCCTGCATTAGGTTCACAATCTGAGATTGAACAGACACATCGAGTGCCGAGACAGCTTCATCTGCAAGAATAAACTTCGGGTGAAGGGCAATGGCTCTTGCGATCCCAATACGTTGCCTTTGTCCACCTGAGAATTCATGCGGGTAACGATGAATCCAGCTACGATCCAGACCGACAGTGTTCAGAAGCTCCTCTACACGCAACCGTTTCTCTTTTGCACTCAAATTTTCATGTACCGCTAAGGGCTCACCAATAATATCACCCACATTCCAGCGTGGATCGACCGAACCATATGGATCTTGAAATATCATCTGCATATCCTTGCGAGCTTCTCGTAATTGCTGCGTATTCAGCGATCCTAAATCACGCCCTTCATATAACACTTTGCCCGATGTCGCTTGCTCAAGCTGTAGAATGACACGGCCTAAAGTAGATTTACCACTACCAGATTCACCAACAAGTCCAAAAGTCTCTCCCTTCCGTAAATGAACAGACACATTATCTACAGCCCGAATCACCGTCTTATTCCGTGTGAAGATACCCTTATGGATCGGATAAAATTTACTCAATCCTTCGATTTCGAACAAATGGCCCTTATCTGTGACTTGATGTAGCTCAGGAAAGATTCTCTGCTCAATGACAGTTACACGTTGTGAATTAGAAGTTTCATGTCTCCATTCGTCGGATTGTACCCATTCCTCAGCATACCAGCAGGCTGACCATCGACCATTCACCTCTAACAAAGGTGGGCTGTCCATAGCACACCGATCTGTTGCATATGGACAGCGTGGATGAAACCGGCAACCTGTCGGCAAATCAGAAAGACTAGGAATTGATCCCTCAATGGAATACATGGCGTTCGTCCGATCGCTCTCCATCGTCGTTATCGATTGAAGTAAACCTTCTGTATACGGATGATGCGGTTGCTCGAACAATTGATAGACACTTGCCTGCTCCACTACTTGCCCTGCATACATCACAATAATACGATCAGCCATCTCAGCCGCTATACCCATATCATGTGTAATCAGCAGAATTGACATGTTAAACTCCGTCTTCAGTTCTTGCAGTAACTGTAGAATCTGCGCTTGAATGGTCACATCTAGCGCTGTCGTGGGTTCATCCGCAATCAGAAGTTCAGGTCCACATGCCAGAGCCATTGCAATCATCGCCCGTTGCAGCATTCCTCCAGATAACTCGTTAGGATATTGCTTCATACGGATCTCCGGTTCAGGTATTCCGACTCTCTGCAATAAGTGAACAGCATGGTTCCATGCCTTATTCCGCCCACCTTGCTGGTGAGTGATGATCACCTCTACAATTTGACTACCTATTGTAAATACAGGGTCAAAGGCAGACATGGGCTCCTGAAAGATCATAGCCATTTTTTTACCCCGAAGAGAACGAAGTTCTTTCTGCGATAGCGAAACTACATCAACACCTTTCAGCTTAATATTTCCTTCTGAAATGATGCCATTCTCGTAGTCTATCAATCTCATAACAGCTTTAGAGGTAATGGTCTTGCCACTTCCCGATTCCCCTACAAGGCAGACGGTCTCACCTGCTTGAATGGTTAGAGATACATCCGTGATTGCTCTAAGTAACCCCTTCTCCGTGTTGAAATCTACGGATAAATGTTGAATATCCAGCAGTTGTGTCAAGTAAAGCACCTCCTCTGCATGGCTTTTATGCTGTACGTTTCTTCGGATCTAATGCATCTCGAACATGATCTCCAATAATATTCACAGAAATAACGAACAACGTGATGACAAGTCCCGGGAAAGTACACATCCACCAAGCAGCCGTTAAATAACCTCTTCCTTGGGACAGTAGCGTTCCCCAATCTGGAATTTCCTTGATTATGCCAAGTCCCAGAAAGCTAAGACCCGATCCCATCAGAATAGAAGAACCAATACCCAAAGTAGCCATAACTAAAAGAGGTGACAATGAATTAGGAAGAACATGTCTCCATAATATTTGCATGCTTGAGCTACCAATAGAACGCGAAGCCGTAATAAATGGTCGATTCTTGATACTCATCATTTGTCCTCTCATCACTCTCGCATATCCCGGGATAGAGGATATGGCCACAGCTAGAATAATATTAAACAAGCTAGGGCCTAGAGAGGCCGCAATGGCAAGTGCTAGTAGAATACCTGGAATCGTCATCAGAACATCAATAAGCCGCATGAGAATGGTATCTACAACCCCACCTACATAACCTGATATGACTCCAATCAATCCTCCAGCAAGACCGCCCACGAATACGGATGCGAAGCCGATGAATAACGAGTCTCGACTGCCATACACGACCACACTAAATATATCCCTTCCAAAATAGTCGGTGCCGAATAGATGAGCTACACTCGGCGCTTGTAATAGTTGGTCTGTAAGCATCTCAGTAGGTAAGTGGGGTGCAATCCAACCTGGAACAATCGCACAGATAACGATAAATGCCACCATTAGCGTAGCTCCCACTACGAACAGCTCAGATACAGTAAGTCGCTTCTGTGAAAAAGAAGTCGGTAAGCGCAGTCTCTTCCTCTGCCAGACGACTTTTGATGAAATGACCTCTTTCATGGGAAACCTCCTAAAAGTTTTGAGGAGCAAAACTATCTTCGTAAGCGATACTTTAAAGTTTTGCGAAGCAAAACTAGCATCGAAAGCATAAACTTAAGTTTTGCGAAGCAAAACTATCATATGTAAGCATAAACTTAAGTTTTGCGTAGCAAACTTAATGTGAACGTCTCACCCTTGGATCAATGAAAGAATATGAAATGTCCACGAGCAGATTGACGATGACGTAAATAATAGCTGAAAAGAATACAACCCCTTGTACTACAGGTAAATCCTTTGCCATAATCGCATCCGCGATAATTCGACCTATTCCTTGTCTAGAGAACACCGTCTCAATAACGACTGCACCTGCCAACATCTCCCCAATGAGCATGCCAATCATCGTGATTGCTGGAATAAGCGCATTTCGGAGCGCATGTTGGTACATAATTGCTTTTTCTGATAATCCTTTGGAACGTAAGGTTACAATGAACGGCTCGTTAATCACTTCGAGCATGCTATTCCGAACCATACGGACGATGAATCCTGCTCCTACGATCCCTAGTGTTAGCGCGGGAAGAACTATCGTCTTCCACCCATCTGATCCCATCGCCGGAAACCACCCCAACTGGATAGAGAAAATGAGAATAAGCAAAATCCCCGTCCAAAATGTAGGCATAGAGATGCCGAACAAGCCCACCATTCTAGCTACAATATCAATCCAGCGATTACGGTGTATCGCTGATAATACCCCAAGTAACACACCTACAATAACCGCAATAATGGAACTAGCCACGGTAAGCAACAATGTAGCCGGGAAATGCTTCACTATTTTAGGTAGAACGGGCTCTGAATTGACAATCGAGTTTCCAAAGTCACCCTGAATGATCTTACTGAAATAGGTAGCAAATTGAGCATAGAAGGGTTGATCGAGTCCAAGCTGATGACGTAAATCTGCGATCATTTCAGGAGTAGCCATAGAAGGATCAAGCATGTTAAGAACCGGATCACCGGGAAGCAAGTAAAGGATGCAGAACACCAGAATTAACGATCCTAATATGACGAACAAGGAAGTACAGAACCGTACGATCATGGGCTTCACCATATCCTCTACCTCCTCATTGATTATTTCTTAATAGAAACATCATTAAATAGTGGGTAACCTAAGGTATCGAATTTCACACCCTCAACAGAATTAGCTGCTGCAACCGTATAAGGAAATACATAGATTGGGAGAATAACAGCCTGATCAATAATGTAATGTTGCACTTTTTTATAAATTTCAAGACGCTTCGTTGAATCTGCCTCCAACGTTCCTTGTTCTAACAACTTATCCAGCTCTGGATCTGCAAGACCAGGCAGACTAAGTTGAACTACATTAGGATCACTAGAATGATAGATTGAATATAGCGCATTCGGGTCAGAGTTCACTTGACTATTTCCGTACAGATCATAAACCCCGTTCGTGTATATTACAGTGGCAATATCTTTCGTGATTTCTACATCTACATCAATTCCGATGGGCTTCAGCTGCTGTTGGATCATTGCAGCAATATCATTTCTTTTCTCGCGGTTAGGTGAGCCATCAACATAATGGAGCGTCAGCTTTTTGCCATCTTTTTCACGAATACCATCTGCTCCGCGAACCCAACCAATCTCGTCTAGTAGTTGATTGGCTTTATTCTGATCTGGCTTCACACCATTCTCAAGTGACTCGTCATAACCAAAAATACCGGGTGATAGGGGTGACCATGCTCTCTCATACGTACCTAAGTACAAGGTCTTCACAATGACATCAACATCAACCGCAAGTTGTACCGCCTGTCTAGCTTTCACTTCATTCCACGGCGCCCGTCTCTCGTTAAAAAAGAGTGTATACGGCAATCCCACCGTATTTGCTTGTAGTAATTGAAAATTAGGATCGCTCTTGAGTGAGAGGATATTCTGTGGAGGTACAGTTTCGGCAGCAAGCACCTGTCCGCTCTGTACACTCCCGATCCGAGTAGCTTCCTCTGGTACGATTTTGAAAACAATTTTATCTAGATTAACCGCACCTTTGTTATCAACAATCGCAGGACCCCACTTATAATCGGGATTCCTCTCGACGCTAATCTCCGCATTCTCATCCCATTTCACGAATTTGAAAGGTCCTGTACCTACAGGCTGCTTCCCCAATTGATCCCCATCTTTCTTGGCGGCTGTAGGAGAAACGATACCAAGCAATGCTTGGCCGAGATTTCCTAGAAAGGCCTCAGAGGGTGTCTCCAGATTTAATTTAACGGTATATTCATCAATGATTTCCGAGGAAATATAGGGTTTAAGTAAAGCTACTGAATTGTTTGCCTTCGTCACAGGGTTAATAATACGATCGAAATTATATTTAACAGCTTCGGCATTAAAAGGTGTCCCATCTTGGAACTTCACATCTTCACGAAGCTTGAACGTATAACTCTTGCCATCAGGGGAAACCGTCCACTCTGTAGCAAGCCACGGTCCAATCGTATGGTCTGGCAATTGAACAACGAGACTATCATATATTGTTCTTATGACTCTAACCGATACAGCAAGGCCACTTCTGTGTGGATCAAGGGTGTCTGGAGAAGTTGCCAGCGCAAAGCTTAATTCTCCTCCTTGACTTAGCTCCCCGCTTGTTCCCGTTGCACCTTGTGCCTGTGTTCCTGCTTCGCCTGCATCAACACTATTCGTGCTTCCCACTCCACAACCTGTTATCAACATAATCAGAGCTGCGAATAGTGCAATGTGCTTCATCCAACCTGTCGAAGTTTTCGGCATGAATTTGTTTCCCCCTATCCAATCCGTATTTCTATTTTTTCTTCCATACTTTATTTATACTTCTTAGACTTCTGAGGTAACCTTCTTCTTAGCGTAACGATTCTCTGGAACAGCCAAGCCTAAATTACCGCGTAACGTATCTGCTTCGTACTCTGTACGGTAAATTCCACGCTCTTGTAGAATAGGGACGACGAGCTCGACAAAATCATTCAATCCATTCGGAACATTAGAGCCAATAATAAATCCGTCGGCCGCTTCTTCCTCAAACCACTGCTGAACAAGGTCTGCTATCTTCTCAGGTGTACCTATGAAGTTCCCTCTCGGGGTTAAGGATCTTAATGCAACTTGACGAAGCGTTAAATGGTGCTCTTTGGCATCTTGTTTGATCTTGTCGGTACCGCTACGGAAACTATTACTTCCTAAGTCACCTAATTCCGGGAACGGTTCATCCAGCGGATATTGTGAGAAGTCGTGATGTTCAAAGAAACGTCCCAAATAGTCAAGTGCATTCTCTATCGTAACTAGACTCGCTATTTCCTGATATTTACGCTCTGCATCTTCTTCCGTCCGGCCCACAATAGGCCCAATACCAGGGAATATAAGAACTTCGTCAGGTGAGCGTCCGTGAGCCACAGCTCTTCTTTTGACATCTGCATAAAAAGCTTTAGCTTCCTCTATCGTTCCATGACCTGTAAATACCGCATCTGCACCTTTACCTGCCAGCTCCTTACCATCTTCCGATGATCCGGCTTGAAATATGACCGGCTGCCCTTGCTTAGAGCGAGCAATGTTCAAAGGTCCTTGTATAGAGAAGAACTCTCCCTTATGGTTCAACGTATGTAGCTTCTCAGGATCGAAGAAAACACCCGATGCTTTGTCACGAACGAAGGCATCGTCTTCCCATGAATCCCATAACCCTCTAGTCACCTCCAGATATTCATCAGCAATCTTATAGCGTTCGGGATGAGAGGGGTGATCCGCTTTACTGAAGTTTTTAGCAGAACCCTCAAGCGGTGAGGTTACTAGATTCCACCCGGCACGCCCCCCGCTAATGTGATCAATAGAAGAGAATTGTCGAGCAACGGTGAAAGGTTCACTGTAAGATGTCGAGAGCGTACCCACCAAACCAATATTAGATGTAGAAGCTGCCAGCGCCGACAAGATCGTGATCGGTTCGAAGCGATTTAAGAAGTGAGGAATTGACTTCTCCGTAATATAGAGACCATCTGCAATGAAGACCAGATCAAACTTTCCTTCCTCTGCCGTCAATGCCTGTTCTTTGTAATATTTGAAATTCACGCTAGCATCCGAGGGAACATCTGGATGTTTCCAAGCTGCGGGGTTACCGCCCACTCCGTGAATGATCGCTCCAAGCTTTAATTGTTTTTGTCTAGCCATTGTTCATTCCTCCTAAATTTTTTTGAGCATAGACTTCTTGAGTTACTTCGAAAAAAAATTACTTCGAAAGCATGTGCTTAATTTTTTTAGAATAGACTTCCTGCGTTACTTCGAGAAGACTAGCTTCGGAAGCAAGTGCCTATTTTTTGACTCTTTATTAATATTTAACAATTCCGATAAGTTAAGTATGGATTAGCTTGCTAATACTTTAACACGGACCCTGGTCATCGTCTAATCACCTTTTTCTATTTAAAAATAGAACAAAGCTATACCCACAAACACAAAAAAACCTCCTTTCCGGATACTAGCTTCATGCCGGAAGAAGGTGAAGAAATATAGTTAGATAGATTGAACTAAAGTTTAACAATGTTAACTACCCATTAACACTGTAATAATATCCACCGAACAAAACTCTCCTACAATATGAAGTACATAAAATATAAATGCATATTCAGAGGGAGTTGTTAGTTACATTGAACAGGAGAAGTAAGGTAAGACGTAATGTATCCATTCTAATGTTAAGCAGTATGATGCTAAGCGCCTTGGCACCTGCTAGTTTTGCCGCAGGAACAGACGATATGGCGCCCATTATTGTACCTGCTCCAACAGGCGTTGAAATGAAAAATGATGCACTTGCTCCAGCACAGGAACCGCAAGAGGCTGGCCACCAACATCTACAAATTCAGCATACCCCATCTAATATCATACCGGAACTTCAGGATGTCACAGTATCAGCCCTTATTAAGGGAGATTCACAGCCGTGGATGGGTTATATACAATATTCCATTGACGGTAACAATGAAACATCCATTCCATTAACGCCGGAAGGAACAGAGATAGACACTTACACGGCTACCATCTCAGGCGCTATGATATCCGGCGACGAATTGACGTACACGATTACAGCGCTTGATGAACAGTCCAAGCTTATTCAATCTTCTACATATTCGATAAACATCGAGGCTAATCAGGTAGATCAAGCTAATCCGCTAAATGTTACTGGTTCTCTAGTTCCGCCACTACTGATTACCGAGATGGTTCCGGATACAAGCGATCTTCCAGGAACGAAGACCGATGCTTATGAGTTCGTAGAAGTGTATAACAATACAGATCAAGATTTGAACTTTAAGGATTATTCCTTCTTCTACAACGGTAAGGACACGTGGACACCTATCGAAGACAAGGACATGATTATTCCAGCTCATAGTCCAGCTGTGTTCTGGATCATGAATGGAAGTAACAATCAGGTAACATTGGAGGACTTTAATCAAAACTATGCTGGATCTGCACTCGTAGAAGGGCAGAATCTGTTCCGCATTCTCGGTGGAGCCGGCATGGCTAATGGTAGCCCCAGAAGTCTAGTGATTAAAGACAACAATGGGAATCCACTTGTGACCGCAACCTATGAGGCAGCACATGTCAAAGTAAATCAAGGGATATTCTTCAAGCATCCAGCTGTTGGAAGCACAAACATGGTTGTTATGAGTCATTCAGGCCAGCTACCGGCAACACCAGGGGTGACCGAACCTGAGCAGCTCACGCCAGTTATAGTTGAAGAAGGTAATAAGATAGATATCACACATACGCCTGCTGTATCTGTTGACGTGAAGGATCTCGAGATTACAGCTCAGGTTGTGAATCCCATTGTGAATTCAGACGGGACTAAGGCTCCCGTACTTCTGCTGTACAAAACACCTTCTCAAACCAGATATACATCCACAACAATGGTGGATACGAAAGGTACAGGAGAGTATACAGCGACAATTCCAGCATCTGTTCTTACGGAATCCAGCCTTGAATATAGAATCCAAGTTCAGTCCACAGAGAAGGCTTACACCTCTCAAATAAACATGCCGGCATTTGACTCGACAAAGGCACCAACGCTGTTGATTACAGAACTCGTGCCTAATACGACAAACGTGCCTACTACTTCTTCAGATGCATATGAGTTTATCGAGGTATACAACAATACCGATCAATCGGTTAATTTCAAAAACTATAAACTTTATTATCGCTACCCAGACAAAGGCGCATCTAGTGATGTAGTATGGCCATCCACCAAGGAGGATTTTGAAATTCCGTCCAAACAATCGGTTGTGCTGTGGGTTAAGAACAGCGTAAACTCGCCCTATACAACGGAGAGTTTTAACCAGTTTTACAATACTAACCTTATTGCGGATCAAACGTTGTTTACGATTCAAAGTGATGGAATGGCCAACTCTGGCAGACGTGCGATCGTAATTAAAACAAATACAGGTAAAGAAATATCTGCAGCTTACTACGATGCGGATACAGTATATGAAGGCAGTACAAAAGGTGACGAGACGAAGGAAGATAAAGCTCTCGTATATGCTTATCCCGTAAACGGAAGTACGGTCATGCTCAAGACGAGCTCGGCAACACAAGCACCTACACCGGGAACGATCATAGCTACTCAGGTTCCAGTTGAACCGGTTCATGTGGAGATAGATAATATACCTCCAACAATTCAAGATCTAACGGGTCTGCAGGCGATTGATCAGGCAAATAACTTAGAACTAAAAGCAGATGCCAAGGATAACCGAGCAGTGACATCGGTCGAAGTCTATATTCGTTCTGACAAACAAGTAGAGTATGTTAAGCATAATCTGTCAGAAGATTTCAACGATACAATGTATCACTATAAGATTTCTTCTGCTGATCTGATCGGAAGAAATCACATTGAATATTACTTCGTTGTTTCCGATGGAATGAATGAGACCACATCGGACGTTGTGAAAGTGTCAGTTACAGGCGGTCCCGACCAGTCACCTCTTCGACTCAACGTAAAAGACAATGAAATGATTAAAGGTACCCACACGATTAAAGGAACAGCTCAAGTCGCAGGCACGGATGCATTGAAGCTGAGCATTGATGGTAAGTTGCTACCCGAGGCGAATCTGTTCTCCGAGCTGGAGAACGATGCTTATTTTGTTTTCGATGCGACCAATGTTGATTATTACTTCAAAAATGCTGTGACGATGGGACCACCAGAGCTCGAAGATAAAACGATTCTATACACGTTTATGGATCCGATCACTTCCTATACAACACTCTCTTTCCCGATCAGTGCCGATCGTCTGAAGGTCGGTAATGATAATGTAATTTATGTTCGGGCAGGCTCCAAGACATCACCATTCGATAAGCGTCCAGAGGAGAATAAGGATGATTTCGAAATTAAAAATGTAAGATTGCTCCTTGCGGATGGCACCGAAATTTGGGATGCAGCCTATACTGAGCGGGACAAACAGATCAAAATGGGAGATTCGGTGGGCAAGTATGAATCCATCGGTTTCCGATTCGACTTAAAGGCAGCGCAGGTTAACTCCAAAGCCTATTCATGGAATACAACAACAGCTACGGACGGACCGCATCGGATAACCGTGGCGAGTGGTGCGAACGAGGTTAGTTCCAATGTCATCGTGGATAATACAGCACCGACCATTAAGCCATCCGTTGCAGAAGGTAAAGAATATCGCGGGACCATAACACTGGATGCAACCATTCATGATGTTTTGTCAGGTGTAGATAAGTCTGAAGTCAGACTTGACGATCAGATCATAGAGCTACCCTACACGACTTCGTCCGGTCAGATGACGGGAGGAGCACATAAGTTATACATCAAAGCAACAGACAAAGTCGGGAACTCCGCTGAAGTCAACGTGAATTTTAACGTGCCTGACGAGAATCCGCTTGCCCCACAGCTAATCAGTCCAACTCATGGACAGACTAATGTGGGTAGTAGCGCAAATCTTACAGTGAAGGTTCAGGATCCGACCAGCGATCTAATGAATGTCTTCTTCTATAAAGGGTTTAAATATGACGGTAACCGCGCAGAGGGATTTACGGGTTACACAAACGCGTCTGTCACTGAGCCTCCTAAAGAAATGGCTCCAGCTGGCGAACAGGCACTTACCCCGGATGACTACAAGAAGATCCGTGCAGTAGATGGGGAGTATCTTGTAAATGAATCCGTAGAGAAGTTCCCCTACCAACGCTTTGAAGTCAAGTTGGACCCATCCATTAAAGGATCGGACCGTGTGGAGATCGACTGGAAGGGTAAATCCTTAGAAGGACGTAAGGTCAGCCTGTATGCATGGAGCCCGTCATCGCAAAAATGGATGCCACTCGATCATGTCATTGCCGGAATAGAAGATTTCGAATTACACGCGGTCGTGAAGGCAGGCGATTATGCAAGCGGTCAGATCATTCAAGTAATGGTGCAGGATGAGATTGCAGCACAGACCGATACAGTAGCAACTGCAACTACTAATAAACCAACACCGGAAACTCAGGATCCCTATGACTTCTCATTCGTGTGGATGTCTGACACCCAGTACTATTCTCAGAGCTATCCGAAGATTTATCAGAATATCGTGAACTGGATCGTTGATCAGAAGGAAAAAATGAATATTAAATATGTCATTCACACAGGTGACGTCGTGGATAAGTCCTATCAGGAATATCAATGGCAAGAAGCGGATAAGGATATGAAGGTCCTTGAAGACGCTCAAATTCCTTACGGCGTTCTAGCTGGTAATCATGACGTAGGTCATCAGGATAATGACTATACGAAGTTTCAACAATATTTTGGTGAAGATCGTTTTAAGAACAATTCAACATTCGCAGGCTCCTATGAAAACAACCGCGGACATTATGATCTAGTATCCTCTAACGGAAATGATTTCATAGTAGTCTATATGGGTTGGGGACTAGGAGACAAGGAAATCGATTGGATGAATGAGATCGTAGCCAAATATCCAGAACGTAAAGCGATTCTCTGTCTGCATGAATACATGCTCGTATCCAATAACCGGGCGCCGATTGCCGATAAGATTTTTGAAAAAGTGGTTAAACCGAATAAAAATGTCATCGCAGCATTGTCAGGACATTATCATGATGCTCAGTTGAAAGTGGACGAGCTGGATGATAACGGGGACGGGGTAGCCGATCGTAAAGTATTCCAGATGCTAGCCGACTACCAAGGAGCTCCTGAAGGCGGACTCGGATATATCCGTCTGATGCAGTTCGATATGAAGAATAACAAGCTTCACATCAAGACATACTCGCCACATTTGGACGACTATAATTTCTATGATCCACAAGAAAACCCGAACAAAGACGAATTCACGCTGGATCTAGATCTTCAACCGAAAACCAAGCAAGTTGCGACAGACTACATCGGAGTGAAGATCTATACGGATGAATTAATCGGCTCTAATTCGGAAGTACACAGCGGTTCTGAGACTTCTGTGAAATGGATGAACCTAAGTGCAAACAGCTACCAGCAATGGTATACAAAGGCTGAGGACCAGAACAGCGGAAGTACACTGTCAGATATCTGGGGCTTCTATACAGGAGTTACTGACGGCGGCGTACATCCGGAGGTTCCTGGAGATGGCGGCAATACAGGTAGTGGGAGCGGATCGTCTAATCAGGGAACGGGGACATCCCCTATACCGGTGCCACCAACGACAGAGCCAGCTCAAGGGGTTATCATCCTCACCCCATCCGTTGATGGAATTTATAAAGCAGAACAGGCTGTTCTGGATAAGGCTATTACAGGTGCAGTGAATGGTAAAGTCGTGATTAAGCTGAATAATAAGTCTAGTCAAGGAACCGCGCCTGTGGTTCAGTTACCGACAGCCAGCATTCAAAAGGCGAAGAACAACAACCTGTCCATTATTATTATTGCACCAGAATTAACTGTGACACTGTCTGCAGCCTCACTACCGGAACATCTAAACGATGCGGATCTTCTAGTCCTCCGGATGGATACGACTATGAATGCTTCTATGAAAAAAGCCATTAACCAGTCTATGGGTAGCAGCAAAGAATATAGGTTGTCGGGCCTTGTATACACACTCAACATGGTTAAGATTAAAGGACAAACAGAAACAGAAGTACATGAATTAATGGGTCCAGTTACTATTGAAAGAACTTGGCCTAGTGAACCAAAGAATTCGCTGAATACCGAGTATGCGGGAGTATATTACTTAAATGGTGCGAAGCCCGAATATATGGGTGGCATCTTTAGTGGCAATACGGTAACCTTTACGACGAATCATTTCTCATCATTTGCAGTATTGGAGTACCACAAACCGTTTACTGATGTGAATGGAAGCTGGGCAGATGAATATATCGGCAAGCTCACAGCGAAACATATCATCAACGGTATAGATGAGAATCACTACGGTCCGCAGCTGAACGTGACGAGAGCTGACTTTGTTACTTTGGCTATACGTGTATTAGGACTGAATACCAAGGCTGTAGAAGCTGAAGGCTCATTCTCAGATGTACCTGCCCATGCTTATTATGCTGACTCCGTAGCGCAAGCGTCAGCGCTCGGCCTAATCCAAGGAAACGGCGGAAAGTTCCGTCCAAAGGATACGATCAGTCGTGAGGAATCCGCAGTGATTCTGATGAAAATGTCGGATTACATGAAACTATCAAGCGGAGGATCTTCTTCCCCAACATTTGCTGATATGAGTCATGTGTCTGTATGGGCCAAGGAGGCTGTATCCAAAGTAAATGAACTCGGACTAATGAATGGAAAAGGAAACCATACATTTGATCCACAGGGTAATGTAACCCGCGCAGAAATTGCGAAAATGATCTACGTACTATTAAACAAATAAATGTAACGCATTAACTATTGTGATAGTGAAGCTTGGTGGGATATTCTCACCAAGCTTCTTTTTTTCATAAGCACTTAGACTTCGTTTCTTGCATCTACTAAGCACCCTGTATAAAGTAATGCCATCGTAAACATCTGAGGATAAATTAATTCAGTTCTATAGCAGAATAAGTCACCATTTGCTATTCTGTATATCCATATAATAGAATTAGGATGGCTTGAATATCTGACTTCCTAACGCAATTCGTATGATGATTAAATCTCCATTTACTTGTACACTTTAAATATAAAACCTAAGAGGTGATCTGTTATGAGAATCGGAATTCCAAAAGAAATTAAAAACAATGAAAATCGTGTCGCTATCACACCTGCGGGGGTCGCAGAATTCCTTCAACATGGACATATCGTATATATCGAGCAACTGGCAGGTGCAGAAAGCGGGTTCCCTGACAATGAGTATATAGATGCAGGAGCCATCATCGTAGAACAAGCTCAAGACGTATGGAGTCAATCCGATATGATCATGAAAGTTAAAGAACCGTTACCTAGTGAATATGAATACTTCCGTAAGGGACTTATTCTATTCACTTATTTGCATCTAGCGGCTGAGCCCGCTCTAGCCAAAGCATTAGTAGATAAAGGAGTAACAGCTATCGCCTATGAAACGGTTACTGTGAATGGAACTTTACCTCTACTGACACCTATGAGTGAAGTAGCTGGACGGATGTCAGCACAGATTGGAGCACAACTACTAGAGAAACCTCAAGGAGGCAAAGGGATACTATTGTCTGGTGTTCCTGGAGTTGCGCGAGGTAAGGTAGCCATTATTGGTGGCGGGGTTGTTGGTATCAATGCTGCCAAGATCGCTATTGGACTTGGAGCAGATGTTACCCTTCTCGATCTGAGTGTAGGACGGTTGCGGCAAATAGATGATATATTCGGCAATCAAATAAAGACCTTAGTCTCGAATCCATTTAATATCTCCAAAGCTGTATCCGAAGCAGATTTATTGATAGGAGCTGTTCTTATTCCAGGAGCTAAAGCCCCGAAGCTCGTCACAGAACAAGTGGTGAAATCAATGAAACCCGGTTCCGTCATTGTGGATGTAGCCATCGATCAAGGTGGAATTGTAGAGACCATTGATCATATCACAACACATGATCATCCAACGTATGTGAAACATGGGGTCGTTCACTATGCTGTAGCTAATATGCCTGGTGCGGTACCACAAACCTCAACAATTGCGTTAACAAACGCTACGTTTCCATTCGCGCTAGACATTGCTAACCATGATATTCAGGATGTTGTTCTAAATAACCCTGCTATCCAGAGTGGAGCTAACGTCATTAATGGCTATATTACCTTTGAAGCGGTAGCTCGGGATCTAGGTTATGAATATGTTCCAGCTGTCCAAGCGTTCAATTGAGTAACCCTCTAAGGTTCTAAGTATCGCCAACGGCTGTTGTTACACGGGCACAAGCCGCTGTTATGTTCAAACAACGGCTACAAGTTATCCAGCTTATCAATTAGAAACCCCGCCTTCATCTTTCATGGAGGCGGGGTTTCACGTTCAGTTGAACTAACACGAACGGCAAGAGAGACACGAACATCTCTCGATGTTCGCTACAATGCCATCACTGTAGCCATTCCTAACGCTACAATTCGAGCCATATTCATAATAAGGAAATTACGAACGGCCAAACCGAACGTATCTTTCTTAGTCTGTTTAGACATAAATGCCTTCATATTCTTCCTCACAGGGATTAATGTAAGCAGGATAAGTGCAATAATTATAGGATTTACCTTCAAGAACCCTAATACAATCAAATCTAAAAAGGAAGCATAATAAATGCAACGAAATAAAATTAGAGCATATGGTTTCCCGATATATACAGGTAATGTGTATCTCTTATTCTCAATATCTTCATCCATATCACATATATTGTTAGCTAACATGATATTCGCAATACATAAAACTGCAGGTATAGAGATAAGGAAGATTAATAATACTTCAATGATATCTATGTGAACCATAAGATGTTGTTGGTCGAATGCGAGAGACACGAGTTGATCATCCCAGACATGTATGTAAGTTGAAATAAAGATGATCACAAAACCCATGAATAGTCCTGAGAATATTTCACCTAAAGGCATTCTTGAGATAGGGATCGGACCGAATGAATATAGAATACCTACTAGAAAAGACAGCCCACCCAGTAGAAATAGTAAAAGACCTGTTTGAAACACGAGGACGATTCCTGTAACTGTCGCTATTAGGAATAGAATGATAATAATCGATACAACCGTTCGCTCTTTAAGATTATCTTTCACAATGACATTGTGAATTTGATAACCGTAGCCTTCTTTTTTTCTGGCTTTTTTGAAGTCATAATAATTATTCATTACCGTTGTGAACATATCAAAGCTGAGCAAAGAAATCAGCATTAAGACGAAATGATACACATTAAACTCGTGGAATCGAAATATCGCGTAGACCGATCCTATAAGAAAAGGAACTACACTCGCCACTTTAGTCCTAATTTCTACTAAATCCAAATAACTTCTCAACGTCATATTCATCATCCTTATTCCAACATTACTTTAAAATGATGATATACAACTTTTAAACATTATGCAGAGACAAATGTCACTACTGGGCGAAATAACGATTTTCAACTGGATAGCCTTACAATGCCAATTATTTAAGCCGTGTCCTCCCTAAGCAGGAAGGTATGGCACCCAGACAATACCGCGATAATATGAAGGTATGATTTATTCATGAGCAAAAGAGGTATACAATGAGACCAAGAACTTCCCTTAATCTGTAACTCCCAGCTTAATTTCACTGTATAAAAGAAGGAGTGAAAGCACATGTTTAAAGTTATTCTCGTAAGACATGGTGAAAGTGTGTGGAATGAAGAAAATCGGTTTACAGGGTGGACGGATGTGGATCTGACGAAAAAGGGAGTGCTCGAAGCCATTAAGGCAGGAAAGCTACTCAGAGAACACAATTACTCTTTTGATATCGCCTATACCTCTGTTCTAAAAAGAGCGATCAAGACGCTTGACTATATTCTGGAGGAAACGGATCTTCTGTGGATTCCTATCATCAAATCCTGGAAGCTAAATGAACGCCATTATGGTGCATTACAGGGTCTTAACAAACAAGAGACAGCTATCAAATATGGCGAAGAGCAAGTCATGATTTGGAGAAGAAGCTTTGATGTACCTCCCTTGCCTATTACAGCAGAAGACGATCGTTATCCGAAAAGAGACCTCAGATATAAGGAATTAACAGATCTAGAAATTCCTCTTGGAGAAAGCCTCGAGACCACAATTGAAAGAGTCATTCCTTATTGGGAACAAGAGATTATTCCGCAGATTAAAGCCGGAAAACATGTGATGATCGTCGCTCACGGCAACAGCTTAAGAGCATTAATGAAATACATCGAGAATATTAGTAGTGAAGATATCATGGATCTGAATATCCCGACTGGGGTTCCTATTGTATACGAACTAGACGACAACTTGAAGCCATTAGAAAGGCATTTCTTAGGCACGCAAGAGAGAGTGCAGGAGAAAATCGATGTCGTGGCAGATCCAGGTAAAATTATGGAATAGCATAGAAAAAGAGGGCTCTCAGCCCTCTTTTTAATAAATATTGTAGTATGATGATGTGCTTCTCCGCTTAATCACGAAGCCATGAATCAAAAAAATGTCGATAGCCTTCCTTCATTACCCTACTTGAGAATTTCTCAAATGCATAATCCCGATTATCGGTTGAGACATTAAGCGGTGACGCAGCTGCCATATTCACAAGCTCGAACCAATTCTTCTCATTGCCTGAGAAGGCGTGCTTCGAGCTGATATGATCGTAGCAAGGATGCTCTGGTTTAACTACCATTTTACCCATCGCTAATGCTTCCGTAAGAGGCATAGCAAACGTATCAAATTTCGAACAGCTCCAATACACCTTCGATGAGTTCATCAGCGTGAATATCTCATCTTGTGTTAAAGCGAACTGTAATTTCACATTGTCTGGGATACTATATTTCTTCATACTTTCTTTGTATCTTACCCCGCCAAAGACCATATATACTTCCTTACCCGGATTCTGCCGTGCATACTCTAGTACTAGATCCGGCCGTCTATTCTCCTCATCTCTACCAATCCAGAGCACACGATTCTGGACAATTAGAGATGGATCATAGTGCCGTTCTGCTAACGCTTCACTAAATCCAATAGGAATGACCGTCACATCTTCCACACCAAAATTCCTATCTAGTTCACGCTTGAGAAACTCCGTCTGTACGACAGCTTTGTCTACCATCTGATAAAAAGGCTTCATCATCTCATAACCCGTCAATGCCGGATCTGGGAAGCTATGCGGAAAAAGAACGCTGTTCTTAACGAACATTTTCAAATAAGTAAACCCCGAAACCGTATATATAACATGCTCAATGTTATGAGAATGGATCTGATCCAATACAATATCATAGTTCACTAAATCGCCCTTCTCATGCTCGTAACCTGGAACCCAATCATGTCCATTTACATGACGTTCAGGAGATATGAACACAATTTCTACCCCTAGCTCCCTACCTATTTGCTGTAGCCGATCCGCAAATACACGAGGTCCCTGAGCTTCAGTAAACTGAATTTTCCTCATGACCAAACCCACTTTTTTCATAAATCCCCCACCCGTTCCTAATCATTATTCGTTAGTAAAGAAGCTATATCTCTGTAGACTCTACAGGTATTCTCGTGAAATAACGTTCGATCTTTTTACTTATGAATAATGACAGACCAATAAACAAGAAGACATATAGCAATTGAAAGGGGTGCTCTACAAATCTTCTCAGATCATAACCAATATAAGAAACATAAAATATCATGATAGCTTTACCAAAACATACAGCGATAAGAAAGGAAAGAACCCGCATACGTGCTACTCCAGCAGCTATATTAATAACAACAAAAGGTCCTACGGGAAATATACTAAGCAGAAATACATAACTGAAAGCATTACGGCGTACCCATATCATACTTTTCTGTACCTTAGGCTTCTGAGCCCACCTCTGGAGATAAGGCGTTGACGCTACCTTGCGGACAACCAAGAAAGTCACCATACAACCACCGATCATACCGATCCAAGAATATAGGAATCCGAGCCAGAGTCCGTATACAGCAGCATTTACACCTACAATCACAAAGGTGGGTAGAGGGGGAATGAATGATTTCATGAACGTCAATAAAATGCCTGGCAGAGGGCCGAAATCACGGTATCTATCCAGCATCTCCTTTATATTCTCTTCTGTCAGAATCGACATAATGTCTAGCGTACCCATTTACTTTACACACCTACTTTTATCTCAATCATTTGAGTTTCTTATATTCATTATAATCATTTTATCTGTAATCATCCTTTAAAGATATCTAATTTGTGTCATCCTTGTAGCTACCCTATGTATAATCCGTTACAGCTTCACAGAAGATCATGGTAAACTAAACTAAGATAAGGCTTGTTGACCACAGGAGGTAACCATGGTGAATGATACAAACCATACGCAGCTTGAGAACCTATTAATTCTAGATCGAATGGATGACCTAACGGTAAGTGATGCGCTATATCCATTCGCTTTGGACGAGCTTCTATGTAGACATACAGGCAAAGGCGGACCGGCCATATGCCATATTTGGCGTCATCCAAGAGCCTTTATTATGGGAATTCGTGACAGCCGACTACCTCAAGTAGAGCAGTCCAGACAATGGCTAGAATCACAAGACTATGAAGTCGCCATACGTAATTCTGGCGGTGCGGCTGTTCCGCTAGACCTCGGAGTAGTCAATATATCCCTGATTTTACCCAAGCAAGAACAAGCAGATCTCCACTTCCATCGTGATTTCGAAATGATGTACAAGCTCATTCAGATGGCTTTACTAGAAACAGGATTATGCGTGGATAAAGGCGAAATCGCCGGGGCATATTGCCCAGGCGATTTCGATTTAAGTATTCATGGACGTAAGTTCTGCGGCATTGCCCAACGCCGTCAAGCACATGCTTACATTGTACAGGCGTTTATCATTGCTGAAGGCTCAGGCCAAGAACGTGCACAGCTCGTGCATGAATTTTATAAGCAAGCGGCTACAGGTGCAGAAGCTTCAGATTATCCGCAGGTAGCTGCAAGCAGCACAGCCAGTCTGGAGGAATTAACTGACTTGAAACAAGACGCGGCTCATACCTTCGCCGATGCTGTGAAACGAGTCATTCAGGCTCATCAGACTCCGTCTGTCTTATCGGGTACGACTAGCGAGCTACACTTGCCAGAGTTAGTCGAGGTTCTGAACATGACCAAGACGCTACGTTCTCGCTATGAAGTGAAGTCTTAACAATTACTGCCCTGACGCAGAAAATAAAGAATATGCTGAAAAAGAACAAATTAATTCTCAGATTAAAGTTATTGTTGTTCCCCATCCTAATCAGGACGATTTGTTGGATACAACATTGGCTTTGTCTCCTTTAAAACATCTAAGTCTGAAAGGGATAGACAACTTCAATAGGAACACTATATTTGGTTATATATGGTTTATTGCCAGCGTTCATTGTACCATAATATTCGTTTCATTGGGAAATAATGGGTATTTTTAATCCTGTTAATCCCTTTAAATCTTAATAACCTAAAGAGCAGCCCAGACTATGAAATCATAGTGTGGACTGCTCCTTGTTTCAAACGCTTCTATCTAATTTATGGCTTATCGAAATAACCAACAGCAATAGCATGATCAATCATGAGTTGAAAGAATGACTCATTGGGTTCCTGACATTTCACATTCGAGGGTAATAAATACTCAGTCGTCTGTGTACAAGTGTATCTGTATATGGAGTGTTTCGCGCCATCCCCTTCTAATTGGGCCATAGCTAACTCCAATCCAGCCTGTTCCTTCGGTTGACTACTATCAAGTACCCACGCTTCGTACTCCGACCAATCCATCAGGGTGATATCATACCCGTATTTGTGGAAAAAGCCTATCATTTCTTCATATGGAATCTGTACAGGATTGCAAATATGAAACATCTTGCCTACGGTATCATCATTGTGCATCAATGCCGTAATGGCTTGTCCCGCATAGTCAATTGGCGTAATATCAACCTGCCAACTGACCTGAGGTGCCCTCTTCAACACGAGCATTCCTTTGAGCATTCTATAGAATGCATTACTATCAATGTTACTCTGAAATGCCCCTGTGCGAGAATGACAAGACAAGTTGCCCACACGGTATACCGTTACTGCAACGCCTTCCTCCTGACAAGTTCTGACTACAAGCTTCTCTGCTTCCAGCTTGCTGTTCGTATACACATTATCAATACTCACCGTATAATCGTAGGCGCCATGATCCATAAACGTTTGCCACTGATCACTGAGCGCCAAGTCCTCAGGGATTCCAAGTGTAGATACAAAGTGAAACCGGATATGCGATTTCCTTCTGGCGATATCAAGAAGTCGATTTGTACTCTCCACATTGACTCTAGCGAAATACTCGGGTTCTCCGAAATGCTTCACTTCAGCCGCGCAATGAATGATCGAATCAATCTTATCATGCAATATAGCCATAACCGTATCATTTATTCCTAAATGTTCTTTCTCCAAATCACCTTGAACCGCAACGATTCGCCCATCCATCTTGTCTGCAATGCTACTTCCAAAATAAGACCTCATTGTGTTTGTCAGACGCTTATATGGATCTTCAAGCCCTGAAGAACGGACCAGACAGTAAATAACAGCGTCGGATGTATACAACAGCTCATGCAGTAGATGTGAACCCAAGTAACCCGTAGCTCCGGTTAACAAGATATTGTTGTAGGTATACTCATGAGTCTCACTTGAAGAATTCAGCCCAAATGAACGCGGATATTCCTCTAAATCTTGAATCATAGCATGATCAACGATGCTGTTATTGACCACAGCAGTGGACTTTAATTCGAGAACTCGCTCTGCCAATTGTGCAATGGTAGGAAAGGCGAAGAAGTCGTTGATTTTTAAATTTGGGAACTTCGGCTTCAATACAACAAGAATCTCTAATATCTTCAGCGAGTGTCCCCCAATTTCGAAGAAATCATCATGAATACTGATTCGGGTACGTTTTATCGCTTTCTCCCATGCCGCAGAGATTTCCTGCTCCAATTCATTCCGGGGAGCATCATAATGCGTAGTTTCTTCCTCCACGATCTCCACTTCATACACCGCTAGCTGTTTGCGATCTATTTTGCCAGTAGGAGATACAGGCATCACTTCCAAATAACTAAAATGACTCGGAATCATATAGGACGGTACCCTCGTGCTTAGAAATTGAACAAGTTCATGCTTAACTATCGCCGCTCCATCCTTCGATGTATAGAAAGCGACCAATATTTTCGTTCCATCCGCTTCCTCTTTGGCAATAATAGCAACGTCTTTGATATTATCGAATTTGACTAGGTTATCCTCTATTTCTCCAATTTCGATCCGATACCCTCTGATCTTAACTTGTAAATCCTTTCTACCCATGTACTGTATTCCATTCTCCTGTAAAGTGACCATATCACCAGAACGGTAATATCTTTTGCCGGAATTAGGATTCACAGGATCGGGGATGAACACTTCATCCGTCTTGACCCGTTGGTTCAAATAGCCCTTAGCCAAGCCAACAGAGCTGATAAGCAACTCGCCCATGACGTTCAACGGACAAAGTTGATCATTCTCGTTCACAATAAGCACTTCGTAATTCGAGATCGGGGTTCCGATGCAAATGTTGGATAAATGATCTGGAACTACATAATCAATAGTATGCGTAGTCGTAACGACCGTTGCCTCTGTTGGACCATAGGCATTTACGATGATGGGTCTGTGATCAAGCTTCTTCTGGAATACCCGAACGGACTCTCCAGTCAAGGCTTCACCACCAATTACAAAGCTCTTAATATTGCTATGTTTCGGAGCATCCTCATCACTGAGATATGCTGATAATTGATTGAAGAATACAGTAGGTAAAATACCAATACGCGTTGCCTTAACCTCTTCTATAGCTGCTGTAAATGATTCTATTGAGAAACGCTGTTCATTCGAAAGCAAGTGTAACCTAGCACCACTACTGATCGAACTAAATATGTCATACACCGATGCATCGAAGCTAAAAGTAGAATACTGCATAATCACATCTTCTTCGTTCAACTGTAGATGGTTAACGGTTGAAGCCGCGAGGTTTATAACACCCGTATGCGCGATCATAACGCCTTTGGGTTTGCCTGTAGAGCCAGAGGTGTAGATAATATAAGCCAGATCATCTCCATCTATCTGCACATCAATAGGTTCCTGAGGATACAAATGAAGTTCAGTATCTATACGAAAGATAGCGTCATCTGAAACATTATGATCTAATAACATGGATAACTTACCTGTATATTGATCTTTTGTAATGACCAATTGCGATTTCGTATCCGTTATAATGTAGGCGTTCCGATCATCCGGATGCTCTGGATCGAGAGGGACATAAGCTCCTCCAGCTTTCAGAACCCCCAGCATCCCTATGATGGCTTCGATACTTCTCTCCATGAAAATAGAGACAAATCCACCTTTAACGAGCCCTTTTGCTACCAACATATGAGCTACTTGATTCGATAATTGATCCAGCTGTCTGTAGGTTAAGTGCGTAAGCCCGGAAGAAAGAGCAACTCTATCGGGAAAGCGACTTAGCACCGATTGCAGCATCGCAGGGACGCTCATCGCAAGGGGAAGCTCCATCGCCGTATCATTAAGCACATCATAGGCTTCCACATCTTCTTCAGTTAGAATAGGTATACTTCCAATGGAGATATCTTCTCTAACCAATACAGCATTTACAATGTGCTGGAAGTGACGAGCAAATTTACGAATAGTGCTCTCTTTGAACAGATTTTTATGATAAGCAATGTGGATTACCCATTGACCTTTTTCTTCCTGTACAGACCAGTTTAGCGAACTAGCCTCAAGGGTGCTATCCACCCCATAGATCGTCTTCACAATGGCGGATTGTCCTACCATTTCTTCAATCACCGATACGGGTAAGCTAGCAGCATAGGTATGCTGCAGTTTATCCGTAATCTGCTTAAATAACTGTTGGAATGAAATATCCCCTTCACAAGCTATCCGAAACGGCAATACATTCCCTTGGCTATCGTTTACTCCTATAATCAGATCATTCTCACCTGTCATTCTATACAGAAACGCTATATAGCAGCTAAGCATCCAACCCTTCATATCGAACCGATCTTTACAAGTGTTAATCTGCTCTGCATGTACATCCAACAAAAAAGTCGTTTTCTGAACCTCTCTGACCGTGGGATGTTTAGGAAAATCCGTATATATATCGAATATGGATAGAGGAGCTCGGAGCTCCTCCAGCCAGTAATTTTTATTCTGCTCTGCCATCAACAGAGTGTTCATAGTATCCGCTCCTTACTTATCTCTCTATAGAAGTGAAGTGTAGAATCTAGAAACCTACACTATAGTCAACTATCATTAGCAGAAGACCCATTGTTTCTAAAGTTTCAATCCGTCGACTACGTCCTCTAATCTATCGGAAATCTGATTCAAATGCTCTGCTGATTCAACAAGTTTATCAGAGGATGAACGTTGTCCCTGAGCACTTTCCTTGATCTGATCTGCCACTACCGAATTCTTCTCTGCCAATACGGCTAGTTGCTTGATTGAGGATGTGATCTGTTCTGTCTCAGCCACCATTTCCTCCGTTGCAGCAGAAACCTCTTGAATCTGACTTGTAACTGACTCTGTAGCTGCTAGTATTCCGTCAAACAACATTCCCGTCTCTTTCACAATCTCAATACCCACTTCAACGTTCTGCTCTCCCTCGCTAATCGCTGATACGGCTACTAAAGTTTCCTGCTGAATATGGTGGATTAACTCCGTAATTTTCTCAGCTGATCTCCCAGACTGTTCAGATAACTTCTTCACCTCATTAGCAACAACTGCGAATCCACGTCCCTCTTCACCTGCTCTAGCCGCTTCAATGCTCGCATTTAAAGACAGTAGGTTGGTTTGTGAAGCAATCTCTGTAATCACTTGTACGATCTCACCGATTTCTCCCGAACGCTTCTGAAGCTGTTCAATGGAATGCACCGAATTTAGAACAGACTTTTGAATTGAATTCATCTGCGTCATAACTTTGTCTACATTGTCAGTACCTTGCTCAGATTGGTCCCTCATTTGCATCGATGTATCAGATAACGTAGTGGTACTTGCAGCAATTGTAGTTACTCCTGAGGAAATTTCCTCAAGTGAGGTTACACTCTCCGATATGGACTTACTTTGCTGAGACACTCGATCCGATATCTCCTCAATATTCGCTGTAATTGCCATTGCGTTCTCATGACTATCCTCCACAGTAGAGAATAATATTTTAGATTCCTCAGCAGATTCTGTTGATACTGTTTTGATAGTCGCAACTAATCTATTCATGTTATTCACCGTCATATTGAACTTCTCAGCTACTTTACCAAGTTCGTCAGTACTCGTCGGTAATTGAACACTAAAATCTCCTTGGCTTAGCTTATCCAAGGCAGCCATCAAGCCTTTCACAGGAGCAAAAGTTTGCTTTATGGTGAAATATTGCATAGTTAACACAACAATCAATGTGGCCAGTAAAGCTAGTATCGTATATTTAACTAATTCATGCTGACCTTGTGTAATTAAGCTTGCATCGATATCCATGGCCATATAAGCAAATACAGTTCCTTCACTATCTTGGAAAGGGTACAGAACTGTTACCCAAGTTCCATAATCATCAGAATAAGGTTTAGTGAAGCTCATCTGCTTCGTCTTCAACATATCCTTAACGCCATCTACGTGAATAGCAGCCTGTTCATACATATCTCCTAACTTCATGCCTTCTCCTTCAAATATATCCAATACTGCTGTTGGAAAAGAAATATTAGACGTCTTATTACCGTCTTCAAGTTCAGAACCATAGATATAGCCTTGCGCAACGTTAGGGTGTATAACGGATAGTTCATCAAATATCCCCATTAATTTCTTCTGAATCGGTGAATTACGATCCTTGTTCGCTTTGGCCTCAGCTGCCTCTTCGGGTGATATTTTGTTGATCCATGCAGTCATAATTTTTCCTGAATCCGAATTTAATTGGTTTGTCAGAACCTCGCCCTGAATATAATAACTGGATGCGATTAATATAACGCCCGTCAAAATGATGAATAGACTCGTCAGTAACATATTTTTAGTAACAATACTTCGTCTGGTAATAACGTTAATCATTCGTGGTAACTTCATTATCGGTCTCCTCTTATTATGTAATTTTGATTTCAAAATATGACCACCTAGCTACATAGTCTTACGTGATATTAAGTCCCCCCTTTCTTGATCTGATAGGTTTGATAGATTTGATAGGTTCTCCCTTGTGAAAGCAAAAAAAAGATGCCCATATCGCATAAATAGCCATAGGTCACCACTCCATATGCAACTGGCTGACTTTTCCTTCGAGGAAGTAGTCCCTATAGTTTTGCGTCACTACTTTTCAGTAGCTTTGCCGATATGTATTAAATGATAAAAACGCCATTACGGGAATCACAAACAAGTAGTTCTATTTTACTACTAATATGAAAATTTTTCTATATTATTTCACTATCTTCTGAAAATCTGTCGAATTGGACCCATTTTACTCATAATTTCGACAAAGTGAAAACAAAAATAGGACCTTGAAAATACTCCGCTCCTACTAATCCATCCTTAAGCACTAACCCCCGTACCCATGCTCCACAAAAATTAATGTACCTACCGCTGTTAACCATTGAATTGCAGTAGATTGGACACTTGAAGGGTTGGTTTATGTATGAGTAAATTGTGTTACCTATTAGAGGAGGTCATGCAAATGAGCCTATCGCAATCACCGGATATACAAACCTTCTACTTCGAAGATGACGCCGTAGCTTTAAAATAAATCCATACTTAAGTAACGCTCACCTGTATCAGGTGCGATACATACTACTCTTTTGCCAGAGCCTAACTTCTTAGCTACTTGAATCGCCGCATACACAGATGCACCTGAGGATGGACCGACCAGAATACCTTCCAGACGCGCTAAATCCTTCATCATTCCAATGGCATGATCATCCGAAATTTGAATGATTTCATCGTATACATCTATGTTTAGGATACTTGGTACAAATCCCGGGCTTGTTCCTACCAATTTATGTGGACCGGGTGTGCCCCCAGATAAAACGGGCGATCCTTGCGGTTCAACAACAGCGATATGAAGATTCGGCAAAACCTTTCGCAACGTCTCACCTGTACCGGTAATTGTACCCCCAGTACCTGCTGTAGCTACGAACGCATCAAGCCGATGCTCCATTTGTTCCAGAATTTCCGGCGCTGTCGTTATACGGTGAATATCGGGATTAGCTGGATTCTCGAACTGCTGTGGAATGAAACTGCCCGGAATCCCTTCCTGTAACTCCAATGCCTTAGCAATAGAACCTGGCATTCTTTCACTGCTTGGAGACAGAACTACATCGGCCCCGTAAGCTTTCAGTATATTGATTCTTTCCTTGGACATATTATCTGGCATCACAAGAATCGCCTTGTACCCTTTGGCCGCTGCAATCATCGCAATGCCAATGCCCGTGTTGCCACTCGTAGGTTCAATAATCGTTCCTCCAGCGGTTAGCAGACCTTTCTCCTCAGCCGTCTCAATCAGATTAAACGCAGCTCGATCCTTCACACTTCCCGAGGGATTGAACATTTCCAATTTCACATATACATCAGCAGCGCCATCCGGAACCGTGCGATTCAATCGCACCATCGGCGTATGTCCAATAAGCTCTGTTATACTCTGAGCAACAAGCACTGTTCATCTCTCCTCAGCTGTCTGTTTTTCTCATGATAAATTTAATTACTAGAATAACATAAAACCTATGGATGTACTAGGAATATTGGCGACGGTGAACTGGGATATGACGGATTGTCAAGCCAAGTGCGACAGAGCATCCGTGAATGATTCGTGAGCGGTCTTCCAACCCAGACATTTCCTGGGTCGGTTGTTAATCAGATTGAGGGCCTTAGCCAGTTCAATATCAGTCACCTCTGCGAAGTCTTTGCCTTTGGGAAAGAACTCTCGAAGGAGGCCATTTCCATTCTCGTTGGAACCACGTTGCCAAGATGAGTAGGGATCAGCAAAGTAGACATCTATGTTGTGAGTAAACTCAAGCGAGCTAAAGCAGGCAAACTCTTTCCCTCGATCCGTAGTTGCGCTCTTGAAAGTGCCCTGTGGGTACTGAGATGCGGCGGCACCAAAGGCAATCTCCATAGTACTACACCTAATACAACGAACACTGCTAAAACTAAAAATTGATGGTTCATTTGCTTTCATCCTCCTCAGGTACAAATACTTCATTAATAGATACATTAAATGCCTTTGCAATATTGAAAACTAACTCTAACGAAGGTGTATATTTATATTTTCCAATGGATATGACTGCTTGTCGCGAAATCCCAACATGTTCTGCCAAATCTAATTGTCTCCAGTCACGTTCAGCTCTCAAAATTTTGATTCGATTTTCAATCAACGTAACAGTCTCCTTTCTGTTTATAATCAACTAATTACATATTGTGAATAAAAGGATTAAGTTCCATAAAAAAATTCAATTACCATAAGTCAGGGATAACAAAATTAATGTTCATTTTTTAGGCGAAGTCGTAGAAATAAATGGCTATCATTTCGTTAACTAGCTCCTCCTCTTAATGAATATTCGCTCGTCAACCCCAAGTTGTTGTGATGAACCATAAAAATAATCTATATACTTATATTAATTTAATTCACATACAAAAAACGAACGAAATCTTCCCTAAAAGAAAGATACCGCTCGCTTTGATTAATATGTTATTTTTTCTCAATATATATAATTACTGAGCAACTGAAAATGTATAAGTCGGAATTAGACCATACGCATCAGATACTTGAGGTAAGCCATATCCATATGAGGTATCTTTCCCAGCGACCCCCAGATCCAGTGCTGTAGATGATAAGTCATTTTTTATACCTTCTATGGTTGGACGTTCTCCAGTCATTTTTTGATAGTAAGCATAGTAATCTGCTATTGCTGCACTAACTGCTGGAGCAGACAAGCTAGTTCCTGTACTGAACATATAACCTTGAGGAACCCCTATACTTCCAAGCATATTATCCATATCTGTTGGATACGCAGTATATATTAATTTTGTAACATCTAGATATCCATCTTCGATTACATAATCGCCTCCAGGTGCGGCAAACTGAATATTAGAACCAATATTACTATAAGATGCTAATGCATTCTCCCTTGTTAGAGCACTCACTGAAAAAACTCCTGGTATACTGCCTGGTAAATGTCGTATTCCTTCTTCTTGAAACTTTAAATCTAAATCCAAACCTTTATTTCCAGAAGAGGATACAATCATTACATTATTCTGTAATGCATATTGAACCGCTCTCTCATAGGCTTCTATAGTAATCTGCTCATTTTCATCATTACTATATTTATAGGTTCCCAAACTCATATTCAAAATATCCTGCTCATCTTGAACGGCTTGTATCATTGCTTGTATCGTGAAATAAGAATCACCCGTTGCATCTCCTATAACTCTGTAAGGTGTAATAACAGCTTTCGGTGAAATTTGAGCAATAACACCTGCAACCATCGTTCCATGTCCATTGGTATCACGTATAGAATTATCACCTTCTATATATGACTTTGCATTGGATAAATCTAATACAGGTGAAATGAGCGGATGATATATATCAACTCCACTATCAATTAAGCCAATACGTACTCCCTGTCCTTCTGAAAATTCAAATGATTGTTGATTTTTAATCATTGTATACTTATACCAAGCTAAATTATCTAAGAGGTCAAAATCGTCAATTGTATTTTGAAGAGTAAGGGATCTTGACATAGAAATGTTTCGAAGTGGAATTTTTTGATCTATTAATCTTTTATCTTCAATTAAAATCTCTGTGAGTTTCCCAGACATTTCAACATTTTTATTTTTATAAATTTCTTGCTCAATTTTTGGAGAAGGTTGATTAATTCTTAGTAAGTAGATTTCAGGAATTTCATAAAATTCAACATCACTGTCTATGGATAATAGCTTTTCTTTAAATACTTCAACACTAGCAACATCATTAAATAATACGTCAATGCTGCCTTCAGATGCTTCAGCATGAACCTCGGAAATTGACCCAAAACCAACCAAAACAAATAATATAATTACAAAGAATATTTTTTTCTGTTTAAACCACATTATCTTCACCTACATTCTCGTATTTGTAATTGTGCGAATAACATCCGTATTAGATTTACACAGTACTGCATTCTTTGTTATATAACCTTTGGTAATAAATGTTATATTTTAATAGGTAACTATGTGTACCAACACCTACTATTTCGCCGTGATCCATTACGACAATCTTATCGAATTGCTCAATCGTAGAGAGTCGATGTGCAACAACAATTAAAGTTGCCTGTATATCAAACAAAAACTCCATCACTATTTTTTCTGAAATATTATCAAGTGCACTTGTTGGTTCATCCAAAAAAATTGCCTTTGGTTTTGAAATTATCGTTCTTGCAATAGAGATTTTTTGACGCTGTCCACCAGATAAATTTTGTCCGCTCTCTGAAATATGAGTTTCGATTCCTAACGGGAAACTATTTACTAGGTCTAGTAAATTTGTAGCTTCAATACTCTTCCAAATATCAGCTTCTGAAAATTCTCTTCCCATCGTAATATTTTCTTTAAAAGTTCCACTGAAAAGGACATTTTCTTGCAATACTATTCCAATATGTTCTCGTAAGTTATGAATATTTAGATTTTTTACATTCTTATTATCGTAAAAGATATTTCCTTTTGTTGTTTGGTATAAACAGGCTGCTAGCTTCAACAGCGTTGATTTTCCAGATCCACTAGGGCCAACAATCGCAACTTTTTCATTAGGCTCAATTGTTAATGAAATATTGGATATGGCTTCCTCTGAAAACTTACTATACTGATAACCAGCATTCTCTATTGTAATTTCACCACTATAATCTGAAAGAACGCCTGCACCTAGTAATGAAGACTCATTAGGTGTATCCAAAATATCTAATAGACGATCTAAATAAATTTTCACCATTAGTAATTGATTGTAGGAATTCATTATTGACAACATAGGTGCCAAAAACGCTGAGCCTATAACATTAAAAGCAATAACTCCTCCAATTGTTATTTGGTGATTCAGAGTTAGAGTATAGCCTATCAGAAATATCATTAGTGGATAAAAGGTCTGTATGGATTGAGGGAGATTGGAAAGGATCGATGAATATTTCGCCTTTGTTCGCTCCATAACAATTTGTTCATTAAAATTACTTTCCCATTTACTGTACATATTTTTTTGAGAGTTTGTAGATTTAATGGTGAAAATATTATTTACAAGTTCATTAATCATATCCTGAGATTTCGTTAGGACTACCATCTCATTTTGAGTGATTTTTCGATTTATTTTTGCATTTATCACTGAAAATATACACAGAATTAGTGCAATTCCTAGTGTAATGAAAGACAATAACTTATTAAATGAAAACATAACGATTAAATAAAGGAAAAAGAAGAAAATATCAATAATCAAACTAATAACTTGTTCTATCAATATTTGTCGTATGTAAGCATTGGAGTTTATTCGATAAATGAGTTCACCTTTACTACGGTTTACAAAATAAGAATAAGGAAGGTCCAGTAGTTGAAAAATAGTCATACTTAACAGACCTTTATCAAAAGAAGTCTGCAAACTTGTAATTATTCTTGTTCTTGCCATGTTCGTTAAAAAATAAGCGATGAAAATTAATAAAACAGAAAAAATAAGAGGAAGCATTCCATCTTGTATCATATTATTAACTTTTCCATCTATAATAAATTGAATCACATAAGGAATTACTAAACTTAAGCACTGCATGATTAAAGCAATAATTAATGTCTTAGCTAAAACTGCTTTATTACTTTTAACGATCTTTAATATTTTTTCATTAATCTGCGGGAGCCTTAGCTTTCTCTCCCTATCATTCGTCACATACAAAGCAACCTCAGAAAATTTTTCTTCAAATTCATCATAGGAAATCTTCATTTTTCCTATAGCAGGATCTACGATGTAAACTAGCTTTGCCGAGACTTTTTCAACAACAACAAAGTGTTTTCGATTCCAATAAGCTATAAATGGTTTCGGCAAGGCTTTTACAGAAGCAGCATTAATTTTCACCGCTTTTGACTTCATCCCATGTTCTGAAAAAACAGTTTGAATTTGAGAAAGATTGTATCCCCCATTGGGTACGCCATATTCTTTTCTTAATGTTGATAATTTAGTTTTTTCAATAAAATAATCAATTAACATTGCTGCACATGCTAAACCACACTCAGAATGTTCACTTTGTTGTTGAAAGCGAATCTTCATAGTTTCTTTTCCTCTTTTCATTCTTTGCTGCTAAATAATCGCCAAAATTATTAAAATCAAGCATTCCAGTCTCTCGCCAGAATTTGGCTTCTCCGGCTTCGACATTATTATTCTTGCTGACTTCCACTTGTTGTAATATTGCCAACTTTGTAATTGAAAAAACTTCTTCGAGGAATTTATTAGACTGTGGTGGTAAATAGGCATATTTACGAATACGATTTGCTATCTGATCTGATACATCACTAAGCCATTCTTCATTATCGATTTGATGAGGTATTTGTGCTGCATTTGATGTACAAATTACATTTCCACCCATCATATTCATTATTTTACTTAATGGTTCTATAACAGTGTTATGGCCATTAGAAGAACAGGTACTAAGAATCACAACAGGTTTTCCTTGCAGGCGCATAGTATGAGCCCACCAAGGTGACTTATCTAATATTAATTTTAAATCTGCGGTCATATAGTGCAAATAAACTGGAGAAGCAACTATCAAAACATCAGCACTCAATATTTTTTCATGCAGTAAATTTAATTCATCTTTAGAAACACATTGTGTTGTAATAAAACATGTGTTACAACCAGTACAAGGTTTTAAATTATAATCCTGTGGAAATGCATATTCCACTTCAAATTCATTGTCACTTAAGCTATCAACAATGCGTTTAATGAACTTTGCTGTATTTCCTTTTTTTCGTCTACTACCTATTAACACAAATATTTTTTTCATATTTTCACGACCCTGTTTTTAGTTTAAATTACTACAATATGCTTGTTTAGCGTTTAAAAAAAAGAGGAGGCAAGCCTCCTCTTGAAATAACATTACAATATATTGCTAATTAACATTTAGCTATGGAAACGATTGCTGTTCCAACAAAACTTACAATAGCAGATACAGCCTTAGAAAGAGCTGGTGTAGCTATTGTAGTTGGAGTCGCTTCAACACCCACGTCCCCTGCTCCCTGCACTAATGTCATTTCAACAAGACTCATGTCTTCGAATGTATCTCCAACAATTGCTTTAGTATTAATTTCTGACATTTTAAAAACCTCCACATTTTATTATTATAAACACATAAGAAAAATCGCTGAATTATGAAATAATAAAACTACTTATTTTTAGCAGTGTCCTTTAATTGTTCTAACTGATAAAATTGATAAAGCAGCAGAACCAGCAGCAGTTAATAGTCCTTCACTTACTATTACAATTGTTGGTGTTGCTGGCGTGGTTTCAGGATTCACATCTCCCGAACCTTGAACTAGTGTCATTTCAACAAGAGTCATATCTTCGAATGTATCTCCAACTATTGCTTTGGTATTAATTTCTGACATTTCAAATCCCTCCATAACTTTTTATTTCAATTAGTAATAGCATCAAATGATACAAAATGCTGAAAAAGAAAAATTAAAATTTCCAACTAATGGGCGGCCAGAGGATTGTAGACAAAGGCAGCACCGTTACGGATATCGGTTCAGTAATCACTATTTCGCCTGAACCCTGAACTCGGGTCATTTCAGCAATGCTCAAATCCTCGAACTTTTCACCAACAATTGCTTAAGTATTAGTATCTTCTATTTTTTTCACCTCCAAGTAACAAGATATCTATGAAAACTAAACTTAGATGTGCACTACCTATAGTTTAGATTCCAACAACAATAAATTGCTAACAGATCCGGAGATATACAAATATATCCATCCGACTCCACTAATTCCATCAAAAATACCTTTTGCATTAGTTTCAAGGATCTTGGGTACTGTATACCCTTCAAACAAAGCGTTCATATTCATATTAGAAATCCATATTTGGATAAATTCTACCCATTTTTCTTCTTGCGTATATTCATATAGCATTTTCAGTGTCGTAATTACACTTCCACTTCCATGACAAAGGGTATCATCATTTCTCATGGTAGTTAAAGATTTATCAAACTGTTCAATCAGAGTCGCTAGTTGTTTTTTGTCAACGATTGTTGGGCATATCTTCATAAGTTCGAGTCTAGCTTGAATCATACCTGGCAATCCCCAACACCATTTTTTTATATTAGTAACAGGAATATCTAATTCAAACTCTTTTGAAAGTAAAGAACTGATATATTCTGAATCCATTATTTCTAGTGAAGCCAAACCAAGAGCAAGGCCAGAAATTCCATGAGCTATTCCTATAACTCCAATTGATTTATCTTCTCCCAAACTGATTCTTTGAATCAATACATTCACAAATTTTTGAACAGTATTTTCGGATAAGGACTCTATTCCAAATGTTAATCGTATCACTGATATTAACCGCAAAATCCCTGAAATTCCTGAAATATAATCTGTACCTTTTATTTTTTCAATATCATCCGTTTCTAAGCTTTCGAGTTTTTCTAATGTTAACTCCAAAAATGATCTTTCACTTACAGTCCCTAAGAGTCTATATTCCAAGGCTATTGGAAAAATTGGTGACAACCACCCTGTGAATGCACTTTGAAATCTATGTCTTTTTGCCTGTTCTACTGCCGTATGAATCAACTTTCTATAATAAGTTAGATATATCTCTTCATTAGTTTTTATATACAACTCCAAAAACAGAATAGAAATACCACTTAATCCGCCATACAAACTCTCATCACATGGAATCATTTTCCACTGTTTTTTATCATTACAATCTACATTAACAAATGAGCATTCCTCATTGTTCTCAAAAGCTTCATCTATCAATCTATCAGCAATCAATTTTGCTTGCTTTAAATAATCAATTTTTTGGACTGGATAATTAAGAGCTCTTTCCTGCTTTTCTTGGTTTAAATAAAAATCCGTGATTCCTAACGAGGATAGCAGTATAGATCTTTGTCTTATTATTTCCTTTTCTGTTAACCCAGATATCCGATGCTTAGATATCTCAAAACCGGATTGTTGATGAAAGTTAGGATATATATTTTGTTGACTATCAATTAAATCTCTAGAATCTGTAATAGAATAAAAGATAGGAATATCATTAAATAGTAAGTCTCTTACTTCACTCTTAATAATGCGTTTATCCAAATATGGATATGCCCAGATATTCATCATTAATCGCTCGCGACAATTCATCTCACGATTATAATTAGGATGATTCGAATAGCGAATCATTGAAGCATATCTTTCTGTTCCTTTTAATAAGGAGCGTATTTTATACCCTTGAAAAATGTTAAGTTCTTCAAGACACTCCGCTTTATTCTCCAATACGAATTTCATGAAGTCATTAAAACCTTCCAAAATTTTTAAACTATATTTTTGAAAATTAATTTCTTCGGTTTCATCAAACTTAGGGATATTGTTCCCACCAGCAAAATAGCCACCCTCGATCTTTTCATAATGAAATTCATCAGTATTAACTTCTGCTGGTGAAAGATACTTTTGAGATAGTTTAACTTCTTTTCCGTTTAAGGCGCTTAACTCGATTTTCTCTCCTAAACCCATACTTATTTGTCTCGGCAATAAGCAAGAATTTGAAACAGAATCTACTTCCAGATGCTTCATTAAGTCACTATATATTGACTCATTCTCCAAATTTAGAGAAGTCTGAAATATCGTTTCGATATCCACAATAACAGGATGTCCCCCATCTGCAATAATATTTTCCAAATGCAGATCATTCATACTCAGTAAATAGCAAAGTGCATTTAAATACCCATAACGAAGGTAAAAATTTTCAACTTCTATTTCACTTTTACAATAGTGAGGAATAACAAATTCATTAAAGGCATAATGTGTTCTATAAATTCCTTTTGGTATTTTAATTGGTAATAATTCAGAATCCCTTGTGTACCAATCTATGAATTTTTCAAAAGCCATGCTTATTTCTAAATTTTTTGGCTTATACACTAATTTTTTATCTCCAAAACTCAAAATCGAAACCGATTTCCCTTGCTCGTGAGAATCACCTGTCGAAAGATTAATTTCTGTTAAATTCAGTTTATCTAACTCTAAAAACTGTCGAATTTCGAAGGAATCCTTTTCTATGCGTTGCAAAATATCGGTGAAATTCTTTTTCAGGTACATTGTCCGAATAGTAGCAACTCTTGCTGCAACAGGATATTCTTCATATAATTTCAAATAACTCTCTTTTGAATATAAAGTTGCTTTTAAGAATTCTTGAAAACGTATTTCCTTATCTTCACTTAGAAAACTGTTCGTTTGTTTATACTCCTCAAGTTTCAAAGCAATTATTTTTCCCATTACATTAAACATTTCTATACAGTGAGCCTCTAGAAATGCTTTAATAACTTCCTGACCTACTTCAACCTCATTCAACTGATGTATCACCTGTTGTAAATGCTGAAGTAAATGTCTATTGAACGGTAAGATTGGAACTTGAACTCCAGCCTGATAATTAATATCCTCATAATCAAACTCATTTAACATTTCAATAAAATCATCAAACCAGACATCTTCTTTGTGTCCATTTGAGTTATCAATTGGTTGAAGCGAGTAAGCAAATTCTTCTTTTGTAAAACTTGTTTCTTTCAACATTATCTCGAAATATTTATCATTTAATAGAGTTCGAACATTTCGCCATTCTTTCAAGTATGTATAATCAATGTTGGAGTGATCAGAATATCCCTTTTTATTTTCATCAATCTTTCTTGCTTTTTCGATTATTTTATTCACGTTTATTATCATTTCCTTTCGCTAAGTTCAAACTTCACAATTCTCCAATTTTATCGCTATTTTAAGATGAAGTTATTAAGACTGAATGAACGGCGTTTATTAACTAACTAGCTTAAATATAGAATAAACCTAAAAATAATATTTATATACAATTAATCCCTATATGACATTTCTAATACCTCATGTTACATATTTTATTTAAAATACCTTATAATAACTCAACTTTCGCACTTATAAAAATGACTTAAGCCCTCGAACACGTAAGAAGAATTAAAATAGATTTAATCATATTGACAAAAAAACACCTCACTTGTTTGGTATCAGAGAAGTGCGACCAACCATGCCAACAAGAAAGGTGCGTAACTCTATGTTACAACCAACACAGGCAAATTTACTAAAGGTTACACGATGTTAACGCTGGGCTGGTCCGGCGGTTTTAGCTTTACTCCGCTTAATTTTTGTCACGGCGCCAATCAAGTGATGAACGGACACTGCGAAGGCTATTTTTCTTTTTTGCTGATGAAGTCCGCGATTTAGACTACCAGACTACGTTTCAACAGCTCATGAGTTTATTTCTCCAAATGTCCCAATAAAAAATAAAAAAGAACAAAATTTCTTTATTTTGTTAAATACAGAAATAGATCTCTGGTTTACCTAGCTATATCAAGGGTTTGTTTGGAGATTTGAGCTACGAAAGTTGAGTTATTAACAAATGTAATTGTGATATGAACATCCCGATATGAAAGCGAATTCATAATATGTCACGTATAATTCTATTAATCATTACGATCCATAAGGGAGGACAAAAAGGATTTTGTTTGCCAGATTACTTGGTAAGTTCCTCAGTCTTGACTTTTTACTTCATTTTAATGGAATGCTGATTTGCCTTAAAGGGGCAAAGCGATACTCGCGTTTTTTAGTTTTTTGAATTTTTCGAGCGAGTATTTGCAAGTGTAGTAATAAAATTGAAAATGATTGTTAGGGGAGTTAACATGGCGATATATATTTTAGAGGATCAAATTGTACAAGCTCTAGCATTAAAAAAAGTGATTGAACAATACTGTCAACTGCATGGGAAAAGTCGAGAAACTATTCATACTTTTAAAAAAGTATCTGATTTGCTAAGAAAGGTACAGGAAAACTCTGAGTTAAATCTGTACTTTATAGATTTGGAGATTAGTTCCGTAGAGATGGAAGGTTTAGAAGCTGCTAAAGAGCTGAGAAATATTGATAAACAGGGAATTATAGTTTTTGTTACTGCACGCTCTGAATTGATAGCTATTTCATATAAATATTATGTTTCAGCACTCACATTTATTGAAAAGAGATTAGATTATTCTTTATTAAAAAAAGAAATCAACAACTGTCTGAAAATTTATCTGGAAATGATAGAACATTCAATTATTGACGAAAAAATATTTGTTTATCAAACTAAAACTTCGATAGTTCGTTTATATTTTCGAGACATATATTTTTTTTCGACTGTATATGATCATCGGATATTGTTAACTGCAAAAGATCAAATCCGAAAATTTCAAGGGACTTTAAAAAACATTGAAAAATGTGATGCCAGATTGTTTAGAATACACCAGTCATTTTTAGTCAATCTTCAACATATTAGTAGTATAGACAAGTCTACAAGAGAGGTCATTTTGACTAAAGGTGAGCGGCTACCCATTTCCCGAAGTTACTATCAGAGGACGTTGGAGTTATTTGGAAATTATATTAGTTGAAATGTTCTAGTGCTGAATAAAAGTTGCAATTTCAAACAGTATTGATTCTAGAAAAATAAACATGAGATATATTTTTGAAAAAGGATATTCAACCAAAAGAAAAAATTTTAGCAATAGATTCAAACCATGAGTTTGAGTAAAAATAGCGGCGATTTCCCTGATAGTTTCTGATAGATATGCTGTTTTGTTTGCTGGAGAAGAAAACTTTCTTGCCACGGACTATGTTACAGAAAATAGCCAAGTGCTGTGCGATGTTTAGGATGGTGACTGGCTTGAAGTATTTGAGCGAGCTTGCCAGTAAAACCTGTGCTCGACATCCCATCGACAACATGCAAAAGATGTCGCAAAACGGGTTTAGAGAAATACAGAGGCAGTCGCCAATGTTTAAAACCTTTTTCAATTTGTTAATGGTATGTTAATCTATTCATCAGCAGATATGCTCCTTTGGTGGATGGTGGCGTAAGAACTTTCGTTTTAACCAAAAGAGTGGACTCTGTCTTTAGCACGCTAATCCATCGCACTATGGGTGACAGATTTAGATTTCAGCCATTCCAGCAATTGAAATAATTCTTTGGTCAGTGTACCACGCGTTCGTACTTTACTTTGAATGTCACCTGCTTCATGCACATTTAAGGTGCAGATCACGAACGTTTCTTGATGAACATCTTACCTGCACAGTTTTGAATTTGCACTTCCATAACTAATCCTTGCATTGGGTAGATGACATGGTGATGGATCGGTTCGAGCTGTAACATTTTTATGTTCGCAGTTCTCTAGGTAAGGGTGTACTTAAGCTGGCAATGGTTTGTACACAGAACCGATCTTTATAGTTTATTTAACGGGTAGACTATTATAAAAAGAAGCGTATTACCTCACCATGTTACTACTAGTATGGATGTTGTTGCTAGAGAAGATAAACTTGCTGATATTCTCATGCCAGGCTTGAGATCAAAAACCCATAATGGTTTATTTGAGTCTGTAAAATAGATTGTGTAAACTCCTAAACCTATTAAAATAGTAGTATACGAAAGGTAGGGGAGAACACATGGGATTATGGACAAAACAGCAACTCCGTGAGTTCATTAAAGAGAACAAATTGGTATCTGCACAGGATGCTCAAAATGCATTGAAAGAGTTGTTTGCAGAGACGTTGCAAGAAATGCTAGAGGCTGAAATGGATACTCATTTGGGCTATCAGAAGCACGACATGCAGAACAAGCAAACAACGAATAGCCGTAATGGAAAGAGCAAGAAAAGCATCATTAGCGAGTACGGTGAGCAGGAAATCACCATTCCCCGTGATCGCGAAGGTGAATTTGAGCCGCTTGTTGTGAAGAAACATCAATCCAATGTGACGGGTATTGAAGATCAGATCGTTGCCTTATATGCAAAAGGCATCAGTACGCGCGAGATTCAAGACCACCTGAACAATCTGTATGGCATTGAGGTCTCTCCAACCTTCATTTCCAACGTCACGAACAAGATTGTTCCTCTCATTAAGGAGTGGCAGAACCGACCACTCCAAGCCGTGTACGCGGTTGTTTTTCTAGATGCCATTCACTTTAAGGTCAAACAGGATGGTGCCATTGTAAACAAAGCAGCCTATATGGTCATTGGTATTGATCTAGATGGATGCAAAGACGTTCTTGGAATGTGGATCGGCGAGAATGAGTCCTCCAAGTTCTGGCTTAGTGTCCTTAATGATCTGAAAAACCGTGGTGTACAGGACATTCTCATCACATGCGTAGACAACTTAACGGGCTTCACTCAAGCGATTACAGCCTGTTATCCGCAGACTGAAATCCAAAAATGCATCATTCATCAGATTCGCAACTCTACTCGATTTGTCTCCTACAAAGATCTGAAGAAAGTAACTGCTGATAAAGCCCATTTACAAAGCCGTAAATGAGGAAATGGCTCTATTGGAATTGGACCGATTCGAGGAAACCTGGGGTAATAAGTATCCCCTGATTGTACGCTCCTGGCGAAACAACTGGGATGAACTCGCAACCTTTTTTAAATACCCAGCAGAGATCCGTAAAATTATTTATACGACCAACATCATTGAGAGTTACCACCGTCAATTACGCAAGGCTACCAAAGGTAAAAGCATCTTCCCTACGGACGATTCCTTACTGAAAATGCTCTACTTGGCCACGATGGATGTTACCCGTAAATGGACAGGCCGTGTACAGAATTGGGGGCAAATGCTCCTTCAGCTTTCCGTGTTCTTTCCGGATCGCATCGGGCAGTATCTCAGATAACTTTTCTCCCCTCGGGGAGGAGCCTATTAAAAGAGTTTACACAAAAGATTTGACAGACCCCGTTTATTTACATAAGATTCTTGACTTATATCCTTACAACGATTTATCAAAATACATCAAGAAAATTAATTCAATTGTGTATTGTAGAAACAGCAAAATAAATGCATATAACACTGCATTAGAAACACTCAAACTAATTTGAAAAGGATTTAATATATCTACAACCAATATGATACCAAATACTATTGTAATTAAACCTTGGTACCAAATTATCACTTGGTTCGCCTTATTCTGAATCAACTGCCAGCGTTCATCATTTTTATATTTTGCACTTTTAATAGCTTTGTAAAATACATTACCAAAAAGTCCTATCCCTAATACGATGAACCCAACTAACATTACTGTTTTATAAATCATTATTTATCATCCTCCTTCAGTATAAATACTTCATTAATAGATACATTAAATGCTCTTGCAATTTTGAAGGCTAGCTCCAGTGATGGTGAATATTTATATTTCTCGATGGATATAATTGCCTGTCGCGACACCCCAAGAAGTTCAGCCAAATCAGCTTGCGTCCAATTCTGTACAGCTCTCAAAATTTTAATGCGATTTTCAATCAATGTAATTCACCCCTTACTTAACGTAACTATTTGATTACATTTATATTGTAATTAAGTAGTTACATTTTGTCAAGCATTGAACTAGGAAGTGTCTGGAAACTCATCATTGAGCCAATTTAAAAATAGCCACAACATAAATAAAAGCTAAAAATAACTTTGCTAGTTTGTCATAACCCCCCTGTGTCACAATAGTTGTCGATGTCTTTTTTTCAAAACCACAAAAAAGAAGTCGAGCATCTCTCTGCTTTCGACTTCTTTCAAAATATACAGGATTGGCACATGCCTCTTCAAAGAACGTTCACTTTAGATCAGCAATATACCCTTCCATCATACCGATCAAATTATCCTCTGAAACATTCCCAGTAATTTGAAACTCAATTACTGTTTTATCAGTGGTTAGAACACTTAAGCTAATGAGTTTTTCATGTCCATCATCCGAATATAGAGCTAATATATTATCTGTATTTTTAATCATTTTCCAATTACCAACATAATTATTGGATAATGTTAGTATTCCCTAAGCCGCTTTTGTAGCGTCTGGATTCTTACCTTGAATAACTAAAACCCACTGATTTTGTTGTCTGTAAAAGTCTATAATAGAAGGCGTATAATTGATAACATTCGTATTAATATTAAGAGTTCTATCATTTGTTTCGGTTTTATTAATATCATCAGGAATATTAAGGTTTATACTACCTGCAATTCGATGATTTAAAGGAATGGGCGTTTCTTTAGCTGTAAGAAATTCAAAACCTAATTCGTTTTTACCAGAACTTAAATCATATTCTTCCTTTACAGTACCCGGTTCCTTTAACCATTGATTCACTCTTTCCATAGACTCCATTTGATTAACAGGACTTGGACTATGTTCCGTCAGTGATACCAATATCCCATTCCATTGATTTGGAAAAGCATACACCGCTCCAGCTGTAGCGGAAGTGATTAAAAAAATAATGCATGCTACTAAAAAAACTGGCTTTGGACCCCTTTTAAGTATGCCTTTTTTGATTCTTATGTCATTTATTCTATGCATTACCTTTGCAGAAACATCTATTTGCCTTAAATGCTCCTCTAGGTCTTTAACTAATCCGTTAAACTCTGATTTTTCGTTCATTTAAAAGTCCCCCTAAACTAGCTTCATTATCTTCCTTTTCTGTGATTTTTTTTTTAAAACGCTCAAACCTTTTCCGACAGTGGACGTACGAATATTCAAAATATTTGAAATTTCAACAAAGGTATACCTTTCAACGGTATGAAGAATAAGTATGGACTTTTCTGCCTCAGATAACATTTTATAATCTTCAGTTAGACAGCTACGTTTCGATAGATATACCTTTTCAGGACTTGCCTCATATTCTGTTGGACCTTTTACAAGATTCAATATCACTTCTTGCCACTTTTTTCTTTTCCTCAAAACAGTTCTACAATGATTTAAAGCAATGGTGTAGAGCCAACCCGCAAAAGACTTATCATATCGAAATGATTGAATTTGAAAGAACGCCTTTATAAATATTTCTTGTACCCCATCCTCGGCTTCTTCCTCATTTCCTAATAAAAAGTAGCAATACTTATAGATGTTATTCTCATACCGCTTGACGATTGCCTCAAAAGCACTACTGTCACCTTCAAGAATTTGTTTTATTTCCTTATCCGCAATATTCTTCTCCCCCTTCCTCTTACATATATAACTAACGGCAACGCCTTATCGTGACATGGACAATTAAAAAGATGAAGAAGTTAAAGTTAACTTCTTCACCTTAGTACGACTTATCATTTTATGGGTAAAGTGATTTCCAGGTTAGGGAAATACACCCTTCTTACTTTTCCGTTTTCATCCAACACAAATTGGCTCTTATCTCCTTTCTGTGGAATCAATTTATACGTTTTTATAGTAATAGATTTAGGAATCGTTGCAAACGGTTCAAATCGGGAATCCATTAACATAGCATTACCACGACCGGTTGGAGAAGATCCGTTACCGTCAATTTGCTGCAACTCATTCCCTTTATCATCATAAATTGCATAGCCCAAACGAGGTTGCGAAGAGGAGCTTCTCATATGTTCAGGAAATTTAATAAGAGTGGTTATGTTCGTTGTAATCGGCGTAATCTCAACCTTCTCTAGCGTCAAACTGATATTCTCATATGTTCGAGTTACAGCAGGCGTTAAAACCACATTGTCTTTGGTGTTCTTCACCACTGGAATGTTGAACTTAAATGGCTCTGAAATTCCTGACACCGTTATAGTTAATGTCAATTCAAATTGATCTGGAAAAACCTTTCCTCCTTGATTATGTAAATCTGAAAGTTGTAAAAAAGTTGTATTCTCATTCTTACCAGGAATCGTATAAGAACCAAGGGAGTGGCCCTTAGGGGCATAGGATTGGGTAGACTCTCCATTAATCGATAAATCCCAAGTACTAATTATATCCTGTACAGTATCCTCTAAAAACTTCTCCTCTGAAGTCTGACGTTCGATCCCAATGGATACGCGAGTACCAACGAACAATACACCTGGCACATTTAATGTTAATCCATCATGAGTCACACTTGCATCCATTATTGTAAGGAGACCCTTCTCATCTACAGCTCTTAAGCCAAGATCACCGGCAAATCGAAAGATCGTATCCATCCCGGGAATTTGTTTAATGGATGCTGCCAACGTTGGCGAAATGAATCCCGCACCTATCACTAGAGTAAACACTATAGCCGCTGATCCTACAGTGATCATTGCTCTACTCCATCCACTTCTCCGATGAGTGCGATTACTTCTTGTGTTTCTCAGATGGCTACTTTCAACCTCTTTCATCGTCTGTTCCACTAGATCAACCGAAATCGGTGTTTCCCGAATTAACTTTTTTAAATGATTAACCTCTTTATCCTCCAGCTCTGACCGATTGTTCATGTACTTTCCCTCCCTTTTCCTTTTGCTGAATTAATTTTTTGCGGAGCCGTTCATACTTTTTTCGAACCGTTGTCGGTTTAAGGTCCATAATAGAAGCAATTTCGTCATAACTATATTCTTCAAGAGATCGCAACAAAAGAATTTGCTGTTCTTCAACATTAAGATGATCTAATAAGTCGTGAATGACCTCCGTATAACTGTGTTCCTTCTCTTGCTCTCTGTTGACCTTGTACTCCAATAAAGATTGATAATTCTTATTCCTTTTCTTAATTAGATCCAGACAATGATTGTGGGCAATTTTATAAAGCCACGCTGATAGTGAAACAGGTTGAGAAAAGTGATCGATACGCTCCAAACCTTTTATAAATATATCTTGAGCTGCATCTTCGGCTTCTTCTTGACTCTTGAGTAGGTAATAGCAGTAGAGAAATATCTGTCTTTGAAACCTTTTTATAATGAGGGTGTAAGCCTGCATATCTCCCGTTTGCACCTTCTCAATCACAGACTTTATTTCCATATCCAAATCCAGTTTCTCATCTAAACTATGTGATTCATTCATTTCACCCCTCCTTTCTACCCATATAACTGAAAATGGTGGTACTTTGTGACAGTCCCACGTTATTTTTCTGACTATTAAATAAAGACAGTTCTAACTCTGCAACAAAAAAAGATGACTCCTGATGAATTCAGAAGCCACCTCTTAGCTACACGTGAGTTTGTTCGTTTCGACAAAAGCAATCTAACGTATGATCGTTAATCATTCCTGATGCCTGCATAAATGCATAACAAATAGTGGAACCGACAAATTTCATCCCTTTTTTCTTGAGCACAGTACTCATCTGATCTGATATTAGGGTGTTAGCAGGCACCTCAGATTTAATAGTCCAATGATTGATGATGGGCTTCCCGTCCACAAAACTCCATAAAAAGCTCGAAAAGGAACCTTCATTACGTTCGATCTGCTGATAGATACTCGCATTATGTATAATGGCACGCACTTTCAATCGATTGCGAATAATTCCAGCGTCTTGTAATAGCTGCTCAACTTTATCCTCACCATAAGCAGCTATCTTCACAGGATCAAACTGGTCGAAGACCTCCCTGTAACGCTCTCTCTTCTTGAGAATCGTGTACCAGCTCAGCCCCGCCTGCATGCCCTCTAACATCAGCAACTCAAATAACTTCTGGTCCTCAACTAACGGTCTTCCCCACTCCTCATCATGATAAGCAATATATAGGGGATCATCGTTAACCCAGGCACATCGTTGCTTTAATTGGTCCAATAACTTCACATCCTTTTTCAAGCCTCATCGGCATCCTTCTTGTCATTCGCTTGAAAAATAGCATACGCAATATGTGCGACTAAACCTAGAAATAATCCCGTCCCTGCTATGATATAAACCATCGTGAATACTTTCCCAAGCGAGGTTTGAGGCTCAAAGCTAGGATGCCCTACCGTACTCAGTGTAACGACACAAAAATATAATGCATCTACAATGGACAGGCCTTCTTCTTTAACATAAAAAATAGTTCCGGATAATAGCATAAATATGATCAACACGAACAAGACTTGAAAATTCTTCTTCTTGAAGGCATGCCAGAGACCTCCAAGCAAACGTTTGAGCGTAATTATAAAAGATAGCATTCTCTAGTGACAACCCTTCTGACTTCATTGAATTGAGTAGTATTTTTTAAATCTACACCAAACCACTTATACTTACTTATATTTGAAAAAAGACCATCGCCGAGCCGATTGGCATGCAAATCATAAAAACTAATTTTTATTATATAACAGCAGCTCTATCATGTCTTTCTATGGATACTGTTATAGGTTAAAATATTTATATACCAATAAATAAAGGGAGTCGATAAGAAGATGAAACAAGAAATAATTGAACGATTTACTTCCTATGTGAAGGTCGATACACAATCCAATGACGACATGAATACCTGCCCTACTACAGCTGGACAGCTAACGCTCGGACATATGCTAGTAGAAGAGTTGAAGACAATCGGTATGAAAGAAGTGACTATGGATGACAATGGCTACGTGATGGCTACTCTTCCTTCCAATACAGATAAGACAGTACCTACCATCGGGTTTCTAGCGCATCTGGACACAGCAACTGACTTTACTGGTACTAACGTAAATCCACAATTGGTTGAGAACTACAATGGACAAGATCTGACCTTGAATGAACCGTTGCAAGTTATTCTTTCTCCACGTCAATTCCCCAATCTCGCCAATTATATCGGTCATACGTTAATTACAACAGATGGAACAACACTACTGGGTGCTGACAATAAAGCGGGAATCGCTGAAATCATGACGGCTATGGCTTATCTCATAGTTCACCCTGAAATACAACACGGTACGATCCGCGTTGCCTTTACGCCTGATGAAGAGATCGGTAGAGGACCTGCCAAATTCGATGTTGCTGCATTCAATGCAACCTATGCCTATACAGTCGATGGCGGCCCGCTTGGTGAACTAGAATATGAGAGCTTCAATGCAGCGGGTGCCAAGATTACAGTTAAAGGGAATAACATTCATCCGGGGACAGCCAAAGGGAAGATGGTCAACTCCGCCAAAATCGCTATGGAGCTACAGAGTAAACTTCCCGCTGAGGAAGCGCCGGAGCTAACAGATGGTTATGATGGTTTCTACCATTTACTCTCCATCCATGGAGATGTTGAACAAACCACTCTGTATTACATTATTAGAGACTTCGATAAAGACCAATTTCATGCTAAAAAAGAAAACCTTAAACAAATAGTGACTGAACTTCAACATCAATACGGTCAAGAAAATATCATTCTAGATATGAATGACCAGTATTACAATATGAGAGAGAAAATCGAGCCTGTGAAGGAAATTGTCGATATTGCCTATCTGGCTATGCAGAACCTAGGCATTGAGCCTAAAATCTCTCCAATACGCGGAGGTACTGACGGTTCACAACTCTCTTATATGGGGCTGCCTACACCTAACATTTTTACAGGGGGAGAGAACTTCCACGGCAAATTCGAATTCATCTCTGTCGATAATATGATCAAGGCTACACAGGTTGTCATTGAGATCATTAAACTCTATGAGGAACAAGGCACTAACTAAAACATTAGTTACACATAACCATTAGATAGGGAGCTGGAGAAATTATGACTGAACAGACGCGTCTAGGAAGAACTGATTTGCTAGTCAATCCGGTTGGATTGGGTACTAATGCCGTAGGTGGACACAATATATATCCGAACCTAAATGAAGAGGTCGGCAAAGATGTTGTCCGCACTGCTTTGAGGAATGGTATTAATTTTCTAGATACAGCGTATATTTATGGTCCCGAACGTTCAGAGCAACTCATTGGAGAAGTGCTGAAAGAAACAGGCCGCAGACAAGATGTTGTTATTGCCACAAAGGGCGCCCATAAATTCGTTGACAATAAAATTGTACTAGATAACTCTCCTGCCTTTCTGAAACAATCGGTGGAAGATAGCTTGAAACGGCTCAAAACAGACTACATCGACCTGTACTATATCCACTTTCCCGACGAACATACACCGAAGGATGAAGCGGTAGATGCCCTACAAAGATTAAAAAAGGAAGGCACCATTCGAGCGATTGGCGTATCCAACTTCTCTATTGAACAACTACAGGAGGCTAATCGTGATGGATACGTGGATGTATTACAGTCTGAATATAATCTATTTAAGCGTAGTGCTGAACAAGATTTATTACCTTATACCAAGCAGCATGGAATCTCATTTGTCCCCTATTTCCCACTAGCTGCAGGACTACTCGGTGGCAAATACACTAAAGATACAACGTTTGAGGATGGAAGAGCTAAGAATCCACTCTTTCAAGGGGATGCCTTCATCCAGAATCTACAGAAGGTTGAACTACTACGTGAGATCGCTAATAGCAAAGATGCGGAAATCGCCCATATCGTACTCGCATGGTATCTTACCCAAGATTCTATAGATGCCTTAATCCCTGGAGCTAAGAAACCGGATCAAGTACTTAACAATCTAAGAACCCTAGATGTTCAATTGACCTCCGCAGAAATTGAACATATCAATCAAATTTTTGAGGTCTAAACACATACCTAAGCTATGCGAGGATACACGATTTCCTCGTCCCAAAATTCAGTATTCGTTACCCGATCAAATAGAGACGAACGTGTATCCCTTCTAATATTTTTATAAAAAAGGACTTTCAAATCCAACATGATGGGTTTGAAAGTCTTTTAATTATGAATAATGGAGTTGATTCATCTGCCCCGGGTTTCTCGGTGATTTCTTCAAAAAAGGGAACTTATTGGTCATCGAGGACCTGTTCCCTTTTTTATTTTTCAGATTTAGTAGGCATGGTAAATGATGTTCAATATGGATTATAATCGTTTCTACGCAACACTAGCGATTACGGTCATTACATTTCCTTCTTCGTAATACGGAAAGAGATTATAAAACAGAAGAGTAAGCAAAGGAACTGGATTGATAAGGCCAGCATGATTCCTGTCAATACTCCCCATCCACAAGTTTCACTTATAGCGATTAGAGCACCGCCTAATCCAATGCTTAATCCAGGACCAAACGCATCAATAAATTGAATATTCGCCGAAACCGCACCTGCTTCCCCTACTTTCGCATGCTGTAGAGCAATGGCTCCCGTTGTTGGATGTGCTAACCCTATGCCAAATCCGGTGAGTGTTTGTGATAATACCGCGAATATTATTCCATTACCTGGAAGTCCTACAATTATTATGACCAGCATAACTCCGACAATCATGAAACCAACGCCGACGATTACCCGCTTTTTTCGGCCATTCCCATGGTCTCTTTCATCAAGCTTGGATTGGAACCAAGCTGCTGCTGACCAACTTATTGCTCCAGCGGCAACAATTAAACCCGCAACGTCCGCCGATAAACCTTTAACTGTTGTTAGAGCTAAAACAACGTAACTTTCAACAGCAAAGAAGCATGCAACAAACATCCCTCTTGAAACAATGGTTGCCGGTAAACCTTCTCTGACTAATAAAGCGCCCTCTGGTAGCAGCTTTCGCAAAGGTTGAATCATAATCAATACCCCTACAACTGAAATCGCAATTCCCTTCCAATCGGGTACAAATCCTAAGCCGGTTAACAACAGACCCGTTCCGAGAGTCAATAAAATGGCATAGATTTCTTTATAGTTTCCTCTTTGGGTAGAGGGTGTACATGTGTTTTCAGCTTGTAATTTACGAAACGACGGGAGCGTTAAAAATACAGATAGAACAACGAAAGGCAGAACAAACCAGAACACAAACCTCCATGATAGAAATTCAGCTAAAAGTCCTGCTATATAAGGGCCAATCAATGCAGGAAGAACATAAGCACTTGAAAATGCTGCAAGAATTTTAGTTCTAAGCTCGTCAGGGTAACTTAATGTAATGCTGTAGTATACGCAAGTTAAAAGGGCACCTGCTCCGAAACCTTGAAAAGCTCTTCCTCCAATCAGCATGTGCATATTGAAGGAAGTTGCTGCAATGACGATACCTGCAACAAAAACTAGAATAGACACGACATAAGATTTAAACACACCATTCTTATCAATCTGATTACCGATAACCATTGTGCCAATAATTTGAGATAAAAGAAATGCGCTAAAAATCCAGCCATATAAAGGGATACCATTTAAACTTTGCGCCAACTTCGGTGCAATAGTCGTAATCGCTAGTCCCTCGAATCCTACGGTTGCAACAGCCAAGATAATACCTATTGTCATCGTTCTATACTGGACATCAAAAATCCCTATTTTATTATTGTTTTTTTTCATCATTGCAACCTCCATATAATTGTTAAACCTAAATTAATAGTCTTGATTATAATTGTCATAGCAACTAATATACGCATTGAATTACATGTTAATACAAACAAAATCCGTTATAAAAATTTTACATTATCATACATTTTAGAAAGTGTCCTTCTAAATGTTTCAACTTCTTCATCCGTTAATCCATCAATGGTCTTTCTATACGCTTCAAGCGATGGAACAAGAATTTCATCTTTAATTTCTTGACCTTTAGAAGTTAGATATAGGCGTAAGGATCTTCTATCCGTCTCATGGGTTACACGATAAATAAAACCTTTCTTCTCAAGCTTGAATAGCATTCGGGCAATGTTCGTCTGATCTTTAAAAAGTCTTTCTGCAAGTTCTTTTTGAGTAATCCCCTCCCTTTCCCAAAGTATAACCAGTATCTCCCATTGATCCACTGTAATATCAAACGGGGTAAGCACTTTTTGATAATAATTATTAAGTTTCAAATCTGCTCGGTGGACAATAACACCTATATATTTTTCTAATTCCAATGGTATACCTCCAGAATAATTGACTTGATGATAGTTGTTGTGACCATTATATTTCCAACCCCTTATAATGTCAACTCTTATCGATACGGTGATAGGCACCCAAGAAAAGACGACTCTAAATCAAATCAAAGGAGAGTCGTCTTTTTTGATACAACTATTTAATTCAGTTGGGATGCAGTCATAGGATGTGAATGTCTAACGTGGATCCTTTGCAGCTTCTAGCCATGTTCTCAATAATGTATAGTCCGTCACTTCGCCAAGAACAACTTTTCTAAATCTTCCTGTCTTATCAATGATAAAAGTTGCAGGCAACCCTGTAATCCTATACAGACTCGATACCTTTCCTGTAACGTCTATAATAACGGGAAACGTAAATTGTTGTTTTTTCATAAATTCATTAACGGTACCCTTGGCTTCTCCAACATTGATAAATAACGTCTCTATATCGTTATCTTTTGATTGAAAAACACTATGAATAAGCGGCATTTCCCTGACACAAGGTTTGCACCATGATGCCCAAAAATTAATCAATACGACCTTTCCACGATACTCAGTAAGGCGAACTTGTTGTCCTTCCGTATTGGTTGCTGCAAAGTCAGGAGCGGCCGCTCCAACCTCTATCTTGCTTGACCCTGAATGTTGGCTGGACCGGTTAGACTGAACTATAGTCCACGCCAACGCTATGAGAGCCACTACTACGATCAATATTGTAACTATACGTCGAAATTGTATCCTGTTACTCTTCAAGTAACGCACCTTCATTTCAGACCAAGACTATGATTAAATGCAGCGTGAGTGGAGCCATATTTATCACGGAAATGCTCAATAGAGCCTTCCCCAACGTTTCTGCCACGGTTCAAAAAAACAATGTGATCAGCTACATCATCCGCTATTTCAAGTTGATGCGTGGAGAAGGCAACCGTATGCCCCTCCTGCTTGATATTTTTTAATAATCGAACAAACTCTTTCATCCAGAACGGATCTAATCCATTGGTGGGTTCATCCATAATAAGCAGTGGTGGTTTTGCTAATATCGCCTGAGCAAATAAGATGCGCTGACGCATCCCCTTTGAGAAGGTGTTTACCAATACTTTTCCTTTATCCTCTAAACCAACCAAAGTGAGAACCTCTTGTACCCTTTGTTTAGGAACTCCTCGAAGTGCCGCCCAAAAGGATAAAGCCTCTTCTGCGGTCAGCCCCTGATTAAATTGATAATCATCTGGCATATATCCGATTTGTTGAGAAAAAAGCTTCCTTTCCTTGCTCCAGCGTAAGTTGTTTACGATGATGTCCCCCGAAGTAGGTTGCATAATCCCAGCAAGCATTCGCAGAACAGTGCTTTTTCCCGCTCCATTCCCGCCACATAATGCCAAAACATTGCCTGAGGCGATATTAAAACTTATATCTTGAACTATGGTCTGCTTCTTTATCGTTTTGGATAGCCTAACGACCTGAGCTACAACATCATCCACGGGAACGTCCCCTTTCCCAAATCCAATACACAATGATAATGGAACCTACAATCCAAAGTAAGCAAACCGCTGCAAATAGCAAGCTACCGCTCGGCTTTTGAATCCACTCTACCCACTGGAAATATTCAGGTCCTAATATGGAACCTCCCCCAAGCTTAATTACGACAAATAGACGTACCAGTTCAGCAGGATTGATAAAAGTCAAAGCCACCAACAATGGCTTAATCCATAAATACGGCAATAGTCCTAATACCGATATAAGAATGGTCGGCCAGCCAATGATGGCAAAGAACCATATCGATACAGAGATCGTTAATGCCTGCCAGCGATTTTTAGACAGAGATCCAATAAACAAAGCCACAGTTAAAAATAACATCACTAATCCACATGAAAAAACTAAAAATAGAAAATACGTCGTTGAATCAAAACTTGTCCCAATGAATCCGCTTAAGAATCCCATAAGGCCATATCCGAAAGCTACGATAGTCAATAACACGATGGATAAACCTACGTATTTTCCAACAATAAAAGACATGGTTCCCATAGGATAGGTTGATAATAGCTGCCAGCTTCCCTCTTCCTTTTCTGAGGTTAAGGAAAAGGATCCAAGGAACAGGGTCATCAGCGGTAAAAGATATAAAATAAGACTTAACATGGAACCTGTAATTCCTGAGTATCCCTTAACGATATTTTGAGAATTAATAATCAATAAACTCAAACTAAACGTACAAAAGAGGATCAGGAAGGAATACGCCCAAGGATTACGAAATCCCATTTTAACTTCTCTTCTTGCCACTTGCATCATATCTATCATGATCACATCTCCAGCTTCTTTTGTTACTTGTGGCTTGAATCCTCGGTCATTTCACTATGACTGTCCATCTCTTCGCTCATATGCCCTTCTCCATCCATCATTTCCATCATGTTCTGACTTTGTTTCCAATCATGGGCCGCCAGATCTTCAGCTTTCATGATTTTCCCTACACCTTGCTCTGCAATAAAAGCTTCCGCAGACTTTGTATCCTTGAAGTTGACTATGCCATAGGCCATTGGAGTACGAAGTGAATCATCGTATACATAAGTTGCCTTATTAAACTCGATCCACTCTTTGTCGTTATAGTCACGAACGTAATCCATACCTATATTTTCAGTTCCATTTTGTTTTTTCCATTCATTCATACAACCAATATCATCAAATTTATAGTTTTTACCGTCTTTTGTCGTCAATTGTGTCGCAAAGGCATCATCCTTGATCTGCATTTTGCAAATAGCACAAATATCAACTTCTTCGTTAATCGGAAGCGCCTCGTATTTTTGCCCACAGGCAGCCAATACTAACATCCCAAGTACCAGTACCAACACTGTTTTAATTTTTTTCATGAACGTAATACCCCCATATAGATAATTATAATAATAGACACAAACAGTAGCATCCAACTGGTGACCATAACAGTCCCGTCCTTCTCAGCAGTCTCCATTGGAGTCGTTGTATTCAATTTCATTAACGGCGAGCTATCCGCAGACCAATGCTCACTGCCACTCGTAAACATATCACTTAAAAAGGTCATCCCAGGTGACTGAAAAAACAGCTGGTACGCAGAATTTCGACTAATTAAATTCTGGTAGAACGGGTTAATCTCATAAGGGATATCACTTATTCCATCCTGATTCAAATCTAATCCCTGAAAGGAATCCCAATAGTTCCCCTTCATTTCGTTATCTTTGCTGTCAATTGCCTCGGCTTCAATGACATTAGCAATAAATGCGTTACTATGAAATTGGTTACCCTCAGCACCCTTGAGCTGGATGCCTATGAAATTTCTAAGCACAGCGTTGTCTCTTAATTGATTCATAGATGATTGTTCCATGTAAATACCCACACGGTTACCTTCAACAATATTTCTCTCAATAGATGACTTATGCACGTCATACAACAGAATACCTTGCGCATGAACATTCTTACTTTGTTTGAGGAAGGAATTATCGGACACCACTACATTCGTGACTCCCATAACCATGGCACCCGTAATATTGTACTCTCCTTCATTGTCAGTGAGATGAGAACCATCGACATACATACAATGAATGCCGTAGCGCAAATGAAACAATTTGTTCTCGTTCACCACTGTATTGCGGCTGTTCTCTAGATAGATACCATCCCGTAAATAAGAGATTTCATTGTACTCAATCTGATTGTCATGGGAGTTGTAAAGATCGATCCCGTTGCCCCTGTTTCCAGCCCCCGCACCTTTAGGTATAAACCACTTAATGGCGTTATTCTGAATGATTCCCTTATTTGCATCACGAAGCCTGATTCCATATCCTCGTGTAAGGATTCTAAGATTCTCTAATGTTACTTCGTCCCCAGTCACTTCGATTGCCGTTGATTCACCATCCGTATTATGCTGAATGTTTATTCCTTGTAGCTTAACTCCATTCGAATGAATCGCGATGGCTGATTCTTGGGTATTGTTTAACAGAGTCACAGATCCATCCCCACGAATAGAAAGTTTCTTATTAATGATGACTGGTCCTTGATAAGTACCAGAGTCAAGAACGATGGATGCCCCTGAACTGGACTGATCGATAATTTCTTGTAGGGAAATCATAGGTTCGCTGGAAGATGAGCTTGCAAAAGTTTTAATAGAAAAAACAGGTGTTATAAATGCTACATTGAACAAGATCAAAAAAACGACTATATGAAGTATGTATCGGCGATAATATTTCATATCAATGGTCATTCATGTGGCGCTACCGTCGATAGGACTCCCAAATATCGCCACCAGACATCATATAAAAAATTTCCTTTCAAAGTGGATTCCTCCTCTGCTTTATTGGCTGTCCCGAGGGATTATCAAAAGCGTTATCATTTATATTTAAGTGTACCTAATAAGCTATTTTTTCCATATAGCTCGATATAGCTATAGTCTTAAAGGAATTGTGTCTAATTTGTAGCATTCACAGAAAACTTATTCCGTCCATTTGTTATCGTCTGGAATAAGCCCCTGTTCTAAGGCGTATCTGGTAAGCTGTACGCGATTTTGAACTTGTAACTTCTTCAATATATTTTTCAAATGATTCTTTACGGTATACTCTGAAATACTGTATTTTTCAGAAATTTCTTTATTGGTCCAGCCAGTAGCAACACCATATAAAATATCCTGTTCTCTCGATGTTAATCGAACAATCGGTTCTCTTTTCTCAGTTAAAGAGACGTCTCTTAATATTTGATAAGCCACCTCTCTGCTCAAGGGTACTTCTTCATTTACAATAGAATGAAGGTATTTTAACCAGGTCGAAGGCTCAAGATTTTTCAGAAGATATCCTTGCGCCCCTCGTTTCAAGGCCTCAAGCAGATGAATCATATCATCAGATACGGTGATCATTACGATTTTGACATACGGTAACATAAGCTTTATTCGTTGGGTTGCCTCTAGGCCATCCATAACCGGCATTTGAATATCCATCAGTATTAAATCCGGAAGCCACTGTTCTGTAAATTCAATGGCCTGTTGACCACTGGTCACAACTCCAATAACTTCAAAGCTCTTATCCATCGACAATATGTCACATATAGCCTCTCTTGCATGTGAGCTATCGTCCACGACCAATACACGGGTGTGCGTCATCCTATTTCACCCTCTTTGGTCAATTCGACAATAGTGTATTGATGATCTCTTTCTAACTGCAATCTCCAGTTCATATTTTCAGTTCTTTCCTTCATAATATTTAATCCATATCGATCCTTAAGTTGGAATTGATCCATCTCAAATCCTTTACCATTATCTTTAATTGTTACTTTCCAGCTGTATTCGTCTCCTTCTCCGTGTATCCACCCTTTTGATGCCACCGCGTGCTTCTCAATATTCACGATAGCCTCTTGGATGCAGGCAAGAAGCTCTACCTTTTCTTTCGGGTTTAATGCATAATCGGGAATGCTCCAATCCACATCCATATCAAGAAGTACTTCATCAGCCATTCTCCGTACTTTATTATCCAGGGATTCGTTAGATATAAGTGCCTCATCTGCTGCAGGGTCGTATCTTAAATTGGCAATAGCCTGACGAACATAACAGTTCACTTCGTGAACAGTTTTTCTAATTTTATAGACCTCCTGAAGGTGATGCTCCCGTTCTTCATGAACTTCCAATCGATCTACCTTTACTGACAATAAAAAAAGTGATTGTGCAATACCATCATGAAGCTCTATGGCCAATTTTTCCCTTGCTTCAAGTGCACTTTTAGCTGCTCGTTCGTGCTCCAATTCCCGTTGAATCTGCTCCAGCATGTGAAAGAGTTTATTCAACAACGTTATACTTAGCACATAGACAATTAAGGGAGTAATCCAGTTGCCAATTTCCATGGATATGTAGGATAACAAATACTCATGTCTGACATATTCCCATACACCAAGTGTTACTGTAGGTATAAATAAAATCATCCATTTAATTTGCTTGTATGTCATGTTTCTTCTCCTTTAAGAGTAACTAGCAATCTCTTTATATCTATTTCAAGCATAACTTTCTTTAGAGAATTGGACATGACTCAATAGAGCTATAAATATAGAAGATACAATTATCAATTGTAGACATTTTATGACAACTAAATGGAACTGAGCACGCATCAACATAACCTCTTGTCGATACGACAATAAAGACCGATTTTTTTGTCGGCCCGAATGAAGAAGTTAATATTCTTTTCGCTGACACGATCAATTCTGCTAGTGACTACCAATAACTCTGACTCTTAAACCGAAAAATGATTAATACATCTGTAAATTTAATGAAACACTCCACCTCTAAGGCGGAGTGTTTCATTAAAAACCAACTTACCCTATTCATTCCCAGTTCTTATTCCCAATTCGCACCTTCAAAACTTAGTATATCGTCCTATATTCCGTCTATAATTTACTAAACGACCTTACGGGTGTAATCCGAATACTCGCGAATAAACTCATTATTATTAACAAGAGATGAAATCCCATCGTTACAATCAATCCGGATTGCATCGTCATTCCTGCAACCTGACTAACAGCAAGAATGGCACCGCCTATACCGATGACCACACCCGGTGTAAAAGAATCCGCAAATTGCAGATTGGCAGAAGTCTCACCAGCGCCTTCTTCTCCAGTATGAGCAAATGCTACCGCTCCGCTAGTCGGATGTGCCAATCCCATTCCGATGCCCGCTATGATTTGCCCAATAACGGCTAAGATAGTCGTTACGCTTGGAATCCAAAACACGACTGCAATTCCAAGTGTAAGCAGTAGCACACCCACGATAATTCTTCTATTACGCCCACGACCCTGATCTGCCGAATCCCATCGTCCTTGCAGATAAGCAAAGACACACCAACTCAGTGCGGCGCTGGCCACAATTAATCCGGCCTGATCGGGAGTCCTACCTTTCACATCTATCAGAGCTAATACTAAGAAATTCTGTGTGCTGACATATGCGGCGAAGAACAGCCCGCGTGTTGCTAGAATAGCTGGCATACCTCTTCGAAATATAAGAGTTCCCTTAGGTAGCAGCTTGCGTAGTGGATATGCCATTAACGCTAAGCCGGCAATGACTAAGACAATCCCCGTAATTTTCGGCAGCATGCCAAGACCAACCAAGAACATCCCTGTACCCATCGTTAATAATACGGCCCTCCATGTATCGGCAGCTCCGCTTCCCTCTTGTGCACCCTGTGCCCTTAATTTCCTAAAGGCCGGTAGGCTAAGCAGTGCTGACAGAATCAGGATAGGCAATATTCCCCAGAAAACAAACCGCCAAGACCACTGCTCTGCAATAATACCGGCCACGTATGGACCGAGCATGGACGGAAGAACATAGGCAGTACCGAATGCTCCGAGTATCTTGGCACGCAATTCATCGGGGTAACTTAATGATATCGCAGTGTACACGCAAGTCATCATAGCACCGGCACCCAAGCCCTGCATCGCTCGTGCGCCTATCATCATATACATGTCGCTTGCAATCGCAGCAACGACCAGCCCTACGATAAACAACAGAAGTGCGAAAGTAAACGGTGTAGCAAGTCCTTGTCTATCAATGATACGACCGACGACCAAGGTGCCAATGATCTGGGCAAGGAGATAAGTACTGAATATCCAACCAAACAGGTCAATGCCGTTCAAGTCGCCCGCGATAGAAGGGGCAATCGTGGTTACCGCTAAGCCTTCGAATCCAACCGCCATCACTGACAGAATAATCCCTATCGATAGTGCAAAATAACGTGTGCTGAAAATACTTTGATGGTTAGACATAAGAGAAGATAAGACCTCCAAAAATAGTTTTTATATGTATACAACGTATCCGGATACTTAGTAAACATATTTGTTTATAAAGTAAACATACAACTTCACTTTGACTTTGTAAACATTTTTATTTAAAATATAGGAAGTGGTGCAAATCAGCTCGTAAGGAGGAGGAGCCCCAATGAGACGGAATGAAACGAATAAGGATTCTTCAACTCGAACCCGAAGAGGGATCATCGATCTTCTAAAGCAACAGGGAGCGATGGATGTCATGGCACTATCCTCCGAATTCTCGCTATCCGGGATGGCTATTCGTCAGCATTTAAATGCCCTGAAAGAGGAAGGATTCGTTACACATGAAGAAGAAGCCCGCCCCATGGGCCGGCCGGCAAAGCTTTGGAGACTTACTCCTGAGGCTAATCAATTTTTTCCAAGTGGGTATTCGGAGTTATCGGTCAGTCTGATCGATTCTATGAAAGAGGCTTTCGGAAATACCGGGTTAGACAAGCTGCTGGCTGTCCGCAATAAGAATATGCAAGAACAATATCGTCAATACCTTGGTAGCGCATCGGGCCTGAGGGAAAAACTGGATAAACTAGCCGACATTCGAACAAATGAAGGCTATATGGCTGAGGTTCAGGATCAAGATGATGGGAGTCTCTTATTCATTGAGAAGCATTGTCCGATCTGCGAAGCTGCCGCTGCCTGTACTGGGTTATGTAAGAATGAGTTAAATCTATTTCAAACGATTCTTGGACAAAGTGTTCTTATAGAACGGGTAGAGTATATTTTATCGGGGGAAGGGCGCTGTGTATACAGGGTTATGGAAGGCGAACAAGCGATAGATGCTGCCTATACTGTGGACTGTGGAGAATAAGCAGTAAACAAACAATTCATTGTATTGATCGGTATGTTCAGACTGTTGTATCTTTCTGCAAATCAGTAACAATATCCGGGCTTGATCTATGTTGTATCCTAAATAAAAGCAGACTGCCCGGTGAAGTGCTCCCTGTCAAGTGGACAGTGTAAAAAACAAAAATAGTTAGACCTCGATTCCTCGGCTGGTTTGAACAGAGCTGAGGTTTTTTGTTATACAGTTCGGCGGTATTCATTAGGTGACAAACCACCCAAACACTCTGTATAGCGGTAGTTGTTGTAATAGCGAATATATTCGCTAACGTCTTTAAAGACGTCTTCATAGGTGTGAAACTTTGTAAGATAATAGCTTTCTGATTTGTAAGTACCCCAAAATCGTTCAATAGGTTGGTTGTCCAAGCATCGGCTCACACGAGACATGCTTTTCATATATCCATATTTTACGTGGAGTCGATTATACTCATGAGATGTGTACTGGAAGCCTCTGTCGCTTTGGAGGAGTGGGGTTACACTGGGATTCTTCTTGTAAGCCTTCTTCAGCGTATCCATCACGAGTTTATTGTTGTTGGAATGGCTTAATACCCATGAAACAATGGCGTTATCGTATACATCGATAATAGCGCTTAAATAGGCCTTGCGACCATTCCCATACTTCAACTCGGTGACATCCGTACACCACTTTGAATTAGGAGAATTGGCATCAAAGTTACGTTTCATTACATTTTCAACGACATGGATTTCAGAGGCTTTCACGTAGCTCGGCCGTTCCCTACGGATGACTGCTTTGAGTCCAAGAGCACGCATGATTCGATAATAGCGTTTTTTGTTGTAAGTCTTTTTGAGTTTTCGGTTTAGCTGAGTACGCATTTGACGATACCCAAGTATCCCTTTTCGCTTGTCATAACGAAGCTTCACTTCTTTAGCTAGCGCATGAATTTCAAGTTCCCTGGCAGATGGCGTCCAGTTTAACCACTTGTAATAGGCAGATCGAGCAACCCCTGCTAACGCACACAACTTCGTAATTGCGTAACCTTTTTCTTTGTTCAGTTCTTGAATCGCATGATACAAGTCTACTTGTCGAACGAGGGTTAGCGTGTATTTCGTTGCTTGATCTGTGCCAACTTTTTTGCGAAGGAGTTCTCCATCTCCAGGTATTCGTTCCGAGCTTCTAATTGCTTGATCCGTAGCTTAAGACGTTCATGCTCATCTAGTTCCTCTACAGGCTTTTTGCGACCGCGATTGTCCTTGAGAGCATCCTCACTGCCTCCTTGATATTTCCGAACCCATGCGTACACTTGCTGATAGGATACATCGTACTTTGCGATCGCTTTCTGATAATCCAAATCATTAGCGATGGTATATTGTGCAATTTCAATGCGTTCTTCAAAAGATGTTTTACGTCCATTATTCATATGAGATAGTCCCTTTCCTTTACGAGTAGGTTTCAATTCTATCTCACTAGTATACTTGGAAATCCAATTCCTCAGGACACTTGTACTTGAAATATGGTACTTTTTTGTTACCGCTGATAAGGAGTAATGACCAGACAATAACTCTTTAATAGCAGCAAGCTTCGCTTTCTTTGAGTATGTTTTCCATGTCTTTGATTCCTTTAGCCCTTCCAAACCATCTGCCTTATATTTTCTTATCCAATCCGTGACGGTTCCCTTACTTACCCCGAGCTGTTTTGCTTCATAGTTTGGATTTGACTTATGCCCAAGACACCGCTGAACGGCGTGTAATTTTACTTCTAAAGAAGTAGGACTTCTTTTAGACATTAGAAAAACTCCCATCATTGTAGTAGTAGAAGGTTTGTTTTTTTCTACTGTCTACTATGATGGGAGCGTATCACCGGGCAGTCTGCTTTTATTAGGAAAGAACCCCTTCCTGAAATTGATTGCCATGTAGCTCGTAGTATAAACCCTTGTGATCCAAAAGTTGTTCGTGACTCCCCTGCTCCACAATCTGTCCATCTTCAATGACAAGAATCTTATCTGCATTTCGAATGGTACTTAAACGATGGGCAATCACAAAGCTCGTCCTACCCTGAAGCAGGGTGTTCATCGCCTCTTGAATATGTATTTCCGCTAAGGTGTCCACACTACTCGTTGCTTCATCCAATATCAGTAATGCAGGATCGGACAGAATGGCACGGGCAATGGTAATGAGCTGACGCTGTCCATGACTGATGTTGCCGCCCTCCGCAGACAGCTCCGTATCATATCCTTGTGGAAGCTGCATGATGAATGTATGAGCATTGCCCTGAACCGCCGCTGCTACCACTTCTTCATCCGAAGCATCGAGCCGACCATAGCGGATATTATCACGGATGGATCCAGAGAAAAGGTGCGCATCCTGTAGCACAATTCCAAGCTGGCTTCGCAGACTATTCTTCTCCATATTACGAATGTCTACTCCATCAATGAGAATCTGACCTTCATTAATCTCATAGAACCGTCCGATGAGGTTAATAATCGTCGTTTTCCCTGCTCCAGTGGGTCCTACCAGAGCGATTGTCTCACCTGGATTGGCCGTAAAAGTAATATGCCGCAAAGCCGCATTCCCTGTCCCATATTGAAAGTGAACATCATTGAACTCAACCTTACCCCTGATGGATGTTACGTTACTTAACGATTGGTCTTCATCATACTCAGATGGAATCTCCATGATTTCAAATACACGTTCCGCCCCTGCTACTCCCGATTGGATCATATTATATTGATTCGCTACTTCGTTAAGCGGTCCACTAAATTGTTTCGCATAGGCTAGAAAACTGACGATAACCCCAACAGTCGCCATCTCATGGATGGCGAGAAAACCACCGACTGCGGCAATCAGTAAATAGCTACAATGGCTGAATAGATTCATGAAGGGACCCATCATTCCTGAGTAAATCTGTGCTTTAATTCCTGCTTCTTTTAGCTTCGTATTGGTGGTATTGAACTCCTCAGCAATTCTCGCTTCCTGATGAAATAACGTAACCACCCGCTGGCCCGATACTGTCTCTTCAATGAAGCCGTTTAATTCACCGAGCTTTTGCTGTTGACCTTTGAATTGACGCTGCGTGAACTTAGCAATCTTCTTCGTAATGATCGTAATCAAGGGGATCGTCACCATAGCTACGAGTGTTAACCAGACATTCAATATCAGCATCATGGTCAGAGAACCGATAACCATCGTCACACTTGAAATCATTTGGATTAGACTCTGATTCAGCGTATTGGAGACATTATCAATATCGTTGGTTGTACGGCTCATCAGCTCGCCATGACTCTTACTGGCAAAGAACGGAATGGGAAGCTTCTGAAGATGACTGAACAGGTCTCCTCGTAGACTCCATACGGTCCGCTGTGACACATCCGCAAGAATGATAGCTTGTAGCCATGTCACCACGCTACCTAGTCCATATATCATTAACATCATAATACATAGCTGAAACAATCCCTCGTAGGCCCTTGGAATAATATATTGGTCCAGCGCCATTCCGATTAGATAGGGTCCAACTAGCGCAAATCCTGCTGCAATAATAGTAAGAATAATAACCGAGAATAAGCGAAAAGGCTGGCGCAACAAATAACGTCCAAGTTTACGTAATGAAGATAGTGTAGTATTCATACCTTAGGCTCCTTGCTGGGATCTAGCAATATCCCGATACAGTTGGCTACGTGAAAGTAGCTCATGGTGTGTACCTTCTGCCGTAATTTCACCATGCTCTAGAACAATAATACGGTCCGCATGCTCAATGGACGCAATTCGCTGTCCTATAATGATGCAGGTACTATCCTTCATAATGTTATTCAGTGACTGTCGTATCCGCAGATCGGTATTTAAATCTACTGCACTGGTGCAGTCATCAAGAATAACAATCTTCGGTTTCATGAGTAATGTCCGTGCGATAGCGAGGCGCTGCTTCTGACCGCCCGATAAATTAACGCCTCGCTGTCCAAGCATCGTATCGTACCCGTCCTGTAAATTCATAATGAAATCATGAGCCTGTGCAGCATCGGCCGCTGCTTCCACCTCTTCCTGTGAGGCTTCGGGCTTCCCGTAGCGAATGTTATCACGGATTGTACCGCTAAATAGTAATGCTTGTTGAAGCACCATCCCAACTTGATTATGAAGCTGCTCTGGTGCAAGGTCATTGACATTGATCGAATCGATCAGAATTTCCCCTTCGGTCACATCATAGAAACGCGGTATTAAACTTACTAATGTTGATTTACCCGCGCCGTTTATCCCCACTATTCCAATCGTCTGACCTGGCTCCGCAGTCAAATTAATATCATGCAGAACGGGATGCTTGGACACTCCCTCATAGCTAAACCCCACATGTCTGAATTCTAGTCGACCCGCATGCAAGGTAGCTACATTTGCTAGAATCTTGTCGGCAACAGACTTATCTGAAGAACTATCTAATACTTCATTCACACGGTCAGCGGAAGCCTTCGCCCGAGAGATCACCATTAATTGGTTACCTAGTCCAAGGGTAGATTGCAATAACTGTGTAATGTAGGTTAGGAATGCCGCCAGGTTACCAACTGAGAGCGAACCTTCTTCAGACAGAACTCCTCCATAATACAACGCACCCACAACGCTAAAATTAAGAATAATAGACATAATCGGTGTGTTTAATGCCACCACTTTAGCAGCCTTAAGACTCGCATGAAGAAAGTTGGTATTACTCTTACTGAATCTAGCTTCCTCATAATCTGATCGTACGAAAGCCTTCACAACCCGTATACCAGACAGGTTCTCCTGCATCACTGTATTCACATCATCCAACCTCTGCTGCACGGTGGAGAATAGAGGAATGGTAACTCGCGTTGTCACAATAAGGAATACAACTAGCAACGGAATCATGGCTAACAGAATCAACGAGAGCTTAGGATTAATCATGAACGCCATAATTAAGCTGCCGATAATCATAAATGAGCCACGCGCAAAGATACGAAGCACCATCATAACCACGGTCTGAAGTTGAGTAATATCGCCCGTTAACCGAGTTACAATCGAACCTGCCCCGAAACGGTCTAAGCTTCGAATAGATAACGATTGTACTTTTTGAAATAACTCTTGCCGTAAATCTGCACCGAAATTCTGTGAAGCAATTGTTGAATAAATGGTACAACATGCGCCACCAATTAAACCGATTATCGCAACAACCAACATGACTAATCCTGTTCGCGCGATATGCCCAAGATCACCAAGCATGACACCTTCATTAACAATACTGGCCATTAATCTCGGCTGAAGAAGATCCATACAGACCTCAAGTAGCATAAATAACGGACCTAGAAGAGCAACGAACCAATAAGGCTTAATAAACCTAGTAAGTTTAAGCAAATAAACACCTCAATCCTTAATCAATTTACTCAGGAAAATAAGTCCATTTCAGTAACAATCATGAATTTACAACTTGTTTTCTGTTTTAAATGCAAAATACTCTTTTCTAAAATGTCAAATTGCTTTACAATATGGCAAGTGTGTCCGGATTCGGCGGATTCCGTTACTTATGATTACTGGAGGCTTTCAATTGCAGAATGAATCACATTCCTATTCTAACGTTAAAATGATCAGTGCTGACCCTAGCGCCATAGGCTTGTTTGGACTAGCCATCGTTACGCTCGTCGCTTCATCTCAAAAACTCGGAATCACAACGGGTCTAAGCTATGCTATTCCTTGGGCTATATTCCTTGGAGCTTTCGCACAGCTGTTCGCTTGCATCCAAGATGCTAAGCATAATAATACTTTCGGATCAACTGCTTTTGGCGCTTTCGCGTTCTTTTGGTTCGGGATGGGTGCCAGTTGGCTCATCAAACTTGGCGTCTTCGGCACGATTCTTGCATCTAACATAGACGGTAAACAGCTTGGATTCGTCTTCGCTGGCTACCTGGTCTTCTCGCTATTCATGACCCTTGGGGCTATGGAGACGCATAAAGTATTGTTCATCATCTTTGTACTGATCGATTTCCTATTTCTTGGTTTAACTTTCGACGCATTTGGTATTGCAGCTGAATTATTCCATTCGATTGCAGCTTATGCAGAATTGGGTATTGGAATCATGTCGCTATATGGGACAGGCGCTGCCGTCCTAAATGTACATTTCGGTCGGACCTTCTTACCTGTTGGCGCACCCTTCGGCATCTTTAAATCGCATAATTAATACTACATTAACCGCCTTTCGCGCCAATCCGCGTACAGGCGGATTTTTGTATCAACTGAGGTACCTCAGTCATCATTCGAACAATCGACGCAAAAGGTAATTTATGTAATGGAGTGTTTAACGCAGGCAACACCAAGCCCGCTTTGCTTTAGCGAGTTGGTGTTGTCTGATGACCTATCTGAGAAGTCCCTACTTTTTCCTAAGCAAAGCCACCGTAAATTGTAATGCTTCATAGGTTTCCTTCACATAAGCAACGTTCTCCCGTTCCCATTCATCAGGACTATCCATGCCATACTCGTCTGCGAATTCTTCTAACTGTGCAGCTGCTTCTTGTAATTGAGCTCCTTTGGCTGAAGATTTGCCCTTAAGCACTTGTACAGATAACCGAATAGCCTTCGAGGTACTCTGGATAAAAGGGTACTCTCCCGGCTCCCAAGCCGATTTGTCGTCCATATCGTTAAATGAAATCCACTTCTCTAGTAGTTGTGCTGCTTTTGTTGCATCCATGTGAGCCATATTGTTGTTCTCCGTTCTTTATCGTTTAGTCGTAGTGTATCCTACTTATCTTACCATCTCATAAGCGAGAAATACGCATTATTTTTGCTTTTCTACACTTTTACAGATATGGTGGTGAGACGAATATAAATTTAACTGCTATAAAGGATGGGATAAGATTGAACACAATTAGCCTTTTACCGGACTATATATACACTTATGCATATAACGAGGACGAACGCTCCCTATGTCACTTAGAGATGCGCTCTTTTTTTGGAATAGACACAACATCGAACATAATAAGAAGCTCTATTGACATTGATCCTAGCAGAAGCCCGTTCATGAAAGAACGGATTGAGATCATGTACGAAGGGGATAACTTACCCGAAATATTACAGCAAGTAGAAGCCATCCAATTGAATGGGTCGACGTTCAAAGTGATATTCAACAAAATCAACGATCTAGATCCTTCAGTCAAAATAGAATATGACGATCGCCGTATCATTGAGCGAGATCTAGGATTACATATCGATGGTGAAGCCGATGTACATCATCCAGATCATACCTTTGGCATCATTACGCTTGGTGGGCGTTGGTACTTTGGCAAATACATGAAGAACGAGCCCATCTGGTTCCAACATATGAAGAAGCCTCGTAACTATTCCATTGCCCTAGGTACACGTCTAGCTAGAGCTGCCGTTAATATTGCGATCCCGAAGACGCTTGGCATTACTGCCATCGATCCCTGCTGCGGTATTGGAACTGTCGTGATAGAGGCCCTCTCCATGGGGATCAATATAGTGGGTCGTGACCTCAATCCTCATATCATTCAAGGCGCACGTGCCAACACTGCCCATTTCGGCTACGAAACAGAGTTAACGTTAGGAGATATCTCTGATGTTCTTTCGAGTTATGATGTAGCTATATTAGACATGCCGTACAATCTATTCTCATCAACGACGCCCGAGGAGCAACTCTCCCTTCTTCAACACACTCGCCGTTTTGCCAGTAAAGTCGTTATTATCACCATTGAGACGATGGATGAGATGATTGCTGAGGCTGGATTCGTTACTACAGACCGATGTGTGGCGAAGAAAAGATCATTCTCAAGACAAATTATCGTGTGTGAGTGACTTATTTCCATCAAGCTGTCACACGTTCACCTTTTTCAGGTAATCATCTATGATTTGATAACTATATAAAGAGGATACGTGGTTGTTACCCGAAAACATGTAGCATAAAGTTTATAACTTGGGAGGCATGCGTATGCAGGAACTTGTTGGCCACTGCAAGGAATGTAAAAAGGAAATCTTCTGTAATGATGGATTTCTTAACGGCATAGTATCGGAAGACAAATCCTTAGTATGCTTGGATTGTTCCGATAAAGAACAGATTCAGGTTGTTTTTGCTAATAATTAGCTCAGTATTCATTTACATTAGCCCGCTCTTGGTAGCAGAAATACTTATATAGAAATAGGAAATAGCCTATATTTCACAGAAATATAGGCTAAAAAATTGAATCAATCTGTTATTAATTTTGAATACATATTAAGATCGATAAACTTTCCTTCTGATCGCTCACACTGCCTTAGTGTTCCCTCAAACTTAAAGTTCAATTTTTGTAAAACCTTTATCGAATTCACGTTTTCGGGTTCAACTTTTGCTTCAATTCGATTTAGTTTTAAACATGAGAATGCGTAATCTAACAAAGAGCAAATGGCTTCTGAAGCATATCCTCTGCCCCAAGATGCTTTTGCGATGTCATAACCAATTTCTGCTTTTCCATTGTCAAAATCTAAGGAGTTATAACCACAAGAACCTATAATTTTATTAGATTCTAATTCAATAATAGCGAAACGAACAGCTTTGTTATCCTGAGCAAGTTCATCAAGAAGTTCGATCATACCTTTTGCCTGATTTTCATCACTGAAAGAACTTATATTCATGAACCTAGTCACATCTGGATCAGACCATATTTGAAACAAGCTCGACGAATCTGACACTTCCATTTTTCTTAAATGCAGCCTTTTCGTGTGTAATTCTGTAATCAATAGTTTTACCTCCATTATATTTGTTATAGTTGGATTAAAAATATTGATATCTGTGCATAGTTCAGTCCCTTCATTTTCCGGAATATCTTTATTATACAATATAAAAAGGATAAAGGAGCTGTCAAGATGAAGTATGTAGCAGTTTTTCTATTGAGTGTCATGCTAATGGGGTATACCAGTAATTCATCAAGTGCAGCTGTGAAAAGCCAAACGCACTCTGTTTCTTCTGTTCAAAGTCATGCTAAAGAGGTTTTCTTGGAGACTTCTTTGTATCAATCCATAACCAAATTTAAAAAGACAGTGAGCCAAAGCAAAATAATCTGGAAAGGAAAAGATATTACATTAACAGCGAATAAAATAAAATTAGATCACGTTGCTACTTTTGAACAAAATGTCATAACTACAATGGTTATTACGAATGGAAGTAAAAAGTATACGATACCGTTTGATGAAAGTGATGAAAGACCGCTGGACATTTCAAGCGTATCTTTAGCCCCCTCCCATACATTTCTGGCTGTGCACGTAAATCATAGTGCAGGATATTATTTGTTACTCGTTGATCTTAAAACCGGAAAATCCACGATGTTAAATGATCGTTTAAAGGCCGAAGGTAAAGGATTTATAGAAACGATTAGCGCTTATAACTGGTCACCTAAAGAAAATAAAATCGCCTTTGCTTACGGAGATACATCCAAAAAATCCATAGCTATATACAATGTTAACAATGATACATTTTTCTATCTACCCAGAGAAACCAATTACATCAGTACGGCTCTGGTTTTATGGCATAAAAACGGGGAAATTCTCGATTTTATTTGTGAGTACCCATCTGACCAATGGAAATTGTATAGATATTCTACGAACAGTAAGAAAGTAAAGACAATCAAGAGTATCAATAGGGAAGAACTTTCAAAATTGTTTCCTGTAATTGTTGCGAACCCTCCGTTTGCTTCAAGGACCTCAAATAAACACCTTTGATCACCAAAAAAAACAGGCCCGATTTTAAAATTCGGGCCTGTTCTTCATCATACAAATTTAATTATATTCCAGCGATCCATTCGTTAACCTTAGCTTCATTAGTTTCGATCCACTTCTTGGCAGCCTCTTGTTCAGACATACCTCCAGATATATCAACCATCACAGATTCCATATCTGCTGGTGTCCATTCGAATTGATCTAGAAGACGATAAGCAGTAGGTTGATCTTCTTTCAGACCTAAGCGCACAAGTGTATGAATTTCTTCGCTTTCACCATATACTTTCTTTGGATCTTCAAGATATTTCAATTCCAGATCAGCGAACATCCAATGAGGAGTCCAACCTGTAATAACAATCGGTTCTTTTTTGGCATAAGCATCTTGAAGTACTTTTACCATCGCGGCGGAGGAGCTTTCAAGAAGATTCCACTTTTTCAGGTCGTATTCTTTGACCGCTTTTTCCGTTTGAGTCATAAGCCCCGCACCCGGTTCAATCCCCGTAATCGTGTAATCAACCAATTTCCCTACTTCTTCTTTCTTTAAATCCTCAATCGACTTAATATCCATATAGGTTGGTACGACCAGACCAAGCTTAGTTCCTTTTAAATTAACACCGAGATCTTCCAGTTTATCTTTGTTCGGTTCATAGTAGTTCTCACCATGTGTGCTCGGTAACCATGCAGATACCATCGCATCTGCACTACCATCTGCAACACCTACGTACATAGGTCCAGCATCAACCTGCAGCATCTCCACTTTATAGTCTAATTTACTCTCCAATACTTCCTTGACGACATTCGTGCTGGCAATTTCTGAATCCCATGCAACATAAGCCAGCGTAATTTTTTTATTCTTATTTGCCGTTGACGTTTCTCCGTTCCCCGCATTGTTCTTGTTACTAGAACAACCTGCAAGCACCAAAGTTATCGCCATGAACGCCATCAACAGTATACTCATTTTCTTTTTCATCAACAAATACATTCACCCCTTCTTATTTTTCTTAGCTAATTTCTGTGTCATTCGATCCAGCATAATTGCCAGAACAACGACAGCCAGACCCGCTTCCGTTCCAATACCTGTCTTCGCCTGTGTCACCGCTTTATAGACGTCTGCACCAACACCCTGCGCTCCAATCATCGAAGCAATAACGACCATCGACAGTGAAAGCATAATCGTCTGATTAATTCCAGCCATAATAGTTGGAATAGCAATCGGTAGCTGTACCTTGATTAGCTTCTGCATACCTGTTGAACCAAAAGCATCTGCCGCCTCCACTAAGTCCTCGGGAACCTGACGAATACCCAAGCTGGTTAACCGAATGGTTGGCGGAATTGAAAATATAACCGAGGCAATGACACCAGGCACAACACCCAATGAGAAGAAAGCAACGGCTGGTAGTAAATATACAAATGCTGGCATGGTTTGCATCAAATCCAGTATTGGCGTTATTATGCTTTGGACTCTTCTGTTTCCAGCACATAGAATACCTATCGGCACACCTAATACAATAGAAATGAATGAAGCTGTCAACACCAACGCAAGGGTATCCATGGTATGTTCCCAGTAACCTAAATTAAGCACTAACAACAAACCTAGAAGTGTGAATGCTCCGAGTCTAAACCTTCCAAGCCAGAAGGCAAGGATCGTAAATATAACGATCATAATAAGTGGAGGTAAGAAGTTAAAACCATCTGCCAAACCATTAACAATATTACCTACAACAAGCTTAACGCCTTTAAAAAAGGGTTCGAAATTCGTTTCCAACCAACCCTCTAGCGATTCTACCCATTCCCCAATGGGGATCTTTGGTACATTCATTGAGGTTCACCTGCTTCCGCCTCATTATTTCCGCTTAACGCTGCGAGAACAGCTCCTCTGATCACAATTCCAACTAAGCGATTCCGTTCATCTATAACAGCAACTGGAATTTTTGCGCTACTTACCACATCGAAAAGCTCCACAAGAAGAACATCCGGTGACACTGTTGGGGTATCTCCAATGATAATATCCTCTAAGGTTTGGCCCGATTTAATAGCAGCAGAGGCATCCTCAGCCGTAACGACACCAATGAGTTGCCGTGCTTTATCTACGACATACAGGTTAGAAATTCCACGCTCTTTCATAAGCTGCAATGCAACCCTTGGCCCACGGTCCATGGTAATCGTCTCAGCACGAATCATCACATGAGCTGCTGTAAGGACTTTGGATAAATCTACATTCTCTACGAATCGCTCAACATAAGCATTAGCAGGGTTCATGAGAATTTCCTCTGGTGAACCAATCTGAACGACGGCACCATCCTTCATCAACGCAATGCGATCTCCAATACGTAATGCCTCATCAAGGTCATGTGTAATGAATATAATTGTTTTCTTCATGTTCGCTTGGAGCTCAAGTAATTCATCCTGCATATCTTTACGAATAAGCGGATCAAGCGCACTGAAAGCTTCATCCATCAACAGAATGTCAGGATCGTTAGCCAGACCTCGAGCTAGTCCAACTCGTTGCTGCATTCCACCGCTTAGTTGATCCGGTTTACGATCCTCAAGACCTGCCAACCCAACTAAGGCTAGGGATTCCTTCGCTTTCTTTACTCGTTCCTCTTTCCCTATCCCCTGTACTTCTAATCCATATTCAACATTCTCTAATATCGTACGATGAGGAAATAGAGCAAATTTCTGAAAGATCATACTCATTGTCTTTCGTCTAACTTGCCGTAGTTCTTCCCGATTCATTTGAACAATGTCCTTACCATTAATAAGAACTTGCCCCGCTGTTGGCTCAATGAGACGGTTCAACAGTCTAACCACCGTTGATTTCCCGCTACCCGATAAACCCATAATGACGAAGATCTCACCAGGTTCTATAGAAAAGTTGACCTGATTAACCCCTACTGTCAATTTCGTTTCTTTAGCAATACGCTCCTTAGACCAACCTTGCTCTAGCAAAGGAAACGCCCTCTTCGGATCATTGCCAAACACCTTACTTAACGATTTGACTTCTATAATCGCCATCTTTATCCCCCTTTCAAATCATCCGTAGCTACTATATGGCACTTACTTAGTCTAGACTTCTTTAAAAACAGGGTCAAAATGTAAAATTAACCGTGTAGTCTGTACAGTTTTAACTTTACGTACTATATTAACTGTATACTCTGTTTAACATACATTTCCTCCAAGGCTTCATTCTTTACTTTTCAAACACTTTTTCCTACAATGGATGCTGTGGATATTGTTTCCGCTCATCGCAAGCGTTATTCAGGGGAGTGTACGACATGACAACATTTGATGGATTAAATGAAGAGCAAATTAAAGTGATCGAAAAATCGCGCCAACGCGTCATGGATTCTATTGGAAATAATATGGATCTTTATGGGGTCACGATGTCCATTGGTCATTTGTACGGAAATATGTACTTCCACGATGGTCCCGTTACACTGGACGGAATGGGTCAGGAAATGGGAATGAGCAAAACGAGTATGAGTACAGGCATGCGTGCATTAGTGGACTTAAAGATGATAAATAAAGTTTGGGGAAAAGGCTCGCGCAAGGATCTGTATGAGGTAGAAGGGGACTGGCATCAGAATTTTGTTGATTACTTCTCCATTAAATGGCGCAAATCCATGGAAATGAACCTTCATTCTTTAGGTAAATCAAGAACAGAGTTACAGAAACTACGTGAGGATCACATAGATAACGAAATATTGGTTGCGCAAGTCGATATGGATATTCAAAAAATGACTCATGCAATCCATTACTATAAATGGCTAGGTCGTTTTATCGATGCTTTAGAATCTGGGCAAATTTTCGATTGGATTCCCAAAGATGAGAAAGAATAGCAGATTAATATCGTATCCAATATGTGAAATGCCGTAAGCTATGTAACGATAGCCTACGGCATTTTTGTTGTTTATCCACATATCTATAACCACTACTACAACAACTGCGTTAACTCCGCCTTATAATCCTTGATCTGCTTCTTCGATGGAAGTGTCATTTGGGCATGCCGCATTGATTTCTTTCGTCTCACTGCCCTTATGATGGGGTAAGGTACAAGCAGTAATGTATATAATAAATGCAAATCTTCCTTACTTAAAGAACGCTTATGATCATAATACTCAATACAACGTAATGTCTCACGGCCCTTCCAGGGTAAGTTACGATGTAAAATATGAGAGAAATCCTGCATCCGCACATTCAATGATGTGTTATCAAAATCAATCATATGCATAGATTTCGATGTGTCTAGAACGAGATTCGGATAATTATAATCTCCATGCACAAAAGCTACAGCAGCTTGTTCTTTGGCAATGCCCTTAATGACTGTCGAATGGTGTAACTGCTCCAGTGCTTCATCGCACAGAGCTGTCATACGCCCCATTCTCTGATATTTATCAAGTTGGCGACGATACGATGTGATCAAACCCCGTAAACTGTTGTACCTTATTCTTTCAGGGATATGCGGGGTTTGTAACCCCTGAGCGATCGTATGGAATCTGGCAAGAAGACGTATGCCCTTCTTGAAATGTTCCTTTCTCTTGAATTGGGGATGTTGGCCGATTACCCAATTAGTTAACATGTAATGGACACCATCTTTTGTAATCCAAGGTAGTTGTGCCGTGGTTAGAAGGATTCTAGGAGAATGTACAAAATCATGACCGGCTAAATGTGTAAATACTTGAGTGATAAAGACCATCTCTGATTCCGCAATATTATAGCCCTTCAAACATAACACGCCGTGATCTCGGGTAAAAATCTTATAGACGTCACGTACACTGTCCTGTCTCACGATGCGAATACCATATTCTTGTTCAAGATTCATCCATGCGAACATCTTATATCACCTTATTCACGTCATATTTAACTCATGGTTATCCCCATTTCCTCTACTCACGAGCCCATGCATCTAGCAGGGATATAGCATTTAAACGTCCTTCCCATGTTAAAGCTAATAAAGCTAGACCACGGTGACTTCTCCCCTGTGAAATTCTCTGCGCCTCGACCCATGCCTCTCGTGGCAAACGAAAAAAAGCACTGATCAAGAACCGTTCAGCCGGATTTAACGGGTGTATTCCTACATAGCCACGCAACAACCCATGAATAAACTCGGGATTAAATTGTGTGGTATTGGAGAGCGTTTTGGCAATTTCGTAATAAATAGATCCTTTTCTTAAACAATCCCAATCAACTAGGAACAGCCCTTTTGAATTGATTACAATATTAGGTATGGTGACATCACCATGAATTAATGCAGGGTGGTTCGGCTCATCTGCAATGATGTGTCTAACTTCGGGCGTGTTCATCATACCCCATGCTTCATGAGCTAAATGAATGCACTGATGACCATGTTTTCTAAACCATTTTTTAGGAATCGTGTTCTTAGAGTTAATTTTACGCAGGCGTGATTGAAAGAGGTGGCCTTGAATTTGAAAGTTTTTAATTTGTTTTTTGGTAGATGAGGACATCTTTGCGTGGTCATGTTTATATAGCGTGTGAAGGGTAGCCAAAGCCCTTCCCAAAGCTTCGTAATCCTGAACATTATTTTGCAAACTACGGCCAGTAATCCATTCTGTTACATAGTATCGCTTGCCATTGCTGTTCACAGAATACTTACCGGATCGTGTAGTGAGCCATTTTGGACAATTGGGATAATGCGCTTTTTTTAATTTCTTGATATACGAAAAGAGTTGTTCTTTGGTCAATCTCTGATCGAGCTTGCGGATATACAACGCTTTAATTAGAAATCTGCCTTTATCTGTCGACGCACAATAGACCGCATTTTTTTTGTATAAAGAATCGTGCGTCTTAACACGACGTAAATGCAGCCCATATCGGTCGGTGATGCTCTTAAACTTAGCATGCTGATATCGATTTAGCACCCCGCGCTCCTCCATTTCTTACAATAATGAAGCCTATGGATCATTGTATTCAGCATAGGTTGTGAAGTTTCTAATTCACTGCCATTTGTTCACCATAAGCTTCAATTGCAAGTAGGCATTACGTAGGGTACGGCTTGTCCTCTTAGGATTCCACCGCGATATAAATCTGTACCACAGCATCCTCAGGACTGAAATCATTCACATCATATAGCTCGAAATCTCCGCTAAATGTTCTCTTGATTGTAGAGTCTTCGAAAGTCATCCAAATCTCCTGCCACGCCTCTATGACCACTTGTTGAAAGGGGCCCCTCTTCGTCTCAAAAACCATATAATGAGCTTCAGGGATCGTAGCCTGCTCCAACCCCTCAGCTAGACTGCTATTGTCACCACACTCATGTCCAATAATAACGTTGTATTCACCTGTCGCATCACTCTCATAGTCTGTGTACAGCGCATAAATCAAATGTGGATGATCCACATCAATCTGTGATGCCATGTCGCTCTGGAAATAACGCCCCCACAACCCAGGTATCAGACCCTTCGGTCCCGTCTCTTGTCTATTTGTTGTTCTTGCACTTACACCTGTAAGTGTCATTTGGGGCTTGTGCTCTTGGCTGGTCTTCATCATTTATGTTTCCTCCTTTCATCGTTTTCACTATTGTACCGTGAGGAAGTTGACAACTGTATGTCTAGTTCCTATTAATAAAAAAAAGAGATTGAAATGCCCAGAGTAGACAATCCAACCTCTTGTTATATACCTAATGAATGTCACTTCTCACTTGGATACCGATCATACAACTTTTTTTGATGGGCTTGAAAAATATCTTCAAGATTGATGTCATACTTATTTGCAATAACCGTAATATTCCCTAAAACATCGCCAAGTTCTTCTACTAATTCTTGTTTTTGCTCAACGTATGTTCCACTATGTTCATCTGGTCGATCTCGACCAATCTCCAATGCTCTTATTGCTCGTGCTACTTCCCCTGTTTCCTCTGCTAGAAATCCAATACGAACAAAAATATTAAGTTCAGACCAGCCTCTTAATTCATAATATTCTTTAACCCATTGTTGAAATTCATGAACGTCCATCAATAGAATCTCCCTTATTAAAAGATTTAATTTAATCCGAAGATTCATTATACTTAAAGTTATAATTCAATTCATACCAAATAATTATTGTGATGGAGGAACTATGAAAAAAATAGCGGTTTTCTGTGGATCAAGTGACGGAGCTTCACCTGCTTATAAAGAGGGAGCTATTCATCTAGGTAAAGAGCTAGCAAAACGAGGCATTACCCTTGTCTATGGTGGAGCTAGTGTTGGAATTATGGGAACATTAGCAGATGCTGTCTTGGAATCAGGAGGACAGGTTATTGGAGTCATTCCACAAATGTTAGAGGATAGAGAGATATCTCATCCGAATTTAACGGAGTTGATCATAGTCGATTCTATGCACGAAAGAAAAACAAAGATGGTTGAACTAGCGGATGGGTTTATTGCTTTACCTGGGGGACCTGGAACATTAGAAGAATTTTTCGAGGTTTTCACTTGGGCGCAACTCGGACTTCATCAAAAGCCTTGTGGGATTTTGAATATTAATCATTATTATGATTTACTTATTTCTTTTTTTGACCATATGAATGAACAACAATTTTTACAAGACAAGTATCGTTCCATGGCTCTAGTGGATTCAAATCCAGCAGATTTACTTGAGAAATTCAATATGTATATCCCACCTACTGTGAAGACCTATATTAAAAAAAATCAAACATAATAAGGCTCAACAACAAAACAAGTTATCACAACACGGTATTATAAGTGTTATGATAACTTGTTTCATTCTAGCTTTATTCACACTCAGGAGTATGCAGATAATAAGCCAGATCAATGACTTCATTCTCATCTAGCTCGACGCCTTCATCCTTCAGATAGAGAATCTGCATGGCATGCCCTTCCTCATCCTGAATGGCTATTTGTCCCTTCGCATTAACTACCCTGTGCCAAGGAAGCTTATAGCGTCTGCCTAATGAATGAAGGATTCGAACAACCTGTCTAGCGCCCCGTGGACTGCCAGCCATTGCCGCTATCTGACCGTAAGTCATGACACGCCCCTCTGGAATCGCCTTAATAACTTCAATCACACGTAATGTGTAGGGCTTCAGTTCCTTCCCCGCTTCGGGCTCCCTAGAGTTCACCAAAACAACCCCTTCACTTCTTAAATAATCAACAAACGGATAATATCAGCGTACTTATGCATATTATTCAGGACGTTCTATAGTAAAGATCTCGCCCAATTTTGCGTAGGAATGACCAGCCAGCCGACTTACCGGCTTCAGCCCCTCGGGATCAATATATCCATTGTGATATAAGGATTCTGCAATATGAAAGCAGATCACTCTTCCAATTAGCAGATCCGTGGCAGGAGATTCTTCTGTCCCTCCAAGAGGTATGACATGTTCAAGAAGACATTCCATCCGAATGTTAGCTTCGGCTATACCTGGCACACTCACCTTGTTACTTTTCGTAGGGGTAAGCCCTGCCAAGACCACTTCACTTTCATCTGGCGGTAAGCTTGCAGCAGTCTGATTTATCTGTGCAATAAAGGATTCATCTGAGATATGAACGACAAATTCACCTGTTGCCATAGCATTCCTAGCTGTATCTTTGGACTGACCCATCTTACGATTTACAGATATGGATACCATCGGAGGATCAGCCGTTACGATGTTGAAATAACTAAAGGGCGCGGCATTCAGAATTCCAGTACTTGATAGCGTCGTTACGAAAGCAATCGGCCTAGGGACAATGCTACCAATGAGTAATTTGTAATTATCCCGTTCACTTTGGTCTAAGGGATCGATCATAATCATCTTCATTCCTCCTTCCCACTTTCTAAGGATATCCTCACTATAACTAATGAATCATACTCCATTATCCTCCATTAACACTCTTACTTCAATCGCGGGGTAAGATGGCTTTAACTCTATTCCCTTTGCTTATTAGTTAAGTAACGCATCCATGGAATAGGCTCCTGCACCGGTTAAGGCAATTCCTATAGCGACAACAATAAGCAACAAGTTATATTCATATCCATTAGCTGTTGCCCAATAACCATTACTTCCATGCACTTTAACGATAGCTCCGAGCATCGTTAGAACGATCAGCAGAGCGCCAACTTCAGTAAATAATCCTGCTGCAAACAACAAGCCTCCAAGAAGCTCTGCCAGTCCAGCACCCACAGCCATAGCTACACCCGGCTTAATGCCTATCGATTCCATCCAGCCTCCCGTTCCTTTGGGACCATATCCACCGAACCAACCGAACAACTTTTGTGCACCATGTCCTACGAAGCTTAAACCTACAACTAATCGAATGATGAGTAATCCCAAAGCAATAGCCATTATTAATTCCCCCATTTTTTAAATTATCTTAATATAAAGATACTTTATGATGAGATTAATGTCAACGACTATTTCTTTAGATATCTATCTCTCTTTAGAACACTAACGGAAACACCTAAAAGCCACATACATGACCATCGAGGTCATTTGCATGTGGCTTTTAGGGTGTTTCTTCTTACTTACGCTTAACTAAGCTAATAAAGATGCTGTCTTTGAACATCGAAAAATTCCTAAGTAAATCCACCAGAACCATGGATCATAGGAGCCACTACTTCTGAACCTACAATGGGTGGAGCCGGTTGTATGAAAATAAAAAAGCATAGACTAACTGCCAACAAAGAAGATATCATTTTCCGCATCATCATGAACTCCTTTAATAATAGTTTTATACTTATGTAAGGCTTCTGTCGAAGCAAGATGTCTTAACTCTTCAAATAATTTCATACAGAGGATAATGTTCGCCTTATTATTCATAATAACAGAATATTCCAAACTAATCAAAACATACCGATTTGCTATCTCATGCCGAGAATTTTTATAATGATAATAAGCAACTTCATAAAAAAAGTTCGTATACCTATCCATACTTAACTGATGGTCATAATCTCCCATCGCAAAATCCAGATGAGAATAAGAAGAAATATTGTCCTCAAACTTTAGAAGAATATCGTCTACATTGATATCATATTCATTCGCAACCTTCATAACGATTTCTAATCCCGGAAGAATTTCACTTTCCTTATCCTCAATATATGATACATATTCAGGAAGGACTTCTAGCTTTCCTGCTTTCAGCTCAAACACATAGAAATTTGCCTTTGACCACTCGCTAAACTTAGTAACACAGCTCTTGCCTTCTTCACCTAATCCCATGAACCAACTCAAATCAGCATAGCGATTATTATATTCCTGTGCCTGTTCGTAATCTTTTCGATGGTCACACACTTCCGCTCTCATCACATAGGCATATGCGTAATAAACAACCAATGGATATTTTGTCTTTCTATTTGATTCATCATATCTGTTAGACTCACATTCATATTTGTATAGACTTGCCACCAATCTTTCTAACTGCACGGCAATCTCATCTAAACGCTCCCATACATGAAGTGAAGTATAAACATTACCCAAATCTCGTAGTGCGTCGAGCTGCTCGTCTTCAGGTAGCCGATTAATAAAGGGATCAAACTGACTAACGGCCTTTAAATTAATCATATTATCTGTTCCTATCTTTTCTTTAAATAACCGATATTGAGAAATAGCTAGCCTCTCGGAATGTTGGTACTTCTCACCTTCAGCAACACATTTGTACAGCAAGGCTGCTGCTTGGGTCCAACCTTGTTTGTAGAGCAATTCTGCCGTATTAAATATTCCAGGAATAAATGAAAGATCATCGGCAAGCCGCTGCAATACATTCTCAATACACTCGTACCTTTCAAGCTCTGCACACCGTTGTAGGAAGGGTCTTAACCGTCGCCAATTCGGTGCATTCACAATAAAGCATTCATCCATATACAACTCATATAATGCTCCCTCTGGAAGCCCCATTGCTGCTGTAATTAGATCCAAATGACTTACAGCAATAGGCTTAGGTGGATTACGATTAATAATCGCACTTAGAATCCCTTTGTTCATGCCAGTTGCTTTGGATAATCCTTGTAGGCTCACTCTATTTCTTCTTATGTAGTCTTCTATTTCTGAGCGGATCGTGGTGTTAGATTTCAAATATATCACCCCCTAATAAAAAATATTATAAAACCCATAAAATAGTATTAATGAATTATATATGTAATTTATCCGACGGTCAATAAACATTCATATAGATTCCTGGTTGTATGGATACCTGTTCATTATCCTCAGTCACCCATGAACACAAAGCCAATAGATTGAAGGATGGACTAGATCGTGATAGAATTTTGGATTAGATCGTCTTCTTTTTGAATCTTTTGGTACAAACGGTTCTATAAAGGAGGACGATCTTTTTTCTACCCATTTTACTCATGCTTTAAGGAGATATGGATATCGATGCAAAAATTCAAATTGAATTGGGCTCAATTTTCGGACAGATTTGTACATACAGCTTTGCTAAGATCTTTTATTAAATGGATTATCCTAGGGAGCGGCGTGGGCATATTGTCTGGGACTGCTTCTGCCATTTTCCTAATGAGTCTGGAGTACGTAACCGACCTGAGAATGGAACATCCCTGGCTGTTATTTCTCTTACCTGCTGGAGGAGCCTTAGTCAGCTTACTTTACCTAAAGCTCGGGAAGAATAGTGCCAAGGGCAATAACTTAATTCTGGAACAAATCAACAACGGTAACGAGACGATCCCCCTGCGGATGACGCCTCTCGTTCTATTCGGAACCTTAATTACGCATCTGTTCGGAGGGTCTGCCGGGCGGGAAGGTACTGCTGTGCAGATGGGCGCAAGCTTAGCTGAAGGATTCGGAAAGCTATTACGAGTGAGTCCCGTTGATCGCAAAATTTTATTGATATGCGGAATTAGCGGCGGCTTTGGATCGATCTTCGGTACACCCTTAGCCGGTACTATATTTGGACTTGAAGTTCTAGCTATTGGATTAATCCGACATGAAGCCCTACTGCCTGCTTTTGTAGCGAGCTTCGTTGGTCATCTAGTAACAACATCATTCTGGGGAGTCTCTCATCTTCATTATAATGTAGGTGCTGTTCCCGAATTATCAGCGCTGGTACTCCTTAAGGTCATATTCGCGTCAATCCTGTTCGGATTGACCAGCATCCTTTTCAGCCAGTTAACTCACTCCCTAAAAAAAGCATATAGCTACGTATTCCGAAATCCTATGATCAAAAGCGCCGCAGGGGGTTTAATCATTATCGGCTTAGTCTACTTACTTGGGACAAGGGATTATCTAGGTCTCAGTATTCCGCTTATTCAAGACTCATTCACGGAGGATGTCTCACCCTTTGCTTTCCTGTGGAAATTGATATTCACTACTCTTACACTGGGCGCCGGTTTCCAAGGTGGGGAAGTTACCCCTTTATTCGCAATCGGAGCAACGCTAGGGAATGCTCTATCCGGCTTCTTGCATTTATACGCCCCTTTTCTGGCATCCTTGGGCTTTATCGCCGTATTCTGCGGGGCGACTAACACACCCATCGCTTGTTTTCTTATGGGCATTGAATTGTTCGGATCGAACGGAGCGAATGGAGCAATCTATATGTTTATTGCTTGTCTCGTCAGCTATTTCTTCTCTGGGCACACAGGCATCTATACATCTCAGCAGATCGGAATTTCCAAATCTCACTTGATACAAGTTCCTGAGGGTGCGACCCTCGGTACTATAAAACTCGGCAAAAAAGAGAAAAACGGGAGTGAGAAATCATGAAGAATCTATTGATCGCCGACGATGATCACCATATTCGTACATTATTGAAGCATGTTCTAACCAGAGATGGTTATCTTGTGCTTGAAGCTGGGGATGGACGGGAAGCTATACAGAAGCTGAAAGAGTCTACCGTGGATCTAGCTATCGTCGATATTATGATGCCACATGTGGACGGGCTGGAATTATGCCAATATATTCGGAAAACCTATGACATTCCTATTATATTGTTGACGGCACGCCAACAGCTAAGTGATAAGGAGCAAGGCTATTTGCACGGAACGGATGACTATGTCACCAAGCCCTTCGAGCCGGAAGAGCTGTTATACCGCATAAAAGCCTTATTTCGTCGCTACTCCATCGCTTCTGACGATAAGATCCGTTTGAACCGACTGGTCATTGACCGCAAAAACTATGAGATTACTGACGGGGACGATATTCTGCTCCTGCCCGTGAAGGAGTTTGAATTATTGGCACAACTAGCTCAGTACCCCGGAAGACTATTCTCCCGCGGTGAGTTAATTGAACTGGTGTGGGGAACAGAATATGAAGGTGATGAACGAACCATTGATGTTCACATTAAGCGTTTGCGTCAGCGATTTATAGATTATCAGGATGACTTTATCATCCGAACAGTTCGAGGGATTGGCTATAAAGTGGAGCTGTTCAGCCCATGAAATCACTCTATGTACGCATGTGCCTTGTCTTTTGTTCGGTTATTCTAATAGGTAGCCTTCTCGCTTTTCTAGCTTCCAACTTATATTACCAACAGAACGTTAAGTCCCTAAATGATTCGAAGCTTACTAGAATGGCCATTCAACTTCAACAATTTAGTGAGTCCCATCCGGATTCTATAGACGAATATCTAACCAGTGTAGCTTCTTTGGGCTACAAAATTTATATTACGAACAATCAAGGTGATGACCGCTTTTACGGTAAACCGTTTCGGGAGAAGGAATTAGAAGAGAAGCACGTTCAGAATGTACTGAAGGGCCAAATCTATCATGGTGTTGCTGATTTTCCAAACACGCTGTTTATTACTGGATTTTTTGATAATCAATTGCGCAACTCAATAGGGGTACCCATAAACATCAACAACCAAAGTTACGCGTTATTCATGCGTCCTGATGCCCAAGTGCAGTTTGGAGAGTTACGTATATTTTTTGCGATGATGATTGGACTCACCCTGCTGTTCAGCCTATGTTTCCTTATGATAAGTGTCCTACATATAGTCAAACCGATTATTCGACTTACTTCGGCTACCAAGGGGATTTCTAAGGGCAGATATGACATTAAACTGAATACGCGAAGACGTGATGAAATTGGACAGTTAGCTACCCATTTCATGATCATGAGTCGAGAGCTAGAACGGACGAATCGGGCCAGACAGGAATTTGTCGCTAACGTATCCCATGAAATCGAATCCCCCCTCACTTCCATACAGGGCTTTGCCCATGCTTTGAAGGACTCTACTTTACCTAACGAGGAAAGAATACAGTACCTCTCTATCATTGATGAGGAAAGCCGCCGCTTGTCGATGCTCAGTAAACAATTGCTTACGTTATCTTCTCTGGATTATGATGCCGATCAGCTACAGATTACAACCTTTGATTTACGCCCCCAACTACGCCAAGTTGTGCAGATTATGGAGTGGTGGCTTGCAGAGAAACAATTGTCGCTTCGGTTGAATCTACCCGAGATTAGCATTAGCGGAGATGCTGACCTGCTCTATCAAGTGTGGATGAATCTATTATCTAATGCGATAAAATATACGCCAGACGGTGGAGAAATTATGATATCAGCAAGCCTTGACAGTGGACGCTGTCTGGTTCGTGTAACCGATACTGGTGAAGGGATTGCCGCAGAGGAACTGCTCCTGATATTCGACAGGTTCTACAAAGTAGACCGGGCGCGGACACGAGAGACTCACAGCACAGGGCTGGGGCTTTCCATTGCTCAGAAAATTGTTCAGTCTCATAAAGGAACCATTGAGGTTACGAGTGTACAAGGTACCGGGACTACCTTCACTGTCTCTCTACCTTCTTTGTAATTCATTATTCATACTCCGTTCATGTTCAACTTCTAAACTGGGGCTATACAGATTAGAAGGAGTGGTTGGTTATATGTTTTTAGCATTAAGGGAAATGCGACATTCCAAAGCCAGATACATGCTTATTATGGTCATCATGTTACTCGTCTCTTTTCTTGTCTTGTTCGTAACTGGACTAGCTCAGGGATTAGCCTACGCTAATATCTCCGCTGTGAAGAATATGCCTGCGAACCATTATGTTGTTCAGGGAGATGCCGATCACACGTTTAGGCGTTCTCAGCTTCATGAACTCGAGTTGAAAGAGGTCCGTTCTGTTGTAGGAGAGCAGAATGCGACTCCGCTTAGCATCCAGATCAGTACGATTACTGCTAACAATACGGATGTAAAGGCTGATGTTACATTTTTTGCGGTAGATATGAAGGGTTTACTTGCTCCTAATGTAGTGCAGGGAGAAGGAATCACTAATGAAAAGAAGGGCAGTGTTATTGTTGACCGAAAGCTTGAGCAATCAGGTATCACCATTGGCAGTACCATTGTTGATCAAGCTACAGGGTTAAGTTGGAACGTTGCCGGATATGTCGAAGACAGCTCTTATAGTCACACTCCCGTGGTCTATATGAATACTGGAGACTGGCAGGATATGAAGCAGGGAGTATCCCGAACTGGGGAACCTTTGAAACCAACATCTTTTAATATTATTGCTGTGAATGCCACATCCGAGCAGGTAACTGGCATCACCGATAAACTGGACAATATCGAGGTAATCACGCAAAAGCAAGCCATTTCCAGCATCCCTGGTTATAAAGAAGAACAGGGTTCTCTGCTTATGATGACTGTGTTCTTATTTGTTATCGCAGCGTTTGTGTTGGCAGTGTTCTTCTACGTCATTACGATCCAAAAGACAAGCCAATTCGGTATTCTGAAGGCAATGGGTACTAAAATGTCTTACTTAGCGTGGAGTGTGGTCGGGCAGGTCATGGTGTTATCGGTGGCAAGTCTGTGTATCAGTCTGTTGCTGACCTTTGGAATGAACATGGCTCTACCGGAATCCATGCCCTTCCAACTGGACACCTCCACGATCGTTCTAACCAGCTGTTTATTTGTAGGCATGTCCTTATTGGGATCACTGATCTCAGTGGCTAAGGTAGCAAAAATAGATGCATTAGAAGCGATAGGGAGGACTGGCGCATGAGTACTAAATTACTGATGAAACAAGTAACCAAAACCTACGGTGATGGAGATTCAACGATGTCAGTGCTGAATAACCTGAACCTGCAAGTAGATGAGGGAGAATTCGTCGCTGTTCTTGGTCCCTCAGGCTCTGGGAAAAGCACATTTCTTTCCGCCGCTGGTGCGCTTCTGACACCTACCAGCGGAGAAATACTGATCGATGGAGAATCTTTGGTGGATAAGGACAAAGGTGAACTTACTCAGCTGCGATTAGAAAAAATAGGGTTTATGTTCCAAAGTGCGCAGCTATTGCCCTACTTGAAGGTGGAAGAGCAGTTATTGTTCGTGGCTAAGCAGGCACATGCTAACGCTAAGGAAGCCAAGCAGCGAGCTGCTTACTTATTACAACGGTTGGAGATATGGGATCGGCGTAATCATTATCCTGATCAGCTCTCCGGTGGGGAGAAGCAGCGTGTGGCTATTGCAAGAGCTTGGATGAACAAGCCCGAGATTCTGTTTGCTGATGAGCCGACCGCAAGCTTAGATTTCAAGCGTGGTAAAGAAGTAGTACGGATGATCGCTGAAGAAGTAAAGAACGAAGGCAAAGCAGCCGTCATGGTAACCCACGATGAGCGGATGTTGGAATGGTGTGATCGTGTGCTTTATCTGGAAGATGGATTGCTGGTCGACAAACCTAATCATTAATTTTAATAGCACACAGCAAAGACGTCATGATGAACTTTGGCGTCTTTTTTTGTGTTCTTTTCCGTTCGCTGGTCATCTTAGATTTGAATATCGATGCCCCCATCAGCATTCACGGTATTACTAACACTAAGGCTCTTATTGCTTGCTTCCTTCGTGCTTGTTTGAGCTTGACTAGAATTAGCACTCTTTTGCGCAAAGTTGAATACTTTTAGTACCGTATTGGAAAACTATCCTAACTAGAGCTATCCATAAAGATTTCACATCGGATGGTCTCACTGACCGAATCGATTATCCGCCTCCTCTTGCAAGCCTAATCATTATTTCTAAGTTTAAACACTATGCAAGATTGGGTAATCTTTCTCATATAAACCTAAATAACCATTCTTGCGAAGGCGTTAATATTGTACAAGCAAGGAACCATATGGAGGGAATAGGACATGAAGCGCAATCATACGATGATGGAATTTTTTGAATGGCATGTCGAAGCTAATGGATCTCACTGGAATCGGTTAAAAGAATTAGCCCCCGAGCTGAAACAGAGGGGAATTGATTCAATCTGGGTCCCTCCTGTCACAAAAGCCCAATCCGCAGAGGATAGAGGGTATGCTACATATGATCTGTATGATTTAGGGGAATTTGATCAAAAGGGTACGGTTCGCACGAAATACGGTACCAAGCAACAATTAGTGGATGCTATCCATGCCTGCCACGATCACGGTATAGGCGTTTATGTAGATCTAGTCATGAATCATAAAGCTGGAGCTGACGAAAAGGAGACGTTCCAAGTCATTGAAGTAGATGAACACAATCGCTTAGAGGAAATTTCCAAACCATTTGATATTGAAGGATGGACGAAATTCACATTCCCTGGACGGGGTGATCAATATTCTTCATTTAAGTGGAACTTCCAACATTTCAACGGTACGGATTATGATGCGAAAGAAGATCGCAAAGGCATATTTCGAATCGTAGGTGATAACAAAGTTTGGAATCAAAATGTAGATGTTGAATTTGGTAATTACGATTACTTAATGTTCGCCAATATCGATTACAACCACCCCGAAGTGAACCAAGAAATGATCTCATGGGGCAAATGGTTGACCAAGACATTGTCATGCGATGGCTTCCGCTTAGATGCGATCAAGCATATTAATCATGATTTCATTAAACAATTTACAGCTGAGTTAATGAAGCAACAAGGTAAAGATTTTTATATTGTAGGGGAATTTTGGAACCCTGATCTCACAGCCTGTCAGCAATTTCTAGATACCGTTGATTATAAAATCGATCTATTCGATGTGTCTCTTCACTATAAATTTCATGCCGCATCACAATCGGGTAGAAACTTTGACCTTACGACCCTATTCAAGGATACTTTAGTCGGTTCTCATCCATCAAGTGCGGTTACTTTTGTTGATAATCATGACTCACAGCCCCATGAATCTCTGGAGTCTTGGGTAGACGATTGGTTTAAACAAAGTGCTTATGCCCTCATACTGCTTCGCCAAGATGGCTATCCCGTAGTCTTCTACGGTGATTATTATGGGATTGGAGGAGAGAAAGCGATCGAAGGGAAACAATCAGCCATTGACCCCCTTCTCTATGCTCGATACCACAAAGCCTATGGTAAGCAGGAAGATTATTTCGATCATCCGAACACAATCGGATGGGTGCGATTTGGTGTACAGGAAATAGAACGTTCAGGGTGTGCTGTTGTCATCTCCAACGGAGATGACGGTGAGAAGCGGATGCTTGTTGGACCAGACCGCGTAAATGAAGTATGGATAGACATCACGAATAATAGAGACGATCAGATTACAATCGATGATAAAGGCTTCGCCACTTTTCCAGTCAATGGAGGAAGCGTGTCTGTATGGGCACTACCAGAGGATGATGTGAAGTAGATAAATATAAATAAGGGTAACGTTGCATGTTGATTGGACATGAAGCGCTACCCTTTTTGATTAAATATAGCCCAGTTAAACCAACAAGTAGGTTTCGTTAACAATTGAAACATAACGTGTAGTTTCACGTTTACTTCTTTAAAGGGGGCTGTATTATACATAATTTATTGTATAGGATTACTCAGAAGCTAGATCACGGCTTCATAAACTGGCGGATTAAATCGTCGCTCGACGCAGCAGAAGGTAAGACACCACTGCAAATATAACGATTAGAGGAAGCATCCACAGGGTATAGTCCACAGCGGATTGTTCGACCATCCAATCAAAGATGGCAGGATACCAATTCAGATAGGTGGCCAGGAATCCCAGAACGGTAAACACCAGTAGCAAAATACCTGAAGCGATGAATAGGCCACTGCGCCCTGTACGCTTGTGTGTAGCAGCAATCACAATCCCTAAATAACGCATGAACAACAGGATGACAAGAGGCACTAAGAATTGATTGATGACAGGACCATCGCTGAGATACGGCAGATGAAAGAAATGCAAATCGCTCCCCCAAGCACCCGTCCATCCTTCCGTGAGACCGAGAAGAAACATCAGAACGGCGAAACCGACGCTTGTCAAAATAATCATGGCCGAAGTTCCCAGAAAGTAATCTGTTCTGCTCACACTCATCCCAAGCGCAAACGGAAATGTCTGTGCCAGTGTAACAATCCCGGCTATGAACATATAGACGTAAACGGAAGCAATAGCACCGGTATACATAGGATCATCGATAAAAACGCTGATAACAAGATTGATAATAAAGACCGAAAGCATGACCACCCAAGGGATAATAAACCACGACCACTTATCCCTGCTATGCATTTTCATAACGTTTGCAACTCGGTTCATCAGACTTCAACCGCCTTTCTTTGTGTTTTTCCATTCGTCAGATAAATAATTAACTGCTGGAGGGATACGGGGGCAAGCTCAAGTCCCAATGCCTCTGCCTGCTTGCGTTCTCCGGCATCCCAATTTCCCATTACGGTTGCTGTTACCAAGTTGCCAAAAGGTTCACGATGGATGACCTCCTTGCCCGCCGTGAAGGATTCAACAGCATCTTTGGGCCCCGCCAAGGTAAACGCCCGACAGCGAAGCGCCTCGGCATCCTCATCGATGATCAAGGTTCCATTATCGATCACCATCACATGCTCCAGGATGCGGCTTACTTCATCGATGAGGTGCGTGGATAGAATGACTGTCCGCGGATGCAGTGAATAATCCTCAATCAGCCGATCGTAAAACAAGCTGCGGGCTACCGCATCAAGCCCTAGGTAGGGCTCATCGAATACCGTGAGCGGCGCCCGGCTCGCAAGACCAACAATAATACCGACAGAGGAGAGCATTCCTCTGGAAAGCTTCCCCATTCTCCGTTTCAGCGGAAGCCGAAACTCCTCAGCAAGCGAGAGCGCATAGTCATGATCCCAGTTGGGAAAGAAAGAAGCGGAGATTTCTAGCACATCGATAATACGATAAACATCAGGATATTTCTGGCTCTCCTTAATAAAACAAATCTGGCTGAGTACGCGGTTATTCTCGTAGGGATTTTCCCCAAATACTCTAAGCTCCCCGCTTGAAGCAAACAGCTGGGCGGTAATCATATTCATGATCGTCGTCTTCCCTGCCCCGTTCCTGCCCAGCAATCCGTAGATTTTATCTTCATCCATGGAGAAACTAACATTATTGACTACCATCACATCTCCATACGACTTCATCAGCCGGTTCAACTCGACTACTTTACCCATCATGCATTATCCCCTCTCTGGATCATATCCGTTAACTGTTCGGCCGAGATGCCCAGTTTCTTCGCTTCCCGAACCATCGTTACCACAAACTCTTCGAAAAATTGTTCCTTCCGCTTCTCAATCACTTTCGTACGAGCACCCTCTGCCACAAACATGCCAATCCCCCGCTTCTTGTACAAAATCCCCTCGTCAACAAGCATATTGACACCCTTCGCCGCAGTTGCCGGATTTATCTTGTAAAAGGTGGAAAATTGGTTCGTCGAAAGAACCTGCGATTCCTCGGGCAGTACGCCATCAATAATGTCATCTTCAATTCGTTCTGCAATCTGAACAAATATCGGCCGGCTGTCATCAATCAAAAATTTCATTTCTTCATCACCACCAGACTGGTTAACTACTTATGTAACTAACCATACAGCTGATGAATGCTGCTGTCAATAACATTTTTAAAAATAGGCTATTGGTCTAAAACAACTGTCTTTCGAGAATGTTACAATAGTTATGGATCATAATATCCCAGTGTAACTACCCATAACAGGCGGTGACAGGAATTGAACGACAAGATGATTAGTGAAATATTAAGAGAGTACCCCATTCATGTTTCGTCAACCGCATTTATTCGGCATAACGAGAATCTGACCTACAAAGTGACTGATGAAGTAAACGGGATGTCGTATCTTTTAAGAATACATAAAGCGGTAACTCCTAATCTGAGCGGTTTACAACACACCTATGAAGGGCTCAAGGTCGAGATGACGTTACTACAGGAATTGAACGCAAGAACGGATATCCTGATGCAGACTCCAGTCCGTAATACAGTTGGGGAATGGGTTACTCAATGGACAGAAGAAGGGGAAGTCATTCAAAGTACACTGCTACAATGGATTGAAGGCAGGGATGTACAGAAGGATGAAGTGATCTCCAAAGAACACATTATTCATTTGGGGGAACAGGTCAGCAACCTGCATCAATTCGGAAGAACTACGGGCATTAGAACAAGTGAATTTCGGCCAACTCATGCCGGTATAGCAGAAAATGAATCGATGCTGAAGCAGCTTGAGTTGGGTGTCTCGCTGGGTATTTTTTCGGCTGATGATTATATAATCTTAAAGAGATTCTTTGAGGTCCTTAACTCTAGATTAGAGACTTACCCTCAGACTTCAGATACTTGGGGAATCATTCATGCGGATATTAACAAGGGCAATCTTCTCGTAACACAACATGGGATTGCTATCATTGACTTTTGTCTGTTTGGCTATGGTTATTATCTCTATGATGTCGCGGGAAGTGTGCTTAGCTTTAAGCCGGATGAACGGGACCACTTTATAGCAGGGTACACCAGTAAATCGTCAGCATTTACGGAAAAGGATATGAAATTGTTAGAGGGAGTTATGATATTATCTATCCTTGGTTTTTATGCTTTTCATCTGGAGAATGAAGACAAGCATCCTTGGATGAGGGAACGGATGCCGACCTTTTGCAATAAGTACTGCCTGCCTTTTATAGATAATCAAAGCATTTTTTATAAGTTATAATGTGCATAAGCCGTACAGTAATCCTAGCCTTGAAGATCAAGGAGACCATTGAAAATAATAAAGAAAAATGGATAGAGCATCAGATTTTTCCTGATCACTCTATCCATTCATTAAGATGCCTTTTCTCCTTTTTGTAACTGATACATCTTATAGTACCTACCTTCAAGCGCCATCAATTCATCATGATTGCCGCGTTCCACAATCTCACCACGATGTAACACTAGGATCTGATTAGCCTCACGAATGGTAGATAATCGATGCGCGATAACAAGAGTTGTGCGTCCTTCACTGACCACCTTGAGCGCCTGTTGAATTAGCCCCTCTGTCTCACTATCGATGCTAGCAGTCGCTTCATCTAAGATCAGAATGGATGGGTCAAATGCTAAGGCTCTAGCGAATGAAATCAGTTGCCTTTGTCCAGAGGATAAGGTACTTCCACGTTCTACGACTTGCTCATCATAGCCATTGGGTAACTGTTCAATGAATGATGCTGCACCCACATCTTTCAGAGCTGTCTTCACTCGTTGCAAGGAAATGTCCTGATTATACAGGCTTACATTAAATTTAATATCTCCAGCAAATAAATAAGGGTCTTGTAGAACAATACCCATATGCTTACGGAGATCTTGTTTCGAGTACGTTGCAATGTCAGTGCCATCAATGGAGATGGTTCCTTGATCAGGCTCATAAAAACCAAGCAGCAAGTTCATGATGGAACTTTTGCCTGAGCCTGTATGACCCACAAGTGCTATTGTCTCTCCTTTTCGAGCTTCAAAAGAAATGTGCTTCAGTACATTCTCACCGGCTTTATACGCAAACGTTACATTATCGAATTTCACGACACCTTCAGGACGATCCACATCGTGACTCTTCTCAACTTCCATACCTTCCAAATCCATAATCGCGAATACTTTCTCCGAAGATACGAACGCTCTCTGTGCATTCGTCAACTGATCAAAGATCCCAATGATCGGTTGAAATATTCGACTTAAGTAGTCAATAAAGGCAACGAATACACCGAAAGAAATTACAGTATTTAACGACTCACGACCGAAATACCAGACAACAAGCGCAGTCACTAGGCTTCCTATCACACCCACAATATTACGGGAAGATAAAGAGAATACTCTGAACTGCTTGATCTGATTCACATATCGATCTTCATTCAGCACTTCAAATTCTTCGAGCGTGACCTTCTCCCGACGAAAGGCTTGAATAATCGGCATCACTACAATCGATTCATTGATGGTTGCGTTCATGTCACTAAGCCTAGCCCGCATAATCGTGATATATCTCTTCGAATATTTCAGATGAATCTTCATAATCACAACGAATATGAGCGGTAACGGTAGACAATATAAAGCCAGACGCACATCTAAGAAGAACAATGCGATATAAATCCCTGTAAGCTGAACCATACTCACGACGAATGTCGCCATGAAGCTCATGAACAAGTCCCTCACTGCTTCGGTGTCATTAGCGATTCTTGATACCACTTGCCCGATCGGCGTATTGTCGAAGTATTTTATCGGAATCCGTTGAATATGCTTCATCAAATCCATACGCATATTTTTAATGATCCTTAGCGCGGTGGATTGTAGAATATACGACTGTGTAAAGTTACAAATACTAGCGATAACGATGAGCCCCATATACAAAGCAATGAGCCATAGTATAGATGAGATATCACCTGTACCTGTAGATAAATGTTTATCAATAATTGTTTTGGTGATAAAAGGCCCACCCAGATCAGCGCCTACTGCACAGCAGAGAATAAGGAGGGCGCCGATAATTCTAAATTTATAGACGAGTGCATATGCGAAAAGCCTGCTCGCCGTGGATTGCTTGGGCATATAAGCTCCTCCTAGAAATTGTGGTGACAACGTTCACTACACTACGCGTCCGAATCCTTTTCAAGTCCCTCTTCATCTTCCAAACTTGCTTCCATCTGCTGACGATCCCATTGCTCTCTATACCAACCGCCAAATAACATCAACTCTTCGTGCGTACCTTCTTCAATAATACGCCCCTCATTCAGGACCAGAATCCAGTTCGCATGACTCACAGCGGACAGTCGATGCGATGTAATTAACGTAGTTTTACCTGCACGTTCAAGACGAATATGATGAAGAATTCGACTCTCTGTTCGTGCATCTACCGCTGATAATGCATCATCAAGGAGTAGAATATCGGAATCAATTAGCAGAGCTCTAGCAATAGCTAAACGCTGCTTCTGTCCCCCCGATAACATCACCCCATTCTCCCCGACAACCGTGTCTAGTCCTTCCGGCATTTGAGCAATGTCCTGAGTGAAGGAAGCCATTTCAACCGCTCTAGCAATCTCCTCTGGGGAGGCCCCCGGCTTACCAAGCGCAATATTGTCAGCAATAGATTTAGATAATAATAAATGCTCCTGGGGTACATAGGCGACCCATCGCTTCATCTGATCCATTGCAATTTGTTCCACAGCGTAGTCTGCGATAAATAACTTGCGTTCTCCAATCGGATACTGCCGCAGTAACTGCTTAAGTAGCGTACTCTTCCCACTCCCTGTCTTCCCGATAATCCCCAAGGTCTGCCCACGCTCCAAACGAAAAGAAACGTTATCTAGACTAGGATGGTTGGCTGATGGGTACGTAAAGGTTAACTGCTTCATCTCGATACGGGTAGGAATTTCAATATTCACTAAATTTTCCCCATCCTGTAGATCAGGCTTCTGAGACAATACGTTGTCCAAGCGATCGGCCGAGGCACTACCACGTTGCAACACATTAATAAACTCGCCGAAGGAAATCATAGGCCAGATTAACATGCCGAGATAAATGTTAAAAGAAATCAGTTGACCGAGTGTAATCTCATTCTCGAAGACAAGATAAGAACCATAACCGATACCAATGGAATAACTCACGCCCACAATCAGTGATATCAGGGGTTGAAAGAGTGCATTCAGTATCGAGACCCGTTTGTTCTTATTCATCACCTCAGAGGTGACCTTATCAAAAGCCACTGTATCGTCATCTTCTTGTACATACGAACGAATAACTCGAATTCCTGAGATAGACTCTAGCGCATGATCATTCATTTTTCCGAAAGAAGCCTGAGCATCTAAGAAGCGTGTTCTCACCTTTTTGCCCAACAAACTAATCACGACAACTAGAAAAGGCAACGGGATTAGCGCCGCAATCATAAGCTTAAAGCTAACTAATGTAATCATGGTGATAATCACGACCGAGGCACCCACTACCGTATTCACAAGGGTCATAACACCGTAACCGGCTGTTTGTCCGATAGCCAAAATATCATTTGTCGCTAATGCCATCAGTTGCCCTGTACTATTACGCTGGAAAAAGGCGGGTGTCATCTTCGTCAAATGCGCCAATAATCTTCCTCTTAATAGTTTCTCTATGAGTGCTGAGTTACCAAATAAAGTAGTGATCCATATGTAAGTCATAATGTACAGCAATAACGCAAGTCCTACGAGCAATAGAACCGTCTGGTTTAGACCTGAACTTGTCAGGTTCCTAGCTTGAATGCTATCAATTGTATTTCCGATCATCTTGGGAGGTATCGTACTGAGGATACTAACCCCTGCTATTAAACTGATAGCAAGCGCATACCGAGCCCATCTCCATTTAAAAAACCACTGTAACCTAGTCACGAAAGACAAGCCATTCACCTCTTCCACATTTCCAATTCACTTTCTTGATTTTACCTTTTCAACCATAACAAGTCTATATAATAAAGACATACCATTTCATCGTCCCAACGAAACAACCCCGAACCATTTCGGCTCGGGGTTGTTCCTAATTCAATTCCCTCTAAATTAATACAATTAAGTATCTTATTTAAGGAAGTAGAAAGGGTGTCACACGATTGTTATACAACTCAACTATTTCCCCTTAGTTGGTGTAGGCGGAGAATCCCAGCAATCTACAATATGGGAACGATCTAGAACACTAAGGCTCTCTCTCGTAAATACAGGGTCTTTCCCCGCTTTCTTCTGCTTCATATAATCTTTCAAGGCAGCGAAGGCTACCTTAGAAAGCATGGTAATGGCGATCAGATTAACGATAACCATGAGGCCCATAAATAAATCAGCCAGATCCCATACTAGCTTAACTTTTGCCACCGAACCGAATATGATCATCGCTAATACACTAATTCTATAAATGACAATCCAGATTTTATTTGATTTCAGAAATGCAATATTGGTCTCTCCATAGTAATAGTTCCCGATCAGCGTACTGAAGGCGAACAAGAACACCATTAATGCTAAGAAACCCGATGCCCAAGAACCTAGATGTATACTTAATGCTGCCTGCGTAAGTTCAATGCCACCGAGCCCAGACTGAGTATACATACCTGAGAGCAGAATGATCATAGCTGTACTTGTACAAATCACCAATGTATCTACTAGCACGCCTAATGCTTGAATCAACCCTTGCTTAACCGGATGACTTGTAGTCGCAGTAGCTGCAGCATTGGGCGCACTCCCCATACCTGCTTCATTCGAGAACAATCCACGCTTCACACCCTGCATGAGAGCCGCTCCAAGAGAACCTCCTGCAATTTGTTCAACACCAAATGCACTTTTCACGATCAATGCAAGAACTGCTGGAACCTGTCCAATGTTAACTAGTACGATATACGCAGCAATCCCAATATATAGTACAGCTAGGATAACAACGATATATTCGGACATCTTGGCAATACGCTTCACACCACCGAATATGATGATTCCGAATGCCGCAGCCATGACTAAACCGACTGCTAAACGATTTGTGCCAAAGGCATTCTGAAATGCTAGTGTAATGGTGTTTGACTGAACCGCATTAAACACCAGTCCGAATGATAATGTGATTAGAATAGCAAACAAAGCGCCCATCCACCGTTTATTCAAACCACGTTCCATATAATAGGCTGGCCCACCACGGAAGCCATCTTTATCTTTGACTTTGTATACTTGCGCTAGGGTACTCTCAATGAAGCTGGATGCTGATCCAATGATGGCAATAACCCACATCCAGAACACAGCCCCAGGACCCCCGAGCGCAATAGCAATCGCAATCCCTGTAATATTACCCGTTCCAACACGGGCTGCCATACTAATACAGAACGCTTGAAAAGGAGAGATCTTGTCACGAGGGCCACCTGTGGATTCTTTTAATACGCGCAACATTTCTTTAAACAAACGAAATTGCAGAAATTTCGTCCTAAAGGTAAAGTACAGTCCACAAGAAATAAGCATTACGATTAACAATTTAGACCACATCAGAGTATTAATAAAATCAATCACATTCTGTAAAGTCTGCTGCATAGTTGCGGCCCCTCTCTAGTTGAGTATATAGATATCCTTGATTGAAGAGCCACATTAGTATATCAAATTTCCTTTAAGAGTAGATACATGTATTAATTTGGATAATAGCAATCTAATTTACAAATTTGCTAACTTACCGTATATACATATACCTTGGTATGATATATATCTTTACAGATAATGACTCGCTCAGGTTGCCAATCTGGCAGAGCAAAACACACACTAATCACCTGTGCTCCCGGGGCCAAACTTCCAGACCAAATGGTGCTTAGTCGCTTCATTGCATCTGGATACAGATAACACACCACCACATCTGCATCTTCATATGTATACGTATAAAGATCTCTTCGGATAAAAGAAACATTAGAGCAGTTATCAAGCCTTGCTAACAGTCTAGAAATCCATAGTGGTATGCTTGAATTCTCTAATCCAATGATCTGCGAATCCGCCATATATCTTCCCATATATAGTGCTAGTGTTCCGAACCCCGATCCTGCTTCAACAATTGATTTCTTTCTAGTCCATTTCTTCATTTCAGTTGTCACTGCTTGGCGAACGGGTGCCGAGGACGGCATAGGAGATATACCATTCCGCAAGCTTACATATATAATAGACAACGCCGCTATAAACATACCTACAACCAATAACCCAGTTATGATCTGATTGAGGGTGCTTAGCATAATCAACCTCCTATTGTCAGATATAATTTGCATATTTCTTTCACAATTCGTTGTGCCATCGTTTGAGATAACTTCAAACAATCACCCCTCTGATGCCTTATTTATTATTTTACATTAAAAGCCTTCGTGGAATACATCAATCTTACAATTCCTTCTGCGGTCTTCTCAATATTACTCTGGCCTTGATCCAAAGCTTCGGCTAGTGAAGAAGCTCCCTTCACGACCATGATCTAAGCAAGCCGCTATTAACTGACCCGTACCATATGTGGACGTCAGCAGTGGATTTCTCATTTCTGGAGTCACAAGTTGTATGCCGCTGGCACTAGCCATTTCAAGGACGCCTGTCTCACCGTCACCTGTAATCCCATAAAGGGCATTTACTTCATTACCCAGAGGCCCCCGTACTTTCAAAGGATAGACATGACCACCTGTAGCATCTACAAGCGATTGCATCGTACCTTCTCCCCCATCAGCCATGGGTACGTGAATACAGTGAATCCGTGGATCAACTTTCTTAATGCCTCGCTCCATAGCTTCGCAAACTTCCTTCGCCGTCATGCTTTCTTTGAATGAGTCCGGGGCTAATACAAAAACAAGTTCATTCTTCATGTGGTTTCCTCCTACTCTTCACCCATTATTTATTGTAAAATACCGTATATGATTGTAACTACAATCGTTATGGTCAGACCGACAGGGCTTTCATAAGGTTAAAATAGAATGGAGTTGATAAGATGATTTTCAATAAAATGGTGCCTGAGTTATCTGTGAGTAATATAAATATATCGAAAAAATTCTATATTGATATACTTGGTTTCAAAGTGGAATATGAAAGAGAAGAAGATAATTTTGCTTTTATTTCACTTGATGGTGCTCAATTTATGTTAGATGAAGATGTTAATGGAAGTTGGAGTACAGGAATGACGGAATATCCATTTGGTAGAGGAATTAACTTTCAATTTTTTGTAAAAGACATAGAGAAAATTATATTAAATTTAAGTGATAATAATATAAAATTATTTAAAGAACCTTTTGTTAGTGAATATAGAATAAACTTAGAAAGACAAGTATTTAAACAAATATTGGTACAAGACCCCGATGGATATTTATTACGATTTTCGGAGTTGCAACAAAATTAATTTATACTTTAAATTAATAAAATGTAGATTAAGGGAAGTCCAAAATGACTTCCCTTAAAATTATCATATAATCAACACTATTTTAAAATATAACCTAATTATTTAGATTTTTGGTAAAGACTAAGAGTTGATGATAGTGAAAAAACAATAGTAAAGATCGTTGTGCACATGCACAAAAAAACTGCCTCCTATTCAGAGACAGCCCAGATTATTTCGGTGTTCCAATTATTTGGTTTTAGGTAAGTTCGCTTTGCAAAAGGAAGCCAAAACTTCTTCCTCATCCTCTTCCATGTCAAAGCTTAAATAGCGATCAACTATCTTCTCATATAGATCATAGTGAATCATGCTTGACTCTTCTCCATCCACCTTATAAGTAACCTTGGCATATATGCCATTCTCGAAATATAGCTCATCATCTTCTTCAACTTCCAAATCAAGTATGAATTGGTACCGCTCACCTGTTAATATTCCGAATGGATCTTTAACCACTTCCACTTGAAAATCCTTAATTGTAATCATTCTCTCAACCCCTCTCTACATCTATGTTATTATAAACGTTTTTCACTTGCTTACAAACCAGATGCACTTTTATATCAATTAAATAGAGGAACTAGTCTATTCATTCATAATTAGATGAATATTGGACACAATTACAATACACAATTACAATATAACCCTCTTGCATCAAATTTTATATACGAACCATCCTATTATTTAGTATAATACTCAAGTTCCTCATAGTATGGACAACTTAGATAAGATTAATGGGAGGATATCATGAGTTCACAACCATCACAGCACAACCTTTCTTCTGAGAAAAAAGACCGCTTCTCTTCATCTGGATTTATATTTGCAGCCATCGGGAGTGCAGTAGGGCTCGGTAACATGTGGAAATTCCCTTATATTACTGGACAATACGGCGGTGCTGCATTTTTTGTACTGTTTATTGTATGTTTGATAGCCATAGGCTTGCCTGTGCTTCTAGCAGAGCTTACGATCGGTCGCGGTGGTCGCGGCAATGCATCATCATCATTCGTAAAGGTGGGCGGACATAAAATATGGGGCGGTCTTGGCATGTTATCCGTGATTGCAGCATTCCTGATCATTTCTTTCTACTCTATTGTAGCAGGATGGACGTTGAATTATGCCGTATCCGCATTTAGTGGCAAGTTATTTGACAACCCAGACTTCACCGCACAATTCAATGAATTCATGTCTGGGAATAAGCCTATTATGTGGCAATTCGTCGTATTACTACTCACAGGCTTAGTTGTCATCAAAGGCGTCTCGGCCGGAATCGAGAAGTTTAACAAAGTTCTAATTCCAGGACTCCTTATACTTCTAGTTGTATTAATGGTTCGCGCCTTGACCCTTCCAGGCGCAGGGGCAGGTGTATCTTTCTTCCTGAACCCCGATTGGTCCAAACTGGGTGCAGAATCCTTACTTGTTGCACTAGGACATGCCTTCTTCTCTCTCTCGTTAGGTATGGGGGCAATGCTTACTTATGGTTCATATGTGGAGAAACGCCAGTCTTTGGGTGCGGCTACGCTGGCTATCGGAGGCGGAGATCTACTGTATGCCTTTATTGCAGGTCTGATCATCTTTCCAACGACGTTCTCATTCGGAATTAATCCAGCTGAAGGCCCAGGCCTCGTCTTTATCGCATTACCTGCCGCGTTCTCTGCTATGCCATTCGGAACATTGTTTGGTGGTTTATTCTTCATATTACTCGCTATAGCAGCGTTAACATCGACCGTATCATTGTTAGAAGTACCCGTGGCCTACACCATGGAACGTTGGCGTTGGACTCGGGCCAAATCCGTATGGATTATCCTGTCCCTCTCCTTCCTACTCGGAATACCATCTGCACTATCACTCGGAGTAGCATCTAATATCACATTGGGTGGTAAAGGATTCTTCGATTGGATGGATTTCATAGCCTCTAATCTCTTACTCCCACTGGGGGGCTTGATTGTTACCGTATTCGCAGGCTATTTCTGGAAAGGTGTAGCAGAAGAGGCTGGCTTAACGGCATGGTGGTTCCGGATCTGGCTATTTATGCTGCGATTCGTAGCACCCATCCTCGTTCTATTCGTATTTTTGCACACCTCCGGTGTTATTAAGTTCTAATCAATTACATCCAGTAACAAAAATTAACGATATAAACAACGCGCACAAGCCCAGATGGGCTTGTGCGCGTTATTTATTATTTATAGATCCTCATAAACATTATTTGATAGCCATCACTCGGTAACAATCAACTCCTGGGCAGTCATGTAAAGATGAGTAGACATCCAGATCATTTTTTTACGAATTATATATTGACTTGATATATATCATACTGATATATTAAAATAGCAATCGGAACACACAATATACCATTATTTCTAAACACCGATAAGGAGGTCCATTTTTTGAACAGTCAGGATGTTATTCTAGGCATGCTTATGAAAGAATCGTTAACTGGATACGAAATAAAGCAGTTATTGGAGGATGTATTCGCATATTTCTATAGCTCGAGTTATGGAACGATTTATCCCATGCTGACTCGGATGGAGAAGGAAGGGTTGATCACCAAGGAAATTGTGCTTCAGGACGGTAAGCCTAACAAGAATGTTCTAAACATAACGGATAAAGGCCGAGATTGTTTCAACGCCTATTTACAAGGGCCTCTGGAGGAAGATAGCACCAAAAAATCGGATTTTATGATGAGGCTTTACTTTGGTGAATTTATTGGGTATGACAAACTAGTTGCCTTGTTGAAGCAAGTACAAGAGGATACTCAAAAGAAGTTAAATCAGTTATGTGAAAAACATTTGCTTTATAAAGATGAAATGCATCCGACACAGATTATATGCATCCAGATTGGAATACAAGAATATAACGCTAAACTTGAAACCATCGCCCAAGGATTGTTAAGTATAGAGCAATTAGAACAAGGAAAAAGCGGCGTTTAATAAAACCTAATTGGGAGGAATTTTAATGAAAACGATTTTTATCACGGGTGCCTCTTCAGGAATTGGAAGAGCTACAGTAAAATATTTTGCTGAAAGAGGATGGAATGTAGTAGCTACTATGCGTACACCTGAGAAAGAAACTGAGTTCATTAAGGTGGACAATATTGTGGTGCTAAGACTTGATGTTGAGAAACAGGACACGATTCAAAGCGCGGTAGCAGAAGCCATTCAGCGGTTTGGTACCATTGACGTTCTTCTCAATAATGCGGGGTATGGAACAATGGGGCTTCTCGAAGTAGCTACAGAAGAACAGATTAGAAGACAATTTGAAGTGAATGTTTTTGGTATGATCAACATGACTAAAGCCCTTTTACCTCATTTTAGATCTATTCAAGAAGGCATGCTGATTAATATTTCTTCTATGGGAGGAAAAGTTACCTTTCCTACAATGTCACTTTATCATTCAACTAAATTTGCGGTTGAAGGCTTTTCTGAATCCGTCTCTTATGAACTAGCATCACAAAACATCAAAGTAAAATTGATTGAACCAGGAGCTATTCATACGGACTTTGGCGGAAGATCCATGGAGTTCTTTTTTAATGATTCATTAACTGACTACACGGAGTTCACTTCTGCATTTCTGGGTAAATTAGGGAAGATGGAAAAAGACCCCGCATACGCCTCATCTCCAGACCTTGTCGCTGAGACGATATATCAAGCGGCAACAGATGGCACAAGCCAATTACGATATGTTGTTGGTGAAGATGCCAAGATGCTTATTAATATGAAGGAAAATTCGGATGATGAAGAGTATATGAACAATATAACTCAGCACTTTTCTTAATAACGTTGGATACATATCCGATATCAAGCAAAGAACCTCTAAAGTACCGAGCGGATTGAACGCCTGATGTACGTTCAACCCTGCCTGACATGCAAAGGGCACCTATAACAGGTGCCCTTTAATTCGCCTTAGATTGTTAAGCTAAACCTTAATCAGGGAACTATACATCCCTGCATTCGGCTCTTACATGATGAATGATGCTTTATTCATTACGGCTACTTTTATTCATTTTTCGAATAAGAAGTATAACGAGTATGACGGATACCAGCATGATGACACCATTGAACCATACCCTTTGCTGTAACCACCATGGTGTTGGTAATTTAGAAGGAGTAGCCTCTTCCAAGAAGATTACTTGGGCACCCAATTTTGCCTCGGGTACATGCTCTTGTTGAATATGTGTCTTGAAATTCACGATATCATACTGCGGCTGATCCACGTTATCCTTACCGTACAACAACTGATAGGGCTGATTCCCTTGATCCTCGAACACTACTTTATCTACAACAAATTCAGTCGTTACACCCTTGATTTCCAAAGGTGCATCGTCATGATTGTTAATCGTTATGGTGAAATAAGGTGCGTTGATCGGTACCGTTCCAATAATGGTCGTATTGGCAATTTGAACGTCCTTGAAATCTAGACGATACAATTCACCCTCACCCTCAGTCCTCACCTTGCTCCCATCCTTATCATATACATCATAGGATCTTTTGAAATTACCCTCCACTTGAAGTTGGACTTTATTGAGCCTAAGCCTATTTTCATTATGCACGATAATGTGAGTAAACTTCGCATCCTGCTGTATTTCGTACTTTGGCTTAGCCGACTTCTTATATTCATTCCATCTAACATCACTTGTGTTATGGATCAATTCCAGCTGCGAGAAAGGAAGATTCTCCACATTATTCAGCACATTCAATCGATAATAACTGAATTTATATGCTGTCTCGAGATCAATAGTCGCCTTCTTAAGTGAGTCTGTCCGGTATAATTCATCCTTTTTCACAAGCTCCCATTCGTTACCATCATAACTTCCGTAGACCTCCACATGCTTCAAAAAAACCTCGTCCGGCAAATGAATCGCTAGGATGTTACCCTGAATGTCTACTTGATCATGAATCGGGATAAGACGATAGTCGAATGAAGTGTTCTTATTCTTCTTAGCCTTATTGACCAAAGTGGATCTGTACGTTACTTCTTGCTCTACCGATTCACCATACCTACTATTGATATAAAAAGGGACATATTGTCCCTTAGTGTTCACAATGCGTAGATCGCTCAAATCTGAGTTCGCTCCTGCATACGTTTGTTCATCTAGAAAGAAGGTTTGGTATCGACTGCCCTCCTCTTGCAGGATCAGCGGTTTCGAGAAACGCCACCCCTGCGGTCCATCTCCATCTTCTGCCGCAGTAACGTTTACTCCAGTAAATAAGCATACGAAGGATGCTAATATAGCTATCGTACTAACTCTTCGAATCAAGTTGTTCCTGAGCATGTTGTGGCTCCCCCATTCTGCTCGATACCTTCTGATACGCATAGGAAATGCCCAATAGTACAAGTCCAAAACAAAAATAAGCAACAATTTTGCTACCCGTCGTAAGCATACTCAGATCATACAATAACAGCTTACCTGTTGAGAATAAGGTCAGCCCCAGACCTAATCTTCTAATATATACGTACTTATAGCGGAACCCAAACGTGATATACACAATGGCCAGTAACAAGTACAACATACTAAATATTAAGCCGACATCTGTTAATTGCAACTGAACCATTAAGAACGTAGTCAATATACCCAGTAGATAAATCCCTAGAATCACAGGATAGAACTCGATACTCTTGTACTGCTGGCGAATAAACGCGATGAGAAAATCTCGAATACCGAAAAACACAAGTACATTAAAGCCAATCAGTACTCCTAGCGCTATATATTCTGCAGCACCATTATCCGAGTGATCATAACTCAATGCCGGAAGAGCCATGGTGACACCCAAGCAAATGATGTACCCAACTCCATATAGAAATAAGCTGTAGTACTTCACGATTCGATCATACAGCACTGTAATCTTCATAAGTGTGTAGGCAAGTGCTATCGTCAGCAAGGCACTCATTAACCCTTGATAAAAGTTATAATGCACAACGTCGTAAGGTACGAACTCGTGATACAAATGCGCGGCCTCGTATAAGAGATAGAACCATGTATTCACCAGTGTTACGTATTTAAAATAAGTTATCATCCGTGCCTCAATAGGTCGATTATACAAATATGCTACATGTCTCTTCTCTTGATGAGCATAGAATAATGTAACCATCAGCATACCTATCGCAACAAACGTATACTTCAGAGCGAAGTATACATCTTGATAATCCACTAAGTGATTTGCCAGTATATCTACCCAGAGGAACGTTCCAAGACACAACGCTAGAATGCCCCAGCCCGCCTTCTCCAACGGCTTGAACCGATTTAAGTTCCCGTATATCGTCAAGAGAATACCTTCAACAAGCCATCCCATCGACAACCACTGAACACCGAACTGAAATGGGATCATTAGAACCGCGAACGTGAGTGAAGTTGCATAGAAGAGCAGTGTCGTTTGCTTCTCTTGCTGCATAAACTTCTCAACGAATCGCCCCAAACCAATATACACAAGGCAAAATACAAGGGCTAATAAGCCATTGAAATCTTCCAAATCGGCCACAGCAAACAATACATATAACGTGCCACAGCTGATCGTTGTATTCAAAGCGAGTAAAGTGAAATCCCACCAAGATAGCTTCGTTTGAACCTTAAATGGATACACCAAAGTAATACCAAGATACATCATAAATGTAATCACAACGTACAGCATACCTACAGCTTCACTTTGTGCTATCGCCACTAAAGCAATCATCGAAGGTACATTGAACATGAAGCTTATATAATTGACAATGACCCAACGTTGTCTAAATGACACAAGTAAGATGAAACCGTTCAATAAGAATAAATAGACCATCGCGGCATACACCGCATTCCCCTCAAGACCGAAGGCCCCCATATATGAGAATAAGGGTAGATATCCACCCACGAGACCCAGAGAACAAATCGTTCGTGAATGGAACCTTAGCGATAACAGGACTGCTGTAATGGATACTAGAACCGATAAAGATAGGCCCACAACAATATCTATAATATGCAGTAAAAAGTAGCTATAAAAGATGGACCCATATAATACTGAAATACCGCCACCTAACAACACTAATGCAAAAGTCTGTCTCTGCTTACGGAACAGCCATTCTCCACTGACAAGCATCAACGCCCCAAGTAGAAAAAAGGTACTCCCCTTCATGTATCCATTAAAAATATCCGAATAGGTATATTTAAACGCTACTCCTACCGCTAAAATAAGTAGTAGCATCCCCAACTTACTGATCCAGTTCAGACCAATTTTCATTTCGAATTGATTCTGCTTTATTCTCTTCTGCATGACTTCTTCGCTAATTTCCTCAGAACCTAGTTGATCAAGTCCCATACTCGCATACTGCCGAAGCCGTAAGCCATCTTCTTTCAATCGCACACGATGCTTCATAATGGTGTCATTTAGTTCAGTAGACATTTGCGTTAGCCTTGCTGTGGTTGCTTCCTTCTCCTCTTTGAGCTGACTCGATGCCTGATCAAACAGCTTCCTAAATTTAAGCTTGGTTTCATCTTCAAAGGTTTCCAGTCGGTTGGCATAACTATTTGCTCGCGCAGCAAAGTATATCTCCAACTTCTCACGTGATACATGAATAATGTTGAGCTTCTCATTATAGATTTGCTCTGTTAGAGAAGAACGCAACTGCACATTCTCTTCTTCCATATGTCTAGTCTTATCCTGAAGCTTCGTTAAGCTAAGTTTCATTTCCTCGTATTGCTCTCGTAGCACTTGATTCTCATGAATTAAATCATTGGACTCATATTCATTGATAATGTCTTGATACTCTTTCATTAATTTACGCTGATGATCTTGAACGAACAATAAGCGATCCTTGAATTCCTTCATCATGACCCCCGCTATATTTCTATTGTTAATATTTACATTTTACTATAAAAATCCCACACAAAAAGTATTATATTGGAAATGTAAAACTCTCGGTCATTTAGTTCGTAATAAACGGAAACTTTCTTATGTATTCGGACAATAAAAATACGCCCTTTCTCATCTTTGAGGTGCACCCCTTATAGTAGACATTGGAAAAACCCATATGGGAATAGATAAAGATCTTTACAACCAACAACTTCAACGTGAGAATGCTGTACTAAAAAAGTGCTTAGAAATCTGGAAACGAGAGGTATGAAAGGCAAGTATGCTATTATCGAGGAGTTATCTGATCTGTACCCAGTGACTCTGCTCTGTGAATTGCTTGATGTATGGAGAAGTGCATATTATCGATATCTTAAACGGAAGCTATTGGACCCTGATCGCGAAATCAAGCAGCGGATCAAGGCGATTTATCTACAGCGTGAGCGAAAGCTAAAGCTTTTAAAGAACATAAGGATGCTTTGGGCTAGATAGCTGATCTAATCGTTCATAGCGACCAGGGGGCCCAATATACGTCCCATGAATATCACGCCTTACTGCCTACGGTTGGCGCCCAAATCAGCATGTCGCGTCGGGGCAATTGTATAGACAACGCCGCAATGGATAGTTTTTTCTCTCATCTGAAAACGGAAGCACTCTACCCATATGATATTACTTATTCAATTAGCGAGGCTCAACAACGAATTGAAGAGTTCATTCGATTTTATAATAATGAACGAATCCAAATTAAATTAAAAAACAGACACCAGTTGAATACGACTACAATTTACGGCTCTAATTCATAATCAGTACTTGCAGAAAATAGAAATCTATGCTGATCGTAGCGAAGAGGATGGAATTGTCGTGGAGAAGTGTAGCGTTCGCCTTTGCCCCTGAATTTTTACCGAAAAGAGCGGTATATTCAAAAAAATTTGGGGGCAACAGCGATCGGAAGGACAATCCATCCGCGTAGCGGTCATTTATCAACTCGATACATTTGTCAAGCTCTGATTTTGGTGTTGAACCCAATTTACAGCATAAGTGTTAAAAAAGAATCAACTGTTAGACTGGACTTCATTAAACTAACGGGCAGGATAGCATAGTGATTATCGACTTAAAGAGTAGTTATGTAAGGTTCGATAAAAATTGTTTATAACTATTTATTACCAAATGGATTATCGAAAAAATAGTAAAATAATACTGTTAAGCGCGATGGCTGGCGATAGGGATTTCATTTCGATTATCCTTTCTGCGTCTATATAAGCACATGTTTTTCCTTATAGAAATTATTTTTTCTCAATGCAACATTGTGTTTATTTTATTCAATAGATTCATTTTTGGCCATTCGAAATGTTATAACAAGAAATGAAAGGGGGAATGGCGTTGATTAAACATAGCAATCTTGAAGAATATCAAGATCCGGTAAATTACGATCTTGAATTTGACGGTGAAATGGACAAATATCAGTTCTATCTTGAGCTTGCTAGATCGAGTCCTGGGGAAGTGTTAGAACTTGCTTGTGGTACAGGCTTAACAACGATAGCCCTGTCGAAAGCCGGCATAACGATGACCGGTGTAGATATCTCTTCAGCGATGCTCGCATATGCGCGGTTGAAGGCGGAAGGGTTGACTGTTACTTTTATGGAAGGCGATGCCCGTACCTTCGAATCGGACAAGCGATTTTCGATGATTTATTTGACTGGTAATGCATTTCAGGCATTCTTAAGTGATCAAGATCAAATCGATTTGCTCATGACCGTTCACAAACATTTACAACCCCATGGAATCTTTGCGTTCGAGACCCGTAATCCGGAGGGAACCGATTTATCCGATCAAGAGGAGACAGAATGGGGATCATTTATTGATAAGGATGGGAATAACGTCAAGGTATCAGGCACACAATGTTACGATGCTAGCCAGCATATTATGCACTGGGTCACGATGCGTGATTGGGGGTATAAGCGAACGACTTCTCGAATTGCTTGTCGGTTCACTGATCAGGATACGCTGCATTCTTTATTAACCCGTCACGGCTTTCGCGTCGAACATCAATATGCTGACTGGGATAAAACGCCGTTCTCTCCATCATCTTCATCTATCATTAGCGTTTGTAGGAAATGTTAGGAGAGACGTAATGCATTGCAATAGAAAAAATCCCCTCAGGTCGAGGGGATTTTTAGTGATCCTAAGTTTAGCATACTTTTCGCATTAATAATTCAATCGGTCCGCGGGACATTCGTTTTCTCCACCCACTTCACAATAAAGACGAAACAAGGCTTATTATAGAAACATTTAAATTATTTATTAGCTTTATGAACTTTCAATAGCTTACCCTTGATCGTCGTATTCTTCATAACATCAATGACGTGAGGACCTTTACCATTCAATATCTCCACATAGGATACGTTATCTTGAATCGTAATAATACCAATGTCATCAGCAGTTACGCCCTCAATTTTCGCAATGGTTCCCACGAAATCTACAGCTCTAATTTTCTTTTTCTTACCACCATTAAAGTAGAGCTTCATAATTTCTTTGTTTAATTGTTCATTCTTATCCTGTTTAAGCGTAGGTTCAATCCCAATTTTCCCTTCAAAAGCGGCCTTCTTACTTGTCACTTCTTCTCTAGAAGGAACACTTCCTTTAGGAATGTTAAAGCCAATGTATCCTTCAATTTCATTCAGGAATTTATCTTCAAAAGGGGTTATGAACGTGATCGCTTTCCCCGTCTTACCTGCGCGTCCTGTTCTTCCCGTACGATGCACATAGCTCTCTTTCTCAAGCGGTAAATCATAATTAATCACATGCGTGATATTATCGATATCAATCCCTCTTGCAGCAACATCTGTGGCCACTAAGTAACGGAATTGCCCTCTTTTGAAATCATTCATCACTTCAAATCGATCTTCTTGCAGCATACCCCCATGGATCTTGGAACAGGTATAGTCTGCATTCGTTAATTGCTCGCACACCTGATTTACATGTTCTTGTGTACGACAGAAAATAATACAGCTATCTGGATTCTCAACGATCGTAATGTCCTTCAGCAGAGAGAATTTGTCCCCTTCTCTTACTTCAAATAACGAATGCTCGATGGTCGCTGTCGTAATTCCCGTAGCTTTGATCTCAATTTGAGTGGGATTAGTCATATATTTATAACAGAGCTTCTCTATATCCTTAGGCAACGTAGCTGAGAATACCATCGTAACCCGTTTTCTAGGTAGCTTCTGAATAATAGACTCCACTTGCTGAATAAATCCCATACTTAACATCTCATCTGCTTCATCGATCACAAGATATTCAAGGCACTCTAATGCAAGCGTCCCTCTCTCAATATGATCTAGAACTCGTCCAGGTGTACCTACCACGACGTGGCTTTTTTGCTTCAATTCTGCGGTTTGCGGAGCATAGGGCTGCTTGCCATATAGTGCTGTCGCTTTGATTCGTTTGAATCGCCCAATGTTCGTAATATCTTCTTTCACTTGTGCGGCAAGCTCACGAGTCGGGGTTAGAATTAACGCCTGTGGCTTATTTTCTTTCCAATCAACCATGTCACAGATCGGAATACCGAAGGATGCCGTCTTTCCACTTCCTGTTTGCGATTTCACGACAAGATCTCTCTTGTCCAGCGCCATCGGTATGACTTCACGTTGAACCTCAGTTGGATGCTTATACCCCAAACTATCAAGCGCTCTTACGATGTCTTCACTTAATGTATAGTCTTTGAAATGTTGAGTACTCATGTATTAACCTCTTCTACTTTTGGTTTATCTTGCTTATTGTTATATGTCTCCACGATCAATGAATTACATACCTTCACCTATTATACTCGAATTAGCAGGGCTGCTAGAATAAATTTAATAATCAGTAGGAACAACAAGAAACGACTCCGCCGTGGGGCAAGAGTCGTTAGAAGTTCGAACCTAAGAATGACTTCCTCAGAATCAGTTAAACAAATTCACCTGAATGAATTAGCCTTAGCCGTTTCGCTTCGACAATGGCTTCCGATCTAGTACGGACATTCAACTTCTCGAAGATCCGCGTCAGGTTATACTCCACTGTCCGCTGGCTCATGATCAGCTTAGTGGCAATATCCTTATTGCTGCTACCCTTCGCCACTTCTTGTAGTATCTCTTGCTCACGCTCGTTAATGGATACTTCCTCTATCGTCTTATCATCTCTCGATTGGTTTATCCGAATTTCATTACGACGTAACTGACGAAGAAGCGTAATAGGAATGACCGCCTCCCCCCGAAGCGTACAACGGATCGCATTAAGTAATTGCTCACGAGATGCAGTCTTACTCACAAAGCCGGATACTCCCGAATCATTAAGTAGATTATAATGGGGACTGATCTCATACCCCGTATAAATAAGCACCCGGCTGTCTGGGTTCGTATTCATCATTCTCTTCGTAAGTTCCAAACCATTAATACCTGGCATGTTCAAATCGAACAACATAACATCGAACGTCTCTGTCTTGACGATCTCGAGTGCTTCCATCCCTGATAGAATGACAGTCACCTGCATATCCGCATCCTGTTCAATCATATTTTTGGTCCCTTCACCTACGGAAGGGTGATCGTCAACTAACAAGATTCGTACCATTTAGACCACCTCCTCTTTCTTATGTGTATAATCAATTTCAGTCTCAAGTGGCAGCGTGATGAATACTTCGAAGCCTCCTCCAACTTTGGATCGGAAGGAGATCTCTCCTTCCAAGCTACGTACTCTCTCCTGAATACCTGATAGCCCCATATGCTGGAATGAATCTCCAAGCTCTTTGAGCTCCATTCCGATACCATTGTCTTTATAGTACAGCCTAATAACATCATCCTGCTCTAGTTCAATTAGAACCGTTGATGCCTTTGCATGCTTACTTGCGTTACGAAGTAGCTCCTGCACCATACGATAAATCGCGAGAATGTGTTCGTCACCTAAATCTCTCACAAAAGGTGTTACACGAAAATCTATAGCATAATTAGATCGCATCTGTGCTTCTTCAAACAACCGTTCCAGCGCTTCGATAATCCCCATTTCCTTCAGCAGAGGAGGCCTCAGCTCGTTGCAGGTCTCGCGAATCTGGTGGATAACATCAAGCAGTCCCTCGCGAATCGTATCCATCTCCAATCTAAGACCAGGCGCCATCTCACAACCTTGCATTTGCATGGCCGCTTCCAGTCTCCGATACCAGATCAATTGATCCTGCAGTGCCGAGTCATGAAGATCTGCCGCCAACCTGCGGCGTTCGTTCTCCGACAGATTGAAGATAAGCCGGAGAACCCAAGGCGAACCTCCCTTTTGCTTCTGGATTTCCGATTCCAAATCTATGAGCAAACCTTCAATTAAGTACAAATTCTCAAAGACGATAGCGCTATAATTAGCTAATGTATTAAGCCAACCAAGCTCATCAATGTTAAACTTCGTCTGATTCTCCTTGTCAGCAAGCCATAGTAAATGATATGTTGATCCTTTATGGCCAATCACCACACCTAATCCGTGTGGAACCGATAGGGTCTCTCCAATGCTCAATCGTTGTGATAATCCTCGTAAGCTAGTTATCACCTCTGGAGGTACCTTGTTTCGAATGACATCGACACTAGCATGAACGTCTTTCTCCACCCTTAACTCTAGGAAAGCAATATCTTTTACCGGTAGAATAGACAGAATCTCCTGCTCCAGCACTTTCTCTAGATCAGGGCGTTTCATGACACGCGATATACGTTTGGAGAAACGATCCAAGCTTCCTTGAAAATTGTACAAATCTTTATTAAGTTTCGGCCGTAGACGGATATCCGCAAATTCCTTACCAAATAGAAAGAGTGTAATCATCATATAGACGGCAAGGAACATCTGTACCCATTTTATCCAAGAGTAGTCATCCTGACTCATAATGAGTGCAGCAAGACCGGTAATAAGCAATGTCGGAAAGAATCCAATCAGTGAATAGTAAAAGAAGCGGTTCAACAAGAAATCAACATCAAACAACTTCTTACTTACAAACATATACAAATACACGATCGGAATCCCAAATAAAAAAATCGTTGTTAATTCTGCAGGAACCAATGTGACTCCGATCAATCTCGGAATCGCAAAAAAGAGCAAAAAAGGCAAAAAGCCAATCACATGAGCGATGAAAGAAAGCTTGAATAATGACCGGAGCTTATCATTCCGATGCATTACAAATTTACAGATCAATTTATATACAATAAAAACATTCGCAACTACGAAAAAGAAAAGAACAAAAAAAGGAGAATACTGATTGATGGGATAATAACCTGTAAATAACCTTCCTTGACTGTAAATCAAACTAATAACTATGTAGACATAGAGAATGTTAAGAAATCGCCTGGATACAAAACGTTCCTCATACCGCTCTAAATACTCATTCATAAATTGCATGAAGAAGACCGGCACCAGCATGAACATCAAAGGTTGTGTCAGGTGACCTATGGGATTCAAACGCGCAGAAGAAAAGGAACTCAAATAAGCTAATCCAATGGATAAAAAAAACAATATAAGATAAATCGCTGCTTGATCTTTTTTTTTCCTCATATACACAAGTACAGAAAATCCAGTAAACAGGATAACTGCACAGATCGGGAGTACAAAATGAAGAACAACCTCTTTTAAAGATATTTCATCTTCTACGGAAAGAGAAAACTGCTGATCTCCACCCTCCCCCACTCGGGTTAACTGAATGGAGGATGCTCCTTCTATGTAAGAGTACGTACGGACCGTAAAGTAAGAAGAAGTCGGATGACCATCAACCTGAGTAATAATATCCCCAATAAATATACGTCCATATCCCCAATCTTCTGGTGAAACTTCCGTCACAACCTGCTGACCCGTCTCATCCTTTGTCACTGCAACTCCAATGATTTGATGGTTTAAAATGGAATATGATAAATAGCTTGTAAATACAATAAATAATAATCCAAACACGGAAACACTGACTTTATTTAACAAAGAATACACCCCACGTCAGATGTATATTAGGAAAACCAAATACTCGCCTTCAAAGGTTCATTCTTCCTCCCATTCTCCAACACATCTATTAATGCTCTTTGTTCGATTTCGCTAATACCTGCCAATTGAAGTTGACCACCTTGTAAAGTAACCCCTGCTCCTTGATTTTTCACTAGCATTTGGACCAATTCCTTTAACATAACAATCCCTCCAATCGATTTATAAGAGATTTTCCTCTTAATTCCAATATATCAACTCACTCCACTCTTTAAAACGAAAACCTAGCTTGTATTTACCACAATTCGTATTGCGGTCGATTGCGTGGTATTTCGGTGATAACGGCTCTGAGAAGCGGGTATTATGCCTATTACTCTGCTAGAGCAAGCATCTGGTCCTTCCAGTAAGGCGCCATACGAAGTTGCTCAATCAGGTTCAAATACTTATAATAGTGTGTTCTCATCCGAACAGAGGTGTAGAGTAACGTCCCTGTCTTCTCAATAAGTAGCTCAATCTCCTCTTTACGATCAATCACATCTTCAAGCTGTAAGTGTCCTTCAAAATAATCATTGACCCATTCATCCTTCTCCGATAAAGACTGCAATAGGAACAGTGTTGGAAGTGTCTTCTTACGATTCAAGAAATCATTCTTATTCTCCCAATTCACTAGATCATGAATATCATTCTTGATTTGTGCAGCAATGCCAAGCTCTTCGGCATATCCTCTGACTAATGGGTCCTGCTTACCTGTAGCAAGCAGTGCACCGATCATACATGCCGATACGAGGAGAGCCGCTGATTTCTGTTCAACCATTCGGATATAATCTTCTTCGTTCTCAATACTGTTCAGAATATCCGTCGTTTGACCATTGATGGCGGTTAACGTCTGCTGACACATCAGCTCAGTAGCCTCATGCCTCCATTCTAGAGGAAATGAGCTTGTAAGCAGCATCTTCTGAGAAAGTGTTAACATTCCTATAGCTATATTAAGCGCGATCGCAGGTTCAAGTTGGTTCCATACTTTACCTTTATTATCTTGGTCCTGCAAATCATCGATCATATCTAGTCCAAGAATCATCAACTCAACCGCCGCTGCTGCGAGGTAGATCTGATCACCCTCCCCACCAAACATCCGATAATGTAGGACGGTCATTTTGCTTAAAATCATAGACTCCTGCTGCTTATCTAACATACATGCAATCGCCTGCTCATACAGGTAAGGCTCAATAAAGGAGGTCCGAAAGCTTGATCGCAATTCCTCCTCTATTTTGTCTATGAAACCTTCCATTTCATAACCTCCCAAATAGTCCCTGTTTCTTTCATATTAATATATCCAACTCCTTTTATCCATTGTTTTCCTATTAAAACAAAAGGACCTCATTCTTTTAACGAATAAAGTCCTTATCTCAACTCCCTTATAACAAGAACAATAGTACAACCTTATACTGACCATCAATCGCCAGGAGCTCCTTAGCAGATAAATCATAGATGTCATTAAAAAAAACTTTTGAGCCGTGTTAATAATTACACAATAAAAGGGCGATTCGTTAGCTCTTATGTGTGAAACCCAAATCTTGGTGAAGAGGAATAGCGTTTAGCTGTGTAACTTCAACGTTCATTTGAGTGAATAGTTTCTTCAGCATCTTCATCCGCGCGCGCGTCAACACATCCAACTGCTGATAATAGTTAGAATTTAAATGATAGGTTAGCGCTAATCGCTCTTCCTCCACATCATGATCAGATGGCCAATCAATAAATTTAACCTGCATCTTTGATCACATCCTTATTATTGTTTGAAGGAATCAACCACTTCGAAGCGCCACATTACACCAGCCATACGAAATTTCCTCACAGGACTGTTCCACGGGCTTATTCTCATACTCTGAAATACTGAGCCTTTCGAGTCCATGCTTCATCGACTTTGTTGTAGCTTGCTCCGATCCAGCTCATACATAGCTATTATTTCAATTTTTTCAGTATCTACCTTCTCTTCAGGTTGCTGTACCTGCTTAGTTTCAGTTCTGAAAGAGACTCCTGGTATCGCCTTCCAGTCCTCTACTTCCTTGTTTAAGAGCGAATGAAGTGTTTGCTCCGACTCCCACTTGACGCAGCCATCGGCTTTGGTCAGTTTGAGCACCTCCTCATGCATGCTTGATGGTTTTTCTCCGAACCACACGATCCGAGTCCGGTCATCCAGTTCCTTCAATACTGATGTCAACCTTGTACATAATTGATAACTTGCCGGAGTAACGTTGAATGCAACCGTTTCGTTCCCTATTGCGATTAAGTCCTCCACGGTATCATACAGATTAGATAAGTTCGCTTGGATATATTGAGTAAAAGATGTTCCGTGACTCTTGAAAAAAGCTCTTATGTACCGACAATCCAGATTGTCACCAGCTACGAATAACCCAGTAGCTTGTTGTTCAAGATGTACTAGTGTGATTCCATTCCCCAATGATAAGTTGGACATCCTTCCATTTCCCCTTTCCTACTTAAGTCGTCGATCTTGCTTGTTATGTTACTTTCATTAAATTATGCTTATAGATTCTGTATGTGAAGTTGTTAACTGTAGTCTCGTTCATTGCTTGTGTCCCCCGTGTTGTTCTTTCCTTTGATTTCATAATAATATATATTTTCCTCTTTCACACCGAAAACCACACTGTTATTAACCACAAACATCTTGCGCTTGGTATCCGCAAATACACTGCAGTTCTAATATATAGGCATTGCAAAGAGTGCCTCCACGCTCATGGAGGCACTCTTCGCTCTATATTAGCAAGGTTAAGCTTGCTTCATCTAATCCCGTATTTTCTTCCTCGCTACGCCTGTTTCATGGGCTGCCTGAACGACAGCATCACGTACCTTCTCCACAATTTTTGTGTTAAATACACTTGGAATCACGTACGTTTCTGTTAACTCCTCATCCGTTACAACAGAGGCTATAGCTCTTGCAGCCGCTAGCTTCATTGCTTCGTTGATTTCCGTTGCTCGGCAGTCTAATGCACCGCGGAATATTCCCGGGAAACAGAGCACATTATTAATCTGATTCGGCTGATCTGATCGCCCTGTAGCCATTACCCTCACGTAAGGCTGTGCTAGATCGGGATCAATCTCCGGTACAGGATTCGCCATTGCGAACACGATCGGATCAGGGGCCATATGCTTAAGATCTTCTACCGTTAAGATATTCGGAGCAGAAACACCAATGAACACATCCGCACCGTGAATAACCTGACTTAAACTTCCTGTTACCTGCTCGGGATTGGTCAGCTGTGCATACTCTTGCCACTGAGGAGAGCTATAGACCATCTGTCTATGAATAGCACCTTCCCGATCGACACCGATAATATGGGTCACTCCAGCAGCAAGCAACATCTTCGTACAAGCAATACCTGCTGCGCCAATGCCGTTAACTACCACTTTAATATGTTCCATTGATTTGCCCGTCAACTTCAAAGCGTTCAATAAACCTGCCAGAATAACAACGGCTGTTCCATGTTGATCATCATGGAATACCGGAATATCCAACTCTTCTCTTAAACGCGCTTCAATCTCGAAACATCGGGGAGAAGCGATATCCTCCAAGTTAATACCACCGAAAGTTGGAGCAATGGCTTTAATAATTTGAATGATCTCTTCGGTATCTTTCGTATCCAGACAGATGGGGAAAGCATCAACACCAGCAAACTGTTTGAACAACATCGCTTTTCCCTCCATTACAGGCATCGCCGCGCTTGGGCCGATATCTCCAAGTCCAAGTACAGCGGTACCATCCGAGATGACCGCAATGGTGTTCCGCTTGATCGTGAGGGAATAAGCTTTATCTGGTGACTCTGCAATTGCCATACAGACACTTGCTACGCCTGGCGTATACACTCTAGATAAATCATCGCGATTCTTAATCGGAATTTTAGATTGAATCTCAATTTTCCCCCCGAGATGGACAAGAAATGTTCGGTCTGATACATGAATGACACGGACGCCATTCAATTGATGCAGCGCCTCCTTCACCCGCGGTACATAATCCATATCAGCCGCATTAACAGTTACATCACGAATCGTATGTGATTGACTGGATGAGATGACATCAATACCTACGATATCCCCGCCGCCCTCTTCACATATTCGTGCGACCTCACTAAATGAGATCCGTTCTTTCTCCAGTTCAATACGAAATATCAAATATGCGCTTGGTGATCCCGCTTTGCTGTGTACCGACATTCATTCGATCCCCTTTCGGTAGCCCTTGTGATTGACTTAACGCTAGCGTTAACCTTAATCTAACAACACATCACAAAGCGTTAGCGCTTTCATGGAGTGTCTCTATGAGAATTACACAAATATTTTAAATTTCCTCTATTTTAAAAATACAAGTTTGAATAAATTTTTCACCTTACTTACGTAATACTCGGCTGTGTAGGTTTGCACATGCAATATAGGAAGGGATTTACCCCTTCCTACGGATTGTGTATATGATTGAAAAATATGATAATTTAACTGCGATGACAAGGGAGTTGATACTATGTTTGATGAAGGTAATCATATACCGTATTCTCATTACGGCTCTAATTCATAATCAGTGCTTGAAGAAAATAGAAACCTATGCTGATCGTAGCGGAGAGGATGGAATTGTCGTGGAGAAGCGTAGCGTTCGCCTTTGCCCCTGAATTTTCACCGCATAGAGCGGGGAGATTCAAAAAAATTTGGGGGCAACAGCGATCGGAAGGACAATCCATCTGCGTAGCGGTCATTTATCAACTCGATACATTTATCAAGCACTGATTTTGGTGTTGAGCCCTAATTACGAAACAATTGCTCTAACGCTTTCTCCGCTCGGTAAGACGATAGGTTAAACGATTGCCATTGACGATCTTGCTGTGACAATTCCAACCAACGTTCATACAAATGTTCTTGAATCAATCCAGACTTCTCTTTATTAAGCTCTAAGAGCAAGGGGATTGCGTCTGCGGATAGGCTACCTAAGTAATCTACATCAATAGCCCCACTAACGTGGTAACGCTCTATGTTCTTCTCGGTAATGATCGTATCCATACCCACATAATTAACGACTACATAAGCTATCAAGCTAATCACAATGTACACTTTAGCAAGGGGAATGTTATGAAAATGAATTCTGAGACCTGCAATGACCAACAATAGGGCCAAAAATATCATAAATGCATGCACAAGAAAACGTATCGTAGTGTAGCCATAAACTTCTTCATAAAGAACCAGCCGGGTATATGCTGAATACAACATTACTCCAGAGCATCCAACCAATATATAGAGCATCATATTGTTTATTTTTTGCAACAAGCTATGTTCCTTCCCACTATATACTAGCGTTCCCAACATAATGACGAAGTTGATTATAGTAACAGCTAGCAACTCGAAAAACCCACTTCTCGCATATTCAGCATAGGAACTTCCCTCTGGTAATGCGCCTAACCATGCACCAAACAAATAGGAGAATTGTAGAACAACAAACATGACATATACGGTGTTTATAGCAATTAATACAGTAACAAGAATAATAGGATCTAGCTTCCATCCTACTCGGTCCACCTCTGGCTTTTCAGACACCTGCACATAGATCTTAGAGTCAATAAATCCCCATAAGTAACCGAAGAATGCAAAACAGAAAAGACCAGTCCATATCCCCCGTATAAGAATCTCATCTAACGCTAGATTGTTCATCCAATCTGGAGCAGAGAATAACATTTCGCCGAATGCCCCATCTGCCGAAGATAACAGGCTAATGACAACAATTAACAAAGGCAAAGCAATCGCTAGACCAATCATCACCTTACCTAAGACAACCTTTCGTTGATCTCCCATTTTACTAATAGAGGACGTCCTTACAACGTTAAATACAGTTGGAAAATGACGAAAGCTCTGCGGAATAAGATGATCTAGAGCATCCACAATTAATCGAAATTTATACCAAGGACGTTTCCTACTACTGAACATAAATGTGATATGTATAAATATTAAAGGGGGAATAGCAACAAAATTAAGAACATGAAAGAACGAATTACTAAACAAAACATACGTCATCGAGAGCATGATAATAACCCCGAATAGCAAATAACCAAACCACGAACGTTTACGCATTTGATCCTGTGCGCCCAAGAACATATAGACGTATAAGAGAATCACAAAAATAGGATAAGATACACCTGGAAGATGGCCAAAGAACAAATACTGATGAATAACCGCCAGAACGAGCGCACTAATGAATGCGATAAGAGATCGATTAGACGTCGATATCATCTTACTTAACATAGTAAATACCTCCACTTTTTACTTCCTAACCCCTATTCTAGATGATAAAATAAGAAGATAAAGAGAAATAAAAAAATTAAAATTTCCTATTTTAGGAGCCAATACGATATGAAGTTACATACTCAATTTTTAAGACTCTATTCCCATTATGGAAGCTCTGAAGAGATCGCTATCACCTTAGATGAATTAGCCATAACCTTTACATGCACACACCGTAATGCATTAACGATCATTAACAAGATGGTCCAGAACGGATGGATCCTCTGGTTCCCTCAGCGCGGAAGAGGACGCCGCTCAAAGCTGCAATTCCTTATACAACCTGAAGAAATCGCCGTAGAATCCATGATGCAGGCCATTAATAGACACGACATCAAGGAAGCGATTGGTCAGATCAGAGTCCACTCTCGCTCGTCCTCGATGCAGGATCGACTTCAAGGATGGATGCTTTCTTATTTTGGCCATCATTCAGAGATGAAGCGCGATAAACAGATCGATACATTACGAATCCCTATTCGTCAGCAGCTTCATACCGTTGATCCACTCTATATGAACCTGCTTGCCGAATCCTTCGTATCTAGCCATGTATTCGACGGTCTCGTTAGAAGAGAGAATAACAGCAATGAAATTGTGCCGAATATCGCCCATGCTTGGGAAGTCGATGATCGGCGTACGATGTGGACGTTCTTCTTACGCAAAGAAGTTCTATTTCATAATGGCAGCATCATGACTGCGGAAGATGTGGTATACACGTTCCAGCGATTAATCGAAACCTCACGAAGAACGCTATACAGTTTTATTTTCAAACAAATTGAATCCATTCGAGCTATAAACGCCACTACCGTGTGTATTACGTTAAAAGAACCCAATGAGCTATTCCTGTCCTTCTTATGTACAAGTCGTGCTACTATCGTCCCTAGAGGCTTAGATCAGCTAACAGAGGCCAGCTTCGGCACGAAGCCTATCGGAACAGGTCCGTTCAAAGTGACAGAGATGAATGATACGGTATGTGTGCTTGAGGTATTCCCGCATTATTTCCAAGGACGAGCGCATCTTGATCGGGTAGAAATCCTCCAGATTCCTTGGGGGAATGAGCCCGAAACGACAGATCAGGGTGAGCAGACATCTCCCTTTCACGTCATTCTAAGCCCATCCTCTGCTGAAGGACAATCTTGGAGCCAGATCCATTCCGAAGCTTCTGTGCGGAAATTTGTAACCTGTAATACGCAAAAAACCGGACCCCTAAGTGATCCAGTTGTTCGAGCTCATATCTTGTCATGTCTAAGTCCTGATGAAGTAGACGACGTTAACTTCCATCGTGAAGCAGACATAATGAACCTCGGTCCAATACAGATTGCCACGATTCCACAATACAGAAAGGATGCTAAATACATTGCAGCGCGACTTCAATCTTTTGGTTATGAATGCAAGGTCGTATCGTCTTCCCCTGAAGAGTTCAAAGGTTCTATTCGGTTAGAATCGGACCTGATTGTATTCTCCTTATTCCGAGATCAGGATGAGCAGCTTCGCTTATTTGATCTCTATCAGACGATGTCCGCGCACGTTGAACCACACACTCGAGTTGATATTATGAAATCACTAGACTCCGTTTCACGGGAATCAGAACCGTTGGCAAGGGCTAGACTATTCAAGACCATAGAGGCACGTCTGATTCAAGAACATCAATTACACATCTTATATGAAAAAAAGGTTCAAACCGCCTATCTGCCTTCTGTTCGCGGAGTGACCTTTAATAGTCAGGGTTGGGTTGACCTAAGACACATTTGGTTCCCACCTACATCATGATGAAATAGGGGAACTTTCAACATGAGACTTACGGTTACATTAACTCGGAAGCAAAGAACGTCTCCATTCTTTTCAAGAATGCTTGTGCAGATTGACTTAGATATTTATCATTACGATAGAACATTTCTAACTTTCGGGTAGGTGAATGCTTGATTGAAATTGCACGGATATCGAGGGACTGGAAACTATCAATCAGCTGACTAGGTTGAATCGTAGCTCCGATCCCTTCTTTTACCAGTTGAAGCAAAGAGGTCACTGACCCTGTTTCCATAATGGGATCGATAGAAATTTGCTGATTTGTACACCATGTGTCAATTAAATCCCGTCCATAGAATCCCTTAGGATACATCACTATTGGTATATTTATTAAATTCTCAGCCACAATCATATCTTCTTCTGCTAACGCATGTTCTTTATTAACATACAGACTATACGTTTCGGTATAACAAGGAATGCAATTCAAACGATGATCCAATTGTATCTCTAAGCCAACTCCAATATCGACTTCATTGTCGAGCACTTTATTCAAAATATCAATGGATGGGATGACCTGAACTTTAGTATGGGGAAATTCCTTGTGGAAATCTACGAGTAACGATGTTAATCGATAATCAAGATCTGAAGGGAGTACAGCCACACGTAAATGACCTGTATTCAGATTCGTAAGATCCGATATAGCATTTTTTGCATTCTCTAATTGTTGAATAACTTGGATAGCGTGATGCTCAAGGAGATTGCCTGCTTCCGTCTTAAACGTCTTTTTACCTATACGATCGAACAGAGGTACGCCTAACTCATCTTCTAATACCCGTATTTGCTGACTTAGGGTGGGCTGTGAAATTCCCAGCTTAAATGCCGCTTCAGAAAAATGTAGTTCATTGCATAATACAAGAAAATATTGCAGTTGCCTGATTTCCATGCGACATCCTCCTTCATTAATAGTCTGAAGCTATCATTTATATAGAAATAGTAGTATTGAACTATCATAAATGTAAGTCTACAATGAATTCAATGATAAAGAAAGAAGGTGCCTCATATGCGTGCTGTTTACCTCGTTATAATTATATTATTTATTTCTTTAAATTTAAGGCCATCCATTACCTCTGTGGGTCCCTTACTCGATATCATCCAGACCAGCTTAGGAATGAGCGGGTTGACAGCTAGTCTAATAACCACGCTACCTGTTTTATGTATGGGCCTATTCTCTATAGCGGCCATTAAGTTAAATAACCGTTTAGGAGTCGAAAAATCTTTACTACTAGCCATGCTTTTAATATTTACGGCAACCTTTCTCCGTATGTTCGTCAATGATCCTTTTTTCTTACTTACTACAGCACTGTTATCGGGAATGGGTATAGGGATTGCTGGACCCTTAATTTCAGGGTTTATCAAAAAGTACTTTCCCGAAAAACCTGGTCTAACAGGTATCTATTCCGTATCCATGGTTATTGGCGCAGCGATTGCATCTAGCTTTTCTGTCCCCTTGTTCCACAGCATGAATGATTCTTGGCAGCACTCACTAAGTTTCTGGAGCATTTTAGCCATCCCTGCTTCTTTACTCCTTCTCCCACTTCTAAAAAAAGGAGCGCCTAATAAAAATCCGATATCAATTTCATCTATATTTACAAAAAATAAACGTGTGAGTTTATTCATGTTATTTTTCGGATGCATGGCAGCTATTTTTTATTCGATAACAGCTTGGTTGGCTCCCATCGTGCAATCTACAGGCTTAAGCTATGCTCAATCTGGCAATATCCTCACCCTGTTTACAGTAATTCAAATTCCTATAAGTTTTACAATCCCTATGATTGTTAGTAAAACAGGCCATAGGAAAACTTGGTTACTCGTATGTAGTCTATCTGAAATCATAGGCATCGTATTGTTAATGGCGCACTTCTCCCCATGGGTAGCTACTATATTTCTAGGTATTGGAGCTGGTGGTCTTTTCCCTTTGGCTCTACTCATGCCTATTCAAGAAGCTAGTAATACAACAGAAGCCATATCATGGTCTGCTATGGTGCAATTCGGAGGTTATTTGTTAGGGTCTCTAGGCCCTGCGTTTATCGGCCTAACACTAGATTTATTTGGAAACTTTGTCCCCGCGTTCATTGTACTCATCCTTGTCATAAGTGTAATGATGGTTACAAGTTTAAAAATTGGAAATAACATAAAAAAGAGTTCATAAGATCCATATGATTTTTGCACAAAAAAAAGTGAAGTCTTTTATTTGTCCATTGAGTAAACCAAAGAAACCCTCTACTATTGCATTATAGATAATGATTCTCATTATCGGTAAAGAAAAGGTTATTGGGGGAAAGAACAATTATGAAACAAACAAGTAAAATGATTGCTATTTTAAGCATGGTCGTCTTTATGGGAGCTTTTATGATAGCATGTAGTAGCAATTCGAAGGGCTCAAATAGCCCCAAAGAAGGCAATAGTAGCAATACCATTCAGAATAGCGAGACCACTGCCCAGAAGCCAGCGGAAGCTACTGCTGAGACATCAGAGTCTACAACCCGGAAATTTACAGATTGGACGAAACATGAAGTCGAAGTACCCGTTAATCCACAACGTGTCATTTTTCATGGCGAGACGATGGGAGATCTGATATCTCTTGGTATCATGCCTATCGGTGGCCATTTAGAGTCGATTAAGGGTACCCTCGTAGAGGATAAAGCTAAGGAAGTACAGGACGTTGGATTCCCAATTAGTGTGGAGAAATCATTGTCTCTCGAACCGGATTTAATTATTTTTGGAAATGCAGATGAGAAACAATACGAACAAATTTCTAAGGTCGCACCAACTGTGACGTTTGACACTTTCGCCTCAATAGAGGATCGCATGCGTATACTAGGTGATCTTCTTGGCAAAAAGCAAGAAGCTGAGGACTGGATCACCGCGAACACACTGAAAACAAAAGAAATGTGGACGAAGCTTCAGGAGGATGGGATGAAACCTGGAGAGACAGCTACTGTATTCACCATGTATCCTGGTAACCGTTTATTTGTAATGGCGGGAGCGGGCCTTCCCCAATTTTTGTATGGTCCCGATGGTTTTAAGGCAATGCCTAAAATTCAAGAACTTATTAAAGATGGCGTAGGATTTGTGGAAATCTCCGCAGAGGTTATGTCTGAATATGCCGGAGATCGAATTTTCATTCTGGATCCAGTACCCCCAGAAGCCAAGCAATCAACAGCAGAACTTATCAAAAGTCCGCTTTGGCTTAACCTTCCCGCAGTTAAGAATGGACAGGTGTATACCTTTGATATTCTAAAAGCCTCAAGCGATGCGACCTCACGAGAATGGTTACTGAGCGAGCTGCCTAAGGTGTTGGCAAAGTAAGTCTGGTATGATGCAAATAACATACGATACAAGAGGTTTTTCAACAAATTGTTGAAAAGCCTCTTTGTATTTACTATAATACAATAGATGAGAATCATTATCACTATAGAAAAAGGGGGTATACCTATGCTTCAAGACACAACGTCATCTGCACCGCTGCGTTCTTTGCTATTTCATCTTTCTGACGTTGAACTCCTTACCCGATCAGCAAGACAAATCGTCGAAGAAGAAGCCCCCCCTTGTTATACCCTTTTAATCTTCACGAACGGAACAGGCCGACTTTACATAGATAACCAACCATTTCTTTTCTCTCCTGACCACTGCTACCTGCTTTCTCCAGGAACTTCTCTTCAAATCGAGAATGGAACCGATACCGTAGTTTGCTTTTACCGGATCACCTTCACTGTCATTCAAGCTAGGGATCAACAACAAGTTTTATATACTGAGGATATTTTCCCAAATCGATATGAACTGAGGGTCTATCCGCTCTCCCGTCTGATCCGACTTACCGAACAACTGTATGCTGGAAGACTGGGTAAAGGCGATATGGAATGGTTTAAACAACATCTGCATTTTCAAGAATTAATAGGTTTTCTGCTCGAACATAATCTGCATTCCGATCCATCCCTTAGTCTGACGCAATCAGTCGAGAATACCATCCATTATTTAAATCATAACTTTATGGATAGCATCACGGTCAAACAGCTTGTGCAATTAGCCAACGTGCCCCATTGGCAGTATACATCCATTTTTCAAGAACTAACTGGAAAGAAACCTCTCGACTACTTAACAGAGCTACGTATTAACCGTTCTAAAGAATGGCTAGCGATTTCAAACGCGCCCCTACGAGATATTGCCCATAGAGTAGGATTTGCTGATGAGTATTACTTCAATCGTCGTTTTCGTCAAACCACAGGGGTCACACCTAGGCAATATGCGATATCCATGCGTCAGAGAGTCCTCGTCAAAGATTGGACAGGGCATGAGGTCCATATCCCCTTACAACCCCTCCGTATCATTTACTATGGGGAAACTATCGGAGACTTGGTGACTCTCGGTATACACCCGATTGGCGGAAACATACCAAACCCCGAGAACAGATTGTATAAAGATCCGACAACAATCATTCATGATGTTGGGTTTCCATTCAATACAGAAAGAGCTTCTGCGCTGGAGCCTGATTTGATTATTTTTGCTAATTCTGATGAACGCCAATATGAACAAATCTCCAAAATTGCTCCTACAATAACCTATAATTCATGGGCAACACTAGAAGAACGTATGCACATCCTTGGAGATTGGTTTGGCAAGAAAAGAGAAGCAGAACAATGGCTCGTTCATCATCATAACAAAACAAAAACGATGTGGCAGCAGCTTCAGTCCAGTATAAATGCCGGAGAAACCGCCTCCGTCTTTACGTATGATCACGGCGAACGCTTATTTGTCATGGGAGTCACAGGCTTCTCTACAGCACTCTATCATCCACTTGGCTTCCGACCCGTATCCAAGATTCAGGACATCTTAGATGCAGGTCAAGGATATAAGGAAATACAGGAGAGCTCACTGCCCCAGTACGCCGGTGACCGAATCTTCATGCTACTTCCGGAGAATAAGATTTCAAGGCGAGCGGCAGAAGACATGATGAATAGCACGCTTTGGCAGAGCCTACCTGCTGTCCAGAGTGGACATGTTTACATGGCCGAGGAAGCGAAATGGAACTTCGGAGATGCGTTTACGCGAGACAAGTTGCTCGAAATGCTACCTGAACTTCTACAGGGTTTTTGACAACAGGGATTGTTAATCAAGTCATAAGCATTTGATAAGTGAGCAAAAAAACCTTCAAATCCACTAACAAAATGGGGTTGGAGGTTCATTTTTGCTTTTATTCATTGTTATACAGCTTTTATCTCAAGCAATTCATATTTAAGTACTCCCATAGGTGCATTCACACTAATGATATTACCTACTTCTTTACCTAACAATTCCTTGCCTAAAGGACTCTCATAGGATATTTTATTATCCAATACATCTGCCTCGGCAGTACCTACAATCCGGTACTCTATTTTTTCGGAATATTCAATATCATTGAGAACTACAATACAACCTATACTCACTTTGGATAAGTTCAGACTATCTGCGCTAACTACCTGAGCCTTCGTGATCATTTTTTCCAGGATCATTATTCTTGTTTCCATAAAGGATTGGTCATTCTTCGCCGAATGATATTCACTATTTTCCTTTAAATCTCCGTAGCTAATAGCCAATTTGAGCCGCTCTGCTAATTCCTTACGTTTTACTGTTTTAAGATCCTTGAGTTCATGCTCTAATTTAGCTAATCCCTCTTCTGTCAAAATCACTTCATCATTATTAGACATCTTTACAACCCCCACTTTACTTTCGTTCTTCAATTCTAACCTATATCAAGCTTAAAAAAAACAGTAAGCCAAAGTGATTCATTATCTTTGGCTTACTGTTTTCTCTTGTACCCAACTTCAAATCATGCTTTAAGTGAAAAGATTCTTCTTAATATGCCAAGCTGTACAGCGCCTTAATATGTGACAAGTAACGAATGTTACTGGCTTCTTTCATAAGAGAAGCTGGCATTCCTTTAAGTGGCGTTCCATTAGCTCCTACAGTTGCAACAGCATCTTTACGACCCAAGCTTGCAAGTGTTCCAGAGTCTATTGGAGCAAATGATTCAAAGGATTTGTTATTAAGCTTAGCGAATAGATTGTAACCCACAAGCTCGCCCATTTGCCAAGCAATCTGAGCCGTTGGCGGATAAGGACGTCCTTCTGGACCAAAGAAAACAGCGCTATCGCCTACAACAAATACGTCTGGGTGAGAAATAGATTGAAGATGTTCATTAACGCTTGCACGTCCACGGTTCACTTCAAGTCCTGATTCACCGACTAGAGGATTTCCTTGTACTCCACCCGTCCAAACAAATGTATTGGTAACAATTTTTTGACCATCTTTCAGGTCAATCACATTTCCTTCAACATTGGTTACAGGGAGACCTGTTAAGAATTGAACCCCACGAGATTCCAAACTTTTCGTTGCACGTTCAATCAAATGATCCGGCAACACAGGAAGGATCTTAGGACCTGCTTCTACAAGTAACAATTTCACCGCTTTAGGATCTACACCATATTTCTTAGCAAGTGCAGACATTCCATCGGCAATTTCCCCAACTAACTCAACACCCGAAAGACCGCCACCACCAATGACAATCGTGCCATCAGCTTCATTATTCGTTTTGGAAAATTCCCGAATACGATCCTCAATATGTTTATGAATGTTGTTTGCATCTGCCGCAGATTTCAACACTAAGCTATTTTGCTCAAGTCCCGGAATACCGAAAAAGGCCGTTTGGCTTCCCAAACCGACAACAAGTGCATCATAAGTTAACTTGGAACCATCTGAAAGTTTCACTTCTTTATTGTCTACTGAGAAAGATTGAACCTTGCTGATTCTCAGATTAATGTCTTTCCCTTTGAATAACTTCTCTAATGGCATAGCAATAGCCTCTTCAGCAATATTACCAGCTGCAAGTCGGTGCAATTCTGTGATGATTTGGTGTGTTGGAGTCTGGTTTACAACAGTCACTTGTGCTTCAGCCTTAGTCAAATACTTGCGAAGACTCAAAGCCGTTAGAAGTCCGCCATAACCTGCACCTAATATAACAATATGTTTTGACATCGTGTATCCTCCGCTCTTACTAATTATTGTACGTGAACTATTTTTTGCTGCGTTCTTCACTGACTTGAAGATAAGCATTAACGAAACGGAACATCTTTTGCGCTTGTGGATCTTTAAGCATCTTTAACAGACCAAAAACACCGATCACTTCGTTGCTCGCTTCGGCACGATCCTTTGCTTCTATAACGGTTCCCGCAATGTTCTTCACGGAGTCTTTCACAGGTCCTACAATTTCTGTTATCGCTCCAACGGTATCACTTTTCAATACATCATCTGTAGCAACGGAATGAGCGAAATCATATGACTTCGTCATCACTTTGACGATTTCAGTCAATTTCGGTAACTGCTCTATCAGAGCCGATAGGGATTCCTGTACCTCAGGTTTTAATAACTGATCCAGTACATCATTGTGGCTTGCTGACAAGGCTTGTGGTTCTTGTTCAGACGTTGTCTGAGTAATTGATTCTGACATATCTAATTCTCCTTTACGATAAGCAACATTCGCTTCAGCTTTATATTTGATAGATTATCAATGCACTTGGATTAATAACCCGTCATTTCATAAAATAATCACTAAGCTTGGAACTTAATGTGATTATGGTTCATGAGTCTAACTAACAATAAAAATTTAAAATCTTTACTTAATCATACGACTAACCTCGGATATTATCAATTACCTTTTCTATGAATTGACCCTTAATTTCCGTATATTAACAATAATCAGAAGATTGTTTCATTAATTTTCACAAATAGCACTGAAATTATGCTTAATGTCATTTTAAATTAAAAAAACTGGCCGAACAAAATGATTGTTCGTCCAGATTAATACTTGTTAAATGAATGTGATTAATTTTTCTTCTTTTGGAATAATAACAAGTGAAGTCTTCGAGCAAACAACATAAAAAGGAGAATATTCCATGACAGATACAAGCAGGCAAGAAATTGTGGAAAGTGTTCCACAAACGGGTTTCTTCGGACACCCTAAGGGACTATTCACCCTTTTCTTCACAGAGTTCTGGGAACGCTTCTCATATTATGGAATGAGAGCCATTCTTGTTTACTATATGTACTATGAGGTATCACAAGGCGGATTGGGCTTGGACGAAAGCACAGCTCTGGCAATTATGTCGATCTACGGCTCACTGGTCTATATGTCCGGAATTATTGGCGGGTGGCTGGCCGATAGAATATTTGGAACTTCCAAATCTATATTCTACGGTGGCATATTGATTATGCTGGGGCATATTATTTTATCCATACCTGGAAGCATAACCATGTTCTTTGTTTCTATGGTTCTAATCGTCATTGGTACAGGATTACTGAAACCTAATGTATCCAGTGCCGTAGGTGAAATTTACAGTCCAGAGGATGTTCGCCGGGATGCAGGATTTAGCATCTTCTATATGGGAATTAACCTCGGTGGATTTCTTGCTCCTTTAATTGTAGGAACCATAGGCATGAAACAAAACAATTTTCACTTGGGTTTTTTAGTTGCTGCTGTCGGTATGTTTCTAGGATTGTTCGTATTTGTCATGACCAAGAAGAAAAGCCTAGGTCTTGCTGGTACCATTATAGCCAATCCTCTATCATCATCTGAAAAGAAAAGGGTCTATGCCTTTATGGGTCTGGGCGCCATTCTTATCGCTGCTTTGATTGCTATTACCATTCCAATGGGGATTCTTACATTCGATACCTTTATTGCTCTTGTAGGAATATTGGGGATTGTCATTCCGGCTCTATACTTTATTGTCATGTATCGGAGTCCTAAAACAACAATAGTAGAGCGCTCAAGACTCATTGCTTATATTCCGCTATTCCTTGCTTCTGTTATGTTCTGGGCCATTCAAGAACAGGGATCAACCATTCTCGCCAATTATGCGGACAAGCGAACACAGTTAGATTTTGCAGGAATTCATCTTTCACCTGCTTGGTTCCAATCGTTGAATCCATTATTTATTATTCTTTTGGCGCCTTTGTTTGCATGGGTTTGGGTAAAACTCGGAGTTCGTCAGCCGTCAGTCCCTACCAAATTCTCTTTGGGATTATTATTCGCTGGCTTATCATTTCTCGTTATCCTGTTACCCGCTTACTTTGGCGGAAGTCAGTCATTAGTTAACCCCTTATGGCTCGTTCTTAGTTACTTCATTGTCGTGATTGGGGAGTTACTTTTATCACCTGTAGGACTATCCGTAACTACCAAATTAGCGCCTGTTGCCTTCTCAGCCCAAACGATGAGTCTATGGTTCTTATCTAATGCTGCTGCTCAAGCCATCAATGCGCAGATTGTTAAATTCTATACACCTGATACCGAAATGCTTTACTTTGGTGTGATCGGAGGAGTAGCGATTCTCCTAAGTATCCTCCTTTTCATGCTTTCCCCGAAAATTCAAGGGTATATGAAAGGTGTACGATGAGTGCGATGACCGCTACGATCTGCATCATCCATTGTTTTGTGAAACGCTAATCATGATAAGGGCCTAACTTATAAAAAACCTCTGGCAAGATGTGATGGTAGTTCATTCACATAGCCAGAGGTTTTTTTAATTAAGTATGGTTCAGATATTTTTATCTCTCACCCTAATGCAAATCGGTCTTGATCCGAGATATCATCTTCCGATTGTTTTTTGATTTGTTTGCTTCTTAACTGACCACAAGCGGCATCAATATCTGCCCCATGTTCAAGGCGAACCGTACAGTTAATGTCTTGCTTTTTCAACGTATCATAGAATGCCAGAATGGATTCCTGATCGCTTCTCTGATATTGGCTATGCTCATCTACCGGATTGTACGGGATTAGATTAACACTACAGAGGTTTTGCTTATCTCTAATCAGCTCAGCAAGTTCTAGGGCATGCTCCTTGCGGTCATTTACATCCTTCAGCAGAATGTATTCGAACATAATTCTCCGATTCGTCTTGGCCAAATAGTAATCGACGGCCTTCATTAATTTTTCTATTGGAAAAGCACGATTAATGACCATGATCTGTGTCCGAAGTTCATTATTAGGCGCATGTAATGAAATAGCCAAATTAACCTGCAAATCTGCATCGGTAAATTCAATGATTTTATCAGGAAGGCCACTAGTCGATACCGTGATACGCTTCGCACCAATTGCTAAACCTTTCTGATCTTTAATAACTTGCAAGAAATCTACAAGATTCTTGAAATTATCGAATGGTTCACCAATTCCCATGACTACAACATGACTTACTCTTTCATCTTGCTCCGCTTGGTCCAAATGCTGCTGGGCTTTGATAATTTGCTCAACAATTTCACCACTCGTTAAATCACGACTTTTCTTAATTAACCCACTTGCACAGAAACTACACCCAATGTTACAACCTACTTGCGTAGTGACACACACGGCCAACCCATATTTCTGTCTCATTAATACCGTTTCTATCAGGTTGCCATCCTTTAATTTAAACAAAAACTTTATCGTTCCATCTGCCGATTCTTGCTTAACATGCTCTGTTAAGGTCTGAATGACAAAGTGATCTGCTAATAATTGCACACACTCTTTATTGACATCAGTCATTTCAGCGAAGTCGGTTACCCGCTTCCGATATAGCCAATCCCATACTTGTGCTGCGCGAAACTTTCTATGCTCATGCTCTAATAGCCATGCTGTCAGTTGTTCAAACGTCAATCCATAAATGGATTCCTTATTCATACATTACCCTCTTTTCAAAACTATAAAGTTCAATAATATTCTACTTAAACAGCCGAAGCCAAGCATCCGATTATATTGTCCCAAATTTTTTATATTAAAACAAGGGGAGTTAAATGGTTTTCCGTACAGAACCTGTAGCACAAACAAGAAGAAACGGCTTCGCCGTCCTTAAAGGATGGTAACCGTTTCTCGTAGAAATATACGCAACGTATAGTGAAAACTTCATACTTTCTTATAATTTAAAAGAGCACCCTCTCAGGTGCCCTTCATGACCGCGACATATAACTATCTAAACTGGTTAGGAAACTGCTTAATAATTCCTTTCGCAAGGACATCTGCGAACATAATCATATGCTCTTCCCCTTTGTCGAAGGCAACAACATAGGCATCCCAGTCTTTGTTAATCCTTGCCATAAGAGCATCTGTAACGAATTGCAAATGCACATAAAACATATCCCTTAATTCTTTATTGGACCAGTTGGGGTTAGCACTACTGAGAAACTGAGCAATATCATCAGCATTCCTATGCCACTCTTTATTATACTTTTCTACATCCTTCTGATTTCCAGCCTTTGCTGCATCCACAATTTTACCTGCAATCAGAATATGCTCTCGTAGTAGCTCAGCTAGCTTATTCCCTGCTGCCTCACCATAATAGGGCTTGATTGCATTTCCAATATCCTGTTGGTTTCGCAATAGCCTTGCCAACACTTTTTGTTGATCCTCCATGCCTGCAACGGCACTTACAATGTAATTTGTCGTCCATACAACATGATCAATCCACAGCTTCCTCAAATCACTCTTAAGTTTTACTTGAGATGGGCTTACACATTCCTTTTCCATATGGAATTGTTCGCCTTGCTTGCTTTGTGTTGCCTCGGCTTGTATGGGTGTCACACTAAACGCAAGCACTAGAGACATACATAACAGTGTCAACTTAGATGATATGCTTTTCATTTATACCTTCTCCTTAATGATGGATTGAACATTCCTGATTATTATGGACTGTTAAATTCAAATCATGCAGAAGGAGGTTGGATTCCTATGATGATGAAGAAAATGGCAGATAAAGTATTGACCTACCTTACTCCTCTATCCAATGCTTGTATAATACCTGAGTTCCCTTATCCTCATACCCCTTATCAGCTAGTTCTTTGTACAAAGATTCTGACAAAGCCAGTGCCGGAGTATCAAGACCCATATCTTTCGCTGCCGCAAGCGCAATCCCCATGTCTTTAATAAAGTGCTTCACATAGAAACCAGGTTCATCATTACCAGCGATTATACGTGGGCCAAGGTTAGTAAGAGACCAGCTTCCCGCAGCTCCGCTCTCAATGCTCTTTAAGACCGTATTAGCATCAAGTCCTGACGTTTTGGCATAAGCCAAAGCTTCACATACACCCATCATGTTCGAAGCGATTGCAATTTGGTTACACATTTTGGTATGTTGCCCCGCACCGGCTTTGCCCTGAAGGACGATGTTCGCCCCCATCAATTCGAACAAAGGACGCACCGCTTCAAAGTCAGCCTCATCTCCGCCAACCATAATGGACAGCATCCCTCCCTTTGCGCCGACATCGCCACCGGATACCGGTGCATCAAGGGCATGTATCCCTTTAATCGCGGATGCCTCATAGATGTGCTCAGCAAGCTGTGGGTTGGAAGTGGTCATGTCAATGAGGTAGGCACCCGACTTAGCATTAGCCACCAATCCATCTGCACCCAGATAAATTTCTTCCACATCTTTCGGATAACCTACAATGGTGATCACGACATCACAAGCCTCAGCTAGCTTAGCCGCCGTGTCATGCCATACGGCTCCATCCTTGACCAATTCCTCAGCCTTAGAAGCCGTACGGGTATATACATGCAGTGGATAACCCGCCTTTTGAATATGCATGGCCATACTTTTCCCCATGACGCCAGTACCGATAAAACCTACTACCGTATTCTCAGGTGTTAGTGACATTAGCCAGTCCTCCTTGTATATGCTTGTAGCTCTTCTCTATTATACTTCTTTTTCATACCCATCATCTGCAGAGTAGCAGTTCAATATATTTTCAAAGAAAAGTAGACCTCTCTTCCACATCATGGTACATTCTCGGTAGTATTCCTCATTGCTATCGGGGGAAACCCAAAAAAATTAATGGAGATATCTAAAATGAAAAAACGAGTATTAAAAGTGGTTGGTTCGATTGTTATAGCGGCTAGCCTAATTGTCGGAGGGTTCTTACTCTATATTACATTTACAGATTATAAACCCGAGGAAATCGTGGAGCTGGCTATAGACAACAATAACGAACGTGTTCTACAGCACAATGAACCTTTTACCATTACAACATTCAATATCGGCTATGCTGGTCTAGATAAAGATCAGGATTTCTTCATGGATGGCGGGAAGATGTCCCGTTCCAGTAGTGAAGAACAAACGAAGGCCAATCTGAAGGCCATAGCCTCTTTTATGACAAGCTTACGTTCGGACTTATTCATTCTACAGGAGGTAGATATCCGTTCTTCACGGAGCTATCATGTGGATGAGGTCGCATACTTCTCAAGGGAATTATCGGAGTACAGTCATGTATTTGCCACAAACTACAAGGTGCCATGGGTGCCCGTTCCTATCCTTGATCCTATGGGTTCCGCAGACAGTGGATTATTCACCTTATCCAGGTTCACAAGCACAGATCATTACCGATATAATCTACCGGGAAAAGAATCTTGGCCACGTCAACAACTCGATTTGGACCGCGCCTTTATTGAAAGCAGGTTTCCCGTCGACAACGGTAAAGAGCTTGTTCTAATCAATCTTCATCTATCTGCCTTTGACCATGGTGGAGCCATTCGCAAGCAGCAATTAGACTTCTTATCTGCCTATATTAAGAAAGAGAATGACAAGGGCAACTACCTGATTCTAGGCGGTGACTGGAACCATGCCCTTCCGGGTACAGATCCCCAAGCATTTGCAACCACCCAAGCATGGCCTGAGTGGCTACAGAAGTTCCCGAGCGATTTCAAGCCAGAAGGATTCAGCTGGGTTGTCGACCCTAATGTACCATCTGTGCGGACACTTGATGTTCCCTACTCGCAAGGCATTAATTTCAGAGCGGTTATCGATGGTTTTCTGATTTCACCGAACATTAAACTCAGCAGTGTGCAGGGCTATGAGTTATCCTTTGAACATAGCGATCATAATCCGGTAACCGCGCAGCTTATTCTGCAATAAGAGATCGTAATCGAGGCAACATTTCTACAGTGAATTATTTCTCTTATATATGCCTTTAATCTTACTTATATCGAACCCAATATAAAATAGAGTAAGAAGAAAAATGCGATGACGTACATCGTGATCGACACTTCCTTTTTTCGACCCGAAATCAGCTTCAGAATGGGGTAAGCAATGAAACCAAATGCAATCCCATTCGCAATACTAAAGGATAGTGGCATAATCGCCATCATCAAGTAAGCTGGAAAAGCTTCTGTAAAGTCACTGAAGGGAATTTCCTTGATACATTGGATCATCAAGCAACCAACAATAATGAGCACAGGAGCAATCGCACTATTCGGGATTACTTTGAACAGTGGAATGAGGAACAATGCTGGAATAAATAGAAGTCCCGTTGTAAACGAGGTTAGCCCCGTTCTTCCTCCTGCTGCAATACCTGTTCCAGACTCAGCAGCTGTCGTCGTGGGACTACAACCCAAAAGCCCTGCACTTATAACTGAAAAAGAATTGGCCTGAAATGACTTCCGAAACTTCGATTTATCTGGAAGCATCCCTAGTTGAGCTCCCATATTCTGAAAAATAATAACCATCGATAAAGAAAAAACAGCGGTCCAAAAATTAAGCGTACCTATACCGCTAAAATCTAAGGCAAAAAATAACTCGCCATACCCAGTAAAGGAGATACTAAAATCACGTAAGGTCGAAAAATCTACGATACCAAACAGCGTACCCATACCTGTTCCTGCGATAATCGCAATTAAGAAGCTCCCTTTCACATTCAGCATGAAAAGCGGCAACAGAACTAATAAGGTCAGTATAGTCGTTAAGGCATAAGGATCACTAAGATTCGCTAAGGTAACGAATGTACCTTTGCTTGCAACGATGATCCCCCCATTCTTTAATCCTAGAAAAGCAATAAATAAACCAATTCCAGCAGTCATTGCGTTAATCATAGACTTCGGGATCGAGCGCAATAAATAGTCGGCCCCTTTAGTTACCGTGGTTAACATAAATACGATACCTGCTAAAAATACGGCTGCAAGTGCTTGTTGCCATGTAAGTCCTAACGAGAATACCAATGTAAAAACAAAAAAAGCGTTATCCCCCATACCAGGGATAATAATTAATGGTGAGTTCGCCCAAAGCGCCATCAGCATACAGCCCACAAAAGAACAGATCACCGTGACAATGGTTGCTGCTTCATATGGCATGCCAGTTGTACTTAAGATGGCCCCATTGACCGCAATGATATAGGCAACTGTCATAAAAGAGGTTACTCCTGCAACAACCTCCGTTCGTATCGTCGAATTTTGTTCTTGAATATGGAACAGTTTTTCCAATCGTCTACCCAATTTAGAATCACCTCTTTTTTAATATATTACTTGGATCATCAAATAAATAAGCTGGAGGTCTTAAGACATCCAGCTTACTTATTCGCTAAGATTAATAGTCAGTCCTCTTATCGTTTCCCTACCTCATAAGGTTCCCCTAATGCTTTCGGTGCACGAGCTTTCCCTACGGCTCCAATTAATACGAATAGTGTTAACACGTAAGGCAACATATAGAAGAATTCATTCGGAATGCTTGCTGCAAAATCAAAGATCTGTAATTGATCCTTCACCGCTTGGGCCAATCCGAAGAATAATGCGGCCAACATCGCACCTACCGGATGCCACTTACCAAAGATAACGGCCGCAAGCGCAATATAACCTTGTCCTGAGATCGTATTAAAAGCAAAGTTACTGTTCGAGGTAAGTACAATAGTCGCTCCACCAAGTGCAGCAATCGAACCACTCAGAATAACGGCAATGTAGCGCGTACGATTCACTTTTATTCCCACCGTATCGGCGGCACTTGGATGTTCTCCAACTGCACGAAGTCTCAGCCCGCTTGATGTCTTAAATAAAACAAAGAAAAGGACGATGACTAACACAATCGCAATATACGTCGTTGGATACGTATTAAAGAACACATTTCCAATGAGCGGAATATCGCTTAAATAAGGAACTGTCACCTTATGAAATACCATTGTTAAAAGCGGTGTTTCAGCTGAGCCATCAAAGATCATTTTCACTAAAAAGAACGTCGAACTTGCCGCGAGAATATTGATGACGACACCACTTACAACCTGATTCGCTTTAAACTTAATGGAGGCGATCGCATGAATGCTAGAGAAGATAGCTGTAAATACAAATGCTCCGACCAATCCAAGCCACGGAGAGAAAGCACCAAAACCTGCCGTTTCAGCATAATAAGTAGTTATCGCTGAGAAGAAAGCCCCTGATATCATAAACCCTTCGAGTCCAATATTAATGACTCCCGCGCGTTCTGAAATGAGTCCACCAAGTGCAGCAAAGATAAGGGCAGTAGAGAATACGAGCGTCCCATTAAGTAAATTACTAATAATCTCCATTAATCACACCTTCTTCTTTGATTTTTTTTGGAATGGTCGGAAAAACAACTTCACAATCCCTGGTGCGGCAACGAAAAAGATAATGAATCCAATGACCATACGAATAATCTCACCGGGCACCTCAGCACCAAAGCTCATACCTTGAGAACCATAGGTAAGCGCGCCAATTAGAGTTGCCGACAAAAGCACACCGATCGCGGTATTTCCACCAAGCAAGGAAACCGCTATTCCGTCAAAACCGAGACCCGACGTAACGGAGTTGATGGCTATATATTTAAACACCCCTAATACTTCAAAAGTTCCAACTAAACCACCAAACATACCTGAAATGAACATCGTACGTACCATAACGTTTGGAACTTTCATCCCCGCATATTTTGCTGCATGGGGATTAAGTCCAACCGCCCGCAACTCATAGCCCCATTTGGTCTTGTTCAAATAAATGTGGTAAAAAACAACCGCAAGGATCGCAATTAAGAATCCCCAGTGGATGCGCGCACCACCCATTAGTTCAGAAAGCCAGCCAATCTGGATACTTGCAGAGTCGTGAATCATCTCAGATCGTTGTGTACCCGCTTGTGGCATAAATATCCGAATGATGTAATGGCTTAAATAAAGCGCAATAAAGTTAAACATAATACAGGTAATAACTTCATTGATGCCTCGTTTGGCCTTAATATAACCAACAAGCGCACCCCACACTCCCCCAAGTAAAGCACCAAATATAATAGCGAAAAGCGCATGTAGAAACGGTGGTAGACTAAGCTGTGTACCTACGATCAACGCACCCAAAGAACCCATGATGATCTGACCATCTACTCCGATATTAAACATCCCTGATCGAAAAGCGATTGCTACGGCCAAACCACTCATTATGAGAGGAACGATGGTACGCAATGCTTCTCCTAAATCATAACTACTCCCGAAAATTTTCGAAATTAACGATTCATAGGCCAACATCGGATCGTATCCGCCGATCCACATAATCACTGCGCCTAATAATAGACCCATGATAATGGCAACAAAGGGTATAACCACAGATTCACGTTTGAAAACGCTCATTATTTTATTCATTCGTGCCATCTCCTTTATGCTTACCTGCCATCATCAACCCCAATTCCTGATCATTCGTTGTTTCCGGCGTCGTTTCACCGACGATTTGTCCGCCGCAGAGGACCAGAATACGGTCAGCCACATTTAAGATTTCTTCCAACTCAAACGACACCAACAGTACCGCTTTTCCTTGATCACGTTGTGCTATTAGTTGTTGATGCACGAATTCAATCGCACCTACGTCTAGCCCCCGTGTAGGTTGAGCTGCAATCATGACCTGCGGATTTTTATCAATTTCGCGTGCAATAATGACTTTTTGTTGATTCCCTCCAGACATTGAGCGAACCAACGTATCAATTCCTGGTGTTCGCACATCGAACTCTTTCACTAGGCGCGTCGCCATATCATCCATAGCCTCCGTATTGATGAAGCCATGTTTACTAATCTCTGGATGATGGTACGTTTGTAAAATTGTATTTTCACTGACAGTAAAGTCCAGAACAAGTCCATGTTTATGGCGATCCTGAGGAATATGTGAGATTCCGGATTCAGAGATTATACGTGGTGAATGATTTGTTATGCTTTTACCTTTTAACAAAATTTCACCTGAACGAATATTCTGCATGCCTGTTATTGCTTCAACTAGCTCCGTCTGACCATTACCATCTACACCTGCAATACCGACAATCTCACCCGCCCGTACTGAGAAGGACAGCTTATTTACCACATTCTTGCCGTTAGCACCTTCAACTATCAAATCTTTCACTTCTAAAAATACATCTTGAGGTTTAGCCGCTTGCTTTTCAGTCTTAAAGTTGACTGCTTTCCCTACCATTTTTTCTGCCAATTCCTGTGGATTGGTCTTAGCCACTTCGACAGTTTCAATTGCTTTACCCCGACGAATAATGGTGCAGGTATCGGCGATTTCCATGATCTCTTTTAACTTATGTGTAATCAAAATGATCGACTTGCCTTCAGCAACAAGACGCTTCATAATCTCCAGCAATTCACTGATTTCTTGCGGTGTTAGAACCGCAGTTGGTTCATCAAAGATGAGAATGTCTGCTCCACGATAAAGTGTCTTAATGATTTCTACACGCTGTTGCATCCCTACACTAATCGAATCAATCGTTGCCATTGGATCCACATCCAACTTATATTGTTCGGATAGTTCCTTTACCTTTTTGCTTGCTCCTTTGATATTGATCTTCAATCCCTTCTTTGGTTCCATCCCGAGAATGATATTCTCGGTCACCGTAAAGGGCTCTACCAATTTAAAATGCTGATGCACCATCCCAATCCCAAGTTCAATCGCCTTGTTAGGACTATCTATCCATTCTTGCTTCCCATTCACATGGATCTCACCTTCATCAGGTTGATATAGTCCGAAGACGATACTCATCAAGGTGGATTTCCCCGAACCGTTTTCGCCAAGCAAAGCATGAATTTGTCCACGTTTTAATTGGAAATTAATAGAATCATTGGCTACTACTCCGGGGAATCTCTTGGTTATTCCTTTTAGCTCCAATGCGATATCTGCCTTAGTCACAGGGACCCCTCCCAAAATTTTCGTCCCCTATCACATTCTAAAATGACAGGGGACGAAATCGTCTTTATTTTTCCGGTACGACAATATCACCACTTATAATTTTTCCACGATATTCTTCAACTTTGGCAAGTACTTCAGGTGTTACATTCTTAACCGAAGTTGGTGCAATATCTACACCTTTCTCTTTTAAGCCCATTGTCGTCACTTTACCTGCTGGGAAATTACCTTCAGCTAAGCTCTTTGAAATTTGATAAACGGCTTCATCCACTTTCTTGACCATAGAAGTTAAAGTGATATCATCACCAAAAGTTAAGGACTGATCTTTATCAACACCAATGACCCACACTTTTCCACCCTTGCTATTACGCTCTTTAGCTTCATTAAATACGCCATTACCTGTTAAACCCGCTGCATGAAAAATGATATCTGCACCATCGTTGTACATCGTAGAAGCCGCAGATTTCCCCATATCAACGCGGTTGAATAGCCCTGTGTAGTTAACAATTAATTTAGCATCTGGATTCACAGCTTTAATGCCTTCTCGGAAACCCGCTTCAAACCGTTTAATAACTGGAATATCCATGCCGCCAACAAAACCAATTTTGTCCGTTTTCGTCGTTAGACCTGCAATTACACCAACGAGGTATGCGCCTTCTTGCTCCTTAAAGGATACCGCCGCCACATTCGGTAAGATGAGATCCGAGTCTACAATTCCAAACATGGAATCCGGATTTTCTTTGGATAGTTGTGTTACCGCATCTGCTAATGTGAAAGCCGTTGCCCACGTTAAATCATAGCCTGCTTTGACAAATTGGTTCAGGTTCGGTACAACGTCACCATCTGTTTTTGGTTCTAGATATTTCACATCAAAATCATAGTCTTCCTTCAATTGTTGCAAGGCTTCCCATGCACTTTGGTTAAAAGATTTATCATTTACACTCCCAAGGTCAGTTACCATACCGACTTTAAGCTTTTTGAGGTCTTGTTTATTATCATTAACCGCAGCCCCATTGGTTTTCGTGCCTTCAGTCGAATCATCTTTATTGTTACCTTTTTGACCACATGCGGTTAGAGCTAGTGTAAAAATCAATACTACCGGCAATAATAATTTCATCCATCTTTTCATTGTGAATTCCCCCTATTATTAGTGACTTGCTTGTCCTACTGATTCACCTTTAACAATTCTAAAAAACTTTCCCCAATATTTGGTTTAGTAACTCTGAAATTATCTGCAATGGTTGCAGCTAAATCAGCAAACGTGTTTCTAATGCCAATGGAAGCGGTATCATTTGCGAGTACAGGGTTATAGATCAAAATCGGAACATATTCACGCGTATGATCGGTTCCTGACCAAGTAGGGTCATTCCCATGATCAGCCGTAATGATCAGTAAGTCCTTGTCGCCAGTTTGTTGCATGAGCTCAGGCACATATTGATCAAACTCTTCTAGACAAGCAGCGTATCCCTTAGGATCACGACGATGACCATATAAAGAGTCGAAATCCACTAAGTTTGTAAATAACATCCCTTTAAAAGAACGCTTCAGCAGCTTGATGGTTGTCTCAATACCGTCTAAATTGCTTTTTGTTGGATAGGATTCATTAATTCCTTGTCCTGTAAAAATATCACTGATTTTCCCAACTGAGATGACATCGTAACCTTCATTCTTGAGATGGTCGAGCACAGTTTCTCCAAAGGGATCAAGCGCATAATCATGTCGATTCGGTGTGCGTTTAAAAGCACCCGGATCACCGATATAAGGTCTCGCGATGATACGCCCAACTACGTACGGATCGTTCAAGGTTAGCTCACGTGCAATTTCACAAGCACGATACAACTCGTCTAATGGAATAACACCCTCATGAGCTGCGATTTGAAATACGCTGTCGGCAGATGTATAAACAATCCATGCCCCAGTTCGGAGTTGCTCTTCTCCGTACTCGTCTAAAATCTCAGTTCCTGAAGAAGGCTTGTTTCCAATCACCTTGCGACCTGTCATCGCTTCGAACTTCCCAATCAATTCCGCTGGAAATCCATTAGGATATACTTGAAATGGCACTTCTACCTTTAGTCCCATCATCTCCCAGTGGCCCGTCATTGTATCTTTGCCAACCGATACCTCTGCCATCTTGCCATACCAAGCCTGAGGTTTCTCTGTCCCAGCGATCGTAGCCAACGGTGCAATATTGCCTAGACCAAGAGCGGCGAGATTTGGTAATTTCATGTTAGGTACTTGCTCGCATATATGTCCCAATGTATAACTGCCTTCATCCCCGAAGGCAGGAGCGTCTGGTAAAGCGCCAATACCAACACTATCTAGCACAATTACACTAATTCGTTCGAATTTCATATCATTTCCTCGATTCTCAAAATAAACTATGATATTGCTATGATGTTATCCGCCATGCTAGAATAATTTCTTTAGTCACTTCCTAATCTCATAACTAGTGTTGATCAGATATTGAACCTTGAAAGGACGCGTCTTTATGATTAATAACATCTCAGAAATCACGATTTTCTCAGACATTCCTGAGGATGAGTTACAGCATATAACCCCTCTGCTTAAGGAACGTCATTTCAAAAAGAACCATATTCTTATGTTTGAGAATGACGAAAGTGAAGAGGTTTATCTCCTTCGCTCAGGCATGGTCAAGATTTATCGCATGTATGAAGGGAAGGAAGTCGTGCTGAGTATTATGATCGCTGGTGATATCACAGGAGAAGTAGAAGCCTTGTCCAGCGACAATCATCGAATTTCATCTATTGAAGCTCTAGAAAATGTTTCAGTCTGGCAGATGTCCAAGCAAGATTTCCTACACATTGTTGATAAATATCCTTCGGTGCTACGAAACGCTTACAAAATTCTTGTTGAGCGCACCCGTATGCTCAATCGTATGATTCGCTATTTGACCTTCTATGACGTACGTGGAAAAGTCGCTAATCTCATCATGGATCTCTACTATAACTTTGGAACCAATAATGATAACGTTTACAAAATTGACTTAAAAATTAATCAATCCTTACTCGCTAATATGCTTGGAGTCACTAGAGAATCGATATCCAAAACACTAGGTGATTTTCAAGATGAAGGACTGATCGACATTCGTGATAAACACTTTTACCTCCTAGATATGGATTTGTTAGAATCCATTTGTAATGAAACCGAGGAGTTCCCAACGCTTCGTAAGTGGTATAACAGTTAGCTATTTCATGCACTCAATATAACAAATGATAGCGCTTCACTTCCGTTAGCACGCTAACGGTTATTTTGTGAACTAGTTCTCAAAAGCGAGGTTATCCCTTTAACATAACGTGGATTTGTATTGTGCTATGATTTTCGTGTAAACGTTTTCGAATACACTATACGAACTACTGGAGGGAATTCACATGAGTTTTCATATTGAAGCAAAAGTTGGCGAAATTGCAGAATCAGTCTTACTACCTGGCGATCCTTTACGCGCAAAATATATTGCCGAGACCTTCCTAGAAGGTGTCGTCTGTTACAACAATGTACGTGGCATGTTAGGCTTCACAGGAACATATAAAGGAAACCGCGTATCGATTCAAGGCACGGGAATGGGTATGCCTTCTGCATCCATTTATATCCATGAATTGATCAACGATTATGGCGCAAAAAATCTTGTTCGTATTGGAACATGTGGTGCCATTCAGCATGATGTAAAAATTCGCGATGTGATTATTGCACAAGCAGCGGCTACGAATTCAGCTATCATTCGCAACGATTTCCCAGGATACGACTTCCCACAGATTGGGAACTTTGACTTAATCAAAACAGCTCATGAAGCCGGAACAGATAAGGGTCTTAATCTTCGCGTAGGAAATGTACTTTCTTCTGATATTTTCTACACCGACGATAAAGATACATTCACCAAGCTTGGCCAACATGGCGTATTAGCAGTAGAGATGGAAACAGCAGCACTTTATTATTTAACTAACAAATTCGGTGTAAAAGGCTTGGGTCTCCTAACGGTTAGTGATCATATTCTCACAGGTGAACAGACGACTGCACAAGAGAGACAAACCACTTTCAACGACATGATCGAAGTCGCTTTAGAAACTGTAGCCAAATAGAACGAGTTCCACAGAAACAGGGCAGGTAGAAATTCTACCTGCCCTGTTAAACGTATTTAGTAAGCTTACTCAATTCTTCTCACTTATTCGTTACTTCTACACGCTGCCTATATTCACCAGGCGCTGCACCCGCCCACTTCCTGAAAGCAGACTGGAAGGCGCTTGGCTCAGAGAAATGGAGAAGGTACGCAATTTCAGATATGGTATATTCTGGTTTAGCCAGATACCGGAGCGCCAGCTCCTTCCGGACCTCATTTGCCAAGCGATTATACGATGTATTCTCCCCCTTCAGCCTAGCTTGTAGGGTCCTTACACTCATCCGCATATGCTTAGAGGCATCCTGTAGAGTCGGGAAATGTGTCGGCATACATTCAATGATCCACCTGTATAACTCCCCTGTTAACACAGAGCCCTGAGTAAGCTTGGTTCTTACCTCCTCAGCAATAGCTTCAAAGATCCCCAGCAGACGTGTATCCGCACTTAGAACAGGATAATCCAGAATCTCTACGCTAAACCGTAGCGTATTGGCGTTCTGATTGAACTGCGGCACAACCCCAAATACGGCTACATATTCCTCTATCCGCGGCGGCTGACCATGCATAAATTGGACGTCCTTGACGGGAATCGCTTTACAGCTTAGCCCCAGCAGTGTCTGGTAAAAAGACACCGTCAATTCCTCTATGCAATGCCTGCTCGGAGCTGTGAGTGAATTGTTGAGAAACAGAGAGATGAGGATATCCTGCCCTTGCACCTCAATATCTGCGTTGAAGCCGCTGCAGACGATAAAGTTGTATTTCTGATACGCGGAGAGCGCCTTACCGATCGTCTTGGAGTGCAGCATAACATAACCCAGAACGCCTAAATCCGAAATATTCATACGCTGCCCCTGGTGCAGACCGAACAGCTCATCCTCTGTATATAGAGCAGCAGCTTTAACTATACGTTCAAAATCATCCTCCGTAATACGCGCTTCAGCGTTGTAAAGAAGTTTTGAGTCGATAGCAGCATATTCGCAGAAAGCATCCCAATCATAACCGCTCTGCGCCATCGTTTTCATCATGGGAAACAGAAGAGACACGGACACGCCATGACTATTCAACCGAGATTCCTCCTCCATTTGCACAAAAGAACAAGATTTTCGCGCTTTTCATCATTTGTACCTCTGTGTTTCAGGCTTATGATTGTATTATACCCATCAATCTTATCACGGGCACCTCCCATCGTAGAGAGGTGGAACACGATTCGTCGTGCGATAACATGAAGAACACCAAGGAGGAACACCGTTGAATAAAAATATTGCCATAATCATAGGACATCCCAATCCAAAAAGCTACTGCAACGCCTTAGCTACAGCCTACACTAAAGGCGCTACCGCCAGCGGCGCAAATATCCGTACCATCGACCTTGGCCGGATCAACTTTGAGCCTAATTTGAAATACGGATACCAAAAGCGAACTGAGCTGGAGCCCGATTTGCTTGCCGCGCAAGAGACGATCCGCTGGGCAGATCATCTGGTATTCGTCTACCCCACTTGGTGGGGCACCATGCCGGCAATCTTGAAGGGTTTCATTGACCGAGTGTTTCTGCCGGGCTATGCTTTCAAAACCAAGCCTAATTCTGTCATGATTGAGAAATTATTAAAAGGCAAAACGGCACGCCTCATCGTGACGATGGATTCCCCACCTTGGTATTACCGTTTAGCGCTTAAACGGGCCGGACACCACATCATGAAGCGCGGCATCCTGCAATTCTGCGGCATAAATCCGGTACGAATTACTGAGATTGGTACAGTGAAAACCTCATCTGTAGAAGTGCGGGAGAAGTGGCTGCGGAAGATTGAGGCGTTGGGGAGTAAAGGGGCGTAAAGCAATTAACATAGTATTAAAGGATAGCGGAGGAATTCCTTCTTCTTTTTCAAAGATTCTAATAGAAAGTCCCTGTTTCGCTGCAATATGCAGACATAACAGGGACTTTTCAACGGTCCACGGTTGAAAAGTCTGTTAGGGATCATAAACCGCCGCGATGAATATATCGACCATAACAGACCTGTCCAGAGGCTAAATGTGGCTTACCATATAAGAAGCAAGCGAAACGATAATGTGCTCGTATTAGAAACCATTGCTAAAGCCTCTACAAAAAACGAGGGACGTGACTGGATTGATCGTTCATAGCGATCAATCCAGTCACGTCCTAACAAAAAAATAGACACAGTCAAAAGACTGCACCTATGACTCTATTCATTTACTTAAATAACACTTTGTCTACATTGTATTTGGCCTTGAGTTCATTAACAATATACGTTTCGTAGATTTCTCTATGAACAGGGTCCCCAATAAGACAAACATCAATTTTAGTAACTTCATCTCTATTCATTTTGATCACGGATACCGTATCTTCAAAATGTTTTTTTATTCTTGGTCTAAGCTTTCTTGCCTTACCCACGAACAATAATTCATCATTGTCGTTGTAAAACATGAAAATACCACCCATATCTCTAGGAATCAGGTGAAAATCTGTAAATCCGTAAATATGACTTAGCTCAGGATTCTCCTGCTTGGTAATCGTAACATCAGGTGTTGGAATCGTTATGTTTATCACTATAGCTCACTTCCTCTTTCTATATAGGAGTAAATACTATCACAAATCTTAATGTAACACCATTTTCTATCTCACTGTTAAACGTATTGCATATGGCGCATACTAAACACATTGCTATCTCTAATGAGAAGGCCTCAAACTTCGTAGGCAGACCCATACAATATTTCCCGTAGTCGCAAATACACCGAGCTCTAAACTTTACATCTTTATCCTTAATATCGACAAATTTTAAAGATGCCATGCTTTGTTTGCCCAATCAGGGTGAAATAAAGTGAGCGCTGTGCTACAATATTGGAATTGCAAAAAGCAATCATTTAGGGAGGTCTATTGAATCTTCATGCTCATTATAGGTATCGCTGGCGGCACCGGCTCGGGCAAGACAACGGTAGCCCGCTCCGTTATAGACCGACTTGGCTCGGGTAAAGTAACTTTCATATCTCAGGATAACTACTATAAGGATCAATCGTATCTCAGTATGACAGAACGCGAATCGATCAATTATGATCATCCGTTTGCTTTTGACAACGAGCTACTCATTGAACACCTTAAGACTCTTAAAGAAGGCCACACCGCACACGCCCCGGTATATGACTTCACGGTTCATGCCCGTTCTACTGTCGACACAGTAGAGCTAGTTCCTAACCATATTGTTATTCTCGAAGGTCTTCATGTGCTATCCGATGAAAAACTCCGGAATCTACTCCACATCAAGGTATTCGTTGATACCGACCCCGATGTACGTATACTCCGTCGGGTGCTCCGGGATATTGAGGAACGCGGTCGAACTATTCAATCGATTCACCAACAATATTTAAAGACGGTAAAACCAATGCATGATGCGTTTATCGAGCCTTCCAAGAAATATGCTGACCTAATCATCCCTGAAGGCGGGGAGAATGAAGTCGGTATTCAAGTGCTGTCCATCTTGACCGAGAAATACTTGACGGGCGACCAGGAATGGACCGAGGCTTAATAGCACTCGATTTACTCATGCGGTAAACCAGCTTGCTGGTTTTCGGTAACCCCGAAGACGTAGCACACGTCCGGGACCACCGTTCATTTATTTTTAACAAGAAGAAACGGCTTCACCGTCCTTAAAGGGAGGTAACTGTTTCTCGTTGAAATATAAGAAAGTATAGTTGAAACTTATCTTTCTTATATATTGAAATAAGCAGACCTCTTGGTCTGTCCCAAGCTGTCGAGACCTTCTCGGCAGCTTATTTTTATATGATGGATTGTGATATGAAGGACACTCCTAACACCGACCCAACAGCTCATTCCCCTGTACATAAGAGCAGCCACCTTGACCATACATTCAAAGTTATACTCAGCAAATACACCAAAGGTTCGACAAATAACTACACTAACTTGTGCAACATTCCAAACGACTGTCCCGTCTAAGAATGTAGATAACAAGACCTCAAACTCTCAAGTACGAACCCTACACATATAAATTGGAGGAATAACAAATGAAAAAAATGTACAAAGTGTTAGCAGCAACAACGATTCTAGCGATGGCAGCAATGCCTATAGCAGCGAGTGCACAAGAGGTTCCCCCCGCACCGATTCACGATGGACAAGGATCTATTCAAAATCAAGCTAAAGTTGTCCCTGGCACAATCGGTCAAATCACAGATTCTGTGAACGACAAAACAGGTAAATTCGTTACTGTAACAGGTCGTGGTCTTACTACAACTGATCAAAGCGAAATTGTTCTATCCATCACTAAAAACACAAAAATTATTGATTCTAAAGGAAAAAAAGTATCTTTAAAAACAATCATAGATGAACAAAAAGTCGTAAAAGCTTTCTACGGTCCTCAAATCACGAAAAGCCTTCCAGCACGTGGAACGGCATTAACACTTGTTGTTCAAGACCAAAGCTTTACTGCTATTAACGGTACAGTTACCGAAGTGAATGACAGTGGCATCGTAGTAAAAGGTGAAAATATCTATTCAGGATTCGAAGATACGATCGTGTTGCACTTTGCTGACAAAGCTCAAATCTTAGGCCTAGATGGCAAAGCCATTGAGGCAAGTGAGATCCAAGTAGGTATGAGCGTCAAAGCTTTCTACGGTCCTGCCGTTACGATGAGCCTTCCGCCTCAATCAACAACTAACTATGTCGTAGTGGACACAACAGTGGAAGAAACGATTCAAGAACAAGCTCCTGGTACGGATGGAATCATTACAAATGTAACAGATAGCAAAATCACTGTGATTGGAAACCCTATGGAAAAAGGCGGAGTTGATCATGTCATCCTATCGGTTGATAAAGACACTCAAATCGTCAATCAAGATGGTAACCCATTAACGCTAGATGCATTGAAAGCAGATGTTCGTGTCGATGCCTACTATGGTGAAGTAATGACGATGATCTACCCAGCTCAAACCCATGCCGACAAAATTGTTGTGAAAGCAACAGAAACCAATAAAGTTGAAGGTACCATTGTTGCATCAGACCGTACAACTGAAGGCCAAGTGTATGTCAATGTGGGTTCTGACAAATCCACAGATAACGATGTGATTCTGAATATCTCGAAAGATACAAAGGTGATCTCATTGCTTAATGGGGGAACAGAATTGAGAGCCGGCATGAAAATTGTCGCATTCCATTCCCCAGTTATGACTAGATCGTTACCAGGCATGACAAGTGCTGAAATTGTGATCGTAACTTCCGATGATAATGCAGTAGCGCCTAAATAATAGCTGGATAATGGTAATAGAATAGACTAAAAAACTAGCCGATCCCTTCTTAGGATTGGCTAGTTTTTTTGGTCTTGACGCATGTATTGGTGCTTATTTAGCCTTAATTTTCATACGGAAATCTATATCTGTTAATTATGGATTTCTTATGTGCACATTTTTACCAGGGATAGTTCTTTTATTCTTTGTAAAAGTATCAAATCTATTTCCTACTATAGATTTAAATATTGTCGCTTTATTTTGCGGATTCACACTTCTCCTTGGACTATTTCATAGTAAAATTAATTTAGAAATTTTGGCTCAACACCAAAATCAGTGCTTGACAAATGTATCGAGTTGATAAGTGATCGCTACGCGGATGGATTGTCCTTCTGATCGCTGTTGCCCCCTAATTTTTTGAATTTACCGCTCTTTGCAGTTAAAATTCAGGGGCAAAGGCGAACGCTACGCTTCTCCACGACAATTCCATCCTCTCCGCTACGATCAGCATAAAATTCTATTTTCAGCAAGCGCTGATTATGAATTAGAACCGAAATTTTAAAATAAAAATACTTCTATAAAGAGTAGATATGAGTTTATCGAGGAGTCTTCCCTGGAGGTCTCCCACTGATTTTCGAGGTGTAATGCATTTACATGTATTTTAAGATGTTCGCTAAAAGGGCCTCCAGATTCATTCTGGAGGCCCTTTGGTTTAATTTAAATAAGTCATAATCTTTAAATGCGTGTCCTTTAGAGACGAAATGTCACAGAATGATCTCTTTGGGAAGCTAGGCTCTAAGGTAGTTCAACCGAATATCAGATAAATCAAACGTTTGAAGCATGCCACTGGCGTCCTAACCAGTGCCAAAGAAAGAACCTTATTGGTGTTTAAAATGGATTTAGGACGTGGAAAAAGACGTTAGGCGATGCCATCCGGTAATAAAAACTGCACCAGCCTGCACCCTTATTCGTAAAGCGATTGGTTGTGCTGTACAGAAGACGCTCCTGTTCTAACTCCTCGATTTGAGGGATTCTTCCCTCAACATAGTCAAGTATACGCTCCGAAGCCGTATCCAGACGATTCACAACTCCACCATAGCGAATGTCGATGACTTCCCACCCAAATGGCTTGAACATCCGTAGCCACTGGCTGCGGTGTGCTTTCCGTAGCTCTTTCACAGCAAGGGAGATAACCGGCAGTTCCTCTGTGGCGATACGGCTTAGTGTATTCATATCTTTAGCATCGTAAGCTTGTTTCAAGTTAATACCGATTTCGCTCTTATGTTTCAAGACGCCGCAAAGCTTCTCAGGCACTTCAAACAGATAATCGAGCTCAGCATCTTGATTCCGGCTGTTATGAAGTTGCTGTTCCAACTGGGCGTAATGGGCGTTCATGCCCAGCCCTTCCGTCTGCTTATCGAACAGCCCTAGAAGAACATCCTGATAGAGCAGAAATTTGGACGGATTACTCTGCTTCCGATTGTTCGGCTCACTCCCTGGTGTTTCATCTAAATATTTCAACTGCAAGAATGAGTCCGCTTCGATGCCCGTACAGAACTTAACCCTCTCCGCCAGCCACGAGTCGCTAGGCGTATTCTGCGAATAAGCATGCTCTGCGTAGAATTGTAGTCCAAGTAGCGCAATATATGGATTGCTCTCCATACCGTCATCGCCCCACATGGTTGCATACACCTCACGGATGCCTTCTTTCTTGCATACTTGCAGTGCCGCATCGGTTGCATTTAACGACAAACCGTAATTCACACCAAAAGTGTTGAATACCCATACCGCACCGGCGAATACGAGGTTACAGCCTAATGGGCGGTGTTTAGCGATCAGGCTCTCATATTCATGCTGCTCCATATGGGCGTAATCCCAATACACCATGTCCACGTCTTTGGGAATGCGACTAGCCATCTCCTCTGGAATAACTGTATTTGCATCATAATGTTCACTGCCGTTTGCTGAAGCTAACTTCAAGAACATGTCGCTCCACATCATCGCCTTCAGCCCCATACGGCGCGTAATTTCCAGTACTTTCTCTAAATGCGAAGTCATGATCTCAAAGCGGCTTTCATACCCGTTCTTGTCCAGATACTTCCCACGTCCAAGTTCCTCAGCCTCATCCATACCAATATGGATCTTGTGGCTGCGAAAGGGTGCGCTAATCGATTGAATCATACGCTCAACAAGCTGATCTGTCCGTTCTTCCCCGACGAGCAGTGCACCCTTCGTATCCTTATAATGGCTTACTGGCTCCCATTTAAGGAATTCCTCCAGATGAGCGAGCGTCTGAATACTTGGAAAAGCCTCAATACCAAATTGGTCAGCATAGTCGTCAATCTTCTTTAACTCTGCCTGCGTATAACGACCTCGCATGTAACCGAAATAAGGTTCTCCGATGATTTCGTACGTATCTTCCAAATACAGCATCACAGTGTTCATCCCCATGAGTGCCATCTTGCGTAGCATCTCTTGGAAACTGTCCACGGTAAAAACGGCATTACGGGATAGATCAAACATCGGTCCTATCGTATCGAACTGCTGCTGTTCCTGAATTGTAAATGACTCTGCGCTGCCGGTGTGCTGCACTAGTAAACTGAGTCCCCGAAAGAACTGATGCTTTCGTCCATATCGTATGTAGGCTTTACGAGGCTCTATGATTTGCTCTTGATTGGTCCCGCTAACGTTCTGTTCATAGTTGCTAATACTTCCACTTGCTAAGTTCCATCCAGCGCTACGTTCCAGAATCGGTCCAGCTTCCAAGCCCACTTCTAGATCAGCGTCCGGATTGTCCGCCCGCTGTTGCACTTGGATAATAAGCTCTTCCCCTTCAGCTGCTTCAGTAATTCCAAGCTGCTGTATCAATTCCTGAATACCTGCATGTAAAGATGTTATATCTCCCTCAAAAAGAACCTTCATCCTCATATTCCCCCATACTCATTTTGGTTAGCTATGATGAGATTGCGTCAGTCCATGACTGGTACTGACAGCTTCAACACTCGTTCGCATTATACGAGCGATGGAAAAGCTTCACTACCTTATTATAGGCGAATTCTCCCTGTTTGGGGGAGTATTTTTTCACTTAGGAAAGCAGATCCGTTTAAATTTAACAAGTGCATGCTATTCGCATTTCCTTGACAATATTTTTATAAGCCTAAATAATATAGAGCATCTCTTAAATGTGGCTCTACACTACAACTATTTTCATTATTGATACAAGAAAGGTTACCTTCTCATCATGAATCTGTCTCAAAGTATCAACAGGAAACAAGCAGTCAAAGAACCGTTCCCAATCTCCATCCTAGCTCTTACAGTGGGCGCCTTTGCGATCGGTATGACTGAATTTGTGATTATGGGTCTTCTACCCAATGTGGCTGAAGACTTAAATGTTAGCATTTCATCAGCGGGACAACTCATTACAAGTTACGCCCTTGGGGTAGCCATCGGCGCACCTATAATGACGATCCTCACCCGCAAAATCCCGCAAAAGACGCTGTTATGTCTACTCATGGTTCTGTTCATTCTGGGCAATGCTATCTCTGTAATTGCTCCGAACTATACAGTTCTAATGGTGGTTCGCATCATTACAGCACTGACGCACGGAACTTTCTTTGGGGTTGGAGCCGTCATCGCCTCCAATCTTGTACGCCCGGATAAGCGTGCCGGGGCGGTGTCCATTATGATGGCTGGTTTAACAATTGCGAATATTGTTGGTGTTCCTCTAGGTACTTTTATCGGACAACATTTGGGATGGCGAGCTTCGTTTGCTACAATTGCCATCATCGGAATCGTAGCATTAATCGGTATACTTATGTTTATTCCGCATATTCGACAAGACAAACCTGCAAGTCTAGCAAAGCAGATCACCGCCCTCGTTCAGCCCAAGTTACTGCTATACCTACTAATTGGAGCACTGGGCAACGCCAGCTTATTCACCGTATTTACTTATATTGCGCCATTGCTTCAACAAATATCTGGCTTTGCTGAACACAGTGTAACGTGGATTCTCGTTTTGTTCGGTTGTGGTGTGACGATCGGCAATTTTGTCGGGGGGAAACTTGCGGACTGGAAGCTAACGCCCTCTATATTGGGAATCTACTTTGTCGTATGTATCATTCTTACCATCTTCACCTTTACGGTCCATCATCCTATTGCTGCCGTAGTCACTATTTTCTTCTGGGGTGTTGCTTCCTTCTCTGTTATGCCAGGACTGCAAATACGAATTATGAGCCTAGCGCAAGAGGCCCCCGCACTTGCCTCTACCACCAGTCATTCAGCAGGTAATTTAGGCAATGCTACTGGCGCCTTCATTGGCGGCTGGGTCATCACCCAAATGGGCCTGACATCCCTCCCATGGGTTGGCGCAATACTTGTTGGGCTAGGTCTAGTACTTGGAATAGCCTGCTATATTGTGGAACGCAAACAGAGTGTCATGTAATCAATGTTCATCCAAGAAGAAACCTTCGCCGTCCTTAAAGGGACGATAACCGTTTCTCGTAGAAATATAAGCAAAGTATTGTTGAACCTTATACTTTTATTTCAAAAAAACAGTTCAGCCCCAGCTTCTAAGTGAAGCGGGGGCTTCTTCTAGTTTATGGCCTCTATTAGTACTTGGTAGTTCGGGAACATGACCGCTGATTGACTTTGTAAGTGTATAAATCTTATTCAGACGCTCAATACAATCTGCGAATCCCCTCAAGCAAAATTAAAGAAGTCTAAAATATCTAAGGCTTCTTGTTGTATCTATTTGCAAACTCTCATCCTTGTTCTCTTTCGTTGAGAATATTTTTTGCTTCTTTAGCAACAATTCCAGCTTCCTGACGCACGTTTTTGTTGTTGTCTTGAAGAAGTATTTCTATAGCAACGAGTGCTTTTTCAATCAACCCGGAGTCTATTTTCCATATACTATTTTTTAGTGAAGCAATTGCATTTTGTGAAATAATTGAATTACCAGAAGGAAGAATTCCTATAAGCGTTGGCATGGCCGGAGTTATGTCCAAGCCCCTCTTGCATGCGGCATCCCGAAGAGCTTCCGATGCAAATTTTTGAACCTCCTGGCAGTCGTCTTTGAGACCTTCTAACAATCTTTCACACACAGGTGAAAAATCAAATTCTTCCATTGGAATATTCTTATTACCTTTTCGCTTACGTTCCAATACATCATCTGTTGATAGCACTTTTGCGTAAAGTCCTTTCATGACTCCGGTCCGGACATGCTTTGACTTGTTCTTTATCAGCTCATCGATGGAATCAAAATCATTTTTATCTATTAAAAATCGTGTGTACGCAGCGGTACAGTTAAGAGAGGTCTTTTTATCTTTGTCTACTATTTTATCCTCTAATATTTCTAAAGCTCTCACTCTCGTTTCATTCGAAATTGTCGAATAGTACAAAGCACTAGCTGCGTATGCAGACACCTGTCCATGCCACTTTAGTTGCTCATGGTCATAAAGCCTCACTTCTAATGAATTAATATATGGGGTAATGTTATGGGAGTTTTCTGCAAATCGAGATATTGTTCGGGCTGTATCTATACGGATTGCCAAATTCTCATGTTCCAACCATGGAAGAATAATAGGGTGAATCCCCTCTGATATGTTTAAATGCTTAAGTTTACGATCAGACATCCCAGCTGGGTGAAAGACCTTGATAACATTCATGGGATCTTGAATTTCCTTAATGGCATCTAAATTTCCAACTTGGATACAGTGAAATGCCCAAAGTTGAGATATTTTTTGATTAGGAGTCTGAACATACAACTTTCGTAAGACTTCAGCCTGCTCCCCCAAACATGCACCTTCTGTTAATAATCGCAACAGATCTTCAGCCCCATGATCATGTCCCTGGGCGATTGACAAGATACAGTCAGCGACGGAATCTCTTCCTTCTTTTTTATAACAATCCAGGATTAAAAGAACAGTTTCAGAGTCTCTCTCTGATTCAATAAATTGTTGATAATAGTTCACGAAAAAATTGGAATCCTCTTGGTACTTTATCTCGTTCCACTCTCGGTTAATAACCACATGAGTACAAAATCCAGGCATTTTCGCAAAATCAATATCTCTTATTCTTGCATATGATGCACGGGTTCCATCCTTTAGTACGAATACATCCTTCCAACCACCGCCAATTCTAAAGCTATCCATCTTCTGCTCATAGTAGTCAAATAGATTCGCAGTTACTTCGTCAAATAGGGTCGATTCATTCATGTACTTCGGTTCAAGATCTTCTATGTATGTTAACACGCTGTAATTCAATTTTCTCACCCTCACATTCTATAGATCATCATGGATTCATCCTATCATAAGCATTCCGCCTTCTTTCCGGATTGCATCCGGCAGCATCTTAAAATTTCTCCCCTCGGGGCTATTACAAGAGTCTACACAAAAGATTTGACAGACCCTATACATAAATTAATTCTTAAACTACGTCCTGTTTCAATTCAGGTGTACTTTTCAGCTAATCTGAAAACAAACTCTTGGATATTCTTAATACTATCGAGATCTGGTATCATCCATTCTTTGTTGTCCGTATCCAACTAAAAGTGTTGAAAGATCGGGGGGATCTATCTACAAAAGTATATTCATGATTTTTCACCATTAGATTCTTTTTCCTGCAAAATTTGTTTTAGACTATCAATATCCTGCTGAGATAACTCTCCTTCCTCTACAAAGTTAACTAAAAAATGTTTAAAGGTTCCGTTATATATGCGCTTGAAAAATGACTTCGTTACAGCACTTTGACAAGCCGCTTCTGATACCAATGGATAATAAACAAAGGGACGCGTTTCTTGCTTAATAGCAAGCACGTTTTTTGATACAAGCCGGCTGAGCAAGGTCCGAACGGTTTTGGGACTCCAATCCATCTCATCTGCAATGGAATCAATGACCTCTGCTGCCGTCATTTCTCCTCTATGCCAAATTGCCCTCATTACTTCCCATTCCGAATCAGAAATCACAGGTATTTTCTCCAAGTCAAACATCCTTTCTCTTGATTACAAATGTAATCTACAAACGTCAATAGGTACATCTTTGATAATTACAATTCTAACCTATCATTAAACGGAATGTATTTAGAGAAATCAAATGGATATCCTCGCCTCGTTTTTACTCCCTATATGTATTTCACTTGGACACAGTCACAATGACGCCATCTATGTTGTTTCCTGATGTCTCATAGTGATGATGCACGGGGATTTCAAGGGTCATATTGTGAGAAATAGGATGATACATAACATCATATGTTGTGCCATTAACTACTGTTGAAGTGCTCTTGTGTTCTTTCAAGAAATCTAAATATTGTTCCAACACCAAATTATTTTCCTTCATAATGGCACTGTGAGGCAGACCGACATAGCGAAAATGCCAAGGCTCATATTGAATACCTGTAATAGCGGTTTTGTCCTTGGGATACCGTAAAATAAAGCCGTACCTCCAAGCATTCTTTTGCAACCATTCTCCTTCAGGTGCTTTACTCATCTCCATTTGCGTAGATCCAATATCAAGGGATAATCCTAAATTGTGTTCGCTATAACCCGCTGGCAAAGCATAATCAGATCCCTTTTCTTGATAAAGGCTTCTTTGCTCTTCAAAATCTCGATAACCACTGCTAATCAAAAAATGTTGAATTCCATCCTTTTCAGCAGCCTCTATCATCTTCAGAAACTTCTGCGCCACACGCTCTGACAACTGAATATGAGTATCTAACAGTCCATAACCTTGTAACAACTCTTTGTGCTCAAATAAATTAACCACATCCGATTGCACACTGTCTTGGTGAACAGGATACTCCTTGTTAACCAAGAGTAAATTCCCTTGGTACACCTGATCTTGAGTAATGTTTATCGTCTGGGCACTTGTAAGAGTACCTCTCTGAATATCATGATCTTCCTTAGCAATGTCTTTATGGGTCTGTTGAACGGTTGGTGTTATATTCATGGCTTTAAGCCCTAGTAACAACAATATAATAATCACAAAAAAGCCCCACTTCTTCATTTGCAGTTTCCTCCTCCATCCTTCATGTATCTAGAATAGAGAAAACTGTTTAAACAAAAAGTAGGACAATTATAAAGTTTTTCTTAAATCATGAACTCTCAACAGAATAAATATGTATCTTTCGATCCGATCCCATGATCGTGTCCTTACAGCATATCCCCTAATATTCTGGCCTGTTTATCAAGTAGACCTGCAGCTTGACCGATGCCCGTAAATTCATCAACCGCTTGTTGGGTAAGGCGTTGGCTGTCAGTAATGACCGTTTGCGAGCGTTTTGTACCGTTTGCGATCTCTGCCACCTGTTCAGCGATACCCTCCAAATTAGAATTCACTTCCTTAGTCGCTTCCTCCGCTTGCTGAGCCAATTTGCGAACCTCAGTTGCCACCACGTTAAAGCCACGCCCATGTTCTCCTGCGTGCGCTGCTTCAATCGCAGCATTCAAAGCCAGCAAATGGGTCTGCGAGGCAACATCACGGATGGTCTTCATGCTATCTCGAACAGAATCGGACTTTTGTTCTAATAGTTGGAGTATTTCCATGTTGTTATTGGATTCCTTAACGACCCGTTCGATGGCTGATGCAATTTGATGACTACTTGAAACGCCTTCCTCTGCACGTTTTAGGAGATCCTCAGCCATGTGTTGCATATCATTTGTAACTTGAGTTGTGGCATTCTCCCGAGACGTGATATCCGTTGCCACTTTAATTACAGCTTGCACATGACCATCTGTATCATAAACGGGGGTATATGTCGCCTCAAACCATAGGAGACGTCGATTCTTTGTAACCCGTAATATTTTTTCTTGGAAAGGACGTCCGCTTTTTAAATCACTCCAAAGCTTCGTATATTCAGAACTGTTCACAAATTCTGGTGTACAGAACTGTCGATGCATCAATCCTGGCATTTCGGATGCTTCATAGTCCATTGCCCGTGCAAAGTTATCGTTTGCCCATAACACTTTCCCTTCAGTATTGAATTCGATCATGGCCAAGGAATTCTCAATAGCTGCAAGGACCGCGCTCTGTTCCAATACTTGGGTGCTAGAATACAAATTATTACTTAGACTACTCATGTTGCGCCCCCTATATTTATATCATTCCGTATAACAATTAATGTAAACTACACAGAGACTATACACAAACTATACAACTTATGCAACAATATTTTTTATAAGTTTCAAATTTGAAGAAAAATCCTTCTCAACCTAGTCATTGTGTCTAATTTATGTATAATTAAACTGAGGTGGGTAACATATATGTATGGTATTAAAAAAGTTTCTGAATTGCTAGGTATCCCCACTGTGACTATACGGGCTTGGGAGAATAGGTACCAGATCATAAAACCGATGCGCAGTCATGGTGGACATCGTTTATATAGCCAAGCTGATATTGACACCCTTAAATGGATAAAGAATCAAATGGACGAGCAAAACATGAAAGTTAGCGAAGCGGTGTGGTTGCTGAAACAAAAAAACTTTGAGGGTCTAATCGAGAAAGCCCCCGAACCTTATGCCAGTAAAATTTACGATGATCTCATCCAAAAACTGTACCAAGATTTAATTGATTTAAATACAATCCAAGCACACGAAACCATTGATTTAGCGTTTACGTTGTATCACTATGACGATGTATTCCACAACTTACTTGTTCCAGTGCTCTACAGAATGGGTGCAGAATGGGAAAGTGGGCTTATAACGGCTGCTGAAGAGCACTTCTCTTCCCAATTAATTATGCAAAGATTTACCCAGTTTTTTAGAATCCTTCCTGTTCATCATCATCTTCCGAAAGTTTTGGCACTGTGTCCTGAGGGAGAACAACATCACATGGAACTGATGCTCTTTAGTTTATTTTTACGAAAAAAAGGGCTAGATGTCATTTACTTAGGCCCAAATACACCATTGAGCGAATTAACTATATTGCTTGAGAGGAAGAATGTATCGGTGGTGGCCATTTCAATTACCGATCCCATCCATATCGAAAGGCTGGAGGATTCGATCAAGGTATGTCACGGACAATTTCCTGATTTAAAATTTGTGCTTGGTGGAATGGGCTTTAAAGATTCCATAACACCTATATCCACGTATGTCATACCTAATGATCAGACAAGCTGGGAACAATGGTACCATTCGCAAATTGAATCCAGACTGTAAAACTCTCCTGATTCTATATTCAGACAGGACAAGATAGACAGATTAAGAACCGGAACCTAGTAAATAATAGTTTCTCATTCATGGGTTGTTGCTAGTTCCATTTCAATTCGTAGGTAAGTAAATCGCAGAGTTCTTGGTTTATACCAAGAACTCTGTTTTTTCTGGAATTCACCAGTAAATTTAATTTTGGATAATTGCTTTCGAATATGACCAAAAGGTTAAGACAAATAAACTTTTTCCACGTTTATGCAACAATACTGTAACCGCGTTTGTAAACAAATCTATTTTTCACTATATATAATGTAGTAGTAGGTAATTTCTAGAAAGATATCACATGACAAACAAATATAATCATGTATTAGGGAGGAGAAATTCAATAATGAATAAAGGTATGCAATGGAGCGCAGCCCTATTGGCTGCTGGTATACTACTTGGGGGTTCGGGCTTAACAGGAGGGACTTCGGCATATGCCGATACTACAACTACAAACGTTATGAAACAGAGCGTGCAACAGCCAGCTGTTGTGCTTAAATATAAGGGGGAAACGTTACCACAGCAGGGAAAAATCGTGAATGGAAACACGATGATACCTGTAACAGTTCTACGTGATGCCCTTGGGCTTCCTTTGAGCTATACACCAAGCACAAAGACTTATAGTGTAGGTAGTGGCTCTATGAAGCTTAATCTCGAAACTTCCCAATATGGCGTTAGCACAAACCTGAACGGTTACTATATTTACAGCAATAGTAGCAAATATGAAGCGAAAAATTTGGACGGACACTTGTATGTACCTTTCAAATTGTTGAATGATTACTTAGGCTATCAGGGTGCGTACAGTCCTTCCCTGAAATCGCTCGAAATCAGCAAACGGGTGATGAACGATATTAGCATCTCGTCCGTCACATTGAACAAAACTAATAAGAATGCAAGTATCCAGATTCAATATCCACAAATCAGCGGATTGACAGACAAAGCACAGCAGGCGATGAATGCCGTGTTCAAGAAAAAATCCGAGGAATTCGCAACCGAGAGTGAAAAGCAGTCCAAAATTAGAGACGGCTCCGTGGAGAAGCACAAGTATGATTTCAGCCAAGACTTTGTAGTGACCTTCAACCGTGAAGGTGTGCTCAGTGTTGTAATCGATCAAAGTTCTTATACAGGCGGAGCCCATGGTAGCACAGCTCGCGAAGGACTTACTTTCTCATTGAAGAGTGGAAAGCAACTGGAACTGGGCGACCTACTGAAGGCGACTCCGAACTACAAGCAAAAACTGGGCAATATGCTGAAGGAAAGAACAAAAAAGGAATCCTTCGCAGACGTATCCGCCGGATTGAACACCAAGCCTGACTTCTACGTCAAAGAAGGTGGCATTGCAATCTTTTACCAGCAGTACGAGATTGCACCTTATGCAGCCGGATTGCCTACTTTCGAATTTAACTTTAGCGAATTACTACCGAAGGGCATAAATCCTTTCTCGTCTATCAAGTAAGCCTTAATTGACCTAGACTAAGTTATAAAAAAGGCCCTATAGCCGATAATAAACTGTGAGCCTATCTGTTAATTGTTAATAAACAACATGAGCTGGGGCTAAACCTAGATTACCACCAGTAGATGACTCTGTATTCGTTCAGGGTCATCTTTTTTTGAGCAGGACATTGAAATACACACGCTAATCGCTATATTTATTAATGATTTCCTTTTTATTCAATATTTGATTTAATAGAAGTTAATAACCTACTATTACAAATTTAATAGACAACAATTGAAAGGAGGATGCGCTATTCGAAGCCAACTTGTCTTAACTCTCATTATGATTTATTGTCTCTTACCGGTCTCGAAAGCCTATGGATCAATTAAACCACTACCGGAAACAACGCAAGAAATAGATGAAGAAATTGTCCAGAACATGCAGCGCTTTAATATTCCCGGCATGGCATTTGTGCTTGCCGATGAGAACGGCAATGTTTATGTCAAAGGTTACGGACGAAATGAATGGGAAGGCACCGAAATTGTTGATCCAACAACCAATTTTCAAATCGGCTCGATCTCCAAGGTGTTCACTTCATTAGCCATTATGCAGCTTCGTGATAAGGGGCTCGTGGAATTAGATGCACCCGTCACACAATACCTACCCTGGTTTGCAACCAAAGAAACCTCCCTCTCTGCGCGTATCACCATCCGAGACTTACTGAATCATACAAGCGGACTTCCGGGTCGACTGAATACTCATGATGTTGAAGGTTCCGATCCTGATCATATTGCATCACAAATAGAGCGCAAGCTCCAAAATGTACAACTCGTAGCCTCACCGGGAACAACATATGAATATACCAACATGAATTATGATTTGCTGCAGTTACTCTTGGAGAAAGTTACAAAGCAACCTTTTCCCAATTATATGAGTCAACATGTTTTTCAGCCGCTGGGAATGAATCGAACGGTCTATTCTTTTGGAGATATCTTGCCAAATTCAGCTACCGGTCATCGGTACATCTGGGGGAATGTGCGACCCTTTCATGAACAATTATCCTATGCCACTTTAGGCTCTGCTGGATTGACAACGAGTGCCGAGGACTTCGGTAAATACATTTCTTTTCTCCTGGGTAGCTCCTCAGAAGGTAACCCTTCCGTTCTTCGATCAGAAAGCCTACTTGAAATGCATAAATCAGATATTTACGATCAATCGACCGGGTATGGATTCGGTTGGGAGGTCTCAGCGAATACCATTGAGAAAAAGGGAGGACTTCCGGGGTTCACTTCAAATTTAATCGTTTTTCCGAATAGATCATATGGTTTTGCGCTATTGTCCAACTCCAAACAAAATATCACGGACGATACCAACTACAATATTTCTCGAATACTAGAGGGCAACCCTCCATCACATCTATCCAAACAAGATTCCCCCGCGATCAACCCTGTAAATAAAGGAATCTTAATGATTAGCACTTTGTTTGCCATCATTGTACCTATAATGTGGATACCTACTTTACTCTCATGGCTGAGTAGGAAATCAAGATTCTCCTTTAAGAAACCAACTCTTCCCACAATCCTCGTGTGTTGGGTCCTGAATGGTCTGATGCTAATCGGCGTATTGTATTACATATATTCGTATATTCCATATGAGAGCGGAACGCCTTCCCTTTATCAGTTAACGACTGCTCCTGACACCGTAAATGGATTGACCATACTCTCTGTAACCTACCTGTTGTTTAGTATTTCACTGGCATGTAAACCTCTATTGCGCAGAAGCACGATTGTTCCAAGGGAACTATAAATGACAAATATTTATATAAAAAAGAGAGCCAACTGCTGATGGCAGTCGGCTCTCTTCCTGTCTAATTAACTCCCAGCTAAATCTGCAGAAGAAGGGGTCAATCGTTGATGAGCAGTCTATTCAATGCCTCAATAGCTACCGAACTACAATATCCTGCGGGCCGTCACAAACCGTTTCATCCACTTGGCATCTAAGGTTTCATAATGAACACCGAGCTCTTTTGAATATGTATGTAATATCCGATTATTTCCTGCATAGATGCCAACGTGTCCAATATCGAGACCGCGTGCACTGAAGAACAATAAGTCCCCTTTGCGCAGTTCGTTGATCGCAACCTCCTTACCCTCTTTGGCTTGGTTGTAGGATACGCGCTGAAGATCGATTGACAGCTTATCCTTAAAAAGACGACTAACGAAAGAAGAACAATCAAATGTAAGCGTCTGATCGGTTGAAGCGCCGAATTCGTACGGTCTACCTAGGAACTTCTCTCCGTATACGAGCAGCTCGTCCGCTTGCCGTGCAACGAGAGACGCGCTAGTATAATCGCTATATTTAGGTTTAGCCGATATGTATCCCGTCTTATTTCCCTTAGTACGCACTTCCAGCCAGAAAGGGCCGACTTCCTGAATGACCTGCACCTTCTCACCTACGGGCAGCATTTCTCGGATCATGGAACCCTTTGTGGAATCCGGCAAGCTTCGTAGATTGACTCCATACAGAACCGTCGTACTGTAATCTATCGTGGAAAAGATACGAACAGTTTGAGTGTTCGCGTCCCACTTCACGGTGCTTCCCAGCACTTCGCTGACAAAGCGCAGTGGCATCATCGTATAACCACTACTAATTTGACCGGGAACGGTCAAATTTAGCGGTTGACCATTTTGGTAAGCTGTCCGTTCCCCAATGTGATAAGTTAGCGTCTTATTACCTTTGATCGCCGTCACTGTTTTGGTATCGCGATTCCAGGAAATCTTGGCTCCCTGCTCTTCAAACAGCTTGCGCATGGGAACGAGCACCGTACCTTTAATAAGCAATGGTTGGACTTCAAATTGAAGCTGACGGCCGTCCAGATAGATGGCCGATACCGGTGTCGGAGGCATCGTCTCCGCATGAACTGGGGCTGAATAGAGCAAAGATGTAAGTAATAAAAGTAGGAGTGAACCCCTTTTTATCGTCATGTTGTCATCACCTCGTTGATTAATATGTTCATACAATCTTACGAAGGCAAGTTCGATTAGTTTTGTTCCAAATATTGGTTACTATGTATATAGGCAAGATGAAGTTGCGCCTGACTTTCATTTCTCAAAAATAAATGCTCCTATAGCACACAACATTTTTTTACTATACAATTACTGTAAATGAAATTAAAAGTGTGGTGAAGCCGTTTGTTTAAACTCTTGTTAATTGAAGATGACACAACGCTATTTCATGAGATCAAAGATAGATTGTCGCAATGGTCCTATGATGTGTATGGGATTACTGATTTCAGTAAAGTGATTCAAGAATTCACAGATATCAAACCTGATCTAGTCATTATTGATATTCAATTGCCTAAATTTGATGGCTTTCATTGGTGTAGAATGATCCGGTCTCATTCTAACATTCCAATTATATTCTTATCCTCTCGCGATCACCCGGCGGATATCGTCATGTCTATGCAGCTTGGTGCGGATGATTATATCCAAAAACCGTTTCATTTCGATGTACTGATTGCAAAAGTTCAGGCGATTCTTCGACGCGTTTACAATTACAATACGGACACCATTGAGCTCAAAACATGGTGCGGCGCAACGGTGGATTATGAAAGAAATGTAGTCACTAATGACACAGGGTCAATTGAACTTACCAGGAATGAAATTTTCGTATTAAAAATGCTCATACAGCAGAAAAATAAGATCGTAAGCCGTGAGGAGTTAATCAATAGCTTGTGGGATGATAAGCGTTTTATAAGCGATAACACCCTTACAGTCAACGTCAATCGTCTACGAAAAAGACTAGATGAGCTTGGCTTAGGAACCTTTATTGAAACGAAAGTTGGACAAGGTTACATGGCTGTTGAAGAGGCAAATGGTTATGATTAAAAAATATGTCATAGAAAGACGTAGCTGGATCATGCTATTTATACTCCAGCAGCTATTTATCATCTTTGTCTCTTTTTTTGATTCAACGATCCCATTCCAATCTACCCTCTATCTTGTCTTTTTATCGATGATCCTTTTTTCGATCTTCTTCGTTATTCGCTACAATAAAGAAACGAAATTTTATAGAAGTTTAGAAGAACGGGACAACAATCTTGATTTGACGAGTATAGCTGGACCAGAAAGTCCTTTTGAAAAGATTATTGAAAACAGTATGACGAACCAAACGGAACTGCTAAAACAAACTGCTTCGCACAATCTTATGACTCTAGAGCAGGAGAAAGATGACTTACTTTCTTGGATTCATGAAGTTAAAACGCCGCTCACAGCCATGCATTTAATGATCGACCGCTTAGACGACGAAACCATGAAAATGCATTTGACGTATGAATGGTTGCGAATACATCTCCTGCTTGATCAACAGCTCCATCAACGGCGTATACCATTTATTGAAAATGATTTGTATATTGAAAATACAGAGTTAGAAACGATCATTTTTGATGAAATCAAAACCTTACAATCATGGTGTATCCAGAAAGGGATCGGCTTTGACATCGATTTAGAAGTACCCGTAGTACTTAGTGATGCTAAATGGCTCGCCTTTATCCTCAGACAGCTCTTAACAAACGCAGTAAAATATAGCAAATCATCCGACATCATGATTAACAGCTATTTGCGAGCTGACCAGACCATCCTTGAGGTGAAAGATGGTGGGCATGGCATCGACCCCAAAGATCTACCCCGTATATTCGATAAAGGTTTTACATCAACGACCATGCATCAAGACACTGCTGCAACAGGCATGGGGTTATATTTAGCCAAAAAATCAGCACAGTCATTGCTCATCCAGATCCATGTAAAATCAACATTGGGAGAAGGAACGACTTTCACATTAATTTTTCCACAAAGAAATGAATTTGTTAATATCACAAGCGTGTGACAACAATGTCACATGCTTGTATTAATTGTTCGGTCAATCGAAGGATAAGAACGGCAAACCCTTTTATAATAAGATCATTGAGAAAAGGGAGTGTGTCGATATGGTTATTCTAGAAGCTAATAAAATCCATAAAAGCTATGGTAACAAATTAAATAAGCAATCCGTATTAAGTGGTCTGGATATTAGCATTGAACAAGGGGAATTCGTAAGTATCATGGGGGCATCAGGCTCAGGAAAAACGACATTGCTCAATGTTCTCTCGTCGATTGATAAGATTAGCAACGGAACTATTAAAATCGAAGGAACAGAAATTTCGAGCATGAAGGAAAAGCAGTTAGCTGAATTTCGAAAGAATCATTTAGGTTTTATTTTTCAAGAATACAACTTATTAGATACACTAACAGTTAAGGAAAATATCCTTTTACCGTTATCGATTACAAAGACGTCAAAAAAAGAAGCGAATCTGAGATTCCATGCCGTTGCCACCGAACTGGGGATTATTGATCTGAAAAACAAGTATCCCAATGAAATCTCCGGGGGTCAAAAACAGCGCACCTCTGCCGCACGTGCCTTTATTCATAACCCGAGCATTATTTTCGCTGACGAACCGACGGGTGCACTTGACTCTAAATCTGCTTCTGATTTATTAAACAAAATGAGCGAACTCAATCGAAATCGAAAAGCAACTATTATTATGGTAACTCACGATCCTGTAGCTGCTAGTTATTGCAGTAGAGTCATCTTCATCAAGGATGGACAAATCTATACACAATTAAATAAAGGAGAAGAAACAAGGCAGACTTTCTTTAAAGACATCATGAAAACCCAAGGTGTATTAGGTGGGGTGCAGAATGAGTATTAATCAACTCATCTTTCGCAATCTGAGGAAGAATTTAAAAAATTATTATCTTTATGTTTTTGCATTAATCTTCAGTGCTGCCCTTTACTTCGCATTTGTCACGTTGCAGTATGATCCCTCCATGGATGCGACAAAAGGGTCTATTAAAGGAGGCGCTGCGATTAAAGCAGCATCTGTCTTACTTGTGGCTATCGTTTCTATTTTTCTTTTATATGCAAATAACATTTTTATCAAAAGACGCAGTAAAGAAATTGGCTTATTTCAATTAATAGGGATGACCAAGAACAGAATATTCCGTATCCTGACGGTTGAGAACTTTATCCTATATTTCGGATCATTATTGCTAGGAATCTTTGTAGGATTCTCCGTCTCCAAATTAATCATCATGATTCTATTTAAAACGCTCGGTGTCGATGGTGTCGCTTCACTGCACTTTTCTTATGAAGCACTCATCCAGACACTGATTGTATTCTTCGTGATCTATCTCTTTATCATGTTGATGAATTATTTGTTTATCAAGAGACAGAGTATTCTATCCTTGTTTAGAGTGACTTCCGTGACCGAAGGCAAAGTAAAAAAAGTGTCCTTCCTTGAAATGATCATCGGCATGATTGGTATAGCTTTGATCGTACTAGGTTATTATGTTTCATCGATATTGTTTAGTGGAAAATCAACCCTGGTTGAACTATTTGCTGCGATGATCATTACTTTAGGGTCTGTCATCATCGGGACGTATCTATTCTATAAAGGATCTGTCCGTTTCATATTTAATATCATTCGAAAAAGGAAAAACGGCTACTTAAATATTAATGAAGTACTGTCGCTGTCATCCATTATGTTTCGAATGAAATCGAATGCCATATTATTAACCATTATTACGACCGTATCTGCACTTGCGATTGGCTTATTGTCCTTAAGTTATATTTCATATTATTCAGCAGAAAAATCAGCAGAAGAGTATGTTGCAGCCGATTTCTCTATTACCGATATCCAAGATGCAAACAAGTTTAAAGAAGCATTAACTGCGAACAATATTTTGTATACCGATAAAACGATTGATGTCATTCAAGTAAATGTCAATGTAGAGAACATAGTGGATATAAATACGGATGGCCTTTTTTTTGATCCACGTGCCATGAAAATGGCAGTGATTAGTGAACAAGCCGTTGCAGATATCCAACTGTCCGCCGATGAGACCCTTTTTACAGATTCTGAAGGCGTAATGCAGAAAGTCATATCTATGAAGGACTCGGGAGCTATTGAATTGAAGGGTCAACATGAAGTCATTGCGCAACAATATAAAGGTGTCAACATGACTTCCCTCATTTCTGGGTATTTCACGAACGGTGGCTTGCCTCTTGCTATTGTGGACGAAACGGTGTTCGAGCGATTGAAGAAGGATATCAACCCAACCATTCAAAAAGACTCTACCCAATATATCGGAATTGATATCAAGGATAAGAGTCATGTTAAAGAGGCCAACGAACTTTATCAAGAACTAGGGTTCACTAGTAATCTTTCCTATGACTCTCAGCTTGAGATGAGCAACTATCAGAAACAAAATATGGGACTCATCATGTTTATCGTTGGTTTCCTAGGGCTAACCTTTCTGATTACATCTGGATGTATTCTTTACTTTAAACAAATGGATGAAAGTGAAGATGAGAAGTCCAATTATACCATTCTAAGAAAGCTAGGTTTCACACAAGGAGATTTACTAAAAGGCATTCAAATGAAACAACTCTTTAATTTCGGAATCCCATTAATCGTTGGGTTATGCCATAGCTACTTTGCAGTCCAATCCGGATGGTTCTTCTTCGGAACAGAACTGTGGACACCGATGATTATAGTTATGTTACTATACACGGGACTGTACTCGATCTTCGGAATCCTATCCGTCTTTTATTACAAAAAGGTGATTAAAGAAGCACTTTAATTTAATAGGTAAGAAGCACAAACTCCAGACCTAAAGGTACTGGAGATTTGTGCTTGTAGTTGCATAACCAATTCACTCTCTTTCGTCATTTTGAATTAAAAAGGATAGAAAGGGTGACCCCTATTGAAATTAAAGAGGAAAACAACCATAACGATACGCAAATCTGCTACTCAGATAGCCAACTTTGCAGTTATCGGTGATAGTCATATTGGTTATGGGAATAGCCTAAATATATTCAGAGGCTTGCTACCCAAAGCAGTCGCATCGGGCAACAAAAAGTTTGTTATCTTTGGAGGCGACAATAAGCACGGGTCCGTAGGAGCAGCAGCCGATGCGGATTACAAAGCATTCAAAAATACCGTCACACGAAATTTGGGATCAAAGAAGATACCCTATAAGGCATCTATAGGAAATTGGGAAGATAACACGAGAGTCTTATTCACCAAATATTTAGGTCCAGTTCAAGGACAAATGAATTTCCCAGAAACGAAGGGTAAAGTGAAATATGTCTGGCTAGATAATGCACCTGGTAAATTCAGCACTGCAAGTATAAGTCTGCTCAAATCGTTGAGCCCTAATTATTACTACATTATCGATTTTCATTGGCCTTTGAAGGTTAAAGGCATTACCGTAGATCCCACCCATGTTCTAAGTTCACAGGAAACAGCTAATTTCTTCAAGGCCATTCCTGCTAATGTGCGAAACAACGTCGTGGGTATTTTCACTCACCATGCCCATACATTTTATGAAAACCTAAATAATATTTATCCAGGATTCACAAGGACAAAATTCTATGTGTGTGGATGCTCAGGTGCATACAAATGTAAATGTACCTCCTCTGGTTGTGGTCGGGGTTATTATGATGCAACACTGACAATCAATAATAATCAAGTCAATCTCGCAGTCAAGACAGTCAAAGCCTAGAAGAGAGATTACCCTTATCTGAACAGCCAAAAGCCCCATACCAATAGGTACTGGAGCTTTTTGGCTATATATTTACATCTGCACCTGTTCTAGCTCAGTTCGAGCAACAATCTCATCGATGAAACACTGTAGTGTGCTTGTTAAATACGAATCTTTACGCCGTATAAAAATAGTCGTGATTTCACGATAAGGTTCAGGTAGATCATGGCAATACACGGTGTCATTGGCAACCAAATCGGTAACTGCTGACTCCGGAATAATCGTTATTCCGATACCTGCGGCAACACTGCCTATAATCGTCCCAAACGTTCCAAACTCCATGATCTGTTTAGGGATAATGCCCTCCACCTTCATCCAGCTTTCCAGTCTTCCGCGATAACCGCAACCTTTATTGTATAGCAATAGAGGCCTTGTGGTTATATCCTCTATAGAAAAGGTATTCACTTTGGTAACGAGTACAAGCTTTTCTTGAATAACCTCTACCTGTTCGATTAGTGGATGCCTGATGGGTCCTGTAACAAACGCTCCATCTAGCTTCATATCGATGACCTCTTGCAGCAAAAGATCGGTTACTCCGGATTCTAATGATAATTCAACATTCGGGTATTTGCTGTGATATGAGGATAAAATATCTGGAAGAGCAATCACGGTCTCTACGATACCAATTTTGAGGATACCCGAGGGGTTCGATTTATCTTGAAATGCACGCTTTATTTCCTCCATTTTGGACAAGATCTCTCTCGAATGATCCAATAACCGCTTTCCTTCTGTGTTTAAGATCATCCCTCGCTTGTGCCGATAAAATAATGGCGTTCGAAGCTCCTTCTCAAGCAGCTTAATTCTTGCTGTTACATTGGATTGAACATAGTTCAGCTCCAATGCTGCTTTGCTGACACTTCCATGTGTAGCAACGGTCTGAAAAATTTTCAAATCATTAAACTCCAATGCAACCCCTCCTCTGCTCTCCAATTCGTATACACTATCATCTAAGTATCATTATAAATGATGATAAACTTTATTTACAATCATTTTACTATCGCCTTTCACGCCCCTATCATTGGTTATACACAATACATCGACAGATACATGCTAGGGAGAGACAATACATGCTAAAGAAACAAATCGTCATAGGGTCCTTGTTATGCCTCATCGCAAGTATGTCGTGGGGAGCCATGTTTCCCGTTGCACACATGGCATTACAGCACATTGATCCATTCTATTTTTCGTTTATTCGTTATTTCATCGTTGCAATCATCCTCAGCGTGTTACTTTTCATTAAAGAGGGAAGATCATCGTTTCGATTAGAGGGAAGAGGCAAAGTGCTGTTATTTTTTGGAACAGTGGCCTTTACAATCTATAATATGTCCGTCTTCCTAGGACAGGATCTCATGGGGGAGTCAGGTACAGTCGCTGCCTCGATTATGGAAGTACTCATGCCGATGATATCCATTATGGTCTTATGGATCACTACGAAAGCAGCGCCGAAAAAATACATGCTCACGAGTGTAGCTATCGCGCTTGTTGGTGCTTTACTTGTTATCACTAACGGCAATTTAGATTTTTTCATGATGGCTGGACAACATCTTTTTCCTTTATTGCTGATTTTTATGGGCGTTGTAGGATGGGTGATATATTCAATGGGGGGAAGTCAATTTAAGGATTGGTCGATACTACGCTACTCCACTTTAACCTGCTTGCTAGGAAGTGCAGTATCTTTTGTAATCGTTACGCTTGCCTCCGTTTTTGGTGTGCTTCCCGTTCCTACCTGGCACACGATATTATCAATTAAATATGAAATGGCCTTTATGATCTTGCTGCCAGGGCTAGCAGCCTTGCTAAGCTGGAATCTAGGACTTAAATTGTTGTCACCGCTTAACGGTTTATTATTTATCAATTTTGTTCCCATTACTACATTCGTTATTATGGCTTTCCAAGGCTACGAGATTAGCATGTATGAATTTTTCGGGACGCTACTCATTATCTTTGCACTAATACGTAACAATGCGTACCAGAGAAAATCCGAACGCAACAAAGACCGCAGAGTGTATACAACGGCACATGATCCTAAAGGTGAAATCATTAATGTTGCTCCATAAGTAAGCACAAAGCCACTCCTACCAATGGAGTGAATCCTCCGAATCCCTTTCGAACCTTAAATAAAGCAGCAAATCCACAAGTGGAATTTGCTGCTTTTATGATACCTGTATGCCTTTCCCCTCTCATTTATTCTTTAATAAATTGTTGTGTACTGCGCACGGTATCGATTGGGCGAACTAACTTTTCGATTTGTTCACGTTTCGGTTCTAAGAATGGAGGTAGGGATAATTTTTCTCCAAGCGTTTCATGAGGTTCATCTCCCATAAATCCCGGACCATCTGTTGCAAACTCGAATAGGATATGCGGGGCAACTCGAGCATACAATGACTCGAAAAAGTGGCGATTTACGTATCCCGATGATGGAATCCCAAAACTTTCTAGACGCTTAATCCATTCCTCTAATACGCTACGATCCTCAACACGAAAGGCCACATGATGAACGGTACCGAAACCTTGCTGGCCTTGAGGAAGAGTAACATTATGTTCAACGATGACTTGCGCTCCATTTCCGCCTTCGCCAACCTCAAATAAGTAGAATGATCCTTGCTTTTCGATTTCTTTAAATAACATAACCTTTTCCATAATCTCTTTAAATAAATCAATATTAGCGACACGAATAAAGATTGGCCCTAATCCAGTTATGGCATATTCTAAAGGAATCGGTCCTTTTGACCATGGTGTACCCGAGGCTACACCCTTATTTTTTTCATCTGAAATCAACTGATATTGCTCGTCATCAAAGTCAACAAAAGAAAGAACTTTTTTACCAAACATCTCTTTTATGCCATCATGTTGTACTTCTAGACGATTAAACCGTCGTTCCCAATAATCTAATGCTGCATCACTTGGTACTCGGAAAGACGTTTTGGATATCTCATTAGTACCATGTATGCCTTTTGGAATACCCGGGAAATCGAAGAACGTCATATCTGTACCTGGGTTACCTTCATCATCTGCAAAAAATAAATGGTATGTTTGAATATCGTCTTGGTTAACCGTTTTCTTCACTAAACGCATCCCTAAGATATAAGTGAAAAACTCATAGTTTCGTTCTGCGCTGCTTGTAATAGCCGTTACATGATGTATTCCTTTTAATCCATTCATTAATATACTCCTCCAATTCATCTTCATAAAGAAAGATAATTTATTGTTACAAATCCATCTAATTGGCGTCGATTGGCAATCATAATGTAATACAGTTAAATTGTTTTTTATTAAAGAATCTTTAATTAAAGATAAATATATCATGTTTATTATTTGCTGTCAACAAATCTTAGCATGAATAATCAGCTCGGATACTTTGACAATTTTTCATCATGGAAATATTCATCCATAGTATATCCTTCATCCCTGAACCCTATTTATAGGAACTTTTTTGTGCCTATATTACTTAAAAGTACGTACTATTCATTTATGCCCAAATAAATCATAATAGCATTTGCCGGCCGGTAATACCATATAAGAGGAGTCAAACCATGTCATTGGATAAAAAGAGAAGTACGTTTGCGCTCCTTGCGTTAGCAATCAGCGCTTTTGCGATTGGGACAACAGAGTTCATCAGTGTGGGATTGCTTCCCCTCATCGCTGAAGACTTCAATATATCTATCACCACTTCCGCATTAACCGTTACTTTATATGCTTTAGGGGTAACCTTTGGAGCCCCTATATTAACGTCCTTAGCCTCTACCATTCCGCGCAAAACATTATTGTTCTGGATTATGATCGTTTTTATAGTGGGGAATGGTCTAGCAGCAACTTCGAACGGCATTGTCGTTCTATTGGTAGCTCGCGTCATCTCCGCCTTTTCGCACGGTGTATTTATGTCGATTGGCTCCACGATCGCTGCCGACCTCGTACCCGCAAACCGTAGAGCTAGCGCCATAGCTATTATGTTCTCTGGACTTACGGTGGCCACCGTCACAGGAGTTCCACTGGGTACCTTGATTGGGCAACAATGGGGTTGGCGGGCTGCGTTTATCGGGATTGTTATCATCGGAATCTTAGCCCTCATAGCCAATATGCTTCTAATTCCGTCCGATCTGCGTAAAGGAATCAAAACACCGCTTCGCGACCAACTTAAGCTTGTTACTAATGGACGTCTGCTGCTTGCTTTCTCCATTACTGCCATAGGATACGGAGGTACATTCGTCGTCTTCACTTATTTATCCCCGTTACTTCACGACGTAACTGGATTTAAGGAAACTACGGTAGCCCTAATTCTCCTTATATACGGAATTGCCATTGCCATTGGTAATGTGATTGGGGGAAAAGCTGCGAACCGCAAACCTATTTCGGCCTTGTTCTATATGTTTATTTTACAAGCCATCGTACTCCTCGTCTTGACGTTCACCATCCCATATAAAGCCGCCGGTTTGACTACGATTTTCTTTATGGGATTGTTAGCTTTTATGAACGTACCTGGATTACAAGTATATGTGGTTATGTTAGCTGAACGTTATGCACCGAAATCAGTAGATGTAGCTTCTGCTGTTAATATTGCCGCATTTAACGCAGGCATTGCCATTGGGGCCTACTTGGGTGGTTTAGTAACTGACTCTTTGGGACTTATTCATACAGCGTGGGTAGGCTCATTGATGATTCTGGTAGCCGTCATCTTGACCGGTTGGGCTCGTACTCTAGAAAACAAAGATGAGGCCAACCTCAAACACAAGCCCGAACTTTGATTTTTAATATGGTTTCAAAGAAGAGGCGCCATTTCTTTCAACAAGAAAAAAATGGCGCCTCTTACGGTATTCACCTTGTCGCCTGATCTGATTGTTATTGACGCCCTTCCTCAAGGCAGTACAGGCACTATTCGATAACTAAGAATATATTATCTCATCCTACTAATGAAAGGTGAGATATAACGAGATGATAGACAAATCTACCAGGTTACGTCATGGAAAACTTAGTCATTTGCAGAAACAGGGTGTACTGAGCAATAACTGTCGCTGTGGTGTAGGCAGTCCGAAAAAAAAGGCAGTTGTAAAAAAAGGAAAGCAGAAAAAGGGTGGATCTGCACAACTTCTTCCTTGCTTGGTGTTGTCTGTTTATGTTGGCCCAGAGTCAACGTTAACCCAAGCAGAGTTTAATACACATTGGAGAACGTTGATTAATCTCTATCGTCGTTGTGGAATTAATTTCAGGTTTCGTTTTCGAGATGCTAGCGGATTACCGATATTTAATCGCCTCAATGGACCTTTAGTTAATCCGGGGGTTTTCCCTTGTGGTACTACTTATCAAAATCTTCATCCGTATTTTAGAGCATGGCTAGCATTTCGACCAGGTAGTTTCTCACGTGATATCGCTATTTATTATGTAAAAGGACCGTTAATTGGTGGTGTTATTGGGTGTGCGCCGTTTATAACACCTACTGGTGTAGCAGTTGTTGTTACGAACGGTGCACCGGCGCAAACTCTCGCTCATGAAATAGGACATGTGTTAGGCCTGGGGCATGTGAACGATATAAACAACTTAATGAATCCAATTGTATTCCCTTCAGCCCTTCAACTAACAGACAGTCAATGCACAACTGCTAGGAGAAGTAGCCGACTCCAACTTTGCCCAGCGAGTGCGAGAAAGTCTCTACATCCAACGGGTCTAAAAGGCAAAGCGGCACTCTATAGAAGACCTAGTCCTTCGCTTATAATACCGAAAGGTAAAAAAGTAATTAAGAAGAGCCGTTACCCCTCTGCTTGATGTTGCTATAGAAGTGCAAGATAACTTTGATGAGAACCAGAGCTGAGCATATCTCCTAAACAGTGCTGCTAGTGTTCTAACTACTTTAAGTATTTTAACGTTGTAAATATAATAATATTTTTTGATAAACAACGATTGTCCGTTTCATTTTTTAGAAGTTTCCATACTATACACCGTAAGACCAACATATTAAAAAAGGAGTGACGACAATGAGTCTTTATTTCCGTAACAGTACCAATGCATCCGTATATGTTGCCTATGCCTACCAGGATTCAAGCTGTAGACCTGTCACCTATACAAAGATTGGCTGGTACCGTGTGGACCCTGGGCAGACTAGACTGGTTTGGAACGGGTACGTCGGGGGACGTACGTTCTTTTACTACGCTGAGGATGCGTTCAGACGCCAATGGTCGGGTTCGTACTTCACCCAACTCCCTAATCAGGCTTTCCAATGGTGCTGGAACACGGGCTGCACTACCTGTAGAAATCTAGGGTTTAGCAGAATTGATATCAGTGTGATCTACGCGAACTTCACAATCAACCTTACAACGAGTAGTAGCCAAGGCGTAGCTAAATCGGGTAATATCCACACAGCATTGCCTACAAAATCAATAAAAGGAAAACCTGTATTGCGTAGAACCCCTAAGGTAATGCCAAGCAACCTAGAAAAGGGAAAACCTATATTGGTTAACCGTATAATATTGCCTGGAAAACGGAAATAAAAAAATAATGTATCATTTTGAATAAATGCTAGATCATTTGTGCTAACGGAATCGATAATTCAATAAAACGTGGCAGTCTAGAACATTGTGTTCATTGTTCCGGGCTGCCACATAATTTCATGTCCTCGATTCGTTATAATTAACCATTTCGTAAGTAAGCAGCTCTGGTGTATCCTCCAAATCCTTTTCCACATTTGGAATTAAGGAGATATAATCATCTACACGTTGACTTGATTGTGAAGAAGTCTGACCTTTACTCCTAGCGTCCTCTTTTAGCCCAACAACTGTAAAGACATCATCCAGTCCTACCATACGTGCGAATTTAATATTACTTGTCCCGATATAACCATTCTCATCGCTGCCTATACCCGCAAATAAGTCATCACGATGAATAAATGTGGGGTAGAGACTTTGTTTCCCTTTTTAGGATACGCCGCAAAGAGATAGCCATTTTTATTGAGATGCTGATGTTCAATCACACGATCAACCAGCTTCTTTAAAGACTCCATATCTAACACAAAGGCAAATATGAGATCATACGCACGATCCTTGATCGTAGTATCATAGCCTGTCAACTCCACGAAATAATCCGTTCCTTCAGGTTCATCCAATATTGCTACTTGATCGTACTTTTGTAAATTCAGCTTTTCTGCTATCGATTTAGCCATTATGCTTCATCCCCTAAATGTATTCGGATGTTTCTGCATTGATTAATATTAATTATAGCCGAAAAAATCAAACGAAATAAAGGAAGGAGGAACCCAACTGTACCTCAGTCAAATGATCCCCTCCTGTCTCTTGAATCCCTTTAACCACGGAGGGCACGCGTCCATTGATCTTGGATCGGCAGGCTTCTTTAAATCGTAAAGATCCCAACTTCACGCTTCAATAATACAGATAATTCACTCAACTCTCTCAGTTTGGTTGTCATTTCTTCGACTGTCGCGAGTTGTTGTTCCGTGGAAGCTGCCACTTCCTGTGATGCTGATGCCGACTCATCAATGAGCTTCGAAGATTGCATCAGAGCTTCCAATGATTGATGTGACATTGTCGACAGTTCGCCGAATATGTGCTGAATTCGTAGCGTGCTTTCGGCCGTTAGGTCAACCTTATGAACGATCATTTCAAGTGATTCTTGGCCCTGTATCACTAAATCGTTCTGTACGATGACCACTCGCTGACTCGCTTCCATTGTCTTAACAGCTGCATTCGTTTCCACTTGAATCCTGCGAATAAGCTCCGTAATCTGCTCTGCCGCTCTTCCTGAGCCTTCAGCAAGCTTACGGATCTCTCCTGCAACTACAGCAAAACCTTTCCCTTGTTCTCCAGCGCGAGCCGCTTCAATAGCAGCATTAAGAGCGAGTAAATTGGTCTGACTGGCTAATTCGGAAATCACGGTAATAATCTCACCGATTTCGTTGGATCGACTGTTCAGCTTTACAATGGTTTCTGTTGAGCGTTGGATTGAGCTAACCATATCTTCTAAATTATCAACAGATGCTCTATTCGCACTCTGGCCAGTTTGTACAGCTTCTATTAAAAGATGGGAATCATGAACCGTTTTTACCGTTTCCAGCTTGATTTCTTCGGAGATCTCCCCCGTTCGTTCCATCATCGTGAGTACTTGCCGCACATGTTCCGCTTGCTGTGTCGAACGATCAGCCATATCAGCGATAATCGTTGTTATCTGCTTCGATGATTCATTCGTCTGCACTGCTGCAATTTGCAGCATACCGGCATTCTCATTCAAATGGTTAGCTTCAATAGTGACATTACCTACAATCGCCCGTAAGTTGTCCAGAAATTGATTAATTGAATAAGCTAACAATCCAATTTCATCATTCCGCTTCATGTCCAGCTTCTGCGTCAAATCACCCCCATGTTCAACGAGTCCCGCAACATGCTTGTTTATCATGCGCAGCGGTCGAACAACACTCCGAGTTAATATGATAAAGAGCAGGACAATAAATATAACCATCGCGATGATAAAACCGCCTATAATTAAATAAAGATTTTCCATCATGGGATCATTAACCTGTTTTAAAGGCATGGCCAACACTAACTTATAACCTGTATCACCAATCATGGTGAAAGCGTACACGCTCTCCGAGTCCCACATGCTATTCGTTCCCGAAGTTTGCGCTATCACTTGACCCACTTTTTGCATCTGTGTGTCCGAATCTCCGATCATGGCTTTACCTAAGACGAACTTAGGGTTCTCACTTGCAGCGTATCGACCTTCTTTATCTACTATAAAATAATATTCATCCCCACTTTTTTTCATTTTTTCCAATACCTCATGGAATTCTTTACTCTCCAGTCCTTGTTTCTTATCACTGCTATTCAGTAATAGCATGTTTAGTTTTACGGAAGTAAGCTCCACCTTATAGTTAAGCTTTTGTTCAACTTCACTACTGATAATTTCGCTAAAGTTAGAAAATGTAAATTTAAATAGACCTGCAAAAATAACCACCATATACACTACAGCAACGGACATAACGATAGTTCGAACTGTCTTTTTCTTTTTCATGTATGAATTCCTTCCAATCTGTTCATGAGATATGTTCTAGCCTACGAATGGACCTGACCTGAACGTTTGGCTCTGGATACGACTTCTCCAATACCCCCAGCTTCCTTATCCAGTAGCTCATCCGTTCGCAGACATTCAAATCCCTTCATATGAATCTCTTTCAAAACTTCCTTCAGTCCTGTTATCATGTGCCGTGGTGCTTCTTCATCTGCCCCAAGTGTATCTCCGCTGTCGTGCAGAACGATGATAGAACCCTGTTTAATCTTTTTCAACAAAGTACGCTTCAAATGTTCCGGGTTGACCGACGGTTTCCAATCTCCCACCATGACAGACCACAATACGATCCGATAGGACTTTCTCATCAAGAAGAGATCGCCTATATTGAGAAGCCCCCATGGCGGTCTGTAAAATAGAGGCCACTCACCTGTGATTCGCTCGACAATATCAGCCGTACGATCAGCTTGCTCCCGTCTATTCGTCCATGGGGACAAGAGCCAGTTGGAAGTGTGAATATAGTTATGGATACCGATTTGGTGCCCTTCCTGATACATTCGCTGAATCAACTCTGGGTGTTGTTCAGCCTTGCTACCCAATACAAAGAAAGTGGCCTTTATGCCATAATCTTGTAACAAGTCCAGCACTTCAGGTGTATAGCGTGGATCAGGACCATCATCGAAGGTAAAAGCAATTCCTTTCGCCCTTTTTCCTTTGGAGAAAATGCCCCACCCACATATTCGGGTAACAATAAAGGGAACTATCATATAGAGGAGCATTACATCAATGGATAAAATAATTAACATATGTATCATGAAACCGCCTCTTTCTTCCTTCAATCCTGCAGATCCTAGTAACTATCAAGAAGTGATCGTTTCAGATTCATTTTTCCGTCGCGTAAAACGTTCTTTCAGAGACTGCTTGCTTATCAACAACATCATGGGAGATAATTTCTGGGTGCTGTGTTGGACTCGTTCTTTCCCCTCCGGATGCACCACACGAAGTAGGAAACGAAGATACGTCGCAAAAAATCGTTGTTGCCATTTGGACTCGATGGGATGCAGTTCAAACCCTATTCCGTGGATGATCCCCCGATGAAGCAGCGTGATTCCGGTTAAGGCTTGGACTTTCACCAGTTCCGGATTGCTGTCCAGCTCCCAGCTAATTTGTTTCATTGCATCGCGAAACATGCGTGTAGTCCTCAACCCGGCCCGATCTGCACCAAACTCACGTGCAAGCCGCAGCACCTGCCGATTATCCAGATGAAGTTCGCCAACCCAATCTCCAGCAAGTATTTGTTGCCCATCTTGACAGGTAATACTCTTTCCGTGATGCTGCCTAACCACCAATTTACATATGCCGTATCTCCACACAGACTCGCTTCGAAATCTAGTTATGAAGTCAAACACGTTCTCCCACATCATCCAGATGGACTGTACAGATGTTTTCATAATTGACGCTACCATAATCTCTTCCCACTCTCATTTTAAGTTGAACTACAATATCGAATGCCGATGAAGATCCACCTCATCTGTTTTTCCATTTCTCTTGACCCACTTCAGTATGGTAAAGGCATTGTCATACAGGGTGGTGTTCTTCTGTCATCTCTTTATTTGCCAGCTAAACCTTCAACCATACGACGCGTATGGCCACCGATCATCTTTACCAGCCCATTACCCAGATAAGAACCGATCCATATAAGTACTGCACCTGCAAGCATGATGAGGAGTGAGTCACCTAACGTTCTGATTTCCATCCCGAAAAATGTAAAATTATTTAACCGATACAAGATGGGCGCTAACAGGAAGATAAGGGGCGCCACGTAGAAAAGAGCGGCACAAATGATACTGACAAGTCCGATAACGAATTTCAGCAGCAGCCAGCAAATCACTTTCCAATTACTCGCATCCAACAGGTCAACTTTAACCCGCTCCCATAAGCCTTCTTCCGCTCTTGTCCGGCTTGGAATCCGGTCAATGGAGATATCTGTGTAGACTTTGGTTTGGCTCCGCTCGTACTGCACAAACACACTGGTGGAACGCAAAACATAATAGAGGATCGGAAGCCCTACTAAAGTGAAAGCCATCGAGACCCCCAATGTGATGCCAACAAAATAAAAACAAAAGTAAAACAGCCCTGTCGCAAAAGTAAGCAGCAAAAAGCAGAAGTTTCTCATGTGTTTTTGGATTCTTAGATTCATGTCCATCTCTCCTTCTCTACTTAGAAACTCCTTAATCTGTACAACGCTTATGCTAGGGCTTGTGATGTAAAATCGGCTAGTACCATAATGTCATATGACAAGATCTTCTCGATAAACGTTGCAAGTTAAAGGTTATTCCACACTAAAAACACCCTATCGTCTGCTCTGGGAAGGATGTAGAAGATTACCTGCTCGGTTATTTAGTTATTCCTGTTATTCACCCTACGTAATAGACTATTACGATAAACTATATAGTTGGATATTTGGATAATGGAAACCTTTCTTTCCTGTCGATCCACTAGTATTCGGTAAGCCTCTGAATGACCTTGACGGATCTCATTGACTAGCTGCTCCTCCGTCAAACCTTCCATATGTGCTCCTCCTTTCGTTCCATTCCAAGACTTAGACGACAAGGTTACCCATTCTCCTTCAACAGATAGATTCGCTCAACGTTTTTATTAAATAATTAAACTCTCCACTTATCCGATACAATTCTGAAACTTCCTCCGTTGACTCACAAAACTGAACAAACTCCAAATATCTGGACGTCTTGAACAGAACAAATGCCCGGTTGAGTCATGGAAATGACCCGACCGATTTCAGAAACTGAGATTCGGGCATTCATGTACAACATACCCATTATTTTCCGATCAATTTCATCTAACTTTAAGGATTCTTTCATAGATGTGAACCACCTGAATTATTAATTATTCGGTTTTTCTTTTGCAATTGCGTACGGATGTAGCTATTTCCTTATCGCGATTAGATAAGCCCTCGAGGCTTGTGCTTGGAAAGCCTTTATTTTTTTGACTGCACTATTCCTCGTCATTATTAATCTGCTTTATACAATATCGACTCTGTCAATATTTCTAAAAGTAAAATAGGCTACGCATACACCTATCAGACCTAGTGTAAGAGGAATCGCGATAATAGAACTAAGTGTGAAACCACCATTGTTAGAGTTCACCACTCCAATAATCAATAGGGATGACACAATCGTTGTAGGGACTGATTTCTTCCGCATTCCAAAATATAAAGAAATTAGACTCATCCCCGTGGCCGCTATAGCCTGAACGATAATATTGACGAACTCTAGAGAGATCCAATTGCTAGTTAGATCATTTTGAACGAAGTGGGAGTAATCATTAACAATGACAAAAGACCCTGCTACAAACACATTTGAAACTACGATCACGATGAATGTCATCCCCGTAATCAGAATGATCTTAGCGAGAATGATCTTTTTACGTTGAATCGGGTAGGTAAACAGAACGGATATCGTATTATTCTTATATTCATCAATAATTAATTTAGCAAAGAGCACGGATGCAAAAATAACAAACGTCACTCGTACGAATGTTCCGACTAACCCCAGTGCTTCAGTTAGACCTGAATAGGTAGATCTACCCTCTAGCCCGTCCGCATAAGGTATAAAGCACATGAATAGAACGATCAACAGGTTCGCAATAACAGCCCCTTTAAAGTACCATCCAAATTTATTCTTCTTCATCTCAAGCTTCATCAAGTTAACCAACATTCTCCATCCCCCCGATTTGTGTTAAGAAGTATTCCTCTAACGATGCCGTCTTTTTATTAATTGATTCAATGGCCACATCGTTTAGGATCAATGTTTTGGAAATGTCCGACTGGGCTATGGTAGTATCATAAATACGAATAACCGATTCATCCATCACCTTGAAGTTTCTGAGTTGAAGCTTACTCTCCAGAATTAAAGCTGCCTTCTTATAATCAGAAGTCTTGAGCTCGACATAGTCCGTATTCCGCCCTCTCATCGTATCCATGGATACCTCTTGGATCATCCTTCCGCTCTTAATGATGCCAATCGTATCCGCAATCAGTTCAACCTCTCCCAGCAGGTGACTTGAAATTAACAATGTCATGCCATACTCTTTACTCAGCATACTGAATATATTCCTCATATCTTTCATACCACTTGGGTCCAACCCATTGATGGGTTCATCAAGAATCAATAGCTCTGGTTTCGTAATAATCGCTCTAGCAATACCAAGCCGTTGCTTCATACCCAGAGAGAAGTCTCGGACAGATTTGTGATCGACGTTAGTTAAATGTACTAATTCCAGTGTTTCTTTGATAGCTTTTTTATTATAAAAACCCATATATGCACAGTGTATTTCTAGATTCTCGAGTGCTGTCAATTTGTCATAAAAGATAGGATACTCAATAATGCTACCTATTCGCTTAAGATACTCAATAGACGATTGTATTAGGGGTTCTCCGAAGATTTCTATGTCACCACAGGTCGGCTTAACCAGATTAAGTAACATCTTCATCACCGTTGTCTTCCCTGACCCGTTCGGACCCAGGAATCCGTAAATCTGTCCTTGGCTGACGCTCATACTTACATCAGATACGGCTTCTTTCCCTTGAAATGATTTAGTTAAATGGCTCGTTCTTATGATAATACTCATTTATTTGGCTCCCTCAATTGTTAGTATCTATAGATTAGAGCATAACCTTTTCTTTTTCATTTCTTAATTCTTAAGAAAATCTTACGATCGCTGTTGCCCTCAGACTTCTTCAGTAATCAATATGTAGCTCGTGGAAGTTGTACGGTAAAGATTGTCTTTTCAAAAGGTTTACTATGAAGATGTATTTCCCCACCTAATTGTTCTACCAATCTTTTCGTTATCGTGAGACACATTGGTAAGCATTCGTCTCATAACCATTTCTGTTCGCGTAAAATGTGCTGTTTGGTAGTTATCGGACTACAATATAAAACCCGTGAGGTTGCTGAATATAGCAATCTCACGGGTTTTATTTAGTGAATTCTTTCTTAACTCTTATTCTGCTTTACTCACTTTGTTTGTTTTTACCTTGATGTCCTTAGCTCCACTGAAATCAAACTCCCAATCGATTCCAAGAGCTTGAAGTTGTGTTTTCACTTGCTCTTTCGTTAGTGTACCAGCTTGTGATTGGTCCAAAATCGCTTTTATCTTTTCTTTGTTTGCGTCATCGAAGTTGTCTGGTTTACTCACTTTTCCATGTTCTACCTTGATACCAGGAGCCGCACTGAAATCAATATCCAAATCGATACCAAGAGCTTGAAGTTGTGTTTTCACTTGCTCTTTCGTTAGTGTACCAGCTTGTGATTGGTCCAAAATCGCTTTTACCTTTTCTTTGTTTGCGTCATTGAAGTTGTCTGGTTTACTCACTTTTCCATGTTCTACCTTGATACCACGAGCCGCACTGAAATCAATATCCAAATCGATACCAAGAGCATGAAGTTGTGTTTTCACTTGCTCTTTCGTTAGTGTACCAGCTAGTGATTGGTCCAAAATCGCTTTTACCTTTTCTTTGTTTGCGTCATCGAAGTTGTCTGGTTTACTCACTTTTCCATGTTCCACCTGTTGTCCATTTCCAATAGTTTGTGTTGGTACTTCAGCAGCGAATACAGATCCAAAAGATGTAAGAGCAAATACAGCACCTAAAGCAGTAGTAGCCAATTTCTTTTTCATAGTTATTAATCTCCTTCGTAAATGTATTTTCTTAACGTCTTCATTGTAATGTCATGATCTGGAGTTACTATGGAGATTATGTAGAGTTTCTGTGGGGATTTTCCTCCTTTTTTTATAAGAAACGGCTTCGATAACCCGTTGCGCTCGGCGCTGACCGCTATCAATCTATGTATTTATACCGAATTCTTCTCCACATAAACTCCAGATAACAAGGTTATAATATTACGAGAGGTGATATAATGATGAACTATCATATTCTTGTGGTAGAGGATGATGAAGAGATTCAGGAATTAATCAAACAATTTTTAATGACACAACAGTATAGTGTTGAAGTTGCATCAGATGGATTAGAGGGAATGAAACAATTTAATAAGCAATCCTTTGATTTAATTCTTTTGGATGTGATGATGCCAAACCTTGACGGATTTGAGGTTGCCAAAATGATTCGAAATGAGTCAAATGTACCCATTATTATGCTAACCGCATTAGAAGAAGAACAAGAACAAATGAAAGGCTTCGATATTGGAATCGATGATTATATTACTAAACCTTTTTCTTTTCATGTATTGATTAGACGGGTCAAGGCTGTACTGAGAAGAAGCAATGATCAAAGTACGGATAATCATTTAGTTTTCAAAGAAATACAAGTCGATTGCGATGCATACAAAGTTTATGTAAATGAGGTTGAAGTTCCATTAACGACAAAGGAATTCGAAATTGTACAACTACTGCTTCAAAATGAGAAAAAAGTACTCCCAAGAGAAAGCATTGTCGAAAAAGTTTGGGGATACGATTATTACGGAGAAACACGAATTATTGATACACATATTAAAAACATACGAAAAAAATTAGATATACCCTACATTAAAACAGTGAAGGGAATTGGTTATAAAATTGATGAATGAGGTATTAAAAATGATGAAGATGAAGCGAATTACCTATAAACTCTTTCTGATTACATCTCTTATTTTGTTAGCCTTTGCAGTCCTGATTTATTTAACTTTATACTTCTTTCTCCCTTCATTTTATGAGCAGTATAAAACAGAACAGCTTCAAACAGGAATAGAAGAAATAATTGATAAATCTAAGGATCTCACTTTTCAAAATGCCATACCACTTCTTGAAGAATACACAAAAATAAATAACGCAATGCTCTACCTTCAAAATAAAGAAGGAACCATTATTTATTCTCCGTTATTCTCTTTTTTTCAAGGAAGTACCCAAGCAGCCCCAAATGTACAATTCGATAAAACAAAGCCATTAAGGAATTCAAATAGCCTTTCCAAATCATACGACGTTACCATGCCAATTCAATTTCAAGATGTTAACTTAACGCTCGTAGTGTCCGCAACATTTCAACCAATTAATGAAGCTTCACAGGTCTTGGTACGTTTCCTTCCCTATATCAGTATCATTGTCGTTGTTATTGGTGTAGGAAGTGCTTATTTATATTCGAGGTTCATTACAAAACCACTCCTTTATATTAACCAAGGAGCACAAAAGATGGCGAACTTGGATTTTTCCGAAAAAATTGAGGTTCGTTCCAATGATGAATTAGGGCAGTTATCCAATAGTTTAAATGAGATGTCAATTAATTTACAACAAACGATGATTGATTTACAAAAAGCGAATCAGCAATTAAAAAGCGATATTGAAAAAGAAAGAGAAACAGAAAAAACACGCAGAGAATTTTTTGCAATTGTAGCACATGAATTAAAGACGCCTCTCACTGTTATGAAAGGATACTTAGAAGGGATGATATATAATATTGGTCCGTATCAAAATCGTGACCAATACTTAAAGAAAAACCACCAAATTATTGAAGGCATGGAACAACTGGTTCGTGAGATTTTAAGCATGTCAAAACTAGAACAACATACCTTTAAACTACAATTGGAAGAAGTAAATCCCTCGGAATTAATGGATACAATCACAAAAAATCTCGAATTTTTTGCTTCTCAAAAAGACATTCAAATGATAAAACAGATAGGTTCTCACCTTTCTGTGCATACAGATCGTATTCTTTTAGAAAAAGCCTGCAAAAATATTATTCATAATGCGATTATGTATTCACCTCATGGCGAGAAAGTATATATAGAGCTAACTCAGGATTCAAAACAACACCACATCCAAATTAAAGTCATCAATACAGGTGTGGAAATTAAAGAAGCGGAAATACAACATATTTTCGAACCATTTTATCGAATCGAAAAATCAAGAAATCGAAATACGGGGGGAAGTGGCTTAGGGTTATATATTGTAAAGCAAATTTTTGAAGCCCTTTCTATTACGTATTCTATGAAGAATACAGAACAAGGAGTACAATTTTTAGTTACCATTCCTTTATCCATAAAGTAAACAACAAAAGAGTCTCAATCTCATTTCCATAGGATAGAATGAGATTGAGACTCTTATTTACTTTCACTCTTTGATTACTAAATTTCTTTTTTCGAGATACACCGCTTTATCTGATTGTTTAGCCACCTCTTGGGAGTGAGTGACTACAATGATACATTTATTTTCTATATGAGCAAGTTCTTTAAATAACTCGATAATTTCCATGGAAGTTTCTTGATCTAGATTCCCAGTGGGTTCATCAGCAATTAATAAATCTACATTACAAGATAATGCACGAGCAATCGCTACACGCTGTTGCTGACCACCACTAAGCTGTAATACCTTTCTTTTGGCTTCTCCTTCTGTCAGCCCTACCTTTTCTAATAACTCAAGCGCTCTTTCTTTTTTGTCTTTCACATCTACGCCTGTAATCTCCATTGCCGTGACTACATTTTGAAGAGCAGTCATATACGTAATTAGATTATAGGATTGAAAGATAATCGAGACATGTCGATTTCGATAGGTAACCAGACCTATCTTCCGTAAATCTGTTCCTTTGAATAATACATTCCCACTACTTGGGTTATCTAATCCACTTGCTAAACTAAGGGTCGTTGTTTTTCCGGATCCCGATGGTCCTAAAATGGTATAAAAGTGTCCGGCTTGAAACTCAAAATTCACATTATCTAATATAGTGATTTTTTTATTATTGCTTTGATAATGATAATTCAGATTTTTGAACTGTAAAATAGTGTCCATGTATATCCCCCCTACTCATCTTTTAATAAAATATCTTTTGGATTCAATCGAAGAATCGATAATGCTGGAAGAATTGTTGATAGGATTGCGATTATTAGGCCTAATCCACCTAATTTCAGCACATCTTGAGATGTTACACCTACATCAATATGATCAATAGGATCCACATCTTTACCTTGGTCATCATTCATCCCAAATATAAATGTGGGTGCCTCTAGATTATTTTCTTGCTCTTCAGAAGCAGTAACTTCTTTCTGTAATAAACTGTCTCCCATTTTTTGAGATACTGTCTCACCTGTAAATATAGAAAGGCTAAATGCTAAAGCAGCTATACATAATACTTCTACTAAGAGTTGTCCTATTAATTTTCCTTTTTTCTCGCCAATCGCAAGTAGAATTCCTAATTCTTTCCGTCGTTCTTTTATGGTCAACATAATGATAAGACCTAAGATAATAGATCCTGTAATTGAGACCAGGTATATAATCCATTTTGAAGTTGATGCCATGTTCTCAATAGGGCCTATCATTTTTTTATATAAGGCATCATGAGCATCTAGTTTAAATAGGTCATAATCAATGCCTGTTTTCTTTCCCTCTGCTTTAAAATCATCGATATGATCTGGATCATTCAAGTAATAAATAGCTTTATCAATGGGTGTACCCTTCATATCCTTATTTTCCGAAAATTCCTTTAACGATCCGTACGAAACATATACTTGGTTCGATGGATGAAACAATGGTGGTGCCGTTTCCATGTTGCTATCTATCGTGGACATTTCGTAAATTCCTATAATTTCGAGCTCTACTGTCGATGTTTCATTTGTTGTTTTGATCTTTAACTCATCACCAACTTGTAGATTGTTATCTTCAGCTAACTGTTTTTCAACCAGGGCTACTTTCTTATCTTTGTCCTCTGATGTTATTGGACGCCCCTCAATCATTTTATTCGTTTCTTCTGTAAATTCTTTTAATAAATCAGAACTTCTCACACCGTGAATGAATGTATTTGGCATTTCCATATTACCTTGGCTTCCACCTATGGATCCACCTACCGCGTCTCCCCCTTTATCAACATTAATGGGAGTATAACCATCCGCTACACCTTGACTATCTTTTAGATAGTTAAAATCTTTTACATATGGTGATTCAGCTAACTTATCTGCTTCCTCTGTAGAAAGTTCTGGGCGATGTATTCTTTCATTTGGATTTTCATTTCTCTGTTTTTGTACATATTTTTGAAATTTTTCTCCATCTAATCCTAACGTTACGTCAACCCCCAACTTTTTTCTAGCGAGATCACTCGCTGTTTCCGTGACATTTTGCATCGCGAATCCTGCTAACACTAAATTACTAACAACTAAAAACACAACAAATAAGATAAGGGATTTTCCCTTTCTTGCTTGTACACTTAAAAATGCGCGTTTGATAAAATTCATTTTTATAACCTCCTTGATATCTCTAATCTATACGATTAATCTGGAGTCTATATGGAGATATAGAGGAGTTTATCTGGAGAATTGTGATGTTTTTATCAAACGATAGAAAAGTTGTTTATTTACGAAAAAGAACCGGAAACCCTCCGGTTTTTCAACTTAGTTTTATACCCATTGACCTGAGGGCGTCCTACATACCCGTGCGGTTATATCCGGGTGCCCTAACCAGCCACCAAGTGAAGCCGTCTTTGCTTCCTTTTACCTTCTGTCGTGATGATAATTGCACGGACGGAGGTTTGTTGGGCGTGTAATCAAGCACGTAACCCAGTCAACTTTGGCTAAACCAAAAATAAATAAGAGGCCTACACATCCATTACTTCGATAATTCGCTATATTCACAAAGACAAACAAAAAAGGCAGCTCTCATATGAGCTACCTTTTAAGCTATTAACTTTCTTGCGGAACTTCCAATCCTTTATAAAATTCAAGTAATATCTGTTTCGTATAGATCAGAAGTTAGATGAGGCTTTAATTAGGATGGAAACGCATGGTAAGAAGAAGAGGTTTTTAGGGTTGTATTAGGGCCGATGAGCACTTTGCCCTCCACACTTTGGTTCCCAACTTTTTTGGGGACAATCGAAGTCCTATAACCCCTGGTACATAAGGGATTTTTTCTCAATCATTATTTTTTGAGGAACCATAATGGGAAACAAAGAATCGAACTTAATTCACTTCCAATGCTACAACCATTGGCCTTGATTGAAATCACGCTCTTCATAATAGGGAAATGTTCGAGCGTCGATCTGCCGATACGTTCCGTGTGTGACATGTACCATTAGTATGTCTTATTCCATGTACAGTAAGCCCTCTTATATAATATTTCACATTATATTCATAGATCCATGCAACTCTTCTACTAATTATTCTTATACAAATTACAAAGCTAAGATGTGTTATTCAAGTCATTTTATTCAGCTTTTAATTTATATTTATCAATATCCAAGTCATTTTCATCCTCAAAGAAAAAGTATGATTTATCGGGTCCTATCTTAAATACTTTTGCTTTTTTAATGTCGTTGTTAACATGTATTAATAAATCTCGATTATTATTTAACTTTGAAGTAATGATGCCTCCCCAAATTTTTTTATGAATAATAAACCCATTTTCTACTGTAGGATAAAAAGATTTTAATATCTTGATTTCACCTTTATTTAAAATAACATCATTTTTATAATATTCACTCCACAGAATTGAGTTATCTCTTTTTTGAAGTACAATGACTCCCATCATACCTTCGTTATTATCATATAGGTAATATCTGAACCAGTCGTCTTTCTGATATATTAATTTGACATCGCTTTGATATATACCATTTTTTAGAATAATACCAGAGGGAATGAAATTTAGAAAACCTAATACACCTAACACTCCAATTAATATTATTGTAAATAACACCCCTAAATAAATACGTTTTTTCATGCCTTTCGAACCTCCCATTTATTTATAGAGTTAGTATACACTTTTCAAGTTTATGATGCATTTTATGGAATATAGTACTTTATATCTATTTTTAACAGAAATATAATATATTACCATTAAATACATAAAATAAAAAGAGGTGTAAATATTGAAAAAAAAGGGATTATTGATTATTGCACTAGCCATTGCTTTAATTGGAACTAATGGGGCTGTATCAGCAGCAGAATCTCCAAGTGAGTTTACAAATGAGTCTACAAATATTGCTGAGCTTGATAAGAATGAGCAACATGAAGTTGAAGCTTTGCTTGATGAACTCATTACTGTAAGAATGCAAAAAGCTCAAATTAATCAAGATTCTATATCTTCAGTTGAAGATCTTAACTCACAAGATGAAGAAATTATGAATGAGCTATCAAATAAAGGGGTACATCCAATAACAGAAGAAGAACGTGCACTCCTAAACAAATCCATTACAAATGGAGATTATCAATCTAAAGCATCACAGCCTCCTACTTGGGGTCCATTTCCTTACGTAGATATGCTTACTTATGGAGAAAAGTCTGTTACTGTTAGCGGAAAGACTTATAAAATTTGGGTAAATTATGCTGTTCCAAAAGATGGCGGTGGTCCTCCTTTGGTGAAAAATTGGAATTCGGTGAAGTTAAGTAATCAAAAATTCGAGTCTGCAATTTTCAAGAAAAAAGTGTTTAACTTAATCTTACAAAGAGCAGCAGGTACAATACCATATATTTCATGGACTCCTTATGATTACTTCTGGCCTGAAGCTACTTCGTACACAAGTTTTGATACATATGACTTACTTGTATCTTATTCCTCAAAAATGAAGTATGTTTGGGTTTATACACCAAGTACAGCTTTATGGCAGTTAAAAGCATCTGCAAACAATGTCATAACAAATGAAACTCATGTTGTACGTGGTTATAAGAATGGTTCATTCAACAATGTAACTAAGGTTAAATCTAATAATATGTGGTCAGACTCATATGATAGTATTGAGACAATTGCTGTCACAGCAGGATCTACTTTCACAAGTCCCGTAAAGACCTTGACATATAAAGATGTCAGTGGTGGCTCAGCGTTGAGTTTCTTCCCTTATTATGCAAATGGCCCACTTGATCTTTATTAAGGAAAAGAGAAAAAATAATATCATATCGGATTTATAACTATGAAGAGCAGCAGCTCATCCCAGCATAAAAAGGCCCTACAAGCCAATTTCTTTTTATTAGTCGAATTCTTCGATCATAAAGGGAAAGTGTCCTGTAGGGCATTTCTGTTCGTTTAATGAAGACCATTTCATCATAGTAATGAACACCCTCTCATGGTAACATCACAAGCGACCCTTGAAGGACACTGATAGAGAATTCTTTAACACGGTTTCTGCGTCGGACGATAATTTCAAGTCATCAATACAAGTGTAAAAAGGGCACCCTTTTGGGTGCCCTTCATTTAGAAATATTCATTATGGGGTGCCTAACTTTCACTTTATTGTTTTTGAAAGTTCTGTAAAAATAACCCCTAATGCATAAGCTCCCGCGTCAGGATAACCAATGCTTCTCTCGCCAACAGTACCCGCTCTTCCCATCCGAGCAACAATCGTCTCCGTTTGTTTCGCTCCTTGGACAGCAGCACTTGCTGCTTTCGTTGATGCAACCTTGATATCATCCCCATGAAGCGCACTATTTGCCCAAGATTCCGCATATGGGACAAGAGCATCGATCAATGTTTTATCCCCAACAACAGCACCCCTACCAAATGCTCTCTCCCCTGTATCTTGTATACCTTTAACAACGGAGGCCATCATTTTGGCAAACTCGTCCATAGATAGCTCCTTTTTATTCCCTACATTTTTACTAGCTGCTCGGAATGCTGATCCCCAAATGGGGCCTGATGCGCCTCCACAATGCTCCATAATAATCAGAGAGCAAGCATCTAGGAAACTTCCAATATCCGTTGCATGGTTCGTTACAATGTCATTCCACTCTATTTTTAACTGCTTGAACCCCTTTGCAACACTCATGCCAAAGTCACCGTCACCCGCATGAGCGTCTAGCTCACAGAATGGAACTTCATTCTCGATGATGATTTCACTCATCTTATCTATTAGATAAATAATATTATTTAAAGAAAACTTATCATTCTCAATGGTTGCAAAATCTGCATCAGTCTCACATGTGTAGGATACAGACTTATTCTCCTCTTGTTCTAGTACAACCTCGGTATAATTCACTCGATCAAAAGGTTCATGAATGAATAGCGCTGGCGTATCACACTCTTCACTCAATAATTGCTTCAACTGATTGTCTAATTTCATAATAGAAACAGACGCCCCAGCCATATCAATACTCGTCATATAATTTCCAACCAACACCTTATAGACCGTTATATTTCTGGATACTAATTCACGAATGACGGAGTTATTCAACAGATATAATTCTTGGAGTGGAGTTCCTCCAAATCCATTGATCAATACAGCGACTTCCTGCTCAGAACCACTTTCTATCTTCAAATTGTCCAATAATGCCGTCACCATTCTGCTTGCCAATTCGTCGGCTGGAACCACTCTTTCTCTCCGGATGCCTGGTTCGCCGTGAATGCCAACACCATACTCCATTTCATGATCTTCAAGAGTAAAAGTTGGAGTTCCCTTGGCAGGAACAGTGCAAGAGGTAAAGGCGAATCCAAGACTTCTCGTATTGTCGATTGCTTTTTGAGCTGCTTCCTTCACTTGACTTAAAGGCATTCCTTGCTCAGCCGCTGCACCTGCTATTTTGTGAACCAGAACAGTACCCGCAACGCCTCTTTTTCCAACGGTATAGAGACTATCTTCAACTGCAATATCATCGTCCACTTTAACAAAATCGACCTCTATGCCGTCTTCACTTGCAAGATGAGCCGCATTCTTGAAATTCATTATATCGCCGCTATAATTTTTAATAATTAATAACGTTCCTTTATTGCCTGCTGTGGATCGGATCGCTTGGTATACTTGAATTTGTGAAGGGGAAGCAAATACATCGCCACACACAGCTACATCTAGCATTCCTTTTCCAACAAATCCGGCATGCGCGGGTTCATGTCCACTGCCCCCACCACTGATCAGTGTTACCTTTTCTTTATTTATTTCTTTTTTCTTAATGATCTTATATTTACTGTTAAACTCTAAGTTTGGATGTGCCAAGACTAAGCCATTACACATCTCTCTTACTAACGTTTCTGGCTTATTCATTATTTTTTTCATGTTATTCATCCTTACTCATCTTGTATTGTCGACCGAGTTGATCAGCTACCATAATGGCTGCTGCTACAGCTTCCTCCGTAATTGGAAATGGCATAGAATGAATGGATTCTTCCGGAATACAAGCGATTTGGGCTACCCTAAGCACTTCTTCATAGGTTACGCTGTCCACGCCAATGTCTGAGAGACATATGGGAAGACCAACCGCTACACAAAATGCCATTACTTCATTCAATTCCTCTTTATCTGCATTTTCCAGAACTAATTGGGCTATTGTACTGAAGGCTACTTTTTCACCGTGATAATAGTGATGAGTCCCCTCAAGTGAAGTTAAGCCATTATGAATGGCGTGAGCAGCAGCTAAGCCCCCACTTTCAAACCCAAGCCCCGATAAGAGGATATTGGCTTCTATAATATTCTCAAGTGCAGGAGTTACCAAATTGCAATCCGAAGCTACCTTTGCCTGAATTCCATCTTTCAATAATGTTTCGTAGCAAAACTTAGCAAGTGCGAGTGCTGTATTGGTCCCTTTAGCCGCACCACATACTCCCTCTCGAACACCACATGGCAATCCTGCATTTACGTTAGAGTAAGATCTTGAGGTTGCTCTAGCTTCAAAATAAGTCGAGAGTGCATCTCCCATACCCGAAACAAGAAATCTTGTAGGGGCGTTTGCAATAACGGTAGTATCAATCATAACCACACTAGGACTTTGTTTAAAATAGGCATACTCATCGAATTCCCCTTCTGGGGAATACAGAACGGCTGAGTGACTTGTTGGTGCGTCGGTAGCTGCTATTGTTGGAACAATAATTAATGCTTCCCCTTCTGCTACGCACTTCGCTGTATCAATGGCCTTTCCCCCACCTAATCCAATCGTACAAGAACAGGAATGTTCTTTAGCCAATGCTTGCAATCTCTTGACTTCTTCACGTGAGCATTCCCCTTGGAAATGACTTTCAATCAATGTGATATTAAATTTATTTATAGTAGATTCCAGTTTTTCTTTTACTCGATTTACGTCATCTGGATGAGCAATAAGTAGAGCTGAATCCCCGAATGTCTTTACAAAATACCCCAAGTTTAAAAGTTCATCTTCTCCCTGAACATATTTAGTTGGGCTAATAAAAGCTTTTCTCATCATAAATTCCTCCCTTGCTTACTATGTTTCCATTATAGTCTGACCATGGTTAGTTATCATTGAACTATAACTGCACTTTTAAGCGCTTTCAGATTGTGTTTTTTTGTCATAACTCTAGTAAATAGTATAATCTTGTCTTCACAGCCGATTAATATAGTATAATCATGATGAAATGTTCATGCTTTTTTAGCAACATCGAAATGGAAAATCACAGCTAACCCTTTTATTATTCTATTCCCATCTTTATATTTCTATTCATGTATAGGGAGCGTACACTAATGAACAACTCGTTGTTTAATTTAGATAAAATTATTGATTTAGAGAAATGGCATAAGTTACAAGACTCTCTTGCGCTAGTCACAAAAATGGCGATTATTACAGTTGACTACAAAGGTACTCCCGTTACACAACACAGTTACTGCCAACCCTTTTGTCAGAGTGTAAGGAAAGATTCCTCACTATCTCCGTATTGTCAGACATGTGATGCAAGAGGAGGATTGGAAGCTGTACGGCTGAATAAACCCTATATCTATATGTGCCATTTCAATATTATTGATATTGCCATTCCTATCATTATCGATAATCAATATATTGGAGCCATCATGGCTGGACAAATTAAACTACACGATACAGAAACACCACTAGAACAAATTGTAACTCGACCGTCCAATTCAGAAACAAACAATAAGTTTAAGGCTTTAGAAGAAGAATATCTATCTTTACCCACCTTGTCATACGAAGAAGTCACAACCATCGCCGATATGTTATTCCACTTATGCAACTACATCGTGGAAGAGGCCATCCATAAAAATTCAACGATAGATATGTATAAAAAGGCTCTTTCTATAGATATAGATAACCCTTCTATGGATTCAATGAGCTCTTCTGATCGTACTTATCGGAATATACAAGCGATTCAAAATGAGCTTTCTAGTACTCTTATTGATACTAAAATAAAAAAGGTTATATCCAATGAAATCCGTTCTGCTAACCCATTGCTTCAACCTTCATTTGATTATATCTATCATCATAAAAATGAAAATATAACATTAAGTGAAATGGCTAAACTGTGTCACATTAGCCCAAGTTATTTTAGCCGAATATTTATAAAAGAAACCGGAGAAAAATTCTCAGTCTTCGCTCCACGCTTAAAAATTGAGTGGGCCAAGCAACTTCTGGAGACAACGGATCAATCCATTAATCAAATAAGCGATGAATTAGGATTCTGTGATGCTGGATATTTTATCAAAACTTTTAAAAAGTTCGAAACGCTAACGCCTGCCGTTTACCGAAATATGTATCGGAACAATCATACATTTAAAAATTCCTCGGAACTTCCTTGAGACGATAAAAAGCCCTTCATATCGAAGGGCTTCCAAAACAGTCTCGTTCTATTGCATGCAAACCTCATTTATATCTTTTTAACAAATTCTGATTTTAATTTCATAGCTCCAAAACCATCAATTTTACAATCAATATCATGATCACCATCAACCAAACGTATACTTTTTACTTTTGTTCCTATTTTTAAGACGGATGAACTTCCTTTTACTTTCAGGTCTTTGATGACTGTTACAGAATCACCATCGTTTAAGACATTTCCATTCGCATCTTTGACAACCTTGATATCTTCACTATTTTCGGCTTCTAATTCTAAATTCCACTCATGAGCACATTCTGGGCAAACAAAAAGACTTCCATCTTCATAAGTGTATTCTGAATTACATTTTGGACAATTTGGTAAACTAGACATGATTTCATGTCCTCCATTCGTTATTATTAGCAACTTCGTAAGAATAGCCATTGCGAACTTGAAATACACAAAAACACATATAGGGAGTTCCCTATATGCTTATATACTGTCATAGTCCTCTGATATTGACAACCCTTCCATTGTGACTTACGCAACACGAAAAGATCCTTTTTGTATGGAAACAACACAATAAGGATCTTTTCGAAGTGTTCTAATTACCCTGTTTTTCCACGCGTCCCATTAACCCATGTAGTGTTCGGACAAATTCATTTCCGGATAAACGCCCTAGTCCCCCATAAGCACAATCCATTTCATTGTATTGCAAAGTTCGATCTCTTCGGATACTGGGACCGTAAATTAGGATGGGTACAGGGTCACCTGTATGCTCTCCGACTTCACAAGGTGTAGAATGATCGGCAGCTAATGCCAAATACACATTTTCGGGTATTCCCTGAGATATAATTCCTACCATTTGATCAAACAATTCGATTGCTTTTGCCTTTTCAAAAGGTTCATTATCATGACCTTTAAGGTCCGGTGCCTTTAGATGCACCAAAACCATGTCATTCTTGGCAATTTCTTCGATCGCCAGTTTGGCTTTTAATTCTATGTTCGTATCCATATTGGCTGTCATACTGCTATCCGAGATAGACTTAAAACCTGTCATTTGAGCAACACCTAAGACTGTGCTTTCTCCTGCTATACAACTACCCTTCATATGAAGTTGATCCGTGATTGGGTCAAGATGAACCATCTGACCGGCTCCTCTGGTGAGGACAAAATTAGCTGGTAATTTCCCATGTCTGATACGCTCTGCATTAACGGGATGGTTAGATAATATGACGTGAGCCTGTTGAAGAAATAAATTTAGAATCGAAGCTGTTCTCTTGGACTCCTCAGAAGAGTCAAGTGGCCTTATCTCATGATAAGGGCTTCCATCGTTTGGCGCTTTAGGGTCAGAATCACTGATTTTATCACTCAATCCTATTCCTCGTAATATAAGTACAGCTCGATGTTCCGTAGCTGGTTTAAAATAACACTTCACCCCATCAAATTCTAAACCGTTAATGGCATCTGCTATTTCATTTGTTCCTTCACGTATCCTCCCTGCCCTACGATCAATAACAATCCCATTCTCATCCACCGTTGAGAAATTACACCGAAGCACAATATCACCTGGCTGAACGTCCATACCAATTCCTAAAGCTTCAATGGGGCCTCGCCCAGGATAGTGGTGTGGCTGGTATCCAAATAAAATTAAGTGTCCCATATCTGTTCCTACTGGAATGCCCGGGCTAATCAAATCCATCATTCCTGTAATCCCCATAGAAGCTAGTCTATCAAGATTGGGCGTTTCAGCATATTCCAGTGGTGTTTTATTTCCCAATAAAGGATGTGGACGGTCTCCCAACCCATCGGCAATGGCTAATATTACTTTTCTGTTCAATATGGTTTCCTCCTACTTTATCTATATTCCTATCACTTTAAACCAAGTAAATATAGCCAAACTGATCACACTTGCACCGACAAAACAAGTAATTACTGCGTACTTCACTTGATCCAATACTGTAAAATAACCTGTTCCAAAATAAATGGTATTCACTTTCGAATGTGGTGGAAGCGTAATTGTATAGGTCATGGTCATGGCGGCAGCTAGTGCAAGAGGGACTGGGTCTATGCCCAATGTCTTAGCCAGGGCTATGAATGCCGGTATTAGTATCGTGACCCTTACTGTTTTGCTCGTAAATATGAGGTGGCTGTACATGCTAAGGAATACTACAACTACGTATACCAAGACATGATTCATATGTTCCATTCCTAAAGCAACGACTACTTTACCGATAATCCATTCTGCGCCTCCCGATTTGTCCAACGCATTACCTACCGCGTATGCTCCTGCGGCAAAAATCATAAGCTCCCATTTGATGTTTGTTTCTTTCCAAGTCAACAAACCTATTCTAGGAAGCAAGCACAAGAGTGCTCCCAATACAGCTGTCTGCTCCGTACTTAATTCAAACCCGAACCAAGCGTTGTGATAATCGCCCGTTGCCCATAAGAATACGGTAAGGAGGAATATCGTTACTGCCTTCTTTTCGTCTAAAGAGAAGGCACCCAATTTCTTTAGCTCGTCCTTCAGCGTATCCCTTGCATTATCGAAATTAGATTCACCCTTAATTGGGAACAGCTTTAAGCCAATGAAGAACGTAATCAGCATTGTGATGATTGCAGTGGGCATAGAAGCTAGAAGCCAATCCATATAACCAATATTACCGCCCGCTTGTTCATTGATGAAACCAACCGCAATAATATTTCCCGAAGTAGCCGTCATGACACCTGAAGTAGCAAGTGCATCTGCTTGAACCCCTTGAAGCATCATCACCTTCCCAAGTTTGCTTTCACCTGGTATGGCTTTATAGACTTCCAACAAAATCAAGCATATAGGTACCATCAGCGTAGCCCTTGCAGTTGTGGAAGGAACGAAAAAAGCTAGAACAAAATTAATAACAATCAATAAAAACAACGTCATTTTTGGTGTTTTGCCGAACTTCGTAATCATCCATAACGATAATCTTCTACCCAAATTCGATTTTATCATTGCAGCCGTGAGAATGAATGCGGCAACCATCAACCAAATAACGTCGAAGCCTAGGGTCCCAAATGCAACTTCTTGATCTTCAACAGCTCCAACTAAAGGAAGTAATAGAATCGCAATAATGGATGTCAAATAAATGGGTATTGGAGTGGTTATCCATAGAATCAATGCTCCAGTAAATATAGCAATTGCTCGTTGGGCTTCTAAGCTCATGCCTTCTGGTGTAGGCATAAAGAACAGAAGTAACGCAATAATAACGGCAAGTGGAACACCAAACTTTTTCATACCTTCCTCCACCTTGCTCTTCTTCTTGACAGGCGGCTTCTTACCATCCTTCTCTACGTCCTCTGAGACATCAGTCATCTTCCATCCTCCTCAAACTCGTGTTGTTAACGCTTTCATTTTAGGTAATTTTTGATTATAATACAATTTGATTTGTTTCTAATAATCATAACGTTTTGTTATGATGTTTATTAACGAATGCGCTTCTTTTATGAAAGGGGTCTTGAATATGAACATAAATAAACTACAAACCTTTATCACGCTAACGGAATGCTTAAACTTTACCGAAGCGGCAGAGCGGCTCTATTGCTCCCAACCGTCTGTAAGTATGCAAATTCAAAGTATTGAGGAAGACTTGGGGGTTCCACTCTTTGACCGAATCGGCAAAAAGCTTTTTTTAACTAAACAAGGAGAGTATTTTAAGCCCTATGCGGAGCAAATTATTAACCTGCTCCATTCAGCTAGAGATCATATTAGGCAACTGGAAGACTTATCTTTCGGAACCTTATCATTTGGCGCGAGTAATTTTGTTGGCGTTTATTTGCTCCCTATGATACTGAGGGATTATTCCAAGACGTTCCCAGACATTAAAATTAACATGAACATTACTTCTTCAAGTTACCTTATTAGCATGTTGGAATCCAATAAAGTAGAGTTCTTGATTATCTCTGATCGAGTTATGATTGATGAATCTCGTTTTCAACGCAAAACTTTTTATCAGGATGAACTTGTCCTCATTGTCCATCCATTGCACCCACTTGCAAGAAAGGAGGAATGTACACTAGAGGATTTGGTCAATGAAACTCTAATTATAAAACCCGATAAATCAGCTACACGAAAATACTTAGAAGGACAATTCAAAGAATTGGGGTTTACTGCACCCAAATATCTGGAAATTAGCAATTTAGAGGGTATTAAACAAGGTGTCATTCATGAACTTGGCGTATCTATGGTTTCTAACTTTGCGATTCAGCAGGAGATTAATAATGGCTTATTAGTTACGGTACCCATAAAAGGAGTAAAATTCAGTAGAGGGATCTGTTATGTTTATCATCGAAGCAAACATCTTTCTCCGGCGACCAAACAATTCATTACTTTATTAGATAATAAATATTGTTATTCAGAATCTCCGATAATTCATTCAATATAAAAACACTCTTCACCATGACATTGCCGTCTCCCGCATCACTATTTACTGCGCTCCAAACGGGGCTAACACTCCATAAATGTGTCAACGACCCACTGCATTCACTCACCCAATTTACGAAACGATCGTAAATAGTTGTGAATGTCTTCTTTAGGGGTCTCAAGCAAGCCGGAAAGCATCGTTTGTATGGAATGCAACGTTTTAATCTTCTCATCAATCTCAAAGATCTTATTGCGTACTAATTCCTTTAATGTCTCCGCCTCCATCTCTTGACTGAGCATTTGCAGCCCTTCTTGGATTTCCTTTAGCGAATAACCTAATGATTGGGCATCTTTGATGAACTTAATCTTCACCAGATAATTCTCCGTATATATACGATATCCATTCGCTCTCCGTTCGGGAGCAGGCAGGATGCCACTATCCTCGTAGTAGCGGATGGTTGCCATGCTTAACCCGGTTCGCTTTGCCAGTTCACCGCGTGTCATTCCTTCCATACCTGTTCCCCCTGCCTTTTAACGTCTTTATTCAGATATCATTCTCTTTTTCGTATACACCTCGTCAAACTTCACTTCGGGATATTTAGGCGATGAACCATCCAGAAGCGCCTGCGGTTCGCCTTTTAAATATTGATCGAAGAAAGCTTTTACATAGGATCTGGTAATATCAATATTATGCACCGGGTCAATTTCCTTGGCAAAAAGCGATGGCGAGAGCAGCGCTATTTCCGTGAAGCTCTGATGGATTAAATGATCGATGGTCAAATAGTAGGTATCGCTTGTACTTTTCGTCATCGCCGATTCCAGATCGGGGGCAAATTCCTCATAGAATACCTTATCCTTCTTCGTATTCGATGGATCAAGACTCTTGGCGGTGCCGCCAGTCATCATATACATAAACGGCTGCTTCAAGCCGGTATGGGCAACATCTCCCCAGAATGCGCCTTCCAGACTTACACCTGCCTTGAATCGCTCGTCCTGCGCCAGCGTCTCTGCAGTCGTTGCCCCGCCGTAAGAGTGTCCAAAGATTCCGACACGATTCAGATCTAGCTTGCCTTGGAATAGTTGGTTAGGGTCTTTCGTGTTCCATTCCGTAAGGGTATCGAGCACGAACCGGGCATCCGCAACGCGAATTCCAATGCCCTTTATGTTGTGCTTATAAAGCTCTGCTGATGTCGCAAACTCAGGATCCGGATTATAGAAAATAGAACGGTCGTCCGGAAATGTGACCTTGGCCGATGTGTAGGGATGGTCCATGCCCACTACAATATACCCGTGACTGACTAACTCCTCGATGGCTGTCAAACTCTGGAACCGGGTCGAGCGAATGCCGGGCGAGAACAGCAATACCGGATAGTTGGCTTCAGCCGCGGACAGCTTTGCCCCATCGACAACATGCGTAGGAATCGTTGTTACATGACTGAATAGCTGCTTGGGTATGCCAAACACCAGACTGATGGCTTCCCCGAGTTCAGAAGGATAATGCTCCCTCTTCTTCCCTTTAGCCTCGTCTAGATCAACCGGATACCAAACATTCACCATCAACTCCCGCTTGTCGCTCGGGTCAGCACTTAATGTTTCATCACGGGATTTATCCGTAAGCTGCCGAGAAATGGTGCCCATCGCATAACTACCGGTCGGCTCAGGCATTGTAAAGACAGGCAGCAACAGACTCAAATACACAGACACACCACTGACGGCCAACGCTACAATAGATAGCAGACTCTTTTTCACTAGGGACTTAGACCGGGATTCGCTCTGAGGCTTAGCCAGTCTACGGATGAGTACGATGATCAGTACTAACGCCACAGCGTAAGCCGGAACCATCTGTATGCGATAATGATCTATAATTCCATGCAGCACCACAGCCAATAATACGGACAACAACAGTCCTACATTCCACCGCCGGTCTCTTTTTCCAAAGAGAATTCCCCCTGTGGCTGCCAGGATGACCAAGATTACAATTACCTCTAACGCTCTCATTATACATTACCTCCATCTTCATCTCAGTCCTCCGTCACGAGGAACCGTAATTGATTATAGGTAAATCATAAAGGTTGAAGTATACTGCAAGGTCAAGCTTTAATTTTGTTAGATTTCACTGAAACAGAATCTACCTCGTACTTACCATAAGATAGACATAAGTATATAACAAACGAACCACCCCTAATGTTGGAGTGGTTCGTTTGTTACAAGCTATGAAAGAATGATAAGTCTAAATTCCTGAAATAATCCATTTTGCTATCAATAAATCCATTATCAACGTCAGCTTCTCCTATAAGCTCTGATTCACTAAAACATAAACCAAAAAGCCAAAGCTGTCTAAGTGCAACAAATATAGGAATGGCTTTAACATCATTATCACTAATATGTCTTATGTCCCTGTACCCATTTAGAAATGCTTCCCAAAGCCTTTCGACTTCAGCTTTGTTGTGGCTACTATGAATTTCTCTCGCCAACCTGAACTCTGCAATATCATAGGCTCTCCATCCACAACCACAAAAATCGAAATCATAATGTGTCAGTTTCCCATCGTCCGTAAAGGCTACATTTGTATTACCATGCAAATCCCCATGACATACCCCCCAATCTAACCCTTTTTCCAGATGGTTCACGATCTGTTCCTTTAATCGCATAGCAAGCTCATACAGAAACTCATAATCCTCTTGACGATGTTCCATATGTAGATTGATTGTGTTAAGCGAGTTCTCAATTAGATGCTCAAAATTAAGATCACCCCTTACGTGTTCACTATTAAAGTTGTCAGCAATTTTGTGAATTTGTGCAACTGCTTTTCCAAACAAATAACTATCTTCTATAGCATGAATAGGCTTTTCATTTCCTTCAGCATAACTAAACATAACCCCATACTTTACACCCTCAGGGACAACAAATTCGTTAATAAAAGTCCCATCTTTTTTTGTGATTGGTATTGAAACGCTTACACCTTTCACATGGAGATAATTCAATAAATCTAATTCAAAGGCAATCTCTGAATTATTTCTCCTATCAGCACGATAAACTCTAAAGATATATTGTGCTTGCTTAGTTACTAAAACATAAGTGTCATTCATTCCTCTAAGGAAATACTGAAAACTAACGGGTGTATCAACGTTATAATTATCTTTAATATGCGATAATATCGCTTCTCTTGACAAGAGTGAATATGACACAGGAAAAAAACTCAATTTTACACCATCCTTTTAACTTTTCGATTATCAATAACTATACCATATGTGGGTATATATGTAATTCTTAGCGTGGCGTAACTATCAGAACCTCATCATTGTGAGGCAGTGATCAATCCTATTGTAAATCCTTTCCTTGTATATGTATTCATATTTTATTAAGATAATATTGTCGATTTTTTTCATTTCCTGTCAGATACTCACTAGAAAATATTTCAGCGAACGAATTCGATCGGTGATCTGTTATTCTATTCCGTGAGTTTGATTTCAGGCCTACTTTATGTTCTAGAAATACATAAATCAACAGGATGGTGTGTAGTGATTAATCAGAGGGGTATCGCGTTAGCAATTATTTTAACATTGGTCACATGCGGCATCTATGGTATCTATTGGTTTATTACTTTAACCAATGATGTCGGCAAGCTGAGTGGAGACTACTCATTTACGGGAGGCAAGCATTTCCTTCTAACATTGGTCACATGTGGTGTATGGAGTTTCATTTGGGCCTATCAGGTAGGAAAGCATATCGAAGAAGCACAAAGACAACGTGGCGTATTTGCAACGGATAATTCGGTCCTTTACCTTGTCCTTACATTCTTTGGTCTAGGTATCGTAACGTATGCTTTCGTTCAATTGGATGTCAATAAACTTGCATAAGCTAGATCCCAAGAGACACCCCAAACTATTTTGGGGTGTATCGCTTGGCGTGGGAGGGCTATTTTACCTGAAAGTATGGTTACCGGTGACAAAAATCGACGTTCCTTGTGTGTTTCACGAGTTAACTGGGTTTTACTGTCCGGGGTGTGGAATAACGAGGGTTACTCTTTCCTTGTTGGGATTAGATTTTGTTCAGGCATTTAGATATAATCCCTTGGTGTTTATCATACTTCCTTTATATGCGATGTACTTCGTTACAAAAAAGAAGCAAATGCGCGTTTTAAGCAATGGGATTATGACTGTAATGTTGATCGTGACCCTTGCATTCGGACTACTTAGGAATATTCCGATTTTTGATTGGTTGGCTCCAACGGCCATTCGTTAGTAACCTAAGTTCTCTCCTGACATTCATTCTTTACATTAGAATATACGCAAGAAGCCACTCTTATTTTAAGAGTGGCTTTTTGTTATACATTTACGGTGCGACATCTTCAAGCGCTCGGAAAGAGATGGTGCTCGTGGTGCCGACGATTCATATGTATCGTTCGTCATGTCATCTCTTCAGAAGGTGATCGTCTGGGGCCATAATTATCATATTCGGAAAAACAATTCAGCCATGGAAACATCTTTTCAGATTCACCCTTACGAAAATGGCTCTGTTCCGAACATGACCGAGCTACTACCATCGAGACTTAAGAAACAAGTGTATTCCATTGGACAATTTATGTATCAAGGGGAAACCGCAGCCAATGACGGAACTATTATGCCTGTAAGCACAAAATCCGATCCAACCAGCTTGGAGTCAATCTTGAAAAGAACAGGAACCCCCTACTCTTTCGTTGATCTAACGACTCAGGATAATCGAGCATGGATGAATACATCCCGTAAAGGATTGTATTGGGGGATTATTGAGGAGCAATTCGTACCAAGCGAGCAGTATGATGGTATCCTTTTTATCGATAAAACAACGCCTGCTGAGTACTTGTCATCTAAATAGCAAGCATATAAAAAGATGAAGAGCAACCCACTCCTCATCTTTTTGTCATGAAAGAAAGTTACAACAACTATTTAATCAGCATCAAATATCGGACCATTTATTCAAAACATTCAGATACCCTCTATATATTTCACGCTTTCTTCCACAATGATTTCAGGTTCATAGTCATGAATATAATGACCACTATCCAAAATCATATATTTTCCATCCTTTGCAGCACCAACGTACATAATTAAAAGATTTTTCCAATCATCTAGTGGCACTTCTTTTCCATTCGATATAAAAAAGTACATCGGCACATTGGGGATACCGCCTTCTGATACTCTTTTTGCATTATTTTCTATCATCTTGACTTCTTCAATCATATTTGATGTTTGTGTTTTTTCATAAAAAATCGCACGGTAAATATTCTTTTCTTGTTCTGATAAACGGTTTTCTTTTATTGCAGCAGAAGAATTAACAATGGACGGAAAAAAGCGAGTAATACCTATACGCGCACCAAAACTTGTGAGTCCCATTGTAAAATCTGATGGCAGGGGATATTTTTCATATGCTGATGGAATAGCAGGGTCAAGTCCAATGATGGAAGTTACTTCTTCAGGATATTTTTGTGCCCAATAAAGAGCCTCAATACCAGACATTGAATGGGGAAATAGAATATAGGGTGCTTTTTCACCTGCTAATGATAAAGCAGTCCTAGTCTCTTCTAATATAGTATCTATATCACGAGAGACAGCCGCAGTTTCACTATAACCATAGCCCGCCTTTTCTACGACTACAATTCTATATTGGTTAGACAGTTTAGAATACAACCCTTTGAAATCTAACACTGGGGAGGCAGTTCCGCCACCCGACATAAAGACTAGAGTCTTAGCGCCGCTTCCCTCCGTATATACGTGCATTTGGTGGTTATTCACATTCACCATTGTTCCTATTGGAGAAAGTATTGCCGACTCTTTCTTCAATTGAATTCTATGATTGATAAAACTAAATGCAATGATTAAGAGCAAGATACTTATAACAACTATGACAACAATTCTAATCTTCCCCAGTACTTTTTTCATTTCGTTCCTCCAAAAAACATAATCTTTATATTTATTACATAATTTTCTATTGCCAATCTACAATTTTAGCACCATGCCTATATACATACAAGAAGGCTAAATATATGTATCAAGTTAGATTCGCTGCATCAATAAATTCTTGTTATCCGCACACAGCACTCTACATATGTCGAGACTAGGAAGTAGTTTTGTAAGCCAACCTACGGATAATATTTTAATATCCTGCTATATTATAACGTAGCGCTAGTACATTCACTCAGCAGAGTTTTCGAAGGAGAGGAATTTCATGAGGTATAACTTTGACGGAAAAGGATTAACAGAAACGCCAGAGGTCGTATTTGAAACAAAAAACCTCACTGAACTAAGTATGTATAACAACCATATCAAAGAGATCCCTGAATGGCTCTTCTTTCATTACGAATTAGAAGTATTAAATTATGCAGACAACGATATCGAAATATTATCTGAGGAGGTCGAACGTTTAATAAATTTAAGAATGCTAGATTTAGGTCATAATAAGTTGAGGCAATTACCAGAGGGGATTGGAAAGTTAAAAAATTTGGATTCCTTTCTGTATCTGAGTAATAATCAGTTTGAAAATCTTCCGGAGCAGCTTTGTGCTCTACAACAACTTAAATATTTGAACGTAACGGATAATAAATTAATAAAGTTGCCTTCTAATATAGGTGAAATGAAAAGTCTTATTGAATTACGATTATATAATAATCAACTTGAGAACCTGCCTGATTCGATAACAAATATAAGAGGTTTAAGAGAAATTCATCTCTATGGTAACCAATTAATTTGCTTGCCAGATAACCTGGGAGCTTTGGAAGAAATCCGAATACTGGATTTAAGTGATAATAAATTAAAAGGCCTTCCTACATCCATCGGTAAACTGAAAAAGTTAAGAAGGCTAAACCTTAGAAAAAACAAAATGAATGAGCTTCCTGAAGAAATAGGTGAATTATGTAATCTCGTTGAGCTAGATTTGAGAGATAATGATATAGAAGAAATTCCAAATTCCGTTATAAACCTTGAACGTTTGGAGAAACTCGATTTGAGATGGAATCACAACTTGAAAATAACGAAAACGTTAGAGTTATTAGAGAAAAGAGGATGTATTGTTTATAAATAAACTCTTCATCAATGCTATTTAACGGACCGATGAGGTAAGTCTCGCCGTTAAACTCAGCACTCGGTTCGCCCCCCTTATGATACGGTTCACCGCGCTGTCTATAACGGCAAGTTTTTGTATAATAGTCACATGTAACAGGAGCCTGTTCATAAAAAGCACGCAATGACAACATCTAGGGTGTTGGATGTAGCGCTTAAATATGGCTATGACTCACCCGAGTCCTTCTCCAAAGCATTCCGGAAAGTCCATGGTGTTCCTCCTTCGGAGGCTCGCGGTCCGGGGGTTATCCTTAAAGCCTTTCCCCGCATTTCGTTCCCCTTTCACTGAAGGGAGACAAGGATATGGATTACAAAATTGTCGAGAAGAATGAGTTTACAGTTGTAGGAAAGCCTATTCAGGTAACGACAAAGGATGGTGAAAACTTTCGACGAATCCCGAAATTTTGGGAGGAATGTAACGAAGACGGCACAACTGCCAGGCTTTGCAACATTGGAATAGATAAGGATCTTCTAGGAATCTGTATGGATGTACAACACGATCAAGAACAACTCACATATGTAATTGCAGTTGAAGATAGCTCAGGAGCAATAGAGGAAGGGTTAGTCTCGAGAAGCATTCCTGCTTCTACTTGGGCGGTATTCACATCAATAGGTCCGATGCCGGGAGCTATACAAAGCGTGTGGAAGCGAATTTTCCAGGAATGGTTTCCAGCTACAGGATACGAGCACTCGGGAGGAGCCGAACTCGAGGTATATCCGCTGGGAGATACATCCGCAGAAGATTACCGGTGCGAGATATGGGTTCCTATCGTGAAAAGATAGTGTATAAGCTGACTGCTCTTTGCAGTTGGCTTTTATGTTTTTAAGACCTCTCCTGTAAAGTCGATTAAATTCCCCTTCTGCCAAAGTTTCATTAGCGGTGTACAGAACATCTGCATCTATGAAACCGGCCCTTTTTCCGTTTCAACTATTTTTTAGCCATTAGCCCTTTATTCAGCTTCGTAATTTTCTTCGTAAAATCTATTGCTACTCTCCCATAAAATTTACCTTTTTGAATATGTCTAGATTATCGTCTTCTTGGGAAAAGTACATTTGAGTTAAATAGTAACGATGTGGAGAACAATTACAACTGGAGGTCATGAATATGGAGATTACATTAGGAAGAAAGGTCGTCTTAGTTGGGACAGGTGCGGTTGGTTCAAGCTATGCGTTTACTTTAGTGAATCAAAGTTTATGTAATGAACTAGTCCTAATCGATTTAAATGAAGCAAAAGCAAAAGGTGATGTTATGGACTTAAATCATGGCATTGTTTATGCACCTTCCCCTATAAAAATAAAATTTGGTACATATGAGGATTGTAAAGATGCTGCTATCGTTATGATTAGTGCTGGAGCAGCGCAAAAACCTGGAGAAACGAGACTTGATTTAGCCAACAAAAATGTGAATATTTTTAAATCAATTGTAAAAAATATTATGGATGCTGGCTTTAATGGCATATTCTTAGTAGCTACTAATCCTGTAGATATTTTATCGTATGCAACATGGAAATTTTCTGGCTTACCAAAAGAACGTGTTATTGGTTCAGGTACGATTTTAGACAGTGCAAGATTTCGCTATTTATTAGGTAAAGAGTTCGATGTAGCTCCAGCAAGTGTTCATGCTTATATTATTGGTGAGCATGGAGATTCAGAAGTTCCAGTATGGAGTTCGGCAAATATTTCAGGAAAGGTTATTGAGAATAATTTCACAGATAAAAGAAAAGACGAAATATTTGTACAAGTTCGTGATGCAGCCTATCAAATTATTGAGTCTAAAGGTGCAACATACTATGGAATCGCTATGGGGTTGGCGAGAATAACGAAAGCTATATTACAAAATGAGGAAGTAGTATTACCGGTTGGATCACTATTAGAAGGTGAATATGGTCACAATGACGTCTATATCGGTGTACCAACGATCATAAATCGCTCAGGTAGAAAAGACATCGTTGAACTTTTATTAAGTGATAGTGAAAAAGAAAAGCTTGCAAAATCCGTTAAAACATTAAAAGAAATTGGGCGTAGCTTTTTTTAAAGTAAAGAATCTCACAAAAGGGAGTCATGCATCATGTTAGTAGAAACCTTTAATCCATTTAATAACCTGATTATCTCCTCACTTGTTGCAGCTATTCCAATTATTTTATTTCTTTTATGTTTGACATTATTTAAAATGAAAGGGATTTATGCAGCCTTATTAAATTTGGTCGTTACCTTTTTGATTTCGATGTTTTTATTTGATTTACCATTTGGTGAATCAATGGGTAGTATGATACAAGGTGCGATTCAAGGAATATGGCCCATTGGTTATATAATTATAATGGCAGTTTGGTTATATAGAACCTCTGTTGAATCTGGTAAATTTGACATATTACGTGCAAGTATTGCCGGTATTTCACAAGACCAGCGTCTTCAGCTTTTGCTTATTGGTTTTTGTTTTAATGCATTTCTTGAAGGTGCTGCAGGTTTTGGTGTACCCATCGCAATTTGTGCCGTTCTATTAGTTTCCTTAGGATTCAAACCATTGCAAGCTGCCATGCTTTGTCTAATCGCTAATGGTGCTTCTGGAGCTTTTGGTGCAATCGGAATTCCTGTTGGCATAACAGGCACCTTAAATTTAGAAGGCAATGTTACTTCAATGGATGTATCCATGATGACGGCACTCACGCTACCTATAATTAATTTTACAATTCCGTTTTTACTCATTTTGTTAATTGATGGATTCAAAGGGATTAAAGAAGTTTTTCCAGCCATTTTGGTGGTATCTACCACCTATACAATATCTCAAGCTATTGTTACATTACTGATGGGACCTGAATTAGCTGATATCATTCCTTCATTGTTAGCTCTAGGGACATTGGCATTATTTCTAAGAAAATGGCAGCCAAAACATATTTTTTTACTAAATGATCAAGCGGTTAAACTGGAAAAACATACTGTTGGTAATATTATAAAGGCTTGGTCTCCATTCTACTTATTAAGTATATTTGTTTTAATATGGAGTTTACCTGCATTTAAAGGTCTGTTTACAGCAGGCGAGGCTCTAGATTTTACTACATTGACCTTTAAGATGCCAGGCTCAACGCTAACCTCAAAAATTGATTTAATAAGTGCAACAGGTACAGCCATCTTATTGGCAGTCCTAATCACAATAATAACTACAAAATCTATCGGTTTCTCAAAAGGATTTACGCTCTTTAAAAAAACAGTTACAGAATTTTGGATTCCTATTGTAATGATATGTGCAATTCTAGGCATAGCTAAATTAATGACTTATGGCGGATTAACAAGTGCAATAGGTGAAGAGATTGCAGCAACCGGAAATTTCTTTCCATTACTATCGCCAATCTTAGGTTGGATAGGAGTATTTATGACGGGGTCTGTCGTGAACAATAATACATTATTTGCGCCAATTCAAGCAACAGCAGGTAATATCATAGGAACAAATCCAGCATTACTAGTTTCTGCGAATACTGTAGGAGGCACTATGGCAAAACTAATTTCCCCACAATCCATTGCAATCGCAACAGCTGCTGTTGGCGAAACAGGTAAAGAATCTGTTTTAACGAAAATGGTTTTAAAGTATAGCTTAGCATTATTAGCCTTTGTATGTATTTGGACATTTGTATTATCGTTATTATTGTAGCTTACTTTTGTATATAATATTTGAATGTAAATATCGCGATCTACGTTCCCAATAAATGCTTGCCAAATGGGAAAAGAGACCCGGATAGGTCTCTCAAAGTGTAAGAAGAGGATTTCTCTTTTTTTTTGTATTCTCAACGTATTTGACAGAAAGAGCGGTGCTAATCTTAAGGCTGAATCGGAATGGTTAGCTCCAGATCTTTGAGATATGTTTTGTCACCTGCAATCCCGTTACTTGCTCCAACGATCTTCCAATCAGAGGTGTTCACGGTAAAGGTGTAAGGTTTAATCGTAATGGATTTAGGCGTCGCCTCGAAAGCCGAATACAGCTCATTTACATGGTACTCGGTCTCAGGCGCGCTATTAAAGAACCCAACTCTATTCTGATTAATTTCATTCCCTTGGTCATCAACGATATCATAGTAAACCATCGTTGCACTATAGTCGCCCGATGATTGCTCAGGTGTTGTGGGAACATCACCCGTGCTATCCAGAATCAGTCTAGTGGATGCCGCAGTTATCTCCAATTGCTTCACCGTATAACTGAACTTCCCGTCCGTTTCGGTTGCATTCGGCTTCAATACAAGCATATTATTGTCAATTTTCACCGGAATCTTGAATTCGAATGGCTCTTCAATTTGTGTTACTTTGGATTGAAAGGTCAGCTCAAATTGGTCTGGAAGAGATAATCCCTCCGATATTTCAATATGAACGGTATTCTCTTTTCCTGGAACTTCCCCGAAGGATCCCCCGGTATATTTGATTTCCTTGCCATTAGCCAGAAATGTCAGTTTATCAGTCTCAATATATCCCTTGACCCCGTCATTACTACCGTCATATCTAGGAAGTACTGAAGACAATTCAACACCCTCACGCTCCATTGCAAATTTTAGAACGGTCCCGTCATACAGCAGATCGGTCACTTTTAATGTTACGCCGTCATGTGTCACGCTCAGGTTAGGACTAGTAGCGATTCCTTGATCAATCGCTGTCTGCAATCTCTCATCACTGATTCCCATGTAGATACTACCAATTCCTGGAATTTTTTTCAAAGCATCCGCCATGGCAGGGGATACGAAACCCGTGCCAATCACACCTACTCCTAGTACTGCTGCAGCCGATACCGTTACTAATGTTTTTCTAACAAAATTTGATTTTGATTTACTCATTGTTCGATCTCCTATCTTATTCATAATTTGATGGCTCATACTTGCTCTTGGCATTTCCGAATCCCGAATCCATTGCTCGATCGTATCCATTTTTTTCGAATCAGTTTGATTTGGCAAATGTACCATGTGCGATCCCTCCTTTATTACGTTTGTACTCCGATAGCTTAAGGCGAAGCCGTTCGTATTTCTTGCGAACCGTTGCCGGCTTTATGCCCATAACGTCTCCGATTTCGTCAAAGCTGTACTGTTCAACCGCTTTGAGCAGCAAAATATGCCGTTCTTCCGGTGTGAGATAGGTCAACAGTTCCTCAATCACAGACTCTCGGGGTGAAATTTCGATTTTGGCCTGCTGCTCCTTGAACTCATGAATCAGCTTTAACCTTCGGCCCTGCTTTTTCTTTATGTTCATCATGTGATGATAAGCCATTTTATAAAGCCATGCCGAGAAGGTCGCCTGCCTGCTGTATCGATGAAGATTCTCGTATGCCCGGATAAAAATTTCCTGAACAGCATCTTCGGTTTCTTCATGATTTTTCAGAATATAATAGCAGTAGGTGTACATTTGCCGTTCAAACTGACAAATGATCATTTCATACGCTTGCTTGTCTCCTGATTTGACACGATCAATGATCGCTTCAATCTCATTGCTTGTCTCATCCACTTCCCCGGGGATGGTAGGTTTCACAGGTTCACCTCCTTTGTTTCTATGCCTATATAACAATCGGTACCTGCCGTTTTGTGACACGAGCTGTTCTAATAGACATAATATCCGGATTTCTTAGCGATAGCAGGTGATTCCAGTTCTTCAGTCGTTATTCCATCATGAGCAAAAACCAAGCCGAACGAGTCCTTTTAATGTTCATCCCTTCTATAAACATTAAAAGGGCTCGTAACAGCCTCTTAAACGCGCTGTTCGAGCCTTATGTATCCAAAGTAAAGTTACAACTTAACCTAAATTAGTCGCTTTCTGTGCCAAATATTTCGTGGAACTATCTTAGTCGTATAATCGGTCTAATCCGATAACATCGAAATCCAAGGCAGTCAACGAGGCCGTTGCTTCAGTTGCTCGTACTCGCTTAATTTCCCTTCATAAATCAGATTCAGCCGGTCACTTTTCCGGAAATCATCCGGAGTCACGAGCGCGGGCAGCTTATTCCATATTTTGATGCCGGACCGCTCCAGAATTTCCGCGACGAATTGCGAACAAAAGTAGGAGTTGCTGAATTCGACCGGTTCTTTCAATGCGATGCCAATTACACCCAGAATATTATAGAGATACTTTTGGTGCTTTTGGATAAAGACCTGCAAGACGCGCTTCATCTTCTCGATTTCACGCTCCGATACTTGAATCTCATAGATCACGCACGTCGTATTCGGATACTTGCTGTACGTGCCCGTCTTAATATCCTCCTTCACGAATCCGCCATTCAGAGGGTTATTCGGGTGCTTCCTCCCAAAACTGTATAACTCCGAAAGTTCGCGATTAAAGGAGATCGATGCGTGATTGTAAGGCGCTTTCGTGTAGGTTTGAATGACTCTCGTAAAAAGAGTTCCGGTATTCGTAAGCAAAATAAAGACTGAGCGATCAGCTTCCATTTAAAAAATTTCCCCTTATCAAGTGTGAGCGTTTCCTTCATAATAACATATGATCCCTCTAATGGAATCCTATCTCATGATAAGTTGGTGATCGGCAATGGACAGTTCGTTATTTACGTTAACTCTTATTTTTACAGCTTTATTAGCCATCCATTTGATGTATGTGGTGATAAACAAAATACAGCCTGACAAAGATTATGCGACCATTGGCGTCCGCATCAAGACCTGGTGGGGCATGTTCTTTATTTTTTTCCTGGCCACCCTGTTCAACCCGGTCGTTTCACTACTGTCCCTAATGGCACTTACCTTCTTCGCGCTGAAAGAATACTTCTCTATGATCAAAACAAGAAAAGCCGACCGCCGACTCTTTCTGTGGGCGTATCTGGCGATCCCTGTACAGTTCTATTGGATTTATATCGAGTGGTATGGAATGTTTATTGTCTTTATTCCGCTCTATGTATTCTTGTTCCTGCCACTCCCGCGATTAATCAACAAAGGAACAGTCGGTTTTTTACGTAGCGTCAGCTCGACCCAATGGGGACTTATGCTGATGGTTTTTGGGCTTAGTCACTTGGCATATTTCCAATTTGCTACGCCACAGTATGGAGCAGGGCTCGTACTGTTTCTAGTGGTATTGACGCAGCTTAATGATGTTGTACACCATCTGGCATCCATCTATTTCGGCAAGCGAAAAGTAGTCCCGACGGCCAATCCGAATTTGACTTGGGAGGGATTCGTATGTGCATTTGTCGTTACAACAGGGGTGGCCTATCTGATTTATCCCTACCTGACACCACTTGATCTGACTTTCGGGATCTTCTCCGGTATGCTTATCAGCTTGAGCGGTTTCTTCGGTAGCTTAACGGTGTCCGTGCTGAAGCGCGATTTATTAATCGGGGATGATGAAAAGTTCGATGCTCTGAAAAAAAGCTACTTAAGCCGGGTCGATAGCTTGACCTACACCTCGCCGGTCTTTTTCCATATGATCCGTTATTTTTTCGACTTCATGTAGTGAAAGGGCGCCTGATTCAGGTGCCCTTGTTTTTATTCTATTTTTCTTATGATGATATTTCTTATAGCATCCTGATTGTGTACGAATCATGAATCCAACCTCTGGGGCTTGCAGACTACGAGTAACCAAAATAAAAGACCATCGTGATAAAAGCTTACAATAGTACCCACAGTCTAGGCACTTTTCTAAAAAAGTGCCTAGACTGTGGGTACCTTGGTTTTATTTACAAAATAAATCAACCCCTGTCCGCGTTTTTAAAACAGCCACGCATCTCCCGACTTAATTACTTCTTCTCTGTCGCAAAATAAAGTATGGCCGCGATCGGGAAAGCCATTCCAACCCATAACACGGCACTCCATCCTCCCGTGGTGTATGTCCATCCCCCAATTGCCGATCCGATGGCACCGCCAAAAAAGAAAATAGCCATAAAAAGCCCATTCAGACGATTGCGAATTTCCGGACTCAGCGAGAAGAGTGCGCGTTGTCCAAGCACAAGATTTGCGGATACACCGGCGTCCAATAATATGGCTGAAACGACGAGAATAGCTATTCCGGTGGTTGAACCAGACTGAAACATAAGCGGCAACAACATAGAAATGACGACAGCTGCAAGTGCAATTCCTGTTGCAGGTTTCGTCCACCCGCGATCGGCCAACCGTCCGGCCACAGGTGCAGCTATTGCACCCGCGACTCCGACAAGCGCGAACAACGCAATGTCTTTCTGTGAAAAATGAAAGATGGGACTAGATAACAACAATGGGGCTGTTGTCCAAAATAAACTGAAAGTTGCAAACACACATGCATGATAAGCAGCCCGGCGGCGTAAAATTGGAGTTGTTCGCAGCAATTGCCACATCGAACCGAGTAGAGCTGTATAGCGTGTGTCTGTCGAGGGCTTTCTTGCAGGTAACACCTTCAACAGCACGATAGCCAAAATAAAAACAGCTGCAGCAGACAAGGCGAATACGGCATGCCAGCCAAAAAAATCAGCTACCAGGCTCGATAAAGGACGCGAGAGCATGATTCCAAGTAACAAACCACTCATGACATTGCCGACAACACGGCCCCCTGAAGATTCGGATGCAAGGTATGACGCAAAAGGCACGAGTACTTGCGCAGCAACCGACCCTAAGCCGATTACAAACGAAGCCGCTAAGAACGGCACAGCTTGCTTCGACACTGCCGTGATTGCAAGGGCAATCCCTGTGAGAAATAGAGATACGACAACCAACCTGCGGTTTTCAATGATATCTCCCATAGGTACGATGAATAACAAGCCAACTACATAACCAATCTGCGTTAACGTCACGATAAAGCCAGACATGTTGGCTGACAGCCCGATTGAAGAACTAATAATCCCAACCAAGGGCTGTGCATAGTAAAGATTAGCTACAATGATACCGCATGCGGTAGCCAGAAGTAGGGTTAACCAGGTCGGGATATTGTTCTCGATAGTTTCCTTTTTTAATGCAGTCATTTTAAGCAACTCCTTACAGAAATTTATTTTTTACTTTTAAATACTAAACGTACAGTTTACTAATTTATAATCAAATAATATACTGAACGTATAGTTTTGTAAATAGGTGAATTCAGCTTTATTTTTTATTCTTAATTGGTATACTGAACGTATAGTTTATTTTTTCGTTTAAGATATGTACTGATGAAAGGTGACGATTACAATGAATGGTAAAAGAGGAAGACCGCGTAATGTAGAAGCGCAAAACTCTATCCTTTCCGCATCCTATGAGTTATTGTTGGAAAATGGCTTTCAAGCCGTCACAGTTGATAAAATCGCCGATCGTGCTCAAGTTAGCAAGGCTACCATTTATAAATGGTGGCCTAACAAAGCTGCCGTGGTAATGGATGGTTTCCTGTATGCCGCCACGACCAGATTGCCAGTGCCTGATACGGATTCGGCATTTAGTGATATTCTCATTCATGCCACGAATTTAACCCGGTTTTTGACAAGTCGGGAGGGAACCATCATTACGGAGCTATTAGGCGAAGGACAGTTTGATTCAGGATTGGCGGAGGCTTATCGTACTCGATTTTTCCGTCCCCGCCGACTTGAGGCAAGAAGTCTATTAGAGAAAGGGATTCAACTCGGGGAACTGAAAAAAGACCTCGACATCGACATATGCATTGATCTCATTTACGGACCGATTTTCTATCGTTTGCTTGTAACAGGTGAGAAGTTGGATGAAACCTATGTGCAACATTTGGTACAAAACGCATTTGAAGGAATCCGCTCTACCTGAGTTGTATTTCTCGCCATCACAACAATTACTTCGAGTCGCAAGAATGCTACCGCAATCCCCCATAGTTCCGGAAGGAATTTCTGTGCGGATTTGCTTGAACGAGGAAGGTTCCCACACCAATCGTTGCTCAGAGGATGGACAAAAAAAGAGTCCGAGGCAGTTGACGAAGCGATGAGAATTATGGATATAACTGAATTTGCCAATCATAATATTGACGGTGCATTAAAGACAGTAGTATTGTTATCTCCACTTTGTATTAAGGAAGGATTTACTCCATGATCTTTTTTATTATCCTGTTTATCGCTGTCGTAATCTATTTCCTTTTGATCTTTCCGACTCAATGGCTTAAGGTGGAACGTGTCCGCTACTCTTGTGGGATTGGAATCCGAGCTCTGCAAATTAGCGACCTACACGTGGAGAAACTCCGTATCAGTCCGGAAAGATTGACTCGCTTGATTACCAAAGGAGCTCCTGATTATATTTTTCTCACGGGAGACTTTACTCAGAAATCCCGACATTTATCCAAGGTGCAGCGGTATGCTAACGCGATTGCGAAGCCCGGCATTCCTGTTGTTGCGGTATTGGGGAATCATGATCATCGCCTAAACTTCACTGCTTTTAATCAGCTTATCCACATTCTCGAAAGCGCGGGTATACAGGTCCTTAGCAATCAGTCGATATTGGTTGATAACTTTCAAATTGTTGGAATCGATGATTTAGGCAGCAAGAAAAGCAAGATTGATCAAGCATTCGCAAACATCGATCCAAGCAAACCGATCCTAGTCCTCACTCATAATCCCAATCTTGTTCTTTCTATTAAACGCAAGTATACCTACTTGATGGCCGGCCATTTCCACGGTATGCAGTTCAACGTACCCTTTTTGTTCCGATTCATAGATAAAGGCAAGCTGGCAGCCGATGGTATTTACAAGGGAATGCATTCAGGCACCCATGGCAAGTTCTACATCTCCAAAGGGATTGGCCAGACAGGTATAAATGCTCGATTCCTTATTCGCAGTGAAGTTACTCTTCATGAGCTCTATTGATTGGTCATAATTTACTACGCTGACCGTGCTATCTGCAATGGCAAATTTTAAGGCCACCCTATCGGATGGCCTTTTTTAAGTATTCGGTTATGACTTCAACACATTCCATTCATGCTTTTTCGATTTTTGGCTTATGAAATCCGTTAGCATAGTTTCGTTTTGCTGAAGAAAGTCTGTAGTACTGAGGTTTTGTTATTTTTCCCTCTTCCTTCTATTCGCATAATACAAAGTAAATAATAGAATAAACCATAAAGGCGTTAACAATAAGGCCGGACGTGTTTCTTCAGCAAATAGCATAATAATGAGAATGATAGCAAACAAAGCTAGAACAACATAATTAATAAATGGTGCTTTAAATTTTGATTTTTCATGTAATTGCGACTGGGTTTTCTTATACTTTATATGGCAAATGAGAACCACACCCCAAATAAAACAAATGGCACTAATGGTTGTCACGATTCCAAAAGCCTGTTCCGGAATAAGCTTACTCAAAAGAGCTCCTACAGATAGGACAAGCGTGGATATGAGTAACCCATTTTTTGGAACATGATTGTTATTCAATTTGGCAAAATGAGATGGAGCCTGGTCATTCTTGCCTAAGTTATATAAAATACGGCTTGTTGAGAACATCCCGCTGTTACAAGCAGAAACGGCTGAAGTTAATACGACAAAGTTAATAATTCCCGCGGCAATCGGAATCCCCACTAAACTAAATGTTTTAACAAAAGGACTTTCTGCCGGACTTAGCTCCGTCCAGGGGTTAATGCATAATAGAGCAATAATTGCACCCACGTAAAAGAATAGAATTCTAAAATGGACTCATACCTAAAGTATTTACTTTCTCTCCTTCAATCGATATCCCCATTTGAGTTGTAATTTTACGATATAAACCAACGCGGCGACCGATACGACGGTCAGTTTCGTCTAAGTTGCCTTCAAGATTGCCGTTAATGATCATAATGGTAATACCAAAGCCCGGCTGTGTTAATCCTTTAGAAATATCCGATTCAGAAGGCGTCCAGTTGCCAACCATCACATCATGAGCGGAAGGCTTCGGAGGCTGTGGTGTCATCCAGAACAGGATCGCCGTTATAAAGCCTAGCTTGCCGTCGTTCACAATAAGCTCAGGCTGTTGAAGCAGCTTATCTCTGGTGCCATAAATAATTCCACTAATCAATCCGTAATTGTAGTTCCAACTCAGCTGTATCGGTCCGCGTCCATGATAGGATTTGCCCACAACTGGCGGAAAGTTATCATTTGCTTCAACATAATTGACCGTGGTGGTGTTAATATAAGATATTTCCTCATTCCAATACAAACCCCAAGCGAGCGGACCTCCAGGAGATGTTGGCATACCTCCACCCGTTTCGTGCGAGATATTGGCAAGAAAAGCTGCCAGCTCATGCTTTCGTTTCAAATCAGACCCTTCTTTAATAAAGGAACCAAAATCGACCGTTTTCGATAGAATCGGAACCGTTGTATTTTTAAAGTTAGCATTTTGGTAGATGAGTGTTTCTGTCTTCGTTTCTTTATCTAATCGAAATACGCGACTGTTCTTAGTATCGTCCTGTCTGTATTCCACCTTATATTTGATATTAGCTACATCCTTAACGGCAGCAATCAAGTTGTTATAGGAATAATAGTCGGTTTGATCTGCATTGTAATTTGGTTGATCTGCGGCAAATTTGTGCCATTCCGCCGTGCCAATACGGTAGGGGAACAATTGTTCATATTCCTCTTGTGGCAGTGCACTTTGTACAGCGGCAACGGCATTGTCTGGTGAAAATTGTGGATCTATTCTCCCCCACAAGGATGTGACCTCGGAAGCGGTAAGAACTCGACTTTGACCAACATTTAATACATCTAAATCTTCAGATTTCACTTCACTTTTCCCTCCAGTTTTCACTTCAGATTCCACTTCCAGATAAGGTGGTTAATAGGACTTGCGGCTTCATTTTAGAATTAGTAAAAAGAATTGAACTTAAATATATAAACAATAACAAGACAGGCAGTGCAATGGCGGCAATAAAAAAAACACTTGCTTGTCATCTTCGTTTTCATGTTCATCCTCCAATTCTGGAAATATAACCATAATCCAATTATAATCAGCATTAAAATTGTTTTATATATGAGTAATCAACTATTATTGATAGAAAATAAACTTATTTTCAGATCAAACATCCGTAAAAAAAGAGGTTGGCTTCAAATCGATGCCAACAATGAAACCACTTTAGGACTCAATCGCTTATTTGTTTTATGATACGAATGACGAGAGCCTCAATATTAACAATTTGTTACAGATGATCGTTTTGGGGTGACTATGAGGTAATCCAATTTTGGGGTTTGGTTATGCTGCACATCTGAAGGTCTCACCTGATCTAATAACTGCTGTACTTCAACCCTTACTTGAAAATCAGTCTGCCCAGATTGCTGCAATTCTGCCGCCTGCTCCCTCATTTCCCTAGCCTTCTTTACGGTATGTTGAAACTGCTGGCGGATGCGATGCGCAGTAACTTCTCCGCCGTTATCACGCGGAAATTTTATTTGTTGATATTTTATGGGTGATAATGTATATATTCAAAGCCAATATGAGAGACAGAACAGGAGGATCTGCGATTCTTGCCCTCTATCCACCGGAACGCCGGGGTGCGGCCATGGGTCTCATGGGGCTGGTCATTATGGTCGCCCCTGTCATCGGGCCAGCTTTATCGGGTCTGGTCATCGATACATTACACTGGCGATGGCTATTTTATATGGTGATTCCTGTCGCATTGTTTTCGATTATTTATGCATTCATTTACTTAAAGAATGTGACAGAACTAACCAAACCAAGGGTCGATCTTTTATCCATTGTGATGTCAACCATCGGTTTCGGTTGCGTCATATACGGCTTCAGCCGAACAAATGTATGGACTGAACCCGAGGGTTACACTTCGATTGCCATAGGCAGCCTCTTCTTGCTCTTGCTTGTATGGCGGCAGCTCAAGATCAAAGAGTCTTTGATTAATCTTTCAGTATTCTGGCATCCCACTTTTTCTTTGGTTGCGGTATTGGTAGTAGTCCTGATGATGGTTCGTTCGCCACCACGACATTGTTGCCAATCTATATGCAGGATGTGATGTAATTGACAGCATTCGCGACAGGTTTATTTCTGATGCCAGGCTGCATTTTAAACGCAATGATGATGCCAGTGACGGGAAAATTATTCGATAAATTCGGGCCGAGATTCGTCATAGTGCCCGGACCCGGACTGTTCCTGATAGCCATATCGTTGTGGCTGTTTGCCGGCATCGACAGTGATACAACACAAGGTTCCATTCTGTTCAGTCATGTCCTCTTATTCTTAGGCATGTCGTTCGTCGTCATGCCGGCTCAGACGACAGGATTGAATCAACTTCCACGTCACCTGATCCCTCAATACGCTCCAACAGATTGCTGGGGGAATTGGCATCGCATTGTTCGTCGGCATTATGTCATCCGGAGCCAATAGTTATCTTCACCATTCGCTCGATCCCACTGCAATGCATGGGAAAACACAAAGCATGGTTGCCGGTCTACAAACGGTTTTTTGGATTGAATTTATCCTCGCAATACTTATTTTGGTGCTGGGTTGGTTTATTAAGGGTTCTCTTTGTGTCGATTCTTCTCATAAGAAAAACCCAAAAAAACTGTTGCCTTAGGGGTCTTAAACCACTTAATCCACAGCATTCCTACAATAAAATTTTCCGCCCTATTTATGGTGCGATTCAGCTTAACGCGTCTATCGGCGAAAAATCCGCCGCGGCGCATAATTTCTGACTTCTTAGCTCATTAAATTAAACAAATTTCAATCCGAGGATTATGATCAATTCTTCATAACCATGCACTGAAGGTCGTCGAAATAATAAGGATTTTCTGGTAGGGATTTCCTGTTGATTACAATAAGGAATTTCTATTGCTCGAAACCTCCAATTTTATCTTGATCATAAACACTCCTCGTCACAGCGTCAGAATCACGTCCCGCAACTGGTTCAATTATTCATTTCGCATGTGGTTACCAAACATCCATGGGTAATGTTATGCGCTATTTGGAAGCAAATTACGTTCGTGGTATACTCAAACCTAATTCGGCTGCGGTGTTATTGGCATACAATCGCATGAAAAAAAGCCCTTGCGAGGCGAACTCACAGGGGCTTTAAGGGCTAGTAAATTCTACTGCTAATCTACAGGATACGCTTGATATGCTCGTATTTTCCCCGCCCCGACCTTATATAATTTCTAACAATTTACATTAATTTCAAGTAGAGGAAAACCAGGCAAGGACGTCATGTGGCGTAACAAGCTTAAACGTATCAGGGATAGCGAGGCGAAAAGCGATGATCGAACTAGCCTTAACGGTGAGCAGATAGGACTTGAGTTTTGACCATAACTGCTCGAAAAAGACTAAATATTTCGTACCTCATACTCAAAGGGTTCTTCACACGAGTAAATCTCATGGAAAAATCCCTTATACGGGATATCGTCTTCCAGGCATTTTATGAGATACGACAGCTCCCCTTCACACTCAGTCTCTTCACTATCGTTCTGCATATCCTCAAAATAACCTAAAATATTTTCCATGAGGGTTACTTTGATAAATAAGGGCAACTTATCCAACATCGAATCTTCGATTCTGGTCTCAGATCTGTATCCCGCGAGGACTGTATTAAAATAATCCTCCATAAACTTTTTTCGTTTGCCGTCGTCTGGTTCGAATTGTATCCAGCCTACTCCGTGTGTCCAGAGATCTGCTAGGTCATACATATACCAACCGAAACATGAATTATCGAAATCGTATACGGTTATTTGCCCGGTATCAAAATCTATCGAATAATTCCCATCGTTGTAATCAAAATGAATCATACCGAAAGTCTCCTGATTCTTGTCCAATCCTTTTAAAGTATTAAGGATCTCTACCAGCTTTTCCTTAAGCAGGGATAAGGAGTCGGGGATCAGTTTATCGATATATTCAGCATTAAATTTATCAAAAAAACTATACCGACGATGGACAGGTGTATATCCTTTCGATATTTGGTGCAGTTTCCCCAGGACTTTACCGCAATTATAATAATATTCGGAAATCGGAGCGTCTTCACGGTACCGATAATTATTTTCTACAAGCATTTTGCCCTTAGCCTTTTCAAATAGGCAGACAAAAAAAGTGTGGTTATTGTGGGTGATCTCCTCCAGCAGATTCCCATTCCTAGAGCTGACTACATCGGAGACACTTCCTCCATGCTCGAATAAATACCTGATATACTCAACTTCTCCCAGAAAATCTTCCCGGCTCCTGTCATGTAAGAAAGCGATTCTGAGTATTTTAGCGCCCTCGCCCTCTTTCTCACAGGTATAAACGACATTCCGCCCTCCATCATGTGCCGGAATCCGCTGGATTTCATAGCCTTCTAATCCGAACAACTCTGATACTGCTGTAAGTAAATAGGTATCTCCGATTGCAACAACTTCGTTATAATTTATAACTACCTCTCCTTTTCGTACAAACATCTATTTATGATTACGATACAAATAGAACATACCACAATGGCGGCATGCCCAATGGACTTTTTTGATCATTTTAATCGTACTTCACTCTGATTGGCGCAAACCATTCCATTTGACAATATTGGCCATCGTATGCATCTATGTCGATTTTTTCGAAGAAGAATTCGTTATCCAGAAGCACATATCTCCCGTTGTGCTCCTTGGCAAGCCTATCGATGGCAGTATACAGCGCTTCTGCGCGTAGTTCGCTAATCTCCTCGTAATGATGGTTCCCAATATAGCGAAAGCCGACACACAAGGAAGCAGGGACGGTGTCGCCTGTAAAGCCATCAGGAATATCGTTCAGATCCTTTACGCGCATAGACGGTAGATAGTACGTCCAACTAAGCGATGGATTAGGTGTTCTCGTTAGACCGTAATAGATATTGGGTTCTACTGGACTCGGCACTTTATGCCGCTTGTTCCACCAAAACTGTTTGGCAGCTTCGGGTGCTTCTGTCGGTGCTTCAGCGATCTCAATTCGATGGATACACCCGATTAAATGAAAGGATGGAATCATGACCATATTCGGCCCGTACACCAAATTTCCACAAACATCGTTGTTTGGAAACAGATGTAGAGGAGGTGTTACGTGAATGTTTCTGCCGGATTCTCTGCATTCGCCAGGCGTAAGCCCATACTCGCGTTTAAACGCGCGGATGTAAGTTTGTTCATGTTCATAACCACATTCGATTGCAATGTCGAGGATCCGCTTCTCGGTTTGCATCAAATTCTCCAAGCTGACGGCTAGCTTTCGAGAGCGGATATAGCTTTGCAGCGGCACGCCGAAAGCGAACTTAAAAAGTCGTCGCAAATGAACTAAGGATATCGGGAGATCGGCCAAATATTCCGACTCGCTCGTATCAGAAACATTTTCTTCTATTCGTGATAGGAGCTCAGATAGTAACTTGTATGGTTCTATAACCTATGTCACCCTCCTAGGATCTTTTTGTTCCTTATAGTACAAATTCTGTGGGTTACACAATTAAAGTATAATGGAGATTTACGGCCAAATTGGGCTTTGGTTACATTAATTCGCGTTCAATAGCTATAAAAGCATCCCGCCTATGTTTATTGAAAACATATCGTGTTTCCTCGCCCCCGAACGTTCGTCTTCTGTACCCATTTCGACTAACGTCCTATACATAATGTCTTTTATCAATTCTTAATGGATCACATAATTGCTACTTGTAAAATCATACCACAATATGGAAAACATTGTCGTTTCTTGCATATAAAAAAAAGCCCCTAAGTCACTTTAAGGGCTAGAATTTCTTATAAGTCATCGATCTTACAGGCCTCAGACCCTCTTACACCCCAATCTTCCGCCGTCACTTATGATACGGCTCACCGTAACATCTCTGAGGCAAAATTTTATCCATCATGAATTTCCCTTATAAAATTGATGATCATATACAATGTAGAGGTCACCTTATTTGGCTCTTTTAAATTCGCTGTTATGCCTGTATTAACTTATAGTAATAAGATATCATAGTTTAAAGAATCTATGGGAGTACAAGGAGGATGGAATTGTATACAATCGGACAAGTAGCTAAATTTCTAGGGATATCCAGAGATACATTAAAATTTTATGAGGAAAAGGAATTAGTAAAGCCTAAACAAGATGATACAAATGGATATAGAAAATATAATCATTTTGATATATATGATGTTGTAACCATAAATTTTTATAGAGAAATTGATATTGAAATCAAGAAGATTCAAGATATTAGAAGAAGCAAGAGTATAGAGGAGCTAGAATTACTTTTAGAGGAGAAAGAACAACAAGTACTGGAGGAAATTGAATATAAAAATTTACTTTTAAAACGTATTCAACTCATTAAATCGGATTGTCAAAAAGTAAAGCAATATCTAGGGAAATATATGATAAAAGAAATGAACCCTTTGAAAGTGAAAGGTGAAATAACAGATTTAGCAGCTCATGATGAATATGATATTCTACAAAACAATCCAGGCAATTTAAAGCAGGCAGTCACATTAACAGGTTTAAGAAGAGTAATAAAATTTAATGAAGAAGGTATCATAGGTGATAGATTTATAGTTGTACATAAAGTAGAGGACATTAATGAGGATATAGAGGGTGAAGTTCTTACTTATCCCAAGTGTATTTATACCATTATTGAAGACGGTAGATGGTCAACTAATGGAAAAAATATAGATGATCAAGTCGAAGAGAACTTAAGAAGAGTAGCCATAGAAAATAGTTATGAACTATTGGGATTGGTTTTTATTAATATGATCATTACTACTTATGAAGATGGACTTGAACGTGTGTTTTTGGAAATTTATGCTCCTATAAAATAGTACAATAATGTATTGACCTGAGTGTTACCCCCAGGTTTAAGCTGAAGATATTAGTAAATACATGCTGTATTGTATTTGCTAAATACTTAGTTTGAAGTGGGGATTATTGATGAAACGAAAAAAAACCTTAAAGAGACCAATAGTAAGCTTTATTCTATTAACCAATATCATTTTTTGGCCACTCTTTTTGCTCGTTGGAGCAGCAAGTATGTTAGTATTTCCTTCAGTGATATTTGATATTCTATTCTGTATATCCTCTTGGTCGTCAACCTTTGCCTTTTTCATTTTATTTAAAAGAATTTATCCGGAACAGCGTTTTATAGAATTCGTAAAAGATAAATTCAAGAATAAACTCAAGTTATCTGTGGCTATTATAGCCATTATGATCCAAGTTTTAATATTTGGAGTTATCGTGTTTATTGTATCATCTAATACGAGTGGAGCAGGGTCAATTTATACAATTTCTTCTTTTGGAATGCTGATATACTTCTTTTTTAGGAATTTATTGTCAGGACCATTAGGAGAAGAATTAGGCTGGAGAGGCTTTGCTCAAAATGAGCTTCAAAAGAAGTATTCACCTTTAAAAGCTTCTATAATAATAGGATTCTGGTGGGGAATGTGGCATCTACCAATATGGTTTACTACAGGGTTGATGGGCATTGAATTAATAAAGTATATTGTGTTTTTTATGATTTCAATTATAGCAACAAAGATTATGATGACAGCATTTTATAACTTGAATCAGAATTTAGTCATTCCAATCATAATCCATCAATTCTTTAATTTTTTTATTGGTATCATAAATGGAAACGTAATTGATTTGATCATGTATAGCGCAATTTTATATTGTATAGTAGCGGTTATACTAATAGTTATAAATCCGAAGAAAGTACTATATGAATAATGAAAGTATAAATCTCATTTGCAGTAGTTATGGTGTGCCTTGCCTAAATAGCAGCAAATTTTATAGACTCAATTTAAAAATCAGTGCTTAATTATATCTTGTCTTTTTTAATCCGTGTGCAATTTTCTGTTCTTCACGACGAATTTCATCCACAGCTTCATAACGTGCAACTTATCAAATGTGATTTGTGCCTGCGGGAAAATTTCCTCGCCAGTTCCCATGGAGATTTAAGAGCCATTGCTACTTCAAACATTTTAAACATCCAGTTACTATCATTTGTATTAATCCACATGTTACACCCTACCGCCCTATTATTTTTATTGATAGCAGTATGGTCAGAAATCTACCGTTCTAGAGCTTGCCGATTAATGTGGCGAAGAAGCATAATTTTTCGCCTCATTTATGGTACGGCTCACCCCGGTTAATCTTCACCGCCCGATACACCTGCTCCGTCAGCACCAGCCGCATCAGCTGATGCGGCAACGTCATGCGCCCGAAGCTGAGCTTCCGCTGGGCGCGACGCAGTACTGCATCGGAGAGCCCGTGGCTTCCTCCGATCACGAACACGACATGACTCGTCCCATAGGTGCCGAGCTTGTTGATCTCTGCGGCCAGCTCTTCCGAACTCCATAGCTGGCCCCCGATAGCGAGCGCAACGACATGCGCCTCGCTCTTAATATGCGCGAGGATGCGTTCGCCCTCGCGATCCTTAACCTGTGACACCTCTGCTTCGCTCAAGGTGTCGGGTGCCTTCTCATCCGCTACCTCCACCATCTGGAACTTGATGTAAGGAGTAAGCCGCTTGGCATATTCCTGAATGCCCAACACTAAATATTTCTCTTTCAATTTGCCGACACCAATAATCTGAATGAACATCTCAACTAACCTCCACCTTATTTATGTATGCCTTCTACGATAAACCCTCACGGTTATTTAATTCATTTACATCAATTCATCAATTCATCAATTCATTAATTCATTAATTCATGTACTTTATTTAATTCCTATAATCTATTGATTCTACTTATCTTTCTTTTACCTTTTCATTATCCTTATTCCTGTCCTTGAAGCTCTCTCCCGCTCTCCTCTACAAATACAAAAAGGGCGCAAAAACACGCCCCTCCCTAATTTCAACTATTCTGCTTTTCTATTCTAGACGACCAAATATTGTGCGGACTGCTCGCATTCACGGCATTTCACTGGTGGATCCCAATCGGAGAATTCCGTTTCCTTCAGATCTACAATATCAGGCGCATCCTCAAATTCATCGACGAACATATCAATCGCAAGTTCTACATGATCTTTACATACCACATACATGAATGAAAGCATCCTTTCTGATTTACACTCTGCTGTAAATACATAAAATGAACTAAAGACGAACCCCCTATGCTAAATTTTCGCTAGAATCTATAGCATTTGGAGGGTGTAAACTTTAGTTCAATTTATATACATAAATATACCTCTATCTTCTCAGGTTCACAACCAGTACCTGCGGTGTATATGTACCTTCCTACTCGTTCCTGACCCGCAAAAGTAACCAACTTAGTTGAACCATCAACTTTAGACACGTATTTACGCCACTTAGACTTCAATGTAGAACAGCTTACTTACATGCTTGCTATCCTACTTCACGTCCTCAAGCTCAGGCTTATCCTTCAACAATACTTTAGCGGTCTTCAGTTCGCCCTCACGATAGTAAGTAATCGTCAGTTCATCGCCAACCTTCGTCTCATTATAGAGGAACTTCTTTAACTCGAGTGTCTTGTTAATCGCCTTACCATTAAACTGCGTAATGACATCATTCAGTTTCATGCCTGCATCCAGCGCAGGGCCAACCACATCTAGAACGAGAACGCCATCCTTCACATCACTAGGTAACTTCAGTTCCTTACGTTGATCTGCATCGATAGGAGAGAAGGAATTATTCAAATCTACCGTATATACGCCAAGGTAGGAACGAGATATTTTACCATTCTCCATCAGATCCCCGGCCGTCTTCATCACTTGATCCATTGGAATAGCGAAACTTAATCCTTCTACACCAGTATCCGATATTTTCATCGTATTAATACCAATGACTTTACCGTTTAGATCAACCAACGCGCCACCACTATTACCTTCGTTAATGGCAGCATCGGTCTGAATGACCTTTTGTTCCCAATCATAAACACCATCTTGGTTCAGAGACACAGGAATCATACGATTCGTGTAACTGATAATCCCAGAGGTTAGCGTATCGCCAAGCCCAAGTGGGTTCCCAATAGCAATAACCGTCTCGCCCAGGCGTAATTTATCTGAATCACCCATCTCGGCTATCACTTTAATATTCTTGTCATCTATAGACAATACTGCGATATCATTAACGGGATCTGTACCGATCAACTTGGCTTTACGCTTCTCACCATCAACGGTTATCACTTCCAGCTCTTCAGCTTCATTAATGACGTGATGGTTCGTAATGATATAAGCAAGACCGTTCTCTTGTTTATAAATAACTCCTGACCCGACGCCAGATTCATCTAACGTTAGGACATCCTTCTTATGATCCTTATAATTAACGATACTCACCACAGCAGGACGAACCTTCGCCGCCGCCTGAATAAGTCGTTCGAAAGGATCTCCTTCAATCTGCTTGATTGGAGCAGCACTCACGGTAGCTGAATCCTTCGGTGAAGTGGGTAACCCTGTAATCAGACTGATTAATAGAACTGTCATAAACGCACTAACAACCGAACTAATCAAGGAAATCTGCAAAGTGGACAGACCTAGACGACGACGGGGGCGGGGCCAACTTATAGATCTTCTTCTTACTTTGGCATTTTCTTTTTTTGGTCTCGATACTTTGGTCGAGTAAAACTCATCATCAAACAAGCCCATCGTGATCCTCTCCCCCTAGTTGTCACGCACCAAGAACCTGGGCCGTTACAACCTATACTACTTTAAACTACGAAACATCCCAAAAGGTTGCACTGTAAGCTCCTTTTATTTTACATCACCACAAATACGCCGGTCTAAGCTCCAAAAGACCTCTTTCTCAAAAATATTATTGGAAAATAGGTCCAAAGGTACATTTTATTTCAGATTCAATAAATTTTGTATGATTAAAGGAATGTTTTTGAACAAAATCGACTACACTAACAATATAACTCTTGATGAAAAAAATTTCATAGATTCATATCGGTCATTTTATTGTATCATACGTGACTCTACGGACATAATTTTTTATCCAAGAGATCAATGGTTGATGTTGGAAGTGCTGTCACGAATTGAAGGAGGGTTTTAGAACGATGGAACAATCTAATTTATCTATGGACATGGTGTCGATGATTGCCAAGCTGGCAGATTTAAAGGATGAGCATTACCGCAACACCCTCGCCATCAGCACAATGCTCGAACTGTTAGTAGACAAGGGTGTCTTCACCCGTGAAGAAATGGAAAAGAAAGCAGCTGAGCTTGATCAATTTATGGCTTACTCACCTTATCCCATGGCGTAGGGCGATCATAATAGGTGTCACACAACTGGAAATCCGTTTCTTTATAGAAACATCCACGTTCTTCCATGGCATCCCGCACGGTCATTTTGGCTAAATCCATCATATTGTGGTCTCGGCTTAAATGGGCTAAATATGTTCGTTTGGTGCCTCCGGTCAGCAGTTCGCTCATCGCTTCACCCGAAGCCTCATTCGAGAGGTGACCCATATCGCCGAGAATACGACGCTTCGTATTCCATGGGTAGCGTCCCATGCGCAACAACTCGATATCATGGTTCGCTTCCAATACCAATACGTCTGCATCAGAGATGGCCCGCTTCACTTTATCACTCACATACCCTAGATCGGTAGCTACACTAAGCTTCTCTTCTCCATCATAGAAATTGTAACCGACGGGATCAGCAGCATCATGTGAGATCCCGAAAGATTCAACTTGAAGTGTACCGAAATCCATCGCTTCACCACTATCCATCACGATCCGATTCTCTTCGGCAATTTTCCCTATCGATTTATTCATAGCATCCCATGTCTTCTCATTGGCATAGATCGGCAGATTATATTTACGTGCTACCGGTCCCAATCCTTTGATGTGATCCGAATGCTCGTGAGTGACTAAGATACCATCAATATCGCTTCCTACTAGATCTCGTTCATGAAGTAGCTCATCAATACGCTTCGCACTGAATCCTGCATCAATCAAGAGCGTCTTATCTCCGTTCGTAACTACTGTTGCATTCCCTGTTGACCCACTCGACAACACGGTAAAAGATATCCCCATGAATCTCTACTCCTTTACTTTCTCGGTCTTAGGACTAATAACATCCCCGCTAATGCCTTGCACATAGTACACTCCGTTCTCTAGCGTGAAACGCCATGCAGGAGCTGCGACCTGATTCTCCGAATTAAACATCTCTCCATAATAACCTAGCTTTATATCCTTCACCACCGAATTCGGTGGAATATAATTGTTATCGACCAAAGTCCCTAACGCGTCTGCCGCAGGTAGTACCTTCTGCTGTTCCTCTTCATTTGAAGAATTAATTTCAATAAGGGATAGTTGATAGGAATTAATCTTCTGATCACTATACATTAAATTCAATTTCGTCTGATCATTGAAAAGAGGCCATTTGCCCTCAACAAGAGGGTGAAGCACGAAGACCCCATCTTCTCTAGACGTAGGGTCGAATTGATAGTCCTTAATTTGAGGAATTTGATTGGCCAGTGCCTTCACTAACTCGTTGCCAATAAAGACTAGCTTGCTGTCAATTGGTTGCTCTAACACGACAGGATCGCTGGTGCTATCCCCCGTAAGGTAGTGATAAGTAATCTTAGGAAGCACAGGCGTAACGTTCGGAATTAATGATAAGAGCTGAATATTCTTCTCCTTCATCATCTTTTGAGTGTTGGCGCCTAATGAAGTAAAGTCTAGATTGGCGTTCGCCTGCTCGCGCACATCTATCCATAACTGGTAGCCCAGTACAAGATTAAGCAACAAGAACGCGTATATAAGTACATTTTTGGCTCGTCCCCAATCCATCCCTATTCCTCCTTCACTAAGTACATCTATTTATAGAAGTTGTTCAAAAAGCAATCTATTGATCACGAAGTAACTCGACTTTTTGAATACGCATTTACTGTAATCCGCCCTCTTCATGCTCAACTCTAAGTTAAGCTGCGACAAATGAAATCCTTCCTACTCCAGTACAGTCACTGTACCGTTCTGTAACTTCACTGCCCACACCGGAGTAAGCTGCATACCTTTCTTCGTCAACGACGGCTGATAGGCCGGATAGAGATCCACGATAGCAGATATAATCTCCTCATTCTTAAGCTTAGCCTTCAGATCATCCCCGCCCGGTAATTTCTTCATTTTCTTGCTTACGCTGCCAGGTTTACTGTAGATTAGTGATCGCTGATATGCGGACACGGTACCCTGCTGTAGGTTCAGAGTCATGACACCATACTTAAATTGTGGTGTATCAAGAACGGGATATGCACCATAATACTGCTGGAACACAACGCCATTCTCCTCCTCCCCACTACCAACCACGCTTAACCTATACTCGCCGTTCCACCCACCATGCTGGTTCACGAAATCAACTGCGGCCAGTACATCTGTATCCGCACTACTCTCGCCGGCAGGAAGCGCTGCAGGGTCTGTATAGCTCATCCATTTTTGCTCCTGTCTAACCTGTAAACTTCGCTTACTATCCGTATATATTTCCGATCCATCCTTCTCTCGAATGTTACGAGTTATACTTGGATCAAAGAATAGACTCCGATGCATTTGCTCCGTAGTATACACGCCGATCTCAAATTCAACCTCCATCACATCTATATCCACCTCTGGAATATAGTAGGAACCTTTAGTAGAAGTATAAGCCGTCCACTGTTTACCGAAATCAACATGTTGCTGGACATCTTGTGCCGTGAGATCCGCTTTACCTGCCTCATAGACGACACCACCTTCTGTGCTAAAGAACAGTGCGTGCGCCTTCGACTCATTCTTAACATTATAAATCCAGATGCGATTAATTTGCTCCGCTTGGAACAATGCGTCTGGCTGAATCTGCATCACCCGTTCTAATAGAGTTACGGGTACTCCCGATGCAAAGGTTAATTCAATGCCATCGTTCTGAGAGCGTAATTCATTGATATCGATATTTTGTATAGAGCGACGTTGAAAACTATCAAAGCTCCGCGCCTGTAATCGTGAGAAAATCAAATTATAGAAAGTGGAGTGAGGGTAGAAGATAGTATGCTTATTCCCACCCATATGAATAATCATTCTGTCTGGATAAATAAGATTCTCCGCTCGTTCCTCAGGTCCCATATCATCCGTCTTAATATAATTCGTTGCTGATTTGGCTATAGAATCACTTCCAGGGAGGCGGTACATTAAGAAATAGCTCTGAATGAGACTACTCGTTACCAGTAACACTAACAACGCGGTCTTAAGTTTCTCCTTCATATCGTCTCCCCTCCTTCTTCTTGCAGAGGCAGTGTAAAGGTGATCTTCGACCCTTGTCCGAACTCCGATTGAAGAGCTATTGTGCCACCATGGGCACTAACAATTTCCCGGGCAATGGACAACCCAAGTCCTGTGCCTCCCATGTTACGTGAACGGGCCTTGTCCACTCTATAAAAACGGTCAAAAATCTGTCCTAAGTCTTTCTTAGGGATTCCTATCCCTGTATCCTGAACAGAGATCGCAATCATATGATTGTCTGTTAATCTAGCATCTAGCGTTATCTTCCCACCCTCAGGTGTATATTTAAGTGAATTGGATACGAGGTTATCCAACACTTGGTCAATCTGATCGCGATCAAGCCATGCACTCTGGATTTTCTCTTCCACTGTAATTTCTGATTGAATATTCTTCTGCTGCATTTGAAAAGAGAACCGATCACTCACATCCTCTAGCATCTCGAACATATCCGTCATCTGCTTACGTAAGAAGGATTCCTTATTATCCAATCTTGATAAATGAAGGAGATCTGTAACAAGGCGAATCATTCGCTCTGTCTCATTCTGAATAACACCCACGAACTTTGGTGCTAACTGTGGGTCCTCTAATGCACCATCATCAAGCGCTTCTGTATAACTTTTAATTGTCGTCAGCGGTGTTCTTAATTCATGAGATACATTGGCGACGAACTCTCGGCGAGAAGCCTCTAATTTCTCTTGTTCTGTCACATCTTGCAGTACAGCAATGGTGCCAGTAATACCGAACTCCCTCCGATAAATAGGCATGAACGTTACACGCACCATATACGGAGCGTTCGTTTCCTCAGGACTAATCTCAAGTAACGTAGTACTAATGGTTCCCTCGGTAAATGCCTGTGACTGCTCTAGATCAAGCCCAAGCAATAACGTAATGTCTCGAGTGACTACTGACGCCTCGTCAAGATTTAGCATCTCTCCAGCACGACGGTTCACCAGAATAATATGTCCCGCCTCATCGGTTGCAATGACACCGTCACTCATATTGCTGAGGATTGAGGCTAGTTTCTCTTTCTCTTCTTCATTCTGCAGCAACGCTTCTTGTAGTCGACTTGTCATATAGTTAAAGGCTTCACTCAACTGTCCAATCTCATCTTTACCGAATATCGGCATCTTCTGATCGAAGCTTCCTTCCGCTACCGCTTTAGCATGACGAGTTAACTCTATGATTGGCTGCGTAATAGTATGCGCTAGAATAACGCCTAATACCGCCGTTAATCCTAGCGCTATTAATATCCCTGATATGAATATATTATTAACGCGCCCCATCGTGTCATGTAGCTCACCCATGGAGGCAACGATATATATGGCTCCTACAATTTTGCCATTGCTGATAACAGGCTTAGCAACGACACGCTTACGTTCATTATCTTCATCTATCATATACTCTTCATTATCACTAATACCTTGAAGTGCACGACTAACCACCGTCTGCGTATTCTTGCGTCCTATATAATTATCATGCGCAGAGAGAGAGGTGATCATTACCTTACCATTAGCATCGAGTACCTGAATCTCCACTCCACTTAAATTAAATAGATTATTAACGATAATTGCTAGGCTTTCAACCGAATTCTTCCCGGCGTCGAATTCGCCTCCCAATTTGTCCGCAGCCATGACTGAGAGCAGTTCTGCCTGTTCTTGCAGATCTTTGGTAAAATTGCTGGTTAGTGAATTTTTCATAGTACTCACGAAATAGACGCCAATCAGCTGCATGGCGATTAGAATCAGCAGCATATATACGATAATAAGCTTTGCCTGAATCGTGCGGAAAAAGGAGGCCATTTTCATTACAGCCCTCCGTTTTTAGGACTGCGCATGACATAGCCGAGCCCCCTACGGGTAAGAATATATTCGGGTTTGCTTGGATTCTCCTCTATTTTCTCACGAAGTCTACGAATGGTTACGTCTACCGTGCGTACATCTCCGAAATACTCAAATCCCCATACGGCCTGAAGTAAATGCTCACGCGTCATCACTTTTCCTGCATGCTTTACAAGATAAAATAGAAGTTCATACTCACGATGCGTCAGATCTAGCGGTTCCCCATTCTTAAACACTAAATACATGTCCGTATCAATGAACAAGTCAAAATGCTTTACCCCTTGCTTCTCTTCATCCGCTGCTAATGCCTCGGACGAAATAGCAGGCTTCATCTGCCGCCGCATATGTGCTTTCACTCGTGCTAACAACTCACGTGTACTGAATGGCTTGGTCACATAATCATCCGCACCTAGCTCTAGGCCTAGAACTTTATCGATCTCCCCATCTTTAGCTGTCAACATAATAATAGGCATTTGTAAATGTGCAGCCCGCACTTCCCGGCATACATCCATCCCATCTTTACCTGGCAACATCAGATCCAACAATATGAGATCCGGCTTCTTTGTCAAAGCCAACTCAACAGCACTAATGCCATCCAAGGCACAAATGACATCGTAGCCTTCTTTTTCTAAGTTAAATTTCAGAATATCGGCAATAGGTTGTTCATCGTCCACGACCAGAATGGTTCCCTGCATGACATCATCCCACCTTATATTTCAAGACATAAGTCTTATACTCTCTTTTATTATTTTAACACACCTGAGAGGCAGCCACACCCTACCTATGACACCCCTACTAGTCAAACCGCAAAGAGAGCAATACCTCCCTTGCAAGGTATCGCTCTCTTTGAAATGAATAATATAGATTGTCTCTATGCTAAATAAATTATCTTTATTCTAAATACTTCATTGGGTTCTGGGCGACGTTATTCTTGAGAATTTCAAAATGAAGATGTGTCCCTGTTGAGCGACCTGTATTGCCCATAATGCCAATACCTTTCCCTTGATCAACAGCTTCACCTTGATTAACAGTAATTCTACTGAGATGCCCATATAGCGTCGTGTAACCATTACTATGATTAATGATCACTGCATTACCATAGCCACTTATAGTGCCTGTAAAGGTTACAATGCCGCTATCTGAGGCCATTATCGTACGGTTTCCTGATACGACATCAATTCCCTTGTGCGTTTTACCCCAACGGGAGCCGTATGTGCTCGTAATGGTTGCGCTGTTCACCGGCCAAGCAAATTGCCCTGACCCTTGACCTATAATCTTTGTTCCTTGCAACACAACCTCAGTTAGTGATTCGTTAATCACTTCTTGACCCAGCCACTGTTCATTGACCACTTGCCCATTCTCTTTCGTCACGAGATACTCCATTACTTTAAGACCCTCTCGTCCTGAACGGACAACCTTCGTTTTACCTGCAGGAAGATCTGAGCTTTTACGAATCTCCACTTTAGGTTCTGTCACAACCTCTTCAGATATTTGTTCTACCGTAGTTACTGTTAATGGAGATTTAGGAATTGTTAGCTTCAACGAATCACCAATTTGAAGATATTTTTCCTTGATCTCTGGATTATTAAGATACAACTCCTTCTCAGTCACCGAATAACGCTTAGCGATGGAGCTTATTGTATCTCCCTCAGCAACTGTATACAGCACTGGAGCCTCTTCTCCCTTGACTAGAAGCTTCGCCACATCCTCTGCACTTAACACTTTGTTAGGGTCTACCTTAGCAGGAGTGGAATCGATCCTTTCACCAATCTTAACCGATTGAACAGAAGATTCTGGCGCAACGGATGCCTCCACAGCAGCGCCCCTGCTTGACGAGTAGGACATTTTCTTCACGTTCAGTTGGCTCTTGGCTACTACGGGCAAGTATTCCTGCTTCACCTGCTTCAATACCTCATCTACCGCCTTTTGATCCCTAAGAATGGCAACCACTTTACCATCCACCTTCATCTCAACACCTTTAGCATAAGCCTTCAGCATGCCGTCTATCTTTTGAAGGGTCGCCGAACTATCCACCTCTTCCAGAAAAGCAACATCTTCTTGCGTAGTAATTCCTTCCGTTTGTAATACCATTTCTACATCAGGATACTTACTTTGATATTCTTCTCTCTTCTGGTTAAATAATTGTTCAAGTTGCTCCTTATCCTTAATCTTGCCGATTTCCTGATCTTGAACATACACCTTATAATAAGGAACCTTGTTAGCATTAATGTACTCATTACCCGCAAATATAAGACCTGTAGTAATAACCACTCCTGATGCCAACATCGTGAGCCATCTTCTACCCTTAGGGGATGAACCGTCATCCTTGCCTTCTTCTAGTTTAATAGGCTCGCTACTGGATTCCAACTTGTCCTTTGTTTTTCGAAACATTTGCATACCTTTGAACACGTTCATACTTCTCTCCTTTTGTAAGCCCAATCGCTACTACGTTCGTAACTGATATCACCTTGTCGGATGAATTATAATCCTCAAAAGGTTTCAAAACTTTAACCTTTTCAACTATTATTTACTTTAACACATGCTTAAAGCGTTATTCAAGCTTACCCCAATGCCAAAAAAACCCGCTCACAATGCAGGTTTTCGCATTTCCCCTGAATCTGGACAACTTATATTAATGACAAATATGTGATAACTGTTTTATCTTATGATTTCAGTAGTGCCATTAGTTTGTCATACTCCTCTTGACTTAAGTACTGGGATAGCGTCTTTTCTATGCTAATAAGCTCTTGTTCCGTTAGACCATTCTCCATGGCGCTAGATATATTTTGTACTTCTTTTTGAGGGAGTTTAGTCATTAATATGTTAAATATTTCTTCTTTCTCGCTTGCAGGTAAATTGTCCTTTTTGCGCACGACATCATCAGGCGTCACGATAACCAATTGATCTTTCCCTGGCTGATCTACCTTATTCTGATCTGTTGATTCTGTCGTCTCTGATTGATTCTGACCCATCACAGGAAGTGCATCCACCGGCGCCTTCTCTCCAGCCTCTTCAGAATCAGAATCCCCCTTACTTTTTGTCCCTTGCATCTTGTTGTCATCCTTATTAACAGTAGCTTTCTCAACTTTCAGGTCCGTGTCGGTATCGGTATTGATATTCTTCGTCTCGGTATTCATTCCGAGCATTCCTTGCAACATACCACCCCATGTAAATGTCTGTCCCTCAAGTTCAATATTAAATTTGGCTAATATCGATTCAAGATACGTATTCACTACCATTCCCGTCGTGAACACCGTCAAGGCACTAACGAGTGTAACCGTTAAGGCTATCTTCAACAGCCATTGCATGAATTTCATGTGTCACATCCCCCTTTACTTCCATTCTGGTGTTTCTCTATGACAGTATTGACCATATGGAAGGGTTTCAATCCCAAATAAGGGACAATCCATCCGCGTAGCGGTCATTTATCAATCCATATATTTTTCAAGCACTGATTTTGGTGTTGAACCAAAAAACACAAAAAAGCCTGCCCACCGCTACATAGCGGCAGACAGGCTTATGATATGGATCTCAATCCATTATGATTTGTAAATAGGTAATACTTGGTTCGTCTGATCACGATTACGTCCAACGGAGAAGATAGCAATTGGAATACCTGTCAATTCAGATACACGTTGTACATAATTACGCGTATTCTCAGGTAAATCTGCCAATGTCTTAGCTCCTGTAATATCTTCACTCCATCCTGGCATCTCTTCATAGACTGCTTCACATTCTGCCAACATCTTGAGACTAGCTGGGTAATACTGAATCACTTCATCACGATATTTATATCCAGTACAGATCTTCACAGTATCCAGTCCAGATAGAACATCTAGCGAGTTGAGAGACAATCCAGTGATACCACTAACCCGGCGAGCGTGACGTACCACTACGCTATCGAACCAACCTACACGACGAGCACGACCTGTAACGGTACCATACTCAAATCCTTTTTCACGAATATAATGACCTACTTCATTATCAAGTTCAGTAGGAAATGGACCATCTCCCACACGAGTGGTGTAAGACTTAGCAACACCAATAACTTGCTCTATCTTAGATGGACCTACTCCAGAACCGATACATACCCCACCAGCAGAAGGATTAGAAGAAGTCACGAAAGGATATGTACCTTGATCGATATCAAGCATCACACCTTGTGCTCCTTCAAACAATACCTTACGATCTTCATCAATAGCTTCGTTTAACACGACCGATGTATCCGTTACATAAGGTCTAACAAACTCCGCATATTCCAGGTATTGCTTCAAGATTTCTTCTACATCTAGTGGTTCAGCCCCATACACTTGCTCAAGCATATGATTCTTTTCTTTCATCATTTGACGGAGGCGCAATTCGAATTCTTCTGGATCAAGTAGATCTGAGATTCGAATACCATTACGCGCTGCTTTATCCATATAACAAGGGCCGATTCCCTTACGCGTTGTACCAATCTTATTCGGTCCTTTGCGATCTTCTTCCAATGCATCAAGAAGCATATGGTAGGGCATAATGACATGTGCGCGATCACTAATGACCAAATTATTTGTTGTGAATCCATTATCATGAATGTAGGTAATTTCCTCAATAAGTGCAGCCGGGTTAATCACCATTCCGTTACCGATAACGCAGATCTTATCATCATAAAACACACCTGATGGGATAAGACTGAGTTTATATTTTTTACCGTCAATCAGAATGGTATGGCCAGCGTTGTTGCCGCCTTGATACCGGGCAACCACATCAGCGCTCTCCGCGAGAAAGTCCGTGATTTTGCCTTTGCCTTCGTCTCCCCATTGTGTTCCCACAACGACTACTGTTGACATGTTCATTCCCCTTTGGGTGTTATACACCTTGTTTTAATTACTCTGTTAGCATATCCATTCACTGTACTAAAGCAGCAATATCAGTTTAACAGCCCCAATTTTCAAAGTCAAATAAAAAACGAACAATCACACATCGAAATGTGCAATTGTTCGGAATTAGATTATCGTTTCCCCAGCATCATGGTTTTTGCACAACATTAACCTGCAAATGGATCTGAGTGAGCTCGTTCATAATTAACGAATTTATTGAAATTCTTAAGAAATACAAGCTCAACCGTTCCTACTGGACCGTTCCGCTGTTTAGCAATAATAATCTCAATAATATTCTTTTTCTCTGTATCCGCATTATAGTAATCATCACGGTATAAGAATGAGACAATATCAGCATCTTGCTCGATAGAACCAGACTCCCGCAAATCACTCATCATGGGGCGCTTGTCCTGCCGTTGCTCAACACCCCGGCTTAGCTGGGATAACGCCACTACTGGCACTTCAAGCTCACGTGCAATCTGCTTCAAAGTACGGGAAATTTCAGATACTTCCTGCTGACGATTCTCTCCAGCTTTACCACGACCATGAATAAGCTGTAAATAATCGATAACAATCATGCCAAGGCCCTTCTCTTTCTGAAGACGACGACATTTCGCACGGATATCCGCTACCGTTATACCCGGTGTATCATCGATATAAATCTCTGCCTCTGACAGAGAGGAGATTCCCATGGTTAGCTTGGCCCAATCGTCATCCTTAAATTCACCCGTACGCATCACATTTGCATCCAAGTTAGCCTCCGCACAGATCATCCGTTGCACAAGTTGAGGTGCAGACATTTCCAGACTGAAAATAGCTACGGTTTCCTTAGCACGCACAGCGACATTCTGAGCAATGTTCAAAGCAAATGCCGTTTTACCTACAGAAGGTCTGGCAGCTACAATAATAAGGTCATTACGCTGGAATCCATTGGTCATCTTATCAAGATCAACGAATCCTGTTGGAATACCGGAGGTGCCACCTTTGTTCTCATGTAGCATTTCTACCCGTTCAAACACATCCATGAGTACATCACGAATCCACACAAATCCGCTTCCGCTACGTCGATTGGAGATTTCCAAGATACGGCGTTCTGCATCCCCTAACATGCCGGAGACGTCTTCTCCTCCCGTATACCCTTCACTCACAATCTGCGTTGCTGTACGGATCAAGCGCCGCAGCATCGATTTCTCTTCAATAATCTGCGCATAATAATCGACGTTCGCTGCCGTTGGAACAGCATGAGCTAACCTTGCTAAGTAACTTACGCCGCCGATATCCTCAAGCTGTCCACGGTCCTGGAGCAAGGAGGTCAGCGTAATTAAATCTATCGGTTGATTCTGCTCTCCGAGGTCAATCATAGCTTCATAAATCAATTGATGCGGCTTATCATAGAAATCCTCGGTCTGCACCCGCTCCATTGCCGTGATCATAGCTTCACTTTGTAGTAATATAGCGCCAATTACAGCTTGTTCTGCCTCTAAGTTTTGTGGGGGAATCCGATCAAAAAACAGCTCGCCACCCATCTTATCCCTCCGCTACTTGAACCTTCAACGTTGCTTTTACTTCTGGGTGCAACTTCACAGGTACCTGAGTTACGCCTAAATTCCGAATCGGATCACCTAGCTCAATCTTACGTTTATCAATCTTCACGCCAAGCCCCGCCAATGTTTCAGCGATCTGTTTACTCGTAATAGCTCCGAACAAGCGTCCGCCTTCACCAGATTTAGCATTAAGAACGATGTTCATGCCCTCTAGTTTCTTACCCAGCGCCTCAGCTTCTTCCTTCTCCTGATCCTTACGCTTCTGCTCAGCTACAGTCTGATTCTCAAGCGTCTTCATGTTTCCGTCTGTTGCCGATCTTGCTAATCCACGAGGAAATAAGAAATTCGCTGCAAATCCTTCTGATACTTCTTTAACTTGCCCCTTTTTACCTTGGCCCTTAACATCTTTTATAAAAATGACTTTCATTCGAATAACCCTTCTTTCTCTTCAATTTGCGTCAACACTTCCTCAAGCTTTGCTGCCGCTTCATTTACAGTACTCTTAAGCTGAACAGCTGCATTCGTCAAATGACCACCGCCGCCGAGCTTCTCCATCACGACTTGCACATTCATTCGCCCTAAAGAACGGGCACTAATTCCAATCATACCATCTGGACGTTCGCTAATCACAAAGGAAGCCACGACATCCGTCATACTAAGCAATGTATCTGCTACCTGTGCAATGAGCAGCTGAGATATGACCGTCCCAGGCTCTGTTACAGCTAATGCAATGTGATTATGCACCATCTTAGCTTTCTTAATAATCTCTGCCTTAGCTAGATACTCATGAAGGTCTTCCTTCAGCATTCGTTGAATCATCGCAGTATCCGCACCTCCACGACGTAGGAACCCTGCTGCTTCGAAGGTTCTAGATCCTGTATGAAGCGCGAAATGTTTCGTATCTACAATAATCCCCGCTAATAACATCGTAGCTTCCAGCGGACTTAGCAGTATTTTCTCATGTATATATTGTAACAGCTCCGTTACGAGTTCGCTGGCAGATGAAGCATAAGGCTCCATGTAGACAAGTACGGCATCGTTAATAAATTCTTCCCCGCGGCGATGATGGTCTACGACAACAATCCTAGATGCATTATGCACTAGACGAGGCTCCATCGTCATCGATGCTTTGTGTGTATCCACAACGACGAGCAGACTGTTCTGGGTGAGCATTTGCAAGGCTTGTTCCGGTGTTATAAAACGCTGCATAAGCTTCTCGTCTTTGGCGACCTGTTCCATCATTCGCTCAATAGAAGGGTTGTTGCCCGAAAGTACGATATAAGAATCGACGTTATACATTTGAGCCGCCTTAAGCACCCCTATTGAAGCACCAATGGCATCCATGTCAGGCATCTTGTGTCCCATAATAAATACTTTATCGCTCTCTTGCATTAGATCCCGCAATGCATGTGCAATGACCCTAGCACGAACTCGTGTCCGCTTCTCTACTGCGCTGGATTTGCCGCCATAGAAGGATAACCGCTGACCCGCCTTCACTGCTGCCTGATCACCGCCACGCCCCAGTGACATATCTAGACTGGATTGCGCCAACTCTCCAAGCTCCGTAATGCTGTTTGAACCGAAGGCCATACCAATACTAAGTGTCATCGGCACTTTCAGATCCGCAGTCATTTCTCGTACCTCATCTAAGATGACGAACCGACTCTTCTCTAATTCCTGAAGCGATCTATAATGGAGCACCATAAGATAACGATCGGAAGAAAGTCTCCGTAAGTATATCTTATACGTTTTGGCCCAATTTGTAATCTCACTGGCAACTTTTGCAATCACTGCTGTGCGTTGTTGATCATCCATTCCTTGAGCCGCTTCATCTAGGTTATCAATCATAATAATCCCTAATGCAAGCTTCTCTTCGTCATACCTTGACCTTAACACCACAAGCTCCGTAATGTCATATAAATAAATCAGACGTTCATCCGGAATCATAATCAACTGAAAGTGTCGATCCTCATATTGAATCTCCGTTTGAACTTGGTATTCTTTATGTGTGTTTTCCTTGACTCCCTCCTTCTTGTCACCAAAGGTCGCCGGAATTTGTGGGAAAATCTCCTGCAATGTCATCCCAGTCAACGACTTGCGCGTAAATATATCACCTACATAACGATTGTGCCATTCTACAGTTCGATCCTCACTGTAAAGTACAATACCGAAAGGTAGCATGCTCATCGCTTCACCTTCCACCCTTTTAATCCGGTATGAAAGGCCGTTAATATATTCTAGCAAGTCTTTGCGAAACGTCATTTCCATCTTGAGTATGAAGTAGCAAAGCGTTCCTACGATACACATGAAGACGATACCTAGTGGCCAGTTGTACCACGAGACACAAATGACAAGTAGCAAAAGAAGCATAAATGCCCATACGGTATAGTAGCCGTGCCAGCGTTTCTGTAGAAATTTAGGCATGAACGTATCATCCTATCATTTGGATTTCGTCATAAACTGACGCAGTGGAAAGGCTATGTCGAGAATACCAATGATCACCATTGGCGGGAAAATCACTACAGGAAAAGCGATCAACACCGGAATCACCGTATTCCACTTACGTGTATAGGCAAGGTAGAAGAAAAATCCAATCGCTTGAATTCTAAAAAACACATCGATAACTGGGCCCATGTTCGCAGACAATAACGTTAGGTAGGAACTGTCCGAATTCAGAGCGATGATCTCAATCACCACACTCAGTAAATAATACCAGATCAATGATCTTGGAAATCTCCACTCATGTGCAGGCTTAAGCTTCGGTACGTTATGACCTAGGTTAGTTAGGGTAGGTCTCGCTAAAGCGTGCGCTATAATGGCCATCACAAATGAACTTACAATAAGCGCATAGGGTATCTTTAATACCGTGACCTTACTTAAACGATTAACATCATCTTGTGTCCAAGGCATGCTACTCATGAATGGATTGCTACTTGCATCCAATAATGGTGCCATAATCATATTCGTTATATCTTCAATATATTCAGCAAGATTGAATTGGAAGACCAACGACCCTAAGAAAAGCATCAGAAGGATCTCAACTAGAATCGTTGCGGCCCCCAATAGTATGGTTCGTAACGACGAGACACGTCTTTTATAGCACATACCCATAACAAGCGCTGGAATCGCAAAATATACCGCCATTATGAGTAGAGTCAGATCGAATCGAATTAGAAGCGCGATCGCCCAGACTAGAACCATATGCACAATAAACTGCTTCGTATTCAACATATTAAACAAAATCACTACGGGCACAATCATAACAAATAACGTGAAAATGGATAACGCAGGATACTGTAAAGACAGCAGCAGGAGCAAATAAACCCCACTCCACACTGCTGAAGTAAAATTAAATTTCAACGTTTTCACCTCTTACGCACATGTTCTTCAAGCGCGGAAATATCTTGATACCAATCTTCAAGCTGATGCCCTTCTTGTTTGTGCTTCTTTAGCTTATCCAATAATAGATTATCGATGTCACGATAAGGTACACCCAGTCTGCGTCCCAGAATATAAGAACTCATGATGAGGCTGGCAAGACTATCGCCTACCCGAGCTGTGCTGCCTTCCCATAATGCCTTGAACAATCGGGATACATGGTCGACCACTTCGGTCTTCAGCCATTCAATGACTTTTGCGCGTTTGGCTACATCCAAATCCTTTGGCATATTCGACACATTAACCTCCCTGAAAAAGCTTTATTCTCAATTATATCACAAATAATTGGTCCTCACATCAAGGGCCCTGGCAGGGAAAAACAGCAAAGAGACCTGCTATGTAGCTAATTCTGTCTAGCTATTTAATGATAGCAAGCCTCTTCATGTATAGGATTATGATCACTTAATGAGAATTAATAGACTCTTTAGATACGAATTTTTCACAATATTCAATAATTTGGCTTCTGCGTACAATACCAATGAAACGGTTCATATCATCGACTACAGGCACGAAATTCTGAACCTTGGCTAGATTAATTAAATCTTCCATGTTGGCATCTATGGAGACAGGTTTATTGCTCATTCTTAGAGGAACATCTTTCAATAGGAATTTCGAGGCATTCTCAAATGTAACTTTTCCTTCTGAATTCTTCATATACCATAATAAATCACCTTCGGTAATCGTTCCCGCATATTCACCATTCTTATCTAGAATGGGAACTGACGTAAAACGATGATACTCCATTCGCTCTAGCGTCTGGCGCAGCGTTGTTTCAACCGTCAAGCATACTACTTCTTGTTTCGGAAGCAGAAAAAATGCAATATTCATTTACTGAATTCCTCCTTATGGTCCCTAATGGAAGGTCCCCCTACCTTTATACGTGTATAACAGCCGAATGTTCCATAAGATATTATAGCAGCAGCCCATTGTTGGGACTGCTGCTTTATCAATAATCCTATTACTCTAACTCTTGACTCTCGGGTTGCATAAGCTGATCAGAAGTCGTACTCTGATTCATCCAATTATCAATCATATCCTGTGCATATTTCAACGTATCTTCGTCAGGCTTATCGTAGTATACCCCATTAACACGCATACCCGTTCCTGAGATGCTATAACTTACAATTTCAGTTTCATTACCCGTCAGAATTTGCTTACCTAGATCTATAATGAATTTCGGCTGCATATTCGTCTGAAAGTTAGATCCCATAATGTCTAGCAAATCCGGAATCTTCGTGATTTGGTTCAAGTTTCTCATCTTTTTAGCAACTGCGTCTAAGAAGATCTGCTGTCTCTTCATCCGATTGGAGCCACTGTCTTCACGATAACGTACATAGTTTAGTGCCTCTTCACCTGTATAGATAGGTTTATTGGCCTCTACTGTAAACTTCTCGTGGTCTGCGCCCTTATTTACAATATCTTTACCAATAGGTAACTCCACGCCACCCAAAGCATCTACTGCGTCCTTCAGCCCTACAAAGTTAATAGTTGCATAATAGTCTAACTCATGATCCAACAAGGCCTGCATGGTATCCATGGCCATCTGTTGTCCCCCGAATGCAAAAGCATGATTGATTTTATCCTTCTTCCCCTTACCGATGATCTCTGTATACGTATCCCGAGGAACAGAGACAAGGAGAACCTTCGATTCCTTCGGTCTCACTACCGCATACATCATCGTGTCCGAACGTGCTGTTTCATCCCCACGCTGATCCGTACCTAACAACAACATTGAGAATGGCTTAGTCTGATAAGAAATAGGCTCAGCTTGTAGGGACTGATCTCTATCCAGAGGTCTATAAGACTTCTCTTGTAGCGTATCTTCTACCTGATCAGATAAGAATACATCAAATGCAAAGATAGCCAGCTGTTTCTGAAAAATTAAACCACCAGCCCCAATTAACAATACGACAATCGCCGCTATTATAAAGCCTTTTGTTCGTTTCTTCATATTTCAATTCCTTCTTTTTATATAGGATAAATTTAAATGATTTCAGTTAGGCAAACATGATAATAAGTACTACTCTTACCTCCCTTCCATATTTAAACGGATTAAACCTCGCTTGAAGCATGAATATACAAATTTTAAAAATACCATTCCAATTGTAAACTTAAAACTATTAAAAAGAAACCAACAAAATTTTAACCATTTGTGAACTCCAACTCTATTTTTAATATAAATTAAACAAAAGAATACAGACTCTACCTTAAAAGGAACGGTCTGTATTCTATAAATCTACTTTTAAATTTTTGGTTATTTATAAATATTTATGCATAATGACAAGCTACAAAATGCTCGCCACCGACATCTTTATATTCAGGAATTTGCTGTTTACAAATATCAGAAGCAATAGGACAACGAGTATGGAACTTGCACCCAGAAGGTGGATTCGCTGGACTTGGAATATCGCCCTTCAGAACCACTCGATCCCGTTTTAACGTTGGATCTGGAATCGGTATTGCAGACATCAGTGCCTTCGTATAAGGATGTAATGGATTACTGAATAATTCTCTTTTGGGAGCCATTTCAACCATCGACCCTAGATACATTACACCTACCCGGTCACAGAGATGCTCTACCACGCTCAGATCGTGAGAGATGAACAAATAAGTAAGCCCTTTGTCCTTCTGCAAGTCACTCAGTAGGTTAATAATCTGTGCTTGGATGGAAACATCCAGCGCCGATACCGGCTCATCCGCTACAATAAATTCTGGATTCATAATAAGGGCACGAGCAATTCCAATCCGTTGGCGCTGTCCTCCAGAGAATTCATGAGGATAACGATTGTACTGATAACTTGCCAAACCACAAATATTCATGGTTTCCAGAACACGTTCCTTAAGCTCTCTATGGCTAACTAATCCGTGGTCTAGAAGAGCCTCACCGATAGCGTCACCAACCTTAACTCTCGGATTAAGTGAACTGTAAGGGTCCTGAAATACAATTTGGATCTTCGGTCTAAGTTTACGTAATTCTTGCTTAGGGATCTTATATATATCTTGTCCCTTGAACAATACATTTCCTGAAGTTTTCTCATGCAGGCGAAGGATCGTACGGCCGATCGTGCTTTTACCACAACCAGATTCGCCTACAAGACCAAGGGATTCACCTTTGTTAATATGAAAAGAGACATCATCCACCGCTTTGACATGACCTACTGTCCGTGAGAACACTCCACCGGTAATTGGGAAGTACTTCTTAAGATGCTCGACTTGCAGTAATGGCTCGTTCAATGTACTTCCCTCTCTTCCTCATATAACCAACAGGCTACTTTATGTGTACCATCTGTATGTGACTGGAATGGAGGTTGTTTCGTTTTACAGATATCCATACAGAACTCACAACGATCATGGAAATGACAGTTGTTACCTAGATCAACAGGGTTAGGAACTTGCCCAGGTATGGAGTATAGACGTTCCTGCTCTTGATTAATAATGGGCTTAGCTTTTAACAGTCCTTGCGTATATGGATGTTTAGGCTCTCTAAACAATTCCAGTACAGGAGCCTCCTCAATCACTTTACCAGCATACATAACGACAACGTAATCGGCCATTTCAGCCACCACACCAAGGTCATGGGTGATAAGCATAATCGAAGTGTTCATCTTATCCTTGATATCACGCATTAAGTCCAATATTTGGGCCTGAATAGTTACATCAAGTGCAGTGGTAGGTTCGTCAGCAATAAGCAACTTGGGATTACAACTTAGTGCAATCGCAATCATAATCCGTTGACGCATGCCTCCACTTAATTCGTGAGGAAACGAATCATATATTTTCTCTGCACGTGGAATTCCAACCAGATTAATAAGCTCAATAGCCTTCAAGCGTGCTTCTTTACGATTCATCATGAGATGAAGCATAATAGGTTCTGCAATCTGCTCCCCTATAGTCAACACTGGATTCAGTGATGACATCGGTTCTTGGAAAATAATTGAGATATCATTCCCACGGATTAAGCTCATTTCACGTTTGCTCATCTTGAGAATATCTTTACCTTCGAACAATATTTCCCCTCCGGCGATTTCCCCTGGAGGAGTCTCAACTAAACGCATGAGAGACATCGCCGTGACACTCTTACCACATCCTGATTCTCCAACGACACACAGTGTCTCGCCTTCACGAATTGTAAAGCTAACGTCATCGACCGCTTTTACAATTCCATCAGATGTATGAAAATGCGTTTTCAAATTACGAAACTCTACTAAATCTTTAGCCATATCGCATCTCCTATCTTAAGCATACGGGTGCCCTATTTCTTCATTTTTGGATCCAGGGCATCACGAAGGCCCTCACCGATAAGGTTAATCGCAACAACCGTTGTTAGAATACACATACCTGGTGGAATCCATAACCAAGGTCTCTTACGGAAATCAATCATGTTATTAGCTGCTGAAATCATATTTCCCCATGACGGCGTAGGAGGTACAACACCAATACCAAGGTAACTCAGAGCTGATTCAGCAAGAATAGCTCCTGCCACACCTAGTGTTGCAGAAACAATAATAATTGGAACGACGTTAGGAATCAGATGCTTGAAGATTTTTCGACGATCACGTAATCCTAATGCCTCCGTAGCTTGCATAAATTCCATTTCACGCAGTGATAGTATTTGACCGCGTACAAGCCGCGATAAACTTGTCCAACCTAAAATACCGATAATCAACATGAGAAAGTAAATACGTTGACCCGAATCAACCTTGAGGTCAGATAGCACCGCACCCAGAATAATCAGAATCGGTAGTGCCGGTAGTGCCATGAAAATATCAGCAATCCGCATGATAACCACATCAATTCCTTTACGATAAAAGCCAGCAAGCGCACCTAACGTTGCTCCAATCGTTACCGAGATTGATGTAGCTACTAACCCTACAGTCAAGGAAATTCTACCTGCAAGCATCGTTCTCAACAGAATGTCTCGCCCTAACTTATCTGTACCTAGCCAATGATCCGCACTAGGGGCTTTATTCTTATCAGCTATGCTATAGTCCTCTAATGTATAAGGAGACAATAACGGACCTGCAAAACTCAATATAAACATAAATATCAGTATTATAAGTCCCATTAACGCTAACCGATTCTTTACAAATCGCCGCATTGCCAATCTCCAAGGAGATGCTGGCGCTTTAACTGGAACTTGTACATTCATCTCTAGTGGTGTTACGTCTACGGACAACTGAATCTCCTCCTACTTTAAGCGAATTCTTGGATCTGCAACACCATATAATACGTCAGAGAGCAGATTACCCAGCAATGTTAGTACGGCAAGGAAAATCGTGAATCCGAGCATAAACGGATAATCACGCATACTGATGGATCCTAGATAAACCTGACCGATCCCCGGCCAAATAAATACCTTTTCCAGTATAATCGCGCCACCAAACAAAGCAGGTAGTTCAAATCCGAGCAAAGTAATCGCTGGAATCATCGCATTGCGTAGGGCATGTTTGAAAATAACTGTGCGCTCTTTCAGACCTTTGGCACGTGCTGTACGAATATAATCCTGACGGATTACTTCTAACATAGAACTACGGAAATATCGTGTAAGACCACCTGTACTAATCATGGTTAACACAACCGTAGGGAGGAACATGTGTGCAGCTACATCTTTGATATATTCCCAACCTGTGGCACCTAGCCCGGCTGTCGTCATCCCGCCCACAGGTGTTATCCCGAGATTTAGACTGACTATTAATATAAGCAAGAGCCCTATAAAAAACGAGGGCAATGACATCGAAATAAATATTAATAACGTAATGACCTTATCAAAAAATGAGTGCTGGAATTTGGCTGAGAATACCCCAGCAAATATAGCAATAATCCAACTTAGCACTAAACTTGTAAATGCAATAACAACAGAATTCCATACATACGTATTGATGACTTTTGTTACCGGTTTCTTATGCTGTAGCGAATCACCCATATCACCTATAGCCATTTTTCCCACCCAGTCAATATAGGCCTTGGCTACTGGTTTATCTAGACCGTAGATTTCACGAAGCTGCGCTTCTTTCTCTGCTGTCATGTTAGGGGAAGCCTTGGCCGTTATATAATCACCTGGAACCATACGAGAAATTGCAAACACAATGATAGTTATGCCGATCAACGTCGGGATCATCTGCAGCAGTCTACGAAAAATGTACTGCTTCATATTATTCCTCCTGGCTTTATAATTGGACATGCCCAGCCCCTTAAGGGCTGAGCATATATCCATCTAGATAGATTCAACTAAAGAAAATTAACAATATGGGGGTGCGTCTTTAGTTCATTTTATCCTGTTGTATTATTGTGGTGCAATTTCCACTTGATTCAGGCTATAAGTGAAGTTTTTGTAAGGAGTTAAATCAAAACCTTTGATTCTTGAATTGACAGGCCACATATCTCTTCTTTGATACATAAAGATGTAAGGAAGATCAGCATTAAGCTGTTGATACATCTCTTTGTATATTTCTTTACGTTTTTCGCGATCTAATTCAGCTTTACCCTTTTTCATCAGCTCATCTACTTTGGCACTAGCATAACCAATATCGTTTTGCGCACCGCCAGAAGTATAGACTGTGTTATCTGGATCTGGCGTTAAGCCCCAAGCTGCGAAGAACATTTCGAAATTCCCAGCATCTTTCTTGGCGCTAATAGCGTTAAAATCAAGTGTTTCTGGAGAAATATCAATCCCAAGTTCTTTGTAGTTCTTACTCATAATTGGAAGTAAAGAATCTACAACTGGGTTATCTGCTGTTGCAGAGAATTCAATTTTGAATTTCTCTCCGTCTTTTTCGCGAATACCGTCAGCTCCAACTACCCAACCTGCCTCATCGAGAAGTGATTTAGCTTTCTCAATATCGAAGTCATAAGAATTAATACCTTCATCTGTGTAAGCCCAACCTACCTTAGATTCAGGAACGTTGATTACGTCTGCGAATTTACCATATACACCTTCTACAATCTCTTTACGGTTCAGACCGATAGTTAGTGCTTGGCGGACTTTAGCGTCTTTGAATTTATCCTTCTTATGGTTAAAGGCAACATATCCATAACCATTCGTTGGATAAATATGAACATCTAAGAATCCTAGTGCTTGTAATTCTTCTACATTGTCTTCATTAACAGTAACCATATCCATATCGATCTCACCAGCTTGTAGCATGGCTAGTTTTGTATCATCCGTTGTGACTTTGTAGATTAAGTTTTTGATTTTTGGAGCACCAGCGAAATAATCTGGGTTCGCTTCAAATACCACTTCTTGTCCTGCTGCGAAACTCTTCATAATATATTTACCACTACCTACTGGCTTATCATTCAATGCCTTAATAGAATCTAATTTACCAAATTTATACCCTTTACCATAATAAGCTTCAGGCATGAAAAAAACGTCACTACCTAGTGAATCTTTGGTTATAGCCGTTTTTTCAGTAACATTAATTTCGATTGTATTGTCATCAATAACTTTTACTCCAGCGATTTCTTTGGATTTACCATCGTGGAATTCCTTACCGCCCGCAATGTGTAGGGATAGAATATCAGATTCTCCATCATAAGTTGGATCATGAAGCACTTTAAGTGAGAATAGGAAATCCTTTACTGTAACCGGTGTTCCGTCACTATACTTAACACCTGGTTTTAATTTGAATGTATATTTCAAGCCATCTTCAGAAACATCTATACTTTCAGCAAGATTTTCTTTGTAAGTTCCATCCCCTTGAACTGCAAGGAAACTGTCAAATACAGTTTCAACAACATATCTATCATATGCCGTAGACCAGAACAATGGGCTGAATGTACCATTCGGAGCCACCATACCAATAATTAGCGTATCTGCACGATTTTTTGCAGGAGCTGGGTTAAGCGATGGATCACTTGCTGGGAATACCCCGTCATTAGCTGATTCGTCTGTTGCTGGTTCAGTCGTAGGAGTTTCTTCTGTAACAGGAGTTTCAGTATTCGTTGGTTCTGCTGCTGGCTTAACCTCGTTATTACCACCGCATGCCGACAAAATTGTAATCATTACCAAAAGAATTAACATGATACTCGATAACCTCTTCTTCAAAATGAATCCCCCTTAGTACATTTTTTTTGGTTCATAAATCGCTTTGTAGATACTTACTTAAAAGAATATATTAATTAATCCTTCAAGTAATGACCCACTTTTACTATGAACTCTACCAGAGGGGAACCTACGTTAAAGCTATAACACATTAAAGCTTTAACGTAATGACCACCGGTCAATTATAGTCCACAGTACTCGTAGCCACATTGCTTTACTAAATTATTGTAAATCATACAATGTTAAAATAACTCACGTCAATCTATTTTTTTTCAATTATTTAATAAATTTTATTAATTATATCTATTACAAGCGCTACATCACCATTTATACTCTTCAGATTGTTTCATTATACCTTTTATATCTAATTACTTAATCATAGTTCATTTCGTAATGCGCTTACATATATAAATAAGAAAAATAGTATGTCATCAATAGTAACATTGATGTGACTTTTTCATTCAATTGGCTGAGTTATATGTATAGTTCTATACCTTAGTAGAATTGTCAGATTACAATAATTTACTATAATTGTTTAATACTTGTCAACTAATTTTAACACTACATTGACAAATTACAATACAATATCTCCCTAAACAAAATAAAAGAAAGACAGCTGCTATAGAAGCAACTGTCTTTCTTTTATTATTTAATACTACTCAGTAGTATATGGTAACAATGCGATTTGACGTGAGCGTTTGATTGCAATTGTCAATGCACGTTGATATTTTGCACTAGTTCCAGTTACACGACGTGGCAAAATCTTTCCACGTTCACTAACGAACTTCTTAAGCAAATCAATATCTTTATAATCAATGTGAGTAATTTTGTTAGCTGTGAAGAAACATACCTTACGACGTTTGTTACGGCCGCCACGGCGAGCCGGTCTTTTATCGTTATCGGCGCCTTCTCTTGGTTTAAAAGCCATGCTATTCAGTCCTTTCCGTTACTAAAATGGCAAATCATCATCCGAAATATCTATCGGTTTTCCGTCATCGGAAAAGGGATCTTGATTGTTATTTTTGCGTGAGGAATTTCCACGTCCTTCGCCCCCATAGGAAGGCTCTTCACGTGTAGCACTACTATTCCCGCCGCTACCGCCCTCGCGGTTTGGCGACTCCAAGAAACGAACATTATCGGCAATAACTTCGGTGACGTATACACGTTTACCTTCGTTATTCTCGTAATTTCGTACTTGAATGCGTCCTTCAACAGCCGTTAATCGGCCTTTACGCAAATAATTGGCGCAAGTCTCTGCAAGCTGTCTCCAAGTTACAACCGGAATAAAATCCGCTTCGCGCTCGCCGCCTTGTGCCGTAAACGGACGATCCACAGCGAGCGTAAATTGCGTTACAGCCACCCCTGCAGGTGTATAGCGCAATTCGGGATCTTTAGTTAACCGGCCGATCAGAATGACACGATTCAACAATCTAAGTCCCTCCCTCAAGCGATTTAACTACAAAGCAAAACATACTAACTTAGGCTACGTCTTTAGTAATGAGATAACGAATAACATCGTCAGAAATTTTCATGAGGCGTTCAAGTTCGTTAAGAACTTCAGGTGTACCATTGAAGTTAACTAAAACAAATGTACCATCATTAAATTTCGTAATCTCATACGCAAGACGGCGTTTACCCATTACATCATGCTTTGTAATTTCTCCACCGTTGGAGATGATGCCTTGGAATTTTTCGACGTTAGCTTGAACAGCATCCTGTTCAATGTCTGGACGAATAATGTACATCACTTCATATTTGCGCATATCATTTCACCTCCTTGTGGACTCACGGCCCCCGACTCAAACGTCAGGAGCAAGGAACGAGCTTAAACTCGCACCTGATTAATATAACAAATTTACATGAGTTATGCAAGTACACCTCTATTTCATTCCATATAGATGAACACATGTTTCTCCATAGGCATGTACACACTAATGAAGCAGTTTATTTCTTAACAACACACAAGGAGGAATACAAATGGGTGAAAAAACAGAATTCGAGCCTGGCGATAAAGCCCCCAACAACGCGACATATATGGAGATTGGTGAAATCAGTATGGATACAGAAATTCATGATCCCAAGCATGTCAAGCTACGTAAAGGGGAACGGTTCCCATCTACAACAAACAAGGATCGTAAGTGGAAGAAGAAAATTAAAGTTAAAGTCCACTAATTATTTATATTTTGAACGCCATGTATAATCTTGTCGATTCTGTCCATACTATGATTTAAGCGGTGCAAGAGAGAGGTGTGGTTCCGTTGGACTACTTAGTTGAACAAATCACTGGAGATCTAAAGACAGCACATGAAGGTTGTAACAAGGGCTAGTGTCGTAAGAAACTAGGGTCTAAAGCAAGCCTAACGTTTGCTCAAAGCTTAACCAATTGTTTCACTTAGATGTGGTTGTGTAAGAATTCCTAAATCAATCAAGCACCGCTGTCAAAAAGGAATCCTAACGGATTCCTTTTTGGCTTTTATGGCAATTTATTTTCATTAGAAAACTCACTGTTTACATTATATTATTCCTGCTTCTTGCTATTCACAATCATTTCATTACAATCTCACTATCAATATCAAGCTCAATCATTTCCAGATGATCTTCTCCTTCATTATCCTTCCATGAAATCTCCAAAGTAGTACTTTCATAGTTATTTCTATCTTTTTTAGTTTCTCCGTAGGAGTACTCACCCGTGATCGAACCAACATCCTTATTATTATCTAAAATTGATATTGGTCCACCAAATGACCGAGCATCTTTGGCGTATACTGCCTCTTTCTGGTTATCATGACCACTTTCATAGAATGTGTAGTTAAAATATGTGCTGTTTTCTATCTCCTTTGAGCTTCCCTTGTAAACTAATTCAGCGTGCCCTCTCAAAATCTTATCCGATGAAATTATTATTTTATAATTCTTTACGTCCCACTTCTCCCCAGTTCCATTAAGCACATAAAGTCTAACAGTATGATTAGCGGCAGTTTCATCTGAATTTTTATTAAAATATAAATAACTCCAGACAGCATTCGACAACATTAGAATAGTTATTAAAATAAATATTAGTCTTTTCATTTATTCTCCTTGAGCAATTAATTGAAAAGCAGAACTTCATACTTCATATAACGGTTTACAATCTACAATCTTCGTAAAAAAGTATTACCTATTCTGGATTCAACGAAATATTTATACCATTGTACTTTACCATAATTATCTAAATGTAATCTACACCTTCTGCTTTTCTTCATTTCCAATGAAGCTAGTTCATGAAATCAATTTCCGCTTCCTTCTATCGTTTATCCTTCTATTTGTATATCAAAAAAACCTCTCACATTTTGTAAGAGGTTTAAAATTATTTAGAGTATTTAAAAAATCTGCGTAGTAATGGCGGAAAGAGTGGGAGTCGAACCCACGCACGCCTTGCGACGCCTAACTGATTTCGAGTCAGCCCCCTTGGACCACTTGGGTACCTTTCCGCAGCAAGATTGATTATACTGTATTTCATACTAAAAAGCAATGCTAGAGCTTGGATTAAAAGACTATTTCGCTTCCTTAGAGGAATCTTCAGGTGGCAAGGTAGAACGAAGTACTTTTTTCATGTTTTTCTCAAATTTAGCCCGAGGAATAAGTACACTGTGCTGACATCCTACACATTTGATTCGAATATCCATCCCCATACGAATGATCTCCATCTCGTTACTGCCACACGGGTGCTGCTTCTTCATCTGTACAATATCGCCTAACTGAAAAATTTTACGTTCCATTCCAGTTTTTCCCTCCTATATGCCTGCAGCTGCTGCTTCCGTCTCTTAAGCCTGCACCTTATCCCTCTCTGCCTGTATACGAGCCTCTTCGTGTTCTAGAGCTTGTTTGACGCCCATCTGAATTTGGCTCTCTACCTCTCCCTTAGTATTTGGAAGACATTCAGCCACAATTCGAATGACATACTCACTCGTGCTTAGTGACTGTATTCCAAGAACATTAGGAGCCGAGATCATATTCGTATTCTTTTCCTGAATATTTACTAATACCTTCTTCATTAGTTGCAATGTATCTTCCAAAGTTCGTTCATTCTTTATAGGAAGATCTACAACTGCCAGAGCATTTGATACTGAATAGTTGGTTACCGTGCTAATGGAGCCATTAGGTAGTATAAAGAGCTCCCCTGTATGACTAACAATTCGAGTGGTACGGATTCCAATCATCTCAACAGTTCCTTTGAAGGTGCCTGTCTGAATCACATCACCTACAGCAAATTGATCTTCTAATATAATAAAGAATCCTGTAATAATATCTTTCACTAAACTTTGGGCTCCGAAACCTATAGCCAAACCAAGGACCCCGGCACTAGCAAGCAGCGGCGCAATTTCAAAGTTAAATTCACCTAATACGATTAGAACCATTACGAAATTACATACAAATGAGGTCACATTCTTCAATAATTCTCCAACGGTCACGAACCTCCGCGGATTCAAGTTAAGACGACTATTTCCTTGTCGTGTCAGAGAGCGATCAATCACTTTATAGACAATTCTTATGATTAGACGTGTAAGTAAAAAAATAATGATAATTCTAATCCCAGCATACAGAACATCCATCCACATTTGAGAATCCGTTAGCCAATTCCATACCGCATCCTTAAAAGCAATCACCTCTTCTACAGCATCCTCTGTGCCAGGTATTTCAAGCGCTTGATTTCGCACTTTTCTTCCCCCTTACATCTCGATGTTCTCATACTGCTCTAAGTTGTTTTTGATGAATATTCCTTTTATTTCCACATTTTCTTCTTGAATGATCTTAACCACCGTTGGTAATTCGTTTTCAGGAAAAAGAATTGATAGAGCACACCCGGCTGTAACCTCCTTAGGTGTAGGAAATAAGTCGATTTCGATGTCGCTATATTCCAGTAACATCTCTGTTCTTAACGCCTGCTGGGTGGAATCGAAAGCGATCAGCATCCATGCCTCCATTAGCACAGGACCCCCTCTTATCCATTATGGTCTATGAATCAAAACATTAGAAATCAGCCATATAATCACTGGGACCATAGTATAAAAATATCCTTTCATCCATATACTAGTTACTACTATCTAAACATGAAAGGAAGATCATATGAGCCCTCTCTCCAAACCCTTATCTCAACAGCAACCATCTTGCTTAAAAATACCACATACCGACCCTGAAATCCATTCTGCTGTAGTCCATAGGTTATTATTCCATCTATCTCAGGCTAAAGAAGGACAGCCCGTCATTGTTGTATGCATAGGTACAGATCGTTCAACTGGAGACAGTCTGGGACCACTCGTAGGCACTTCCTTATCTCGTTATAAGAGCCACCTATTTCGTATTTATGGGACATTAGATGAGCCTGTACATGCAGTCAATCTAGAGGAAACCATTACATCCATTTATGAATTATATGACCAACCCTTTGTAATCGGTATTGATGCTTGCCTAGGTCAATCCGCAAGCGTCGGTTGTATCCAGGTTGCCGGAGGTCCCCTTAGACCGGGAGCTGGCGTAAATAAACAATTACCGCCCATCGGCGATATCCATTTGACTGGTATCGTTAATGTCGGCGGCTTCATGGAATATTTCGTATTACAAAACACACGTCTAAGTCTCGTTATGCGTCTGTCTGATGTCATCGCTACGAGTCTATACTCAGCTATTAAAGAGTGGAAATCGCCTGCTAACTTTTTTGCCTTGCGAGAGTAATGACTTCTTTCTCCTCTTCTGACAGAGAAATCGACGATTCCCCTGCTTGTAGCGGCTTAGAATAGATATAGGAGTTCTCACGATTATAAATGGACGTAAGCACGACTCCATCTGCATTATCGTCAATAATGGCCATTGAGAAGCTGAGGTCGTTCCCTCTCTCTCCGAAGGCGTTGTATCTCTTGATGCCTACATTACCCTTCACAGCACGAAGCTGCGTCGACAATCCTTTTAACGTCTTCTGCTGCGAAATTTGTTCATCTTCCATGCTGTCCAGCTGCACCTTCAAATCAATGAGTAACGACTCCAGATTATCAACACCATTGCCCGACATCATCGCATCATAGCGACGTCGCATTTTACTCAATTTAGATAATTGAATCATTGTCGTAACTAACAAGAACAAAACAATAATTACGATTCCTCCGATAAACCACGCTAGCTGCTCAGTAATAATCTCATTCAGTTCTGACATGGATGCTTCATTCCTTTTCCTCAATCTTGAGCTAAATAAGACAGGAACTAAAGAGAGTATATAGTATGAACTAAAGACAAGCCCGCTTATTCTTTCTTTAAGTGCATCGAAATTGGGGCGTAAAACTTTAATTCAGGCCACTTTCTTTAGTTCATTTCTTCTTTAATTCATTTTTCATGTTCTATATAACTGATTCATCGCTTTGACTAAAGCATCCACTTCATGTTCGGTTGTATCTACTCCAACACTTACACGCACTGCCCCACTTTTTTCTGTACGAACAGCATAATGGGCTAGAGGTGTGCAATGCATCCCTGCTCTAACTGCAATCCCATATTCACGATCTAACCTAAAAGCAATCTCTGAGGAATCAACATTATTCATCACAAAAGAAACAATACCTGAACGAGGCTTTCTTACCTCTGGTCCTAACAACACAATATTAGGAAGACCCTTTAATCCATCAATCATCCGCTGCGTAAGTTCCCATTCATGGGCATAGATCGACGACGGCGTAAGTTCCAGAACTTTATCTACGCCAGCACGTAGACCTGCAATTCCCGGTGTATTAGGCGTACCTGCTTCATAGCGATCAGGCCTAACTGTTGGCTGTTCTTTTTCCTCTGATTGACTACCTGTCCCTCCGTGAAGCATTGGTTCTAGATCTACATGAGGAGCTATATATAATCCCCCTGTACCTTGTGGACCAAGTAATCCCTTATGCCCAGGAAAGGCCAACATATCAATATTCATCTCATTCACATCGATGTTGATCACGCCCGCACTTTGAGCAGCATCCACTAGAAAAAGGGCACCCTGTTCATGTGCCAACCGACCGATCTCAGCAATGGGGAGAATACTTCCCAGTAAGTTAGAACTATGGCTACATACAACTAACTTCGTAGGATGACTCAAAGCTAATTTCATGTCGGCAATATCCAGTTCGCCATTCCCGTTGACTTTAACGTAATCTACGGTTATACCATGTGTCCTTTTCAAATACTCTAAAGGTCTACGTACAGAGTTGTGTTCTATCATTGTAGCTATCACATGATCACCTGGTTGTAGCACTCCCTTAATTGCCATGTTCAATGCCATCGTCGTATTGGATGTAAAAATAATATCATTCGCATTTTTCACGTGGAACAATTTGGACAGTACCATTCTTGTTCCAAATAATACGCGACTTGCCTTCACAGCCATCGAGTGACTTCCTCGCCCCGGATTTGCAGCCGCTTCATTCATCGCTTGCTGCATCGCCATCATTACCGTAGGCGGCTTTGGCCAAGAGGTAGCCGCATGATCTAAATAAATCACCGAGCTCATTAGCTGTCCTCCTAGAAGACGGAAAGACATACCCCTTTCCCCATTTGGGAAACAAATCAGATATGCCTTCGCCATTCCCAATATTGTGTAGAACAATCAAGTCTATTGTAACAACTCTAGTAAGCGTTCCAAATCTTCTTTGCTATAATAATTCAATTCTATTTTACCCTTATCTTTATTATGTTTAATTTTCACTGTTGTTCTAAAGCGATCACGTAATGACTCTTCTATATGATCAATATAAGGATCGTTATTTCTAGATACCTTTTTGGGTTCAGTAGGTTTACGATCCAAGTGTTTGACCGTCTCCTCCAACTCCCTAACGCTCCACTCATTCACTACACATTGCTTAGCTAATTGTTTGACCATGTCATGATCCTTAATTCCAACAATCGCTCTAGCGTGTCCCATGGACAATGTTCCACGTGAAACATAATCCTTAACTTCTTCCGGTAATGCAAGTAATCGTAAGAAGTTAGCAATATGTGATCTTGATTTTCCTACCTTTAGAGATAGCTCTTCTTGAGTCAGCGCATATTGGTCCATTAACCCTTGATATGCAACAGCGATCTCTAACGCATTCAGATTCTCACGTTGTAAGTTCTCTATCAAGGCAATTTCCATAACCTGTTGGTCACTGAAATTCCGAACTACTGCTGGAATTGTAGCCTTGCCACAATATTGAGAAGCACGGAACCTACGTTCCCCAGCAATAATTTCAAAACCTTTAATGACGCTACGCACAATGATCGGCTGAATAACACCATGTTGACGAATAGATTCAGCTAGTTCATGAATAGCTTCTTCTTTAAATTCTTTACGTGGTTGATATGGGTTTGCTCGTAATTGACTAAGAGGAATTTCTACAATTTTATCATCATCATGAATAGACAGTGATGGAATTAATGCATCTAGTCCCTTACCCAAACGCTTACTCATATGAAATCACTTCCTTTGCCAACTCTAAATACACTTCCGCCCCTTTAGAGCGTGGGTCATAAGTAATAATAGATTGACCATGTGACGGAGCTTCGCTTAGGCGAACATTTCTAGGAATTACCGTTCGATATACTTTATCTTGGAAATACTTTTTAACCTCTTCAATGACTTGAATGCCCAAATTTGTACGAGCATCAAACATGGTCAGCAATACTCCTTCGATTTGTAAAGAAGTATTTAAATGCTTCTGAACAAGTCTCACGGAATTTAGTAGCTGGCTTAATCCTTCGAGAGCATAGTACTCGCATTGGATAGGAATAATAACAGAGTCAGCTGCCGTTAATGAGTTAATAGTTAGAATTCCTAGTGAAGGCGGACAATCTATTATGATGTAATCATACTTGCTTTTAACCAAACTCAAGGCCTTTTTCAAACGCAATTCACGAGAAATCGTAGGCACAAGTTCAATTTCAGCCCCGGCTAACTGAATGGTTGCAGGTATGATATGAAGGCCTTCTACTTGAGTCTCAGCAATAGCGTCCTTTGGATGAACTTCATTAATAATGACATCATAGATGCAATTCTCAACATCTGCTTTATTAATACCAACACCACTCGTTGTATTTCCTTGTGGATCAATATCCACTAGAAGTACTCTCTTCCCTAAAGAGGCCATTCCTGCACCTAGATTGACTGAAGTCGTCGTCTTCCCTACTCCACCCTTTTGATTGGCTATGGCAATAATTTTGGACACTAATTTCACCTCAAATGATATGAAAGACTCTTCGTGTAGGTCGCGAGATATGTAATATACAGCACAGTAACGGATTACAAAGGTTTACATGAACCTATGAGGTTACACCCGATGTTTCACTATTAGAAATATCGAATTGAAGGGCCGATTTCACTTCCACCACTCATTTATCTTTTCGGAATTTTTATAACAATTTCGTAGTGATCTTCGTGGTCATTCTCAGTTGTCTTAATAGCCATCCCAGATCCAGATACCATGTCGATAGACTGCCTTATTGTATTTAACGCAAGTCGTACATCTTTGGAGTAAGATATTCTTTTGGATTTCTTATTAACGGATACTTCCTTATAAAAAGCCACTCTAGCTTCTGTCTGCTTCACATTTAACTCTTTAGCAATAACTTCTGCAATTAGCTTTAACTGTAGTTCCTCAGAAGGAAGAGATAACAGCGCACGTGCATGTCTCTCTGTTACTTTACGCTCCATAAGAGCTAATTTAATAGGTTCTGGTAATTGAAGTAATCGGATCTTATTAGCAATCGTTGATTGACTCTTCCCAAGACGTTGAGCTAAACTTTCTTGAGTCAATTGATGTAGGTCAATTAGCTTCTGATAAGCCACTGCTTCTTCAATAGAAGTTAGACCTTCTCGTTGTAGATTTTCAATTAAAGCAATCGATGCTGCTTGTGAATCGTTAAAATCACGGACAATAGCAGGGATCGTCTCAAGCCCTAACTTTCTAACAGCACGCCAACGACGCTCTCCAGCAATAATCTCATACTTGGCATTACGCACACGAACAACAATAGGTTGGATAACTCCGTGAGTTTTAATCGTCTGACATAATTCATCAATCCGATCTTCATCAAAAATAGTACGAGGTTGATAGGGACTACTTACGATTTCTTCTACCGGAATTTGCTTTATTTCATCCCCGTTGACTCGTTCAGTTAAGCCAAATAATTTAGAAAATTGTTCTTTCATTCCGTATATTACCACCTAGTTTCATAATAGTACCGGGACATAGCGATAATGAACATAGATCACACGAAAGTTAAGCATAATAGTTAGCCATTCAAATGAAACTAACCTAACTATGGTCTTCATTCAGCTTCTCTCTTATTCATTCAACTTCCCTACCACGCCTCGTCGGTACTTTCTAATCACTATAAGAATACTGTCGTTCTATATTCTTTCTCATATATAAGTACGATCTACTTCTGTAAAAAGAAAGAAGTTCCTATGTATCCTATTCTATCACTTTTTTTCATATAATCCTATTCTCTTATCATCCTTTTTTGAGTATAGTTTTGCTCTTTTAATCAAAAATGGTTTTATCTTTCATTGTGCGAAAGATAAAACCATTTCATTAAAATATTATGATAAATCTAAATAGATTTCCAATGTTTCACGTGAAACATTAAGGGCTTGTATGTCTTATTTAAGCAAGCGGTGACTTAGCAATAATTCCAGAATTACGTGGATATTTATAAGGTGTAATATCTGTCTTATTAATAAGAACGATATGCCGATCCGCATCTTCTATTGGAAGTGTAAACTTCTCGACTCGGTTAAGCACGCTTCTTAATTCCTTTAGACTACGAGTTGCTTCCTGTATTTCAACAGAAGGATCACTACCCTTCATAGCAGCAAAGGTTCCACCCACTTTAACAAATGGTAGACAGAATTCATTCAGCATACCTAGTTTAGCAACGGCACGAGCCGTGACAAGATCATACTGATCTCTATGCTCTCTCTGGTGTCCACATTGCTCTGCCCTACCGTGAATTAACTTAACATTTGTAAGCTTCAGCTGATCCACAATATTTTGTAAGAATGTAATTCTTTTATTGAGAGAATCTATAATGGTCAGTTGAAGATCAGGGAAACATATTTTTAGTGGAATTCCCGGAAATCCTGCTCCAGAACCAATGTCAGCTAACCGCTTCACCTTACTCATATCCATAAAAAAGGCAAGAGATACTGAGTCGTAGAAATGCTTGGTATATACTTGTTCACGTTCTGTAATGCCTGTTAAATTCATCTTCTCATTCCAACTTACTAACTCTTTGAAATAGGCTTCGAATTGTTCTAATTGGAATTCACTTAGAGTAATTCCACGCTCTTGTAAACGACTTGTGAATGCTTGCTGTATAGAGTCCATAATTAACCTTTCGCCGCAGTGACTCGGTTATAATGCTCCAAGTATACGAGTAGAATAGAAATATCAGCTGGTGTAACGCCTGAGATCCGCGATGCTTGACCAATTGAAATAGGACGTATCGTTGTAAGTTTTTGACGAGCTTCAATTGCCAAACCATGAATATCGGAATAATCAATCGTTTCCGGCATTTTTTTCTTCTCCATCTTCTTAAGTTTACCTACATGGAGTAGTTGCTTCTCAATATACCCTGCATATTTAATCTGAATTTCAACTTGTTCCTTCATCTCATCCGTTAATTCATAAGGCGAAGGTGAAATTTGCTCAATATGACTATAGTTAAGTTCTGGGCGACGCAGAAGGACTAACAGCGTAGTTCCATCTTGAATGGCAGTCGAATCGGCAGATGCAATAACCTCATTCACGACACTTGGGCCTACCTTAGCCTTGTCCAGTCGTTCCACTTCGAGCTCAACCTTTTCTTTTTTACTTAAGAATCTTGCATATCTTTCATCTGTAATGAGACCAATCTCATGTCCAATCGGTGTTAACCGTAAATCTGCATTGTCATGACGGAGTAACAAACGATATTCAGCTCGTGATGTTAATAATCGATAAGGTTCATTCGTGCCCTTGGTTACAAGATCATCAATCAGCACGCCAATATAACCTTGTGAACGGTCCAGAATGACAGGTTCTTTCCCCTGTACTTTACGGGCAGCATTAATCCCTGCTATAACTCCTTGACCTGCAGCTTCCTCATAACCCGAAGTACCGTTAATTTGGCCCGCTGTAAACAATCCTGGCATTTTCTTCGTTTCCAAGGAAGGCCATAATTGTGTAGGCACCATTGCGTCATACTCAATAGCATAACCATTACGCATCATTTCAACCTTTTCCAATCCAGGAATAGATCTCAACATGGCTAACTGTACATCCTCTGGCATACTTGTTGACAATCCCTGTACATAATATTCCGAAGTATTCTTGCCCTCTGGCTCCAAGAAAATTTGATGCTTCGGTTTATCGCTAAACCGTACAATTTTATCTTCAATAGAAGGACAATACCGGGGTCCTGTACCTTCAATCATGCCAGAATACATAGGTGCTCGATGTAGATTATTGCTAATGATTGTGTGAGTATCTAACGAAGTATACGTTAACCAACAAGGAAGTTGTTCATTGGTAGATGAATCCGTTTCGAACGAGAAAAATTTAGGCTTATCATCTCCAGGTTGAATTTCAGTCTTAGCGAAATCAATAGTATCTTTGTGTACTCGTGGTGGAGTACCCGTCTTGAAACGAACGAGATCAAAACCATGCTCACGCAAGTTTTCTGCCAATTTAATAGAGGGTTGTTGATTATTTGGACCACTCTCATAAGCCAACTCACCCATGATCACTTTCCCCCGTAAATAAGTACCTGTCGTTAAAACAACGGACTTTGCACGATACTCTGCTCCCGTTTTTGTAATCACACCTACACATTGGCCATCCTCAACAACTAATTGTTCAACCATGCCTTGGCGTAACGTTAAATTCGGTTCTTTCTCCATCGTTTCTTTCATCGTATGTTGATATGAGAATTTGTCTGCTTGTGCACGTAATGCGTGTACAGCTGGACCTTTGCCTGTATTCAGCATCCGCATTTGAATAAAGGTTTTATCGATATTCCGTCCCATCTCACCACCAAGTGCATCAATCTCACGTACCACATGACCTTTGGCAGGTCCACCTATAGAAGGATTACAAGGCATAAACGCCACCATATCCAAATTAATTGTAATCATTAGTGTCGAACAACCCATACGTGCCGCGGCTAAGGCAGATTCACAGCCAGCATGGCCTGCACCAATCACGATGACATCATAATTGCCCCCTACATAACTCATGGTTACTACCTCCTTTTAAATTAAGTTACATGTCTTTCTTTTACACACATATATATAGAAGCTTTAGATCATCCTTAAAGCTTATTTACCTAGACAAAATTGGGAAAAGATCTGATCTAACAAGGAATCACCAGCAGTATCACCAATAATTTCTCCAAGCTGTTCCCAAGCTAATCTAACATCAATTTGAATCATATCAATGGGAACAAGCATCTCTGCTGCATCATAAGCATCCTGTAAAGATTGCTTAGCTTTATTCAGTAAAGCGATATGCCTTACATTACTTACATAGGTTAAATCATTAGATTCCAATTGACCACTAAAAAACAACTTCGATATCGACTCTTCTAATGAATCAATACCTTCCTGTGCCTTCACAGACATGGAGACTATGCTCTCGGGATCAAAGTAGCGTTTGATTACATCTATATCTATCATGGACGGTAAGTCCATTTTATTCATAATAACGATGACTTGTCTACCACGGATTTGTTCCATTAATACCAATTCATCCGTATGCAGTGGTTGACTAGCGTCTAACACAAGTAGGATAAGGTCTGCTTCATTAACGGCATCCCTAGAGCGTTCCACACCGATTTTTTCAACAATATCAAGGGTTTCACGTATACCTGCGGTGTCTAATAATTTCAACGGAATATTGTTTATCGTTATAAATTCTTCAATAACATCTCTTGTTGTTCCTGGAACATCAGTTACAATTGCTTTATTATCATCATGAGCCAATGTATTCATTAATGAAGATTTACCAACGTTAGGACGACCCACAATAGCTGTGGTAATTCCTTCTCGTAGAATTTTACCTTCTTCAGATGTTTTTAAGAGCTTCGTAATCTGCTCCATCACTTCGGTACATTTATCCTTAATTAAATTAGATGTTAGAGATTCTACATCATGCTCAGGATAATCAATATTAACCTCAATATGCGCCATTGTCTCCACTAATATATGTCGTTGTGCTTTAATTTCGCTTGAAAGATTACCTTTCACCTGCTTCAAAGCCACACTAAATGCTCGATCAGATTTAGATCGGATAAGATCGATTACAGCTTCAGCTTGTGACAGATCAATTCGACCATTCAGATAGGCTCTCTTAGTGAACTCTCCTGGCTCAGCCAATCGAATCTGCTGTTGTAGCAAGAGGTTCATGACTCTAGTAACAGAGATAACCCCGCCATGACTACTGATCTCCACAACGTTCTCTGTAGTAAACGATCGAGGTGCTCTAAAAACAGTTACTAGAACCTCTTCAATTTCCTCTCCATTCCGAGGATCTATGATATGCCCATAATGAACAGTATGTGATTCAGCTTCAGAAAGTTTAATACGGCTTTTAAATATAGGCTCTACTTCTAATATGGAATCAGGTCCGCTCACACGAATAACAGCAATACCGGCTTCCCCAACAGCTGTAGCAATTGCAGCAATGGAATCACTAATCAACATGCTTCTCTCCTTTATAATCGTAATATATAGTTATGACTAAAGAAGAACACACAGACATATTCCAACACCTATGGATATACATCTTTCACTTAGCCAAATTCGTCTTTATTTCATTCTATATAATAAGAAAAAAGCAATGACTCCTATCTATGATCAGGGAGTCATTGCATCTACCTAGAATGAAATTCTCATGACAGTTCATTCTATTTATATAACTCTACTTCACTTTAACGAAATAACTACACGCCTGTTCGGTTCTTCCCCTTTACTGTAAGTCTTAACTTGTCTATGATCCTGAAGCTTAGCATGAATGACCTTACGTTCTTGCGATGACATTGGCTCAAGTACAACTTCTTTATGAGAACGAATCACTCGCAATGCCAAACGATCAGCTAACTCCTCTAACGTCTTCTTCCGACGTTCACGAAAATTCTCAGCATCAAGTACAATCCTTACATAATTACTGGACACCTTATTGGCCACGATATTCGTTAAATACTGAAGAGCGTCTAGCGTCTGTCCTCTTCTGCCAATCATAAGTCCTAGATCAGGTCCATAAATATGAAGTGTGGTGGCATCTTTATTGTGCAAGACATCAACCTTCACTTGTAATCCCATACTTTTACCTACATCTAGAATAAAGTTAACCGCTGCGCGGTAAGGATCTTCTTCATCTTCTTGGATACTAGCGATATCTTGCGGAAGAGAGTTCACCGTCTCGGCTACTGGTACTGGTATCTCGTCAGGAAGCAAGGATAGTTCTACCTTCGCTTCCTTGACACCAATGAGTCCCAGGAATCCTTTTGACGGCTGACAAAGTATATTGACCGATACACGGTCCTGACTTACCCCAAGCTGGGATAATCCTTTTTTTACAGCTTCTTCAACGGTTTTTCCTGAAGCAGTTACTTTATTCATTTGGACTTTTTGGCCCCCTTCTTGCCGGAGTTGTTCCCTTTATTGCCCTTACTATTACCTTTACTATTAACCGCAGCGGATACAGCAGCTGTATTAACAACCGCATCCTTATTACGGTAAAGGAAGTAGTTCTGAATTAATGTATACAAGTTACTGTAGAACCAGTACAACGGCAATGCAGCCGGAAATTGATACGACATGAAGAAAATCAAAATGGGATAAACCATCATCATGAACTGCATAGCCCCTTGTTGTTGGCTAGGGTTCATTTTCATCATCATTCTAGACTGGAAGAAAGTCGTTACCGCAGCTAGAATTGGCAAAATGAATGTTTTGTCTGGTTCACCAAGCTGTAACCATAAAAAAGTATGCTCACGTATAGCTGAATTTCCATAGATAGAATTATAGAGAGCAATGAAGATAGGCATTTGAACAATCAATGGTAAACAACCAGCCATCGGATTGACTTTATTCTCTTGAAACAACTTCATTGTTTCTTGTTGTTGTTTTTCAGGATTATCTTTAAATTTTTCTTTTAGCTTAACTAATTCAGGCTGGATAGCCTGCATAGCTCTTGAACTTCTTACTTGCTTGATCGTTAATGGTAAAATAAGCGTACGTACAATAATAACCATAACTAATACAGCTAGTCCGTATTCCCCGCCGAACCAATCTGCGAAGGTATCCAGTGCTTTAGCGAACCAATAAACAACATTTCTCTGCCAAAAACCACCGTTCCTAAGATCCTCTGTAACCATGGTAGCTGCTGCACTCGTTCCACATCCTGATAATACAACCATAGTAAGAATCATTACAGTGGTGAGGAGGATCCATTTCCTACCTCGGCTAGTCTTAAATCGCGACAATTTATAACCCCTCTCTTAGCACGTCCATTTCATTGTAAATCATACCATATTCACAGGGACAAGGAAACATTTCATCAGCGCCTTGAAGAGCTCAAAAGTGACGCTTTTCGCAACACATGCAATATACTTCGTTCCAATTCTTTATACGGCATATTTAGGGCACCTTTGCGTACAATAAATACAAGATCAACGTGCTGAATTAAATCAGCTTCATGATGGCGAACAATTTCTTTAACTAGCCTTCTCATTCGATTGCGAACAACCGCGTTACCAACCTTCTTACTAACCGAAATTCCTACACGGAATTGCTCTACCTCTTTTTTGCGGAACCAATATACGACGAATTGATGATTAGCGAATGACTTTCCATGACGATATACACGACTGAAATCAGCGCGGTTTCGTAAACGTAAGCTTTTTTGCACGTATCTCTCCCAATTTCACTTCATATTTATTATTACTCTTCAATATATTATAGGCATGATCCAGAACTCATAAACTTATTCCATCCCAATACCTCTTTCTCATCCTTTATAAAGAAAAAAAGACCACCGCAGTGGTCTTCATGCACGCTCATTTTACGCACTCAATATTTTTCTGCCTTTTAAGCGACGAGCAGCCAATACTTTACGGCCGTTTTTCGTGCTCATTCTTTTACGGAAACCATGAACCTTAGCGCGTTTACTCACATTCGGTCTGAAAGTCGGTCTCATGAATTGCACCCCCTTACAGGTAATACTGCATATAGATAAACCATTTTCATCAACACAGAAAATGCCTTTATACATTTAACCATGAATAACATCAAAAGTCAATGTCCATGATATCACCCTCTTTTTTAAAAAGTTATCAACACGCTTCAGCAACTTTCAAAAGTTCTCCACAGACTCGCCTAATTAATAATGAAATGTTGAAAGTTATCCACCTGTTCACAATTGTGCGCGTTTTTGATTTTTCATGGTACAAGCTGTGAATAACTTTTTTGGTGATTTTACAGATGATGTCGAAATTTTAACAAAATATAAACAATATCTTGTGGTGTTAATAAACTTTATACACAAGTTATTGAATTTGTGGATAAAATGGCGACTTTCATTGAAAACTAACGCTTCTTTTGCTATGATAGTAATACTTTTGGTTGTGCATATGTTATTTAAATCAATAAATTATCAACAAGCTGTGGATAAACTTGTGAACAATTTCAATTTATCCATTTTTTTATGTTCACACCTTCGGGGTTTTGGGGATAGTTTTACACTATTCATCGTTTTTCGACAATTTGACTCATGGCTCTAGCCGCAATTGGGAGATTTAAAGGAGTGACAATCTGTGGACAGCCATACTTCTGAATTATGGCAAGAAATTCTTTCTATTATTCAAACCAAGCTTAGTAAGCCCAGCTTCGATACTTGGTTTAAAGCAACTAAAGCGACGCAGATTAATGATCATTTTATTGTGATCTCTGCTCCCACGACTTTTGCAGTCGAATGGCTTGAGAGCCGTTATACCAAAATGGTAAGCTCAACTTTATTTGAAGTCATGGGTAAGCAATTAGACGTCAAATTCGTTATTGAGGAAGCGAAGCCTGAATATCCGGCTCCGCAGCAAGTTACACCGCAGCCTCAAGTTCTTCAAGAAGAATCACTAACACACATGCTTAATCCTAAGTACACTTTCGATACATTCGTCATTGGATCCGGAAACCGTTTTGCACATGCTGCATCTCTAGCTGTTGCAGAAGCTCCAGCAAAGGCGTATAATCCTTTATTCCTTTATGGAGGCGTAGGACTCGGGAAGACACATTTAATGCATGCTATTGGTCACTACATCCTAGAGCATAATCCGAATAGCAAAGTCGTATACTTATCGTCCGAGAAATTTACGAATGAGTTTATTAATTCCATTCGTGACAACCGGACTGAAAATTTTCGTAACAAATATCGTAGTGTGGATATATTGCTCGTGGATGACATTCAATTTATCGCGGGGAAAGAATCCACACAGGAAGAGTTTTTCCATACATTCAATGCACTGCATGAGGAACGTAAGCAGATTATTATTTCTAGCGACAGACCACCAAAAGAAATTCCAACGCTGGAGGAACGTCTAAGATCTCGTTTTGAATGGGGTCTAATTACAGATATTCAACCCCCGGATCTAGAGACACGGACTGCAATTCTACGTAAGAAAGCGAAAGCGGAGAATCTTGATATTCCAAATGAAACCATGATGTATATCGCCGGCCAGATTGACACTAACATCCGTGAACTAGAAGGTGCCTTAATCCGTGTTGTAGCTTATTCATCACTAACCAATCAAGATGTAACTACTCATTTAGCTGCAGAAGCGTTAAAGGATATCATTCCTTCTAGCCGACCTAGAATGATCAGCATTCAGGATATCCAGCAGCGGGTTGGAGAATACTATAATTTGCGAATGGAAGATTTCAAAGCTCGCAAACGTACCAAAGCCGTCGCCTTTCCAAGACAGATTGCCATGTATCTCTCTCGAGAGTTAACGGACTTCTCTCTGCCCAAAATTGGTGAAGCATTCGGAGGGCGAGATCATACAACCGTCATCCATGCTCACGACAAAATCACACAAGCATTAAAGGTCGACCAAGATTTGTTTAAAGTGGTCAATAATCTTACAGAAAAAATCAAAAATCCGACCTGAACAAGTTCAAAGCCTATGCACAATCTATACACATGTGGATAGGCTTAATTTTATTCCGTTTTTTAGAGTTATCCACATATTCAGTGCCCCTACTGCTATTACTAACAAAATATATAAAGATACATCATCTATTAAGAGGCTGAACAAGGAACATTTCCTAAACTCAAAACAGCCGAAATCTCGCTAGGAGTGAAACTATGAAGATCAGCATTCTTAAAAATTATTTAAACGATTCGGTTCAGCAGGTATATAAGGCGATTTCTAGTCGAACCACCATTCCGATTCTGACCGGTATCAAACTCGATGTGAATCATCAAGGGGTAACACTTACAGCAAGTGATACGGATATTTCAATTCAATCATTTATTCCGATTGAAGATGATAATCAGACGATTGTTCAAATTGATCAAACCGGCAGTGTCGTACTCCCTGCTAAATTCTTCGGTGAAATTATCAAGAAGCTACCTTCGCAGGAAATTAATATGGAGGTCAAAGACAATTTCCAAACCTTTATTTCTTCAGGAGCTACTGAAATTCAAATCGTAGGCCTCGATCCAGAAGAATTTCCGATACTTCCATCCATTGAAGAAAACCAAACCATATCAATTCCTGGTGATCTCCTTAAAAATATGATTAAACAAACGGGATTTTCTATTTCCACTCATGAAACAACACCTATTTTGACAGGTATTCTGTGGAACTTAGAAGATAACGAATTAAAATTTACCGCAACGGATCGTCACAGACTGGCTACACGTTCAGCATTGTTAGAATCGGGAGATGTTCGATTTAACAATGTTGTCATCTCAGGTAAAACACTAAGTGAACTTAGTAAAATTGTGCCTGATCAAAATACACTTGTAGAAATTCTAGTATCTGATAACCAAGTATTGTTCAAAATAGATCGTGTCCTTTTCTATTCGCGTATACTTGAAGGCGTTTATCCTGATACTTCTAGGATTATTCCAACAACTTACAAAACAGAACTAGTTGTCGATACAAAAAAATTAAGTGAATCGATAGATCGGGCTTATTTGCTGTCTAGAGAAGAAAAAACCAATATTGTGCGTTTGCAGACCTTAGAGCAAGGTGGGATTGAAATATCTTCAAGTTCCTCCGAACTGGGTAAAGTACGAGAAGAACTAGATGTGATAGACTTTAAAGGTGATCCATTACGAATCTCTTTTAACTCCAAATATATGCTTGATGTGCTAAAAGTCGTGGAAAGTGAACAGTTAATGATCGCCTTTACGGGGATTATGAGCCCAATTGTTCTTAAACCAATGGATGATAGCCAAAGTTTATACGTTATATTGCCATACAGAACCAATAACTAAACGTAAATTATGTTGAAAGAGAAGGGAACATATATCCATGAATAAAGTAGTTATCCACACTGAATATATTAAGCTTGATCAATTTTTGAAATTAGCGAATTGTGTATCCACAGGCGGAATGGCCAAAGCACTTTTGCAAGAGGGTGCAATTTCTGTGAATAGTGAACCCGAAGAACGTCGTGGTCGCAAACTGTATCCAGGGGATATTGTTAACGTTGAGGGTGAAGGTTCGTTTGAGGTAGCTGTTGCAGAATAGTGCACCATACCTCAAAGTCCGCACATGAGTAGCGGCGGAAGATGAGGAGGACTTCAGTGTGTTTGTAAAAAACATCAGCTTGCAGCAATATCGCAATTATGAACAATTGCGGATGGATTCCTTTGGGGATGTGAATCTTTTGATTGGTTCCAATGCCCAAGGGAAGACCAATTTGCTGGAAGCTATCTTTGTCTTGGCACTTACGAAGAGCCACCGAACGTCAAAGGATCGGGAGCTCATTGCTTTTGAGCAAACAAGCGCTCATATTTCTGCCACCGTTGAGAAGAAGTATGGACCGCTCACGTTAGATTTGATGTTGTCTCCTCAAGGGAAGAAAGCCAAGATCAACGGTCTAGAGCAGCGCAAGCTTAGCGAATTTATTGGATCATTGAATGTGGTCATGTTTGCACCGGAAGATTTAGAAATTGTTAAAGGCACCCCTGGGATTCGCCGTCGCTTTCTCGATATGGAGATTGGACAGGTCCAACCTAGCTACCTATTTCATCTGCAGCAATATCAAAAAATATTGATTCAACGTAACAACCTCTTGAAGCAAATGTGGGGTAAAGAGGCTTCGTCGCAGGGGTTATTAGACATATGGAATGAACAATTAGTAGAGCATGGTGTTAAAATTATAAGAAAAAGGAAACAATTCATAGTAAAACTCCAGAAATGGGCAGAGTCCATACATCATGGGATCACGAATGGGACCGAGGATCTGCAGTTACGCTATGTTCCATCGTTCGGAGAGGCGGCAGAGGAAGATGAAGCTGTCTTATTCGAGCAATTTATGATAAAGTTAACACAATTGAAAGAACAGGAAGTTCGGCGCGGCATGACACTTGCGGGTCCTCACCGGGATGATCTAACTTTTTATATCAACGGTAAAGAAGTGCAAACGTATGGGTCTCAAGGTCAGCAGCGAACGACAGCCCTATCGCTTAAATTGGCAGAGATCGAGCTGATACAGGAAGAAATCGGGGAATACCCCGTACTTTTACTTGATGATGTACTATCGGAATTGGACCCCTACAGACAAACCCAGCTTATCGAAACATTTCAAAGTAAGGTGCAAACATTCATCACCGCAACTGGAATTGAGAGTTTGAATGCGGATAAACTAAAGAATGCTAACATCTACCATGTGCATGCAGGTCAGGTGGGCTCTTAAATGAGTGGAGGATCAGAATGTATATACATTTAGGCGGGGAAAAAAATATCCGATCCTCGGAGCTCGTAGCTATTTTTGATATATCGATTGAGAAATCATCTAAAATATCTAAGAAATTCGTAAGCCATGCACGGCAGGAAAAAACGATCGTAAATATTGGTGAGGAAGAGGCCAAATCTATCGTAGTAACGAAAGACAAGGTCTTTTACTCTCCGATTTCGTCTGCCACGCTTAAGAAAAGGGTCAATATATTTTATGCCAATGCTTAGTAGTAGTTGTAGAATCTATAGAAGTAGGTGAAGGCATGTCTATGAATCAACCAACATATGATGCGAGTCAGATTCAGGTATTGGAAGGTCTAGAAGCCGTCCGTAAACGGCCGGGGATGTATATTGGATCCACCAGTGCTAAGGGTTTGCATCATTTAGTGTGGGAAGTAGTTGACAATAGTATCGATGAGGCAATGGCCGGTATATGTGACCATATCGAAGTTACGATTCATCAAGATAATAGTATTACTGTTGTCGATAACGGCCGTGGTATCCCTGTAGGGCAACATGAGAAGATGCAAAAGTCTGCTCTAGAAGTCGTTATGACTGTTCTTCACGCAGGTGGTAAGTTCGGTGGTAGTGGGTATAAAGTATCGGGTGGACTACATGGTGTGGGCGTATCGGTTGTAAATGCTTTATCTGAAAAACTTCTTGTTACCGTTCAGCTTGAAGGCAAAGTCTATCAGCAAGAATATCGTCGTGGTGTACCTCAATATGATGTGAAAGTAATCGGGGAGTCGGAAGAACATGGAACGACAGTTACTTTCTATCCTGATCCAGAAATTTTCACAGAGACGGTTGAATATGACTACGGAACTCTTCTTACTCGTATTCGTGAAATTGCCTTCTTAAACAAAGGTATTGCACTAACACTTACAGATGAGCGCAGCGGAGTCTCGAATCGTTTTATGTATGAGGGCGGAATTATTGAGTATGTGAGATTTTTGAATGAGAAAAAAGAAGCACTTCATGAAGATCCAATCTACGTAGAAGGCTCACGGGATATGATACAGGTTGAAGTCGCCTTACAATATAATGATAGCTACACAGAGAACATTTATTCTTTTGCGAACAATATCAATACGCATGAAGGTGGAACTCATGAATCTGGATTCAAGAGTGCTTTGACCCGAATCATTAATGACTATGCTCGTAAATCAGGTTTGATTAAAGAGGGTACTTCCAACCTTTCAGGTGATGATGTTCGTGAAGGACTAACAGCGATTATATCGGTCAAAATTCCAGAACCTCAATTTGAGGGTCAAACAAAGACGAAATTGGGTAACAGTGAAGTACGTGGGATTGTAGAGTCACTATTCTCAGAGAAGCTCCAAGAATTTTTACAAGAAAATCCTGCTGTATCCCGTCGCATATTAGAAAAAGGCCTACAGGCTGCAAGAGCACGTGAAGCTGCACGCAAAGCCCGAGAGCTAACACGACGTAAGAGTGCACTAGAAGTCAGTGCCTTGCCAGGTAAATTAGCGGACTGTTCTTCGAAAGATGCATCGTTAAGTGAACTTTACATTGTCGAAGGAGATTCAGCAGGCGGATCAGCTAAGCAAGGTCGTGACCGACATTTTCAAGCGATTCTCCCACTTCGGGGTAAAATTCTAAATGTCGAGAAGGCTAGATTGGACCGTATCTTATCTAACGCAGAAATTCGTAATATGATTACAGCGCTTGGAACAGGTGTAGCTGAAGATTTCGATCTTAGTAAAGCTCGTTACCATAAAGTTATTATTATGACAGATGCCGATGTCGATGGTGCGCATATTCGTACATTGATGCTGACGTTCTTCTATCGGTATATGCGTAAGTTAGTGGATGCAGGGTATATCTATATCGCGCAGCCACCGTTGTTTAAAGTAGAACGTAACAAAGTCATTCGTTATGCGAATACCGAGTCTGAACGTGATCAGATCATAAGTGAGTTTGGTGCAAATGCTAAATTTAACGTTCAACGTTATAAAGGACTTGGTGAGATGAATGCATCACAATTATGGGAAACAACGATGGACCCAGAGAGTCGCACCATGCTTCAAGTACGGATTGAGGACGCTATGATGGCAGATAGCATATTTGATACATTGATGGGTGATAACGTTGAACCACGACGTGATTTCATTAATGAGCATGCTAAAACCGTTAAAAATCTTGATATTTAAAATAAATTTTGCAAATATACTGAAGAAGGTGCGACTGCACCTTCTTTTTTTTAAATTTAGATGGTATAAACTTTCATGATTATTTCGTCGGTAAACCAATGATGTCCTTTTAGGACCACGAAGCCGTTTATCCTTATATAACAGATTAAGCTTGTTTAAATGCTTCTTTTCTTGGAAGAATATCTGCCGTAGGATACGGCATAACGATGTATTCGTTTATACACATGTTTATCAGGTATAAACTTTTTGAATGGAATTAGAGCCGGAAGAGTATTTACTTCAAGAATCCATGGTTTTAGATCAGAATCTATAGCAACATCCAACCCAAGTTCCTTGATACCAGGGTATTTCTTTTCAAGTTGAACGGCAACTTCCGTTCCAAGACTATGAAGTGATCGCTCAAATTTGAATACCTCCATTCGATTCATGTAATTAGATAACAAGATATCCATCATATAAACACTTCCACCATTGTGATGGTTCGTTACTACTTTATTAGGAGCTGCCACACGTCCAAGAATTCCTGTTGAGGCCCACCGATGATTAGGACTTTTTTGGGTGAGAACGCGAAGATCGAAGGAGCGATTGTTATACTGCAAAGATACGATACCTTGCTGAATCAAATACGTGTGTTTACGTATATGTGAAGTAATATAAGTATGAAGTGGTTCAAGTGAAGGGAAGATCTCAACGGTCGTATCATAATAAAGTAAGTATTTATATTTTATTGGGATTTCTTCACTTGGCACATGATCTTGATCTGGTAATTGTTCAATACGCATAACGCCATTTCCATAGGTCCCTTGATCAGGTTTGATATATACCATGGGGTATACTTTCAACATGCTGTCCAAAGCATCCCAATTGTATTTATAAGTGAGCGGAATATAGGCGGATATCTCTTCATTTTGGAGAAGCACTTTGGTCTTTTCCCATTTACTTGAGACACGCTGAATTGCCAAGAAGATTCATCCTTTCAAAATTACATTTTTAGAATAGTTAATACAGACGATTTAGATATGTTAAAGGGTGTAAAACTTAAGACAATGTAATGAAACAATGGTATACTATGAGATAGGGTATTTCCCTAACAATGTATGTTTTGGTATCTAATCAAGGCAGGGCATATCCCTAATACGTCTATAAAATTAGGCATATTTCCCCCTTTAAGAGCTTTAACGTTTAATTGTGCTCCTTTTGAGAAAGTAATATAATAAAGATTACTGATTTTTTATAGCGTGATAGGTTATGAAGCGGATTCCGGACTCCTAGATGGAGGAACCGTTTCTATTTGCTTATAGAGTTTATTTAAGGTTGATAGGAAATTGGAGGAGGTCCAGTATGGCGGAAGAAATTAACTCGCAAATTAAGGATCGGGATATTGGCGTTGAGATGCGCGAGTCATTTATGGACTATGCAATGAGTATTATTGTAAGCCGTGCCTTGCCTGATGTAAGGGATGGGTTAAAACCTGTACACAGACGTATTTTATATGCGATGTCAGAACTAGGGATGACCCCAGATAAGCCTTTTAAGAAATCAGCAAGAATTGTCGGCGAAGTTATCGGTAAGTATCATCCACATGGAGATAGTGCCGTGTATGAAACGATGGTTCGGATGGCACAAGACTTCTCGCTTCGCTATATGCTAGTAGACGGTCATGGTAACTTCGGTTCTGTAGATGGCGACATGGCAGCTGCGATGCGTTATACAGAAGCACGGCTATCCAAGATCGCTATGGAGATGCTACGTGATATTAACAAGGAAACCATTGATTTCACAGCTAACTACGATGGAGAAGAACAGGAACCTATCGTATTGCCTGCTCGTTATCCTAACCTTTTGGTTAATGGGGTGTCGGGTATAGCTGTTGGTATGGCTACTAATATTCCTCCACATAATTTAGGTGAAGTGATTGATGGTGTCCAAGCTCTGATTAAGAATCCAGAACTTGATTCACTCGATTTAATGGAATACATTAAAGGCCCCGATTTCCCAACCTCAGGTTATATACTTGGTCGTCAGGGGATACGTCAGGCTTATCAAACAGGTCGTGGTTCTGTAACGATGCGTGCGAAGGCTAATATTGAGGAGAATAACAACAAAGCGCGTATCGTTGTCTATGAACTCCCATATCAGGTGAACAAAGCACGGTTAGTGGAGAAAATCGCTGAGCTTGTTCGTGAGAAGAAATTGGATGGAATTACGGATCTACGAGATGAATCTGACCGCAATGGTATGCGTGTCGTTATTGAACTTCGTCGTGATGTGAACCCTAATGTAATCCTGAACAATCTATACAAACATACCTCGATGCAGACAACGTTTGGTATCAATATGTTGGCCATCGTTAATAATGAACCCAAAACACTAAGTCTATATGACGTACTGTATCACTATCTGGATCACCAAAAGGTTGTAATACGTCGTCGTACTGAATTTGAGCTAAGAAAAGCAGAAGCGCGTGCACATATTCTAGAAGGTTTGCGCATAGCTATGGATCATTTAGATGCAGTTATCGCACTAATTCGTAGTTCACAGACGACTGATATTGCTCGTGAAGGGTTAATCAGTACATTTGATCTAAGTATTGAGCAAGCTCAGGCCATTCTAGAGATGCGTTTGCAACGTCTGACAGGACTAGAACGCGATAAGATCGAGAATGAGTACCAAGAGTTATTGAAGAAAATTAGTGAATTCCGTGAAATTTTAGCTGATGAATCGCTTATATTACAAATTATTAGCGAAGAATTAAATGAAATTAAAGAACGTTTCGCTGATGAACGTCGTACTGAGATTACCATTGGGGAAGAAAGTATTCATGATGAGGATCTCATTCCACAAGAAGAAGTAATCATTACAATTAGTCATACTGGTTACATTAAACGTCTTCCTGCTAACACATATCGTAGTCAAAAGCGTGGTGGGCGTGGAGTTATGGGTATGGATACTAAAGATCTGGATTTTGTAGAGCATCTTTTTGTGACGAATTCACATCATTACTTGTTATTCTTTACGGATAGAGGTAAAGTGTATCGTCTTAAGGCATATGAGATTCCTGAGTTGAGTCGAACAGCACGGGGTACAGCGATTATCAACTTAATTCAAATTGAGCAAGGGGAGACTGTCAATGCAGTTATTCCAGTGCAGAAATTTGATGGTGAAGATTACTTATTCTTTGCTACGCGTCAAGGGGTCGTGAAGAAAACTCCATTAGAGGATTACATCAACATTCGTAAGGGTGGGCTTATCGCCATTAACCTTCGTGATGATGATGCACTAATCGGAGTGAAGCTTACGGATGGAGAGCAAGAAGTCATCATGGGTACTGCTCAGGGCATGTCTATTAGATTCTCAGAAGGTGATGTTCGATCCATGGGGCGTAGTGCAACAGGAGTTAAGGGTATCCGATTGTCTGGTGAAGATGAAGTGATTGGCATGGATGTGGTAGATAAGGACCTAGATATCCTCATCGTTACTTCTAAAGGTTATGGTAAACGTACACCGGTTAGTGACTATCGATCCCAGAGCCGTGGTGGTAAAGGAATCAAAACGATTAATGTAACGGACAAGAATGGTCCAGTCATTGCATTAAAAGTTGTCAAAAATGAAGAAGACTTAATGATTATTACGACAAGTGGTACTTTGATCCGTACGAGCATGGAAGGTATCTCCACGATGGGTCGTTACACGCAAGGCGTTAAATTAATTAATACCCGCGAGGACGATGCCGTTGCTACGGTATGTCGTGTTGATAAAACAGAAGAAACAGAAGATTTTCCTGAAGGAGAAGAGGACTTTAATGAGTCAGGCTTGAATGCTGGTTCAGTTGGAGAGGACATAGAGTCTTCGGAGACGAGCTCTTCCGATGGTGATGAACCTTCTCTAGACGTCTCTGATGAAACGCTAGAAGAAGAATAGATTTTAAGTTTCGAAGAGCATTATCATTCGGAAAAGATGGCTACCGAATCTTTAACTCTGGGTTATTAAATGGACAATTTATTAAGTGAAATATAGCCTAAGTGCACCTATAAACGACCTCGGAATGTATTCCGGGGTCATTTTTCTTAGAGCGGATAGAGTATGATTGGTTTTAATTTCTAATATAGATTGTAGAGCTATAAGATTAATAATATAATGATTTTGATTGCTGCATACGGTTATTAACTTTGAACAAATGAAATGGAGATGTATATTAATCTATGACTAGCGTATCCATTGTTGATTTAAAACCCGGTGTCAAATTGGTCAAAAGTGTATATACCCCATTGGGAGGTCTCCTCTTTCATAAAGATAAGGTACTACTTTCACGTGACTTAGATATTCTGAAAGCGTTTCTCGTAGAGTATGTAGAGATAGGGCAATTGAGAGAAAAAAGTGTTCAAACGAAGGAAAAGGTTTCAAATCATACAAAAGTAGCCACAATAGAAAAATCTATAGGCAACTCTTCCGATTCATTTGTTCAAAATCAGTCATCATCGAATAGTTCATCTTCTTTTGAGGAAGAATATGATAAGTTGGTCCATTTGATTAAGAATGCTTATCCTTCTGTTTTAGCGGCAGGAATTCCTATATATGAAATTCGTAATCAGCTAGAACGAGTGATTCATTATATAAAAGATTATAGTGTGATCTCTTTTTCACCTCGTCTATTAAATGACTACGATTATATGTATCATAATGCTGTTCTGTGTGCGTTGTCTTCTTACAAGCTCGCTCAGTGGAGCGGTCTTCCACCAAAGGATTGGATGCAGTCGGCATTCGCGGGTCTTTTTCATGATATCGGAAATGTTAAGGTTGATCCAACCATATTGCATAAGCCAGACTCTTTAACGACTAGTGAGATTGAAGAAATGCAGCAGCATACAAAATACGGGTATCAGTTACTAAAGAATGTTACTGCTATTAATGAAGGCGTACGTTTAGCAGCATTGCAACATCATGAAAAAGTCGATGGTACAGGATATCCATTACGTGTTCAAAGTAATATGATTCATTTGTATTCCAAAATCGTTGGAGTAGTGGATATATTTCATGCTATGACGCTAAATAAGGCATACCGAAAAGGACAATCTCCATATTTGGTTCTAGAACAAATCTACTCGGAATCCTTCGGTAAATTAGATCCTAAATTAGTACAGATATTTATAAAAAAAGTGACGGAGTTCAATAATGGTGTGATGGTTAGGTTGAGTAACGATCAAATAGGGGAGATTGTCTTCTCAAATCATAATCAACCTACGCGTCCTATGGTCTCTGTTAGTAATAATATTATAAATTTGGAGCAACAACGCCATCTTTACATAGTAGAAATAATTAAATAGTAGAAATGATTAAAGGAATGGCTAGCTTATACAGGGCACACATAGCTCAGCATATATATTCAAATATAAGCGGTCTTGCTTTCAGTATGAAGAAGGTAAGGTCGCTTTTTAATATATGTTGAAAAAAATATAAAAAATATTGCATTCATATGACAGACGTGATATATTATTTATCCGGCCATTAAACGTCGGTCAAAACGAATCAGAAAGCTTAACAATCACATGAAAATGACATTGAAAATAAAGCTTGCATTACTGAGTTGGACATGATAAGATATAGTAGTTGTCGCCGAGAACAACTGGTGATGACGAAAGAGAAATTGATCTTTGAAAACTGAACAACGAGTGAGTAAAGATTTCACGAAAGTGAAATCAAAACAAATGAGAAATCATTTGGTAGAGAATGCAAATTCTCGCCAGTTTGTTTCAAAATGAGCATATCGCTCTTTTCATTCGATGGATGTGAGATCGCTGCAAAGTTGATTTGACATTCATCTCTATTGGAGAGTTTGATCCTGGCTCAGGACGAACGCTGGCGGCGTGCCTAATACATGCAAGTCGAGCGGAGTTGATGGAGTGCTTGCACTCCTAATACTCAGCGGCGGACGGGTGAGTAACACGTAGGTAACCTGCCTGTGAGACTGGGATAACTACCGGAAACGGTAGCTAATACCGGATAATACATTTTCTCTCCTGAGGAGATGTTGAAAGGCGGAGCAATCTGTCACTTACAGATGGACCTGCGGCGCATTAGCTTGTTGGTGAGGTAACGGCTCACCAAGGCGACGATGCGTAGCCGACCTGAGAGGGTGAACGGCCACACTGGGACTGAGACACGGCCCAGACTCCTACGGGAGGCAGCAGTAGGGAATCTTCCGCAATGGACGAAAGTCTGACGGAGCAACGCCGCGTGAGTGATGAAGGTTTTCGGATCGTAAAGCTCTGTTGCCAGGGAAGAAGATTCAGGAGAGTAACTGCTCCTGGAGTGACGGTACCTGAGAAGAAAGCCCCGGCTAACTACGTGCCAGCAGCCGCGGTAATACGTAGGGGGCAAGCGTTGTCCGGAATTATTGGGCGTAAAGCGCGCGCAGGCGGTCATTTAAGTCTGGTGTTTAATCCCGGGGCTCAACCCCGGGTCGCACTGGAAACTGGGTGACTTGAGTACAGAAGAGGAGAGTGGAATTCCACGTGTAGCGGTGAAATGCGTAGATATGTGGAGGAACACCAGTGGCGAAGGCGACTCTCTGGGCTGTAACTGACGCTGAGGCGCGAAAGCGTGGGGAGCAAACAGGATTAGATACCCTGGTAGTCCACGCCGTAAACGATGAGTGCTAGGTGTTAGGGGTTTCGATACCCTTGGTGCCGAAGTTAACACATTAAGCACTCCGCCTGGGGAGTACGGTCGCAAGACTGAAACTCAAAGGAATTGACGGGGACCCGCACAAGCAGTGGAGTATGTGGTTTAATTCGAAGCAACGCGAAGAACCTTACCAGGTCTTGACATCCCTCTGAATCCACTAGAGATAGTGGCGGCCTTCGGGACAGAGGAGACAGGTGGTGCATGGTTGTCGTCAGCTCGTGTCGTGAGATGTTGGGTTAAGTCCCGCAACGAGCGCAACCCTTATGCTTAGTTGCCAGCACATTATGGTGGGCACTCTAAACAGACTGCCGGTGACAAACCGGAGGAAGGTGGGGATGACGTCAAATCATCATGCCCCTTATGACCTGGGCTACACACGTACTACAATGGCCGGTACAACGGGCTGCGAAATCGCGAGATGGAGCCAATCCCACCAAAGCCGGTCTCAGTTCGGATTGCAGGCTGCAACCCGCCTGCATGAAGTCGGAATTGCTAGTAATCGCGGATCAGCATGCCGCGGTGAATACGTTCCCGGGTCTTGTACACACCGCCCGTCACACCACGAGAGTTTACAACACCCGAAGTCGGTGGGGTAACCCGCAAGGGAGCCAGCCGCCGAAGGTGGGGTAGATGATTGGGGTGAAGTCGTAACAAGGTAGCCGTATCGGAAGGTGCGGCTGGATCACCTCCTTTCTATGGAGAATCGTTTCCTGCAACGGAAACATTCATATAAGAGTCAAGATAAGACTTATGGAACAATAGATTCCATGAACATTTCCTCACTCGTTGTCAGTTTTGAAAGAGCAATCTTTCAAACATGTTATTTCTCTTGTAGAAATGACTTTGATCCTTGAAAACTAGATAACGAAACGAATTTGCGATTTAGAACATCTTTATATCGCGCTTGTGTTACAACAAGCGTAGTGTAAAAGTAGCAGCGAATTTGATGTGATGATCGATCCTTTGGGAGTTCATTTCAACCTCTAATGGGTTTACTCAATAGATGAAATGAACGGACAAGAGAGCGGACAGCGCAACAAATGAGCGAAATGGTTAAGCTACTAAGAGCACACGGAGGATGCCTAGGCGCTAGGAGCCGATGAAGGACGTGGCGAACAACGAAACTACCTCGGGGAGCTGTAAGCAAGCTTTGATCCGGGGGTGTCCGAATGGGGAAACCCAGCTGTGGTAATTCGCAGTTACTCATTCCTGAATACATAGGGAATGTAGAGGCAGACCAGGGGAACTGAAACATCTAAGTACCCTGAGGAAGAGAAAACAATAGTGATTCCGTCAGTAGCGGCGAGCGAACGCGGAACAGCCCAAACCAAGGAGCTTGCTCTTTGGGGTTGTGGGACGTCTCACATGGAGTTACAAAGGATTAGGTTAGGTGAAGAGGTCTGGAAAGGCCCGGCATAGAAGGTAAAAGCCCTGTAACCAAAAGTCTAATCCCTCCGAGACGGATCCCGAGTAGTGCGGGGCACGTGAAACCCCGTATGAATCTAGCAGGACCATCTGCTAAGGCTAAATACTACCTAGCGACCGATAGTGAAACAGTACCGTGAGGGAAAGGTGAAAAGCACCCCGGAAGGGGAGTGAAATAGAACCTGAAACCGTGTGCTTACAAAAAGTCAGAGCCCTATTTATGGGTGATGGCGTGCCTTTTGTAGAATGAACCGGCGAGTTACGTTCCCGTGCAAGGTTAAGGTGAGAAGCCGGAGCCGCAGCGAAAGCGAGTCTGAATAGGGCGAATTTTAGTACGTGGACGTAGACCCGAAACCGAGTGATCTACCCCTGTCCAGGGTGAAGGTGCGGTAACACGCACTGGAGGCCCGAACCCACGCATGTTGAAAAATGCGGGGATGAGGTGGGGGTAGCGGAGAAATTCCAATCGAACTCGGAGATAGCTGGTTCTCCCCGAAATAGCTTTAGGGCTAGCCTCGGAAATAAGTCGTGGAGGTAGAGCACTGATTGGGTGCGGGGCCCGCAAGGGTTACCAAACTCAGTCAAACTCCGAATGCCATAGACTCGAATTCCGGGAGTCAGACAGTGAGTGCTAAGATCCATTGTCGAAAGGGAAACAGCCCAGACCATCAGCTAAGGTCCCCAAGTGTGTGTTAAGTGGGAAAGGATGTGGAGTTGCACAGACAACCAGGATGTTGGCTTAGAAGCAGCCACCATTGAAAGAGTGCGTAATAGCTCACTGGTCGAGTGACTCTGCGCCGAAAATGTAACGGGGCTAAACACGCCACCGAAGCTATGGCTTGATGCTTTGCATCAGGGGTAGGGGAGCGTTGTATGCAGGTTGAAGGTGTACCGTAAGGAGCGCTGGACAGCATACAAGTGAGAATGCCGGTATAAGTAACGAAAAGATCAGTGAGAATCTGATCCGCCGAAAGCCCAAGGTTTCCTGAGGAAGGCTCGTCCTCTCAGGGTAAGTCGGGACCTAACGCGAGGCCGAAAGGCGTAGTGGATGGACAACAGGTTGAAATTCCTGTACCACCGTAATCCGTTATGAGTAATGGGGTGACGCAGCAGGGTAGTGACGCGGACTGATGGAAGTGTCCGTCTAAGCAGTGAGGCTGATGTGTAGGCAAATCCGCACATCATTAAGGCTAGGCTGTGATGGGGAGCGAAAATTATAGTAGCGAAGGTCATGATCTCACACTGCCAAGAAAAGCCTCTAACCAGGAGAAGGTGCCCGTACCGCAAACCGACACAGGTAGGCGAGAAGAGTATTCTAAGGCGCGCGGAAGAACTCTCGTTAAGGAACTCGGCAAAATGACCCCGTAACTTCGGGAGAAGGGGTGCCCCGGTAGTGTGAATAGCACGAGGGGGCCGCAGTGAAAAGGCCCAAGCGACTGTTTAGCAAAAACACAGGTCTGTGCGAAGCCGCAAGGCGAAGTATACGGGCTGACGCCTGCCCGGTGCTGGAAGGTTAAGGGGAGTGGTTAGGGGTAACCCGAAGCTATGAACCGAAGCCCCAGTAAACGGCGGCCGTAACTATAACGGTCCTAAGGTAGCGAAATTCCTTGTCAGGTAAATTCTGACCCGCACGAATGGCGTAACGACTTGGGCGCTGTCTCAACGAGAGATCCGGTGAAATTTTAATACCTGTGAAGATGCAGGTTACCCGCGACAAGACGGAAAGACCCCATGGAGCTTTACTGCAGCTTGATATTGGATTTGGGTACGATCTGTACAGGATAGGTGGGAGCCTGAGAAGTAGGAGCGCAAGCTTCTACGGAGGCGCCGTTGGGATACCACCCTGATCGTATCTAGGTTCTAACCTAGGACCGTAAACCGGTTCGGGGACAGTGTCAGGTGGGCAGTTTGACTGGGGCGGTCGCCTCCTAAAGAGTAACGGAGGCGCCCCAAGGTTCCCTCAGAATGGTTGGAAATCATTCGAAGAGTGCAAAGGCAGAAGGGAGCTTGACTGCGAGACCTACAAGTCGAGCAGGGACGAAAGTCGGGCTTAGTGATCCGGTGGTACCGCATGGAAGGGCCATCGCTCAACGGATAAAAGCTACCCTGGGGATAACAGGCTTATCTCCCCCAAGAGTCCACATCGACGGGGAGGTTTGGCACCTCGATGTCGGCTCATCGCATCCTGGGGCTGAAGTAGGTCCCAAGGGTTGGGCTGTTCGCCCATTAAAGCGGTACGCGAGCTGGGTTCAGAACGTCGTGAGACAGTTCGGTCCCTATCTGTCGTGGGCGCAGGAAATTTGAGAGGAGCTGTCCTTAGTACGAGAGGACCGGGATGGACGCACCTCTGGTGTACCAGTTGTTCCGCCAGGAGCATAGCTGGGTAGCTACGTGCGGACGGGATAAACGCTGAAAGCATCTAAGCGTGAAGCCCCCCTCAAGATGAGATTTCCCAATTAGTAAGACCCCTTGAAGACGACGAGGTAGATAGGTTGGAGGTGGAAGTGCAGTAATGCATGGAGCTGACCAATACTAATCGGTCGAGGGCTTATCCTATCGTTTTAACATTGCAAATTCATTTCGTATCTAGTTTTCAAGGATTAAACCTTGTAAATACCGTTTGGTGGCGATAGCGGAGGGGTTCCACACGTACCCATCCCGAACACGACCGTTAAGCCCTCCAGCGCCGATGGTACTTGGACCGCAGGGTCCTGGGAGAGTAGGACGTCGCCAAGCAAAAGAAAAAACCACTGTCAGAAGTTGACGGTGGTTTTATTTTAGTTAAAATTAGCACGAACGTACAGGTACTAGCAGTTGTGTTATTGTGTATATTAAAGGGAACTTCTAATATGTTTTATTAAAAAGTGAGAAGAAATCCGTTATGACCAATAATAATAAAGCATTAGATATAATGTTAACATTTTATGAGTGTAAAGAATGGATAGAGTCGTCAGAAATCTTCTGACTCTCTATCCATTTTTCATTATTGTTTTACAATTATAATTTGATTTGGTAATGCTCAGAGAGATTATATTCTTAGACTGTCAGGCTATTTAACTATTGTGTCCCGTTAGTTGAACGTGTTTCTTCATGATGCATTGGTCCCTTACCGCCCGCATTCACTTTTGAATAGCATAATATAGTTATAGCGATTATTGATTCCATATTCAGAACATTGAATATTAGTCTACCAGATTAAATGACATTAAAATAAACCATCGACTTTTAAAGCTGTATTTTATTTCTACATAAAATATGTTAATTAAATAAGAGGTGCTTGAATCAATGTTGCAAATTTAAATTGGTGAACATGACCATCATTTAATGTAGTTTGGCCTGTAACAAAATGTACGTGTTTGCCATTTCCGACTGCAATAGCTGGTCCTGTTCTGATTCTTTTTAGATTATGAAAATGGTTCAGGAAATCAGTTTTTGTGAGATCAATTTCATGGACATGACTTCTTCCTACACGAATCGCTTGCCCTGTAACACCTGCAAAGCGATGGTTATGTCGATCTGCACCTTCTTCAGCCAGCTTAGTACTACCTTCAAATTCATGTACGTGCCTCTGTGCCTGTTTAGAAGATACTGATATTTTCTTTATTGTAGGTTTCCTTTTCTTCACCCGTTGCATGCCTCCTTATGATTATGTGACTTCACAACATCCTATTAAGGCAAACATATATAAGTGCTTGGCTATCAGCGGTCCATGTGATAATTTTTTTGATTATACACTTGAATCAATTTCATGAATTTTAAACCTCGTTGTCTTACGAGAGCAAATGTCCTTGATCTTCAGTGGGCAGTCAAAAAAAACAGTGAAGGCAAACACCTGTTTTGGTATGGCTAGAAAGATCATTTAGCTGTAGGCACGCAGAGTCAATAGATTCTTGGATCGTTGCTTCTTCCGGGAATTTAATGACAGTAAGGCAGTGATTAGTAAATGGGATGACAATCTAACATCTGAGCTACAAATTTAAACATGCCGCTATGGATGCCGGGTTATGATTATAATCCTAGTGACCAAAAAGTTTGAAAAGCACATACCTACCATTAGTTTACTACCGACGGCGCGAACCTGAGTGGGTAGGATTTGATTGAACATTTTGCTCCGACTTGTGTTCAGGAAAATTCCTATCGCTACGACAGTTATGATTAGGAGTACGAGTACGTTCAAATATATTTGGCCGAAAAAATTCGAGGTTGTCCATTAGCCAATGACTTGCTTTTCCAAAAGGTGTACAAGATGAAAATAACAAAAGACCCTTAGAAATTATACGGATTTGGCGCGGGGTTCCACGTCTAATCTTCAGTTTTTTTGAGTGATGCATTATGAAATTAATTCACTTATTTCATGGAATTAAGCGACCCAGTTAACACAGAAGGCCGCCGATCCAATGTCGGTAGCCTCTGGTGATTATATTATTACGCTTTCGTTTCCCGTTAGTGGAAGCTGCCCTTTCGGTAAAATGACCTAATATGTCCCTTTAGCGCAATATTAAGGTTTTGTCTTTTGTTCGATCCAATATTCATCCAACAATTTATAAGTCAAAGTACAGATGATAATGGGCCCGACAACCTACATTGAAATTAGCATTACAGGAGGGACAGGCAGATTTACTGGTTAGATATTCATGAATTGTTAATTGGCGACCACAGGCACCACAAAGAATAGCCTTCACATCGGTCTGATCCTTACTCCATCTTACTGCGGGATGATCGGAAACTTCTCTATGACATTCATAACAAGGATAATAGGCATCACAGCAAGGAAACCGAATAGCTATGATATCGACAGTAGAATGATAATGTCCGCAACGAGTCTGGCGATCTACTTCGACCCCGTAGATTTTTATACCATGTACGCTAACGTAATTTTGTCTGTGAGTATTCGACACCTGAAATAATTCACCTCCATCGAAAATTATACTATATCACTTTTATTATGAATAACTGCCTGTTAGATTAACTGAGCATTTTATTTCATAGGCATATTTTTCACTTAGCAAATTTCTCAAAGAATTGAAGTTCGTCTTTATGTTTTCCGCAATGAATTGTTCCGCATGAATAAGTCTCTAAACAAATTCTTGTGTTTGATAGTCTAATAAGGAGGATTGGATGATGCAGCTAGTAAAATGGTCCAAGATGTTGAGGATGTGATATATGCTCGGTAGGCGGATTTAGAAAGAGGGAAAACGATGGTTTAGCTAAATTCAATGAAAATAAATTGGAATGTTTCTATGTGGGGAGATGGAGTCTACGGGGTTGGACTGAGATACTATAACATACGGTTACAGGTGTGAATACTTTTAAAGACTGAATATATTTCTTGGTAATGATGAATGATGTTATATAATATAGGAATCATTCAAATAGCAAATGGCAAATGGCAAAGACATTACTCTTTCATTAATATGATAGATTTGGACGCTATTAATACACGTAAAAGACTACCTTCTATATGAGTCGAGCGGGATATGATAGTGATTAGTTAATAATTATTAGTTATAAAATATTATAACTTGCAGTTATACAACAAACGTGATATATTATTTATCCGGCCATTAAACGTCGGTCAACACGAACCAGAAAGCTTAACAATCACATGAAAATGACATTGAAAATAAAGCTTGCATTACTGAGTCGGACATGATAAGATATAGTAGTTGTCGCCGAGAACAACTGGTGATGACGAAAGAGAAATTGATCTTTGAAAACTGAACAACGAGTGAGTAAAGATTTCACGAAAGTGAAGTCAAAACAAATGAGAAATCATTTGGTAGAGAATGCAAATTCTCGCCAGTTTGTTTCAAAATGAGCATATCGCTCTTTTCATTCGATGGATGTGAGATCGCTGCAAAGTTGATTTGACATTCATCTCTATTGGAGAGTTTGATCCTGGCTCAGGACGAACGCTGGCGGCGTGCCTAATACATGCAAGTCGAGCGGAGTTGATGGAGTGCTTGCACTCCTAATACTCAGCGGCGGACGGGTGAGTAACACGTAGGTAACCTGCCTGTGAGACTGGGATAACTACCGGAAACGGTAGCTAATACCGGATAATACATTTTCTCTCCTGAGGAGATGTTGAAAGGCGGAGCAATCTGTCACTTACAGATGGACCTGCGGCGCATTAGCTTGTTGGTGAGGTAACGGCTCACCAAGGCGACGATGCGTAGCCGACCTGAGAGGGTGAACGGCCACACTGGGACTGAGACACGGCCCAGACTCCTACGGGAGGCAGCAGTAGGGAATCTTCCGCAATGGACGAAAGTCTGACGGAGCAACGCCGCGTGAGTGATGAAGGTTTTCGGATCGTAAAGCTCTGTTGCCAGGGAAGAAGATTCAGGAGAGTAACTGCTCCTGGAGTGACGGTACCTGAGAAGAAAGCCCCGGCTAACTACGTGCCAGCAGCCGCGGTAATACGTAGGGGGCAAGCGTTGTCCGGAATTATTGGGCGTAAAGCGCGCGCAGGCGGTCATTTAAGTCTGGTGTTTAATCCCGGGGCTCAACCCCGGGTCGCACTGGAAACTGGGTGACTTGAGTACAGAAGAGGAGAGTGGAATTCCACGTGTAGCGGTGAAATGCGTAGATATGTGGAGGAACACCAGTGGCGAAGGCGACTCTCTGGGCTGTAACTGACGCTGAGGCGCGAAAGCGTGGGGAGCAAACAGGATTAGATACCCTGGTAGTCCACGCCGTAAACGATGAGTGCTAGGTGTTAGGGGTTTCGATACCCTTGGTGCCGAAGTTAACACATTAAGCACTCCGCCTGGGGAGTACGGTCGCAAGACTGAAACTCAAAGGAATTGACGGGGACCCGCACAAGCAGTGGAGTATGTGGTTTAATTCGAAGCAACGCGAAGAACCTTACCAGGTCTTGACATCCCTCTGAATCCACTAGAGATAGTGGCGGCCTTCGGGACAGAGGAGACAGGTGGTGCATGGTTGTCGTCAGCTCGTGTCGTGAGATGTTGGGTTAAGTCCCGCAACGAGCGCAACCCTTATGCTTAGTTGCCAGCACATTATGGTGGGCACTCTAAACAGACTGCCGGTGACAAACCGGAGGAAGGTGGGGATGACGTCAAATCATCATGCCCCTTATGACCTGGGCTACACACGTACTACAATGGCCGGTACAACGGGCTGCGAAATCGCGAGATGGAGCCAATCCCACCAAAGCCGGTCTCAGTTCGGATTGCAGGCTGCAACCCGCCTGCATGAAGTCGGAATTGCTAGTAATCGCGGATCAGCATGCCGCGGTGAATACGTTCCCGGGTCTTGTACACACCGCCCGTCACACCACGAGAGTTTACAACACCCGAAGTCGGTGGGGTAACCCGCAAGGGAGCCAGCCGCCGAAGGTGGGGTAGATGATTGGGGTGAAGTCGTAACAAGGTAGCCGTATCGGAAGGTGCGGCTGGATCACCTCCTTTCTATGGAGAATCGTTTCCTGCAACGGAAACATTCATATAAGAGTCAAGATAAGACTTATGGAACAATAGATTCCATGAACATTTCCTCACTCGTTGTCAGTTTTGAAAGAGCAATCTTTCAAACATGTTATTTCTCTTGTAGAAATGACTTTGATCCTTGAAAACTAGATAACGAAACGAATTTGCGATTTAGAACATCTTTATATCGCGCTTGTGTTACAACAAGCGTAGTGTAAAAGTAGCAGCGAATTTGATGTGATGATCGATCCTTTGGGAGTTCATTTCAACCTCTAATGGGTTTACTCAACAGATGAAATGAACGGACAAGAGAGCGGACAGCGCAACAAATGAGCGAAATGGTTAAGCTACTAAGAGCACACGGAGGATGCCTAGGCGCTAGGAGCCGATGAAGGACGTGGCGAACAACGAAACTGCCTCGGGGAGCTGTAAGCAAGCTTTGATCCGGGGGTGTCCGAATGGGGAAACCCAGCTGTGGTAATTCGCAGTTACTCATTCCTGAATACATAGGGAATGTAGAGGCAGACCAGGGGAACTGAAACATCTAAGTACCCTGAGGAAGAGAAAACAATAGTGATTCCGTCAGTAGCGGCGAGCGAACGCGGAACAGCCCAAACCAAGGAGCTTGCTCTTTGGGGTTGTGGGACGTCTCACATGGAGTTACAAAGGATTAGGTTAGGTGAAGAGGTCTGGAAAGGCCCGGCATAGAAGGTAAAAGCCCTGTAACCAAAAGTCTAATCCCTCCGAGACGGATCCCGAGTAGTGCGGGGCACGTGAAACCCCGTATGAATCTAGCAGGACCATCTGCTAAGGCTAAATACTACCTAGCGACCGATAGTGAAACAGTACCGTGAGGGAAAGGTGAAAAGCACCCCGGAAGGGGAGTGAAATAGAACCTGAAACCGTGTGCTTACAAAAAGTCAGAGCCCTATTTATGGGTGATGGCGTGCCTTTTGTAGAATGAACCGGCGAGTTACGTTCCCGTGCAAGGTTAAGGTGAGAAGCCGGAGCCGCAGCGAAAGCGAGTCTGAATAGGGCGAATTTTAGTACGTGGACGTAGACCCGAAACCGAGTGATCTACCCCTGTCCAGGGTGAAGGTGCGGTAACACGCACTGGAGGCCCGAACCCACGCATGTTGAAAAATGCGGGGATGAGGTGGGGGTAGCGGAGAAATTCCAATCGAACTCGGAGATAGCTGGTTCTCCCCGAAATAGCTTTAGGGCTAGCCTCGGAAATAAGTCGTGGAGGTAGAGCACTGATTGGGTGCGGGGCCCGCAAGGGTTACCAAACTCAGTCAAACTCCGAATGCCATAGACTCGAATTCCGGGAGTCAGACAGTGAGTGCTAAGATCCATTGTCGAAAGGGAAACAGCCCAGACCATCAGCTAAGGTCCCCAAGTGTGTGTTAAGTGGGAAAGGATGTGGAGTTGCACAGACAACCAGGATGTTGGCTTAGAAGCAGCCACCATTGAAAGAGTGCGTAATAGCTCACTGGTCGAGTGACTCTGCGCCGAAAATGTAACGGGGCTAAACACGCCACCGAAGCTATGGCTTGATGCTTTGCATCAGGGGTAGGGGAGCGTTGTATGCAGGTTGAAGGTGTACCGTAAGGAGCGCTGGACAGCATACAAGTGAGAATGCCGGTATAAGTAACGAAAAGATCAGTGAGAATCTGATCCGCCGAAAGCCCAAGGTTTCCTGAGGAAGGCTCGTCCTCTCAGGGTAAGTCGGGACCTAACGCGAGGCCGAAAGGCGTAGTGGATGGACAACAGGTTGAAATTCCTGTACCACCGTAATCCGTTATGAGTAATGGGGTGACGCAGCAGGGTAGTGACGCGGACTGATGGAAGTGTCCGTCTAAGCAGTGAGGCTGATGTGTAGGCAAATCCGCACATCAATAAGGCTGGGCTGTGATGGGGAGCGAAAATTATAGTAGCGAAGGTCATGATCTCACACTGCCAAGAAAAGCCTCTAACCAGGAGAAGGTGCCCGTACCGCAAACCGACACAGGTAGGCGAGAAGAGTATTCTAAGGCGCGCGGAAGAACTCTCGTTAAGGAACTCGGCAAAATGACCCCGTAACTTCGGGAGAAGGGGTGCCCCGGTAGTGTGAATAGCACGAGGGGGCCGCAGTGAAAAGGCCCAAGCGACTGTTTAGCAAAAACACAGGTCTGTGCGAAGCCGCAAGGCGAAGTATACGGGCTGACGCCTGCCCGGTGCTGGAAGGTTAAGGGGAGTGGTTAGGGGTAACCCGAAGCTATGAACCGAAGCCCCAGTAAACGGCGGCCGTAACTATAACGGTCCTAAGGTAGCGAAATTCCTTGTCAGGTAAATTCTGACCCGCACGAATGGCGTAACGACTTGGGCGCTGTCTCAACGAGAGATCCGGTGAAATTTTAATACCTGTGAAGATGCAGGTTACCCGCGACAAGACGGAAAGACCCCATGGAGCTTTACTGCAGCTTGATATTGGATTTGGGTACGATCTGTACAGGATAGGTGGGAGCCTGAGAAGTAGGAGCGCAAGCTTCTACGGAGGCGCCGTTGGGATACCACCCTGATCGTATCTAGGTTCTAACCTAGGACCGTAAACCGGTTCGGGGACAGTGTCAGGTGGGCAGTTTGACTGGGGCGGTCGCCTCCTAAAGAGTAACGGAGGCGCCCCAAGGTTCCCTCAGAATGGTTGGAAATCATTCGAAGAGTGCAAAGGCAGAAGGGAGCTTGACTGCGAGACCTACAAGTCGAGCAGGGACGAAAGTCGGGCTTAGTGATCCGGTGGTACCGCATGGAAGGGCCATCGCTCAACGGATAAAAGCTACCCTGGGGATAACAGGCTTATCTCCCCCAAGAGTCCACATCGACGGGGAGGTTTGGCACCTCGATGTCGGCTCATCGCATCCTGGGGCTGAAGTAGGTCCCAAGGGTTGGGCTGTTCGCCCATTAAAGCGGTACGCGAGCTGGGTTCAGAACGTCGTGAGACAGTTCGGTCCCTATCTGTCGTGGGCGCAGGAAATTTGAGAGGAGCTGTCCTTAGTACGAGAGGACCGGGATGGACGCACCTCTGGTGTACCAGTTGTTCCGCCAGGAGCATAGCTGGGTAGCTACGTGCGGACGGGATAAACGCTGAAAGCATCTAAGCGTGAAGCCCCCCTCAAGATGAGATTTCCCAATTAGTAAGACCCCTTGAAGACGACGAGGTAGATAGGTTGGAGGTGGAAGTGCAGTAATGCATGGAGCTGACCAATACTAATCGGTCGAGGGCTTATCCTAAAAGTTTCATGAAGTGAAACTACTTCGGAAGCATATGCTGTTTTAACATTGCAAATTCGTTTCGTATCTAGTTTTCAAGGATTAAACCTTGAATATACCGTTTGGTGGCGATAGCGGAGGGGTTCCACACGTACCCATCCCGAACACGACCGTTAAGCCCTCCAGCGCCGATGGTACTTGGACCGCAGGGTCCTGGGAGAGTAGGACGTCGCCAAGCAAAAACCACTGTTGAAGTTATCGACAGTGGTTTTTTATGTGTATTGAGCTAAACCAAGAAATATATATGTTGGGATCATGTTTCTATAGAACGCTTCCTTGCTCATATGAAAAGGAGTAGGACACTACAAGGCTTAGCTACGTATGAGGAAGTAAGTTCATGTATTGGACATTAAATAGGATGACCCCCAAAAGTATTAAGGGAGGTCATCTCTAAGTAATCTAAACAGTTCGTTTATAACTATGTGAAATTAGAGTTACGGTTTATAGTAGCCACAGTTAGCCATTTCTAAATGGTCTGAGCCAACTTTGTAAACTGGTCAATATGAGGTTTGATTTCCTTTTCGACACTTTGAATAAATGTCTTAAGCTCCTGTTGGTTAAACTCTTCACCGACCCCAACGCTTTTGTATATTTTTCCTTTTTTTTAGGTGAATGAGAAAAAGTACCCATTTTTCAATCCTTCTAAATTTGCTTCATCGCCTCCTAATATTTCTAAATAAAGTTTGTTGTCTTTGTAAACAAAAGCATATGGAGGATCGTATTCACCGTGACGCGCTTCATATCCGGTCACCCAAATATCTTGGGTAAAGGTTCCCGTTTGGATGGAATTCTCTAAAATAGTGGCATCAAAAGCCGTCATTCTTACCGTCAACTGGCCCTCGCCGTCCTTTTTATCATTTTTCCAGTATCCTGTATACATCGAATCCGTGATCGCTTCATTCTGGCTGGTGACCGCTCTGTATACACCGTAACCAAAACGTTTGCCGTTGGACCAGCTACCTTTGTATGTTTTGCTTTTGTTCCAGGTCATCGTTCCGGTACCGTGAGGCTTTCCGTTCTTGACTTCACCGTAATAGGATACTCCGTTACCATACTCGATTGAACCTATTTTACCCGCTGCATGGATCATGTTTACATCAAGAAACAATGTGGCGATCATCGTGAAGCATAGAAACCAAACAATACTTTTTTTCAAATCCTTACACTCCCTCAATAGTGATAATGCTTATAGCTTGTCTTATTTTACTATATTATCAGTGATCATAGTTGCGAATTGATTGCCACAATCATTATTCACTAAACTATATCTATATGAAGTGAAAGTTTATATGGGGAATACATATTAACACGCAAGTTATTCTTTCTGGTTACGTAAGAAAATGAGAACGATAAATTTTATCTATTTGAAGCGATTGACCATTTATGAGCTCTGTTGCTCTTTTCCCACTTCGATGACAATCCGTCATGAGAAAAAAGCCATATGCTTATGATTTAAGCATATAGCATCTATTGAAAATTTAAGTTAAATTCTTAATTCCCCATTTTATAAGTAATCCAGCATGAGTAAGCCCACTACCAAAACCATAAATGATAATTTGATCTCCGTATTTAAGTTTATTCTGCTGTACGGCAGTATGTAGAGAAAGGGGAATAGACGCGGAAGAAGTATTACCATTATAGGTTGCGCTATGTAGCGTTTTTTCGAATGGGAAATTTACCTTTGCACAGATCGATTCAATCATCTTCAGGTTAGCGCTATGTGGAACGAACCAATCAATATTGTCCCAGGTCGTCTGTGATTGCTCCAGAAGTTGTGTAGTTCCCTCTGTAACGGTTCTTACCGCCCACTTATAGACCTCTCTACCATTTTGAACAATATTCCCACAGCCTTGGAGTGGAATACCCTGCATGACCTCGGATAGTCCTGAGCGGTATACATGGATTCCTCCACCTCCATTGGTACCCATATGAGATGATATAAAACTAGGATCATGCTCATCGTACTCTACAAGAACGGCTCCTGCGCCATCTCCAAAAAGAATACATGTGTTACGATCGGTATAATCAGTCACTTTTGACATCGTTTCACCGGCAATAACTAATACCTTACGGTTAAGTCTAGCAGTGACTAATCCATTAGCTAAATGAAGAGCGTATGCGAATCCAGCACAAGTAGCATTTAAATCCATAGCTCCAGTACCCTTAATGTTAAAATGATCTTGAACAAGGCAGGCTACACTGGGAAAATTAAAGTCAGATGTTGTCGTTGCTACTATGATCATATCAACGTCATCTATAGTTTGATTGTAGGTGTGAACTAAATTTGCTACAGCTTGGATACATAAATCAGAAGTGAATTCTTCTTTGCTCGCAATCCGACGTTCTTTGACTCCTGTGCGTTGCGTAATCCATTCATCGTTGGTCTCGACCAGGGCCTCTAAATCAGAATTAGTTAAAATATGTTTAGGAGCGTAGCTGCCAATTGCGGTTATACGTGCTTTAGATATACTCAATATGATCACTCCTCTAAGTAAAGTAGAACAATACCATTATAGCACTACATATTAGTACTATGTCTTGGGGCTTAAATGAAATATTGGAATGAGCCTGTATTAATGATGGCTTCAGGGACCATAGATTATTATGTCTATTCCTCATTATGATCATTCCAAGTGGGCTATTCTAAGAGATCAGACTGGGTACCCCTTTGATTGTACCTGATGAAGAAGGTATTAAAGGTTTAACCTTATCCAATGCGATGTATTTGTCGACATGGATGGATGATTGGATTACATTACCGCTGGATGAGAATTTATTTGTGGATTAATTAAAGTAACGAATTCAGTTTATCCACAGCTAATAAAAGTGAAGAACACGCATAAATATAAAAAACAGACCTGTGGATATCTTTTTTCTGATAATAGAAAATAAATTAAACTGAATTTAGAGTACTAAATATTAGTACGTTATATATGATGCGTACTTTGAAATGAACGGAAATAAAATACAGGGGGAGGCATCGTTTCTTCTGATGGCAGATAAGGATGGTACGTTTTATGCTCTTAAGAGTCAGAGACCAGACCCAGTTTGTGGTATAGAGAGTTTAATTTTGCTGCAATTGCTCTTGATCATGGATATATCTATGGGATGTGTAATGGGCTAAATGAAGCAGGTGCTACCTTGAAGTAGGTGTATAATCCAGATGAAAGTAAGGCAAAAATATTCTGCAATGTATAGAGGCAGTCATAAGATCGAGCAATATCACAGTCATCTTAGATATGGATGGATATATTGAACTGAAAAAGTACATCGATATAGCAAGAGGTCGTGAAGGCGATTTAGCTGTACCTCGTGAATCATGAAGGAGAATATCGTTATAGTCTAAAAGGTCAGATTGGTTATCTATGCTTTGGTCAGTTAAATAGAGATTGTATGGAACGCACAGAGCTAGCTATGACACAACTTGTTGTATTTACATAGATCTAATCTTATTGATGGAGTACCTTATGTTCGTACTACTATTCACTATGAGCTTCTTTTCTACCTGAATCTTTAGTAGGGCAATTGATTCGTTCGTTCCAACAGTTACGTAATTATCGTATCTCTCTATTGCCCGATCAAAAGCAGGAGTTTCAACTATTAATAAGTCAGATAGATGAATAAGTAAGCGTGGGAAATATGGACGAGGAATGCTTTATGCTGCGATTATATGAGTTGTTATATAGGGCTGCCGATTTGCGTCAGGTTAAGGTTGGAGAACGAGATTCCGTTCTGATAAGGAGAACGATATTCAATATGTCATTACTTATCTAGTAGATCACTATGAATGAAGTAGGGATGGATGAAATTGCTCCATACCACCGATGATTAACGGGAGAGAATGAAGAAACAGGGGCATCGCCTAACGATAGATTATTTACATTGATAATGGAAGTAATACAGATTCATAGCCAATAATGTAACACTTTTGTTACCGATGGTCATTGGGGAGCAAGTATAATAATAAAGTAGAAAAGGGGGATACCCATCTCCCAACGATGACACATGGTGTAACAGGGCAGAATTGAATACTTTCGCAAGTGTAGCGAAATGGTTAAGGAGGACATACATGGGTGGAAAAACATGGATACGTGCTCTCGTTCTGTTATGTATGAGTATAATGGTCCTTACCGGATGCAATAGTTCTGAAATTTCTTGGGATTCCTTTGAAGGTGCAGCCAATGAAAAAAATTTCCCTGTACCTAAGGTGGCTAGCAAGACCGACCGACCTACGGGCAATTCAGAGTTGAATTACGTTCGTTACTCGCTGCCTGGGCTAAAGGAAGAGGATAGTATTCCTGAGGTCTATTTGCAAACTATAAAAAGTTGGGGTTGGCAGGAGAAAGAGGATGAACAGAGCGATACATCAAGAGTATTTAATAAAGACAGTCGAGTGGTTCAAGTAACGATTCATGATGATTTTTTCATGATCATGGTGCCTAAAATCGCTGATAAGTCTGTCATACGTAGTCTAGATAATAAATAATTAAGAAGAAGATCCCTTTCATGATAAGAAAGAGGATCTTTTTGTATTCTAAATATTTGAGATATATCTTATTGCTTATAGTAGGAGATGTCCTTAACGTTAAATTTAATCATGCCATCTTTCCGTTGACGAGATAGTTTTACATAGATATATATTCTTGGCAATATGTACCAAAAATGCCAAAATAGCAAGGAGATGATAAAGGATAACGGGGACCAGAAAGTTAGAATAAGAAAAACACATAAGCCGATCCATCCGGTATGGAAATAAACTTTGCGAAATAAAGGGTAGTTAATATGCTGATTAGGCATGTAACCTAACCAAGGGAGCTTCAAGGAGAACGCCCATTTTTTATGATAATGAAATCCTGCAATTAATAGTACAGAACGAGAAATGACATATTGAATCCACAAAACGATGGGTGCCGCTAAAATAAAATAAAAAATACTTGTCCAATGAAGCATGGTTATTTCCATAACCAATGCGATACATGGAAGAATCATATAAAACATCATTAATGGGTTAGATACCGGTACTTTTTTAATAAGTTTGTATTGATAAAAGGTTGCTCTCGGTTCTGTTTCTCCTACCATATAATACGACTCTCCTCCTTTGAGGTTTCTTATAATAAATATATCGGTTTAAAAATAGTTTTTGTAAAGATGTAAAATGTATATAGTACAGACACGTCAGAAGAGGCAGTCGAATACACATGTAAGATAATAAAGGATGGATCACAAGAAATATGAAAGTTCTATGAAAAGGTTTAAAATAGTAGAAACTGTAGCATACTGATAGGAAAAGAGACAAGGTGGGATGGTTGATATGGATAATCAAACCGAACACGTCTGTATTATTTGCGGGCAAGATAAAGAAGAGGGAATATGTATTCTCTCTCAATTTATTTGCGAGGCTTGCGAATCGGAAATGGTGCATACGAACACGGAAGAAGTAAAATATCGTTTTTTTATTCATCAAATGAAACAAATCAGTGAGCAGGTCAATGTTTAGACTATAGTGAAAAAATAGGGGCGGCGTAGGGCGGCTCTTTTTTTAAAATATCAGAGGGTACGAACTTTCTAATATTTCATCCATAAACGAATGTTGCCCTTGTGGGACGATATTCGTTTATCCTTGTTTATGGGAGTGGGTTTGTGAAGAAGGACATGAGATAATACAATAGAAGAAAGGCAATTATAAAATGAAGTTAAGCATAGGCGTCAAGTCTGAATTGCGCTAAAACAGCCTATAGACTTATGTATGGAAGGAACCGAACGATTCATGTCTATAAAACACAGAAAAAAATCCGATTTGGTTAGTGAAGATATAACAATTCATAACGATATAAAAAGTGATAATAATCAGATCGAGTATGAGATTAAAGAGTGTGAACGTACAAGCAGTGCACCTCTATATGAGGCGTTGCTTGAATATAAAAGACGAGATTGTGCGTCTTTTCATGTTCCTGGTCATAAAAATGGTCAAGCTTATACCTCTTCTGATGGAGCAGGATTATTGTCGGATATCATGAGGATCGATGTTACAGAAATTACGGGTACGGATGATCTTCATCATCCGGAGGGCATTATTCGTGAAGCCCAGTCGCTTGCTGCTAAGTGTTTCGGTGCAGAGGAGAGTTATTTTCTTATAGGAGGCAGTACGGTGGGGAACTTGGCACTCATCTTGACCGTATGTAGTGGTCCTGAAGATGTGCTATTGGTTCAGCGGAATGTACATAAATCTGTGTTACATGGTCTGATGTTGGCAGGAGCGCAAGCGGTGTTCATGCAACCGGAAATAGATCCTGTAACTAGACTGGCGATAGCTCCCTCCAATGAGACAGTGAAGCAAGCATTATTGGCTTATCCAGAGGCTAAGGGTGTACTTGTCACGATGCCTAATTATTATGGTATGGGTAGGGATCTTACGTCATTGGCAGACCTTTGCCACGGCTATAATGTGCCTTTGCTTGTTGATGAGGCACATGGTGCTCATTTCGGGCAGCATCTTGATCTGCCCCCAAGTGCATTGTCCTGCGGAGCGGACGGTGTTGTGCAGTCAACACATAAGATGTTAGCTGCGCTCACGATGGGCGCGATGCTGCATGTGCAGGGTATGCTTCTAGACCGCACGCTGCTTCGGCAGCGGCTTGCGATGATCCAGAGCTCCAGCCCATCATACCCCGTGATGGCTTCGCTTGACCTAGCCCGCCGCCAGTTGCACGTGGGCGGCGCGGACACCTTCACGGCGGGACTCGCCGCCGTGGAAGCATTCAAGCGCGGGCTCGCGGAGCTGCCGCGCTTCGGGCTGCTGCAACCTGCGCAGCCCGGGGAGACTCCCGCCGGCGAAGACGCGGCGGGTAGTACCGCGCCGCCGCTAGCTTCGCTGGCGGCGTATGCGACGCAGGACCCTTTTAAGGTCGTCATATATGACGACTCCGAGGTCCTAAGCGGCTACGAACTTCAGCGCCGCCTAGAAGCGTGCGGATGCATCCCAGAGATGAGCGACGCGCGGTATGTCGTCTTACTCTTTAGTTTAGGATCTACCATGAAGGATGTTAGGCACCTTTTGGAGGTTGTACAGCATATATCTATAGAAATGGATGAGGCCCATGGGCAATATGAAAGGGGCTCATTTGACTCTAATACTGTCGAATTTTCCACGTGGAACATTTTTTCGGGAAATTTATCACTTCCTGTTCCTTTCGGACTCAAATCATTACCTACAAAAATGATCGAACCTGTATTATTAGAAGAGTGTGCAGGAAGAATTGCAGCAGAGATGATTATTCCTTATCCGCCAGGGATTCCAATATTATATGCGGGTGAGGAGATCACGTCCGAGGTTGGTCAACAGTTAATGAGTCTTGCTGAGGCAGGAGCTAAATGCCAGGGAGCTGCTGATCCTGATCTGCACACCGTTAACGTCTATAAAAAGGTCAGAAAGCAGGAAAAATAATGAACACAAGAGGCAAATTTATTACACTCGAGGGTGGCGAAGGATCCGGCAAGACAACGGTTATTAGTCGGTTAAGTTCTTATTTGGAGAGACGGTTCTTACCGCACCTCCTTACACGTGAACCCGGTGGTATTGAAATTTCAGAGAAGATTCGTGATATTATTCTTGATCCCCATAATACAGCAATGGATGCAAGGACAGAGGCGTTATTATATGCGGCTTCAAGACGTCAACATTTAGTAGAAAAGGTTGAACCAGTACTACAAGCGGGTAATATTGTTCTATGTGATCGTTTTGTTGATAGCAGTCTTGTGTATCAGGGGTATGCTCGGGGACTTGGAATTGAAGAAGTGTGGAATATGAACAAGTTTGCCATTGATTCTCTTCTACCCGATGTTACATTCTATTTAGACATTGAGCCTGAGCTTGGGCTATCCCGTATTGATGCTAGCAAGGAGAGGGAAGTGAATCGCCTGGATTTAGAAGGGCTAGCGTTTCATCATAAAGTTCGTGAGGGATATAGAAAGCTAGTGGAGCTTTATTCAGATCGAATCATTGTGATTGATGCATCGCAAAAACCTGAACAGATAGAAAATGACATTATTCAGGCTATGGAGAAGGGTATCTTAAAGGATTTTTATTGATCTCTGTCAAATAGTGTAGTATAGAAGAGGTAATAGTCGTGAGTGACTCTATTATAATGAGGAGGGAATGCAAGATGAAACTAATCGTTGCGATTGTACAGGATAAAGATAGTAATAGGCTGTCAGGAGAATTGGTGAAGGCTAATTTTCGTGCTACGAAACTTGCTAGTACAGGAGGGTTCTTGCGTGCAGGTAATACCACATTTATGATTGGGGTAGACGACAATCAGATAGAGTCTGTAATGAGTGTTATTAATAAGAGTTGTAAGGTACGTGAACAGTTAGTTACGCCAGTAACACCGATGAGTGGAACGACAGATTCCTATTTGCCACTTCCGGTAGAAGTTCAAGTAGGTGGGGCAACGGTATTCGTATTGCCTGTAGAGCGGTTTGAACATTTCTAATTGATTTCTTTATTGGTCATTATAAAGGCAGGTGCTATCCTTTGAAAATAAATCCAGGTTTCAGACCTATTAAAAGTGAGCTTCCTCTCCCAGAGGGAGGAGCCAAACCAATTATTCAACAGTCGTTTTCTGATGTTATTCAACAAAAAGGGCAACAGGCTACGCAAGAAGAGCTAGGACGCCGATTTAAAGAAATTCAGATGCAAGGAGATCGTCTTGCACGATCTATGACAATTCGAGAGTTGAAATCTTATCGTATGATGGTTAAAAGATTTCTTGAAGATACAGTTCGGCAAGCTGTCACGATGAGGGATACCCGAGGCTGGGATCGACGTGGCCGAGGCAAACGATATAAATTAATTGATGAGATTGATTCTGTATTACTAGCGATGGCGGATGAGTTATTAGAGAGCGAAGAAGGTAAAATAGATTTGTTACAGCGTATGGGTGAAATACGTGGAATGCTGATTAATTTAAGCTTCTAACACCCAGTAGGTGAGTTGTAGAATGATTACCAGGAAGTGAGGAATTATGTCTTTTAATGATATTATAGGTCAGGATACGGTGAAGCAAATGCTTCAGAATGGACTACGCAGTGATAATATGAGCCACGCCTATTTATTTAGTGGTCCTGCGGGTAGTGGTCAGATGAAGATAGCATTAACCTTTGCGCAGGCGATATTCTGTACGGAATGTAAGGATGATGCCTGTGGACATTGTCTAGAATGCCGTAAAGTAGAGCATGGCAACCATTCAGACCTACATCTAATTTCTCCCGACGGTTCAACGATCAAAATTGACCAGATCCGCGGATTACAGCGGGTCTTTTCCTATCGTTCGGAATCTAAAAATCCGAAAGTATATATTATCGATCAAGCGGACAAAATGACGAATCAAGCTGCAAACAGTTTGCTAAAGTTTCTGGAAGAACCTCCAATTCCTGCTGTTGCTATTCTGATTGCTGAGAATGGACAAGCTGTCCTTCCTACAATTCAATCGAGGTCACAGCGGGTTCCTTTTAGCTCACTAAGCCCTGCGATAATGTTCCAAGTTTTAAGCGATGAGGGTTATCCTTCACCACTAATACGCTGTGCTATACATTTATCCTCAGGATTGGAAGGATGTAGGGAACTCCTTGAGCAGAATACGTTTGCAGAAATTAGAAATGTAGTGTTACAATTAGGTAAGGAGTGTATAGGCAAAGGCAGCTCACCCTTCATTACTGCGGGGACAAGACTGTTCAAGGCTGGACTCTCAGAACATATGGATATTCTGTTTAACCTGTTTCATTTGTGGTTCAAAGATATGCTCCATGTTCAATATGAAAGGCACGAAAGTATCGTTTTTATAGATCAGCTAGAGTTCTTGACATCACATGCTTCAACACGCACAACGGCACAGTGGGTCTCATATATGGACCTAGCCGCTGAATGTAAGAAGAAGCTACGTTTCAATGTGAATGCTCAACTCTGTCTGGAACAATTTCTAATTGGGCTTGGTGGATAATAAGCTATCAGCTCAAAGTTCGGTATCACCATGATGTGATGCAAGGGGGTTAGAGCTTTTGTATAGTGTAGTGGGTGTTCGCTTTAAAAAGGCGGGCAAAATTTATTATTTCGATCCGTTGGACTTTCCAATTGTAAAGGACAATAGCGTTATCGTTGAGACAGCGCGAGGAATCGAATATGGCAAAGTTGTAGTTGGAAAAAAAGAGGTGCAAGAATCCGATGTGGTACTGCCGCTGAAAAAAGTGATTCGAATCGCCAGTGATTCTGACGCCATTGTAGTGGAGGAGAATCAACTGGCGGCAAAGGATGCATTTGCTACCTGTTTAAATAAAATTCGGGATCACGAACTCAAAATGAAGCTCGTCGATGTAGAATTTACGTTTGACCGGAATAAAATTATATTTTATTTTACAGCTGAGGGAAGAGTGGACTTTCGGGAACTTGTTAAAGATCTCGCCAGTATTTTCCGAACAAGAATTGAACTGAGACAGATTGGTGTAAGGGATGAAGCCAAAATGTTGGGCGGGATTGGCCCATGTGGACGAATTCTGTGCTGCTCTTCTTGGCTTGGTGATTTCGAACCGGTGTCTATCAAGATGGCAAAGGATCAGCGTTTATCGCTGAACCCAACTAAAATTTCTGGTTTGTGTGGAAGACTCATGTGTTGCCTCAAGTTTGAGCATGATAATTACGAAAGTGTGAGAGAGGAACTGCCAGCAGTTGGAAAGTTTGTTGTTACCTCTTTGGGTGATGGTAAAGTTGTTGGCATTAATGCTGCTAGCCGTATTGTTCATGTGCAGATATTCGAACTTGGCAAAGTCAAAGAACTTCCAATGGATGATGTTGTCATAAAGTAGACCATAGAGGTTACTTTCGAGGTGGAAACTTGGAGAAGAAAAATGTATTTCAACGCATGCAGGAAATGGAAGCGCAAATGGGACAAATGCAAAGTAATCTAGGTGAACTGAAGTTGGTCATCAAGGAGCTATTGGAGGATAATAACCGACTACTTCTTGAGAATGAACAGCTTCGCAAAATTTTAAAAAGGGAGGTACAGCCTGCCGAAAATGGAGTCATTACTTCTTTGCCTCTCCACGCCTCAGAAGATATTATTCTTCCAGAGGATATCGTGGGTGAGGGATATGATAACCTTGCTAGGCTGTATCATGAAGGCTTCCATATTTGTAATGTCTATTATGGACACTTACGAACGGAAGGCGACTGTCTGTTCTGTCTTTCCTTTTTGAATAAATAACAAGCCGTAGGGAAATTTGCCTACGGTTTTTTTCAATATTAGAAGGATTGAACTTTTTAATATTTCATCGGTAACCGAATGTCGTCCTTTGGCGACGACGAAGTCGTTTATCTTTGCTAAATAATCTGAAGGTAAGGATTGAGTGTATGAATATAGAGAATATTAATTTACAAGATTCGGAACGTGTGGATGATTTACTTACACATGATCTCCATATTATCCAAAGTGATGAAGTGTTTAGTTTCTCCATGGATGCTGTTTTGTTAGCCCGATTTGCTAGTGTTCCACCTAAAGGTCGCATCCTTGACTTATGTACGGGGAATGGTGTTATTCCGTTATTACTAACGTCTCGAACAAAAGCAAATATAGAGGGTATTGAAATTCAACCCAGATTAGCTGATATGGCAAGAAGAAGTGTAGAACTAAATGATCTTCAAGAGTCTATCCTTATCCGAGAAGGGGATTTACGGGAGCTCCATTTAGAAATGGGTCATGGCGTATATGATGCGATTACTGTTAACCCTCCTTATATGCCGCTGAATGGAAGTGATATGAAACTTAATTCACATCATGCGCTAGCTCGTCATGAAATTAATTGTACATTAGAAGAAGTATTACAAGCTTGTTCACGTCTTGTTCGTCCGGGTGGAAAAGTCAATATGGTACATAAGCCACAACGCTTAGGTGAGTTAATGACTTTAATGCGAACTTATAGACTTGAGCCGAAGCGAATTCGCTTCGTTCATCCTCGCGCTCACCTAGAGGCCAATATGGTCCTTATTGAAGCGCTTCGTGATGGTAAACCAGAGGTTCGAATTCAACCACCACTTATTGTATATAATGAACAGAATGAATATTGCCAAGAGATGTTAGATATTTACTACGGATCAAAGGAGGGAGAACTATGAGTCTAATTAGGCAAAGCAGCTTTCAGGAAATAGAGGTGGGTAGTGGGTCATTGTATCTTGTAGCCACACCGATTGGTAATTTAGAAGATATGACTTTTCGTGCTGTACGGGTATTACAAGAATGTGACATTATTGCAGCAGAGGATACAAGACAGACGCGTAAACTGTTAACTCATTTTGATATTTCACCTTCTATGTTGTTCAGTTACCATGAGCATAATAAGGCTGCAAGTGGACCTGAATTAATTAGGTATATTATAGAAGGAAAAAATTTAGCATTGGTCAGCGACGCTGGTCTACCGGCGATTTCGGATCCTGGGTCAGATCTTGTTAAATTAGCTCTAGCAGCAGGAATTCGAGTCATTCCCATCCCAGGTGCAAACGCTGCTCTTACGGCACTTATTGCCTCAGGAATCTCAACCGAACGGTTCACCTTTGTGGGGTTCTTACCTCGTGAGCGTAAAGATATTAAGTCTTTGCTATCATCGCTGCAATCTTCACAAGGCACATTGTTGTTCTATGAATCACCACATCGGGTAATAAAGACCTTAGGCTTCTTACTGGAGTCGCTTGGGAATCGACGTGTTGTTCTTGCTCGTGAATTAACGAAGAGGTATGAGGAATGGGTACGCGGTACGGTAGAAGAATGTTTGACATGGCTAGAGGGACATCCGCCGATTGGGGAGTATGTGCTTGTTGTAGATGGCGCGAGTCAAGAAGAGGAACAAAAGCTTAGAGACGCTTGGTGGCAAGAATTACCCTTAGAAGAACACGTCGATCGTTATGAGAAGGATGGTATGACACGAAAAGATGCAATGAAGAAGGTGGCTTCAGATCGTGGGGTAACGAAGCGGGATATCTACAATGCCTTACTACAAGAATAAAAGACATCGTCGTCCTAGAGGGACGGCATTCGTTTACTGGTGAAATATTAGAAAGGTAACTTTCTAATATTTTAAGTGAAACGGTAATATGACGCCACAATGATAAGGATCTACAGTATTTTGACAAAAAAGAATGTCTCCCTCCGGCTCTGAGTTAAGCCGCGGAAGACATTAAGGAGATATTAAAAAGGTTAGAATTAACAATTTGATTATTGCTAGTATACACTATTTTGTTTAGTTTGTCACAGGTACTGGAATTTCGGAGATACATTCGCTGCAAACGATTTTACCTTTGAAGTATATAACGTTTTCAGCATTGCCGCAGAAGATGCAAGCTGGCTCGTATTTTTTCAGCATAATGCGTTCACCATCTACGTAAATTTCAAGAGCATCTTTCTCTCCAATACCTAGTGTACGACGCAATTCGATTGGGATAACAACCCGTCCAAGCTCGTCTACCTTTCTTACAATCCCAGTTGACTTCATCATACTAATCATTGCTCCTCTCGCGATTCTTCACAATGTCATAATTCGACATACTTCTCGCTTTTATGATATTTATAATACCAACGATTCCCAAAACAGTCAACCTATTAAATCAATTTTTTTTATTTATTTTATTGAGTGACGCGTTGCAGGGCTTAGGAGCATGAAAGATAAGGTTGAAAATGTGGATGCGATTCATGTCGATTTGGAAATTTAAGATCCGCCTAAGTTTGACAAGTTTCGACATACGATGTCGAAACTGAGCAGATATTTGTTGAAAAAGGGAGTTGAAGGAGTATGTTAGGTCGTCTAAATGAGGAAAAAGTATTCAAAGATCCAGTCCATAATTATGTCCATGTTCAGGATGCGACAATTTGGCGTTTGATTAACACTTCAGAATTTCAACGATTGCGTAGAATACGTCAATTGGGGACTTCCTATATGACTTTTCATGGAGCAGAACATAGTCGATTCTCACATTCGCTCGGGGTCTATGAAATTACACGTAAAATTATTTCTTTATTTGAACAGAATCACTATACGGATTGGCCGAAGGAAGAGAAGCTGTTGACTCTTTGTGCTGCACTCTTGCATGATTTGGGACATGGGCCTTTCTCTCATTCTATAGAAGAAGCTTTTCATATGAATCATGAGGATTGGACTTGCCGGATTATTATGGGGAATACTGAAGTACATGATATTCTACGTGAGGTAGATCCTGAATTGCCAGCGAAGGTGGCGTCAGTCATTGCCAAAACATATGATAAGCCCATTGTTGTTAATCTGGTATCCAGTCCACTAGATGCGGATCGTATGGACTACTTGCTGCGTGACGCTTATTATACAGGTGTAAATTATGGTACGATCGATGTTGACCGAATTATAAGGCTGTTAAGGCCTTACCAAGATCGGATTGTTGTAAAAGAGTCAGGTATGCATGCAGTGGAGGATTATCTCATGTCACGCTATCAAATGTACTGGCAAGTATACTTTCATCCGGTGACTCGCAGTTCGGAAATTTTACTTCGTCAAATTTTTCGTCGGGCGAAAGAACTATATAGGGGCCAATTCCAATTTAAATTTATGCTAAAACCACTACAAGGGTTGTTTGAGGATAATGTGACTGTGGAGTTATACCTTCAAATGGATGAATCACTCCTTCAGACTGCATTTATGCAGTGGATCGGGGAGGAAGATGACATACTGAGTCAGCTTTGTAGTCGCTTTATAAACCGCAGGCTTTATAAATATGTGGAATTGGAAACTTTGGATAAGGATATGATGAGTGAAATTAAGCTGGAATTTCAAAAAGCAGGTTTAAATCCCGATTATGATCTCGAAAGTGATTTCCCCACGGATCTCCCTTATGATGTTTTTCATCCGGGCGACGAGGCTAGTCAGAAACAAATTTTGCTATTGGATCGACAAGAACGGTTACTGGAAATTTCTGAAGTGTCGGATATTGTACGTTCTATAAGTGGACTGCATCGGGGGAACAAACACCTCTATTATCCAGAAGAGAAGCTTAAAGCGGCATTACCCATGTTCTCACCTGCGGTTGCTCGTATATTCAAGTCATAATATTATATTTATTAATCATCAAGTGATCGACAAGAAGGGAGTTTTTTAGAATGATGTTATTTGATACACACACGCATCTCGATGCACCGCAATTCGACGAAGACCGCGAAGAGGTCATAGCGAGTGCGTTAGAAGCGGGAGTAAGCAAAATGATTAACGTAGGGTTTAATCGAGAAACCATTCCTACGACAATGAAATTGGCTGAGCAATATGATTTCATTTATGCGGCAGTGGGCTGGCATCCTCAAGATGCCATTACCATGAAGGAAGAAGACATGGCGTGGATTGCATCCTTATGCAAACACGATAAAGTGGTGGCCATCGGCGAAATTGGTCTTGATTATTATTGGGATACCTCTCCCAAGGATGTTCAGCACCGTGTATTTCGTCAGCAAATCGGACTAGCTCGGGAGCTTAATATGCCGATTGTCATTCATAATCGGGATGCTCACGAAGATGTCGTCAGAATTTTGCGTGAGGAGAAGGCAAGTGAAGTTGGTGGTGTTATGCATTCTTATTCAGGTAGCTGGGAAACTGCTAAAAGTTGCTTGGATATGGGATTTCATTTATCCTTCGGCGGACCGATTACGTTCAAGAATGCGAAGCAGCCAAAAGAGGTCTTACAACAGGTGCCTATGGATCGATTATTGATCGAAACGGACTCCCCGTATTTGACGCCGCATCCATTTCGTGGAAAGAGAAATGAATCTGCGCATGTAAGATTAGTTGCAGAGGCTGCAGCCCAAATTAAAGGGGTTGACATCGAAGAGTTGGCCCAAATAACTACCCGAAACGCACTGGAACGATTTGGAATTTTGTAAGAAATGGAGAAAAACAGGTGTAAAAACGAGTAAAAGCGAATGATTAAGGTTTTTTAACCATATTAAGCGAGAATATTACATTATTTTAACCATTTATTCAGATTTACGTGGTTGATTACTCCTTTACAACATGCATGTAAACAGGATATCATCTTTTCAGTGGTATGAGCTGCTCTGTATTAGAACAGCAATATTTCCTGAACCAGTCTCGCTGAATCTCTTTGTATAAGAGAACGGGGAAACCAATATGACCAGATACTTCACAAAATTGTGTTGATGGCATATATGATTTCTTTACTAGGGTCTAGGGGTGAATTTGAGGGCGTGCGCCATGAGCGGATGACCTAAGATAGGGCGGCTCTCTTTCGTCCAAACCCGACAGCTAACCTCGTAAGCGTTATGAAGAGAGGCAACCTCGTGCATACATTTCCCATTGTTCTAACAATTGCGGAAGCCACGAAAGAGTTCCTCTAACTCTTTCTTTTGGCTTCTTTTGTTTTAGAATAAAGGTAATGATGTCATCATACTGTTGTTTAACAGGGGGTGACAAACATGTCGGGCAGACGGGTACATGATGCAGGACAGTATTTTATGTTAAGAGTCCTGTAAAAATTTAAATATAGTCACGTCAATTACAATCATGCGTTATCTTAGACGGCGAGGCTATGAAGGAGGATCGGAAAGTGGGCGGTTTTCAACAAGAAGAAACCCATGATTCACCATCATCCAGCATGACTTACGCATTGCGATGGAGGCATGAGTATTTAAGTAAGATCTCACTTGCAGCTATTATTTCAATCGCGATCACTCTTATGATTTTGCTGCTTGTTAGTTTTCAAGCGCGCAAACAAGTGTATCTGGTGGTAGATGGTCAAGTTAAAGCGGTGGAAACAAGTCGGACAATACTTCAGGAAATGCTGGATGAAGAGGCTATAGTACTGAAGCCAGAAGATCAAGTTTCCATGCCTTTGAACGGTTCACTTGTAGACGGGGATAAAATAGTAATTTCCCGTGCAGTTAAGATTCAAGTGACAGCAGATGGTCGAACGAAGACTAGATTTACAACTAAGAGCACAGTGAACGGTGCTATGAATGAATTAGGACTTTCACTAGAGAGCGATGATAAAATATTTCCTTCTCTGACCTCATCGGTCACAGATAATATGAACATTAAGATCGTTCGGATCAACAAACAGACTGTACAACGCACAGAGAAAGTACCTTTTCGGACTATTAAAACAGCAGATGCAACGGTCTTGAAGGGCAATATCAAAGTGGTACAGAAGGGGCAAACCGGAACGATCATTCAAAATATCGAGAAAATATACCAAGACGGCAAACTGGTGTCTATGCGTATGATAGGCAAAGAAGTACAGGCCAAGACACAGCATAAAGTGATTGCGGTAGGAACGAAGGTAGAAGCTCCTAAAGCAGTTGTGGCTCAAGCTAAGGTTAATTCTAAGAGTTCAATAACCAAAGTTAGCTCCAACAATCAGGTAAGTAAGGCTGGTGTAGATTTTACTTACAAGAAAGTACTAAATAATGTATCTATGACTGCCTATTCATCACAGGAGCCTGGGATTGGTACACGTACTGCTTCGGGCACTCGTGTAACGGAAGGACGTACAATTGCTGTTGATCCTAATGTGATTCCATTAGGTTGGTGGGTTTACATTGAAGGTATGGGCTTCCGCCGTGCAGAAGATACGGGCGGTGCCATCAATGGAAATAAGATCGATATGTACTTTGATTCTCTACAGAATGCACGTAACTTCGGTCGTAAATCAGGAAGAACAGTATATGTGATCGGACCTGTAAAGCCAGAGCTTAACTAATCTGCTTTAGGTTTTACAACAGCTTTCTAATGCTATAATATTAAGGTCATTGTTATGTCATGCTAAGAAGAGGTGTATTCCTCTTCTTTTTGTTGTTGTCTTGTCCAGGGAGGAATATTCGAATGATTAAAGAAATTATCGTTGTGGAAGGTCGCGATGATACAACAGCTATTAAAAGAGCGGTAGATGCAGATACTATTGAGACGGGTGGTTCAGCTATAAATGCCCGTATTCTACAACGAATTGCTCTAGCGCAAGAGCGTAGGGGCGTTATTGTATTAACAGATCCGGATCACGCGGGAGAGCGTATTCGCAAAATTATTACGGCGAAGGTGCCTGGATGCAAGCATGCATTCATTCCTGAAGCTGAGGCGACAAAAAAAGGTGATATTGGGGTTGAGAATGCCTCACCTGCAGCCATACAGCATGCATTAGCTCGAGTACATACCTCATATGAGGGCGCAGAGAGCTTAATTGATATGGAGGATCTAGTACAAGCAGGTCTACTTGTTCATCCCGAAGCATCCGCACGCAGGATGGCTATGGGCAACATTCTCGGGATTGGGTATTGTAACGGCAAGCAATTTCTTAAGCGCTTAGCTATGTTTCAGATTACGCGCGATGAATTTGTGTGTGCCCTCGCCCAAATAGAAGAGGGAGGTTAAATCATATGAATGGTATAGATGATATCGCTACACCACGGCGAACAAAAGAGATCATTCGGCGGCATGGGTTTTCTTTTAAGAAAAGCTTGGGTCAGAATTTCCTGATTGATCAAAATATATTAACTAAAATTGTAAATGCGGCAGAACTAGACTCCACTAAAGGGGCTTTAGAGATTGGTCCTGGTATTGGAGCACTTACGGAAAAGCTGGCACAGGTAGCAGGCACGGTTACTGCAGTGGAAATTGATCGCCGTCTTATTCCCATCTTGCAGGAAGTGCTGGAACCCTATCCGCATGTTCAGGTACAGCAGGCCGATGTACTGGAAGTGGACTTACAGGAATTGTTCCAGACTCAATTCAGCGAGGTGTCCAAGGTGAGCGTAGTTGCTAACTTACCTTACTATGTTACTACCCCGATCTTGATGAAACTACTCGAGGGAAAGTTGCCTCTAGAGCATATCGTTGTCATGATTCAGAAGGAAGTTGCTGAGCGAATGGCTGCTTCTCCAGGGAGTAAGGAGTATGGCAGTCTTAGTATTGCGGTTCAATATTACAGTGAGCCTGAGCTCATCTGCATCGTTCCCAACACGGTGTTCATTCCTCAACCTAATGTGGATTCGGCGGTTATCCGTCTTACAGTGCGGGAGCATCCACCTGTAGATGTGAAGGATGAGAGACATTATTTCGATGTGGTGCACTCTTCCTTCGCACAGCGGCGCAAGACCATTTCTAATAATCTAAAGAGTCGCTTTACACCCGAAGAAGGTCGTGAACGGATTGATGCTCTACTGGAGCAGGCCGGAATTACCCCTTCACGACGCGGGGAAACGCTTAGTTTACAAGAGTTTGCTACACTTAGTAATGTCTTGTTAGAAGCAGGTATTCACTAAATACCTCAAATTTAGATGAACCAATAAGAGCATTCGCCCATACCATGGGGTAGGGGTGATGTTCTGATGAATTTAGGAGACTTAGTCGTACGGAAATCGTATGGTGGAGATATTGCATTCCGTATCGAGGATTTACGGCAGAACTTCGCTGTACTTAAGGGGACGGAATTTAGGCTACTTGCGGATTCGCCGCTGGAGGACCTGGTAGCAGTTCCATATCCACCCGCTAATGAGAAAACACAGAGGGCACAAGTGAAGGCTACTGAGTCAATGTCGTTTCTTCAGCTTGATCAGGAGAGACAGACAGTGCGAAACCAAGCTCAAATGAATGGAGAATGGGATAAATCTATAGAGCCGTCTTATTTCGAAGTGCCAGGTAAGGTGTTGCATTTGGATGGTGATCCTAATTATCTCAAAAAAAGTCTGCATGTGTATGAACAGCTTCGTGTGCCAGCAGAGGGTCACTATGTGAGGGAAGCGGGAATGGCTGAGGCTCTATATAGGCTATTGCCTAAGGTACAGCCTAACGTTGTCGTTATTACGGGGCATGACGGTGTGTTAAGGCACCCACAACCAAGGGACCTCTATAGCTTAAACAGTTATAAAAATTCTCAAAATTTCGTTGCAGCTATTCAAATCGCTCGTCAATATGAACGGCACTTAGACGCATTGACGATTATTGCGGGAGCATGTCAATCACATTTCGAAGCCCTACTTCAGGCAGGAGCGAATTTTGCTAGCTCACCTGGACGAATTCTCATTCATGCGCTTGATCCGGTGTATGTGGCAGCTAAGGCGTCCTTCACCTCTGTGAGAGACACCATTAACATGAATGATATCCTTAACAATACAATCAGTGGCAGCCAAGGTGTGGGCGGCATTGAGACAAGGGGAAGCTATCGAATAGGTCAACCACGTCTTCTTGATTTATCTACGCTTAAGGTTACACCAGCGGCCATTTAGAGGGCCGGCGCTTGTGAATATGGAAGTGAATTGAAATTTCGTAAGCTGGGATATATTCTGGAAGAAATATAATAAAACCGCTAAATCAAACCATTGATTTAGCGGTTTTATTGTTGAAATAGGCTGTATTTTCCCCGTAAATATAGGCGCTAAAAAAAATCGTTGACAATTTATTTTTACTGCTGATATAATTAATGTTTTATTTGACAACCTTTGATAAGTTCGTTATAATGGACAAGGAAAGAGGTGGTCGTTAGAAATGGCTAATAATTCGCTGTTAGAAATTAAACACAGTTTAGATGCTCATGTAGGCCAGAAAATTATGCTACGGGCAAACGGCGGTCGCAGAAAGACTGTCGAGAGAACTGGTGTTTTGGAAGAAACGTACCCTTCTGTTTTTATTGTAAAGCTTGATCAGGAACAGCAGACTTTTAAACGTGTATCTTATAGTTATGCAGATATCCTTACCGCTTCGGTGGAAGTGACAATCTGTGGGAATAACGCTGAGATCGTTATTGAGCATATCAAAGTATAATATAACTAAAATAAAGACAGAACGGTCCTCTCTATGAAGAGGGCTGTTTTTTTGTCCTAAATATGGCGAAAACAAGAAAGTATGAGAAGCAGTGTAAGGCATCATAATAAGAGGGATCATCCGTGCAATCATCCCAGAGGAGGACTGCTTATGAGTCGCAAGAGACGTAGTGTCATGTCAGAGGAACTTAAGAATGAGCTTGCGAAGGACCTTGGATTCTATGATACCGTTCAGCAAGAGGGCTGGGGTGGGATTAGGGCTAAGGATGCAGGGAATATGGTGAAGAGAGCTATAGAGCTTGCAGAGAAAGCAGCAGCACGCAATCCTGATTAAGTCAGACCTTGATTCGGAGACCCGCCCATTAGGGAGGGTCTCCGTTTTTTAGAAAAATAAGCAGCAGAGTATAGTGTAAACTTATACTTCGCTGCTTATTTTTCTAAGGAGAACGATTACCGCACTTTAAGAACGGCAATGTTGTTTCTTCTTAAATAAGCAAATAAGAGTGTATTCTGGTGCGGTGTTATATTCGGAATGACTTGACAGACACAGTTTGGTATAATGTTTGAAGTTATCATGAGGGAAAAGTTGAGGGTGGGTGAAACGCCTTGAAAATTTATGAAAAAGCACCGGCCAAAATTAATTTGATGTTAGATGTATTACATAAACGTCCCGATGGTTATCACGAGGTAGAAATGGTGATGACAATGGTCGATTTATCAGATCGTTTAGAAATGGTGGAATTGCCGAGGGATACGATTATTATATCGAGTCAGGCTGGGTATATTCCACTCGATGAGAAGAATTTAGCTTTTCAGGCGGCTAGACTTATTAAAGATCGCTATGATGTCAAGGATGGTGTACATATCCATCTAGATAAAAAAATTCCTGTTGCGGCCGGATTAGCCGGGGGAAGCAGCGATGCTGCCGCAACGTTACGTGGCCTGAATCGACTCTGGGGCCTTGGAATACCGATGCATGAATTACAACTGCTCGGAGCAGAGCTTGGCTCTGATGTGCCTTTCTGTGTCACTGGAGGGACTGCCTTAGCTACAGGAAGGGGAGAGAAACTAACTCCAATTCCTAATCCACCGCAGATGTGGGTGATTCTGGCCAAACCACCTATCAATGTATCTACGGCAGAAATATATACACGGTTCAAGAGCAATCAAATTACGAAGCATCCATCAGCAGCAGCGATGATTGAGGCTATCCATTCAGGAAATTTCTACGATGTGTGCGGACAATTGGGTAATGTTCTGGAGGATGTTACACTTAAGCTACATCCACAGGTGCAACAATTGAAAGAAGCTATGATGAATCTAGGTGCGGAGGGCATATTGATGTCCGGGAGTGGACCAACGGTGTTCGGGCTTGTCTCTAAGGAATCGAAGGTCCCTCGAATTTATAATGGTCTACGTGGTTTCTGCCGTGAAGTTTATGCGGTACGTTCATTGACTTAAAGGTTTCTGCTCTTGTACAAACACGTATGAAAATGATATATTTATTATATAATATTCGGATTTAGCGAGGGGTATTTCGTGAAAAAGATAAAACGAAGCGCACGATTGGTGGAAATGACCCAATATTTGTTGTCCAGACCGCATACATTAATCCCGCTTACAACGTTTGCTGATCGCTATGGCGCAGCTAAATCTTCAATCAGTGAAGATATTGCTATTATCAAAGAAGTATTCGAGGACGAAGGCATGGGCCTGCTTCAGACGTTTGCCGGAGCTGTGGGTGGAGTACGGTTTATACCGAAGATCCCTAAAAAGCAGGCTCTGGCCTTTGCGATGGATTTATGCAGACGATTAGAACAGAAGGATCGTATTTTACCCGGAGGATATTTATATATGTCTGATTTACTGGGCGAGCCGGCACTTATGAATGAAGCGGGTAAAATTTTTGCGACGGCTTTTTCTGGAAAAGAGATTGACGTTGTGATGACGGTCGAAACCAAAGGAATTCCTTTGGCTTATGCTACAGGCGCACAGCTCAACTTGCCCGTTGTATTGGTACGTCGAGATCATCAGGTTACAGAAGGATCTGCTGTAAGTATCAATTATGTCTCGGGTTCACACAAAAGCATTCATACGATGTCACTATCTCGCCGTGCCCTAAAGGAAAAATCCAAAGTGTTAATTGTGGATGATTTCATGAAAGCCGGAGGAACGATTCAAGGTATGGTGGATCTGTTAGCGGAGTTTGATGCAGAAGTGGCAGGTGTGGGTGTATTAGTGGAATCAGGAGCGGTTGAGACTGAGGAACGTTTGTTGCATGATTATGTATCGTTGGCTACATTGACGGCGGTAGATTCTAAAAGCAAAGAAATTTCGATGAGTCCAGGTAATTATTTTAAAGATTAGACCTAATGACTAGAAAAAAATATTTGTCGATTTAGTGGCAATTTATAGGGGAAAAACTTCGAATAAACAAGAAGTCTGTCGAAACTTATTTTTCTAAAAAAAATTCCTGATTTTAGGATATTTTATTGTTAGAAAAAAAAGGATTTGGGTTTGCTGTGTGGAATTATACACCAAGTCTCTGAATGGAAAAAGGTGGTGAACACACACATGCAAATTACGGATGTCAGACTCCGCCGTGTTAATTCTGAGGGGAGAATGAAAGCAATCGCATCCATTACCATTGATAACGAATTTGTTGTTCATGACATTCGGGTTATTGATGGAAACAACGGAATGTTTGTTGCAATGCCTAGTAAGCGTACTCCTGATGGAGAATTCCGCGACATTGCCCACCCAATCTCTTCCGGTACTCGGGAGAAGATTCAATCTGCTGTCTTGGCAGAATACGAAAATGCGGCTAATGAAGAAGAAGTCATCGAAGAAGGCGCTTAAGATTTACTATTGGGGTACAAAGAAAAGGGGGCCATAAACATGGGCTCTCTTTTCTTTTTTCGTAGAATAAGATATATTCAGTAGTGAGTTCGAGACTAGGAGGTCAAGACCCTTGAAAAGAATGGCTATAGTTCTGGCCGCAGGTCAAGGCAAACGGATGAAATCCAAATTATATAAAGTGCTTCATCCTGTCTGCGGGAAACCAATGGTGGGACATGTGCTTAACACTGTCAAACAAGTCAATAGCGAGCGAATTGTCGTGGTCGTTGGACATGGGGCAGAAGCTGTACAATCTTATTTGGGAAATTCCGCTGAATATGTGTTACAGGAGCAACAACTGGGAACAGGACATGCTGTTAAAGAGGTTAAATCTTTATTAGGTGATGAGACTGGATCTACTATTGTAATCTGTGGAGACACACCGCTAGTCACGCCAGAGACGCTTGAAGGGCTCGTGCAGTTGCATGAGACTAACAAGGCGGCAGCAACGGTGCTAGTTGCCCAAATGGACAATCCTAAGGGCTATGGACGTGTTATTCGTGGTCAAGATGGTAGGGTTCTTCGGATTGTGGAACAGAAAGACTGTACCCCTGAAGAAGATGCTATTCTAGAGATCAACACAGGCACTTATTGTTTCGATAATGCTAAATTGTTCGCGGCCCTAGAGAGAGTGAATAACAACAATGTTCAGCAAGAATACTATTTGACGGATGTTATTGGTATTTTGGTGGAGGAATTAGAAACGGTTCTTGGTTACAATACGGATGATTTGGCTGAATCTATCGGCGTTAACGATCGCTTAGCACTCTCTGAGGCCGAGCAATTTATGCGCAAACGAATTGCCAAAAAGCACTTGCTAAATGGGGTAACCCTTATTGATCCAGCATCTACTGTCATCGGCGCAGACGTTATTATTGGCTCAGACACCATCGTATACCCAGGAACAATTCTCAAAGGGAATACCGTAATCGGCGAAGACTGCATTATAGGGCCCAACAGCGATATTGATTCTTCTACCATTGCTAATGGTGCAATTGTGAAGCATTCTGTATTGGATCAAGCTGAAGTAGGCTCCGGTACATCGGTTGGACCTTTTGCATATCTTCGTCCGAAGACAAAGCTCGGAGACGACGTCAAGATTGGTGACTTTGTGGAAATTAAGAATACTACGATTGATAATGGATCTAAAGTGTCTCATTTAAGCTATATCGGAGATGCTTTCGTAGGGAAAAATGTAAATGTCGGTTGTGGGGCAATAACAGTTAACTACGATGGGTATAATAAATATATCACTAAGATTGAAGACGATGCGTTCATCGGAAGTAATGTTAATCTTGTCGCTCCAGTGACTATAGGTAAAGGTGCTTTTATCGTTGCGGGTTCTACGATTACACATTCCGTAGGCGAGAACGATATGGGTATTGCCAGACAACGGCAAGAGAATAAGCCTGGATATGCGGACAAAATTCGTGCTCAGGCGCAGGCTAAGAAGAACAACAAGGGCTAATGCGCTTACAGGTTATCAAAAATTAGTTTAATTCATAGATCAGGTGGTAATAAGTAGGTATGAATTCCAATGAATCGGCACGGAGGGTTCTTATTTTATGACTTATTGTGATTCCAAACTCAAGATATTTACATGCAACTCAAATCCGAAGCTTGCTAATCAAATAGCAGATTATATCGGTATCCCTATGGGTGATTCCCATACGACAAGCTTTAGTGATGGTGAAATTCAGGTTAAGTTGTCCGAGAGTGTAAGAGGTTGCCACGTGTATATTGTGCAGTCTACTTGTGGTCCCGTGAATGACAACTTGATGGAGCTACTCGTTATGGTTGATGCGCTCAAACGCGCTTCTGCGAAGAGCATTAATGTTGTCATTCCATATTACGGATATGCTCGTCAAGATCGTAAGGCTCGTTCGCGTGACCCTATTACTGCTAAGTTAGTAGCCAATCTAATTGAAAAGGCTGGAGCACATCGTGTCATTACGATGGACCTGCATGCGATGCAGATTCAAGGGTTTTTCGATATTCCTGTGGATCATATGTTGGGGGTTCCTATTATTGCCCAATACTTCCGCTCGAAGCAGCTTGAGAATCCTGTTGTGGTCTCCCCAGACCATGGCGGCGTTGTCCGTGCAAGAAAACTGGCTGATTTCCTGAATGCTCCGCTTGCTATTATTGATAAGCGTCGTCCAGAGCCAAATGTAAGTGAGGTCATGAATATTATCGGTCATATCGAAGGAAAGACTGCGATTCTAATCGATGATATTATTGATACAGCGGGTACTATTGTTCTGGGTGCGAATGCATTAATGGAAGGTGGAGCAAAGGAAGTTTACGCTTGCTGTACACATCCAGTGTTATCAGGCCCTGCGATGGAGCGCCTTGAGAACTCACCACTTAAAGAAGTCATCGTGACAGATACAATTCCGATTACACATCCAAATCCAAGTAACAAGATTAAGGTGTTGTCGGTTGCACCTCTTATGGGTGAAGCGATCATTCGTGTCCATGAAGAGCTGTCCATAAGTAAACTATTCGAGATCGAATAAGGTTATGAATAATAAACAAGGGTTATGTCTCCTCGCCGTTTGAGGAAATATAACCCTTATAGTGCATTCTGTTAGTATCCTGCTCTTGAGATGAACGTGTATAACTGTTTGTTGTATAGTGTGCCATCGATTTCAATGAAATTTTCATCTAGAGCGGCAATATGGCCAATGTCTACATGGACACCGCGTTGTAGCACTTGAACAGGGATAAGATGGTCATAATGCTGTTTGAAATGACTTTGAAGACTAAGTGTCTGGCCGAATTCAATCAAGAAAGGGTCACCTGCTTTTGGAATTATGAATGCGAGCGGTACGAGCTTATTGCCATTGTATCAAATATAGTTTGATGGAGGATATTTATACTCATGAAATGGATTGTAGGACTGGGGAATCCAGGTTCTTCTTATGATAAAACACGCCATAACATAGGTTTTATGGCACTTGACACATTCGCGGCACGTCACAATATTTCGTTTGGACCTAGTAAGTGTAAGGCGCTGATAGGTGAAGGTAACATCGGGGGCACGAAGGTTGTATTAATTAAGCCGATGACCTATATGAACCTATCAGGTGAATCCGTTCGTGCTTATATGGACTACTATAAGGTCTCTCTAGAAGATCTGATTGTTGTCTATGACGATCTAGACACACTTGTGGGTAAGATTCGTCTGCGCTATCAAGGGAGTGCCGGGGGACATAACGGAATAAAGTCCATTATTCAGCATACAGGTACGCAAACATTTAACAGAATTCGTATGGGGATCTCTAGACCGGAGCCTGGATTTGCTGTCGTAGACTATGTACTTTCTTCTTTTGCAAAAAAAGAGAAGCAGTATGTACAAGAGATGATAGAGCATAGCTGTGACGCGATAGAGCATAGCTTGGATCATACCTTTGAACAGACGATGGCGAAATTTAACGGATAGAGGTAGGCAAGGGGAACAAAAGGGCTTAAATGGGTCAGGCTTGGGCATACTGAGGGGTATAAATTACTTTCAGGAGGCATAAGATGGCTATAAATTACATTTGTCGGCATTGTCATACCGTATTAGGGAGAATTGAATCTGCTGATGTTACTGAGATGCAGCTTGGTTTCCACTCCTTGACCCCCGCAGAACGTAGAGATATAATAGCGTATGATTTAAGCGGGGAAGTGACGGTTAGAGTGACTTGCGATTACTGTAATGAAGCAATAAAGAGTAATCCGGAGCTCAGCCTACTATCTAGCCCACTTCAATAAATGGAAGTGAAGATGAAGACAAGCGTCTTCTGGGTAGATGATCGCCATTCAGAGCCTTGGCAGTTTGCTGAGGCTTCTTTTGAATTATAAGAAGATTGTTTTTTGTGTTTTTGCTGTGTGTAATCCACGTAGTGATACTGTTATTCTAATAGTTTAAAGTAAGTATAAGAGAGGTGCCAACTTTTGTTACAAGCACTTATAGAAGCTTTTTCGAAGGATCCAGATTTGAAATCGATTGCGTCGGGAATTTCGGTAGGAATGAAGGAACAGCTTGTCTCTGGACTATCTGGTTCAGCTAGGCAGATCATGATGGCCACTTTGTATGAAGAAGTCAAACGTCCGATGTTAATCGTGACCCATAATATGTTCTCTGCTCAAAAAATAGCGGAAGATTTACAGGAAGCGCTATCACCTGAGCAAGTGCTGCTCTATTCTGCGAATGAATTAGTAGCTGCTGAATCAGCGATCTCAAGTCCTGAGACACTTGCACAGCGCATTGATGTGCTAATGAAATGTGCACAAGGATTCACAGGTATTGTTGTGGCTCCCTTCTCGGGGGTACGTAGACTATTACCTGCTCCTGAAGTAATGGCAAATGCACAAATTACAATCCAGTATGGAGGCGCGTTACAACTGGATTCTTTTCTCATGGGTATGATTGAGATGGGTTATGAACGTGTAGAGCGGGTGGAAGGCAAAGGAGAAATGAGTATTCGTGGTGGGATTATCGATTTCTATCCCATGACTTCACTCCTTGCTTATCGGGTGGAATTGTTCGATGACGAGGTCGATTCCATTCGTACATTTGATCCGATAGACCAGCGTTCGATTGATAAAGTTAATAAAGTTGTGATAACACCATGTAAGGAAGTTATTGCTGATCATCGCCGTTTAGAGCAGGCTGCGGATGCAGTTGAAGGTTTGCTTGCACAGCAATTGGATAAAATGACGGATCGTCAGGCCAAGCTGCGATTGAAGGAAGAAATACAACGGGAAATAGAGATGCTACGTGAACATGTATACTTCCCAGAAATTTATAAATACATCTCTTTGCTTTACCCAGAACGATGTCATTTGTTTGATTACCTTCCGGACGATACAATTCTAATTCTTGATGAGCCTACTAGGTTGCTTGAGACAGGTAAGCAACTGGAGCGGGATGAATCTGAATGGAATATGCATTTGCTTCAGAACGGTAAGATGCTTCCGGAAATGCCATTGTCCGTTGATAACGATGACATTATGTATGAACGACGTTTTCAGACGCTACTTATTTCGATTTTTCTGCGTCAGGTTCCTCATACTCAGCCTCAAAATATATTAAATATTACGAGTCGGGGAATGCAAGATTTCCATGGTCAAATGAATGTGCTTAAATCAGAGATGGATCGTTGGCATAAATCGGGCACGAAAGTGATGATGTTAGCTAGTGGCGAAGAACGTATGGAGCGGATGCGCCGTGTTCTTCAAGATTATGGTATTGATGAGCCCATCATGTTACAAGGAAATTTACAGACCGGATTTGAATTACCATCTATTCAACTAGCTGTCATCACAGAGGGTGAGATGTTTTCTCAGAAACAGCGTAAGGTTCGTAAACTAAGCAAAAATATTGATAATGCTGAGCGTATTAAAAGTTATACGGAGCTTAAAGTTGGCGATTATGTCGTTCATCAGAATCACGGAATTGGTAAGTATGTAGGTATTGGCACGCTCGATATTAATGGCATTCACAAGGATTATTTGCATATTCTTTATGCCGGAGGAGACAAACTATCTGTTCCTATTGAGCAGATTGACCTGATCCAGAAATATGTCGGCTCAGAAGATAAAGAGCCGAAAATCTATAAGCTAGGTGGAAATGACTGGATACGTGTTAAGAATAAAGTCCGTTCAACGGTACAAGACATTGCCGATGACCTTATTAAGCTATATGCCGAACGTCAATCAACGACAGGCTTTGGATTTGAGAAGGATACGCCTGAACAGCAAGAATTTGAAGAGATGTTCCCTTATGATGAAACTCGTGATCAGTTGAGAGCGATAGAAGAGATCAAGAAGGACATGGAGCAGAATCGCCCGATGGATCGCTTATTATGTGGAGACGTGGGCTACGGTAAAACGGAAGTTGCGATTCGAGCTGCATTCAAGTCGGCCATGGAGGGTAAACAGGTAGCTGTCTTAGTTCCTACGACGATTTTGGCTCAGCAGCATTATGAGACATTCCGAGAGCGCTTTGCCGGATATCCTATCAACATTCAAGTGTTAAGTAGATTCCGCTCACGTAAAGAGCAGAATGAGGCGATCAAGGGAATCAAGTCGGGTACTGTAGATGTTATTATCGGAACCCATCGGTTGTTATCTCAGGATTTGATCTTTAAGGACCTTGGATTATTAATTGTGGATGAGGAACAACGCTTCGGGGTTACCCATAAGGAAAAGCTTAAGAAGCTGAAGACGAATGTAGACGTACTTACTTTAACGGCAACGCCAATCCCGCGTACATTGCATATGTCGATGTTGGGTGTTCGTGATCTGTCCGTTATTGAGACCCCGCCTGAGAATCGTTTTCCTGTGCAGACTTACGTGGTAGAGCATAATTATAACCTCGTACGTGAAGCTGTGGAACGCGAGATGGCACGAGGTGGGCAAGTATACTATCTATACAATCGAGTTCAGGGGATTCAAGAAATGGCTAGTCAGATTTCAGAACTTGTACCCGATGCAAGAGTGGGTGTAGGACATGGACAAATGAATGAGTCTGAGCTTGAGAAGACAATTCTGGATTTCTTAGATGGTGAATATGACGTGTTAGTAAGTACGAGTATTATTGAGACGGGTGTAGACATTCCTAACGTAAATACACTAATCGTGCATGATGCTGACAAAATGGGTCTTTCCCAGCTTTATCAGCTACGTGGTCGCGTAGGTCGGTCCAATCGGATTGCGTATGCTTATTTCACGTATCAGCGTGATAAGGTGTTGACTGAAGTCGCTGAGAAACGTCTACAGTCTATCAAAGAGTTTACAGAGCTTGGATCAGGATTCAAAATTGCTATGCGCGACCTCTCCATTCGGGGCGCGGGTAATTTACTTGGAGCAGAGCAACATGGATTTATTGCTTCTGTGGGATTCGATCTGTATTCACAAATGCTAGCTGAGGAAATTCAGAAGCGTAAAGTGACGGTGTTAGGAGAATCGGATAAGCCTCAGACCGTATGGAATACGTTGATTGATACGGGTATTGATGCTTATTTGCCTGCTGATTATATCTATGACAGTATTCAAAAGATTGAAATTTATAAAAAAGTAGCTGCGACTTCGTCTTTCGAGGATATTTCGGAACTAGAAGATGAGCTAATGGACCGTTTCGGTGAGTTGCCAGAGGCTGTCTTGAATTTACTTGCTGTAGCTAGGCAGAAGGTTTACGGTAGAATGTATGGTATCGAATCAATTGTAAAGCGTGGAGATGATATTATATTGAAGTTCCACGAAGGTCAGGAAAAGGTCGTGGATAATGCCAAACTTGCCCAGATTGGAAATTCTTTTGAAAGACGTGTACAATTTGAGCAAGAGGCAACAATGACCATACGGATTAAAGGTAAGGGACTTGTTGAAAAGCAGCTAATGGATCTTCTAGAACAATTTCTTGAAGCCATCCGAGAGCCGTTCAAACCGAAGGGAGAACTTCAAGATGTTAGCAAATAAGAAATCATGGAAAGTAATGCTCATCACACTAGTGGCAGTATTGACGATATCTGTCCTATCCGCATGTGGTGATAAGAAGGATGTTGTAGCGACTTACAAGGGGGGAGAAATTACACTAGAGGAATACAATGCAGAGAAGAATATTCTCACATTCCTATCCCCTCAAATGGGACAGCTCGCAGAAATGGAAGAATTCAAAACGTATCTTGTGAATCAACAAATAGCTTTTGCGTATTTGAGTAGCAAAGCATCTGAGGAAGCCAAAACAGCAGGCAAGAAGCTAGCGACAGAACAGTTGGCGGAGATGAAGAAACAGGTTGGCGATGATGCGTTCAAAAAGATGCTTGACGAGAAAAAATTGACTGAAGCTGAAGTCAATGGATTTTTGGATAAAGCCATGATCTCAATGCAAGATATGAATCTTAAGGTAACGGATGCAGATATCAAAGCAGATTATGATGCAAATAAGCAAGATTATACATTAGCTTCACTGCGTCATATCTTAATCTCACTAACCGATGCTGAGGGGAAAGAACGGACGAAGGAAGAGGCTCTAAAGATCGCGAAGGATGTTAAATCCCAGTTAGATAAAGGCGCAGACTTCGCAACCCTGGCTAAGAAGTATTCCGAAGATCCGGGTTCTAAAGAAGCGGGCGGATTGTATAAGGATACACCTGCAGGTACATGGGTAGAAGCCTTCAAAGAAAACGCGTTAACGTTGCCACTGAACAAAGTTAGTGACCCGATTGAGACGGAATTTGGATATCATATTATGAAAGTGGAATCTCGTGTTGAGACAACCTTCGATAAGATTACAGAAAAGCAAAAGGACACCATTAAGAATAAACTGGGTTCGGAAAAAATTGATGAGTTCATGGCTAAAGATTTACCAGGGATTATCACAAAGGTAACCCTTCCAGAAAGTCCTAAGGCGGCAACAGAGGAACCAACCACGCCAAAAGATGGACAAGACTCTACAGGGACAAAAACGGAAGGTAAGGACGCCCCAACAACCGATGGAACGTCCACAGATACGCCTGCTGATAACACAGGAAAGTAAGATGTAATCATATAAATAGCGCGAAATTGCGCTATTTTTTATTTATTGAGGATAAGTTTGGGACTATACCACAACTAATATATAGAAAAGCATGTATAAGGAATTGGGAAAGGTTGAATACTAGGGTCAGACATAACACCTATATTCATGGGAAACTCATCCCCTTTTGGAAACAGTAGTTGAAAAATCTTCTTATGAAAGCGGGGCAACATGTGAAATGAAAGCTACTGGAATTGTTCGACGTATAGATGACTTGGGTAGAGTGGTTATTCCTAAAGAGATTAGACGTACTTTGCGAATTCGTGAAGGAGATCCACTTGAAATTTTTGTTGACCGTGATGGTGAAGTTATATTGAAAAAGTACTCACCCATCGGAGAGCTTGGAGATTTCGCTAAAGAATATGCGGAATCGTTGTACGAAGGGACTGGACATATTACGATTATTTCTGACCGCGACACATTTATTACTGTCGCTGGAGGATCTAAGAAAGAATATCTGGAGAAACAAATCGGAATGATTGTTGAGAATTGTATGGATAATCGTAAAACCGTACAAGAGATCACTAGCGGAAGCTATGAAATCAGCAAAGATCATGCGGAGACCCTTTCATCTTTCGTCATTGCACCGATCATTTCGGGTGGAGATCCTATCGGATCTGTCATTCTGATGAATAAGGATGAATCTGTGAAGATGGGCGTTATGGAATCCAAAATGGCTGAGACAGCCGCCTCTTTTCTAGGTAAGCAAATGGAGCAGTAAAACCGATAATTATAATCAACTCCCGTTGTTCTTATGTTCCTTTACTTGGAACTTAAGTAGCGGGAGTTTTTTTATGCTTATATTCGTGGTTATAATAGATTGAATTTCATTTCATTTGAATATCGCAGGTAAAGTGGGGAAGCTTGTTATGAAGGAAACAAATGCAGCCACCAGAATTTTGCATGGGGCGTTTATTCTAAGCACAGCCGCAATCCTTTCCAAGCTTATTGGAACACTACAGAAGATACCGTTACAAAACATGGGCGGAGATGAGGTATTTGGAATCTATAATACGGTCTATCCTTTCTATTCACTTATCATTACGCTTGCCATTGCTGGTTTTCCTGTGGCTATTTCTAAGTTTGTTGCAGAGGATATGGCTAATGGAAATGAGAGTGGGGGCAGACGGATTATTTCGTTATCCTCATTTGTGCTCAGTATATTGGGTATTATTCTTGGCGTTAGCACATATGTTGGGGCACCCTTAATCGGTCTGTGGATTGACAATTCGCAAGTGGTACCTGCCATTAGGTATGTATCTTGGGCGCTCTTATTCGTCCCCATCATGTCTGCGCTGAGAGGTTATTTTCAAGGGCTTCAGAATATGATTCCTACGGCCGTGTCGCAAATTGTGGAGCAGAGTGTTCGCGTAGCTGTCATGATTCTATTCCTGCTGTATTTAACTTCAAGGCAGGCTAGTTCAGAGCAGATCGCTGCAGGAGCATTATTCGGTTCCGTTGCTGGAGGAGCGGCAGGGTTGCTGGTAATGTTGCTGTACTGGCGAAACCACCGCAGAGACAAGATAGTCGAGGGTATATCTGGAAAGGGAGCTTCCTCCGCAAGCTTAGAAAGTACGTGGAGCCTATTAAAGCGATTATTAGTATACGCCATCCCTGTTTGTCTAGGTTCGCTTGCTGTTCCGCTGATTAGTCTGGTGGATACCTTTACGGTACCACGCTTGCTTAAAGCTAGTGGAGTCGGAGAAGCGGGCGCGATGATCCAGTTCGGGATTTATAACCGCGGCATTCCACTGGTACAGCTTGCATCCATGATGGCCACCTCATTGGCGGTGTTATTCATTCCTGCTCTGGCAGAAGCTCGTATTCGGGGCGACCAGAGATTGGTACAGAGCCAATGCCGATTATCCTTGCGTTGGTTCTGGATGCTCGGCCTAGCTGCATCCGTCGGACTTGCAGTATTGGCCGAGCCGATTAATGTGATGTTGTATCAAGATGCGGCAGGCACAGATACGATGCGATGGATTGCCTTTACTGCAGCTGGCAGCACAGTGAGTCTGATCTCTGCGGCGTTGCTGCAAGGAATCGGAAGCGTCAAGGAGCCAGCGGTACACCTGCTTGCAGCTGCAGTGGCGAAGATGCTACTTAACCTGCTGCTTGTGCCACATTTCGGCATTACGGGCGCAGCGATGGCTGGCGTCGCTGCGCACTTCCTGGCTGCAGCGCTTAATGTAGCACTGCTAGCTCACAGAACTGGCTTACGCCCTAGCGCAGGTACCACCGTATTTAAGCCGGTGGTGATCATTGCTGGCTTAGCTCTTGCCGCAGGCAGCGCTCAGTGGGCCACAGGAGCTGCACTTCTAACGTTAGGGCTTCAAGGTGCGAGGATGGTCGCCACGGTAGGTAGCTTCACTGGTGTAGTGGCAGGTGCAACTGCGTTCCTCATCTTGGCTGTGCTCACCAAGCTACTTAGTGAAGAGGAGCTTCGGATGCTACCTAAGATTGGCAATGCACTAGCTTTACTACTCAAGAAACTGCGTGTGCTTCAGTAGTCCTAAGTTCTGCTTGAGTTATTAGATGGGGTTTGGAAAATGATAATGGTACCGTCCCTTTAGGGACGGCGAAGCCGTTTCTTCTTGAATATTGATGTCCGTGGTATAGTATATACAGGATTCAACTCGCACTACAGAGGCGGATAAAGAGCGGAGGAAAACGTATGGGCTCAGCAATAATAGTCGTTGGTCTGGGATCAGGAAACCCTGACAGACTGACAGTGGGTATAGTTAGAACGTTGCAGCAAGCATCGCAAGTATTCGTAAGAACAAAAGAACATCCCGTGATGTCTGTACTGGAAGAATGGAATCTAGCGTATGAGTCCTTTGACTCTATATATGAATCTCATGATTCTTTTCCCGAAGTTTACGATACGATTGCTAACACCTTGATGGAACATGCAAGAACGGGGGAGAGTCACTCCGAAATCGTATATGCCGTTCCTGGACATCCTATGGTGGCTGAATCTACGGTACAACTGCTAAGAGAGCGTTGTCCAAAGGAAGGCATTACCTTACACGTTATGGGTGGTGAAAGTTTCCTTGATGAAGCATTTACACGGCTTGGTTTTGACCCGATAGAGGGCTTTCAGTTGCTTGACGCTGCGGGGCTCAGTAGTACATTAGTACAGCCACAGCTACATACAGTTATTGGACAAGTGTACGATGTATTCACCGCGTCTGATGTGAAGCTTTGTCTTATGGAGCTATATCCTGATGATTATCCCGTCATTGTAGGTCATGCGCTGGGGGTAGAGGGGTTAGAATCTATTCTACGTGTGCCATTGTATGAACTAGATCGTGTGGAGGGTTATGGCAATCTGTCACTTATCTATGTACCGCGAAGCGATGAGGATCACTTGCGTCAGCGTACATTTGCTCGTCTACACGAAATTGTTAGCATTCTTCGTAGCCCAGATGGATGTCCATGGGATCGTGAGCAAACGCATGATTCACTGCGCAAAAATCTGATCGAAGAAAGCTATGAAGTGCTAGAAACGATCGATGAGGATGACCCAGAGCATATGCAAGAAGAGCTAGGCGACTTGCTGTTACAGGTCATGCTCCACGCTCAGATCGAGGAAGAGATGGGAACCTTTAATGTGATGGATGTTATCCAAGGTCTGAATAACAAGTTGATCTTTCGCCACCCCCATGTATTCGGAGAGAACACGGCTAAGGATTCTGAAGCTGCATTACAGCATTGGGAGCAAATGAAGGCAGAGGAGAAACGGATCAAGGGAATTGATGTGCAGAGCGTATCTGTACTAGATGGCATTCCCCGTGACTTACCTGCGTTAATGAAAGCTTACAAGCTACAGAAGAAAGCGGCTAAAGTGGGATTTGACTGGGACAATATCGAGGGCGTATTTGCCAAGGTTGAGGAGGAACTAGCTGAGTTACGAGAGGCGGTTGAGCAAGGACTTGATCCAGCGGACCAGATTCTTGAGCTGGGAGATTTATTATTTGCAGTCTCCAATGCAGCTCGTTTCATTGGTACGGATCCAGAAGTAGCGCTCTCTAAGACCAACCATAAATTTATGACGCGATTCCACTTTATCGAAGAACAATTACGGAACCAAGGACGGACAGTGTTAGACAGCAATGTAGAAGAAATGGAGCAGATTTGGCAGCTTTCCAAAACAAAATCTGTCGAAAATCTGCATGATTTAAATGAATAATATAAAAGATGACGAGTAATGCAGGAATTTGGGGATGGATCCAGAATATCTCCTTTAGATGCAATAAACGTTATGGGATTAATCTTAAATAAGATGAGTTCTATACCATATTTCATCTACTTTTCTGTAAATATTAGGAGGAAAATAATTTATGAACAAGACAGACTTAGTCAACAATATTTCAAGCAAAAGCGGGTTGACCAAAAAAGATGTTGAGTCCGTATTGAATGGTTTTCTTGGAGAAATTACGGATGCTTTAGTAGCCGGTGATAAAGTACAATTGATCGGTTTTGGTACTTTCGAGACTCGTAAACGTGCGGCACGTGCAGGTCGCAATCCACAAACAGGAAACACCATTGAAATTCCTGAATCCAATGTGCCAGCCTTTAAGGCAGGTAACAAGCTTAAAGAAGCCGTAAAATAACATGCGTATCGATAAATTTCTTAAAGTATCAAGATTAATTAAGCGGCGCACAGTGGCAAAGGATATTTCAGATCAAGGTCGGGTCCTAATCAATGGTCGGGAGTCGAAGCCTAGTAGCGCGGTTAAGGTGGGCGATGAAATAACAGTCCAGTTTGGCCAGAAGCTAGTAACGGTTCGTGTAGAGCGTCTTGCTGAGAGCACACGCAAAGAAGAGGCTACAAGCCTTTATAGCTTAGTTAAAGAAGAACCGATTGCGAAGGAAACGGGTCTTGATTGGTAGTCACAAAGTGTAAGAAAAGGCAGTCATGGAGTCTTATGTAGACTTCAGGCTGTCTTTTTTTGAATTTAAGCAAAGTATAAGTCTTAACTATACTTTTCTTAAATTTCTACGAGAAACGGTTACTGTCCTTTAAGGACGGCGAAGCCGTATCTTCTTGTATAGAATTATAAACGTTCATCCTTATTACATCGGTAACTGTGAGTATCTTTTGGGGAAGGCATTCAATTTCCTTGTAGACAAGAATAGTGTGTTAAAGTTCTAAACCTCCGCACCACCCCATAAGCTATTGGTAGAAGGAGGGGTACATGCTATGATCGAGCAAGGAAAAAGTAAGGTACATGATCTTCATATGCAGAACCGTAGACAACTTCATATGACTGGAGTCCAGAATGTAGAGAGTTTCGACAGCGAGGAGTTTCTACTACAGACAGAGCTAGGCCATTTAACGATTAAAGGTCAGAATTTACATATTAAAAATCTCAGTTTAGAGGAGGGTGTTCTGTCTATTGAGGGACTCGTTCACTCCCTTGTGTATTTAGACCCCGGAACACATGGTAAGAATAAGGGAATGTTCGGCAAGCTATTCAAATGAATCCCTATGTACAGTGGGTAACGCTGTTCTGGATGTTATTCTCGGGGGCAGCAATGGGACTAGCCTATGATAGCTACCGGGTGTTGTCAGGGCAGTTTCATTTTCCTAAATGGTGTCTTCATATCTTAGATTTGCTTTATTGGTGTGGGACCGCGGTATTTGTATTTAGAATGCTCTACATTAGTAATCAGGGTGAATTACGTTTTTATGCATTTGTAGGATTATTTTTAGGTGTATGGTTATATTTTTTAATCTTAAGTGTTACAACTCAACGTTTTGTGGTAATGTTAATAAAGATAGTTCAGTATGTGTTATATTTGCTGAAGCGTTTATTTATGATTTTTATATGGATACCGCTCAGAACGATGTACCGTATACTTATTAGGCTACTGAGTGCTGCAGGAGCATTGTTGATGTTGATTGCGGGTATCATACTACGATGTTTGTTACCTTTCTGGAAGCTATTGAAGTGGATGCTCATGCCAATAACATCAAGGATTAAGATGCCTCAATGGCCACAGAAACTAGTGAACTCATGTATTGAATTATGGAAACGCCGGTTGTAAGGAGGCTTCATCATGGCAAAATACGCAGTACAAGCGCAAACGAAGCAACAATCAACTAAATATGCAGGTGCGCGTAGACGGCTGATTATATGGATGACCTTTATGGTGTTTTTTATGGGCTGGGCGGGTTATACACTGCTGGATCAAAGCTCACAAATCGCTGACAAGAGCGACCAATTAAGTGAGAAACAAGCAAAGAGTGCAGAAGTAGAGAAGTCTCTCGCTGATCTGCAATATGAAGTTAATCGTTTACAGGATCCTGAATATATCGGGCAACTGGCACGTAAGGAGTTTGGTTTATATAAACCGGAAGAAACCCCGATTCGGCCGGATATTTCAAGCCCGTAATATAGGTGCGAAAAACCGGTGGTTACTCAGTTGACCTTGGTTTGCGCATTATGTATAATCAAATCACCACAGCCAAGATTTTAAATTTTGCTGTATATTTTTAAGGGAGGATCATTTTATTCTATGGCAATCGAAGTAGGCACCAAGTTAGAAGGAAAAGTGACAGGCATAACGCATTTTGGAGCATTTGTGGATCTGTCAGGAGGTGTCACGGGTCTCGTTCACATCTCAGAAATCGCTGATAATTACGTCAAGGATGTCAACGATCACCTGAAGATCAATGATGTTGTGACCGTTAAGGTCATCAATGTTGACAAGGACGGTAAGATCGGACTTTCCATCAAACAAACTGTTGATAAACCCGCAACAGAATCCCGGCCTCCAAGAACTTCAAGACCGGAACGTAGTAGCGGTGGCGGAGGAGAACGGTTTAGTGGCGGCGGAGGCAGCAGTAGTAGTGGTGGCGGTGCCGGCGGCAGTTATAATCGTGAACGGGGTGGGCGTTCGTTTAAGCCTGCTGTCAACAAGGCAACATTCGAGGATAAAGTGTCACGTTTCCTAAAAGATAGTGAAGAGCGGATATCATCGATTAAGAAAAATACGGAATCCAAACGCGGAGGCCGTGGCGCAAAGCGCATGTAATTATGAATGTACTAAGATAACCGTAGCAGGCATTTGCCTCTACGGTTTTTTTGTCGCCTGTAAAAAATTACCGACATCTTCCAACTAGTTTCCAGCTATCTCATGTCCAAACGCTAAATGAAAAGGTCGTTATTTAGAAAGACTATAATCAGGGAAGAAGACTTGAGTGTGTTCACAATCGTTATAAGTAGGGGAGTTGAAGCCGTTCCGCAACCTTTCGCAGGAGAGGCTTTTTTGTCGGAAATTTCTTTAACGCTTGTCTGACGTTCTGACAAACTTTCATGAGGGACTGGCTCTATAATGAACCCATAAACTTTAATGATTGGTGGTGCCAAAATCATGGACAAAAAGAATGTAGTGCAATTTCCTGGCGTAAATATGGCAGAAAGACGAGGAGTAGCTACGGACATTAGCTTCATCTCAAGAATGACGCAAGGGCGCGTTATTCAACGAACAATTCATTTTTTTGAAGCTAAGAAATGGATGCTATTGTTAGTCTTCATGGGATTCTTACTTGGAAAAGCGATGATTTTGGACGAGCTATCCCCCTTTGCGTTAGCATTTTTTGCAGTCATTACTTTCATGCGTCGGGATTATCTTCCGGTCGTCTTTGTTGCCATTATTGCGGGTAGTTTATTTGCGCCCTTTCCGGTATCACTCATCGTTGCTGCAGAACTTCTTATTTTCTACTTTATTCATAAAGGGTTAGAGTCCTTCGAACATGCTGAAATTTCGTATGCGCCTCTAATGGTGTTTGTCTCCACATTCTGTGTTAACTTGTTTCATGTCATGATTGGCCCTTCTTTCACTTGGTATGCATTTCTTATGTTGACGCTAGATGCGGTTCTGAGTTTTGTCCTCACACTAGTCTTTATACAAGCCGTTCCTATATTTACATATCGAAAGAAGAATTATCAGCTTAAAAATGAAGAAATCCTATGCTTAATTATTCTACTTGCATCTGTCATGACGGGGTTAGTGGGTTGGAGTATTTACTCTCTATCCATCGAGCATGTACTATCACGTTATCTCATTCTCGTATTCGCCTTGGTGGGAGGTGCATCACTAGGGGCATCGGTCGGTGTAGTTACGGGTCTGATCCTAAGCCTTGCTGACATTTCTGCCATATATCAAATGAGTCTTCTTGCTTTCTCTGGCATGCTGGCAGGTATGCTACGTGAGGGGCGCCGAGCTACGGTAGCTATAGGAATGCTACTGGGGTCGTCTGTCCTCTCCATCTATTTCCTTGGTCCGGGTGATGTCATGACCTCGACATGGGAAACTTGTGCTGCCATTATCCTTTTTATACTAACTCCTAAGACGATTATTGCTATGATTTCTAAATATGTACCTGGTACACAGGATCATACGAAGTCACAACATGAATATGCGAAACGGGTGCGCGATCTAACAGCAGAGCGGGTCACCCAATTCTCACAAGTATTCAAACAGCTATCTCATAGCTTTGGACAAGTATCGGGTACAGCTGAGGTGAGTACACGCACTGAGGAGAAGGATCATTTCATGAATGCTGTCACAGAAGGGGCTTGCTCTAAATGCTTCAAACAGCAACATTGCTGGGATGCAAAGTTCTACCAGACGTATAAATACATGTCTGAGATGATGGGTGCAGTAGAAGATAATCCAGATATCGCGGCTAACAAGCTACCCTCTGAGTGGAATAAGGTATGTCATAAGGCGGGTGATGTATTGGAGGTCATGAAGAAACAATACCATCTCTTTCAACATGATATGCAGTGGAAACGCCAAATATACGATAGTCGGCATTTGGTAGCAGATCAATTATCCGGAGTGTCACAAGTCATGGAGGATCTAGCGCGAGAAATTAAGCGAGAGGGACAAGCGATGTACCAGCAGGAGGAACAGATCAGGGAAGCTTTGGAGAAAATGGGCTTGTCCATCCAGGCGATTGATATTATCAGTCTTGACTCTGGAAAGGTAGAGATCGAGATTGTTCATGCATATACACGAGGATATGACGAATGCCGCAAGATTATTGCGCCACTTCTCTCAGACATTCTAGGTGAGCACATTGCAGTGTCGCAAGAAATACCCGGTAACACACGTGATGGGCTAGTGACAGTAGTATTTGGTTCTGCCAAAACATTCGAGATTACGACCGGTGTTGCAGGCGCAGCCAAAGGAGGGGATATATTCTCAGGGGATAGCTTTAGCACAGTGGAGTTAGGGAATGGAACGTTTGCAGTTGCTTTAAGTGATGGCATGGGCAATGGTGAACGAGCGCGACAGGAGAGTAGTACGGCCTTAGATATATTGGAGCAGTTACTTCAATCGGGTATGGATGAGAAATTAGCGATTAAATCAGTGAATTCTATTCTTTTATTACGTTCACCTGATGAAATTTATGCGACTATAGATGTGGCTTTGATTGATCAGTATACAGCGGAGACCACATTTATGAAGATTGGATCAACACCTAGTTTTATAAAAAGGGGTAATGAGGTTATTGTTGTCTCTGCGAGTAATCTTCCTGTCGGCATTATTCAAGATATAGAAGTTGATCTAGTTACGCTCCAGCTACAAGCTAGCGATATCGTCATCATGATGACGGATGGTTTATATGATGCGCCTGGTTATGCGGTTAATAAGGAATTGTGGATGAAACGAATTATTCAGGAAATTGAGAGTGATGATCCTCAGTTTATTGCAGATTGCTTGCTTGAAAAAGTGATACGGTATCAGCAGAATCAAATACAAGATGATATGACTGTCGTTGTAGGAAAGGTGGAACGATTCCATCCAGCTTGGGCTACGCTGCACGTTCCGGGTCTTGAGCGAATGGAGCGCCCTCGTACAGTTAGCTAGTATTGTAGCTAGGCTATCATTGTAACTTAGGCTCGCATTGCCCGGGAAATGCTAGGTTTAATCAGGTTTATGTGTAATGATCTGCTCTATGTGGTTTGGATTCTCTCATTCTTGGAAATGATAGAGATAGGATGCAACCACAGGGGGATGATCAATTATGAAACAGATATTACTGATTACCGACGGATGTTCTAATATAGGAATGAGTCCTATTCTTGCTGCGGCACATGCACTGCAAGAAGGGATTACTGTGAATGTAGCGGGTGTAGTAGACTATGGAACAATTGGAGAGATTGGTAGTTTGGAAATTGCTGAGATAGCCAAGTCGGGAGGCGGTATTAGCCGCATTGTTGGAACTAGGAAACTAGCACAGACCATGCAAATGATGACTCGCAAAACCGTGGTCCAAACGATACAGCAAGCAGTTAGTAAAGAGTTGAAACATATTTTGGGAGAGGGTTCCTTGGAAGATTTGTCACCTCAGCGCCGTGCTCAGGTCGTCGAAGTGGTAGATGAGCTTACCGAGACAACCCCATTACAAGTAGCACTGCTCATTGATGCAAGTGGTAGTATGAAGCCGAAGTTGTCAGCTGTAGAGGAAGCCATTCGAGATCTGATGCTTAGCCTACAAGCAAGGGAGGGTCAGAGCGAGTTAGCTGTATTTCATTACCCGGGACGTCATGGAAGTGAAGATACGGTGATGAATGTAGGTTGGACTTCAGATATAGGTAGTTTGAAATCTCTGTTCGGGCGAATCCAAATGAAAGGGGCGACACCCACTGGACCCGCGATCATGAAGGTGATTGATTTCTTTCATTATGGTACACTAGAAGCACATCAAGCATGGCGGGGGAATTCCGATGAAGGAGAAGAAAAACTCGGTGAATACGTCGTCTAATCGTGAATGCTTGCCTGGAACGGTGATCACGGGGAAATGGCGGAGTAGCCGCTTTATCATCAAGCGTATATTAGGTAGCGGGGCTAACGGCACCGTCTATTTGGTCCATAAGGTAGGTCATCGAGAACTTTATGCCCTGAAGATGGGGTATGACACACTTGATTTGCAGTCTGAGATTAATGTGCTTACTTCTGTGCAGTCCCAACGTAAACAGCAGGATGAGCAGGAGGGGAGAATTCATCGCCCCTATTTGCTAGAAGTAGACGATTATTCAGTACCGAGTGGCGAAATCCCTTTCTATGTCATGCGTTATGTGAAGGGAAGTCCACTTCATCGATTTATTAAGCATCGGGGAAGAGAATGGCTAGGGCTAGTAGGTCTCAGACTACTAGAGAAGCTTCGTGATCTTCACCGTTCAGGATTTATATTTGGAGATTTGAAGCCAGAGAATGTGATGGTAACGGATTATGGAGAAGTCGAGCTTATTGACTACGGAGGCGTAAGCTCGGTTGGCCGTAGTGTGAAGCAGTTCACAGAGTGGTATGACCGCGGATATTGGAATGCGGGAAGTCGAATCAGTGACGAAGGCTATGATTTGTTTTCCTTTGCGGTACTTTGTATTCATATTCTTCATGCCAATGGTCTGAATGGAGTCAATGCATCCCATCTCCCTCAGACTCGGAACGCTTCCGACCTGCTGGCGTTAGTGAGTCGAAGCAAGGAATTGAAGCCTTATGCAAGTTGGTTAACCAAAGCTATTCGTGGTGAGTTTACAGGATCACACCAAGCATTTAGATTGTGGAAGGAACAGGTCTATAAACCCGTTAATCTTCACAAGAATCATAGTAAGACAACACGCCAGCTTAAGAATGCCTTTGCCATATCTTTTTTGATTTTGTGTGGGGCTATCTTTTTGGCATTTCGATTGTGAGGATATTGAACATGAGAATGAACCTCTTGGTGGAGCATGTGCTCCGCACTGCGCAAGAAAAAGACCTATGGTCTGCTCACGATACGATTATAGTCGCAGTGTCCGGAGGGCCGGATTCTGTGGCTCTTTTGCATGTTATGCATGAAGTGTCTCAACATCATACCCCGTTAAATCTAGTGTGCGCGCATGTTCATCACGGATTTCGAGCTGAATCTGATGAGGAATCAGAACTGGTGCGTGCGGCAGCGAAGGAGCTTAATATTCCTTTTGAAATGGAATCGTTGGATATACCAGCTTATATGAAGCAAAGTGGTAAAGGGCCGGAGGAAGCAGCACGGGACAAACGGTATGAATTTCTATTCAAAAAAGCCGAAGCTTATGGTGCGAAGTCGATCGCTGTGGGACATCATGCAGACGATCAGGCAGAGACAGTGCTGCTTCATTTATTAAGAGGAAGTGGTCCTTCCGGACTTTCAGGTATGAAGTTTAAAAGAAGCTTAAAAAATGTGGAACTTATACGACCGCTATTACGTATATACAAAACGGACTTGGTAGAAGTCTGTAAAAACGGTGGATATGCATATGCTATTGATAACAGTAATTTGCAAACCGAATATAGAAGAAATGCAATTCGTCTGAATGTACTGCCTTATTTGGGGCAATATAATGGACAGATTACACAATCCTTAAATCAATTATCCAGTATAGTGGCTGGGGAAGATGATTATGTAGAGCTTGCTGCTGAGGAAGCATACCGTGAATTGGTTCAGCAGAAAGATGGAAGGTTCACCGTTGCGGTGCCTTCCTTTTTGGGCTTACATGTCGCTTTACAACGGAGGTTGATTAAACTAATATTAAACTACATGTCAGTAAACTCTGAGATTACTGACTTTAGCAAGGTCGAGTCCATTCGCCAAGGGTTTGTTCAGATCCATGCTACAACATGGAGCCGTGATTTAGGGGGGGGCATAACCTGTATACGCGAATATGATGTCGTGACATTTATGCCTCAGCCACTTGAGAAGAGGTTGAGCTATACATATCGCCTTGACACTGTGGTTCAGGAACTAAGAGTGAACGAAATTGGGAAGGTCCTTAGAATGATTTCCCGTCCTAGGGGTGATAGTGCTATCCTTAAGGAAGAAATACAAGGACACGAAGCACTATTCGATGCAGATCAATTGGTATTTCCTTTGACATTGCGTTCAAGACAGGATGGAGATACCATGAAAGTTATGGGTCTCGGTGGAAGTAAGAAGGTAAAAGACCTTCTTATCGATGAGAAGATCCCGCCTTCTATGCGCCAATGTATCCCTATGATTGTGGATGGTTGCAACAACATGCTATGGATTCCGGGAATACGGCGTTCTATTCATGCAGCAATCGGATCACAGACTACTTCCGTTCTTCATATGTCTTTAGAAGAAATAGTTGTAGAGCAGTCACCCTAGTTTTTTCAGAAGATTTCATAGCTTACCTTAGGAGGTTCAATCAGTTGCAGAATGATATTCAAGAAGTACTCATCAGTGAAGAAGAAATTCGTAAGAGAGTCCAAGAACTCGGAGCTATTTTAAGTACTGAGTACGAAGGGCGCAACCCTTTGGTCATTTGTGTTTTGAAGGGCGCGTTTATATTCATGTCAGATTTGGTTAAAAGTATGACAGTACCTATGGAGCTTGATTTCATGGCGGTATCTAGTTATGGTGCATCCACTAAATCTTCAGGTGTTGTCAAAATCATTAAAGATCTGGATGTTTCTGTAGAGGGTCGAGATGTATTAATTGTTGAAGATATTATTGATAGTGGACTTACACTTAGCTACTTAATTGAGCTATTACAGAATCGTAAGGCTAAATCTACATGCGTCGTTACCTTATTCGATAAACCATCAGGTCGCACCGTAGATTTGGAAGCTGATTTCACAGGGTTCGTACTTCCTGATGCTTTCGTTGTTGGTTATGGTCTTGATTATGCAGAGCATTATCGAAATCTACCCTACATTGGGATTTTGAAGCCAGAAATATACAGCAACTAATGTTAGCAATCCTAACCCATAGCTTTTTATATCAACACATTAGGGTCTCTATTGAGATAGCCTAATAGGCTATGGTAAAATAACTTAAGTGTTTCGAGAGGAGGTAGGGGATGAATCGGTTCATCCGGAATTCTGGTTTTTATTTGATACTTTTTTTAGTCGTGGTGGGCATTGTACAATTCATCGGTGGTAGCGGTGAAACTGCTGATACTCCTAGATATGACCAACTACGTCAACAGCTTAAGGCTAATAACATTGAGACATTAGAGGCTCAATTTGACGGGTATGCCTATCTTGTGACTGGTAAATACAGGGCTGAACCAACTGACGCGAAATCGAAGGATTTCTCGACTTATATTCCTGCCACTGATATTGCCTTGGATGAAATTGTACAGTCGAGTGAGGCGAACAAGTTTAATTTAGATATTGTACCGATGAAAGGACAGAGTATTTGGGTAACATTGCTGTCTTCTTTCATTCCCTTGATCCTCATGTTCGTTCTTTTCTTCTTCTTATTTAATCAATCTCAGGGTGGCGGCGGCAAAGTCATGAACTTTGGCAAGAGTCGTGCCCGGGTATATAGCGAAGAGAAGAAGAAGGTTACTTTTGAGGATGTAGCAGGAGCAGATGAAGAGAAACAGGAACTTGTAGAAATTGTTGAGTTCTTGAAAGATCCTCGCAAATTTGCAGCTGTGGGTGCACGTATTCCAAAAGGGGTGCTTCTTGTAGGGCCTCCAGGAACAGGTAAAACGCTATTGGCTAAAGCTGTTGCGGGAGAAGCAGGAGTACCTTTCTTCAGCATTTCCGGTTCTGACTTCGTGGAAATGTTTGTTGGTGTCGGTGCTTCACGTGTACGTGATTTGTTTGAGAATGCTAAGAAGAGTGCACCATGTATCATTTTCATTGATGAAATTGATGCAGTAGGACGTCAACGTGGCGCCGGCCTTGGTGGCGGACATGATGAACGTGAACAAACACTCAATCAGCTACTCGTTGAAATGGATGGATTTGGTGGTAACGAGGGAATTATTATCGTTGCTGCAACCAACCGTGCAGATATTTTGGACCCTGCATTATTACGTCCAGGTCGCTTTGACCGTCAAATTACAGTGGATCGCCCAGATGTTAAGGGCCGCGAAGCCGTATTGAAGGTACATGCGCGTAACAAACCATTAACCAAAGATGTAAGATTGGATGTTATTGCGAAGCGTACGATTGGATTTACAGGTGCAGATCTTGAGAATTTATTGAATGAAGCTGCATTGATCGCTGCACGTCGTAATCGTCGTGATATTTCCATGAGTGAAGTGGATGAAGCGATTGATCGGGTTATTGTAGGTACTGAGAAACGTAGCCGTGTTATTAGTGATCGTGAGAAACGCATTGTGGCTTATCATGAAGCGGGCCATACGATTGCAGGTTACTTCTTGGAACATGCAGATGTCGTTCATAAGGTTACTATTGTTCCTCGTGGTCGTGCCGGTGGCTATGTGATTATGCTTCCGAAGGAAGATCGCATGTTAGTGACTAAGAATGAACTGTTTGATAAAGTAACCGGTCTACTTGGCGGACGTGTAGCTGAGGAAGTATTTATCGGTGAAATTGGTACGGGTGCATATAGTGACTTCCAACAGGCAACAGGGATTGTACGTAGCATGATCATGGAGTATGGTATGAGCGATAAGCTTGGACCTATGCAATTCGGATCTACCCAAGGTCAAGTATTCTTGGGCCGTGATATCGGACATGAACAGAATTACAGTGATTCCATAGCTTATGAGATTGATCAAGAAATGCAAAACTTCACTAACTATTGTTATGAACGTTGTAAAGATTTGCTGATCAAACATTCTAAGGAAATGCATCTTATTGCAAATACTCTCTTAGAGGTAGAGACACTGGAAATGGATCAGATCAAACAGCTGATTGAACAGGGTTATCTTGATGAAACTGGTCAATCAGAGGGTTCAACGGATGGTAATGCTGAGGAGAATGGTACACCGATCATCGATACGATTGGTGATGTGACTGTACGTATTCAATCTCAGAATGATGGAACAGAACCTACTCCAGTAGGTGACATTCCGAATACTATTCCAGGGACATCTGATGATGATAACAGTAACTCAGGCAATGAAGGCGGAAATCCTCCAGAATCTAAATAAGATGATGGGGTAAGTAGCCTAATAAAAAATCCGGAAAGCACAGATTGATGTGCTTTCCGGATTTTTTTATTAGGTCATTTAGAAGATATAAACTTTATTCTTATTTCATCGGCAAACAAAAGCCATCCTTTTGGGACGATCAAATCGCTTATTTTATGATGGAAAAGGTTGATGTTGTATAGTGCTTATCGGTTTAAAGGGTTTATAAGAGGATCCAGCATTATATTCTCATGGTCTATATTTGTAATAACAATGAGGGAGTGTTCTTTTTTGGCTCACTTGTCAGTGGATTGACAGACTGGTGAACGTTGTGTAAATTAATTGATAAACGACATGGAATACTTAGTGCAATTTATTGCATAGTACAGAAAGTATGGATAACTGAATCATGATGGGCCGTGATTATCAAATTTACGGATATAAATAAATAAAGGGGTTGAATGCTAGTGGAAGCTCTCGCACTAGAGCGAAAGGCAGAACAGAATAGGGAACTCCGTGAACGTCTTATGCAATTAAAGAAGGAACGAAACGCTATTATTCTCGCTCATTATTATCAACGTGATGAGATCCAAGAGGTGGCTGATTTCAGAGGAGATTCATTCTTGTTAGCACAGAAAGCAGCGCAGACGGATGCTGAAGTTATTGTATTCTGTGGCGTTCATTTCATGGGCGAGAGTGCTAAGATACTAGCACCTAATAAGACCGTTCTTATACCCGATGAACGTGCAGGCTGTCCCATGGCAGATATGGTCAATGTAGATGGTCTTCGTAAGCTTAAAGCAGAACATCCGAATGCGAAAGTCGTGACTTATATTAACTCATCTGCAGAGATTAAGGCAGAGACGGATATTTGTTGTACCTCAGCGAATGCTGTAAGGGTGATTCAATCTGTTGATTCTGACGAGATTATATGGGTTCCTGATAAGAATCTAGGACATTATGTACAGCAACATACAGACAAGAAGATGATTATTTGGGAAGGGTATTGTAATACTCACGATATGTTGACTGTAAAAGATGTATATGAAATGAAAGCTAAATATCCGAATGCACCATTCGTAGTTCATCCAGAATGCCGTCCAGAAGTGGTTGAATTAGGTGATTTCGTAGGAAGTACAACGGCGATTCTCGAGTATTGTAAGAAATCAGATGCCAAGGAATTTATCGTAGGCACGGAAGATGGTACAGGATTTCAGCTTCGACTAGATAGCCCAGATACGACGTTCCATTTCGCCACTAAGTTTCTAGTGTGTCCTAATATGAAGGTGAATAACCTTAAAAAACTGGTAAAGTGCTTGGAGACGATGAAGCCACAAATCTACGTCCCTCCTGCTGTTGCCGATAAAGCTAGAATTTCCCTAGAGCGCATGTTACAAGTCCAGTAACATGCGCTACTCCTTCTTATAAGACAGGTGAAGAATGGTCATGATTCCACAGTATTTAGTAGATTTTGATCTTGCGTCTCTGCCAAAAGTGAAGACTGATGTGATCGTAGTTGGATCCGGTATCGCAGGATTGTTTACAGCGATCAAGGCAGGTAAAGACAGGAATGTCATTATGATCACGAAGAAATCTCTAACGGAGAGTAATACTCGCTATGCGCAAGGGGGAATTGCCGCTGTCACCTCTGAGGATGATTCACCGGTCTACCATCGGCAGGATACACTGCTGGCGGGGGCCGGTCTTTGTTCTTCTGCCTCAGTTGACGTACTTGTCAATGAAGGGCCTCATGGTGTAAGAGAATTGATTCGATTAGGAACTGCATTTGATGAGGAGAACGGGGAACTCGCGCTTACCCAAGAGGGAGCTCATAGTCATAGACGTATATTGCATGCAAACGGAGATGCAACCGGTTTTGAGATCGTACGGGCATTGTCTGAGAAGGTTATAGCACAAGACAACATCGAGGTCTGGGGTAATCATTTTGTTATAGATGTGATTACAGACCAAGGAGTATGTGTTGGAGTGCTTGTACAGGGACCAGAGGGTCAACGGATTTTCGTGGAAGGAAATGCCACCATTATATGTTCCGGTGGGGCTGGACAATTATATCGTTATACCACGAATCCTGAGGTGGCAACCGCAGATGGCGTGGCTATTGGTTACCGGGCAGGGGCTCATATTCGTGATATGGAGTTTATTCAATTCCATCCAACGGCGTTATGTTACCCCGGTGCTCCACGGTTCCTAATATCCGAAGCTATGCGTGGGGAAGGTGCTATATTACGTAATATTAAAGGTGAGCGATTCATGGAGAAATATCACGAACTATTAGAACTTGCTCCTAGGGATATTGTGGCTCGAGCGATAGTGAGCGAGATGGAAGCAACGAAGTCTACATTCGTATACTTGGATATAACGCATGAACCTACAGATATGATTAAACATCGGTTCCCGAATATCTATGAGACATGTATGATCTATGGTCTGGATATAACGTCGGATTGGATTCCAGTGGCTCCGGCCGCACATTATATGATGGGTGGGATTCAGACCGACCTAAATGGTGAAAGCAGTATATCCCGTTTATTCGCATGTGGAGAGGTATCTTCTACAGGAGTACATGGGGCTAATCGTTTGGCGAGTAATTCTTTATCTGAAGCTATTGTGTTTGGCCGTCGAATAGTGAAAAGAATTCAGGAGTTGCCTCCACTTGATTGGTCAACGAGCGCACTCGTGGTAGACTATAAACGTAGTGATATTCCTACGCAAGCCATCGTTGAGCGGAGATTGAAACTACAGAAGATCATGGTTCGTTATGCTGGACTCCGCCGAGATCATATCCACTTAACAAAAGGATTGGAAGAACTTAATCGACAACTACCTATTTTTCAATCCGCATTGTTCAGAAAAGAAGAGTTCGAATTTGCGAACATGCTGACTTGTTCATTACTTATCACAAGTGCAGCTTTAGCACGTAAGGAAAGCCGTGGTGCACATTACCGAGAAGATTACCCTATGCGTGATGATATCGCTTGGCGCAAGCATCTATTACAGTTGCGCGGGCATGAAATAGTGGAGGAAGTCAGTGATGATGTTTAATGGATACAATGAAAATTTAGTGAAATCAATACAATATTGGCTGAAGGAAGATGTGGGTTCAGGGGATGTAACCACTCTCTCTACCATACCTGAAGGTCATCAATCCAAAGGAATTATTCATGCCAAAGAGGCTGGTATTGTGGCTGGTATACCTGTAGCGAAACGGGTATTTGAAGTGGTTGACCCTTCTCTGACTTTTATTGCTTATGTGGAAGAAGGACAAGTGGTTCAGAAAGGAACAGTGTTAGCTGAGGTAGAAGGCAGCACGCATCAGATTCTGACGGGTGAAAGATTAGCACTTAATTTGCTACAACGTATGTCGGGAATAGCTACGAAGACACGTAGTTTCGTTGATGTTTTGCAGGGTCTTCCAGTTCGTCTTGTAGATACTCGTAAGACAACACCAGGGCACCGTATGCTTGAGAAGTATGCTGTACGCGTAGGTGGTGGCGCCAATCATCGTTTTGGATTATATGATGCGGTCATGATTAAGGATAATCATATTAAGGGTGCTGGCGGTATTTCTCAGGCGGTTAGCCGTGCTCGTGCTCATATCCCACATACGATGACCATTGAAGTGGAGACAGAGAACTTAGAACAGGTGAATGAAGCCTTAAGAGCAGGAGCCGATATTATTATGCTCGATAACATGAGTTATAGCATGATGGCACAGGCGGTAGAACTTATTAAGACCGAAGCGCCACATGTTAAAGTGGAGGCATCTGGTAATGTATCATTAGATACAGTACATGCTATTGCTAAGACGGGCGTGGATATTATTTCGGTAGGTAGGTTAACTTATTCATTTGACAGTCTAGATATTAGCTTAGACCTCAACGCTAAGAAGGAGGCCCATCTTTCATGATTCTTGTAGTTGATATAGGGAATACAAACATTGTGCTAGGTATCTACAGAAATCGCGAACTTATTCATCATTTTAGACTCAGTACTGCACGTCAGTCTACGTTAGATGAGTTCGGGGTGATGTTCTCTAATTTATTTCGGATGTCAGACATTGCCATCAGTGAGATTAAAGGCGTCATTATATCGTCCGTTGTGCCACCTCTCGTGAATGTCTTTGAAGAGATGTGTCATAAATATATTGGCAAGGTGCCACTAGTGGTAGGACCTGGAATCAAGACCGGACTAAATCTGCGCTACGAGAACCCACGTGAGGTTGGCGCGGATCGGATCGTCAATGCGGTAGCTGCGGTAGATCAATATAAAGGCCCACTAGTGGTCGTTGATTTCGGGACGGCGACTACATTTGACTGTATTGATGAGCAAAGTAATTACCTGGGTGGTGCTATCGTACCGGGTATCGGCATTGCAACAGAAGCCCTTTACCAAAGAGCGTCGAAGCTACCTCGGATCGAATTAGAGAAACCTAAGAAGGTCATTGGACGAAATACAGTACATGCCATGCAAGCGGGTATTATTTTTGGATATGCTGGGCAAGTCGAGGGCATCGTAGAGCGCATTAAGGTTGAAATGGAAGCCCCTTTCCTTAAGGTAATTGCTACAGGGGGATTAGCAGAATTGATTGCAAGTGAAACCAAGTGTATTCAGGAAGTGAATCCATTGCTCACCCTTGAAGGGTTGCGCATCATTTATGAACGAAATCAATATTAAGTCACATCAGGAAGAGGAGGCATTAACGTAAGCTATGAACAATAAAAAAGATCGATTAATAAGAGGGACAGCTATGAATGGCCATGTTCGTGCCTTTGTGATACGGACAACAGCCTTGGTAGAAGAGCTTCGTCAGAGACATGATACGTGGCCTACAGCTACAGCAGCTATGGGACGTACCTTGACAGCGGCAGCTATGATGGGTGCGATGCTTAAGGGAAAAGAAAAGATGAACATTCAAGTCAAGGGTGACGGACCCATTGGACAAATCGTAGCGGATGCCAACGCGCTAGGTGAAGTAAGGGGATATGTTACTAATCCGCACGTTCATTTACCAAGTAATAGTTTAGGGAAGCTGGATGTAGCTGGCGCGGTAGGGACAACAGGATTTATCCATGTTGTTAAGGATTTAGGGATGAAAGAACCTTATACGGGAAGCACTCCTATTATTTCAGGTGAATTGGGCGAGGATTTCACATATTATTTTGCGATATCGGAGCAGACTCCATCTGCCGTTGGCGTGGGCGTATTAGTAGGTCCTGATAATACTGTGATGGAAGCTGGAGGATTCATAGTTCAATTAATGCCAGGACTGAGTGATGATGAAATTACAGCCATTGAGAAGTCCGTGGGCTCACTTCCTCCCATCACTTCGTTAATGGATCAGGGAATGGAACTAGAAGAAATGCTCAAATGGTTGCTACCTGATGCAGAGGTACTTGATGAGATGGATATTCGCTTCCAATGTCAGTGTTCACATGAACGTGTTGAGCAGACGCTCATTAGCTTAGGACAAAGTGAGATTGAAGAATTAATTGCAGAAGATGAGAAGGCTGAGGTTATCTGTCATTTCTGTAATGAAGCGTATAACTTTGGTAAGGAAGAGCTGCAGCAAATATTAGAACAAGTCAAGAATTAATAGGTAGGTAATGATGAAGAGTATACGAGAAGGGAAGGCACTGTGGGCGGTCAATGTTGTCTTGGTATTAATTGTCTTGTTTATGGGAAGCCTCATCCTACTCCGTGGTCTTGGACCTGCATATCAGACCTCTTCTAAGGAGAAGGAGAGTAAGCCTGTTGCATCTGTAAATGGAGAGTTTATTACTGAGGAGGAATGGTCTCAGGAGCTCAAGCAGCGCTATGGACAGGATTTGCTGCTCCATATGTTGAACCGTAAGGTTGTGTTTGAGGAAGCTAAACTACGTCATATCAGTATAACAACTGAAGATATTGCACAGGAACTAAATAGGAACATTCAGGGATATGACTCAGAAGAAGCTTATTATCAACAGATGAAGAATGAGCTGGGGCTAACGCGTCAAGACATTGAATTAGAGACAGCCTACAGATTAGTGCTGGAGAAAATAGCGACATTAGGCATTGATATCAGCGATCAAGATATTGATCAATACCTTGAGGAGAATGGTGATCACTATGCAGCTACGAAACAAATGAAGCTTTCTCTAATCAAAGTCAACAATTCACAAGAAGCAGAGAACGTTATGGGTGAACTTGAGAAGGGAGCTGACTTCTCACAGATGGCGAGAGAGCGTTCACTAGATATGAATAGTCGAAGCCAGGGTGGGAAGTTGGGCGTAGTTGAGGAGGGTGATCCATTCTTACCCAAAGAGTTGATGGATACAGCGTCAACGTTAGAAATAGGTGATATTGCAGGGCCTTTTCAATGGGAAGATGGGTATGCCGTGATTCAATTAACAGATATTGTGATGGAAGAGAAAGAGGAACCCCAATACGTACGCGAGTCCATTCGTAAACAGCTTGCTCTTAATGAGGCCGCACCGCTTTCTCAATTAGAAGAGGAACTTCGGCATAAATACCAAGCGCAGATTCTAAACGTTATTCCTTCATCATAATTTTATAATCGATAGATACTTTGCTATATGATGGTACATAAATTTTAGCGAAGTATCTTTTTTAATGGACGGATATTGACAATGAGTGTGAATATTTGTTAATATGAAGGTATTAAAAACCAACTGAATTACTCGGATATAGAGAGAACAAATGGTCAGCGCGGTTTCCTATTAGAAATCAGGTGACCTGTCCATTATCCTTGGGATGTTCTCCTCAACATACAACTAGATTTACTGAAGTATAGCTACACATGGGACACTATCTATAACCAATATCTAAGGGAGGGCCTTACTCATGGCAAAAGTCGTGAACAATATTACCGAATTGATCGGAGGAACACCACTAGTACGTTTAAACCGTCTAGTGTCCGAAGACAGTGCAGAAATTTTTCTTAAATTAGAATATCAGAACCCAGGTTCTAGTGTGAAAGATCGGATCGCGATCAGTATCGTAGAAGAAGCAGAGAAGGATGGTACGCTGAAGCCTGGAGGCACTATTGTTGAAGCCACAAGTGGTAACACAGGAATTGGCCTAGCTATGGTAGCTGCCGCTAAAGGATATAAAGCTATTATCGTAATGCCTGAAACGATGAGTGTGGAGCGTCGTAACTTGCTTCGTGCTTATGGAGCAGAGCTTGTTCTTACGCCAGGGTCCGAAGGTATGAATGGCGCTGTTACTAAAGCAGAAGCTATCGTTAGTGAGAACCCTAGCTATTTCATGGCTGAGCAGTTCAAGAATCAAGCGAACGTAAAAATTCACCGTGAAACAACAGGTCCTGAGATCGTTGAAGCGATTGATTCTATCGGTGGTACTTTGGATGCTTTTATTGTTGGAATTGGTACAGGGGGTACGATCTCCGGAGCGGGTGAAGTGCTTAAGGAGAAATATCCGAATATTAGGATTGTTGCTGTTGAGCCTGCTGCATCGCCAATCTTGGCTGGTGGTAAACCGGGACCTCACAAAATTCAAGGACTAGGGGCTAACTTTATCCCTGAAATTTTAAATCGTGATATCTATGATGAAATCATTCATATCGAGAATGATGAAGCATTTGAAACTGCACGTCGTGTTGCTACAGAAGAAGGAATTCTTTCCGGTATTTCTTCAGGCGCCGCTGTATTTGCCGCACTTAAAGTGGCTAAAGAGTTAGGCAAAGGCAAACGTATTGTGGTTATTATTCCGAGTAATGGTGAGCGTTACCTCAGTACACCACTTTATAATTTCGAAGCTTAAATGGCTATATACTCGTTGAACCCCTATTGCGCGCTTATCGGCAAGAGGGTTTTTTTTGTAGGAAATCAGAAGCGAATAGATCAGATTTAGTAAAAGGACTTTTCAAAAGGGTACCTGCTAAAGTATACTGACAACCAAGTTTATGCTTTAGGAGGAGATAAGGTGACAGATGAAGTGTTAACTTCACTTGATAAGTGGAAAAGCTGGGCTACTGAAGGGTGGAGTGTGCTGCCTTATCTTATAAGGATGAAGGTGAGTGACGGTCTTCCGGCTTCATGGTCAGGGGTATGGGAATCCATCGCTTCGCCTTATGCTGTGGTGCTTGAGAGCGCCAAGGGTGGTCGGTATACCTATCTGGGTGTCGATCCTGTATCTATTCTTTCGGGAAAAGATAACGTTGCTACACTTACCGATCTAAGGTCTGGAAGAACCGAAGCGTTGAAGGGTAAGCCATTAGAAGTATTAGAGAACTGGATGGCTCCTTATCGTTCGCCGAAACTAGGTATTGACGGCATACCCCCTTTCATAGGTGGCTGTGTTGGGTTTATAGGATATGATATTGTTCGCTCTTTAGAGCGGATTCCTTCCATTGCACAAGACGATCCAGGATTTCCTGATTACTTGTGGATGAGGATGGAAGAAATTTGGATATATGATAACGTAGATCAAGCTATGTATTGTGCAATACATTGTCCTTTGTGTGAAGGTGCAGATGAGATAGATAAAGTTTATGCAGAAACAGAGAAACGCGCAATTGAGATGATGGAACTGTGGAATTCGTATACCAAGTCGGGTTCTATTAAGAATGATAATCTACAAGGTGAGCGAACTCGCCGTATGGAGAAGCTCTCACAGGTGAATGAGCTAGAGCTTGCACCGCTGGCAAATGCTAGCACTCAGGATGCTTTTGAGAAGGCTGTACTGCGGATCCAAGAATATATCCGTCAAGGCGATGTATTCCAGGTTAATTTATCACTTCGTCAGGAGCTAGAGCTTCAGTCTTCGCCAGAACAAATCTATGAATGGCTTCGTCTGTTGAATCCATCTCCGTATATGGGATTACTTAGATCCCCTACGTTCTCACTCGTAAGTGGTTCACCTGAACTGTTAGTGAAGTTGGATGGAGACAAGGTTAGTGCACGCCCCATCGCGGGAACGAGACGCAGAGGAACGACAGAGATAGAGGATGGGTTGATGGCGGACGAGCTACTCATGAATGAAAAAGAACGTGCTGAGCACATTATGTTAGTTGATCTTGAACGTAACGATATTGGACGAATCGCTGCGTATGGTTCGGTACGTGTGCCTGAGCTGATGACAATTGAATACTATTCACACGTTATGCATCTCGTCTCTCAAGTGGAAGGACAGCTAGCAGAAGGGAAACGGTCGTATGATGTTATAGCGGCTCTCTTTCCAGGAGGTACGATTACAGGTGCCCCGAAGATTCGTACAATGGAAATCATTGAAGAGCTGGAGCCTGTTCGTCGCGGTCCTTATACCGGTTCTATGGGCTGGATTGACTATAATGGTAATATGGAATTAAATATTATTATACGAACATTGGCTGTTATGAATGGCAAGGGATATATTCAAGCAGGAGCTGGCATTGTTATGGATTCTAATCCGTACAGGGAGTATCGGGAATGTCACAATAAAGCTAAGGCGATGGTAAAAGCCGTTCTATGTAGTGAAGAAGAAAGTAACGAAGCGAGGGAGATGTTTCTATGATTTTAGTAATCGATAACTATGACTCTTTTACGTACAATCTTGTTCAGTATTTAGGCGAATTAGGCGAAGAGGTAAAGGTATATCGTAATGATGAGATTGATATTGCAGGGATAACTGCCCTAGCGCCAGATCATATTCTTATCTCACCAGGTCCTTGTACACCGAACGAAGCAGGTATTAGTCTAGAGACGATTCAACATTTCAAAGGCATGATTCCTATATTTGGTGTCTGTTTAGGTCATCAGGCTATCGGACAAGCTTTTGGAGGGAATGTGATTCGTGCAGAACGTCTAATGCATGGCAAAACTTCTCCAATTCATCATCAAGGCACCTCTGTGTTCGAAGGGCTTCAATCGCCCTTTACAGCGACAAGATATCATTCGTTATTAGTGGAGCGCGCGAGCTTGCCAGACTGTCTTGAGATCACAGCGGAGACAGAGGAAGGCGAAATTATGGGTTTACGCCACAAAGAATATCAAATTGAAGGCGTACAATTCCATCCTGAGTCCATTATTACCGATCACGGGCATAAGATGCTTAGTAACTTTTTGAAGCAGTCTATTGGAAATAAGGCATGACATTTGTAGGGAAGAACCACAGTATCGTAGAGGCTAAAGATGCTGTGGTATCCGTAATGGATCATGGATTTTTATATGGGATGGGTCTATTTGAGACGTTTCGTACCTATCAAGGGAACCCTTTTTTACTGGATAGGCATTTAACAAGACTCTCTGAGGGCTGTAGGTTACTAGGTATCCCGTATAAAGTGGATATAGAACGTACCTTAACATGGATTAGGGCAGTTATGCAGGCTAATGGTCTACAAGAGGCCTATATCCGTTATACGGTTAGCGCAGGCGAAGATGTGCTTGGACTACCTACAGGAGATTATAATAACCCGAATCATTTCCTCACCGTTAAAGAACTGCCAGTTCCGTCTGCTGATCTTTATCGTAGCGGTAAGGGACTACAACAGCTCTCTACGCCCCGTAATACACCAGAGACTTCAGAGCGGCTTAAATCATTACATTATATGAATAATATATTAGCTAAGCGTGAGTTGTCTTCATATCCTGAGGCAACTAAGGTTCAGGCGGAGGGCCTAATGTTGACAGATAAGGGATATGTGGCAGAGGGTATCGTTAGTAATGTTGTGATGGTTCGGGGAGGCACGATATATACGCCAGCGCTTTCTACAGGGATACTTCCAGGGATTACGAGAGCCGTTGTGATGGAGCTTGCAGTAGAGGAAGGTATTCGCTGCGAGGAGGGGTTGTATACATGGGACGATTTGCTCGGCGCTGAGGAAATATGGATGACGAGCTCCATTCAAGAGCTGGTTCCCATTACATCACTTCTAGGGCTGAATGGTTCCTGTCATAGAGTGGGCAATGGTACAGCAGGACCGATTACGATGAAGCTATTGCATTTATATCGACAGAAGGCAGGGATTTACGAATGAAGACGACCCTTTATGAACGAATCTTTTCTTGTGGGGAGACAGAGTTAAAGCTTGGACAAGCTACCCTTATTATGGGGGTATTGAATGTTACGCCAGACTCTTTCTCTGATGGTGGACGCTATATTGATTCGGATCGAGCCGTTCAACATGCATTACAAATGATCGAGGATGGTGCTGATCTAATTGATATTGGTGGTGAATCCACTCGACCTGGGTTTCAGCAGATATCGACAGAGGAGGAGCTTCAACGTGTTCTTCCTGTTATTGAGGCTATTCACCGCGCCGCGCCGCATATTCCTCTTTCTATAGATACGTATAAAGCAGAAGTAGCTCGTCAGTCTATACAGGCAGGAGCACATATTATCAATGATATCTGGCGAGGTATTGGGGATCCGTTAATGCTGTCGACCGCGGCTGAGCTTTCTTGTCCTATTATTCTAATGCATAATCGTCATCAGCAGAGGTATACTCATCTTATTCCTGATATGGTCGATGACTTGAAGGAAAGTATTGAGTTAGCCATACGAGCGGGTGTAGCACAGCATAATATTATTCTTGACCCTGGTGTGGGATTTGCTAAAGATTATGATGATAATATGCACGTCATGATGAACCTTGACGTATTAGTTCAACTTGGTTATCCGGTATTGCTCGCTACATCGCGTAAGAAATTTATCAGAACGGCATTAGATTTACCAGTAGATGATGTAATTGAAGGAACAGCGGCAACGGTGGCTTTTGGAATTGCCCAAGGCTGTCAAATTGTACGTGTACATGATGTCAAGGCAATCAAACGTACGGTTCGTATGTGTGACGCAATGCTATATGCTTCACATGATATGAACTAAATAAGAACTTGAATAGAAAGTTGGTATTTATCTTGGATAAAATGGTTATGAGAAGAATGGAATATTACGGATATCACGGTGTTTTTGCAGAGGAACGGAAGCTAGGTCAACGCTACTACATTGACTTAGAACTCGAAATGGACTTACGAGAAGCTGGAGAAAATGATGATCTAAGTAAAACGGTTAATTATGCTGAAGTTCATGTGCTTGTGAAAGAAATTGTAGAGAATAAATCTTTCCAATTGATAGAAGCCTTAGGAGAATATATTGCATCCTCGGTATTAGACACTTATACTAGTATCAATGCATTAACGGTCAAAGTGACCAAGCCGCATCCCCCGTTCGACATTCATTTCGAAGGTGTTACGGTGGAGCTGTTCAGGACAAGAAAGTGAGAATCCATCATGAAGTTACATTCTACCTCTGAGTTATCAGAGGCTTATATTGCATTAGGGGCAAATTTGGGTGATCGTGAGAAAACCTTAATGGATGCCATTGATCGACTCCATGCACACCCTCAGATTACAGTTCTTCGCTGTTCCAGTTTGTATGAGACAGAGCCCGTAGGCTATGCAGATCAGCCTTTTTTTCTCAACATGGCACTTGCTATTAAGACTGATCTAAGCCCACACGTTTTACTCTCAGTTATGCAAACAATAGAGCAAGTTCTAGGTCGAGTAAGGCATATTCTAAATGGACCACGAACGTTAGATTTAGATCTCCTATGGATGGAAGGTCGGGAGGAGAATACCCCAGATCTCATTCTTCCGCATCCGCGGATGGAAGAACGCGCCTTCGTACTCGTTCCCTTAAATGATATTGTAGGTCAGGGTGAGACTTCTGGCTTGCATCGTGTAGTTAAGACAGCAATTGAGAGACTGGATGGAAAGGAAGGAATACGGCTTTGGACAACATGCAACTGGCAAACCGCATCCGAGCATTCCGAAAGCTAAAAGGATTTACACAACAGGAGCTAGCAACTAAGACAGGAATTTCTCTCTCTGTACTCGGCACTATTGAACGTGGTAATCGTCAAGCTGAAGATCAAATTTTAAATAAGATTGTAGAGGTTCTGGGTATTTCCATCAGCGACCTAAAGGAGTGACAGACACAACATGTTAAAGATTGGCGATATCGAAATGAAGAACCAGGTCGTACTTGCTCCAATGGCAGGCGTGTGCAACCCAGCTTTTCGGCTAATCGCAAAAGAGTTCGGTACGGGGTTGGTATGTGCGGAGATGGTTAGCGGTAAGGCCATCGTACATGGCAACAAAAGAACGCAAGAAATGCTGTTTGTTGACGAGCGTGAGAAGCCACTTAGTTTGCAGATTTTCGGAGGAGACCGTGAATCGCTTGTTGAGGCAGCTAAAATCGTGGATCGGGAAACTAATGCCGATATTATTGATATTAATATGGGTTGTCCGGCACCTAAGGTGACTAAAATCGACGCAGGAGCACGCTGGCTTCTAGATCCAAATAAAATTTATGAGATGGTATCAGCTGTAGTAGATGCCGTAGATAAACCGGTTACTGTCAAAATGCGTATTGGCTGGGATAGCGAACATGTATTTGCTGTACAGAACGCTCAGGCCATTGAGCGCGCCGGTGGTCAAGCCGTTAGTATACATGGTAGAACGCGTGAGCAACAATACACGGGTCATGCGAACTGGGATATTATTAGAGATGTGAAACAAGCTGTATCCATCCCGGTCATCGGTAATGGAGATGTGGTTACACCGGAAGATGCACGCCGTATGTTGGATACGACAGGTTGCGATGGTGTTATGATTGGGCGTGGAGCATTAGGTAATCCTTGGATGCTTTATCGGACGATTCAATATTTACAATCGGGTGAACTTGTAGCCGATCCATCTGCAGAAGAAAAGATTAGAATTGCTATACTTCACATGGATCGCTTGATTGCGATGAGAGGCGAGTCTATCGCTGTACGTGAAATGCGTAAACACTTAGCTTGGTACTTAAAAGGATTACGTGGTTCTGCAAGAATTAAAGATGAGATCATGGAAGAAACCAAGCGCGACGAAATGGTACGAATTCTGGAGGATTTTGTATCCGGTCTAGCTGAACAGGATCAGATAGATGAGGAATCAGCAGCGACAGCGACAGTCTCCCAATAAGATCTTTACCAGTGGCAGATGATGGAACCAAGTAACAGTCATTGACATTTTGAAATGGTTACCATATACTTTTGCAGTATAAATTCGACTCATTGGTTAAACTCCGCAGCAGAGGAAGTTCTGATTCCTCAAGTTTTGCATATAGTGTTGTGCGTAGTAAGGGTAATCTATTTCAAATTATTCACATGACAGGAGAATTGTTGAATGGGCGATAAAGAAGTCATTCTTACACTGGAAGGTCTCAAGAAGTTAGAGAGCGAGCTGGAGCATATCAAGTCTGTGAAACGGCGTGAGATTGCTGAACGGATCAAAGTAGCTATTGGTTATGGCGATATCAGTGAAAACTCGGAATATGAAGATGCAAAGAATGAGCAAGCTTTTATAGAAGGACGCGTTATTACACTTGAAAAATTGCTTCGTAACGCTCGTATCATTAACAATGATGATGTTAATACGGATACAGTAGGCGTGGGCGTTAAGGTAATCGTGGAAGACTTGGAATTCAAAGATACGGTAGAGTACCTCATTGTAGGTACAGCTGAATCCGATCCACTTAACAACAAAATATCTAATGAAAGTCCTGTTGGTAAAGCCATTATTGGTAAGCAAAAGGGTGCTGTTGTTGATGTTGTCGTTCCTGCAGGCGTTATTCAATATAAAATTATTGATATCAAGAAGGCATAGTGTTTGAGGATTGTTTTAAAAGGCTTCCTATGGGAAGCTTTTTTTTCGATATAATGGATAGTAACGTATATGTAAAAGCTACATGACTTGAAAAAACCACATCAAAGTAAGTGATCATGAAGGAGATGAAGTACCATGTCTGAAGAAGAAGTGATTAATCCGGAGAATGAGCTTAGCGAATTGTTACAAATCCGTCGCGGTAAATTGGACGAGCTACGTGAAATGGGGATAGATCCTTTTGGATCAAAATATAACAGAACTCATAATGCAGGGGAGTTACTAGCCAAGTATGATACGTCCACGCATGATGAGTTGGAAGAAAACCCAATTGAAGTTAGTGTTGCTGGTCGAATTATGGCTAAGCGTGGTATGGGAAAAGCTATTTTTGCTCATATTCAAGACTTAAGTGGGAAAATTCAGATTTATATACGTCAGGATTCTGTGCCTGAAGTGAAGTTTAATGCCTTCCGCCTACTTGATCTTGGAGACATTATTGGGGTAACAGGTGTCGTGTTCAGAACAAAAACAGGTGAGACTTCGATTAAAGTAAGTGATGTTGAGGTACTTTCGAAATCACTATATCCATTACCCGATAAATATCACGGTTTGAAGGATGTAGAACTGCGCTATCGTCAGCGTTATGTGGATCTGATCATTAACCCTGAAGTACAGCAGACTTTTATCTATCGTTCGCGGATTATTCAATCCATGCGTCGCTATTTAGACTCATTGGGATATTTAGAGGTCGAAACGCCTACCCTGCACACCATTGCTGGTGGCGCTGCGGCGAAACCGTTTATTACACATCACAACGCTCTAGACATGGAGCTTTTCATGCGGATCGCTATTGAGCTTCACCTCAAACGACTTATTGTCGGCGGCCTAGAGAAAGTGTATGAAATTGGTCGTGTGTATCGTAATGAAGGAATGTCCACTCGTCATAATCCAGAGTTCACAATGATTGAATTGTATGAGGCATACGCTGATTATGAAGATATCATGCGTTTGACAGAAAACCTGGTAGCTCATATTGCCCAAGAAGTGCTGGGTAAGACTGTTATCGACTATCAAGGTCAAGAAGTGGATCTAACGCCAGCATGGCGTCGTGTGTCCATGGTTGATGCAATTAAAGAAATAACGGGCGTGGACTTCAATGTCCATATGACAGATGAAGAAGCTCGTAGCTTGGCAAAAGAACACAAGGTTCCAGTGGAGGCTCACAGCAAATTCGGTCATATTGTGAATGCTTTCTTTGAACAGTTTGTAGAAGAGACTTTAATCCAGCCGACATTCATTACAGGACATCCTGTAGAGATCTCACCACTGGCTAAGCAAAAGGTACAAGACCCACGCTTCACCGATAGATTCGAGTTGTTCATTGTAGGAAGAGAGCATGCAAATGCATTTACCGAGCTGAATGATCCAATCGATCAACGTCAACGGTTTGAGTCTCAGTTGAAGGAACGTGAGCTTGGTAATGATGAAGCACATGAGATGGATGATGATTTCATTCGTGCTCTAGAATATGGTATGCCGCCAACAGGTGGTCTTGGCATTGGTATAGACAGACTAGTCATGCTGCTGACTAATTCGCCATCTATCCGAGATGTGCTGTTATTCCCACATATGCGTACTATTAAAGACAATTAATTTAAGCAGAGGGTTCAAGCATCTTATGCCTAGAGATGTCTGAACTTCTATTTCACTCGGCTTCGCTCTCTGTTATTGGAGGACGGAGTCGTTTGTTTTATGGAGGAGATTGGGTCAAATATAAGAAAGTATAAAGTTTCAACTATACTTTGTTTATATTTATACGAGAAATGGTTATCCACTCTTTTAGGACTGCGAAGTTGTTTCTTCTTGTATATAAGGGATAACTCTCATTTATCATTCATTTCAACAGTGCAGCTGTGGTAAATTAATATAATTAAAAAAAGCTTGCACATCACTAAGAGACGTGATATATTATTTATCCGGCCATTAAACGTCGGTCAAAACGAACCAGAAAGCTTAACAATCACATGAAAATGACATTGAAAATAAAGCTTGCATTACTGAGTCGGACATGATAAGATATAGTAGTTGTCGCCGAGAACAACTGGTGATGACGAAAGAGAAATTGATCTTTGAAAACTGAACAACGAGTGAGTAAAGATTTCACGAAAGTGAAGTCAAAACAAATGAGAAATCATTTGGTAGAGAATGTAAATTCTCGCCAGTTTGTTTCAAAATGAGCATATCGCTCTTTTCAATTCTATTGGAGAGTTTGATCCTGGCTCAGGACGAACGCTGGCGGCGTGCCTAATACATGCAAGTCGAGCGGAGTTGATGGAGTGCTTGCACTCCTAATACTCAGCGGCGGACGGGTGAGTAACACGTAGGTAACCTGCCTGTGAGACTGGGATAACTACCGGAAACGGTAGCTAATACCGGATAATACATTTTCTCTCCTGAGGAGATGTTGAAAGGCGGAGCAATCTGTCACTTACAGATGGACCTGCGGCGCATTAGCTTGTTGGTGAGGTAACGGCTCACCAAGGCGACGATGCGTAGCCGACCTGAGAGGGTGAACGGCCACACTGGGACTGAGACACGGCCCAGACTCCTACGGGAGGCAGCAGTAGGGAATCTTCCGCAATGGACGAAAGTCTGACGGAGCAACGCCGCGTGAGTGATGAAGGTTTTCGGATCGTAAAGCTCTGTTGCCAGGGAAGAAGATTCAGGAGAGTAACTGCTCCTGGAGTGACGGTACCTGAGAAGAAAGCCCCGGCTAACTACGTGCCAGCAGCCGCGGTAATACGTAGGGGGCAAGCGTTGTCCGGAATTATTGGGCGTAAAGCGCGCGCAGGCGGTCATTTAAGTCTGGTGTTTAATCCCGGGGCTCAACCCCGGGTCGCACTGGAAACTGGGTGACTTGAGTACAGAAGAGGAGAGTGGAATTCCACGTGTAGCGGTGAAATGCGTAGATATGTGGAGGAACACCAGTGGCGAAGGCGACTCTCTGGGCTGTAACTGACGCTGAGGCGCGAAAGCGTGGGGAGCAAACAGGATTAGATACCCTGGTAGTCCACGCCGTAAACGATGAGTGCTAGGTGTTAGGGGTTTCGATACCCTTGGTGCCGAAGTTAACACATTAAGCACTCCGCCTGGGGAGTACGGTCGCAAGACTGAAACTCAAAGGAATTGACGGGGACCCGCACAAGCAGTGGAGTATGTGGTTTAATTCGAAGCAACGCGAAGAACCTTACCAGGTCTTGACATCCCTCTGAATCCACTAGAGATAGTGGCGGCCTTCGGGACAGAGGAGACAGGTGGTGCATGGTTGTCGTCAGCTCGTGTCGTGAGATGTTGGGTTAAGTCCCGCAACGAGCGCAACCCTTATGCTTAGTTGCCAGCACATTATGGTGGGCACTCTAAACAGACTGCCGGTGACAAACCGGAGGAAGGTGGGGATGACGTCAAATCATCATGCCCCTTATGACCTGGGCTACACACGTACTACAATGGCCGGTACAACGGGCTGCGAAATCGCGAGATGGAGCCAATCCCACCAAAGCCGGTCTCAGTTCGGATTGCAGGCTGCAACCCGCCTGCATGAAGTCGGAATTGCTAGTAATCGCGGATCAGCATGCCGCGGTGAATACGTTCCCGGGTCTTGTACACACCGCCCGTCACACCACGAGAGTTTACAACACCCGAAGTCGGTGGGGTAACCCGCAAGGGAGCCAGCCGCCGAAGGTGGGGTAGATGATTGGGGTGAAGTCGTAACAAGGTAGCCGTATCGGAAGGTGCGGCTGGATCACCTCCTTTCTATGGAGAATCGTTTCCTGCAACGGAAACATTCATATAAGAGTCAAGATAAGACTTATGGAACAATAGATTCCATGAACATTTCCTCACTCGTTGTCAGTTTTGAAAGAGCAATCTTTCAAACATGTTATTTCTCTTGTAGAAATGACTTTGATCCTTGAAAACTAGATAACGAAACGAATTTGCGATTTAGAACATCTTTATATCGCGCTTGTGTTACAACAAGCGTAGTGTAAAAGTAGCAGCGAATTTGATGTGATGATCGATCCTTTGGGAGTTCATTTCAACCTCTAATGGGTTTACTCAATAGATGAAATGAACGGACAAGAGAGCGGACAGCGCAACAAATGAGCGAAATGGTTAAGCTACTAAGAGCACACGGAGGATGCCTAGGCGCTAGGAGCCGATGAAGGACGTGGCGAACAACGAAACTGCCTCGGGGAGCTGTAAGCAAGCTTTGATCCGGGGGTGTCCGAATGGGGAAACCCAGCTGTGGTAATTCGCAGTTACTCATTCCTGAATACATAGGGAATGTAGAGGCAGACCAGGGGAACTGAAACATCTAAGTACCCTGAGGAAGAGAAAACAATAGTGATTCCGTCAGTAGCGGCGAGCGAACGCGGAACAGCCCAAACCAAGGAGCTTGCTCTTTGGGGTTGTGGGACGTCTCACATGGAGTTACAAAGGATTAGGTTAGGTGAAGAGGTCTGGAAAGGCCCGGCATAGAAGGTAAAAGCCCTGTAACCAAAAGTCTAATCCCTCCGAGACGGATCCCGAGTAGTGCGGGGCACGTGAAACCCCGTATGAATCTAGCAGGACCATCTGCTAAGGCTAAATACTACCTAGCGACCGATAGTGAAACAGTACCGTGAGGGAAAGGTGAAAAGCACCCCGGAAGGGGAGTGAAATAGAACCTGAAACCGTGTGCTTACAAAAAGTCAGAGCCCTATTTATGGGTGATGGCGTGCCTTTTGTAGAATGAACCGGCGAGTTACGTTCCCGTGCAAGGTTAAGGTGAGAAGCCGGAGCCGCAGCGAAAGCGAGTCTGAATAGGGCGAATTTTAGTACGTGGACGTAGACCCGAAACCGAGTGATCTACCCCTGTCCAGGGTGAAGGTGCGGTAACACGCACTGGAGGCCCGAACCCACGCATGTTGAAAAATGCGGGGATGAGGTGGGGGTAGCGGAGAAATTCCAATCGAACTCGGAGATAGCTGGTTCTCCCCGAAATAGCTTTAGGGCTAGCCTCGGAAATAAGTCGTGGAGGTAGAGCACTGATTGGGTGCGGGGCCCGCAAGGGTTACCAAACTCAGTCAAACTCCGAATGCCATAGACTCGAATTCCGGGAGTCAGACAGTGAGTGCTAAGATCCATTGTCGAAAGGGAAACAGCCCAGACCATCAGCTAAGGTCCCCAAGTGTGTGTTAAGTGGGAAAGGATGTGGAGTTGCACAGACAACCAGGATGTTGGCTTAGAAGCAGCCACCATTGAAAGAGTGCGTAATAGCTCACTGGTCGAGTGACTCTGCGCCGAAAATGTAACGGGGCTAAACACGCCACCGAAGCTATGGCTTGATGCTTTGCATCAGGGGTAGGGGAGCGTTGTATGCAGGTTGAAGGTGTACCGTAAGGAGCGCTGGACAGCATACAAGTGAGAATGCCGGTATAAGTAACGAAAAGATCAGTGAGAATCTGATCCGCCGAAAGCCCAAGGTTTCCTGAGGAAGGCTCGTCCTCTCAGGGTAAGTCGGGACCTAACGCGAGGCCGAAAGGCGTAGTGGATGGACAACAGGTTGAAATTCCTGTACCACCGTAATCCGTTATGAGTAATGGGGTGACGCAGCAGGGTAGTGACGCGGACTGATGGAAGTGTCCGTCTAAGCAGTGAGGCTGATGTGTAGGCAAATCCGCACATCATTAAGGCTAGGCTGTGATGGGGAGCGAAAATTATAGTAGCGAAGGTCATGATCTCACACTGCCAAGAAAAGCCTCTAACCAGGAGAAGGTGCCCGTACCGCAAACCGACACAGGTAGGCGAGAAGAGTATTCTAAGGCGCGCGGAAGAACTCTCGTTAAGGAACTCGGCAAAATGACCCCGTAACTTCGGGAGAAGGGGTGCCCCGGTAGTGTGAATAGCACGAGGGGGCCGCAGTGAAAAGGCCCAAGCGACTGTTTAGCAAAAACACAGGTCTGTGCGAAGCCGCAAGGCGAAGTATACGGGCTGACGCCTGCCCGGTGCTGGAAGGTTAAGGGGAGTGGTTAGGGGTAACCCGAAGCTATGAACCGAAGCCCCAGTAAACGGCGGCCGTAACTATAACGGTCCTAAGGTAGCGAAATTCCTTGTCAGGTAAATTCTGACCCGCACGAATGGCGTAACGACTTGGGCGCTGTCTCAACGAGAGATCCGGTGAAATTTTAATACCTGTGAAGATGCAGGTTACCCGCGACAAGACGGAAAGACCCCATGGAGCTTTACTGCAGCTTGATATTGGATTTGGGTACGATCTGTACAGGATAGGTGGGAGCCTGAGAAGTAGGAGCGCAAGCTTCTACGGAGGCGCCGTTGGGATACCACCCTGATCGTATCTAGGTTCTAACCTAGGACCGTAAACCGGTTCGGGGACAGTGTCAGGTGGGCAGTTTGACTGGGGCGGTCGCCTCCTAAAGAGTAACGGAGGCGCCCCAAGGTTCCCTCAGAATGGTTGGAAATCATTCGAAGAGTGCAAAGGCAGAAGGGAGCTTGACTGCGAGACCTACAAGTCGAGCAGGGACGAAAGTCGGGCTTAGTGATCCGGTGGTACCGCATGGAAGGGCCATCGCTCAACGGATAAAAGCTACCCTGGGGATAACAGGCTTATCTCCCCCAAGAGTCCACATCGACGGGGAGGTTTGGCACCTCGATGTCGGCTCATCGCATCCTGGGGCTGAAGTAGGTCCCAAGGGTTGGGCTGTTCGCCCATTAAAGCGGTACGCGAGCTGGGTTCAGAACGTCGTGAGACAGTTCGGTCCCTATCTGTCGTGGGCGCAGGAAATTTGAGAGGAGCTGTCCTTAGTACGAGAGGACCGGGATGGACGCACCTCTGGTGTACCAGTTGTTCCGCCAGGAGCATAGCTGGGTAGCTACGTGCGGACGGGATAAACGCTGAAAGCATCTAAGCGTGAAGCCCCCCTCAAGATGAGATTTCCCAATTAGTAAGACCCCTTGAAGACGACGAGGTAGATAGGTTGGAGGTGGAAGTGCAGTAATGCATGGAGCTGACCAATACTAATCGGTCGAGGGCTTATCCTAAAAGTTTCATGAAGTGAAACTACTTCGGAAGCATATGCTGTTTTAACATTGCAAATTCGTTTCGTATCTAGTTTTCAAGGATTAAACCTTGAATATACCGTTTGGTGGCGATAGCGGAGGGGTTCCACACGTACCCATCCCGAACACGACCGTTAAGCCCTCCAGCGCCGATGGTACTTGGACCGCAGGGTCCTGGGAGAGTAGGACGTCGCCAAGCAAAAACCACTGTTGAAGTTATCGACAGTGGTTTTTTATGTTTTCAATGGACTTTTTAATTAAATAGGTGTCCATTCAGGGAGGACACTGTCTCTTATGCATTAAATAAATACGTTGTGATATATTACTATGGTGAACTTCTTGACAGCCCTAACCCCCTTTGCTAAGATGGCAATAATATATTTTCAGAAAATGAGTTTTCAACCTTGATTTATAAGGTTTTTATCCGTTTTAATAAGAACAAGAGGAGGTTCATCTAGGTGCGGAAAGACAAGTTTGGTAAAGAAGGTTTTACTTTTGATGATGTATTGTTGGTGCCTCGTAAGTCTGAGGTACTCCCTAAGGAAGTGGATGTGTCCACAAGACTCAGTAAGCATGTTAAGCTGAACATTCCACTGATCAGTGCGGGTATGGACACTGTGACTGAGGCTGCACTAGCCATCGCTATCGCAAGAGAGGGCGGTATTGGTATTATTCACAAGAATATGTCTGTAGAACAGCAGGCAGAGGAAGTAGACCGTGTTAAACGATCTGAGAGCGGAGTTATTACGAATCCTTTCTCATTGTCAGCGGAACACTTAGTGTCAGATGCCGAACAATTAATGGGCAAATTCCGGATTTCTGGTGTGCCGATTGTGGACGAGCATAATAAACTTGTGGGAATTCTAACGAACCGTGATCTTCGCTTCATACATGATTACAGTATCAAAATTAGCGATGTCATGACACATGATAATCTAGTTACAGCTCCAGTAGGGACAACTTTGCAGGAAGCTGAGGTTCTTTTACAACAGCATAAGATTGAGAAGCTACCTCTAGTGGATTCTAATAATATTCTTAAAGGACTTATCACCATTAAGGATATTGAGAAGGCGATACAGTTCCCGAACGCCGCTAAAGACGCTCAAGGGCGTTTGTTAGTTGGTGCAGCTATTGGTATAGCTAAAGATACTGTAGAACGGACTGATGCTCTAGTTCAAGCGGGTGTAGATGTCATTACAGTTGACTCCGCTCATGGTCATCATATTAACATCATTGATGCGGTTCGTGAGTTACGTGGTCGCTATCCTGAATTGACAATTATTGCAGGTAATGTGGCTACGGGCGAAGCCACTCGTGAGTTGATTGAGGCTGGTGCATCTGTAGTGAAGGTCGGTATTGGACCAGGTTCAATTTGTACTACACGCGTTATTGCAGGTATCGGTGTACCTCAAATTACAGCGATTTATGACTGTGCTAGAGTAGCCGCTGAATATGGTATTCCAGTTATTGCAGATGGGGGCATTAAATATTCAGGGGAGATTACGAAGGCTATAGCAGCTGGTGCTCATGCTGTCATGTTAGGTAGCTTGTTTGCCGGTACAGAGGAGAGCCCAGGGGAATCTGAAATATATCAAGGTCGTCGCTTTAAGGTATACCGGGGTATGGGATCTATAAGTGCCATGAAGCAGGGCAGTAAAGATCGATATTTCCAAGATGATGACAAGAAATTAGTTCCTGAAGGTATAGAAGGGCGCGTAGCTTATATAGGTCCTCTCTCTGATACGATTCATCAACTGATTGGTGGTCTACGTTCAGGTATGGGGTATTGTGGAACAAATGGTTTGGAAGAGCTTCGTAATGATACGCAGTTTATTCACATTACGGGTGCTGGCCTTCGTGAGAGTCATCCCCATGATGTTCAGATTACCAAGGAAGCTCCTAACTATTCTTTATAATATGATGAAGATTAATTTATGGAAAATAAGCCAAGTGGATGGGTCCATCCCCATGCTTTATTGGGGATCCTAACTTCGGATTATTAGTTTTATTCCCGATAATATCTAAAATTATGATAATCTTCTTAGACAGACAGGACGAAATTCGTTCTGTCTGTCTTTTTTTGCTGAATGCCCTGTGTTAGAATAGAACAAGTAATGACTAATTAGGATAGAGGGGAGTTTACAATTCTTTGAAAGCTATGAAAGCAACAAAAAAAAGTAGACGTCAAATGGTTAATAAGAGTATAGCTTCGGTTATGCTATTAAATATGCTTTGTTTATCGGCAATACCCATTACTGCTGTATTGGCGGAGGGTGGAGCAACGACCACCGAGGCTGCTAAAGCTCCGGTTACTGCTAAGGCTGCTAAGATTCCAGAGGTCTCATCTTTAGGGTTAGAAGTAGCATCTGCGGTATTAATTGAGCCAATCACGGGTAAAGTTCTATTGTCTGTGAATGCTGATGAAGCTCTTCCACCTGCAAGTATGACCAAGATGATGACAGAGTATATTGTGGCAGATCAGGTTAAGCAGGGTGTTTTTAAATGGGATGACATCGTAACCGTTAAAGAAAATGCAGCCAAAACAGTGGGCTCTCGTATTTTTTTAGCAGTAGGTGATCAACATACTGTGGAGGAATTGTACATAGCTATGGCTGTGGGTTCGGCGAATGATGCTTCAGTAGCGCTAGCAGAATACGTAGCAGGCTCTGAGCAGGAGTTCGTTAAAATGATGAATGATACGGCAAAGAAAATGGGCATGAAGACAGCCCACTTCATTAATTCAACAGGGCTGGATCGTGCTGATATGCCAGATAAGTTCAAACCTGAGGAAGATGGGGAGGATTTAATGTCTGCTATGGATGCTGCTTTACTCGCTAAATTCATAGTTCAGGATCATCCTGATTTCGCTAGATTTACATCTTTACAATCGTTTAAGTTCCGTGAACGTGATAAGAATCCGATTATTAACTATAACTGGATGCTTGAGGCGAACAAGGATATTACGAACTTCAAAGCTTATGCCTATCCAGGATTAGATGGGATGAAGACAGGACACACAGCTAGTGCAGGTAACTGTTTCACAGGTACAGCTGTAAGAGACGGTATGCGATTGATCAGTGTCGTTATGGGAACCTCTTCAGAGCCAGCTCGTTTCAAAGAGACGAAAAAGGTGCTGGACTACGGATTTAATAATTTTGAGATCAAACAAGTGATTGCTCCGAAGACGATCGTTGAAGGTACAGAAACCGTACCTGTCAAAAAAGGCGTTGAAACGAGTGTATCGGTTGTAACAGATCAAGATGTTAGTTTCATGGTCCCTAAGGGAGCGGATACGACGAAGGTTACCTCTAAAGTAAGCATTATAGATGAATCTAAGCTTGTAGCTCCACTGAAGCAAGGCTCTAAGGTGGGTACCGTCACCTATACTTACAAAGCAGAAGGTATTAGTGACCAGAAGAAAACAGTGAATCTGGTAACAGCTGAAGAAGTAGAAAAGGGTGGATGGTTCCGCTTATTATTCCGTGCTATCAAAGATTTGTTCGTCGACTTGTTTGACGGAATCAAAAATCTTTTTTAATATCATGATAGTAGATTTACAGCTTGGTTCATTGTGTTACCACCCCGATCTTTACAAATATGTACTGGAGGGGATGGATTGAAGATACATTCAGGGGGCGTAAACATGGAAACCGGAACATCGCGTGTAAAAAGAGGTATGGCAGAAATGCAAAAGGGTGGCGTCATTATGGACGTCATGAATGCGGAACAAGCTAAAATCGCAGAAGCAGCAGGCGCGACAGCTGTTATGGCTTTAGAAAGAGTACCTTCTGATATTCGTGCCGCCGGTGGAGTTGCACGGATGGCTGACCCAACAATTGTAGAACAAGTTATGAAAGTGGTTAGCATTCCTGTTATGGCGAAATCCCGTATCGGTCATTTTGTAGAAGCTAAAGTGTTGGAATCTCTTGGTGTAGATTACCTTGATGAGAGTGAAGTACTGACACCAGCCGATGAAGTATTCCATATTGATAAATGGGATTTCACTGTTCCTTTTGTGTGTGGAGCGAAAGACTTAGGTGAAGCATTGCGTCGTATCGGCGAAGGAGCTTCCATGATTCGTACGAAGGGTGAACCAGGAACAGGTAATATCGTTGAAGCTGTTCGTCATATGCGTCATATTAAGGGTCAAATTCGCAAAGTGCAAAGTATGTCGAAGGACGAGCTATATGCAGAAGCTAAGAACCTAGGCGTAGCACATGATTTATTAGTTGATGTACACATGAGTGGGAAACTGCCTGTCGTTAACTTTGCAGCAGGTGGAGTAGCCACTCCTTCCGACGCAGCACTAATGATGCATCTTGGTGCAGATGGTGTATTTGTAGGATCTGGTATTTTTAAATCTGAAAATCCAGAAAAATTTGCTCGCGCGATTGTAGCAGCTACTACCCATTATCAAGATTATAAATTAATTGCAGAAGTATCTAAGAACCTAGGTGCCGCAATGAAGGGTATCGAGATTTCATCTTTGTCTCCTTCTGAACGGATGCAGGATCGCGGCTGATAAGAGAGAAGGTTATAGGCATATGAAGATTGGCGTACTGGCACTTCAAGGTGCCGTAACAGAACATATCCGGAGTGTTACCCTTGCAGGGGCCGAAGGCGTTGCAATTAAACGGATAGAAGAACTGAATGAAATTGAAGGACTTATTATTCCTGGTGGAGAGAGTACGACGATTGGTAAGCTCATGCGAAAGTATGACTTTATTGAAGCTATTCGAGAGTTCTCAGCTGCGGGTAAGCCTATTTTCGGTACCTGTGCAGGACTTATTGTACTTGCCACAACGATTGAAGGTCAGGAAGAGGCTCATCTAGAGTTGATGGATATTACCGTGGCTAGAAATGCCTTCGGTCGTCAGCGTGAGAGCTTCGAGACGGACTTGAAGATTGAAGGAATTGATGAGCAAGTTCGAGCTGTATTTATTCGAGCTCCTCTTATTCGAGAAGTAGGCAACCAGGTGGAAGTTCTTTCTACCTATCATGATGAGATTGTTACTGCAAGACAGGGAAACCTATTAGTCTCTTCATTTCACCCCGAGTTAACTGATGATTATCGTCTACATCAGTACTTTGTAGAAATGGTAAAAGAGTCAATTTCTTAAATTAAAATTATAAATTTGTAAATGGAAACACCTTGACCTTTTGTGGATATTAGCAGTTGTTTCATTAGGGAATACTGCTAATCCCAGAGAATTCTGTTCTGGAAAGCAGATCACTTTACAAGTGGATACATTCCTGGGGCAGTTTCTCAAACAAAGGGTCGAGGTTGTTTTGTGAGGAGGACATGCGTATGTTAGATGTAAAGATATTACGAAACGACTATGAAAGAGTGGAAGAAGCCCTGAAGAATCGAGGTAAATCACTTGATCTTATAGCGGGTTTTCCTAAGCTTGATACAAATCGTAGAGAGCTATTGCAAGAGAGTGAAGGACTTAAAAGTCGGAGAAACACGGTATCAGCTGAAGTAGCTAAACGTAAAAAAAACGGTGAGGATGCGGAAGCGTTAATTATTGAAATGCGCGAAGTATCAGATCGTATTAAGGGATTAGATGAGGAAGTTCGAGTGCTTGAAGCTTCCATTTCTGATTTAACGATGTCGATTCCTAACATTCCACATGCATCTGTGCCTTTAGGTAAATCCGAGGCTGATAATGTTGAAATTCGTCGTTGGTCTGAGCCGAATACGTTTGCTTTCACGCCGAAGGCACACTGGGATATTGCACAGGAGTTGGGTATCCTTGATTTTGAATCAGCAGCTAAAGTTACAGGTTCACGTTTTACGTTCTATAAAGGGTTAGGAGCACGACTAGAACGGGCTCTGATTAACTTTATGATGGATCTGCACAGCAGTGAGCATGGTTTTGAAGAGATGCTTCCTCCTTATATTGTTAATGGAGACAGTTTGCGTGGAACAGGTCAGCTTCCTAAGTTCGAAGAGGATTTGTTTAAGCTACGGGACACCGATTATTATCTTATTCCCACTGCTGAAGTGCCAGTAACTAACTATTACCGTGATGAGATTCTAAATGTTGAGGATCTTCCGAAACATTTCGTAGCTTACAGCTCATGCTTCCGTTCAGAAGCTGGATCAGCTGGTCGTGATACACGAGGGCTTATTCGTCAACATCAATTTAACAAGGTTGAACTAGTAAAGTTGGTACATCCTGAATCTTCTTATGAAGAGTTAGAGAAAATGACAGCTCATGCTGAGCGGGTTCTACAACTACTGAAGCTTCCTTACCGGGTACTTGCACTTAGTACGGGCGATATGGGCTTCTCCGCTGCCAAAACGTATGATCTTGAAGTATGGCTACCAGAAAGTGAAGCATACCGTGAGATATCGTCTTGTTCGAATACAGAGGATTTCCAAGCGCGTCGTGCGAATATAAGGTTCCGTCCTGAAGCGAAGGCGAAGCCAGAATTCGTGCACACCCTGAATGGTTCTGCTCTAGCCGTGGGACGTACATTCGCTGCGATCCTAGAGAATTATCAACAAGAAGATGGAAGTGTGATCATCCCAGATGTTCTTCAACCTTATATGGGTAACGTAAAAATAATTTCTTCAAAAAAATAAGTTGCATATGGATTTTATATATGGTAAGATAATTTATGTTATCGCGTCAACGATATTCAATGAGTGGTAATAATAGATATACTACCTGGAGAGGTACCGAAGCGGTCATAACGGGGCGGTCTTGAAAACCGTTAGAGTGCAAGCTCACGTGGGTTCGAATCCCACCCTCTCCGCCATAATAACTTAAATAACTAGCCATTCTCATTTACTGAGAATGGCTTTTTTGTTTTTGAAATATTAGAAGTATAAACTTTCCAATATTCATCGTTAAACGAATAAAGCCCTTTTGGAAATACGTAATCGTTTATCCTTGAATGCCATGAATTGAATAATTAAGGGTTGTATAAAATGGTTCTCACTTTTGCAAAATATAGTTAAGGGGAGGTGTTCCTTGTGAACCCAATTTTTGAAATTAACCAACATGATTTAGTTAATGCTTGGCAAGCTAAACTTCCACTTATGTTAGACCCATCCGACAAGGCTGAAGTAAGAGCCGATGAGGCCAACGAAAACAGCATCAGAATCCATATTGATACCGCCGGAAGACAAATGTACTCTTTTGACTTCGAATGCGCTTATATGGACGCTAGAGAGGTTCGTGTGGATCTAGTCGATGTTGAGCGGGATGGACGTGCAGTGCAAGAGTATACAGAGGTCATTCAAGATTTAGCAGGCGGATACAAACGTCATTTACACGAGTGTGCACAATCGTTACATGAAGTGACCAATCCTACTTAGGATGCTCGAATCTTTGCAGTTCGTTCAACGTATTCAAATATACAAATGAGGTAGGTGATCATGGTGAGTAAACCGAAGACAATTCCTGCACCTGGAGCACAAGAAACAGAGCGTCATCATCGAAAGGAAGATGATTCTCAGGCCATTCAAGAACCACTCTCAGGATCTAAGAAAGTTAAGCAACGTAATCATGTGGGGCATTTAAACAAACAGGGTTAAAACTTTATTAATTAATGGCCGTGAAAGAGAGGACACCTTAGTGAAATTAAGGTGTTTCTTTTTTATTTGGAACATTTTATAACATACATACGTATAGGGAGAAATGAATGAATTCAACATTATCAATGGGAAATATCCCAAGAAGTGTTTCACGTTAATCAAATTTAGGGTATGATTAGAAGGTATGTTGAATTTTAATTAATTAATATGGGGAACGATTTGGGAGGAGAGAACAAGTTGAACAAGAAATATTCAGCGTTACTATTATCACTACTTTTAACGTTAACAGTGATACTATCTGCTTGTAGCAGTAAGCAGGATCCAAAAGAGGCGATGCAAAGCGCTGCAGCGAATGCAGTGAAAATGACGTCTTACCAAATGAAGAGTAAGATTGCTATCGAAAATTTCAAGATCAGCGCTCCAGATTTAGTGGATGAGTCCAGTGCCGGAGCCGCAATGAGCATGCTAAAGAATGCTGAAATAACGATAGATGGGGTCTACCAAAGCGATCCTATGCAGACTGAGCTGACCTTAGGGCTTAATCTAAAAGGTGACATGGCTATGACTTTCACCATTCCAATGGTTATGACTAAAGAAAAAATTTATATTAAGGTTCCAAGTATTCCGATGTTTCCAATACCTGAGAATGTGGTAGGTAAGTATATCGAGATGGATCTTAAGGAATTGGCTGAGCAAGGCGGTTCAGAGTTTAATCTTGATTCCATGGATGCAGAGAAAGCCAAGAAATTATCTAATGAAATTTCAAGCGTACTATTTGCTGAATATGATCAAGCTAAATATTTCAAAGATATTGCAGTTAAAGATGCTAATCTGCCAGAAGGCGTGGACGCTAAACAAGTAGCTCAATTCTATATTACAAATGATAATATTAAAGAAGCTATTACAATCTTTGTGAATAAAGCAATGCCTAATATTCTCGATATTATGAGCAAAGAGGAATACCGTAATATGCTAGGTGTGAAAGCTGAGGATATTCAAAAAGCTAAGGATGAATTGAAGGCCGGTAATCAAGCTGAGCTTAATAAAGGCTTGGAAGAGTTGAAGGATTACTTGAAAATTAACAGTTTCACTGTAAATACGGCGATCAACAAGAAAGACTTCCCTACTTATCAAGGGTTGGATATGAATATTGAAGTTAACGATCCAGATACAAAACAGAATATCTCGTTAGCATTGAAAGCTAGCAATCAATATAGCGAGATCAATGAGAAGCAAACATTTAAAATTGGTATTCCTAGTGGTGCAGATGTGTTGACCATGGAACAATTCCAAAAAGAAATGAATGGAGCGACATACTAATAGTAATTGCTCACAACAAAAAGACTCGCCTAGTCAAATACTAGGTGGGTCTTTTTGTTGTGAATAAAGATCTAGATACTCTTCTTCAAGAATGGCAAAGGTTTCATGATCTTGCCATTGATCATTTATTCGTAAGAAACGTCGCGCGACACCTTCACGTTGAAACCCTGACTTCTCTAATACACGTCGTGAAGGTTGGTTGATCGGAAGAATGACAGCTTGTACTCGATGAAGTCTAAGTGCCTCAAAAGCATACTGGAGAGCTAGTCCTAGTGCGGCTGTCATGTATCCTTTACCCTGATGGATCAGGTCTATCAAATAACCGACATCGGCATACTGGCCAACACCACGTACCACATTCGATATCGTTACTTGTCCAATCAGTTCTGCATCAGATGTGAATATTCCAAACATATAGGCTCGGTCAAGCAGCCTGTCCTCTTCGCGGCTTAGAATGAGTTGTCTTTGCTCATGGAGGGTGTAGAATGCTTCGGCTCGTTTAGGTTCAAAGGGTTCGTAAGCTTTACGAGTATTCAAGCGTATAGCCAATAAGGCTTCAACATCTGACACCTGTAATGGACGGATAAATATATTATGGGCTGTATCATATAGAGTATAAGTCATGTAGGACCTCCATAACGGTTATTGAATTTAGTGTTATCTTCTTCTTAATCCACGGAAAAATTCAGTTAGTAACATGGAGCACTCTTCTTGTAGGATGCCCGTAATTAATTCAGTCCTATGATTAAAGCGGGGTTCTTGCAAAAGATTCATGAGTGTTCCTGCACAACCTGCTTTAGGGTCTGTGGTTCCATAGATGACCTGTGGAATACGTGACTGAACAATAGCACCAGCACACATGGGGCATGGCTCTAGCGTGACATACAATTTGCAGTCAAGCAGTCTCCAGGAATTTAGTTGCTGACTAGCTTCTCGAATGGCGACCATCTCAGCATGAGCGGTTGCATCCATGGTCGTTTCACGTAAATTATATCCTCTTCCTATGACTTCATCCCCACGGACAATAATGGCCCCTATAGGTACTTCTCCCAATTGTTCTGCCTGTTTAGCTTGGGCGATAGCTTCTCGCATCCAATATTCATGTTGATCAATCACGATTAGTAGAACCTCCTTGGATAACATAGTATTTATTCAACGAACAAATATTCGGTTGTTAACATGATGTGCATAACTTTGTGTATAACTTTAAATTTATTAACAATGTTATGCACAAATTAACAGGCCATTTTGTTATTATGTGCATAACTTAAAGGTAGTTGTACACATTAATATATTGTAATAAATGAAAGTTGAGTAATCAATCGTTCTCTTGAGAGTGGAAAATGCATCAAACACCATTGAAACGCCTTTTCAAATGAAAGGGTTAGAGTTATGATATATAGATGTAGGAATATATTCCATTGATACCAAGACCCCTTGTTGCCAATGCCCAAGAGGTGAGCTGCTAATTTGTCTATCAAAACTAAATTAACCCTCATCATGTCCAGTTCAGTGCTGGTTATTTTGTTGTTGAATCTTACACTTAATTTCTATACTACACAAGAAAATTTAAGGCATGATACAGAGACAAAAATGATGATGACTTCAGAGCAGATTGCTGTTACAGTCAAACAAAGCCAGTATAGTTCTAATTATATTGAGCAAAAAATTGAAGAAGTCCTATATATGGCGTCACTTATGGCCTCTTATGAATTAGACCCAGATATAAATAACGTAACAAATGAGGAACTAGTCAGGCTTAGTCAGAAATTAGGTGTATCCCATATCTCTTTGTTGGTCAGGGATGGAAATGACATTATTATTTCCAAATCGTCAGATGCCCCGGAGATTGGACAATCAACTAAGGATTCGGGATACTGGCAGAAGGCATTATTTCAGCTGCTAAATCAACAGCAAGTAAGCATTCCTGAAGGTCATAAGCGAGATCATTTTTGGACCGCACCGTTTGAATATTCTTCATCTAGTAAAGAATTAATTGATAAGTGGGGGTATTTCTATGATGGTAAGCGTAACTATATCATAGACCCGTATATTAGAAGTATAGAGATTAATGATTATACTAAAGTTATAAGCCCAGATGAAGTCTTGAAGGAAATATTACATGTTAATCCACAAATTTTAGAGATTACTGGCATCAATCCTGTGACGTTCGGCAACGAGAATATGCTCCTTGACGGATATGATCGTTTTAATGTGAAGCTATATAACCGACCGATTCGTTTTGGTACATACACGTACAGCAATTTGGAACAGGATAAGCAGGCGATTGCTGAGGTTATTCGAACTAAGGAAAAAGTTATATTTGAGAAAGATATTAATGGTGTAAAAGTTCTCAAAAGTTTCGTACCTATTACAACAAATCAGGATCTTTATGTCATCAGTATAGTTATGGATTATGCTGCTATTTCCTCTGTTATGAAAGAACAATTAATGATGAATATTTGGATATCGTTCATGCTATTGTGTGTCGTCTTCTTGGGTAGTGCTATATTAGCGGGCATTATTACTAGTCCAATCCAAGACATGTTGAAGAAAGTGAATGAAGTAAGTGATGGACAATTTAATACTTACTTAACAGTAAGGGGTAACGACGAGTTAGGATTATTAGCGAAACGTATTAATGCAATGACTCATAATATTAAATATAGTACCGGAAAACTAAAGCAAATGGTCGAAGAGAACCGTTCGGTAAAGGAACATTTAGAATCAGTTATCAATCAGACTGCGGATGCCATTCATATGCTAGATCTTGGCGAGAACGTTATACAGGTAAATAAGGCCTTTGAAGAGCTATATGGGTGGGAAAAGGATGAAGTTATCGGGATTGCTTTGTGTTTTGTTCCTGATTTTTTGGAGGAAGAAGAAGAAGAGAGACAGAAGCAGATCCTTAATGGTGTACAGCTACCAGCAATAGAAACGATCCGTTTAAAGAAGGATGGTTCTAGAGTTGAGGTTAGCATTAGTACTTCGCCTGTACGAAATGAAGAGGGAGACATTGTTTCCCTGATTAGTGTGTCTAGGGATATGACGGAGCGTAATCGTATGGAGGAGCTTCTGAGACGTTCTGAGAAGCTGACAACCGTAGGCCAATTAGCTGCGGGTGTAGCTCATGAGATTAGAAATCCACTTACAACCTTGCGAGGATTCATGCAGCTTCAGCAAGAGAGTATGCAGCTTAATCCACAACATATTGATATTATGTTATCTGAACTAGATCGAATTAATCTCATCGTAAGTGAATTTTTAATTTTAGCTAAACCGCAGGCGGTCCAATTTCAAGAAAAAGATGTTCGGTACATCCTAGGAGATGTGGTATCCTTATTGGATAGCCAAGCTCATTTGTTCGGTATTGAATTCAAATATGAATTTACCGATAAATTGACTATGGTGCATTGTGAAGTTAACCAACTGAAACAAGTTTTTATTAATGTATTAAAGAATGCGATAGAGGCTATGCCACAAGGGGGTACGATTACCCTATATTTATTCTTGTCAGGAGTTCAGCATATAGGGATTACAATCGAGGATGAAGGAGTAGGCATTTCAGAGGATATGATGCCGATGCTCGGGGAGCCCTTCTTCTCTAATAAGGAAAGTGGAACAGGACTTGGCCTTATGGTAAGCCAGCGCATTATTCAAGCGCATAAGGGAATGATGGAAGTGAAGAGTGAACTAGATAAAGGAACTCAAATTACGATACTACTTCCCTCAAGCTATATGTACTCAAGTCATTCTAAATAAACTCAATGTAGAGGTGGACAAAATTCGTGCGGATAAATAAATTTATTAGTGAGACGGGATTTTGCTCGCGTCGCGAAGCAGATAAGCTCGTAGATGCAGGAAAAGTAACAATCAATGGTGAGTTAGCTCTATTAGGCAGTCAAGCGGAGTTGGGTGATGACGTTCGTATTAGCGGACAACCTTTGGAGGCTAAGAAAGAACATATTTATATTGCTCTTAATAAACCTCTAGGTATTACTTGTACTACGGAGCGGCATATACAAGGAAATATTATCGATTTTGTCGATCATCCGGAGCGGATTTTTCCGATAGGCCGTTTAGATAAAGATTCAGAGGGTCTAATACTGCTAACGAATGATGGAGACATTGTGAACCAGATCTTACGGTCAGAGGGTAAGCATGAGAAAGAATATATTGTAACGGTAGACAGTGTGATTACTCCCTCCTTTGTAAGGGGAATGTCTACAGGTGTGAAGATACTAGGGGATCTGACGCTACCTTGTGAAGTAACACAATTATCAGAGTTCGTATTCCGTATCATTCTTACTGAAGGGAAGAACAGACAGATCAGAAGGATGTGCAGTGCTTTCGGATACGAGGTAAGAGCATTAGAGCGTGTGCGGATTATGAATATACGTATTGGAGAACACCCTGTGGGTACTTGGTGGGAGTTGACGCCTGAGGATAAGCAGGAGCTGGGTATTCTACTTGATTACGATCTGCAATAGATAAGCAAAACGAGCCTTAGAAGTAATTCTAAAGGCTCGTTTTTTTATTGATTATTTTCTTGAGTTAAGTAGGTTGCAACCATCTCTCAAGATGAGTTCCGCTGATTAATCTTTAGCTTCTGTAATATTTAGAAGCTTATTATTATCTTGGTACTTACGAATAAGAGATACTTCAACACGTCTGTTCATGGCGCGGTTAATCGGTGTTCTATTATCTACAATCGGATGGTATTCTCCATAACCAACAGGCGTAAACTTCTTAGGATCGAGGTTCGTATTCAACAGTAATACTTTCATGAATTGCAAAGCCCGATCAGAGCTAAGATCCCAGTTGGATTCATAAAAACTATTATAGATCGGAATGTTATCGGTATGACCCGAGACGATGATATCATAGTCAGGGAACTCTTGTAGCATATTAGATATTACCTTACCTAGTTGTCTGGATTCAGGCTTAACCGTAGCGCTTCCTGAAGCAAAGAGTGCTGTATCGCTAATCGTAATCATTAATTGAGATTGATTAAGCTTCGTATTGAGCTGGTTACTTAAGCCATTGCCCTGTATATATTGATCAATCTGCTTCTTTAGCTTCTCTAAGTCTAGCTGCTCCTGCTGTTTAAGGGCAGCTGCTTGTTGTTCGCTTTTAGAATTAGAACGATTCTTAGGCATTGTATCGATTGATGATGAGGGTGTATCCTCCGCAGGACTATCGCTTGGTGTTGGTGATTTGTAATCTAGCACACCAGATCCACCGGTCAAGGCAACGTTGAATGCTTTACTCATCTCCTCGAACTTCTTGGCATCTGTCATACTCATTCCATAAAGAGCAATAAAGAGAGCTAGAAGTAGAGTGAGAAGGTCAGCATATGGAAGTAGCCATGATTCATCTGCATGCTCCTCATGCTCCTGTCTTCTACCCTTTTTACTTCTCACCTGAACCACCCGCCTTATCATCAGTATTCAATTCCAACCGTTCGGTAGGTGTTAAGAAGACAGATAGTTTTTGACTGATAGCAATAGTGGAGACACCTGATTGAATAGACAGTAGTCCTTCAACCATCATGAGTCTGAGGTCCACCTCATTCTTAGATAGACGTTTAAGCTTGTTAGAGATTGGGTGGCATATGATATATCCTACTGAAATCCCGAGTACTGTAGCGATAAATGCAGACCCAATAGCATGAGCTAACTCATCCATATTGTCCATGTGAGACAAAGCTGAGATTAGACCAATTACAGCTCCGAGTACCCCGAGAGAAGGAGCGTACATACCCGCTTGTGAAAAGATAAGCGCACCGACCTTGTGACGATCTTCTGTTGCGTTGATATCTTCCATCAGTACATCACGCACAAATTCTTGATCGTTACCATCGATGATCATACGCATACCATTACGTAAGAAATTATCATCAATTTCTTCTACTTTAGATTCTAGTGCAAGCAATCCCTCGCGACGTGTAATGGAAGCCCATTCCATAAATAGAGTAATCATTTCTTTTCTATCCATTAATTGTGGTTTTACAAAAATCATTTTTAACAATTTAGGGATTCTTTTGAGTTCAGACATAGGAAACCCAATAAACAGCGTGGCTGCTGTACCGCCCAATATAATGATATATGCAGCTGGAACAAGTAAACTCATAAGGGATGATCCTTTAAGGACCATACCTACTAGAATTGAAGCGAGACCAAGAACTAAACCAATAATTGTTGAAATTTCCATTATACACCTCATCCATGAGAAATAGAATTGAATCCTTTCATGCAGTCAATTGAAAATAAAGAAGATGGACTGTCCCGCAAGAGACGCATTATATTATTTATCGTCAGAAGTGACTTTTTTTTTTAGGGATATTTTCCGGTATAATGAAATGAGTGACTAATGTACTATTACAATAGAGAGTGGAGGCGTGAATATGGGAGTAAAACATGGACGAAATTATGATGATATTTTAAGAGAATTCACGACAGCAGTAGGCCAAATTACAGATTGTTATGAGTTTTTTGAAATGGAGCAAGGTGAATGGGAGCAGCTTCCAGAGGAAGGGAAAAAAGAGGTTCTTGAGGCACTGGCCGAAGATTTATTTTACGGACTGGGCACAGATTCTATGATTAAGGTTGGAAGTGGTGTAGTGATCTATGATCGTGATATCCACAGAATTAATGTTTTGATAGGTGAAGAGGAAATTACTTTTGTTTCTTTGATTTAATTCCTAGTAGTTGATTCTATATCGATGCTAAGAAGGCATGTATGAATGAATGAATCGTTAAGAGAATATACTGTCAGAAGGTTATTTCAGTAATCGTCGAACGAACTTAAGTTAGATTGAAGTTAGTCGGAAGAGGAGGAAATAAACATGGCATATATGAAGGAAGACATTGAAGTATATCTAAGTAAATTAGATGGATGGGAGTTGGAGGAGGAGCGGTGGCTTGTACGCAAATACGTTTTCTCGAGTTTTATGAAGGGAATCGCATTTGTGGACGAAGTTGCGACCATATCCGAAGCGTTTGATCATCATCCATTAATTCATATTGACTATACCACAGTCATGTTACGTCTCACCTCTTGGAGTGAAGGGGCGCTGACTGCTCTCGATTTCAAAGCTGCGCAACAATATAATGAATCTTTTGAGAAAATGTGTGGTAGTGAAAGAGTGAGAGAAGAAGGCAAGCAGAGGAAAAGATAGTTAAATATCAGAAACGGGCATCATTCCTATTGGAGTGATGCCCGTTTCTGATATGCTGTCAACGATTTACTTTTTCTCAGATAACCAAAGGGCGACGTTAGCAATTTCTTCATCTTTTAATTGACCTTTAAAAGCCGGCATAATTCCGCTACCTTTGGAAACGATGTTATAAATCTGTTCCGCCGACATTGTAGCCCCAATGTTCTGTAAGTTCGGTCCTACTGCACCCTCTAGTTGATCGCCATGACAGCTGATACAGTTGGCTTTAACCAGTGTTTCAGCAGCTCCAGCATCTAAGGTAACTGCGGGCATACTTGGTTTTTCTTCTTCCGCTACTTCTTCTTTACCTGGCAATGTAAACATAAGTACCAGGGCTATTGTACACGCTGCGAAAAACAAACCGCTCATGATCCATTTTTGCATAATTATTCGTCCCTTTCTATTTAAGCTAATGTACTTATTATAACGGAACAAACTCTTAGAGCATAGCATTTGTGACAAAAAATAAACAAATATATTGTTAATTTTATCAAAAAACTCACAGAGTAGTGCTATTTATCATATGATTAGGTGTTATCTTGCTGATAGACCATACAGTAGAAGTCTTTATTACCATCAGGAGTAAGTCGTTCGTAACAATCAGTAATGATGAAGTTGGATTTGGCATAGGCTTGAATAGCGCGTTTATTCCAAGTAAGTACTTCTAGATCTATTTCATTCTGGGGCTCTCGTAACAATGCCGTATGAACAATGGATTGCACAAAAGATTTACCCCTTCCTTGGCCACACAAATCAGGGTGCATACAGATGCCTAAACGCGTTACTCCCTCTAATGGAAAGAACTGTGCAAATCCACATAACTCCCCAGACTTGTTCATAACGGATACATATTGAGCTGTTCTGAGAAGAGGGTCCCCGAACTCAATACCAAGCTTCTCCATTTGTTCCCAAGGCATCCAACCATATATGTTGTAAGGTGGGGCGAACTTCCAATCACAAATAGCTTGGGCATGGCTTATCTCCATAGGAAGAACAATGAAATCTTCATCTTTATTGCTCATGTTAGGCTCTCCTTTGCTCTCAGATAAATTTGGTTATCATCGTTGAAACACATGTGATATGTATTTACGGGAAGTAGGTGCTTAGTTCTCAAATAGCAGGATAATAAAGAGTAAGCTCAATCAAAGTATGCAATGATAAGCATTAAAAGATGCACATATGAGAAGACACAAAAAACCCGAGAGTTGAGATTCGGTAAAAATCTCAACTCTCGGGCGGTAAGGTCAAATGAATGATTTAATCAATCGCAACGGCTTCATATGTATCAGTACTCATAATTCTCTTGGCACCGATGTAGCGGGAAACGTAGTAGCTTTCGCTAAGTGAGTTAATAATTACACCATTAGAAGAAGAGGCATGTGCGAATTTACCATCACCAACATAAATTCCAACGTGTGAAACGCCTTTTCCACTCGTGTTAAAGAATACTAGATCGCCTTCACGTAAATCACTACGATCTACAGCAGTACCCATACCGAATTGTGAACCAGATTGATGTGGCAAATTGATACCTAGTTTCTCAAAAATATACATTGTAAATCCGGAGCAATCGAAGCCGCTTGTGCTGACCCCGCCGTTTTTATAACTGGTTCCAAGTGTTGGAGCAATCGCTGTATCCATTTTAGAGTCTGCGAAAGCGCTTCCTGTTCCAATAGTAAATAATAAGGCCAAACCCATAAATGAAGATACTAATTTCTTATTCAACAATATGATTCCTCCTGGTGCCTGCGAGGTTAGCTTAAGGATTCGGTTGAAGGTCCCCTATGATCCCTTTGATGCAAGATCAATTCACCCACTACTGGTTCCCCCGCTTCCCGACTTTACGGGAATTCGGCTGATTGGTTAACGCTATATTGATAGAACGTATACATCAATAATAAGTTGTTACAACACTTATTACAAAGTTGTTACTAAAAACTAACTGGGACTATTGTAACAAAGGATTAATAGTTTGGCAATTGTTTCTATCAATAATATTAAAAAAAATTATGGATTAGTTAAAAAAAATGAAACCTTTTTGTGATTTATTACGTCTATAGTATGAAATAAAAGAAAAACCCACTCATAAGATTTCGGCAAAAATCTTATGAGCAGGCTATGAGCAGGCTTAGTTATAAAGATTTAGTTATACGCGGTAGCTTGATACTTAGCTGTACTCATCACACGTTTAGCGCCAACGTAGCGTTTGGAGTAATAGCTTTCATTGAGAGAGCTAACGATCACCCCACGTGAAGTAGATGCATGTGCGAATTTACCATTACCAACAAATATCCCAACATGGGATACACCATTTCCAAAGGTATTAAAGAAGACAAGGTCTCCAGGTCTCATCGCATTACGTGACACAGAATCACCTATCTGATACTGTGATGAGGACTGACGAGGAAGAGTGACACCTAGTTTTTGAAATACGTATTTGGTAAATCCAGAGCAGTCAAATCCATTGGTGGATGTTCCAGCGGTCTTGTAACTAACCCCGATAGTAGGATGAATAACTGAGTCCAGTTTCGAGTCTGCAAATACGCTTCCAGTTCCAATGGTTAGTGCAAGTGCCACGCTCAGTGCTACGGCGGATAATTTCTTCTTCAATACATATTCCCCTTCCAATGCCTGCGAGGTTAGCTTAAGGATTCGGTTGAAGGTCCCCTATGATCCCTCTAATGCGAGATCAATTCACCCATATCATGGTTCCCCCGCTCCCTGGTGCCAAGGAATTTGGCTTTTATCGTGCACCTGAAAGTGACAGTCGTATACAATAATAATGTCGTAAAGATTACAAAGTTGTTACTAAAAACTAACTGGGATTATTTTAACAGAGGATGTATGGTTTTGCAAACGTTTAAAGCAAAGTATACAGGAAAAACCCCGCCCTTTTTCTCAAAAATGGGTGGGGTTTTTCCTGTATCAAGGCATTACAGTGATGACAAAAATTTAATAATTTATTTTATGAAGATTTGAACCTCTTGGTATACCATAAGTCAAACTGTGCTGTGATCCCCCATAATTTAAACAGACAGGATATGAAATGATAAGCTTGTTGAACAATAAGGCCAAGTAATCCAGTCCACCAAAGGGACACACCCGTGAATAGGCTGAACAGTAACAAGCAACTAAGCCCTAGAATGAGTGAAATACCCATAACAGACATCACATAACGAAGACATATCATCATGGAGGAGAGGATCCCTGCGAGGCCTGTTGCGCCAAATTGCATGTAGAGAATCAATTGATGGATGATATAACGGTATACATACCAAGCGAGAACATATGGCACAGTTTGTAGCCATATAGAAGGAGATATAACTGCTGTGAGTGCCATATTATATAATTTTGGAATGAGCCAATAAGCTGGAGCTAATACAAGTCCGATCTCTATCCAATATAGCAGCGTCATTGGTTTCCAGAGTTTACGTATACCCTCAAAAAAGAAAAGTCCTCGTTCTCCTAATCTTTCTTGATGAAGACCATAAATAATTCCTGCATGAATAAGTGGGGTAACAATCATGCGTAATAGTAGCACAGCTAACAACATCCATAGAAAGGAGTGGACGGTCTGACTGTTTGTTAAACTTAATTGTCCTTCTACATAGAAGAGAATCTGACTTAACTCATTCGGAGGTGGGTCAGGATAGCGTAGGAATAAAGGGACAACGGCTGATTTAACCAAACGGTATAGAAAGTACCCACTGAGTAACTGGTATAGAAATAGAATGATAACAACGTAGAATTGGTCTTTGACACTTTTCCAGCCATTTGAAATATTGATCCTCACCGGCACTCACCTCACCATGACAGACTTCCAAGCCATGTTTCCAATAGCTTGGTTATGCTTATATTTAAGCGGGATACAATCTTGTGATCGTTATCTACCTTCATATAATTGTTGATATGGTTATTCTCAAGTACAAGAGTGTATTCAGGATCTATCATCGCCCATGCCAGAGGAGATTTGTACTGTAGCTTGAACTGAATCCGATCGCCATTCCCTTTCCATACTTTATGGATAGAGTGACCATCAGCAAAGCGAAAAAGGATGGGTATATTGGGGTACAGTCCATCTTGTCGATCTACGGTGACGACGGATTCATAGAGGGGCCCCTGGGCGCTCTTTTTCTGTTGTACAGTAATCTGGTTTATGGCGAAATCGGTCATTTGGCTGCCATATACGTATTGATTGAAATAGGATTGCCATGAAGTATGAGTAACCTGCTCCACGACTTTTTGGAAGTCCAGCGTTGTAGGATGAGCGAAACGGTATTTTATACTGTATGTCTTCATAATTTTGCCCATTGTTTGAGTCCCTACTTGCTGCTCAATTCCTTTCAATATAAGCTTACCGCGGTAATAGGCATTCTGGGCATAGTGCTCCTGAGATCCATATTTCCATGCCTCTTGGTTGAGTGGAGCGGGAGAAGAGATAACGGCTGCTTGAATGGCAAGGTTAGGAATGACCCCATACTCCTGTTCCATGAGTTTATCTTCCACATAAGATGTGAATCCTTCATCTAGCCAAGCTTCTTCGAACTCGTTGTTTGCAATCATTCCATAGAAATATTGATGACCAATTTCGTGGATGACTGTTCGCTCCAATTCATAACCAGGAGAGTCATTCTTGGCCCCGAAGGCCGTAACTAGTGTTGGATATTCCATGCCTCCTGCTCCGTTACCGGCTTCAGGTGGGACTACAATGGATAAGGTTGAATATGGATAAGACCCATACCATTTACTGAAATATTTCAGAGCAGCCTCAGCCGCATAGAAGTACCTCTCCTTCATATCCTCATGGGCAGGATCTAAGTATAATTTAATACGCACACCTGCAACCTCTGGAGAGGAGAAAGGTTTCTCAGCAACAATGAAATTAGGCGAAGCTGACCAAGCGAAATCATGTACATCATCAGCATAGAATTGATAAACTTTCATGTTATCTTTGAGTTTAGCTGTTTGGGTTGGAAATCCAGTAGCGGCGACGATGTAATTTTTGGGTACATGGATTTTTACATTGTAGATACCAAAATCTGCGTAGAACTCAGAGTTACCGTGGTATTGATGAAGATTCCAACCTTCCGTAACCCGTCCACGCGTACCTTGAGGTTCATATACGCTGATCTTAGGGAACCATTGTCCTGCCATAACGAAGTCATCCGCTATTCCCATACGCGCGAATATTTTAGGCAGCTTTACTTCGAAATTTAAATTGAGCGTGATGCTCTCGCCACCCTTGACGGGTCTTGGCAGACGAACTCTGATGAGACTATAGTCTTTGCTATTGCCATCGTCCGGTTGTACATACTGAATACGATGCATAAGCGACAGACCATCTACCGTTTTAATATCTGTGAGATTCATAGCTCCGAATCCGTCTGCTGGCATCGTATCTCCTCTAAGCCTGCCACCAGATTCTTTCATAAAGGTAGTTTCTTTAGAAGAGAAGGCATTAGGATACAGGTGAAAGTAAAGCTCAGTTACAATGTTTTTACCAGGGTGAGTCCAAGTGAGTGTCTCAGTACCTTTCAATAGCTTCTCCTCAGGATTAAGGGAAACATTGATATGGTACTCCACAAGACGTTTGCTAAGAACTTGTGCAGTAGGTTGCTGTACACTTTCTTTTTGGGGTGGCGTAGCTACATTTGTAGGCTTGCCCTTATTGGGCGCATACGCGGACTCTAGTTGTGGCGAGTTGACGAGAAGGGTCCACCACCAGGTGCCACTAAGGAGAAATAGGGAAACAATAATAACTACAATTATTTTGGTGCGGGCTGGAGCCATACATGAATACCTCCCGTTGACAAGCATCTACAGCATGTATATGTTTGCAATTCGCCGATTATTAGTTAAAATAAAATGAATAACCGTTACGAATAGTAGGAGGCAGAAATGCACTGTCAAATTTCTGTTTTGTGGGAGGTCAAAGAGAATGGATAATAACGAACAAACTGGCAAGAAACAAATTGCCCTTAATATTGTAAGCAGTAAAAGTAAGCACACTGGTTTTGGAGCAGGTTCTATTGATTTGAATAATGTATCGCCTGTTATTATTGATCAAGGAGAAGCTAAGGTTGATGTAGGAGCCATGCATGCCAAGAGTAAGGTAGAGAAGGGCATTAAATTCTCAGCCAATCGGGAAGATGTACCTAACGGTCGTCAGGTATGGGTAGTATGGATCGCGGTCGATCGTACGCTAGAAGCTCAATTCTATGCAGGAGCTATGGCATGTGAGATGTGGATTGATACGGAGGCGCGTCGCGGTTGGAAAATTCTTGCGGAGCATGTTAACAAATTAGACTCTGCCCTTAAGCGCAAAATCTCGCTAGATGAGTTAAGCGCACAGGATAAGACGGCTCTGAAAGATTTGTTAATCTCACGTAATGAGGAATGGTGGAACGCTTCACCTGACGAATTGAAGAAGGCGCTAGAAGTATAATTATTTAATTGAACTCGTTTATCCTTGTGAAAAAATGCAGAAAGCCTCAGTATCCACTTACAGCGTGGATACTGAGGCTTTCTGTTTGTGATCTGGATTTATTTATCTTTTCCTAGTAGGATCGACATCCCGAGCAGGGTGACAATAATGGTAGCACCCATATCGGATAATACGGCAATCCAAAGGGTAAGCAAGCCTGGAATGGTGAGGAGAAGGGCGATTGCTTTTAGCGTTAGTGAAATACCAATATTCCACCCAATCACTCGGTTGACCCGTCTAGCCATATGAATGGCATTTGGAAGCTTACCTAGGTGATCCTGCATAAGCACAATATCGGCAGTCTCAATAGCGCTATCTGTTCCTTTACCCATGGCAATCCCTAACTGGGCTGTGGCAAGCGCGGGAGCATCATTAATGCCATCACCCACCATAGCCACTCTATAGCGAGTGGAAAGCTCTTTGATCTGATCTACTTTTTGTTCAGGAAGTAGACCCGCATAATATTCCGTAACACCGGCTTGAGATGCAATGTTCCGAGCAGACTGTTCATGATCTCCTGTGAGCATAACAGTATGAGAGATACCCGCTTGGTGAAGTCGCTTAATGACATCGTTGGTCTCGGAACGAATTTCGTCGGCTAATCCGAAAACTCCGAGTACATGGGTCTCATCTGCAGCAATCACTAAGGTATATCCTTGTTCCTTCAATCTGACGATATCACGACGAACTTGATCGAGAATTTGTGGATCTAAGGGTGAGATATGTGTCAGGATGTCTTCGCTACCCATCCAGGATGTGATTCCATTGACCTCTCCTTGAATTCCTGAACCTGGTAAAGTAGTAAGATTACCTGCTTCAGGGAAATGGCTAGTTTCATGACGCTGGCTGACGATATGATCTACGACTGCTTTAGCAAGCGGATGGAGGGAGGATTGCTCCAATGAACCTGCCACGTCGTAGAAACGTTCTTTGTCATAGATGACTTCTTCTATGACAGAGGGTGTGCCCTGTGTAAGTGTGCCAGTCTTGTCGAAGGCGATGGCTTCCAACTTACCCAATTGCTCTAGGTGGACCCCGCCTTTGATCAGAATGCCATTACGTGCACTGCGTGTCATTCCGCTTACCAAAGCTATTGGAGAGGATAACACTAACGCACAGGGACATCCGACGATAAGAATAGCTAGTCCTTGGTATACCCATTTCATCCAAGGCTCTCCCATGAACAGCGGAGGTACAACGATAACGAAGAGGGCGATGAGCATGATAGCCGGAGTATAGTATTTAGCAAATTTATCAATGAACAGCTCTGTGGGTGTTTTGCTATCTTGGGCTTCTTGTACTAAGTGCATAATTTTAGCTAAAGAAGAATCTTGATAAGCCTTCTCAATTTCAATGGTTAGTAAACCCTCTGCGTTCACACTACCCCCATACACAGGGTCGCCCTTCTTTTTACTAACGGGAATGGACTCTCCAGTAATAGCTGCTTCATTAACGGCACTATTTCCCTCATGAATGAACCCATCTGATGGGATTTTTTCACCAGCACGGACTTGAACTATGTCGCCAGCACGCAAACTTGAGATGGGCACTGTAACCGTTTCTCCATTCCGTATCAGGGTCGCTTCTTTGGGGGCTGAGGCGAGAAGTGCCTCCATCGATTTGCGAGCACGTCCCATGCCGTAACCTTCCAGCATTTCATTTAAGCCAAACAAGATAGCCACAAGTGTAGCTTCTTGCCATTCACCGATGACAACGGCACCGGTTAGAGCCACTGTCATCAGTGTATCCATATTGAATTTAAAACGAATAAGGTTGTTAAGTCCACGCCAGAATGTAGAGTACCCGCTGAATACGATCGCTATGATATAAGAGGCAATAAGTACCGGCTGTGGTATGATCCCACTCAGAATGAAAGTTGAAAGATAGAGTACTGCCGCAATTCCAAGTAACCATTTCATAAGGCGATTTCCTTCATGACTATGATCGTGTCCGTGATCATGCCCGTCATCGTGAGTGTGACCATGCGCTGATCCATCTGTGTGAACATGATCATGACCAGCGTGGTTACCTGTTTTTTTGATAAGGCGTGCTCCATCACTTTTCAAAATGTGCTCAACACGGGACATATCGACTTCAGGGTGAAGGGTTAGTTTACTGTTGGCATAGCTTAAGCGGGCATCCTCACCGTTCTCAAGCTTGTTAATTTCCTCTTGCATCTCACGCGTACAGTTAGCACAGGACAACCCTTGTACAGGATATTCCACATAAGATAATGTATCGCTAGCGCCTCTACCTTTACTATTTGTGCTCATCGTCCATCTTCTCCCTCTGATGCTCTAAAGTCATCTGAATTAGAATTCTAATATGATCATCCTTTAATGAATAATAAACATTCTTTCCTTCTTTACGTGACATGGTAATGTCTAAGTTCTTCAATGTACGTAAATGATGGGAGGTGGCTGCCATACTACTTCCTAACACAGCTGCAACATCACATACACACAGTTCCTGCGCTTGATCTAGCATATAGGCAATTTTCATACGTGTTGGATCAGATAAGGCCTTGAACATATCCACCATACCTAGAATTTCTTCTTCATTGATGGTTTTCTGAAGCTGGACTGTCTTGTGAGTATCTACAGATGTTACCTCACAGACTTCTTCGTCTATAATCTGATCTTCGATTGTGTTTATGTCTGACATATTATCGTGACCCCTTCGCTAATTGTAATGGTTACTATATTCAAACGTTGATTTGATTGTTAATACCAATATAACCTAAAAAAAACCAACAATCAAGTGTTGGTTTGAATATTGGGCAGTCATGTGCCAAGAAAGGTAGGGAGAACGAAAGAGAAAGAGCAGTCGGAACCACTGATTTAGTTCTAGGCTGCTCTAGAGTATAGTTGACCATTAATCCATCCACCACTGTTTAAGATTGGACCACCATGTGCGATCTACGGGAATGGCTTCCTCCTTGGCAGGTTGTTGTTTACTACCATGGAGTGTGCAGTACGCTGTTGGTTCCGTGCCGGGGACAAATACTTCCAATGTTTTCTCAGGACAGTCTGCTGTAGCAAGTAGCCCTGACTCCGGATTGATATAGGCACTAACCACTTGACTTGGAATGGGAAAAATTTTGGGCGGGACGTTCTCTAGTGCCTTTTCCGTAAATTGAGCAAAAATAGGTGCAGCTCGGCGCCCATCGCTATTCTCAATATTTCGGCCTTTATCGTATCCCACCCATACAGCTGTAGCGAGTTCTGGTGTGAATCCTACAAGCCAAGCATCTGTGTCGGTCGTACCTGTTTTGCCTGCTACAGGGCGCTTTATGAGGGATGATACACGGTTACCTGTTCCGCCATTCTCAAACACACTTTCCATTAGATGCGTCAGAACATAAGTAGCAGCGGGATCCACCACAGCTTCACCTGGCGTTGTCTCTGCCTCATATATTATTTCTCCTGTGGAATCCGTCACCTTGAGCACAGCTATAGGGGCCATACGAACACCACCATTACTAATCACGCCAAAAGCAGACGCCATCTCAAGTGGACTGACTGGTGAAGTTCCTAATGCCAGTGAGGGCACCGCTTGAAGAGGACTATTAATGCCCATTTTTTGTGCTGTATCTATGACCTTGTCTGGTCCTACTGTCATCATCGTATTGACAGCATATATATTGTCCGAAGTGGCGATAGCCTGCTGCATATTAATCTCACCCAGATACTTTTCACCGAAGTTACTTGGCTGGTACGTCTTGCGATTATTATCGTAGTGAAACAGCGTTGGCTCACTTTTGAACGTGCTGAGTACGGACATTTTCTTGGAAGTTAGGGCCGTTAGGTACATGATGGGTTTGAAGGTTGACCCCGGCTGGCGTGTTGTAGCTAGTGTATGGTTATAAGGGTTAGTCTGATAATTTGTCCCACCCACCATGGCCTTTATATACCCTGTTCGAGGATCTATAGAGATCAGAGCGGTCTCCAATTCACTGCCCTTGTCCATGCCACTAGCTACGGCCTCTTCTGCCGCCTCTTGGGTATGAGAATCTAGCGTTGAATAGATGTTCAATCCACCATGATCAAGTTGTTCTTCACTGATTCCTAGCTCACTAATCGCTAAATTCCGTACATAATCGCGAAAATAAGGTGCCGTCACAATAGTCTTCTGCTCTCCTTGAGGCTTGATGATTAACTTTTCGCGTGCTGCTTGATTGGACTCTTGCTTCGTAATGCTCTTTGTCTCCACCATGGTGGAAAGGACAATTCGCTGTCTTTTGATGGCGCTATCCAAATGATTATAGGGAGAATAATAGGTGGGCCCTTTAGGGATTCCAGCTAGTAGAGTGCTTTCTGCAAGGTTCAAGTCCTTAGCAGACTTTCCAAAATACATACGGGAAGCAGCTTCGATGCCGTAGGCACCATGACCGTAATAAATTTCGTTAAGATACATTTGTAGAATTTCCTGTTTACTGTATTTCATCTCTAGCTGTGTCGTATACATCGCTTCTTTTACTTTACGTGACCATGTTTTCTCATGACTTAGATATAGATTTCGGGCTAACTGTTGTGTGAGTGTACTCGCTCCCTGTGAACGATTCATTTTCTTGAGGTTGACTAGTATGGCCCGGCCCATTCCTTTGATATCAAATCCTAAATGGTCATAGAACTTACGATCTTCTACGGCAAGAGTAGCTTCGATTAGAAAAGGAGATATTTCATCTAAAGTGACGGGTTCATAACTGCGCCCACTCGCCGAGAAGGTGGCCATAATGTTGCCTTGGCTATCAAGTATTCGAGAGTTCCGATCCGTATCAGCAACGGGTAGGTTTGAATGATATAAATATCCAAGGGCGATCGCACTAACTAGAAGAACAAGGACAGTCATACCGAACAATAACTTAATCATCATCAGAAATTTTCTTTTCCGCTTAAGTTGCTTTGTAGATTGTTGCGACATGACATGTATGCTCCCTTTCATTTCCTTTTCTTTTCATTATGGGATGGGAAGGGCATAGATATTCACTTTACATGCGATATGATTTCTTATGGGCAAATATATGTCGAAAATGGTTGCATTTTCACCTTAATTTAATATAATCAATTTTGTTTGGTACAATAGACAGAAATGTGAAGGCTAAACATTAAATATAAAATGAGAGTAGGTATATACGATGGAATTATGGTTCACAGAGAAACAAACGCCCGTATTCGGAATTACTGCGAAGATTAAAAAAACTTACGTGACAGAGAAAACAGATTTTCAAGATCTAGCGATGGTGGAGACAGAAGAATTCGGTAACATGCTTGTTCTAGATGGCATGGTTATGACAACAGAAAAAGATGAATTCGTATATCATGAAATGGTAGCTCACCCAGCACTGAATACACATCCTAATCCTAAGCATGTACTAGTAGTCGGCGGTGGAGATGGTGGCGTGATTCGTGAAGTTATCAAACACCCAGGAGTTGAGAAAGCTGTATTAGTCGAAATCGACGGTAAAGTCATTGAATATTCCAAGAAATATTTACCTTCTATTGCTGGTAAATTGGAAGATCCTCGTGTTGAGGTATTGGTAAATGACGGATACATGCATATTCTCAATCATAAGAATGAATATGACGTTATTATGGTGGATTCGACAGAACCTGTAGGTCCTGCTGCACCGTTGTTCGAACGCGGATTTTATCAGGGAATTTATGAAGCGTTGAAAGAGGATGGAATTTTCGTTGCTCAAACGGACAACCCTTGGTTCAAAGCAGATCTTATCCAACAAGTAAATCGTGACGTGAAAGAAATCTTCCCGATCGTTCGTGTATATGCTGCGAATATTCCAACTTACCCAAGTGGTCTCTGGACCTTTACAATGGGAAGTAAAGTTCATGATCCACTTGAATTAGACGAAGCAACTATCCCTGAGCTAGATACAAAGTATTACACGTCACGTCTGCACAAAGCCGCTTTTGTGTTGCCGAAATTCGTGGAAGATCTAACGAAATAGGAGGCTATGAACAGACGATGAAATTGGATCAAGCATACTCAGGTAACGTATTTATTTGTAGCTCAGAAGATTATGAAGGTTCTAAGGCTGTTATATATGGCATGCCTATGGACTATACCGTTAGCTTTCGCCCGGGCTCTCGTTTTGGCCCGTCACATATTCGTCAAGCCTCAGTAGGTCTAGAGGAGTACAGCCCTTATCTTGATAAAAGTATTGAGGATATCACTTACTTCGATGCTGGAGACTTGCTACTGCCATTCGGTAATGCTGGACGTAGTTTGGAGGTCATCAGTGAATATGTTGGCAAGTTAATGGCTGATGATAAATTTCCAATCGGTCTCGGTGGAGAACATCTCGTGACATGGCCTGTTATTCAGCAGGTATACGCGAAGTATCCTGATCTGATTTTGATTCATATCGATGCACATGCTGACCTTAGAGAAAACTACGAGGGTGAACCTCTCTCCCACTCTACGCCTGTACGTAAAGCAGCGGCGCTTATGGGTGGAAGTAACATTTACCAGTTCGGTATTCGCTCTGGTTCGCGCGAGGAATTTCAATTTGGTCATCAGAATATCAACTTCCACCCCTTTGAGGTAGCAGCTCCGCTTAGGGAAGCTTTGCCGAAGATGGGGAGTCGTCCTGTCTATGTTACAATTGACATTGACGTACTTGATCCTTCTGCAGCTCCTGGTACAGGTACGGCAGAAGCAGGTGGAATTACTTCTAAGGAATTGTTAGAGGCTGTGCATCTTATTGCAAATTCTGGAGTAAATGTTGTGGGCTGTGATTTGGTAGAAGTAGCACCTATCTATGACCACACAGAACAGACACAAATTGTAGCAGCGAAGTTGATTCGTGAAATGTTGCTAGGTTTTGTGAAATAGATTTTTCATAGCAAAGCACCTTCAAAAACGATAATTTAGGAAGCCACTAGGTTCCGTTGTTGTTTCTGTAAGGTGTTTTTTTAAACGTACATACCTAGACTTCATAATGTCTTATTAAACCCAAATAAGGGTAATGTAATAATAGAAGGAGTGACTTCTATGTTGATTACTAAATTTATCAAACGATCTGCTCTATTATGGATGGCATTAGCGCTACTGCTTTCAGGGGGTTATTTCATTTCCTCTTCCAAGGTTGTAGCAGCAACAGTAGCACCTTGTGGAAGTGGAGATCATGGCCTGCTGGGTAAGTTGCAGAAGCAACATTCCAATGAAGGTAAAGACCCACTTCAGTTCGCGGATATTCAATTTTTAAATGAGGACATGGGAAGAGCTGCAGGGAATGGATTTATGATCGGCACTTCGGATGCAGGTTGCCATTGGCAGGAAATTTATACAGGACGGTGGGAGTTTACACAAATCGATTTCCCTAATAACAAGGATGGATGGGCGCTCGCATCTGTTCCTTCTAAACAGAAAAAGTATTTAATACAAACTTCGGATGGGGGATCTCATTGGAGTAAGGTTTCTACAGGCAGTGTAAGCTTTGAACGTATGGATCGTGTCAGTGAGGCTGTAGGCTTTGGGTACGTACGAATGGCAGCTTACAAGACTGTCGATGGGGGGAGTCATTGGGATAAGATTGCTACTCCGGTCAATAGTCGATTTACATCTTTTAATGATGTGAAACATGGATGGACGATCGTAGTGATTCCTAGCGGCGGCTATAAGGTTATGAAGACCGTAGACGGGGGAAAGAATTGGTCTACGAAGCTAAATGTAGCTGCTACAAGTAACACCGGAGGAGAAATTTATAGTAACGGCAAGCAAGTGTGGGCCTTGTTGTACGGTGAATCAGGGATGTCACAAGTATCCTATTCGCTATACAGCAGTACGGATGGTGGAGGACATTGGAATCGCGTGATCGGTCAGTCTACAGCTGGCGGAGGTCCAGCACCGGGTGATGGGAAGGCTGTTGTAGACAAAGGCCCAGCGCAGGCTGGAGGACATCCTAGTAATCTACAGTTAATTGATGGAGATACAGCAATCTTAGGTGCCGGTTCACCAGCGGGAGAAGTCGTATCCGTAGGACGCACTTATGATGGAGGTAAGACATGGAAGAACATCACGCCATCCGTTAGTGGAGTTGATGCTCGTATTTCCTTTACAGATGGTAAGCGGGGGTGGATGGCAGTAACAGGTATTAGCAAGTCATCTATATATATGACCCGTGATGGTGGATTAAGTTGGAACCGTAAATTTTCGATACAATAAGTGGTACTCCTCCTCTTAAAGCAGCGTTAGGTAGTATGAAGTATATCGTTTACTTGAGTAGGCATAACCCAGACACGGATACTTTTTCGAAGTTGAATAGGTATCCGTTTATTTTACATAACGATGAATCTATCCATTATTTTATTTGAATTGAATCAGGGAACTGGATATAGTAGTACAATAGAATGTATAGATTGGAGATTGTTTCACGTATGCCAGATATGATGAAGGCTGTAATACAGCTACGGAGTCACCATGAAGGAGAAGAAGTGGTGCAGGATATGTTGGCTGAAGTGTTTGCCAAAGGCTCGGTACTGTATGTAAGGTACGAGGAACCCGAGGCAGGTCCGAAGGGTGGCTCCACAAGAACGACAATTAAGATTACTCCCGAATTAGTGAAAATCATTCGACATGGTGAAGTAGAGTCAGAGCAGTCTTATCAACTAGATACGACGTTGCCTGGCTTTTATCGCTCTCCTTATACTACCTTCAATCTTTCGACGTACACGCATGAGATGAAGATGGATATCCAAGGGGGGCTAGGGCGCGTGAGTTGGTCATATGACTTATATGTCTATGACGATTTATCTGGACGCTTTGCAATTAGTTTATATATACAGGAGGAACCCAAATCATGATACAGAACCCACTAGAGCAGATTAACCAATTAGTATCAGAAGTTATTGTTGATGCTATCATCCAAGCTGGCATAGTTACCAAAGAAGATATTCCTACGATCACCCTTGAAGTACCTAAGGATAAGGTACATGGAGATTTAGCTAGTAACGTAGCCATGCAATTGACAAAAATAGCGAAGAAGAATCCACGCCAGATCGCAGAAGAAATCATCAGCCATTTGGATCTTAATAAAGCTTTTATCGAGAAGGCAGAAATTGCGGGGCCAGGATTTATTAACTTTACTCTGATGAAGAAATACTTGTATCCTGTCATACAGCAGGTTCAGGAACTAGGCAACGATTATGGACGGATTAATGTTGGTCAAGGTAAGAGAGTTCAAGTGGAGTTCGTAAGCGCTAACCCTACAGGAAGCCTTCACCTTGGGCATGCTCGTGGTGCAGCAGTAGGAGATGCACTTTGTAACTTGCTTGATATGGCGGGATACCAAGTCACTCGTGAATATTATATTAATGATGCAGGTAACCAGGTTGTTAATTTGTGCAAGTCGATAGAAGTTCGTTATATGCAGGAACTGGGACAGACGGTTGAGATGCCTGAGGACGGCTATCATGGAGAAGACATTAAGGGATTCGCTAAAGATTTAGTGGAACAAAAAGGGGATTCTCTACTCTCGATGGAGCCAGCGGAGCGGACCGCATTCTTCCGTGTGTACGGCCTTGAGAAGGAATTAGATAAAATAAAGCGAGACCTTTCTCGATTCAGAGTACATTTTGACGAATGGTTTAGCGAAACGTCCCTGTATGAGAACGGGCAGGTTGTAGCATCCCTTGCTGAATTGAAGACAAGAGGTGAAGTCTACGATCAAGACGAAGCTACGTGGCTACGCACATCTCAATATGGAGATGACAAAGACCGCGTATTGGTGAAAAATGACGGAACCTATACTTATTTGATGCCGGATATCGCTTATCATCGTAACAAATATAGCCGTGGTTTCGATCAAATGATTAATATATTGGGTGCCGACCATCATGGCTACATTCCTCGCTTGAAAGCAGCTATGGAAGCGCTCGGTAATGATCCTGATAAATTAACCGTATTGATCGCACAGATGGTTAGCTTATTTCAAGATGGCCAAAAAGTAAAAATGTCTAAGCGTACAGGAAAAGCTGTTACGATGGTAGATCTGATGGATGAAGTAGGCATTGACGCGATTCGTTACTTCTTTACGATGCGGAGTATGGACTCGCATCTCGATTTCGACATGGATCTAGCGATTTCAACATCTAACGAGAATCCTGTATTCTATGTGCAATACGCACATGCGCGGATTTGCAGTATTTTCCGTCAGGCGGAAGAGCAGAACATTACACTATTGCCACTCACAGAAATTGATTTGAATAAGTTAACAACTGAACGTGAATACGACCTTATTCGCAAGGTTGGGGAGTTGCCAGAGGAAATTGCAACAGCGGTACATCACTATGCGCCACACCGGATGGTGCGTTATGTATATGAGCTTTCTTCTATGTTCCACAGCTACTATAAGGCAGAACGTGTAATTACAGAAGATCCCGCACAGACACAAGCTCGCTTGGCGTTGCTAAACGCAGTGCGCACGGTCATCAGCAATGTATTACGATTGATCGGTGTGACTTCACCGGAGAAAATGTAATTCAACCAGCTTGTAATTATATTGTCATGATAAAACCGCCCTTTCCTACGTTAGGAAGGACGGTTTTTTTGTGGTTTTATGCTAGCGGTTAGCGGTTCAGAGGTGGCTGCATTAGCTTTCATGCCTTCTTTTAACAAGCGAAGTGCATTTACTTCACCGCAGTCTCGATCTAATCGTTGCCCTTTTCGAACACGTAGGGGAGTGGCAGTGCGGCGCAATAATGCCTTAAGTTCGCTAGGGTTTAAATTTCGATTCTGTGACAGTAATAGTGCGATAGCTCCGCTGACATGTGAGGTTGCCATAGAAGTGCCACTCATTTCATGATATTTGCCTCGAGTCCAAGAAGATATAATTTTGTCACCAGGTGCATAGATATCAATATATTGTCCTCGATTACTGAATCCGGCGATTCGACGATTATGATCCGTAGCTCCAACGGAAATGGTCTGTGAATAACGAGCAGGGTAATCAATACTTCGTCGTTTTCCGTCATTTCCTGATGAAGCAATAATTGAAATGCCTGCATTATACGCTTTGTTAACAATTTCTTGTAAGGCTCGGCTACGGGTCTTCATTCCAAAACTCATATTAATGATATCGACATGATTCCTTACACACCAATCGATACCGAGAATAATGTCGGATACGTAAGCAGAGCCGTTGTGATCAAAAGCTTTGACGGGATATATAGTAGCTCGTGGAGCTACACCAATCATTCCTACCGTACTGTTAGCTGCGGCGATAGTACCTGCAATATGAGTTCCGTGACCATTGTCATCTAAGGGCATCATATTTCGATTGAGTAGATTGATGCCTCTGGCAAGCGAATGGCGTAGATCTGGATGATAATAATCAGCACCTGTGTCAATGACACCAATTTTGATATGGTGGCCTGTGGATGTTGACCATGCCTTGGGTGCTTGGATTTGTTTGACTCCATAAGGAATGCCAGGACTATTCTCAATAGTGCTTGGAAGAGCATGAACCTTTAGCTGAACATCGTCTTCAATGTGCAGTGTATCTTTATATTTGTTAATCAACTTGCTTCGACACGGTAGAGGAGCAATGATAGCTTTAATTAAATTAGCTGACTGCACGTTCGGAATGGTAATACCGCTTGATTTAAGTGCATGCAATTCCCGCTGGTATGCGTTGAAGCCTTGGGGATTATGAAAGGTAATGATACGTCTTTCTAGTGCCGAGGCGGGACGTTCAGACTCTTCAAGTAGCATTTGAATAAAACCGGTGTAGTCCATATTGGGCAGTCCCCCTCTTGATGAACCATGCTAATGCTGAGTTATTGTATGAAGCTGTAGCACGGTATGAGTGGGAACTTGCCTTTTTTTTAGTAAATAGGCGCTGGGTTGTTGTCAAAGTGAAGCCGCGTACATAATATAACAAGAGACCGGATGGCTCTTACTACAACTCCATAAGGAAGTCTTCCTTGCGGGGGATGGATACAGTCAGAAGACAGGGGATTTTACCCTGTCTTTTTTTAAAATGTTAGAAAGTATAAACTTCCGTCCTTATTTCATCGGTAAACGAATGCCATCCTTTTGGGATGACGAAGTCGTGTATCCTTGATTATTTTATAAAATATTAGTTTTAGGATTAAAACTTGCATTTTAATCCCAAATAGGTTTTACTTATCTGAGTTAAGGGATATATTGATCTAAAATGCGTGTTAAATTGAACATTGCATGAGAGGAAGTGTTCGCAAGTGAGTACCCCAATCCAACTAAAAATTGATCCAGAAAGAATTAAGGAAATGCCGATGGTTGACTTGGCGTTTGCCATCCTAAAGACGGTTAATACGCCCTATTATTACCTTGATTTGATGTCAGAGGTAGCCAAGCAGCGTGGTCTAACAGAGAAACAAATGAATGATACCATTGCACAGTTATATACGGAGATTAATATCGACGGACGGTTCGCCTGCGTTGGAACTAATCTCTGGGGTCTGAAACGTTGGTATCCTGCTGATCGTTCTGAAGATCCGATTGCTAATGCCAAGCGTCCACGAATCATCAATGATGATGACGATGACTTGGAAGATGACGACTTCACGGATGAAGAAACTTATAGTGGTGATGACGGTGAAGATTTCGACAGAATTGATGAAGACCATGACGACATTTATAGTGATGATGACAGCGAGGAAGAAGCTGAAGAAGAAGTTATCCTAGAGGATGCCGATTTAGATGAAGATGATGACGATTCGTCAGATGAAGATGAAGATGAAGAATCCGATGATTCAGGTAATAGTAGGGACTAGAATACTCTACAAAGTTATAAGCTATTTATCCTGAGATCTGTTTCCCTGTTCCTGACTTGACAGAGTACAAGGCACGGAGTAAACTATTGCATGGGCTTATGATTGAAGAAGAATATTTATTGAAATGATAAAAAGTGCCCCCGTACTACGGGTGTCACTTTTTTGTTTTTTTAGATAAAGATTGAGTGCCATGCCAGTTCAGTTGGAATGGTATATTGTTATGTAATGATTACTGTTAATATGTGGTTGCTGTGGCTAAGGAAACATCATAGATTTCATGAATATCGGGACTTTAATTAGGAGGGTTTTTACAGTGACAAAGTATATTTTTGTGACCGGTGGGGTTGTATCTTCTCTCGGTAAAGGGATTACTGCCGCTTCACTTGGCAGGTTGCTCAAGAATAGAGGATTAAAGGTAACGATTCAGAAATTTGACCCATATTTAAATGTGGATCCTGGAACCATGAGTCCATATCAGCACGGTGAAGTTTTTGTGACGGACGATGGAGCTGAGACGGATCTTGATTTGGGGCATTATGAACGATTTATTGACATTAATCTTTCCAAGAACAGCAACGTAACAACGGGTAAAGTATATTCTTCCGTTATTAGCAAAGAACGTCGCGGTGATTATTTAGGAGGTACCGTTCAGGTTATTCCACATATCACGAATGAAATTAAAGAACGTGTATACCGTGCGGGTCGTGAAGCGGGCTCTGACGTTGTTATTACAGAGATCGGTGGTACAGTAGGGGATATCGAGAGCTTGCCATTCCTAGAAGCTATCCGCCAAATCAAGAGTGAAATTGGCCGTGAGAACGTAATGTATATTCATGTGACACTTATCCCTTACATCAAAGCTGCTGGTGAAGTGAAAACAAAGCCTACTCAGCACAGCGTTAAGGAACTACGTAGTATTGGTATTCAACCAAACGTTATCGTTTGCCGTACAGAATATGAGCTTTCCTTAGATATGAAGGCTAAAATTGCCCTTTTCTGTGATATTGATCAGGATGCAGTTGTAGAATGCCGCGATGCCGCTACACTTTATGAAGTTCCACTTAATCTTCGTGATGAAGGATTGGACGAAATTGTAGTGAACCATTTGAAGCTAACTACACCTAAACCAGACATGACAGAGTGGGAAGGACTTGTAGATCGAATCAAAAAGCTTGAGAAAACAGTGGAAATTGCCATTGTTGGTAAATACGTTGCTCTTCATGATGCTTATCTTAGTGTTGTAGAATCCCTTTCCCATGCAGGCTTTGATTCAAATGCAGAAGTAAAGATTCGTTGGGTTAATGCAGAAGAGATTACTAGCGACAACGTAAAGGACATGCTTCATGGTGTAGGTGGTATCCTCGTACCAGGTGGTTTTGGAGATCGTGGTATTGAAGGTAAAATTACAGCCATTCGTTATGCGCGTGAGAGCAATATTCCTTTCTTCGGTATTTGTCTTGGTATGCAAGTATCCGTTATTGAATATGCCCGTGCCCTTGTAGGGCTTAAAGGAGCTAATAGCTCGGAGATTAACCCTGCAACTGAGTACCCTGTGATTGATCTATTACCAGAACAAAAGGATATCGAAGACTTGGGTGGAACGATGCGTCTTGGATTATATCCTTGTAAATTGCAACCAGGATCTTTAGCTATGTCTTGTTATAACGATGAGTTGGTATACGAAAGACACCGTCATCGTTATGAATTTAATAATGAGTACCGTGAAGTAATCGAACAAGCAGGCTTGAAAATTTCCGGAACTTCTCCAGACGGTCGTCTAGTTGAGATTGTAGAACTTCCAGGACATCCATGGTTCCTATCGGTACAATTCCATCCGGAATTCACCTCCCGTCCGAACCGTCCACAGCCTTTGTTCCGTGAATTTGTAAAAGCATCTGTGAAGTATCAAGATAATATTTAATAAAAGTTAAAGTGGGGCCTCTTAATAGGAGGCCTCTTTTTGTTAAACAAATTTGGAATATAGCAGGAATTCGATATTATAGAAGCGAATAACATTAATTGGATAACTTGCAGAAATGATGGAATGTTGTTGAATAACATTAACGGTGGTCGATTCTTGGGGGGTTGAAACGATTGGATAAGAAGAAAGTATTAATCGTTGATGATCAGAATGGCATTCGCATTCTGTTAATGGAAGTTTTTAGTAGTGAGGGTTACGAAATGTTCCAGGCGGCAAATGGAAGATTGGCTTTAGAAATAGTTAGGAATGATGCCCCGGATTTAGTGCTACTCGATATGAAGATTCCAGGTATGGATGGACTTGAAATTCTTAAACATATTAAAGAAATCAATACGGAGATCAAAGTCATAATGATGACTGCATATGGTGAGCTAGACATGATTAAAGAGGCGACCGAACTAGGTGCACTTATGCACTTTACTAAACCGTTTGATATTGATGAGATGAGGGTAGCGGTAAACACACAATTAAGGAATAACAAAGTATAAAAACGGTTAACAAAGATTGTAATAAAAAGAACTTAATAAAGCTGTGTTATCTGACACAGCCTTTCTCCTATAAAATAGAATATATTATTAAGTGGCATCTAACTTTAAATTATGGCCATAAGAAACGCAGGACTGAGACTTATCCTAGATGGACAAGCTGCAGTTCTAGTTTTACGTAGATGCATGTTTAGTTTTTTGGACATGATGTGGTATAATGAAAGTTGTCTGAGATGTCGGATTTAGTTTATAGAAAATAATAACAACATTTCTTAGGAGGATTGAAACCATGCCATTAGTATCTATGAAAGACATGTTAAACAAAGCACTTGAAGGTAAATATGCAGTTGGTCAATATAACATTAATAACTTGGAGTGGACTCAAGCGATTCTGGGTGCCGCAGAAGAAGAGAAATCACCAGTAATCCTTGGAGTATCTGAGGGAGCAGCGCGTCATATGGGCGGGTTCTATACTGTTGTGAAGATGGTTGAAGGTCTTTTACATGACATGAAAATTACAGTTCCTGTTGCGATTCATCTTGACCATGGTTCAAGCTTTGATAAATGTAAAGAAGCGATCGATGCAGGATTTACATCCGTTATGATCGATGACTCACATAGCCCAATCGACAAAAACATCGAAACAACTAAAAAAGTTGTCGAATATGCACATTCCAAAGGCGTTTCTGTAGAAGCTGAAGTTGGAACTGTTGGCGGTCAAGAAGATGACGTTGTCGGTGATGTGATGTATGCAAAACTTGACGATTGTGTACGTATCGTAAACGAGACTGGCATTGATACACTAGCTCCAGCACTTGGTTCTGTTCACGGACCATACAAAGGCGAACCAAACCTTGGTTTCGTTCAAATGGAAGAAATTTGTAATGCAATCAGCCTTCCACTTGTTCTTCATGGTGGTACAGGTATCCCAACACATGATATCAAAAAAGCAATCTCGTTGGGTACTTCTAAAATTAACGTAAACACGGAGAATCAAATCGTATTTGCGAAAGCAGTTCGTGAAGTGCTTGCTGCGAAAACAGATGCATATGATCCACGTACATTCATCGTTCCAGGCCGCGAAGCAATTAAACAAACAGTTATCGGTAAAATGCGTGAGTTCGGTTCTAACAACCAAGCGTAATAGTTTTAGTAATGCGCATATTGCACAAGATACTGAAATCTTATTCTAAGTGAGTCAGAGTAGATCACTTAGGGCTGACAAGTTGAATAATTTGTGATGGAGAGCGCACCGCTTAGCCGGTGTCTTTCCATTTTTCACTATAAAAATCCCAACAGCACGTATTATTATCGGCTGCAAAATATTTAGGGGGACCCTTGAGCTTATGGAAAAATTGATGATCACTGGCGGAAGGCCGCTACATGGCACGGTATCCATCAGCGGTGCTAAGAACAGCGCTATTGCCTTGATTCCGGCTGCTATTCTGGCGGAATCGGAAGTTATTCTGGATAATTTACCGCTATTGAGTGATGTAGCTGTGTACGCCGAAATACTTGAGGAGCTTGGTGCGAGCGTTTCGTGGGAAGGCAGCCAGATGAAAATTGATCCTTCATCCATCAAATCAATTCCCATGCCGGATGGTTCTGTAAAGAAGCTTAGAGCTTCTTATTACATGATGGGTGCCATGCTTGGTAGATTTAATGAAGCAGTGATTGGCTTACCGGGAGGCTGTAATTTCGAGCCCCGACCTATCGATCAGCATATTAAAGGATTTGAAGCGCTAGGCGCTACAGTAACGAATGAACATGGTTCTATACACTTGCACGCTAAAGAATTACGGGGAGCTAAAATATATTTAGATGTATCTAGCGTAGGAGCAACCATTAACATTATGCTAGCTGCAGCCCGTGCCATAGGTTCCACTACCATCGAAAATGCGGCTAAAGAGCCTGAGATCATAGATGTAGCAACACTCCTTAATTCCATGGGAGCCGTAATCAAGGGCGCCGGTACGGAAACCATTCGTATTGAAGGTGTCTCTGAACTCCACGGCTGCCGTCACTCCATTATTCCCGATCGTATTCAAGCAGGAACGTATATGATTGCAGCTGCCGCTACGCGTGGTGATGTGATTATTGACAATGTTATCCCCAAACACATGGAAGCTATGACAGCTAAATTGCTCGAAATGGGCGTTCAAATAGAAGAGCTTGATGAAAGTATTCGTGTTGTTGGACGCAGTAAATATGAGCATGTAGATGTGAAGGCGTTAATTTACCCAGGATTCCCTACCGATTTACAATCTCCAATGACGAGTCTACTGACACAGGCTGAGGGTGTTAGTGTGCTTAGCGATTTTGTATATAGTAATCGATTTAAGCATGTCCCCGAATTGATACGCATGGGGGCTAAGATCCGTGTCGAAGGACGTTCAGCCATTATTGAGAAAAGCAAACTCAATGCAGCTAAAGTAAAAGCAACGGATTTACGTGCAGGGGCGGCGCTTGTCATTGCTGCGCTTACAGTAGACGAAGGTATTACAGAAGTTACTGGCGTAGAATATATTGATCGTGGGTATGACCATTTGGTTACTAATCTTCGTCATTTAGGAGCAGATGTGTGGCGTGAGACTGACTAAATTTATAGCCTTATGTTGGAGAAAATACAATTTTTCAGTCATTATTTTGGCTGAATTTGCATATTTTCTTCAGAATGGGGCAAAGCTGTCCTAATAAGGAATTTTCATAGACTAATAGATTGTGATATATGGACTTATAAAATTGAATAGGTGGTTATTACATGGATCTACAAATTACCGATTTGGAAGAAATGAAGCTGACCGATCTGTATAAGCTAGCAAAGCAATACCAGATTCCGTATTATGGTCAACTGAAGAAGAGAGAATTAATTTTTGCTATTCTGCGAGCACAAGCAGAGCAGAGTGGATTGATGTTTATGGAAGGTGTACTAGAAATACTTTCCGAAGGGTATGGTTTTCTAAGACCGATTAACTACTTACCGAGTACACAAGATATTTATATCTCTGCCTCACAAATTCGTAAATTTGATTTAAGGACTGGAGATCTAGTATCCGGAAAATGTAGAACTCCGAAAGAGAATGAACGGTACTTTGGATTGCTTCAGGTTAATGCCGTGAACGGAGAAAGTCCTCAGACTGCAGCGGAACGACTACATTTTCCAGCGCTAACTCCTCTATATCCACAAAAGAAACTTATACTTGAGACATCCCCTAACCATTTGTCCGCACGTATTATGGATTTACTCGCACCTGTAGGACTTGGACAACGTGGATTAATCGTAGCACCTCCAAAAGCAGGGAAAACGCTCCTCCTAAAAGAAATTGCCAATAGTATCTCTACTAACAATCCTGAAATCTCATTGTTTGTACTTCTCATTGATGAACGGCCTGAGGAAGTAACGGATATGCAGCGTTCTGTAAAAGGTGAAGTTATTGCTTCTACATTTGATGAATTGCCAGAGAATCATATTAAAGTGGCAGAGCTTGTACTGGAACGGGCATTAAGATTAGTTGAACATAAGAAAGATGTAGTTATCTTAATGGATAGCATCACCCGCCTCGCTCGTGCATACAACCTTGTTATTCCTCCTTCTGGACGTACGCTTAGTGGAGGTATTGATCCAGCAGCATTTCATCGTCCTAAACGGTTCTTCGGTGCAGCACGTAATGTGGAAGAAGGCGGTAGCTTAACCATACTCGCAACAGCTTTGGTAGATACAGGATCGCGTATGGATGATATCATTTATGAAGAATTTAAAGGTACAGGTAATATGGAACTGCATCTGGATCGCAAGTTGGCAGAACGCCGTATTTTTCCTGCGATTGATATTCGTCGCTCAGGTACCCGTCGTGAAGAAGTGTTGTTGACGAAAGAAGAGCTTGATACGATCTGGGCTATACGTAAAAACATGAATGATTCTGCTGAATTTGTAGATGGATTCCTAAAAAAATTACGTAATAGCAAGACTAATGAGGAATTTATTGCCTCTTTTGACGTACCTGCCAAACCAAGTAATAGTGGCAGTAATGGAAACAGTAATCAAAGTACAACCCGCAGAACGTCCCGCCCATCGACTGCTTCTGCCACGTTATCCTAAAAAGAGAAGATTACACGGCCAATTGGGCACAAATATAGCTTTTTGATAAAGAGGAGAACATCATGTATCTGGTATATGCAGATGAACAAGGAAATGTATTTGATCATCCCTCGCTTTACGGACTTGCCCGTAGTGGGGATATGATTGTTGAAATGTTAGAGGATGAGCTCATTCCATTGCCGGATGGTGCTACATTGGTAGGTCTACCAAGTACACGCGCTATTGGTATGGACCCAGACACTGGGGAAATGATGTCATTGCCAGATAACGCCCAGGCTGTTGGCGCGCTTTTGCCACAAGGTTATACAAGATTGGGTCTACCCGGCTATGTGAAGACCGACAAGGCCTATAAATTGCCTTTGTTTGGCTATTCGGCTGTAGTATGGAAAGAGGGTCAGTTCTATGTAGCGGCTGAACTAACAGATGATCCCGAGAAGTGGAATCCTATCAACTGTGATCCGGAAGAACTGGACCATGGTGTGCAACGGTTGACAGAGAAATATCCTGACAATAGGCTGTACACGCATTTATCCAATTGTGCATTAGGATATGAATGTCTTACTTCCTCCAATACATTTCTGAATAGGTGGGAGGGAGCCGTCCCTGTATCGCATTCTTGTAATGCAGGTTGCTTCGGTTGTATTTCCGAGCAGCCAGATGACAGTGGCTTTGTATCACCTCAGACTCGTATGAACTTCCGTCCAAGGGTGGATGAACTGGTTGAGGTCATGTTAGAGCATCTCAAAACACCCGAATCCATCATTAGCTTCGGGCAAGGCTGTGAAGGAGAACCTTCTACGCAAGCCAAGATTATTATAGATGCTATTCGTGAAGTGAGATCGGTCACGGATATGGGATATATTAATATTAATACGAATGCTGGATTAAGTGATCATATCCGTGGGATTGTGGATGCGGGCTTAGATCTTATGCGTGTTAGTACTATTAGTGCGCTAGATGGACATTATGATGCGTACTATAAGCCAAGAGGATATAATCTTGTGAACGTAGAGAAATCTTTGCGTTACGCTACGGATCAGGGTGTATATACTTCGATCAACTATTTGATTTTCCCGGGTGTAACTGACCGTGAGGAAGAGATTGAAGCCATGGTCGAATTCTGTAGACGAACGGGTCTTAAGTTAATTCAAATGCGGAATCTTAATATTGACCCTGAGAGCTATCTGGAACTTATTCCACCAGCTCAAGGCGAAATTTTAGGCATGAAGCAGATGCTTGAAATATTCCGTGCAGAACTGCCGGACGTGGTTATTGGTTCTTTTACACATGTGCCCCCAGCGGATATGGTGCGTAAGAAGAAGATTATTACCATATAAACAATAATGGATTATGATTGCTTATTGAGAATCATCCTGCTATAATCGTGTTATATGTCCAATTACTCTGTGTACACATGAGACACAGGGCGGAAAGAGGTGAAAGTCATGCAAGAATCAATCCAACCGAAATACCACGTGACTACTGTAAGCTGTGCTTGTGGCAATACATTTGAAACAGGTTCTGTTAAAGAAAATCTACGTGTAGAAGTTTGCTCCAACTGTCATCCGTTCTATACAGGGAAACAAAAATTCCTGGATGCTGGTGGTCGTGTTGATAAATTTAAGAAAAAATACGGAGTTTAATCTAATGATAAGCCGCTTTGCGGCTTGATGATTAAATCGTCGTGCAACCCCCTACTCTTTCGAGAAATAGGGGCTTTTTTGTTTGTTCATCGTATGTAGGAACGCTGGATGTACATGATCGTTGTCGTGTTATCCTTCAGATCATTAATTCTATACCCAATAGTAATATGCATGTAACAGAGTGCGTGGTGAACAATGGTAGTTGATTTTTGTTCTGCCTTGCGATATACTTATCCTCGCCGTGCTAGACGGGGAGGTAGCGGTGCCCTGTAGCTCGCAATCCGCTGTAGCGAGGTTGAATTCCTGTTAGAGGTATTGTCGATGTGAGGTCTTGGTCCCTGTGTGCTATGTTGACGGTTGGGTCCTTCGCAATGAGTGCTTGTGAACCTGGTCAGGTCCGGAAGGAAGCAGCCATAAGCAAAACACTCTTGTGCCGAAGGGAAGCCTAGCCCGAGTAGTTTCACAGGATTGCCGCTCGGATTGCAATCATCAATAACAGGTGCACGGTACCTATCTATAACTAAGAATGTTCTATTTGCATCTTTGTCCTTGTGGCGAAGGTGCTTTTGCTTTTTAAGAGATAAGAAGATACGTACGGCAGACAAGACGTAGGTGTACGTTGTTATAATAATATTTATGATATAGGGGATTTGAAGTTTTGCTGAACAGTGGAATATAGTATAATGATGAAGCGATAACACGTCATGAAGTGGAAGTTGAAAGAGGGTAAAGCAAAGTGGAACATATAGCGCTGTACCGTGCATGGCGGCCGCAGTCTTTTCAAGACGTAGTGGGACAACAGCATATCATTCAAACGCTGCAGAACGCGATACGTGAACAGCGGGTTTCTCATGCCTACCTGTTCAGCGGTCCACGAGGAACCGGGAAGACAAGTGCTGCGAAGATTCTAGCAAAAGCCGTGAACTGTGAGCGGGGACCTGCTACGGAACCTTGTAATGAATGTGAGTCTTGCCGCCGTATAACGGCAGGATCTGTCATGGATGTGCAAGAAATTGATGCTGCATCTAATCGTGGTGTAGAAGAAATTCGTGATTTACGTGAGAAAGTTAAATATGCACCAACGGAAGTCAGACAGAAGGTTTATATTATCGATGAAGTGCATATGCTGACCACAGAAGCATTCAATGCCTTATTGAAGACGCTAGAGGAACCCCCGCCTCATGTTATGTTTATTCTTGCAACGACTGAACCTCATAAACTGCCAGCTACGATTATATCTCGATGTCAGCGTTTTGATTTTCGCAGAGTGTCGTTGGATGAACAGACCGAGCGACTACGTCGTATTTGTCAAGAAGAAGGCATTAAAGCTGATGACGATGCTCTTCAATATATCGCAAGGCTTTCCGATGGTGGAATGCGGGATGCGCTCAGCGTTTTGGATCAAATCTCATCCTTTACGGGAGATGATGTAACCTACCAACAAGTACTGAATATGACCGGGGGAATTGCTTCCGAACAGTTCGGAAGATTGGCTCAAGGTCTGCTTGATGGAGATATAGGTTTAGTGCTACAGATGGTGGAGGATTTCATGCAGGAAGGTAAGAGTGCAGATAAATGCATGGAGAACCTACTGTATTATTTCCGGGACCTACTATTGATCAAAATGGTACCCCGCGCGGACAAGCTGACGGACAGGGTATTGAATCCAGAAGAGTACAAGGAAATGGCGAGCGCGTTCTCACGTGAACGGCTATTTCAAATGATTGATATTCTGAATCACTACCAAAGTGAGATGAAATATGCTTCACAGCCGCAGACATTATTTGAGGTAGCTCTGCTTAAGCTTTGTAATATACCGCAAGGTGGCGTTCAGCAGGAACAGTCGCATCAGATTAGCCCTGCGCGTGTTCCATCTCAAACTGCTGCGCCTGTTGATTCAGGAGAGATCCATATTTTGAAACAACAAGTCGTAGCTCTGGAGCAGAAGCTTGAGAAGTTTATGAAGACGGGTGGAGCGGGAGTTAGTAATGCTCGTGATTCGGGAGGAAGCTCTAGATCATCTGGAGGTGGGATGCCAGCACCACGTGCATCTTCTGCTGCTAAACTGCCTTCACAGTTGAATGAATACTTACTCCAGAGAAATAGTGAATCGTTCACAACGATCCAAAAACAATGGGGTTCTGTTCTTCAAGGGGTTAAGGAGGAGAAGGTTACTGTCCATGCTTGGTTTATGGATGGAGAGCCTGCCTCTGTACTAGATGATTCTATTCTGGTAGCCTTTAAGAATAATATTCACCGTGAGACTACCGAGAAGCCTGCTAATAAACAGGTTATAGAGCATGTTCTGGAGGAAAAGCTTGGTAAATCTTATCATTTGGTGACGATTATGCAGCGAGATTGGATGACTGCTCTTGAGGGGTCAACACAACAGGTCAAGGAAGAATTGAAGCTGGAACACGAACATGAGGACGGTAAGTCCAAATCAGAGCCGTGGATTGACGAGGCACTTCAACTTTTTGGCGAAGATCTCGTAGTTATAAAAGAATAGAACTCACTATAGGTGCATCTACAAAGGAGAGATAACGAATGAATAATATGAACCAGATGATGAAACAAGTGAAAAAAATGCAAGAGCAGATGATGAAGGCACAAGAAGAGCTAGTGACTAAGAAAGTAGAAGGAAGCTCTGGTGGTGGCGTTGTGACTGCAGAAGTGAACGGACACAAGAAACTGCTATCCATTACAATTAAACCAGAGGCCGTAGATCCGGATGATGTAGAAATGCTGCAGGATCTGGTAATGACAGCGGTGAATGATGCCCTGACTAAAGCAGATGAGCTTGCCAACGATGATATGGGTAAATTCACGGGCGGAATGAAAATACCAGGCCTGTTCTAATTTCACAGCAGAAGGAGTTCTTTAGTTTTGTATTATCCCGAACCGATTGCAAGGCTGATTGAATCATTTACCCGACTACCGGGTATTGGTCCGAAGACAGCGAGTCGTCTAGCCTTTCACGTTCTTACGATGAAAGAAGACGATGTCATTGACTTTGCCAAGGCACTCGTTAGTGTCAAACGGAATCTGCACTACTGTTCTATCTGTTGCAATATTACCGATACTGATCCTTGTCGGATATGTCAGGATAAGACGCGAGATCCGTCTGTGATCTGTGTTGTTCAAGATCCCAAAGATCTTGTGGCCATGGAGCGTACCAAAGAATTTAATGGATATTACCATGTGCTTCAGGGAGCAATCTCCCCGATGGAGGGCATTGGACCCGACGACATACGGTTAAAGGAATTGTTGAACAGACTTAGTGATGAGCGTGTTCAGGAACTAATTCTGGCGACCAATGCAAATATCGAAGGGGAAGCAACAGCAATGTATGTTTCTAGATTGATTCGTCCTTTTGATATTATAGTGACCCGTATTGCCCATGGGCTGCCTGTAGGTGGCGATTTGGAGTATGCGGATGAGGTTACCTTATCCAAGGCATTAGAAGGAAGACGCGAGCTACGCTGATGCTAACAGCTGAATATGCTATTTATAGTGAAGAGCCCTTAGGGCTCTTTTTTTTAAATATAAGAAAGGTGAGTTTTCACTATACTTTGCTTATATTTGTACGAGAAAAGGCTTCGCCGTCCTTAAAAGGAGGGAGAAGTCTTTTCTTCTTGTTTGCATATTAGAGAGTCTAATGGGTGACGAATACGGTGCTTTGAGTACGATAAAGTTTTTTGTTTTGTCTGGCATAAAGGTATCTATCGTCGTATTTATTCTATATGGTTGTTCTAAGTTTGTCCTTTTCTCGATATGTATAAAAGTGGGAACGCGAGATAAGGAGGAATGATAGATGAGTTGGATGAAAAAAACATGGAACAGTTGGTTTAAGAAAGAGCTTGAAGAGGAGCGAGCTGAAAAGAGGAGCTTATACACAGAGGTTCTTCGTGCGCGAGCAAGATGGGAAGAAGCGGTTATGTATTTTGAGGAGGCATCTGGTGTAGAAGAGATTGATTATGCCATCCATATGCTTGAGGCTGCAGAAATCAAATATCAGATGTATCTGAAACAGGCGAAGAAAATAGGCTTGGATCGCTCGCAAATTTATGATGTCGAAGAGTCGGCAGTCTAAAGGGGGAACTTAAGGTGAAAATGATTATGATGGGTGTGCTCGTTGTATCCATGTTGCTCTTGCTTTATATTGTGATCAAGAAGAGATTGGGATTTAAATGGCTAAGCGTGCTAGGGATACACATGGTGCTCGCAGCATTAGGGATATACGCAGTGAATTTTTCGGGTTTTATTCCGAATATATATATCCCATTAAATCCTGTAACAGTGGGTACAGTAATGTTTCTGGGGTTACCTGGGGTGGCGCTTCTGGTTGGATTAAAGATCACACTATAAGATATATTAAAAAAATTGAAAATTGTTGTTGACGATACTTATATTGATGTGTTACATTATTAATCGCCCCTTGAAAAGGCGTCCAAGCTTACCGAAAGGTAATCAGAAACAAAAAAATGTTTTTGAAAAAAAGGCTTGACGAATGAAAGGGTAACATGATAAGATATAGTAGTTGTCGCCGAGAACAACTGGTGATGACGAAAGAGAAATTGATCTTTGAAAACTGAACAACGAGTGAGTAAAGATTTCACGAAAGTGAAGTCAAAACAAATGAGAAATCATTTGGTAGAGAATGTAAATTCTCGCCAGTTTGTTTCAAAATGAGCATATCGCTCTTTTCAATTCTATTGGAGAGTTTGATCCTGGCTCAGGACGAACGCTGGCGGCGTGCCTAATACATGCAAGTCGAGCGGAGTTGATGGAGTGCTTGCACTCCTAATACTCAGCGGCGGACGGGTGAGTAACACGTAGGTAACCTGCCTGTGAGACTGGGATAACTACCGGAAACGGTAGCTAATACCGGATAATACATTTTCTCTCCTGAGGAGATGTTGAAAGGCGGAGCAATCTGTCACTTACAGATGGACCTGCGGCGCATTAGCTTGTTGGTGAGGTAACGGCTCACCAAGGCGACGATGCGTAGCCGACCTGAGAGGGTGAACGGCCACACTGGGACTGAGACACGGCCCAGACTCCTACGGGAGGCAGCAGTAGGGAATCTTCCGCAATGGACGAAAGTCTGACGGAGCAACGCCGCGTGAGTGATGAAGGTTTTCGGATCGTAAAGCTCTGTTGCCAGGGAAGAAGATTCAGGAGAGTAACTGCTCCTGGAGTGACGGTACCTGAGAAGAAAGCCCCGGCTAACTACGTGCCAGCAGCCGCGGTAATACGTAGGGGGCAAGCGTTGTCCGGAATTATTGGGCGTAAAGCGCGCGCAGGCGGTCATTTAAGTCTGGTGTTTAATCCCGGGGCTCAACCCCGGGTCGCACTGGAAACTGGGTGACTTGAGTACAGAAGAGGAGAGTGGAATTCCACGTGTAGCGGTGAAATGCGTAGATATGTGGAGGAACACCAGTGGCGAAGGCGACTCTCTGGGCTGTAACTGACGCTGAGGCGCGAAAGCGTGGGGAGCAAACAGGATTAGATACCCTGGTAGTCCACGCCGTAAACGATGAGTGCTAGGTGTTAGGGGTTTCGATACCCTTGGTGCCGAAGTTAACACATTAAGCACTCCGCCTGGGGAGTACGGTCGCAAGACTGAAACTCAAAGGAATTGACGGGGACCCGCACAAGCAGTGGAGTATGTGGTTTAATTCGAAGCAACGCGAAGAACCTTACCAGGTCTTGACATCCCTCTGAATCCACTAGAGATAGTGGCGGCCTTCGGGACAGAGGAGACAGGTGGTGCATGGTTGTCGTCAGCTCGTGTCGTGAGATGTTGGGTTAAGTCCCGCAACGAGCGCAACCCTTATGCTTAGTTGCCAGCACATTATGGTGGGCACTCTAAACAGACTGCCGGTGACAAACCGGAGGAAGGTGGGGATGACGTCAAATCATCATGCCCCTTATGACCTGGGCTACACACGTACTACAATGGCCGGTACAACGGGCTGCGAAATCGCGAGATGGAGCCAATCCCACCAAAGCCGGTCTCAGTTCGGATTGCAGGCTGCAACCCGCCTGCATGAAGTCGGAATTGCTAGTAATCGCGGATCAGCATGCCGCGGTGAATACGTTCCCGGGTCTTGTACACACCGCCCGTCACACCACGAGAGTTTACAACACCCGAAGTCGGTGGGGTAACCCGCAAGGGAGCCAGCCGCCGAAGGTGGGGTAGATGATTGGGGTGAAGTCGTAACAAGGTAGCCGTATCGGAAGGTGCGGCTGGATCACCTCCTTTCTATGGAGAATCGTTTCCTGCAACGGAAACATTCATATAAGAGTCAAGATAAGACTTATGGAACAATAGATTCCATGAATATTTCCTCACTCGTTGTCAGTTTTGAAAGAGCAATCTTTCTGTAATGCGTTTGGTAGCGATAGCGGAAGGGTCCCACGCGTACCCATCCCGAACACGACCGTTAAGCCTTCCAGCGCCGATGGTACTTGGACCGCAGGGTCCTGGGAGAGTAGGACGCTGCCAAGCGCAACCCTTATGGGTTTTACCCATGAGAGTTTTTTATTCTTATGGGCCCTTAGCTCAGCTGGTTAGAGCGCACCCCTGATAAGGGTGAGGTCGGTGGTTCGAGTCCACTAGGGCCCACCATTCAATTTAATAATATCCCATGGGGCCATAGCTCAGCTGGGAGAGCGCCTGCCTTGCAAGCAGGAGGTCAGCGGTTCGATCCCGCTTGGCTCCACCAAAAATTTGATTTAATTTGATCCTTGAAAACTAGATAACGAAACGAATTTGCGATTTAGAACATTCTTTTATATTTAACATTCAACTCATTATGAATTGAATGAAGTGTAAAGGTAGCTAGCGAATTTGATGTGATGATCGATCCTTTGGGAGTTCATTTCAACCTCTAATGGGTTTACTCAATAGATGAAATAAACGGACAAGAGAGCGGACAGCGCAACAAATGAGCGAAATGGTTAAGCTACTAAGAGCACACGGAGGATGCCTAGGCGCTAGGAGCCGATGAAGGACGTGGCGAACAACGAAACTGCCTCGGGGAGCTGTAAGCAAGCTTTGATCCGGGGGTGTCCGAATGGGGAAACCCAGCTGTGGTAATTCGCAGTTACTCATTCCTGAATACATAGGGGATGTAGAGGCAGACCAGGGGAACTGAAACATCTAAGTACCCTGAGGAAGAGAAAACAATAGTGATTCCGTCAGTAGCGGCGAGCGAACGCGGAACAGCCCAAACCAAGGAGCTTGCTCTTTGGGGTTGTGGGACGTCTCACATGGAGTTACAAAGGATTAGGTTAGGTGAAGAGGTCTGGAAAGGCCCGGCATAGAAGGTAAAAGCCCTGTAACCAAAAGTCTAATCCCTCCGAGACGGATCCCGAGTAGTGCGGGGCACGTGAAACCCCGTATGAATCTAGCAGGACCATCTGCTAAGGCTAAATACTACCTAGCGACCGATAGTGAAACAGTACCGTGAGGGAAAGGTGAAAAGCACCCCGGAAGGGGAGTGAAATAGAACCTGAAACCGTGTGCTTACAAAAAGTCAGAGCCCTATTTATGGGTGATGGCGTGCCTTTTGTAGAATGAACCGGCGAGTTACGTTCCCGTGCAAGGTTAAGGTGAGAAGCCGGAGCCGCAGCGAAAGCGAGTCTGAATAGGGCGAATTTTAGTACGTGGACGTAGACCCGAAACCGAGTGATCTACCCCTGTCCAGGGTGAAGGTGCGGTAACACGCACTGGAGGCCCGAACCCACGCATGTTGAAAAATGCGGGGATGAGGTGGGGGTAGCGGAGAAATTCCAATCGAACTCGGAGATAGCTGGTTCTCCCCGAAATAGCTTTAGGGCTAGCCTCGGAAATAAGTCGTGGAGGTAGAGCACTGATTGGGTGCGGGGCCCGCAAGGGTTACCAAACTCAGTCAAACTCCGAATGCCATAGACTCGAATTCCGGGAGTCAGACAGTGAGTGCTAAGATCCATTGTCGAAAGGGAAACAGCCCAGACCATCAGCTAAGGTCCCCAAGTGTGTGTTAAGTGGGAAAGGATGTGGAGTTGCACAGACAACCAGGATGTTGGCTTAGAAGCAGCCACCATTGAAAGAGTGCGTAATAGCTCACTGGTCGAGTGACTCTGCGCCGAAAATGTAACGGGGCTAAACACGCCACCGAAGCTATGGCTTGATGCTTTGCATCAGGGGTAGGGGAGCGTTGTATGCAGGTTGAAGGTGTACCGTAAGGAGCGCTGGACAGCATACAAGTGAGAATGCCGGTATAAGTAACGAAAAGATCAGTGAGAATCTGATCCGCCGAAAGCCCAAGGTTTCCTGAGGAAGGCTCGTCCTCTCAGGGTAAGTCGGGACCTAACGCGAGGCCGAAAGGCGTAGTGGATGGACAACAGGTTGAAATTCCTGTACCACCGTAATCCGTTATGAGTAATGGGGTGACGCAGCAGGGTAGTGACGCGGACTGATGGAAGTGTCCGTCTAAGCAGTGAGGCTGATGTGTAGGCAAATCCGCACATCAATAAGGCTGGGCTGTAATGGGGAGCGAAAATTATAGTAGCGAAGGTCATGATCTCACACTGCCAAGAAAAGCCTCTAACCAGGAGAAGGTGCCCGTACCGCAAACCGACACAGGTAGGCGAGAAGAGTATTCTAAGGCGCGCGGAAGAACTCTCGTTAAGGAACTCGGCAAAATGACCCCGTAACTTCGGGAGAAGGGGTGCCCCGGTAGTGTGAATAGCACGAGGGGGCCGCAGTGAAAAGGCCCAAGCGACTGTTTAGCAAAAACACAGGTCTGTGCGAAGCCGCAAGGCGAAGTATACGGGCTGACGCCTGCCCGGTGCTGGAAGGTTAAGGGGAGTGGTTAGGGGTAACCCGAAGCTATGAACCGAAGCCCCAGTAAACGGCGGCCGTAACTATAACGGTCCTAAGGTAGCGAAATTCCTTGTCAGGTAAATTCTGACCCGCACGAATGGCGTAACGACTTGGGCGCTGTCTCAACGAGAGATCCGGTGAAATTTTAATACCTGTGAAGATGCAGGTTACCCGCGACAAGACGGAAAGACCCCATGGAGCTTTACTGCAGCTTGATATTGGATTTGGGTACGATCTGTACAGGATAGGTGGGAGCCTGAGAAGTAGGAGCGCAAGCTTCTATGGAGGCGCCGTTGGGATACCACCCTGATCGTATCTAGGTTCTAACCTAGGACCGTAAACCGGTTCGGGGACAGTGTCAGGTGGGCAGTTTGACTGGGGCGGTCGCCTCCTAAAGAGTAACGGAGGCGCCCCAAGGTTCCCTCAGAATGGTTGGAAATCATTCGAAGAGTGCAAAGGCAGAAGGGAGCTTGACTGCGAGACCTACAAGTCGAGCAGGGACGAAAGTCGGGCTTAGTGATCCGGTGGTACCGCATGGAAGGGCCATCGCTCAACGGATAAAAGCTACCCTGGGGATAACAGGCTTATCTCCCCCAAGAGTCCACATCGACGGGGAGGTTTGGCACCTCGATGTCGGCTCATCGCATCCTGGGGCTGAAGTAGGTCCCAAGGGTTGGGCTGTTCGCCCATTAAAGCGGTACGCGAGCTGGGTTCAGAACGTCGTGAGACAGTTCGGTCCCTATCTGTCGTGGGCGCAGGAAATTTGAGAGGAGCTGTCCTTAGTACGAGAGGACCGGGATGGACGCACCTCTGGTGTACCAGTTGTTCCGCCAGGAGCATAGCTGGGTAGCTACGTGCGGACGGGATAAACGCTGAAAGCATCTAAGCGTGAAGCCCCCCTCAAGATGAGATTTCCCAATTAGTAAGACCCCTTGAAGACGACGAGGTAGATAGGTTGGAGGTGGAAGTGCAGTAATGCATGGAGCTGACCAATACTAATCGGTCGAGGGCTTATCCTAAAAGTTTCATGAAGTGAAACTACTTCGGAAGCATATGCTGTTTTAAACTTGCAAATTCATTTCGTATCTAGTTTTCAAGGATTAAACCTTGAATATGATCTATCTGGAGAGATACCCAAGTGGCTATAAGGGGACCCTCTGCTAAGGGGTTAGACTGCGTAAGCGGTGCGTGGGTTCGAATCCCACTCTCTCCGCCATTGATATTTCATTAAAGTTGTACAATTATTAGTGTGGCGGTGTAGCTCAGCTGGCTAGAGCGTACGGTTCATACCCGTGAGGTCGGGGGTTCGATCCCCTTCGCCGCTACCATACATACCCAGGAGGCTTAGCTCAGCTGGGAGAGCATCTGCCTTACAAGCAGAGGGTCGGGGGTTCGATCCCCTCAGCCTCCACCATCATACGCCGTTGTAGCTCAACTGGTAGAGCAACTGACTTGTAATCAGTAGGTTGGGGGTTCAAGTCCTCTCGACGGCACCATCTTTATTTAATAGTGCGGAACCGTGGTGTAGTTGGTTAACATGCCTGCCTGTCACGCAGGAGATCGCGGGTTCGAGTCCCGTCGGTTCCGCCATTTTATTAAGATGTATGGATGGATATGTACAATAGTTTTATTTTTGTGAACATTATATATGGCTCGGTAGCTCAGTCGGTAGAGCATTGGACTGAAAATCCAAGTGTCGGCGGTTCGAATCCGTCCCGAGCCACCTTTATATTGCGGAGGATTAGTGAAGTGGCTAAACACGGCAGACTGTAAATCTGCTCTCTACGAGTTCGGTGGTTCGAATCCATCATCCTCCACCAGTTTTATGAGCCATTAGCTCAGTTGGTAGAGCACCTGACTTTTAATCAGGGTGTCGAAGGTTCGAATCCTTCATGGCTCATCTTAAGTAATAAAGGAAATCATTGACCTATACGGTTAGTGATTTTTTTTGTTTTATTCTATTTTTGAGAAGAGATATGATAAAATATGAAGAAAAAGGTAAAGTGGTAGGTGAATTTCGATGGTGGAGATGGAGACATTACGTCAGAAATTGCAGCAAATAGTAGGAATTCCTCTCATAATCAAAGAATTGAATAAGCAGGAATCAGGCTCTTTTTTTAATTATAATAATAAAACGGTAATGGATTCTGTGGTGAATGAAGGGGAAGTGTGGTTCCCCTTGTATAGTAACAATGGGCAGATGTCCGTACTAGCTGGAGAGCTAAATGCTTTAAGTTTAGAGGAAGTACAATTTATGGAGTTACTAATAGCTAATATGCGTGATCATTCAGAGGTATCATTATCTTTGCAGAATGTAGAAGAGCGTGAGGTAGAACAATTCAGTGAATGGCTTCAGTCTCAAATTGAGCTAGGAGAGTTGGATAGTGATGTTCCAGATAAGCTTATACTTAAGAATCGTTTAAAACCTGATATGGTTCCGTTTCTATTGGCTTATGAGGGTATACATACACCAGTAATTTCATATATCGAATTAAAGAAGCTGTTAGTTAGTTATTTTGATGGGGAGGTACTATTGATTCCCTTAGCAGCACATGAGTGGCTTATTATGGCTTGTAAGGAATTAATCATAGGAAGTACGGACGAGAAGGATGATGGTCTGGAGGAATCGGATAAAGATATAATCTCCGCATTCTGTGATGGACTATATGAGTTGATTGCAAGTGAATGGGTAGGTGGGTTTCATCTATCCGTAACGGAGGCCATTCATCCGCTGCATTCGCTCCCAGCAACAGTTAATTTATTAAGAGAATCGATAGATCTGGGCAAAGCATTTCGTATAACGGAGCATATACACTTGCCTTGGGAGTTAGTATTAGAAAGATTAGTGTCTAGCATTCCTGATTATCAACGTAATGGCTTTCTAGAGCAAGTCGGTAACCACTCCATTCTATTTACGGATGCTGAGACACTTTCAACGCTAGAGACTTTTTTTGAAATCGATTGTAATGTTAGTGAGACGGCAAAGCGAATGTATATCCATCGGAATACGCTTATCTATCGTCTTGATAAGATCAAACAGGAAACTGGACTGGATGTCCGTAACTTCGAAGATGCTGTATTGGTTAAGTTGACGATGCTATTGTATAAAGTGACGAAAAGGAAATAGGTTTTTTGTGCAGTTTGTGGATAGCCAGTCTTGTAGATGTTGGGTATGATAAGAGTACAAAATGAATTCGATTACAAAACAACCACTTAGGGGGCAAATATAATGGCTGGAGTACGCTTAGAACATCTTTATAAGAAATACCCAGGTGCTGACAAAGCAACGGTTATTGATATCAATCTTGATGTTAAAGATAAGGAATTTTTGGTTCTAGTTGGACCATCTGGTTGCGGTAAATCTACAACACTTCGGATGATTGCTGGTTTGGAAGAAATTTCAGAGGGGAACCTCTACATTGGCGACCGTGTTGTCAACGATGTAGCTCCAAAAGACCGCGATATCGCGATGGTATTCCAATCCTACGCCCTGTACCCACATATGAGCGTATATCAAAACATGGCATTCGGTTTGAAACTTCGTAAAGTGAAGAAAGATGAGATCGACAAAAAAGTACGTGATGCAGCAGCAATTCTAGATATCGTACATTTACTTGACCGCAAACCAAAAGCTCTTTCTGGTGGTCAACGTCAACGTGTCGCTTTGGGACGCGCTATCGTACGGGATCCACAAGTATTCTTGATGGATGAGCCTCTTTCTAACTTGGATGCAAAACTACGTGGTCAAATGCGTGCAGAAATCACGAAGCTTGTAAAACGTCTTGAGACTACTTGTATCTATGTAACGCATGACCAAACAGAAGCTATGACAATGGGTGACCGTATCGTAGTTATGTATGATGGTATCATTCAACAAGCAGCTTCTCCAGAAGAGCTATACAATAACCCAACTAATCTTTTCGTAGCAGGTTTTATTGGATCTCCTACAATGAACTTTATAAACGGTACACTTAGCGAGTCAAACGGAGCTGTTAGATTCCGTGCAAATGGATTGGATGTAGAAGTTCCTGGTGGCAAAGCTCAAGTCTTGAAGAGTAAAGGCTTGGTTGGTAAAGAAGTTATCATGGGCATTCGTCCTGAAGATATTCATGAAGAGCCAGTATTCTTAGAAGCATCTCCAAATACGATCTTTACATCTAATGTAGACGTTACTGAGAACCTTGGACATGAAATGCAGATATACTTGAGTGGATTAGGTAATGATACAGTAATCGCTCGTGTAGATGGACGTTCTACAATTCGTGATGGTAGCTCAGTTCGCTTAGCAATTGATATGAACAAAATTCATATCTTCGATAAGGAATCCGAACTTAACGTTCTAATTGCAGACTAATATCATTTATTAATTACTATAATACCAAGACCGCCAATTTGGCGGTTTTTTGGTATTTATATCTGCTCATCTTATGTAAGCTGAGATTGCATTCGATAGCGATTTCATTTACGATGGTTACAATGGAAAAGTCTTGAATAGGTCCATAAGTCTCGGCCTCGGTATACATAGGGAAGTTGGACGAAAGGGAGAATTGAAATGGCTAAAAAGGTAAAGGTATCTGAACTAGTTCAACAATTTCAGTTGGAAGTCATTTCGGGTGAGGAAGGTCTCAAGCGTGTGATTACGGTTGATGATTTGAATCGACCTGGATTGGAAATGGCAGGCTACTTCGAATATCATCCTCAAGAGCGAGTGCAATTATTCGGTAAGACGGAGTTGGCTTTTTTTGCAATGCTACCTGCTGAAGATAGAAGAGAACGAATGGTGAAACTCTGTACGGATGTAACGCCATGTATTGTTGTCACTCGATCATTGGAAGTTCCTCAGGAGTTAATAGATGTTAGTATTCAGAATAATATAGCTGTCCTTCGTAGTAATATGGCAACAACCACACTTTCCAGCCGAATTACGGGCTTCCTAGAGAAGAAGTTGGCACCGACGGCAACCATACATGGTGTATTGTGTGATGTTAATGGTGTGGGTATGCTAATAACGGGTTCAAGTGGCATAGGTAAGAGTGAGACAGCGCTAGAATTGGTCAAAAGAGGACATAGGCTTATTGCCGATGATGCAGTGGAAATTCGGCAGACCTCAGATAATCAACTTCATGGTACAGCGCCTGAATTGATTCGTCATCTTCTTGAAATTCGTGGGGTTGGTATTATTAATGTAATGACCCTATTTGGTGCAGGTGCCATCCGTAACAATAAACGGATTACGCTAGTCGTAAGATTAGAAGCTTGGCAACAAGATAAGCAATATGATCGTCTGGGTCTTGATGAAGAGACAACAAGAATTATTGATACCGATGTTCCATTGGTGACGATACCTGTTCGGCCAGGACGTAACCTTGCAGTTATTATTGAAGTGGCAGCTATGAACTATCGCTTGAAACAAATGGGGTTCAATGCGGCACTGCAGTTCACGAATAAATTAACGGCGACGATTGCAGAAGATAACGACGATTTAGATTAGGGGTGAGGAATAGAGATGGCGACATTGTTATTGAATCCTATCGCAATTTCGATTGGATCACTAGATGTTCACTGGTATGGTCTAATTTTGGGATTAGGTGCTTTGATAGGCCTTATGTTTGCCATTAGAGAAGGTCGTAGATTTGGAATTCCGTCTGAAGTATTTATGGATCTTCTATTGTTTGGAGTTCCTTCATCGATTATCTGTGCACGTATTTATTTCGTAGCGTTCAAATGGGATGATTACAAAGATAATTTCTGGGATGTCTTCAAAATATGGAACGGTGGTATTGCGATTTATGGCGCATTAATTGGAGCGATGATATGCGGATATGTATATAGCCGTTATAAAGGATATAAATTTTGGAGAATTCTTGATATTTGTGCTCCAGGACTGATTGTGGGTCAAATCATTGGACGCTGGGGTAACTTCGTAAACCAAGAGGCTTATGGTGGACCGGTCGAGGAATCCTTTTTACGTAATAGTCTGCATTTACCTGATTTCATTGTGAATCAAATGAGTGTTCAAGGAGTGTTTCATCACCCGGCATTTTTATATGAATCTTTGTGGAACCTTGTAGGACTTGGTTTGCTACTTGTGTTGAGACGTCAAAAGTTTCTGCGTGCTGGTGAAATGATTATTGCATATTTCGTATGGTATTCTATTGGGCGCTTCTTTATCGAAGGACTACGTACAGATAGTCTAGCTTACCAAGGTCAACAATGGATTGTTTCTCTAGTTAATGGCTTATGGAGTCCAATGCAAAGTCTAGGATTTGAGGTTGGGCATTTAGATCCGTCTTATGGCAATGTGAGGATTTCTCAATTGTTATCTCTACTTATAATTGTGTTTGCGATCATACTGATTGTTGTACGCCGTGTAACTGGGCGAGCAGAAGTTCGTTATCTCGATCCTGTTGTGTCTACGAAAGTAACGCCAGATACAATGCCAGAAGCGCCTCTTACAGCGCCAAAGAAGGTTAAGAACGAAGAAGTTTCTACCCAACCACGAGTGCATGAGGTGGGACATCCAGCGGAGAACAAGAAGGAGTAAAGGCATGATTGATACGATACTATTTGATCTTGATGGCACGATTATCGATACGAATGAATTAATAATTTCATCTTTTATGAATGTACTGGAAGTTCAAGGACTGTCTCCACTCACAAGAGAACAAATCATACCTAAGATGGGATTGACGTTGGAGCGACAGCTCCAAATCTTCTCGGGTCAAGATGATGTTATGCCTTTAATCCAGTCATATCGGACATATAACGATATCTATCATGATGAGATGGTACATCCTTTTCCCCAAGTGATTGAAGTCATTCAATCACTTCATGGACGAGGAATTCATATGGGTGTGGTCACTACGAAGAATAGACCAGGTACATTGAAAGTACTTGAAATGTTTGGCTTGTTGGAATATATGGATTCAGTTGTAACGGTGATTGATGTTAAGAACCCTAAGCCTCATCCAGAACCTGTACTCAAGGCAGTGAAGGAGCTTGGGGCAGATCCACTTAAAACCTTGATGGTTGGGGATAGCCCTGTAGATATTCAGGCAGCAAAGGCAGCTGGAGTGTTATCGGCAGGTGTAGCATGGTCACTAAAGGGTGAAGATGAGCTTAAGAAGTATGAACCAGACCACATGTTGCATGCGATGAGCGATTTATATTCTCTTGTGGAACAGGAGTCGGGTTTAGAGTGAGAAAGATTACTCGTCATCCAGTGGAAGGTCCGAATGCGCTTTGGCAAATTTATCGAACCGTTAGTCCTTGGAAGGGGATTAAAAATTTCGTATGTATTCAGATAGCTCGCTACTGTCCTATTCTTCAAGTGAAGAACTGGATCTATCGTCACATGTTAGGTATGAAGGTGGGAAAGCATACGGCATTCGGGCTAATGGTCATGGTCGATGTATTTTTTCCTGAAAAAATATCAGTGGGAGAAAATTCAGTTATTGGCTATAATACGACCATTCTGGCTCATGAGTACTTAATTCATGAATATCGGTTGGGCGAGGTGATCATTGGGGAAAATGTAATGATTGGAGCCAATTCAACGATACTTCCCGGAGTGACCATTGGTGATGGGGCTATTGTGGCGGCGGGGTCAGTAGTTCACAAGGATGTAGCGCCAGGTACCTTCGTAGGTGGAAATCCATTGCGTGAATTGAGACCAGCAGCCACAAGAGATGATTCAGAATAAGCCTCATGACATGGGGAATTCGAAATCGTTAACACCTCAGTTTGAGACTGAGGTGTTATTTGTCGTAAGCTTCGTTGTAAGCGATAGATGTTGATTGACGTCACATCATAATCATGTTAAGATAGCGAATATTCTTTACTTTGGTAGCATGGTAGATCGTTACCGCACTAAAGTAATTTAAATTAAATAAAGCCTATCTTCTCTTGATATATAATCTTTTAATAAAGTTGTCTAAGTCGAGGTGAACTGAAGTGTCTAAGCCAAAAGGGTTTGAAAAACCGGTAGGTGTTCGTGATTATCTGCCGTATGCAGTGAAGAAACTACGTTCCATTGAACGTAATGTGTTGGATTGCATGGAAGCATGGGGATATCGTCAGATTATGACGCCAACGATGGAATACTATGATACGGTTGGTGTGGCAAGTTCTACGTCAGATCGTAAGTTATTTAAATTGCTTAATAATCGGGGAACTACGCTGGTGCTACGTTCAGATATGACGGCTCCTATTGCACGTGTGGTATCTTCGTTATTGAAAGAGGAGCCTCTCCCATTAAGACTGTCTTATCATGCGAACGTATTTCGTACAATTGAAGAAGAAGCAGGTAGAGAAGCGGAGTTTTTCCAGACAGGTGTGGAGCTGGTGGGTGATGATTCCCCAGAGGCCGATGCGGAGATTGTCGCGCTTGCCATTGAGTCGTTGAAGGCTGCGGGAGTGACCTCTTTTAAAATTGCTATGGGTCATGTGGGATTCTTGCATGGATTGTTCCAAGAGGTTGTTCCAGATCAGGATGATGCTCAGGAAGCTCTTAAAGAAGGATTATTGCGCCGTGATTATGTGGGGTTCCGTAATACGATTCTTGAATTGGATTTACCGAATGCACAAAAAAATATATTGGATGGAATTGTACGGCTACGTGGAGGGAAGGAAATCTGTGATCAGGCCTTCCAACTTAGTGGAAATACGCTAGCTCAGAGTTCAATCGTCCACTTATGTAAAGTGTGGGAAGTGTTAGAAGCCTATGGTGTCTCAGAACATGTGTTGATTGATCTCACGATGATTGGGGATTTCTCTTATTACACAGGTATGACCTTTGAAGGGTATGCTTCAGAACTGGGTTTCCCAGTATGTAGCGGCGGACGTTATGATAATCTTTTACAACAATTTGGACGGTCCATTCCTGCGACAGGGTTCGCACTAAAGACCAATCGCATTCTAGATGGTGTGCAGGGTAAGCATGAACTTGAGGTGTTACCTGTTCTTGTGCAATATGATGCATTACAACGCGCAGAGGGACTTGCTGAAGCTACTAGATTACGGGCATCGGGGTATACGGTGGTGACACGTCTAATTTCAGATCAGGATTCGTTAAATTCGAGTAAACAGGTTGAGCAAAAAGCAGAACAAGATGTAGAACAAGAAATAGATTCGGATTCAGAAAATGTGAAATCAGGAGTTCAAGTAGGGCATCCTGTGAAGAAGTTGTATAGCGAGATCATTACTTATGTTACACATGAATAATTAGGCTCCAACGGGGAGCAAGACTGATAATAGATGGATAAGGAGGTTAGAAAGAATGGTTGAGACGTTAAAAGTAGCCATGCCCAAGGGGCGTATATATACGAAGGCAGCAGCCTTATTCCGCAAAGCTGGACTAGATATTCCACTGGAAGTAGATGAATCACGAAAGCTAGTCGTTCCTTTGCCTGAGATGGGTATGGAGTTCATTCTCGCGAAGCCGGTAGATGTACCTACTTATGTTGAGTATGGCGTAGCTGATATTGGAATTGTAGGGAAGGATGTGCTTCTCGAAGAGAATAAGGACGTGTATGAGCTATTGGATCTAGGTATTGCGCGTTGTCGGATGTCTGTTATTGGTCTGCCGAATTGGCAGCCGGGAATTCAACAACGAGTAGCTACGAAGTATCCGAATGTGGCTTCACAGTATTTTCGAGAGCAAGGACAACAGGTTGAAGTTATTAAGCTGAACGGGTCTATTGAGCTAGCACCCCTGATTGGGTTGGCAGATCGAATTGTGGATATGGTGGAGACGGGGCAAACATTGAAGGATAATGGCTTGGTAGAGATGATAAGTATTTTTGAAATTACAAGCCGCCTTATTGCTAATCGTGTTAGTTATCGTATGAAGAATGGGCAAATACAAGAGTTATGTGATTTGCTCCAAAAGGTGCTTCCAGTACCTCAAATTGAATCGAAATGAGTAGATAAGGAAAAACAGTGAATCATTGTAGAGTAAGCTTGGCGGAGGTGGAGTTCACATGATGAAAATTGTACCGGTTGAAAAGTTTAATTTGCAGAGGGAAGTGGATTACGGTACGCCTGAGCAGAATGAAGCTGTTAAGACTATCGTAAAGGATGTCAAGGTTGAAGGAGATGCAGCACTTCTTCGTTATACAGAGCAGCATGATCGGACCAAGTTGACTGCTGCCACACTACGGGTAACTGCGGAAGAGTTACAAGAGGCTTATAAGCATGTTGAGCCATCTTTCGTGAGGGCTATTTCAGCAGCAGCAACCAACATTAGAGCCTTCCATATGCGTGAGAAAAGAAACTCTTGGATGGATTTGCAGCCGGATGGCAGTATTCTAGGTCAAATTATCCGTCCACTTAAACGTGTGGGCGTATATGTACCCGGAGGTAAGGCAGCTTATCCTTCTTCTGTTCTGATGAACGTTATTCCAGCTCAAGTAGCTGGCGTACCGGAGATTGTCATGATGACTCCACCAGGGACGAATGGTCAAGAGGGCATTGATCCTCATATTCTTGTAGCCGCAGCAGAAGCAGGTGTGCACGAGATTTATCGTGTGGGTGGAGCACAAGCGATTGCTGCATTAGCTTATGGTACGAAGACGATTGCACCGGTAGATAAGATATGTGGTCCAGGTAACATATATGTTGCATTGGCTAAGCGAGAAGTGTATGGGGCCGTAGACATTGATAGCATTGCCGGACCAAGCGAAATCGTGGTATTAGCAGACGAGAAGGCGAGTCCAGTCTATGTTGCAGCTGATTTGTTATCTCAGGCAGAGCATGATGAGATGGCTTCAGCGATTCTTGTGACACCTTCACGGGCGTTTGCCGAAGTCGTTTCGTTAGAGGTAACACGTCAGTTGGCATTATTGCCACGTCAAGAGATTGCAGCTTCCTCAATCGTGAACTATGGCGCTATTATTGTTGTAGAATCAATCGAAGAGGGTATCTCAGTGGTGAATCGGCTAGCACCAGAGCATCTAGAAATTATGGTGGAAGACCCGATGTCTTATGTCAGTAAGATTGAGAATGCGGGTGCTATTTTCTTAGGACCTTACAGCTCGGAGCCTGTAGGAGATTATTTCGCTGGACCGAATCATATTATTCCGACTAATGGGACAGCTAGATTCTCATCGCCTGTAGATGTGGATGATTTCATTAAGAAATCTAGCATGATTTATTATAGTAAGGAAGCATTGCTAGAGAATGGTGCGACGATCATGGAACTAGCTCGGCACGAAGGACTAGAGGGTCATGCACGGGCCATTGAGGTCCGGTTACAGAAGGAAGGAAAGGTGGATATTAATAATGGACAATAATGTGAATGAGAGTTTGCGCACAGCAAGTGTAAGTCGTGCAACGAATGAGACGAATATTTCACTTTCTTTTGGTGTAGATGGTACGGGTGTATCGGAGCTGGAGACGGATGTTCCATTCCTGAATCATATGTTGGATCTGTTCACTAAGCACGGACATTTCGATCTTTCTGTAAAGGCGCAGGGAGATATTGAAATTGATGATCATCATACGGTGGAGGATATCGGGATCTGTCTAGGACAGACGCTTAGAGAAGCGCTAGGCGACAAGAAGGGAATTAAGCGTTATGCTAGCGTATTTGTACCGATGGATGAGGCTTTAGCGCAAGTAATTATTGATATTAGCAATCGGCCGCATTTTGAATATCGGGCAGAATATCCTTCACAGCAGGTAGGAAGTTTCACGACGGAACTGGTACATGAATTTCTGTGGAAATTCGCATTGGAAGCACGTATTACGCTACATGTGATCGTTCACTACGGACAGAACACGCATCACATGATTGAAGCTGTATTTAAGGCGCTAGGTCGTGCGCTTGATGAAGCAACTAGCATTGATCCGCGTGTGACAGGTGTGCCCTCCACGAAGGGAGTGCTATAATCGTGGCTATTGCGATTGTGGATTATGGCATGGGCAACTTGCACAGTGTGAGTAAAGCTGTAGAGCGTCTTGGATATGAGGTGCTTATTACGAGTGTAGAGAGCGAAATCCTCGCCGCAGAAGGTGTAATCTTGCCTGGTGTTGGTGCTTTCGGTGATGCTATGACGCAATTACAGGAGAGTTCGCTCGATGCTGTAGTGCGGAAGGTCGCAGCAGGCGATCAGCCTCTACTAGGCATCTGCCTAGGTATGCAGTTGTTGTTCAGTACTAGTGAGGAGCACGGTAGCCACAAGGGACTAGATATACTACCTGGTGCAGTTGTTCGATTCGCTGGCGGGGATTATAAAGTGCCGCACATGGGATGGAATAAGTTAGATTACATTGAACAGGGGAGTCCGCTGTTTACGGGACTTGCGGAAGGATATGTATACTTCGTACATTCTTATCATGTTCTTCCGGAAGTAAAGACAGATCTTCTAGCAACAACAGATTATGGACAGCCCGTGACTGCGATCGTGGGTCGAGACTCAGTATTCGGCATGCAGTTCCACCCAGAGAAGAGTGGAGAGCTCGGTATGAGTTTACTGCACAATTTCCTTAAGCTTACGGGTAATCCAGTGAAATAAAGGCTGTAATTATAAATCGTATTCAATTTCGAGGAAAAGTGGGGATCACAATATGTCTTCTTTTATCATATATCCAGCTATTGATATTCGTGATGGTAAATGTGTACGACTGATTCAAGGCGATTACAATCAGGAAACGGTGTATAATGATAGCCCGTTACAAGTCGCTAAGTCATGGGAACAACAAGGTGGATCATTTATTCATCTAGTGGATCTAGATGGTGCCAAAGCAGGACATCCCGTAAATGATGCGATCATTGGAGCTATTGCTAAGGAAGTCAGCGTCCCTGTGCAAGTTGGGGGTGGAATTCGTACCCTTGCTGATGTGAAGCGGCTACTAGATCTTGGCGTAAGTAGATTGATTATCGGTACAGCAGCGATTGAGGATCGTGCCTTTACAGAAGCTGTTCTGGGTAGATATGGAGATAAGGTAGCGATAGGTATTGATGCGCGTAACGGCTACGTTGCCACCCGTGGTTGGTTGGATACCTCTGAGGTTAAAGCGGAAGAGCTCGCTAAGGAGCTTGCAGCCAAGGGGGCTGAGACATTTATTTTTACGGATATTTCACGTGATGGCATGATGCAAGGACCGAATGTAGAGGCTATTTTATCCCTTGCAGCTAGTAGTGGTCGTACGGTGATCGCATCCGGAGGTGTTACAGTGTTGGATGATCTACTTAGCTTAAGTTCACACGCTCATGAAGGCGTTGGAGGAGCGATTGTAGGCAAAGCGCTGTATACAGGGAATATTGATCTAGCAGAGGCAGTGAAGACCGTTAAAGGGCAGCAGAATTAGAGTGAGCGATAGAAGCTAAAGCGTATTATTCCGGAAATTAGATATGGATTGTGGATTGGGATTTGTGCAGGTTATTTATTAATGAGTGTAGAGGGGAAGAGAGACATGCTGGCTAAACGAATCATTCCGTGTCTAGATGTGAAGGACGGTCGGGTTGTGAAGGGCGTTAACTTTGTTAATCTGCGTGATGCGGGTGATCCGGTAGAACTGGCAGCCCTTTATGACCAAGAGGGTGCAGATGAACTTGTATTTCTAGATATTTCAGCTTCGGTAGAAGGTCGGGCAACGATGGTGGAGGTTGTACGTCAGACTGCAGGTGAGATTGCGATACCGTTCACGGTAGGTGGAGGCATATCTCATGTTGATGATATGAGAAGGATTCTACGCGCAGGTGCAGATAAAATTGGTATTAATACAGCAGCTGTAAATAATCCACAATTGATTGCGGAAGGTGCGAGGAAATTCGGATCCCAGTGTATCGTTGTAGCGGTAGATGCGAAGTACAATGAGGCATGGGGCGAGTGGGAAGTATACACACATGGTGGGCGTACGCCGTCTGGCATTCGAGCTTTATCGTGGGTTAAGGAAGCTGAATCGTTAGGGGCAGGCGAAATATTACTGACGAGTATGGATGCCGATGGCACGAAAGACGGCTTCGATCTAGCGCTTACTTCTGCTGTATCAGGTCTGATTGGTATTCCAGTCATTGCATCAGGTGGAGCGGGAACAAAGGACCATTTCTACGACGTATTTACAGGTGGCAAAGCGGATGCGGGATTAGCAGCTACTATTTTTCATTATAAAGAAATGACAATACCTGATTTGAAGCAGGACCTAAAGCAAAAAGGAGTGGAGATTCGATGAGCAACAAAATAGATCAGGTAGGGTCTTTGGAACAAATACAAGGACAGATCAAATTTGATGAATCTGGGCTAGTGCCTGCTATTATACAAGATGCAGTTACTAAAGACGTATTAATGATGGCGTATATGAACCGTGAATCACTGAAACTATCGGTGGAAAGTGGAGAAACGTGGTTTTGGAGTCGTTCGCGGCAAGAGTTGTGGCATAAGGGGGCTACCTCTAGTCATACGCAACAGATTGTTTCACTACGCTATGATTGTGATGGAGATACTTTGCTACTTCAAGTTAAGCCTAAGGGACCTGCATGTCATACAGGAAATGATACTTGTTTCTTCAATGAAGTGATCTTATCTGCTGACCCAAGCTCTGATTCCGAAGCTCTGAATGATTCGAAGCCTGAAGCTAGTAGTTACAATAATGATGACCGATTCGCGGTCTTGGCTGAGCTGGAGCAGATTATTGCAGAACGTGAGAAAGAGCGGCCTGAGGGTGCTTATACAACGTATTTATTTGAAAAAGGTATCGATAAAATTCTTAAAAAGGTCGGAGAAGAAACGGCAGAGGCGATTATCGCTGCTAAAAATAAAGATAATGCGGAGCTACGTCTAGAAGTAAGCGACCTGATCTATCATTTACTTGTATTACTAGAGGAGCGTAAACTACCCCTTGATGAGATTCTAGAGGAACTAGGTCTACGGCACGAACGTCCACGTCGCGATTAAGGGAGGAATGAACGATGCAAATAGACTATCACACCCACCATGTCCGCTGTGGTCACGCTATTGGAGAGCTAGAGGAATATGTTCAGCGTGGGATAGAGATGGGATTATCTCAGATCGGTCTATCGGACCATATGCCACTGATTCATGTAGATCCAGCCACTTATTATCCTGAAATGGCGATGCCAATGGAGGAGCTTCCTCATTATGTGGAGGAATGCCTCTCTCTTAAGGATCGTTACAAAGGTCAGATCGATGTGAAGGTGGGACTGGAAGGCGACTATATTGAAGGGTATGAAGCCGAGATAGAAGCAATCACAACGGCATACCCTTGGGATTATGTCATTGGATCAGTTCATTTTCTGGGGACATGGGATATTAGTGACTATCGTCAGACACATTATTGGGATGGACAGGATATTTTGGCTGTATATAAGCGGTACTATGATGCTGTTCAGAAAGCCGCGGCAACGGGATTGTACGATATTATGGGCCATGTTGATGTGATTAAGCGGTTCGGTTATAAGCCTGCACCGGAGGCTTATACAGAAGTCACAGATATGGAAGATGCTACGCTGAGAGCGATACGGAAGAGTGGAGTAGCTATGGAACTGAATGCTTCGGGATTATCTAAAGCGTGCGAGGAGATGTTCCCTAGCAGCAGAATAGTAAGTGAAGCATTTCGTCTAGGTATTCCGGTTACGATTGGTTCTGATGCACATGATCCGCGGAAGCTTGGAGAATACCTGGATCATGCGCGCGCTGCCCTTTGGGATGTCGGTTACCGGGAACTATCGGTATTCGATCGGCGAGTTAGAACTCAGGTGTCTTTTGAAATCTGACATTTACCTGTATACTATAATTAAATATAGATTTATGAATTACAGGAGGATGTCATGCAACACAAGATGCGCATTTTTTCCGGGTCATCAAATCCAAAGCTAGCGCAGAGTATATGTGCGAAGCTTGGCGTGGAACTGGGCAGTATTAAGCTCTCTCGTTTTCAAAGTGGGGAGATCTATGTCCATTATGAGGAAAGCATCCGTAACTGTGATGTGTTTCTAGTGCAGTCCCTCTCACATCCTATTAATGAAATGTTTGTAGAACTGCTGGTGATGATTGATGCAGCTAAGAGGGCTTCTGCACATACGGTTAATATTATTGTTCCTTATTATGGTTATGCTCGTCAAGAACGCAAATCTGCACCACGTGAGCCCATATCAGCCAAGATGGTCGCGGATGTACTCACAACAGTTGGGGCTAATCGCGTCATTACGATAGATCTACATGCTTCGGCTATTCAAGGATTTTTTAATATTCCTGTCGATCACTTAACTGCACTTGACTTGATCAGTGAGTATTTGCGATCTAAGAATATAAGCAATCCTGTCATTGTCTCTCCAGATGCTGGGCGCGCATCGATGGCAGAGAAGCTAGCAAATCACTTGGATTCTCCGTTCGCAATTATGATTAAGAAGCGCCCTGCGCACAATGAATCAGTCATTACGCATGTCATTGGGGATGTGGAAGGACGAACACCGATCATTATTGAAGATTTGATTGATACGGGCACGACGATTGTTAAAGTAGTAGAAGGATTGAAGGAACGTGGAGCACAAGATGCGTATGTATGTGCTACCCATGGGCTCTTTTCTGGATCTGCTCTTGAACGCTTGGATCATCCTAACATTAAAGAAGTGGTTGTGACGGATTCGATTGCCCTTCAGGAGCATCACTCTGATAGATTCAAAGTATTATCAGTAGCGCCGATGCTGGCACAGGCTACTCGGATTATTATAGAAGGCGGATCTATCGCTACCTTATTTAAAGACTCCGGCATCTAAATGGATGCGGTGTCTTTTCTATGTTTCTAGTACTCCATTGCTGGAAATGAGAGGGTGAATCTACCTATCTTAGAAGGACTCTAGAACTTGTGTTATACTATTGTAGGTCATGGGTTTAAAAGAGGAGGTGCCTTGCTCAATGAATGAGGATAAACTACGGGCTGAAGACCTATACAATAAAATTATACCTGTCCATATGGATGCGAATTTCTTTTTTGAAAGAGCTGTACGCTCGCTAGATCGCAATCATTATGACAAGGCATTGAAATATTTCGGTAAAGCAGTAGAGTATGAACCAGAGAATCCTGTGAATCATTGCAACATGGCAGGAATCATGTCTGAAATGGGTGACTACTCGGGATCTAATTCCGTACTTGCTCAAGTTCTAAAGGATGTTGATCCGGCTATGACGGAATGCTATTACTATATGGCGAACAACTTTGCGAATATGGAACAATTTGAAGAAGCAGAGAAGGCGCTTGTGACTTATTTGGAAGAAGACTCTGAGGGGCAATTCTTGGAGGAAGCGGAAGAAATGATGGATTTACTCCATTATGAACTGAACCGTCCAGCTAAATTACACCGAATTAAGAGTAGGGAAGGCATGGTAGAGCATGAGAATGCACGTGCGCTTCTTGAAGAGGGGAAATTTGCTCAAGCAGTAGAACTTTTAGAAGAAATTGTGAAGAACCACCCTGATTTTCTATCGGCTCGTAATAATCTGGCATTAGCTTATTATTATGTTGGATTATTTGATAGAGCTAAGGAAACAATAGGTGAAGTACTGGAACAAGAGCCTGGTAATCTGCATGGCTTATGCAATTTGGCAATATTTTATCAGCATGAGCATGATATTGCGGAATTAGCATCTTTGCTTCGCACACTGGCGGTTACGATTCCTTTTCATCAGGAGCATGTGTTTAAATTAGCCACGACGATGGGAATATTAGGTCAGCATGAGGTAGCGTATAGACATTTCCGTAGATTATTAAAAGACGAAGATATAAATGGCGATCCGAGTTTATATCATTATACGGCTGCTGCTGCCTTTAATTGTGAGCGTTATGTAGATGCGGAAAGATGCTGGAAATATGCTCAGAGGCTCGATCCAGAATCCGATATTCCTAAGTTTTATCTATCTCAACTACATCAGTATCAAGAGGGAACTTCGGTTCAACCCAAGATTAGTTATCACTATCATCTTCCGTTTGAGGAGCAGCTTAAACTGTGGGAATTGAACGGCGATCAAATGACTGAGGAGATTAAACATAATCCTCTCATTCGCTCATCCTTCTTCTGGGCGCTTCGACATGGAGATGTAGGTACTAAACTTCAAGTCATTCAGGCATTTGCATGGATTGCTGATGATGAGGTTAAGCAGGCCCTGCAAGCTTTTCTTCAGGAACCCGGTGAAGATATGGAGCTGAAAGAGGCAGCTGCGCTTGTTCTGAAAGGAATGGGTATAGAGGGTGATATCCTCTCGTTAGATGAGGTAGGGGAGTCTTCTGTGGAACATGTGAAGGATAACCTGCTTAAGAAGGATGGCAATTGGCAGCTAGTCATTGATAAAACACTAGAAATGATGGGGCGTTCAAGTTCCAATCAGCAACAAGATGTCCAGAGTTTATGGATGGAGTTCCTAAGTAAAAGTTATCCTGATACGCCACAACTTCAACATATGGAGGCTTGGTCAGCGGCGCTTGAGTACTGGTGTGCCAAGATTGATGGAGACTCTATTACGTACCAAGAAGTTGCTACGCGATATGGCCTTTCTGTATCTACTGTCAGTCGGTATGCAAGACGTATGGATAGCGTGTGCCACATGAAGGGTAGAAAGAGATCATATTTATGATAATATATAGGTAAAGTTTGCTAAATGAATTTTGAGTGAGGTTTACTCGATATTGAGGAGGTTAATGATATGTATAAATCGATTATTATCGGAACAGGTCCTGCAGGTCTAACGGCAGCTATTTATCTCGCACGTGCGAACATGAACCCTTTAGTTATTGAGGGTATGCAGCCAGGGGGTCAATTGACGACAACGACCGAAATTGAGAATTTCCCTGGTTTCCCAGATGGAATTATGGGTCCAGAATTGATGGATAATATGCGTAAGCAAGCTGAGCGCTTCGGAGCTGAGTTCAAATCAGGTTGGGTAGAGAATGTTGACTTCTCCAAACGTCCTTTTAAGGTACAAGTTCAAGGGATGGGCGAGTTGGAGGCAGAAACTGTTATTATCTCGACGGGTGCTTCCGCTAGATACCTTGGAATTCCGGGTGAGCAAGAGAACATCGGTCGTGGGGTCAGCACATGTGCAACATGTGATGGGTTCTTCTTCCGTGGCAAAAAAATCGTCGTGATCGGTGGCGGTGACTCAGCGATGGAGGAAGCTAGCTTCTTGACCCGTTTCGGGTCTAGTGTAACGCTAGTGCATCGTCGTGAAGAGCTTCGCGCTTCCAAGATCATGCAAGACCGCGCTCGTGACAATGAGAAGGTGCTGTGGGCGCTTAATCGTACACCACTTGAGGTTGTTGCTGAAGGCATGGGCGTTAAAGGGGTGAGAGTCCTTAATAACGAAACCAACCAAGAGGAAATTATTGAAGCGGACGGTGTATTTGTGGCGATTGGACATACGCCGAACACTAGCTTCCTAGGCAATCAAATTACGACAGATGATGTCGGTTATATTGTGGTGAAGCCAGGTACGACAGAGACGAATATTCCAGGCGTATTCGCTTGTGGTGATGTACAGGATAACAAATATCGTCAGGCCATTTCTGCTGCGGGTACAGGTTGTATGGCCGCTATGGATGCTGAGAAGTTCATAGAAGGTTCCATGGTACATGACTGGAGCCAAACACTAGACAAGTAAATCGTAATGGATTGTACAAGGATAAATGATGGACAAGAAAGGGTGAGTATCTAAAAGATACCCACCCTTTTTTGGTTACTATAACATCTGATATAGAGACGTTTCTCACACTGCGAGAAATACCTGTACTATTTCACTAGGGCGAGCGCTATAGCCATCCTTTTTCCTCCGCGATTCGAATGCCTTCTAGACGGTTTTTGGCATCCAGCTTATTCAGAGCTTCGGAGATATAATTGCGTACCGTTCCATAGGATAGATGAAGCAGTAATGAGATTTCATTAGCTGATTTGCCCTCAGCAGATAGGGAAAGGATTTCCCGTTCACGTACACTAAGTGGATTCTCTTGTTTCATAGCCCCGAATATAAGTTCAGGTGATATTTCACGATGTCCCTTCATCACCCGTCGGATCGATTCAGCCAGATTCTCAATAGGCTCGTCTTTTAATAAATATCCCTGAACGTCTGCCTTGACTGCGCGCTCGAAATATCCAGGACGGGCAAAGGTAGTTAGAATGATGACTCTGCAAGCTGAATTTTGCTGCTTCAAATGCTCTGCAACGTCAAGTCCCGTCTTGATGGGCATCTCTATATCTAATAAGCATACATCAGGCTCAAGGGAGGAAATCATGGTTAGAGCCTCTTGTCCATCGCCAGCTTGTCCAACGACTTCAATATCGTCTTCTAACTCTAATAGAGCAGCTAAGGCACCACGTAGCATCCGTTGATCCTCGGTAATCACGATTCTTATCATGCTATCTCCTCTTCTTCCTCTTTAATCACAATAGGTGAGGTGATGGTCAAGGTGGTGCCTTTATTGGATGACAACACCACGGATCCCTCGATAAGGGATAATCGCTCACGCATCCCCTTCAAACCATTGCCTTGCAGGGAGTGATTGTCGACATCACAGCCTATTCCGTTATCCTGAACGGTTAGGATTACTTTAGCTTCTAACTGTTCGATATGAATCGTACAATTTGTTGCTTGGCTATGCTTTACGATATTCGTTATAGCTTCCCTTAGGCACATACTGAGAATATTCTGAGTGAGGTCCGGTATGCCAGCAAGCTTGATATCCCCTTCAACAGCAAGGCCTATACGAGCACTTTGTAGGATAACTTTTACTTCAATAAGCTCTTCGGTTAAAGTAACGGCACGCATATCCGATACTAGCTCACGGACTTGTTTGAGAGCTGCTCTAGAGGTACGTTCGATTTCTTTCACTTCCAACCGTGCACGTGTGGGATTTTTGTCGACTAATTTCTCCACTAATTGGCTCTTTAAAGTAATAAGGGAAAGCGTATGGCCGAGGGTATCATGAAGATCCCTTGAAATCCGCATACGCTCTTCTCTTTTGATAAGCTGCTTGATGTGTTCATTGGCTTGGTCTAGCTGCTGCTCAAGATATTGGTACTTTTTCATGGAACGTGCCCCGAATGGTGTTACGATCATGATGATAATAAAAGGAATAAGAAATAAGTATTCCATAGGTGAGATGTAACTCATGTTAATAATAATAGGCAGCGTCTCCATGATAATTAGTGCGATCATTGAGATTTTAAATTTAAATTTATCGGTATGCCAACCAATAAAATTTGAGGTGAAGAACCCCATAAACAAATTATAAGGATTATAGAATAAGGTTAGTACCAGAATAATCAGCATTTGTAGAGCCAGTAAATAAGAGAAGCTAGGTCGCCCTTCAGCGAAATAAAGCTGTCGATAAGTGAAGATGAATACACCGATCATGATATAGCCACATACTGCCTTAAGACCTTGCTCTTGCGTCATATAGATAATAGGCATGGAGATATAAAGGAGCCAAAGGTAAGGGAAGTAGCCTAACTTTCTGGGGAAAACCTCAAACTTACCGAACATAATGATCGTTACACCGCTTCCTGTTTTTTTCGAATATATGTGGATAATACCATAAAGACCACAAGATATCCTATCAGAATAATTATATTCTCCCATTGAGGTGCATTTCCGTTTACAATCTCCCATGCCCCGTTTCCAAAGCTGTAGGAAGGAAGCCATTGACCAATCGTTCTTAGCATCGTAGGGAAGGTCTCAAGGGGAAACCACATACCGCCAAGGATAGCCAAGATCATGTACACCGCATTACTAACACCACTAGCTGTATCTACTCTTTTCATCGTACCCACGAGGGTGCCAATGGCTAGGAAAGGGATTGAGGCCATCAATATCCATAGACCACTACCAATCCATTGTGTAGCAGATAACGAAACACCATTAATCAGATACCCAGCAATAAAGATAATGATGATAGAAAATAAATGCATCACGAGCTGGCCGAACATTTTGGAGAAGAAATAAATACTTTCAGGCAGTGGGGTGATTCTCATAAAAGTGGACCAGCCGTGTACTCGCTCTTGAACGATTCGAATGCCCAGCGTCATAATGGATGAACCCATCACACTAAAAGTAGTCATTGACATCAAATAGTGAGCCGCCCACGTAGGATTATCAATGGAATTAGAAATTACAAGTTTAGTGAAAATGAAATAAAACATTATAGGCATTGCCAAAGACCAGAATACGAAATAAGGATTGCGGATAATTCGGAGCATTTCTGCTTTACACTGTATGATTAATACATTCATAGTTAAATAGCCTCCTCTTCATGATGTAGTGTTAATTGTTCAAATGCATCGTCCAGACGACCTTGTTCGACTAGAATATCCTTCACGGCGAGGTTATGTTCAAAGATGAATCTCAAAACGCCATCGGTATCTTTAGTAATCGCATGCATTCTACCCATTTTCTCATAACAATCATTGACGATTGGTAATGGACGTATCTTATTAAGTAGAAGTGGGTCCTCGGATATGAAAGAAACCGAGCGTGTGGTGAGTCTAGATTTAATGTCGTTAGGACTTCCATCGGCTACGATAGTCCCCTGATCAAAGAGCATGATTCGATCTGCACAATCTTCAGCTTCTTGGAGATAGTGAGTGCTGAATAGAATAGTCTTTCCTTGATTAGCAAGTTCCCTTACTTGCTCCCAGAACACTCGGCGAGCGTTAATGTCTAAGCCAACCGTAGGCTCATCGAAAAATATCAAATCTGGATCTCCTGCGAGAGCGAGTGCAAAACCAAGCCTGCGCTTCTGACCCCCTGAAAGTTTAGTGGCAAATCGGTTCAAGTCTTCCTTTTTCAGGCCTGTTAATGTAATGAGTTGCTCTATATCAAGTGGACTTGGGTAGTAACTACGTATCAATGTAATGAGTTCATGCACCTTCAAGCCGTCCATAACACTGACCTCTTGCAGCATAGCTCCAATTTTTGTTCGAACTTCCCTATCCTTCGGATGGTGATCTAGTACACGAACGCTTCCATGGCTAGGTTCGATTAGACCTAACATCATGGAGAGTGCCGTTGTTTTCCCCGCTCCATTCGGTCCTAGAATAGCCACTACTGACCCTTTCTCTATCGTAAATGAAACATTATCTACAGCTTTTTTATTTCCAAAGGTCTTAGTTACATTCTTCATTTCCACAATAGCTGTCATTTCATATATGCCTCCCATTTCAAAAATATTAGAAACTATAAATTTCCATCCTTATCTCATCGGTAACGGATGCCGTTCTTGATTTCATCATAAGAAATTACGCATGCTCTTGTTAGTAAGAACTGTCATGAATTCAGGGTGACAATTGTCATCAATTCGTTGAAATTTGTGATTACAATGATACGTGAAGAGGCTTAATAGCCTTCTTACGGCACCAAGCCCTACACATAGCCTATTCTATGTATTTAGCTTCTACTAAAAGGGATAATCTATGGCTCTAGCACTAAATGCGTGACACCTACATCTCTTGACCAGAAAGAGGGCTTGAATTATAGTGGGTACGTAAGCTTAATACTATTTTAGATAGAAAAAAGGTGGCTTGTAGCATGTCTGAAATGATCTATGTTGGAGTAGACTTAGGTGGTACGGCAATTAAGGTTGGGATTTGTGATCGAGAAGGGCGGCTTCTTCATACGTATGGAGGACCTACGGAAAGCGATAAAGGTGTTCATGTCGTCATTGATAATATTGAGAAGTATGTGCGCCATATTGTAGAACAGTCTCCATATAGCTGGGACCAGGTTGCGGGAGTAGGAGCGGGTGTTGCTGGTTTTACCAATGTCCGTGAAGGTATCATAGTTCTTGCGCCCAACATAGGTTTTCAAGATGTGCCGATTCGTGAACTCCTTGAGAGCCGTTTCGCTAAGCCTGTCAAAATAGATAATGACGCTAACGTGGCTGCTCTGGGAGAAGCTTGGAGTGGTGCGGGTCGTGGGATAGAAAATTGTGTCTGTTATACACTCGGTACGGGAGTGGGCGGAGGTATCATTATAAACGGTAAGATCTATCAAGGTTTCTCTGGTATGGCTGGAGAATTTGGACATATGGCTGTTGTACCTGATTTGGAAGCGATCCAATGTGGCTGTGGTAAGATGGGCTGCGTTGAGACAGTGTCTTCCGCGACGGGTATTATTCGTATGGCTAAAGATGCTGTAGAACGTGGAGATCGTACAACGCTTTCAACGGTTGATAACATTGCGGCAAAAGAAGTGTTTGATGCAGCAAAAGCGGGTGATGAGGTAGCCGCTCGAATTGTAAATCGTGCAGCATTTTATTTGGCTAAATCCATGGCAGCCGTTGGGGCAGTGTTGAATCCCGAGGTGTTTATTGTCGGTGGTGGTGTTTCCAATGCAGGTGACATTCTCTTTAATGAAGTTCGCGAAGTATATGCGAAATATACTCCGGAACCACTTCAACGTGGAGTATCAATTCTACCAGCTCAACTTGGTAACGATGCTGGAATTGTCGGAGCTGCCGGATTACTTCTTCGTTCATAGGAGTTGTCCTGTTTGATATAACGAGTTAATGGCTTGCTAAACTCAATACCCAAGGGAGGGAAAGCTGATGCCTGAAGGCGACAATAATGCGTCGGCCATGGCCACCTTGATTATTATTACAGGTATGTCTGGAGCAGGTAAGACACTGGCTGTACAGAGCCTAGAGGATCTTGGTTTTTTTTGTGTAGATAATTTACCACCAGTACTCATCCCTAAGTTTGCGGAACTCATTGAACAATCTAATGGTAAAATCGCTAAAGTAGCACTAGTGATTGACTTGAGAGGCCGCGAATTCTTCACTGCGTTATCCGAATCGCTGCAATATGTCAGAGAGCGGTTCACAATGGGATGTGAAATTCTGTTTCTAGATGCTACGGATTCTGTTCTTGTACAGCGTTATAAGGAAAGCCGTAGACGTCATCCACTTGCACCTGAGGGCATGCCGTTAGATGGTATTCGATTAGAGCGTCAAATGTTAGAGGAGCTTAAGAATTCAGCGACACAATTAATCGATACTAGTAATATGAAGCCGGGTCAATTGAAGGAAAAGATTGTTTCTCGGTTTTCTCATCTAGAGAGAAATACATTATCTGTTAATATTACTTCGTTTGGTTTCAAATACGGTATTCCCATTGATGCTGATTTAGTATTCGATGTTCGCTTTTTGCCTAATCCACATTATGTTGATCATCTAAGACCACGCACAGGTCAAGACAATGATGTGTATGATTATGTTATGAAGTGGCCAGAAACACAATCCTTTCTGACGAAGCTATTAGATATGCTGTATTTCTTGTTACCCCAGTACCATAAAGAAGGCAAGAGTCAGGTCATTATCGGTATTGGTTGTACGGGAGGAAAACACCGTTCGGTAGCCATATCGGAATATCTGGGTAAGATGCTTGGAGCCAGTGAAACAGAATCGGTCTCGGTCAGTCACCGTGATTCCGATCGTGATCGGCATTAATGAGGTGAAATGATGAAAGTGGTTGAACAAATAGGAAAGCGTCCACGGATTGTTGTCATGGGCGGAGGCACAGGATTGTCTGTCATGCTACGTGGTCTGAAGGAGAAGCCGCTTGATATTACGGCTATTGTCACAGTAGCAGATGATGGGGGAAGCTCAGGCATTTTGCGTAGTGAGCTACAGATGCCGCCTCCAGGGGACATTCGTAATGTCATTACTGCGCTTGCTGATGTTGAACCTCTGTTGTCGGAAATGTTGAGTTATCGTTTCAGTAGTGGCTCAGGGCTCGCAGGGCATAGTCTAGGTAATCTTATCTTAGCTGGTATGACGGATATCACAGGTGACTTCGTGACTGCGGTGAGAGAGCTAAGCAAGGTGCTAGCTGTCCGCGGTCAGGTATTACCTGCGGCTGATGTAGCTGTCACACTTCATGCGGAGATGGAAGATGGAAGCATTGTTAGTGGTGAGTCCAAGATTCCAGAAGCCGGCAAAAGAATTAAACGCGTTTTTCTAGATCCAGCTAGCGTAGAGCCGTTGCCAGAAGCTGTTGAAGCCATCTCTCAAGCAGATGCAATCTTAATCGGGCCGGGAAGCCTCTATACGAGTATTCTGCCTAATTTACTAGTACCTAAGCTAGCAGAAGCCGTCTGTGCCTCTGAAGCGATCAAAATTTTTATCTGTAATGTGATGACTCAGCCGGGTGAGACGGATAATTATACGGTAAGTGATCACCTAAAGGCAGTTTATGATCATATTGGTACGCAGCTATTTGATTATGTTATTGTTAATAACGGTGAAATCCCGATACAGGTACAAGATAAATATGCCGAAAAGGGAGCTAAGCCCGTCCAATTAGACTGGGATGAAGTGACTGGACACGGCTACAAGGTGATTGCAGATACGCTAGTCCTATTCCGGACCTATTTGCGACATGATGCCGATAAACTGAGCCAGCACATTTATCAACTTGTGCAAAATTGGATTTTACGAGAGAGGTGAGTCCTTTGTCATTTGCAGCACAGACAAAGAAAGAATTGACGATGATTGAAGGACAGCCATGCTGTGAGAAAGCCGAATTGTCGGCATTGATCCGTATGAATGGTGCGGTTCAGCTCTCAAATAAAAAGGTTATTCTAGATATTTCTACAGAGAATGCGGCCATTGCAAGACGAATTTATAGCTTGATTAAGAAGTATTTCCAAGCGCCGACTGAATTACTCGTACGCAAAAAAATGAGATTGAAAAAAAATAACGTCTATATTGTACGTATACCAGGCGGAGTTCAGGAAATGCTGAAAGAGCTAAGTATCGTCTCGGAAGGCTTTAATTTCACACCCGACATTAACCCCGAACTCATCCGTAAAAATTGTTGTAAGAGGGCTTACCTTCGCGGGGCATTTATGGCCGGCGGTTCTGTTAATAATCCAGAGGGATCTTCCTACCACTTGGAGATTTCTTCTATGTATGAGGATCACTGTAGGGCTCTTGTAAATTTAGCCAACGAGTTTAGACTTAACGCCCGTTTCATTGAGCGTAAGAAAGGTTTCGTTCTTTATATCAAGGAAGGCGAGAAGATTATTGAATTTCTTAGCTTGATCGGTGCACATCAATCATTATTCAAGTTCGAGGATGTGCGGATTATGCGTGATATGAGGAACTCTGTCAATCGTATCGTGAACTGTGAGACTGCGAATCTTAACAAAACCATTGGTGCTGCTGTCCGGCAGATCGATAACATCAGGCTACTACAGAGAGAAATAGGTCTGGACAACTTGCCAGAGAGGCTACGTGAGGTTGCTGAGGTTAGGCTAGCACATCCAGATCTGAACTTGAAGGAAGTTGGCGAGATGCTTAAAGGTACAGTGAGTAAATCAGGCGTAAATCATCGACTTCGTAAGATTGATGAGATGGCTGAGAAAATTCGTAACGGGTGAGTTTTTTTTTATAGTGTCCTTCATGCTATAATGGTATAATGTTCTTAATATAAAATGTTTTCAAGTGGTTAGATTCATAATATAGGGGGTAAGTTTCCATGACAAAGCACCCGGTAGTTGTCCGTTTAAAGACGGGTCTCCATGCCAGACCGGCAGCATTGTTCGTCCAAGAAGCGAATAAGTACTCGTCTGAAATTTTCGTGGAAAAAGATGATAAAAAAGTGAACGCTAAAAGTATCATGGGAATCATGAGCCTAGCGATCAGTTCGGGTACAGAAGTTAATATTAGTGCTGAAGGTGCAGACGCTGAACAGGCTGTAACCGCTTTAGTAAATTTGGTAAGTAAGGAAGAATTAGAGAATCAATAAAGCTCCAATATTTAACAACAAATAGCAGCTAATCCCTATGAGGAGTGGCTGCTATTTGTTGTTGTGAGATTTGATATTTCTTATTAATGACTGCGATTCATCTTATCGGAGATAAAATATCTACGCGAATAACTATGATTTGAATCTATTAAGATTTCTGCGGATAAATTGTTGAGTATTACAGAAGAATACCGAGGAATAATGACAAAAGTAACCTAATCTGTTAATTCTGAGAACAGACTGCAGGGAGTCAAGGATGCTGAAGAATACCTGATAAATATGATTAATTAACTAAAAAAATTTCTTTCGGACAATGGGTGCAACATTTTCCAATTTGCTTCGTCTATAGGGTACATAACAATGAGGAGGAGATTTTTATGCAAGGTTTAGTAAAGAAGGTAAGTTCTGTATTGGTTGTAGGTGCATTATTAGTAGGGGCTACGGGATTGAATGGTTCATTCGGTTTAGCATCTAAGGCATATGCTGCGGAGGTGGGTGTTCAGCGCAACGTTGTTAATGTAGTAGGAAAAGGTGAAATCTCGGTTACTCCAGATATTGCTTATTTATCAATAGGTGTCAATATAGAAGCAGATACAGCTCAAGCTGCCCAGAAAGCGAATGCAGCAATCATGCTCAAGCTGAACAAACTTCTAAAGGATAGTTGGGCAATTGCGGATAAAGATATAAAAACGTCACAATTCTATGTGCAGCCTAACTATACCTACTCGGACAAAGAAGGCCAGAAGATTAAAGGATACACCGCTAATCATGTTCTTACCGTGAGTTATCGTGATCTTTCCAAATTAGGCCAGTTACTTGATGCGGCTTCAAACGCTGGTGCTAACAACATAAATAACGTACAGTTCTCGGTTGAGAATCGTGACCAATATGAGACACAAGTCATTGAGAAAGCCATGGCTAATGCGGAAATAAAGGCGGGTTCCATAGCGAAAGCGGCTAAACGCCAGTTAGGTACGGTTCTAGTCGTAAGTCAAGGAGACGCCAGCAATCCAGTTGTGTACCATGAACAGCTCTCAGCGTATAAGGCGATGGATACGGCAAGTGGTGCTACAGAAGTTGAGGCAGGTGAAATAAAAGTTTCAACACAGTTAAGCGTTCAATACGAATTGAAATAGTTGGAAGTTATTCTCTCATCATAGCGCATAAACGTTGAGAACTGTTTTCTCTGGACATGCTTAGTCCAGAGAAAACAGTTTTTCTTGTGTTTGTCAATGATCACATTTTTGTAATATGAGCACTGTTGTTTATAGTTCCTTGTCGAAACATGTTGTGTCATCGGGGAAAAAACGATATAGTGAATATGCGAAAATTTGTATATGTTCATGGGGTGAAGTGAGCATACTATGAATGATAGGGGGATGGTGCATATGATTGAACTTGTCCGTATAGAGAAGAAGTTTGAAGGGCAAGATGTGGTGCATCCACTGACACTAGCTATTAAAGAAGGGGAATTCCTAACTTTATTAGGTCCAAGTGGCTGTGGTAAAACTACAATTCTCCGCATGATCGCGGGATTTGAACAACCAACCCAAGGTGAGATTATTCTAGCAGGTAAGAATGTAACCCAACTTTCGCCTAATCAGCGGGATCTAAATTTGGTGTTTCAGCATTACGCCCTGTTTCCACATATGACGGTTGAAGACAATATTGCTTTTGGACTTAAAATGAAAAAATTACCAAAGGAACAACAAAAGGAGCGGATCGCAGAGGCAGTTGCAATGACGCAACTAACGGCTCTGACGAACCGATATCCTCATCAACTCTCGGGAGGCCAGCAGCAACGTGTAGCGATTGCTAGGGCTATAGTGAATAAACCAAAGGTGCTACTGTTGGATGAGCCACTTGGAGCACTGGATCTACAACTGCGTAAAAATTTACAATCCGAGCTTAAGCATTTACAACGAACGCTGGGTATTACTTTTGTCTACGTAACACACGATCAAGAAGAAGCGATGATGATGTCTGATCGTATTGTAATCATGAATAATGGTCAAGTTGAACAGATTGGATCCCCTAGAGATATTTATGAGACGCCGCAAACTCTGTTTGCAGCAACCTTTGTAGGAGAGAATAATATTTTCGCTTCTGACGAAGGTCTTGTAGCTGTTCGCCCTGAGAAATTATTCGCGCAGAAGAGTGAACTGGGTGCGAAGAAGCTCGGTATGATAGAGGACGTTCTGTACATGGGAAATGTACATAAACTAATCGTTCGGCTGGATAGTGAGATGAATGAACCACAACAACAATCAATGACGGTGACTATTGTCCTGAATATAGCTGATGAACAGCAATGGCAAGTGGGTGAACGAATTGGGGTGAGCTGGCACGCCAAAGATGAGGTGGTGATCAAGTCATGAAAAAAGTGAAATGGTTGATCTCACCCGTCGTATTATGGCTTGGCCTCTTCTTAATCGTTCCTATGCTGATTGTGTTGGTCATGTCTTTTATGCAGCGCGATACACTAGGCAATGTTGTTTATTCATTTAGCTTGGATGGATATATTACCTTTTGGGATTCATTGTACCTAGGAATTTATTGGGATACGATTGTCTTATCGGTCTTGACCACTCTCATTTGTCTGTTGGTCAGCTATCCACTAGCGTATTATATTGCGGGAGCAAGCCCTCGAATACAGAATTGGGGACTTATTCTTATTACCGTTCCGTTCTGGATTAACTTTCTCATACGGACATATGCATGGGTGCTCTTGCTGCGTACACAAGGGGTCGTCAATAGTCTACTTCTAAATTTTGGATGGATTGATGAACCGCTGCAAATGCTGTATACCAAGGGTGCGGTACTGCTGGGTATGGTATATAACTTCATTCCCTTCATGGTATTGCCGTTGTATGTGGCTATTGAGCAGATCGATAAGCGTCAACTTGAAGCTGCGAGTGATTTAGGAGCAAGTCGTTGGAAGGCGTTCTGGCATATTACATTACCCCAGAGTAAGTCGGGTATAATGACGGGATCAGTGCTTGTATTTGTATCTACAGCAGGGATGTTCGTCGTGACAGATATCCTTGGGGGCTCCAAATCTTCGATGATTAGTAACATCATACAATCCCAGTTTCTCGGAGCTCGTAACTGGCCGTTTGGGTCGGCGTTATCTGTTATATTTATACTGACTTCGCTTGTGCTCATAATGTTATTTAACCGGGCGATGCAGTCTCGTCATGAACGATTAAAGGAGGGGAACTCATGAATAAGAGAAGCCACCCTCTTCTAGGCCTTCATTCATTATTGATGATGATATTCATCTATGTACCCATAGTGTTAGTTATCGTCTATTCCTTCAATAATACGAGGTTAAGTGGAGATTGGAAGGGATTCACTTTAGATTGGTATTCCTCACTTCTGAAGGATCGCCATGTGATGGAAGCTTTGGTAAACAGTCTTATTGTTGCTGTGACTTCTACTGTAGTCGCGACTCTCTTGGGGACGATTGCAGCACTTACCTTGCGGGATTTAGGGAAACGATGGAAGAATCCTATGAATGGGGTTCTGTATATGCCTGTTATTATTCCAGACATTATTATGGGGTTATCGCTGTTGGTTTTGTTCAGTCAGCTTAACATTTCGTTAGGTAAGGCTACGGTGATCATCGCCCATATTACTTTTAGCATGTCTTATGTCTATGTGGTCGTGAACGCTCGATTGTCAGGAATGGGTAGACAGCTTGAAGAAGCTGCACAGGATCTTGGTGCTACAGGATGGCAAACGTTTCGCTATGTGACCTTTCCACAAATCTCGCCAGGAATTATTTCAGGAGCATTAATAGCTTTTACCCTTTCACTTGATGATTTCATGGTTAGTTTCTTCGTGGCAGGACCAAGTTCTACAACGCTTCCTATTTATATTTATGGACAAGTAAAGCGGGGCGTTTCTCCTGAAATCAATGCATTGTGTACGATACTTATATTAGTGAGTATTACATTAATACTGTTAGCGCAATATGTACTCAATCGTGGTAAAGGACAAAAGAAACATAAGATGCTACCTATCTAGATGGCTCTAATTTAACACTATACATTTTTCGAATACTTATATTGGTGTTGAGCTAGTTAGATTGAACTAAGATTTATTTTACAATAACTTGTATGATGAAAGAGAGGCGATACGTAACTGTGAGAAAGACAAGCTTTACGGGCCTGCTGATTGCAGGAGTTCTGGCATTATCCCTTCTAAGTGGCTGTTCTTCTAAGGAGACGCTGCATATTTATAGCTGGGCAGACAATTTTGATGAGACGGTTATAAAGGATTTTGAAGATAAATTCGATGTAGATATCACATATGATATTTATGCGAATAATGAGGACCTTCTGGCCAAAATTAAGGCAGGGGGTGGTGGGTATGACCTCATTCAGCCTTCAGACTATATGGTGGAGACAATGATTAAGAATAGCTTACTCGAACCGCTGGATAAGAGTAATATTCCTAATTTTGATAATATCGCTGAACCATTCAAAGATCCGAAGTATGATCCAGATAATAAGTATTCTGTTGTATATATGTCTGGTGTGACGGGGATTGCTTACAATAAGAAGTACGTGAAAGACTCTATTGATAGTTGGGAAGACTTATGGAACCCTGCTTATAAAGGGAAGGTACTCCTATTAGATGACAATCGCGAAGTGATTGGTATGGCTCTAAAGAAATTAGGGTACTCCAATGGTTCTACAGATGAGACTGAGATTAAATTGGCCGTTGATGATTTGAAGAAACTGCTGCCAAGTGTCCTGGCATTTGATACAGACACGATTAAGCAGAAGATGATTCAAGAAGAAGGCTGGATCAGTACAGTATGGTCTGGAGATGCAGCGTTTATCGTTAAGGATAATCCAGATATCGCCTATATCGTTCCGAAAGAGGGAGCTACTATTTTCTCGGATAACTATGCGATCCCTAAGGGTGCTAAGAACAAGGAATTAGCCGAGAAATTCATCAATTATATGCTAGAGCCTGAAGTTAGCGCTAAAAATTATGAATCTATAGGTTATAGTGACCCCAATGTTAAAGCTATGGAATTCCATAGTGAAGAGTATCGTAACAATCATATGATTAATCTTAGTGAAGAAGAGCTAAGTCGTACTGAATGGCTAAGTGATGTAGGAAGTGCGCTTCAAATCTATGATCGATATTGGACGGAACTTAAGAGTGGCCGGGAATAACTTACCTCCATGTTCTAAATAAAAGCATATCATAATGTGACAATGTACGGCCCCTACTCTAGATGAGTAGGGGTTTTTAGGTTATAGATATATCAATATTATGGAGGTTGAAGACGTAGTGGTTGATTTTAACCAAACAATATTATAAAATATCTATTATTAAGCAAACGAAAATAGGAGTTGTCTATATGAGTGTGTTAGCTGAACTATTCTGGAATGCTACTATCGCAGAAATTAAACAAGGATATGTATTTGATCAAGAGATGGAGGCATACATTTGTCTTGTGTGTGGTAAGAGGTATGAGAAGGGGGTTATTTATCAGGCTGAAGATGTATTCTACGAAGCGGAGAAGTATGTTCGTCGTCATGTGGCAAGTGATCATATCTCGATGTTGGACTTTTTGCTAGGACTAGATAAAAAGATATCAGGACTCACAGAGCTGCAACGAACGCTGTTAAATATGTTCCAGATGGGTCTGAACGATAATGAAATTGTTAGGGAATTGGATGGGGGAAGCACATCGACGATACGGAATCACAGATTTACTCTACGGGAGAAGATGAAGCAGGCTAAAGTCTTTCTCTCGATCATGGAGCTTGTAGAGGAGAAATCAATCAATCAAAGTCGATTTATTCAATTTCAACAATCGAATTCTTGGTTAGATGAACGTCATCAGATTACCGAGGAAGAGAATGAGGAGATCGTTCGGGCCTATTTCAAACAGGGACCCACAGGACCTTTGTCTGAATTCCCGAAGAAAGAAAAGCGTAAGGTTGTTATTCTGCGGCAACTTATTCAAAGTTTTGATAAACAGAAACAATATACAGAGAAAGAGGTCAATGAGATCTTAAAGGAACGATTCCACGATTATGTGACGCTAAGACGTTTTTTAATTGAATATGGATTTATGGATCGGTTTCCTGATGGAAGTTGTTATTGGGTTAAAGGGTAGCCTGAATCATACTAAAGCTGGAGAGAAGGGAAGTAGGCAAATGGACCATCAAAGAAGAAAAGAGTTAGTGGCTGAATACCAGCAACGTCCGCGGCGAATGGGGATTTATCAAATTTGCAACATGGAGAATAGTAAGATTTTTATTGGGAGTAGCTATAATTTGCATGGAGCGTTGAATAAAGAAACATTCCTGCTTAATACAGGACTACACAGTATAACCGGATTGCAAGAGGAATGGAATGCCTATGGCGAGAATGCGTTCAGACTAGATATACTTGATGAGATCAAGCTTGCAGAGGGGGAATCTCTTATGGGTATGGTCCCTGTTAATGTACCGGTGAATCATCCATCTGTTAAGAAATACAAGGATGAACTCCAACTTATGCAGCAAATGTGGCTCGATAAATTACAACCTTATGATGACAAAGGATACCACGATCGCCCAGTAAATGAGTCATAATTTGCTTCAATAATGTAACCGGGATTGTAACCTTATTTAAAATCTCCCTCGATATAATATAGAGAGTTATATAGATAATATTGGAAGGCGTGATCTATGTGAATAAGGTTATGAAGTGGAGTGCTGCGGCAATGGCAGCAGGCATTCTTATTGCAAGTTCTGGATTTACAGGAGAGGCATCCGTATTGGCAGCAGGAAATATCAAGAATACGGTTCAGCAAACCCCGGTGGCATTGAAATGGAAGGGAACTAAATTGTCTCAAAAAGGGTTAATGAGCGAAGGCAACACGTTGATTCCTTTAACCGTGTTAAGAGATCAATTAGGACTCCCTTTAAGTTATAACCCAGGAACAAGAACATACAGCATTGGCAGTGGATATACACAGCTTAATATGGAAGTATCACAGCATGGTGTGAACACGAACATTAACAATTATTACTTGTATGAGTATGAAGTCAAGAATATCAACGGCAGAATCTATGTTCCCTTCAAATTAATGAATGATTATTTAGGATATCAGGGTGCTTGGGACCCTTCTACGAAGACGCTGAATATAAGCAAACGTATACTCAATCCGATCACCATCAAGACGGAGACATTAGAGAAAGCAACGTCAGATGCAGTATACCTTCTCCATTATCCTAAAGTCAGTGGGCTTGTAAATTCTGATGCTGAGAATGTGATCAATAACGTACTGGAACAGCATATGAAGAAGTTCAACGAAGAGTCTATTAAAGAAGCTAATAATAGAGATGACTCGATAGAGCATGCTTATCAGTATATTCAGAACTACATGGTGACGTACAATCGAAATGGTGTACTGAGTCTTGTAGTTGATCAATATGGAAATACAGGTGGAGCACATGGTGGAACTATTCGTACAGGTTTCACGTTCTCATTAAAAGATGGAAAGTTACTAACAGCGAATGATTTGTTGAAGAAGAGTAATCCAACCTACAGAACCATGCTGAATAAAGACTTAGCTAAGAAACTAAAGGCCCATGAGGGTTACTTGGGTGGATTTAAAGCATTACGTGCTAATCCTGATTTCAACGTAAGTGAAAACGGAATGTTATTTTTCTTCCAACAGTATGAATATACAGACTATGCTGTAGGTATCCCTACGTTTGCGTATCCATTCGATCAGTTGTTACCTAAAGGTACAGACCCATTCAAAAGTTATAAATAAAATATACTGATTTATAAGACAACCCCCTTGCTTCTGAAATTTCAGAGCAAGGGGGTTGTCTTATGTCTATCTATTTATTAAATGCCTGTTGGTAAAGTCTTCTCAATCACTTTATCAATAATACCGTAGGTTGCTGCATCTGTAGCACTCATGAAGTAGTCACGATCTGTATCTTTCTCAATACGCTCTAGCGGTTGTCCTGTACGTTCGGATAATATACGGTTCAACTTATCGCGCATCTTGAGAATACGGCGAGCACGAATTTCGATATCGGATGCTTGACCTTGTGCACCACCCAAAGGTTGGTGAATCATGATCTCACTGTTTGGCAATGCGAAGCGTTTGCCAATCGCACCAGCGTTTAACAGGAATGCTCCCATAGAAGCAGCCATACCTACACAAATAGTGGATACATCCGGTTTGATATATTGCATTGTATCGAATATTGCCATACCCGCTGTAATCGATCCCCCGGGGCTATTAACATATAAGTGAATATCTTTGTCAGGCTCTTCGGCAGCCAAGAACAGCATTTGTGCAATAATGGAGTTAGCCACTACATCGTTGACTTCTGAACCCAAGAAAATAATGCGATCCTTCAGCAATCTGGAATAGATATCATATGCACGTTCTCCGCGACTGCTCTGTTCTACAACCATAGGTACATAACCCAAGTGAAAAACCTCCCTTAAATTGGTTCAAATATTGACTTTCTTACTTAAACAATTGCCTTAATTACCACATAATAAACAATTTAAAACAAAAAGTCAAAGAAAGTCAAACTTATAGGTAAAAAAAAGAGCCATGATTGGCTTTTGTTGGTTTGGTTATACATATAAGTAGAAGCTATGTATTAAAAAATGTAAAGAATGGTGCGCCCGCGAGGAATTGAACCTCGATCTCAGGCTTCGGAGGCCTACGTCATATCCATTTGACCACGGGCGCAAAATTGATAGCACAAATTATTATATGATATCTACAACAGAATAGCAAGAGTATTCAGTATTTTTTAGCTTAGGATAGCCTGAAGAATACTAAATGTATAAGAAGAACATCTCCTGTAAATTATACACAAAGACTACTTGCAAGAGACGCGAAATTTGGTTAGAATAATAGTGGGACTTAAAAAGTTTACCCGGGACATTTTAAGACCAATGAGAAAGTGAGAAGAAAGTTGCAGGGGTGGAAAGCATGCGAACGATATTAGAAATACAAAAGCAGCTTCTGCCTGACCTCATGGAAATTCTCAAGACAAGGTACACCATTCTTCAGCAGATCATGTTGTTTGATACGATCGGTCGTAGGACACTCGCAACTTCGCTTCATATGACAGAACGCGTGTTGCGTGCGGAGACAGATCTTCTGAAATCGCAAGGTCTCATTGAGATTGAGAGTATGGGAATGAGGATTAATGATTCAGGTAGGAAACTGCTAGAACTCATGGAGCCCATTGCTAAGAATCTTTTTGGACTAACAGATTTAGAGGATAAGATTCGTCAAACCTACGGATTGCGTAAAGTGGTCATTGTACCTGGTGATTGTGAGTCATCGTCGTTCGCCAAGCGAGAGCTAGGACGTGCGGGCGCGAAAGCTTTGCTGAGCGTCATGGGTAATGAAGATATTATTGCTGTTACAGGGGGTTCAACATTAGCCGAAATGGCAGAACAACTCACTTGTCCTTCTTCTGCACTTGTTAAAGGAACTTGGTTCGTACCCGCCCGCGGGGGGCTTGGAGAGAGTATGGAATTTCAAGCGAATACGATTGCCTCAACAATGGCGAAGAGAGTAGGAGCACAATACCGGTTGTTACATGTACCTGATCTGCTCAGCGATGATGCTTATCAATCGCTCGTCCAAGATCGCAACATTCAAGAGATTGTGCAGACAATCAGACAGTCACGGATCATCGTGCACGGCATAGGTGACGCCATGGAAATGACCCGCCGAAGAAATCTGGACCCTGTAACGATACAGACGATCCAAGCAGAAGGCGCGGTTGCAGAATCTTTCGGTTATTATTTTAACGAGAATGGCTCCATGGTTCATAGGATGCTAACATTGGGATTACGACTGGAAGATATTATGCAGACTGAAGTGGTGATCGGGATTGCAGGCGGGAAAAGTAAGGGTAGAGCTATTCATGCGGTTCTTCAGTTCGGTAAAGAGGATATCCTAGTTACAGATGAAGCCGCAGCGCTAGAAATTGAAAAAGAGATCGATAAACGATCCCTACTAATTAATTTGGAATAACTAAACTTTTATAATATTTAATCTATGTTGTCACGACAGACCTAATCGTCTGTTTTGAATAAATAAAAACGAACTCTAGGAGGACTAATTTAATGACAGTAAAAGTTGGTATTAATGGTTTTGGACGTATTGGACGCCTTGCTTTCCGCCGTATTCAAGCTGTGGAAGGTATCGAAGTAGTAGCAATTAATGACTTGACTGATGCTAAAATGTTAGCACATTTGTTGAAATATGATACGACTCAAGGACGTTTCGACGGTGACGTTGAAGTACATGACGGATTCTTCAAAGTAAATGGTAAAGAAGTTAAGGTTCTTGCTAACCGTAACCCTGAAGAATTGCCATGGGGAGATCTTGGTGTAGACATCGTTCTTGAATGTACTGGATTCTTCACTACTAAAGAAGCAGCTGAGAAGCATTTGAAAGGCGGCGCTAAAAAAGTCGTTATTTCCGCTCCAGCTACTGGCGACATGAAAACGATCGTTTACAATGTAAACCATGAAATTCTTGATGGTACTGAAACTGTTATCTCCGGTGCTTCTTGCACAACGAACTGCCTTGCTCCAATGGCAAAAGTATTGCAAGACAGCTACGGCATTGTTGAAGGCTTGATGACAACAATCCACGCTTACACTGGTGACCAAAACACATTGGATGCTCCACATGCGAAAGGTGACTTCCGTCGTGCTCGTGCAGCGGCTGAGAACATCATCCCTAACACTACGGGTGCTGCTAAAGCAATTGGCCTAGTTATTCCTGAACTTAAAGGTAAATTAGACGGTGCAGCTCAACGTGTTCCAGTAGCAACAGGTTCATTAACTGAATTGGTAACTGTTCTTGAGAAGAACGTTACTGTTGACGAAATCAATGCAGCAATGAAAGCTGCTTCTGATGTAGAAACTTATGGATACACAGAAGACGAAATCGTATCTTCTGATATCAAAGGTATCACATTCGGTTCTTTGTTTGATGCAACTCAAACTAAAGTATTGACTGTTGGCGACAAACAATTGGTTAAAACGGTTGCTTGGTACGATAACGAAATGTCATACACAGCACAACTTATTCGCACTTTGGAATACTTCGCTAAAATCGCTAAGTAGTACAAAAGGCGTCAACATTATAGAGCGGAAACAGAATTATTTGTTTCCGCTCTTTATAAATGTAAGTGTTATTCCTTAAATTCCTAATTATTAAAAATTAAATTATGGGTGTGGAGGAACGAGAGATGAATAAGAAGAGTGTACGCGACGTTGAGGTAACTGGAAAACGGGTATTTGTTCGTGTGGATTTCAATGTGCCCCTCGAAGATGGTAAAATTACAGATGACAAACGTATTCGCGAAACATTGCCAACGATTAATTACTTGGTAGAACGCGGAGCAAAAGTTATTCTTGCAAGTCATATGGGCCGTCCTAAGGGACAAGTGGTTGAGTCCTTGCGTTTAACAGCAGCAGCAGAACGTCTATCTGAACTTCTTGGCAAAAAAGTGATCAAAGCAGATGAGTCTGTAGGCGCAGCTGTGGAATCACAAATTGCTGAAATGAATGAAGGCGACGTGTTATTACTTGAGAATGTCCGTTTCCATGCTGGAGAAGAGAAGAACGATGTTGAATTGGCTAAGCAATTTGCTAAACTTGCTGATTTGTTTGTCAATGATGCTTTCGGTGCAGCTCACCGCGCGCACTCTTCGACTGAAGGAATCGCGCATCATTTGCCAGCTGTATCTGGTTTGTTGATGGAAAGAGAATTGTCTGTATTAGGCAAAGCAATTCTAGATCCTGAACGTCCATTTACTGCAATCATTGGTGGGTCCAAGGTTAAGGACAAAATCGATGTCATTGATAACCTGTTGAACATCGCAGATAACGTTCTAATCGGTGGCGGTCTGTCCTATACGTTCATGAAAGCTCAAGGATATGAAATCGGATTGTCTTTGTGTGATGATGATAAATTGGACGCAGCGCTTGGGTTTATACAAAAAGCGAAGGATCTTGGCAAGAACTTCTATCTTCCTGAAGATATCGTTATTGCAGATGATTTCAAAGCAGACGCTAACAAGGACACTGTGGATGTCGGCAATATCCCTGATGGTTGGGAAGGCGTGGACATTGGGCCTAAGACACGTGCCAAATATGCTGAAATCATTAAGAACTCTAAGCTAGTTGTATGGAACGGACCTATGGGCGTTTTTGAACTTGAGCCTTTCTCTCATGGTACACGTGAAGTAGCAGAAGCTTGCGCTACAACGGAAGGTTATACGATTATCGGTGGCGGTGACTCTGCAGCAGCGGCTGAGAAGTTCCATCTCGCTGATAAAATGGATCACATCTCTACAGGTGGCGGCGCTTCTCTTGAGTTCATGGAAGGTAAGGCACTTCCTGGTGTTGAGGCATTAAACGATAAATAAACTGTCTACATGATTGATATTGTAAGGCAATAAGAAGGAGTGAATCACGTGAGAACACCTATCATTGCTGGTAACTGGAAAATGTTCAAAACGGTTCCAGAAGCGAAAACATTCATTGAAGCCATTAAAGGCAAGGCAGAAGTTAGCGGAGTAGAAAGCGTTATTTGTGCTCCATTCACGAATCTACCTGCATTGGTGGAAGCTGTGAAAGGAACATCAATCAAAATTGGTGCTCAAAACCTACATTTTGAAGATAACGGCGCATTCACGGGTGAAATTAGCGGTGTAATGTTGAAAGAGTTAGGCGTTGACTATGTGATCGTGGGTCACTCAGAACGTCGTGCTTATTTCGCTGAAACGGATGAAGTTGTTAACAAAAAAGTTCATGCTGCATTCAAGCATGGCATTACTCCAATTGTATGTGTTGGTGAAAAGCTCGAAGAGCGTGAAGCTGATCAGACAAAAGAAGTATGTAAAGTACAAACAGAAGGCGCTTTGAAGGGATTAACGGCTGAGCAAGCAGCTCAAGTTGTTATCGCTTATGAGCCAATCTGGGCTATTGGAACAGGTAAATCATCTACAGCACAAGATGCTAATGAAGTGATTTCTTATATCCGTGACCTTGTAAAAGGTTTGTATGGAACAAGCGTGTCTGATGTAGTACGTATTCAATATGGCGGAAGTGTTAAGCCTGAGAATGTCGTTGAATATATGGGTCAAAGTGACATCGACGGCGCACTTGTCGGCGGAGCCAGCTTAGAGCCAACTTCTTACGTTCAGCTTGTTGAGGGGGCGAAGTAAGATGACAGCACCAAGACCGGTAGCATTAATTATTATGGACGGTTTCGGTCTGCGTAACACCGTGGAAGGTAACGCTGTAGCGCAAGCTAAGAAGCCCAATTATGATCGATTTATGAGTAAGTATCCTCATACGACACTTACAGCTTGTGGAGAAGCCGTAGGTCTGCCACCAGGGCAGATGGGTAACTCTGAAGTTGGGCATTTGAATATTGGTGCCGGTCGTGTGGTGTATCAGAATCTTACTCGCATATCCAAATCGATTCGTGAAGGTGAATTCTTCGAGAATCCAACATTGGTAGAAGCCGTTCGTTATGCAAAGACTAACAATAAGAAATTGCACCTATATGGTCTTCTCTCAGATGGTGGCGTACATAGTCATATTGATCATCTGTTGGCTATGTTGGATCTTGCTAAGAAAGAAGATTTGGATGAAGTTTACATCCATGCCTTTATGGATGGCCGTGACGTTGCTCCCGATTCAGGTATATTGTTCATTGAACAATTGAATGCGAAGATTGCCGAAGTCGGAATTGGTAAAATCGCGACTGTTCAAGGCCGCTATTATGCGATGGATCGAGATAAACGTTGGGAACGGGTTGAGAAATCATACCGTGCTATCGTTTATGGTGAAGGTCCTAAGTATACGGATGCGCTTCAAGCCGTAAAAGAATCTTATGAGAAGTCTCTATTTGATGAATTCGTAGAGCCTACAGTGATTGTAGATGCTTTGGGACAACCAGTTGGAACAGTTGAGAGTGGAGATTCTGTTATTTTCTTAAATTTCCGTCCAGACCGTGCTATTCAATTGTCTCAAGTGTTTACAAATAAAGATTTCCGTGGATTTGAGCTTGGTCCTAAGGCTCCTCGCGATTTGCATTTTGTATGTCTTACCATGTTCAGTGAAACGGTAGAAGGTTATGTTGCTTATGAACCTAAGAACTTAGATAATACGCTTGGAGAAGTTCTAGTTCAGAACAACAAGAAGCAACTACGTATTGCTGAGACCGAGAAATATCCCCATGTTACATTTTTCTTTAGTGGTGGACGCGATGTGGAACTTCCAGGTGAAACTCGTATCCTAATCAACTCTCCAAAAGTAGCTACATATGATCTGCAGCCCGAAATGAGTGCATATCAAGTGGCAGACGCTTGCGTGAAAGAGATTGAAGCTGAGAATTTCGATACGATTATTCTGAACTTTGCTAACCCTGATATGGTTGGACACTCCGGTATGCTGGAGCCGACGATTAAGGCTGTAGAAGTGACGGATGAGTGTATGGGTAGAGTGGTGGATGCTGTTCTTGCCAAAGGCGGAGTCGTATTGATCACAGCTGACCATGGTAATGCGGATATGGTATTTGATGAGGATGGGCGCCCATTCACAGCTCATACGACGAACCCTGTACCGTTTATCGTTACCGATGAGAATGTTACTTTACGCGAAGGCGGAGTATTGGCAGACATTGCCCCAACCATTCTTGATTTGATGCAGCTATCACAACCTGATGATATGACAGGAACAAGCGTCATTGCTAGTCGTAAATAAGACGATTATAATATAAAGATGCAACTAATAAGAATAACAAAGGAGATTTAAATCATATGACTATTATTTCAGATGTGTATGCTCGCGAAGTCCTTGACTCTCGTGGTAATCCTACTGTTGAGGTTGAAGTTTATACAGAATCCGGCGCTCTAGGCCGTGCAATTGTTCCTTCCGGTGCTTCTACAGGTGCCCATGAAGCGGTTGAGCTTCGTGATGGAGACAAATCTCGTTACCTTGGTAAAGGTGTACTAGAAGCTGTTAAGAACGTAAATGAAACGATTGCTCCTGAAGTTATCGGTATGGACGCGCTTGACCAACTAGGTATCGACAAAATGATGATCGCTCTAGACGGAACACACAACAAAGGTAAATTAGGTGCGAATGCTATTCTTGCTGTATCTATGGCTGTAGCTCGCGCTGCTGCTGATGCTTTGGATCTACCACTGTATGTTTACCTAGGTGGATTCAATGCTAAACAATTACCAGTACCTATGATGAATATCGTGAACGGTGGCGAACATGCCGACAACAACGTTGACGTACAAGAATTCATGGTATTGCCAGTAGGAGCTCCTTCTTTCAAAGAAGCACTTCGTACAGGTGCAGAAATCTTCCACAGCTTGAAAGCTGTTCTTCAAGCTAAAGGTCTTAATACAGCTGTTGGCGATGAAGGTGGATTTGCTCCTAACTTTACTTCCAATGAAGAAGCATTGTCTACAATCATGGAAGCTATTGAAAAAGCAGGTTACAAACCAGGTGTTGATGTATTCCTAGGTATGGACGTTGCTTCTACTGAATTCTACAAAGATGGTAAGTACCACTTGGAAGGTGAAGGTAAATCCTTTACATCAGCAGAATTCGTTGACCTACTTGTATCATGGGCTGACAAATATCCAATCATTACAATCGAAGATGGTTGTTCTGAAGATGACTGGGAAGGTTGGAAATTGCTTAGTGAGAAATTGGGCGACAGAATCCAACTTGTTGGTGATGACTTGTTCGTAACAAACACTGAGCGTCTTGGTAAAGGAATCGAAGAAGGTATCGGTAACTCTATCTTGATCAAAGTTAACCAAATTGGTACATTGACTGAAACATTTGATGCCATCGAAATGGCTAAACGTGCTGGTTATACAGCAGTTATCTCTCACCGCTCTGGTGAGTCCGAAGATAGCACAATCGCTGACATCGCTGTAGCAACAAATGCAGGTCAGATCAAAACAGGTGCTCCTTCCCGTACAGACCGTATTGCAAAATACAACCAATTACTTCGCATCGAAGATCAATTGGGTGAATTGGCTCAATACCACGGTATGAAATCTTTCTACAACTTGAAAAAATAATTAACTTAGAAAAAGCCAGCCTCTGCAGAGGTTGGCTTTTTTTGTGATATAATATGTTTGACATCACATGTTATCAAAGAAACAAATCTTGTTAAATAGATTAGCGTTGTGGTACAATAAAAGTGCTGTTTTACTGACATAATGCTTATAAATACGATTTGTAATATATGACGATGTTTAACACGTTTAGGAGGTGGAATGAATGGAAATGTTTTTACAAATACTGCTCGTGATTTTCTCCATTGGTTTGATCGCGGTTGTTCTGTTACAAAAAGGGAAAAGCGCAGGTCTTTCCGGCGCCATCTCCGGCGGTGCTGAACATCTTTTTGGTAAGACTAAAGCACGGGGTATGGACTTAGTGCTTCAACGCTTAACTGTTGGAATTGCAGCAGGGTTCTTTATTCTAGCTATAGTTGTAGCTGTAATTGTAAAATAATGCTCATGAACGAAAAACCTTCACTCTTTCAAAATTTATGGGAGCGAAGGTTTTTTTTGAGCAATTTAGTTTAGATTGACCTCCACCGTACCCTCTTGATCTCTTCATTCCGTTGGATTATCCTCTGTCCCATCTTTACACTTCATCTTTACACACAAAATGTCTTCATAATTATTTGAATAGGTCTTATTAGGGTAATGGATATGGAGCATACTACAGGATGTGAGTTAAAGGGATGTAAGAGATTAAAATCGTGTATACTAGGATATGGGTATAGTAAAGAATAACAATACAAAGCGAAGGATACATAAGAACTTGCAGCTCTATATAACTGCAAGTCATCTGAGGTGAATAAACATGATAACAAAAGAAGCAGTACTTAATTTTATGCGGGAGACCGCTTATAAACCGATGACTTACCAGGAACTTGAGCAGCATTTCGGTATCGATAACGCTCATGACTTCAAGGATTTCTTGAAGCTGTTAAATGCGATAGAGCAAGAAGGTGAAATTATCCTTACTCGTACTAATCGCTATGGCGTACCTGAGCGAATGGATCTTTTGCGTGGACGATTGCAGGCTCATGCCAAAGGATTCGCCTTCTTCATTCCTGAAGATCGCGAGCATCCAGACGTCTACATTAATGCAAATGACCTTAAGAGTGCGATGAATGGTGATATTGTTCTGATTCGAGTGACTTCTAAGAGTCAAGACGGAGGCAAGCTGGAAGGTGAAGTGATACGTGTTGTTAAGCGGGCAGTGACCCAAGTTGTGGGCGTGTTCCAGAACAATGAATCGTATGGTTTCGTGCTACCTGATGACAAGCGAATTAACCGCGATATTTTTATTCCCAAGAATGCATTTAATGGTGCTGTGAATGGGGAGAAGGTTGTCGTGAGAATCGTGAACTATCCAGAAGGCCGTTCGGCGGCTGAGGGTGAAGTAGCGGAGGTTCTTGGTCATAAGGATGATCCAGGCGTTGATATTATTTCTATCATTCGTAAGCATCAATTGCCAGAAGCGTTCCCTGAAGAAGTGTTGGCTGAGGCTGAGCAGGCCCCAGATTCCATTACAGATGCAGAGATTCTAGAACAAGGTCGGCGAGATCTACGTCATAAGACCATTGTGACCATTGATGGAGAAGATGCTAAGGATTTGGATGATGCGGTAAACGTCGAACTTCTTCCTAATGGAAATTATCGACTAGGCGTGCATATTGCGGACGTAGGTTATTATGTACGTGAGAATTCTGATCTGGATATAGAAGCTTATAACCGAGGTTGTAGTGTGTATTTGGTGGATCGGGTGATTCCGATGCTTCCACATCGTCTCTCGAATGGTATTTGTAGTCTTAATCCACAAGTGGACAGGCTGACATTATCTTGTGAGATGGAATTTAATGATCAAATGAAAGTGGTCAATCACGAGGTATTCACGAGTGTGATTAAGACCAAAGAACGTATGACCTATACGAATGTACGCAAGATTCTGGAGGATGAAGATCCTGAGCTTATGGTGCGTTACGCTGATTTAGTCGGAGATTTCCGTCTGATGAAGGAGCTCGCTATGAAGCTACGTGGAAATCGGATGAAGCGTGGGGCGGTTGATTTTGACTTCCAGGAATCTAAGGTCATTGTGGATGAGAAGGGTAAGGCAGTAGATATTGTCAAAAGAGAACGTTCTATTGCAGAGCAAATTATTGAGGAGTTTATGCTAGCGGCTAACGAAACAGTAGCTGAGCATTTCCATTGGTTAAAGGTTCCGTTCATCTATCGTATCCATGAAAATCCAGATCCAGAGAAATTGCAGAATTTCATGGCTTTTGCGGCTAATTTCGGGCATCAAGTTAAAGGCAGAGGGAACTCGATTCATCCTCGTGCTCTTCAATCCTTGCTTGAGGATATTCAAGGAACCAAGGAACAGACGGTCATTAGTACGATGATGCTACGTTCGATGAAGCAAGCGAAGTATGATGCGGAGACTTCGGGCCACTTCGGACTAGCTGCAGAATATTATTCTCACTTTACATCACCGATCCGTCGGTACCCAGATCTAGCGATTCACCGTGTAATTCGTGAAGTGATTGAAAGTAATGGTGTATTGTCCGAGAAACGTCAAGAATATTTAGCTGCTCGTATGCCAGATGTGGCACAGCAGTCCTCTGAACGGGAACGTGTTGCGGTAGAAGCAGAGCGGGATACGGACCAGCTTAAGAAAGCGGAGTATATGCTTGATAAAGTTGGCGAGGAATTCGACGGTATTATTAGCAGTGTGACAAGCTTTGGAATGTTCATTGAACTGGACAACACAGTAGAGGGTCTGATTCGTCTAAGTGCGTTAACAGATGACTATTACCATTTTGATGAACAAATCATGTCATTGATTGGTGAACGTACTTCGAAGGTATTCCGAATTGGCGATGAATTGAAGATTCGTGTAGCGAGAGTGAACATGGACGATCATACGATTGACTTTGAGTTGATTGATATGAAGCCGCGTGCCGAGGGTAGTCGTGGTGGACGTGGTAACGGTAGAAGTGGTGGCGGATTCGGTAGAGGTATAGGACGCGGTGGTAAGGGCACGGGTAGCAAAGGCACAGGTAGCTCTAGCGGAGGTCGTGGTGGTAAAGCATCAGGCGGCGTAAGTAAACCTATCGCAGGTAGTAATGCTAGTGGCGATAATAAGGCGTCCGGTAAGGCTAAAGTAGGAAAAGGCTCAGGTGGTAAAGGAGTCGGCAAGAAAACACAAAGAAATCATGGAGCTGGTAAAGGTATGGGGAGTATCGGAATTGGAAGTACACCAAGTGGCGCAAGCCCTGCTGTGGGGAACACTGTTGAAGGTAGCCAAACGGTCGACAAGGGCGCTAAGGTAGTCGATGGTAGTGGCGTGAACAAACGGAAACGTAGTAAAGGCACTGGCGGTGGCAAAAGTACAGGTGGCAAGCCTGCAACCTCATCGTACGGTCGTTATGATAATGGCAAAAAAACACCACCCCGTATTGGATTTAACTTCGGTTCGGGTAAGGGTGGTTATGGAGCTGCTACACCTAGCGTGGCTGAGCAGCCTACTAGAGCGACTTCAGATGAAGGTAGTCGTAAGTCTAAGCCATCAGGTAAAGGTGGCGTCTTTCTAGGCGGAACGGCTACACCAGGTAGTGGTGCTGAAGGAAATGAAGGGCGTAAGCGCAATGGTGGAGAAGAGAAGTAGTGTTTCTGTTTTTTACGCTAAAAGAAGAATACATGCGCTGGATAAGCAATGAAAGGGTTTAGATTTCCTTGATTTTGCCTGATTCACTTGATACAATGGATTTCTATGGAATGATTGATTCCAGAAATCCATTGTGTTTAATGATAGTGAGGAGTGAGAACATGGGTAAGAGTGACGGGAAAGTCTTGGCCCAGAACAAGAAAGCTTCCCATGATTATTTCATTGAGGAGACGTATGAAGCTGGCATGGTGTTGACGGGCACTGAGATTAAGTCACTTCGTAACGGCAGAGCGAATATCGGGGATGCTTTTGCAACGATCCGTAATGGCGAAATTCATATCCACAATATGCATATTAGTCCTTTCGAACAGGGTAACCGTAGTAACCCAACAGATCCAACAAGAACTCGAAAGCTACTTATGCACAAGCAACAAATTTCTAAGCTCATTGGGCTATCTAAGCAAGAGGGATATACCATTGTACCGCTTAAAATTTATATCCGAAACGGATATGCGAAGCTCCTACTGGGTCTTGGTAGAGGTAAGAAGCAGTATGATAAACGTGATACGGCTGCCAAACGCGATGCTCAACGTGATATTCAACGTGCGTTACGTGAGAAGCAGAAAATTGCAAGATAAGTAAGGAATGTTACGCCAAAGCGTCTCATATGATCCTTTATTGGCAATCATAACCTCGATTTCCTTGAAGTAAGTATCATAGAGATGTAGAAATGTGATATACTAAGTTATACGAGATCGACAGATCTTGTTCAATGATTACCTTCTAGTGGTCCTTTTTCATGGAGGAAAAGGATACTGAATAGAACATCATGTCTTGACTACTCAAGATTCTATCCTAGAAGCCCTTTATATTAAGGGGGCGTTTATGGATTCGACGGGGATAGTTTGAGCATGGGTAGCGGGTAGTGGGGACGCGTCCGCTTTATCAACGCTAAAGCCTATTAAATGGCAAAACACAAAACAACTACGCTTTCGCAGCCTAAGAAACTGTGAGCGTGCTCCTACCTAGCATCGTCCATGTGACTAGACTAGGGGCTAACCAATAGTGGAATACGCTGTCTCATCTCCGCCTGGGGTGAGCTGAAGAAGATAATCAGGCTGACCCAACGTATAGCCGGTTACGGGGCGATACTCGGGTGACATCAAAACTGTGACTACACCCGTAGAATCTTATGTGTCGATATTTTCGGACAGGGGTTCGACTCCCCTCGCCTCCATATGTAGTATCAGAAACGGACACCATGCGGTGTCCGTTTTTGCTCATTCGTACTCGACGGGGATGGTTGACCCGCGTGGTTACGGGGTTTCTGGCTTCTCTGACTCTGAATAAGAAACATTTCTGATGCTGTACGGGGCATACTCGGGTGACATCAAAACTGTGACTACACCTGTGGAAGCTGATGTGTCGATATTTTAGGACAGGGGTTCGACTTCCCTCCATTTATACCATTAAAAAAGCGACCGTAATAGGTCGCCTTTTTACGCTTTCTTATTTGGAAAAGGTAGTGAAATCGCTTGTTTATTGGCTCCACAGTGCTTCGTTCGATGAATAGCTAAGGGTAGCAGATGCGAAGGGCGTAGGCTTAATGATAGTTGCCAGATTCATTTTCCGTGTATTTGCCATTGCTGTCATGCAGCGCTTGTTTCCGGCGATCATTGTGCGCCTGCTGCTGTTGTTGGGCCTCCAGGCTGTTCACGGGTGTCGCATCCAGCTCTTTCACTGTGTTGATTAGGTTCTTGTCCGGTTGGTTTGTACTCAATTGAAAGGTCCTCCTTGTTTACTGGAATAGGTTTGTGTAGTCTATTATGTGCTGGCAGTTGCGTTGCTATTCGTACTGTGATTTCTACAGAAAACCTAGGGATACACCACAGATAGAATTTGGACAAAAAATACGTATTGTGAAGATGTAACATTACGAACAAATCTACTACGATGGAATTGGACGAGTTAGCTGCTTTATTACGCAAGTATCAAAGTAATCAGCCTGATTTTCCATTTCCAGTCCTGCAGCAATTTGGTGTCCGTCAAACCATCGACTTCTTTAACATGCTCGGACTTCCGCTGACAAGTTTGGAGGATGGCCGGATGTATCCGATGTCGCTACAGGCCAGCTCCGTGTTGGATATTTTCCGGCTTGCCCTGGAGGATCGGAATGTGCCAGTGTACTTTAATCATAAAGTGTTGGATATAACCGTGTCCAAAGATCATCCACGCTTTACAATTCTATGTCAAATGGAGACAGAGGAGACACAGGAACAGGTAGTTATAACCATCGATTATCTTTTTCTATGTACTGGAGGTCTTACCGCTCCGAAAACGGGGACGGACGGTTCCGGTTATACCCTTGCTCAGCGTTTGGGGCACACACTTATTGAGCCTTTGCCGGCGAATATCCGCATCTAAAGGCCTTGTCGGGTGTAAAGTTCGAAGGGATGGCTCATATCATCGCGGGCGGTCAAACGATCCGCAGCGAATATGGCGAAATTCTTTTCACCGACTATGGCATTTCCGGCCCAGCCATTCTCCAGCTTAGTCGAGTAGCCTCGTCTAAGTTAGCTCAAGATGAGTCTGTGGTCATATCGGTTGATTTAATGCCGGACCGTAGTAGGGAAGAGGTAATTGATTTTCTGGAAATGCACTGGGGGACCTTCGGGCATCGGACCGTTGCGGATTTCTTTATTGGCATCATCAATAAGAAGTTGATACCCATTCTTTTGAAGGAAGCAGGCATCAATGACCAGCCTAACCTCCTCTGTCAGGATTTAATGTGGAAAACGAAAAAGATATTCTATCGACTAATGAAACATTGGGAATTCGTAGTGACCGGCACAAACAACTTTACGTTTGCTCAAACGACGGTCGGAGGCATCGATACAACAGAAATTAACAAGGGAACGTTGGAATCCAAACTTGTTTCCGGACTCTATTTTGCTGGTGAGGCTATGGATGTGGATGGAGATTGCGGTGGATACAGGTGGATACAACCTGCAGTGGGCCTGGAGTTCCGGTTATGCCGCAGCGAAGGGGCTTACCGACCATATTGCCCGCGTCCCTGAATGATGATTTTAGACGATAGCTTCATGCTATTATGTAAGGTTTCGGCTGTCTTTATGTTAAATGGATGATCTTGATGCATGCAGGAGGCCACTGAAAAACTTGCGTTTTAATTTTGTGAAGTGAATTTAAATTGATAAAGGTGACTTTCCATTCAATTCTGAATGAAAAGTCACCTTTATTTATCTTCTTTTCCCTCTCTTTTACTTCATAAGTGTCAATATTTTTTTGAGATTGACAGCAAATATGACCATCACTCCTTGTATGTGCATGCCAACGAGACCTGAGGATGATGCGACATCATACCCGTGTCTATGTTTCGCTTCTATTTTTAGCGCTCTTTTGCCTTTTCTTTGAAGTATTCACTTTCCTGGAAGTTCTTCTGGTCGCTATGTGGCGTTCACAATTTGAAATCATCCGCGACACCACCTACCATTAATACATCTATTATACAAGAAAACAGAATACCCTTCCTCATAAATCAAGGTTAGGTATCCTGTTTAGATAATTCGGAATTTTTCAGTGGCCTCGCATGCAGCGGAGCGGTTTTATTCAATCGCAGCTGCAGCCTGCATGATGAAAGGGAGAGAAAGAGCATTTGCAGATGCTGTAATCCAGTTATACAGTTATGGTCTCATATTCGGTGTATGTACAGGAGCAGTTCTTGCTTTCGTAGCTTGCTCGAAGGAATAAGCTAGGTTAAGCAGCGTTTGCTCACTGTATGCTGATCCCAAGAATGAGATGCCCACCGGTACGCCTTCTTCTACCGTTCCCGCAGGTACGGTTACTTCAGGGAAGCCTGTAGCAGATGCCACGTAGCTCGCTGCATAAGTATCATACGCATTGCAGACATAGGTAGGGTCTTCTTTGTCAAAGCGGTTGGAAGCAGGGCAGGCCATCGTAGGGAAAACGATAGCGTCCAGGTTGTTCTTCTTCATAATCTTTTCAATTTCTTTACGGGTCTGCGGTATTTCTTTCTTAACGATATTCTTGTACTCTTTGGAATATAGAGTATCTGCTTTAGCCAATGCTGTCTTCAAGCCTTCCAAACGAGCAGGGTTAACAGGTGTTGCCGAGTTCAATACTTCAGGAGATTCACTAATATCGATTACCTCTTGCAGCGTTTTAGGTCCGCCGGCAGGAAGCGAGCGCAAATATTTTTCAAACTGTCTTTTGAATTCCGCATCCCCGACCGGTCCAAGAACTGGAGTCCAGAGGTACTTGGTTTGTTTGGAGAATGTGACAGGCACTACTTCCGTTCCCATGCTTTTCATTTTAGCAATCGCTTGATTCGTAATAGCATCTACTTCATCATTGCCGCCGAAGAAGTCAGTCGCCACGCCGATACGCGCATGCTTCAGCGAAGAAGCGTTCAGTGCTTTGGCGTAGTCTTGAACATGGCGGTTCGCAGATTTTGTCGCATAATCTGCTTTGTCTGTTCCAGCCATCGCAGTAAGCACTAAGCTAGCGTCTTCGACACTACGTGCCAAAGGACCAGTTACGTCCAAAGAAAGGGAAAAAGGGACGACGCCGCTGCGACTAGTCAATCCCATAGTCGGTCTGATACCTACTAGCCCGGTAACATTGGCTGGACCTCTGACGGAACCGGAAGTATCCGTTCCAAGTCCGAATACGGCAAAGTTAGCCGCTACAGCTGCTGCACTACCGCTGCTGGAACCGGAAGCATCACGGTTCAGATTGTAAGGATTAATTGTCAAACCGCCCATGGAGCTATAGCCCAGTCTGCCATAGGAAGCGGCGAGCTCGGACATGTTTGTTTTGGCGATTACAATGGCTCCGGCATCGATAAGCTTCTGAACGGTGAATGAATTCTTAGTAGGATGTTCATTCTTCAGAGCTACAGCCCCAGATGTGGTCGGCATGCCAACCACATCAAAGTTATCCTTTACGACAAAAGGAATGCCGTGAAGCTTGCTTCTTGGTCCTTTCGATTTGCGCTCGGCATCGAGTGCCTTTGCTGTTTCAAGAGCTTGGTTGTTAACCGCAATAATAGAATTTATAACAGGGCCTTGTTTATCAAAGGCTTCAATACGTTTCAGATAGTATTCCACCAGCTCTTCCGATGTAATTTGCTTTGTGTCCAGAGCTTTTGTGACTTCATCGATGCTTTTCTCAAACGGATCAAACGTACTTTTTGCTATTTCGGCATTTGCATGATTCCATGGCAAAATCGAGAAAACTAGCAAAATAGCTAGTAAAGCTTTGAAGTTTATATATTTTTTTCTCAAGTGTCCTGCCTCCTGATGTCTTTTTTTAAGTAGTTCTTAATGCTCATTTTCCCTCCCTGTAACAGTTATCGTCATTTCCTCTGGAAAAATGAATATAATTCGACAAATGTTCGCTTAATTCATTAGTTAATTCGACAATATATAACAAAAACCATTCTTTTACCGATAGTATGTATAAACACACTTACATGTTTACACAACAAGATGGAGGAGAAACAACTTGAGAAAGAAACTACAGTGGAATCTAAAGCTTCAACTATTGGTTACGATGGTCGTCCTGGTATTGCTGTCGACATTATCGATGGGCCTCGGGATCAACCAGCAAGTTAAGGGGGAAATGACGGAGGATTTCTACGATGCAACTCGGAAGGAAATCGAACAAGTTAGCGGTGCTATAGACTTGTACTTTACTACCGTGAATGAGTCGGTTGAATACTTTGCCAAGAGCCCGCTCATCAAGAAGATCGACAGTTCCATCACCTCTTACGTGGATGCGGTAGGAGCAGATGGAACTCTTCAGATGACTCCAGCTAAAAATGGAGGTATAGAAGCTAAGATTTATAACTTTTTCTTGGAATATTCTAAGACGCATCCAAATGTGCCTTATATCTATTTGGGAACAAAGGATGGCGGATACATACAATGGCCGGATGGTACTTCCACCGATAAATTTGACCCGAGACCAAGAGCGTGGTACACCCAGGCGGTTGAGAATCCCGACAAAATCGTGCGCTCGGGTGCTTACGCTGCCTTTACCACAGGTGCTCCGATCGTCAGCTCTTCGGTTACCATTAAGGATGACGCAGGTAACATCGTTGGTGTTCAAGGTGTAGACGTAAGCTTGGACTTTCTGACCGATACCATCAATAACATGAAGATCGGTAAAACCGGCTATGTCATCTTGGCAGATCAAACCGGTACGATCCTCGCAAATCCTAAGAACCCGGAAACCAACTTTAAAAATCTAATGGATCTGGGTATAGCCGAGTTTGCTGACATTGACAAACTGGCAGGCAAAAATTTGGACATCACCTTGAATAAGCAGAACTACACGGCTAGTGTCTACGTATCACCAGAGAATGGTTGGAAATATATTGCAGTTATGGATGAGGGTGAAGTAGCGGAATCAGTCAATGCGATCCAGGACATTATTTTCCTCATCATGGTTGTTATCGCTGTTATCGCCATCGGAGTAGCTTTGTATTTAGCTGGCGCGATTACGAAGCCGATAAATGCGGCTGTTCAGTATTTGCAGCAAATCGGCAGTGGTGACTTGGCGATCGATATTCCGCAATCTATGCTGAACAAGCGAAGTGAAGTAGGCACCATGGTACGGGCTATTGATGCGATGAAACAGGATATGCAGAACATGATCGGTGGCATTTCTACTTCGGGCCAAATTGTCTCTCAATCGGCGGATAAACTTACAGACAGCATGGATCAGACACAAAAGGCTTCCTCACTCATTACCGAGTCCATCGTTCAACTTGCTACCGCTTCTAATGATGAAGCTAACAACGTTATGGAGGGCTCTGAAAAAGTTGAGCAGCTCGGCGGAGCGATTGATCAAGTTACGGCATCCGCTCAGGAAATACTGGATCTTGCTCGTCGTACAGCCGAATTGAATCAACGCGGTATCGTAATTGTGCAGGAGCTAGTAGGGAAATTTAACAGCACACAACGGGCTTCTGAGGAAACAGCACAAGCTATTAATCATGTGAGTGGCAGCACTGGTGAAATCAGAGGCATACTCGGTACGATTCTTGAAATCTCCGGTCAGACGAATTTGCTGGCTCTAAATGCGTCCATTGAGGCTTCAAGAGCAGGTGAACATGGGCGAGGATTCTCCGTGGTAGCTGCCGAGATCCGCAAGCTCGCGGAGCAATCAGCTTCCGCTGCGAATAATATCAGTCACATTATTTCAACTGTAAACAACCAGGTGGGATCGGCTGTTCAGGCCATCGGCAAATCCCGCGAACTGTTTATAGACCAGGAAACGGCGGTTCGAGAAACCGAAACCATCTTTAACGATATTATGGTGTCCGTGAACAGCCAAATGGACATGACGAATCAGGTTGACGGCCAAATCCAGCTGATGGTTGAAAAACGCTATGAACTCACAGACGTCTTCACCAATATCTCAGCGATTACGGAAGAGAATGCTGCCATTACCCAAGACGTGTCCGCGGCAGCAGAGGAACAACTGGCTACGATTGATGATATAGCAGGTTATCTGACTCAGCTGCAGGGACTTTCCAAGGATCTTGAGGACAATATTAAGAAATTCAACATCCATAACCAGTGATGTACTCCCCGCATGGGAGAGAAACTCTTTAGAACAAAACAAACCAGCCAAGGGAAGCTAGACTTCCCCTGGCTGGTTTTCGTATAGGATGTTCCCAAAGGACTATGAAAACGAGGAATCATATAAAAGAATTTAATCTGATTTTCATAAAATATTCTCTCTAGCTCCTCAAGATCTATGCCCTCAGGAGAACGTTTAATACCCAGAGTTGAAAAAATCCAAGTAAAGGTCAACGAAACTTGCCGCATGCCACAGCATTATTATTATATGTTTCAAAAAGGAAGCATGCCTAGTGCGTGGACTGAAGAGCCGCCGTCCTTCGCTGAGGTTATAGATAGATTGAGGAGGCAAGTGAATGATATTATTACTGCAGCGGATGGGAAGTTAAATGATGTGATTGCTCAGAGGCTGTTAAAGGCGGATTAAAAACGATGCGTAATTGGCAAAATGAGATCATCAATTACCATCGTTGTCGATGGACGAATGCAACCGTAATCGGCTTAACTAATTAATCAAGCACTGATTTCGAGGTTGAGCCAGAAAAGGAACTAAGAAAGTGTTACATAAATCAGAGGAAATGGTTCTAATCCTAGTCTAAAGTCTAGGTTCAGACACTCCCTAAGACGGTTACGTCAGGCAAATAAGGCGGATATAATGGATTTATAACTCAGAGCGTGACTTATGAAGCCAAAGGAGTGTTTGAAATATGAAGACAATAGAAGCGACTGCAAAGGCGCCATCAGGTAAGGTGAATTGGGTGCTTTTTAATCCAAAAACCTATGCAACGATCCTCTATTTATTGTTATCTCTCCCGTTAGGGATTATCTATTTTACAGTAGCGATAACGGGAATTGCACTATCAATCGGTTTAACTCCATTATTTATTGGAATACCGCTGTTTTTTGGAGTAGCTAAGCTGTTGAATGGGATTGTGAATTTTGAACAAAGCATGATCAGACAAATTTTGGGTTTGCCTACTCCTCCTGTTTCATATACCTACAATCAACAGTCTGAAGCTGGGCATAACTGGCTGATGCGAATGGTGAGAGGTTTTGACGGAGGGCTATTCATTCGAGATCTGCTGCTCGTATTACTAAGATTTGTAACAGGCATTGTATTCTTTGTTATTATGGTAACGGTGATTTCACTAGGACTAGGATTTATTGCTCTTCCAGTCGTGCATATCATTTTAATGAATGAGATGAAGCTTGATATTTTAGAAAATACCTTGTTTAGTTATTTTCATATCGATTGGACCTATAATCAGCAATATATGCTGTACGTAGGCGTTGGCCTTGTGCTTTTTTGGATCGCGCTTCGCGTCGTGAATGGGCTCATGCAAATTCAGCGCAGAATCATGTATGTGGACGAGCCATATCAGCAGCCGTCAGTGCCAGTGGAGTCACAAATACATGCGCCGGTTCAGTCGCAATATTATGAGTACCAAGAGGAGCAGCCCACTCAAGGGATGATGCAGCCATCCTATAGAGAGCCTTAGAAGCTCTCTTTTTTTATGCGTATCGTCAAAGTGCTAATCCCTCTATGAATGAGGTACAATTAAAAAAACTCAGGGATTCTAGTTTCACAATGAATCCCTGAGTTTTATTTTTTTCACATGAAAACCTTGAGCTGATTATGCAGCAGTTACATAGATTACTGTGATATTGCTTGTAATTATACTCCAATCATTGAGATAAATAGAATCAAACGGACCATGAGCTTGATTCACAGTATCCGCCGCCCATGAAGAGCTTTAAGTCGGTTTATACGCACCGTTTCATAGAAGAATTGGTCAATAATAATTTTATGGAGCAACGCATGCAATCGGATCATTTTTTTTATGATCATAGGAAGGAAACATGCTATGATGTATAATATTTGGGAGAATTCCTAAAATTAGGGGGCGGATATGAAGAGAATCGTCGTAGTTTTATTTTTTGTACTCATGATTTTAACGTTTCATCAGCCGGTACACGCCGACTCCAATCAATATTGGATCATGCTGGATGGCAAATATTTGAATACGAAATTGACTCCGATCAATAATAACGGAAGTATCTATGTTCCGATGCGCTTAATCTTCGAGTCGCTGCACGCCGAAGTGACTTATGTTCCCGAAGAAGGAAAGGTCATCGGCGAAAAAGGTGACATTATGATCGAGCTTCAGCTCGGCAAAACGATGGCTTATAAAAATAGTCAACCGATTCTTTTGTCCGGACCTCCAATGATCGTAAACAACAGCTTCTATGTACCGATCCGTTTTGTCAGCGAATCCCTAGGGGCATCGGTATTTTGGAAATCGGACATCCATGCCGTGGTGATCGAAACACCGCAATTGACGGCCATTACCGAGCTTCCGGTGCTCAATGATCGCGGCAACCCAGCTGTTCTAGAGCGCAGTGGAAATATGAAATTGAAGTGGTCGTTTCAAGATGAAAGTCCATATGAAATGTACAGAGGGTATAAGGGGCCGACGGATACTCTGATTTTTTCAAATTTCGATACGATCAAAGTGATGGACCGTGATGGAAATCTTCAGAATGAATGGCCGTTCAAGCATAAGGACATCCCGGCGAAGATCAATGCGATAATCAATAAGGGGTTAGCGGAATCGGGATCGGAACCGACACAATCGTTTCATGTCACCAAAGATAATAAAACTTTGGAAAAAATAGACCCGAAAACCGGAAAAGCGCTGTGGACTTATCGTTTACCGGTCTCTGAGGAAAAGATGGGATTTAGTTTCCTTGATTACACCGTGTTTCTGGACCCATACGGAACTGTCTACATATCAACTCAAGGCGGCACACTGCATGCCCTGAATTCCGCTGACGGAAGTTTGAAATTCAAGCTGGTATTCAACCACCGCACTATTTCTTCGACGGAAGTGCTCCCGCTGTCCGCAACCGAGCTAGTGGTGCTGAATGACAATGCCATTATGTTTTTTGAAATTAAAGAGTAAAACGTCTTAGTTAACGAAACTGCGCAATCTTATTTGGGCGAAATCAGGCGTTTGATTTTTAGGATATGAAAAATAAGCCAGTTGTTTTGTAAGGAGAGACGAGCCTCAAAGATGAGGACCCGAGACTAGAAGAAATCCAGACATTATACAAAACTAATATTTCGAATGGTACGAAGACTCAGATAGTGAGAAAGTAGAATACTATGGAAGTAGTACAACACGTATTTAGAGTATGAGAGTATTAGGAGCATACAGTAAAAGGAAATGGTACTGACGGTAAGTTATTTACTACCTTTAATTTACTTTATCAAGGGGATATCATGGATATTAAGGTTCAATAACTTTTCTAGGCTAGAATCGGGTGCTTACTTATAAAGGGAACAGCACCCGATTATTTAGGGAGATCTATTTAAGCACTGTATGGACACATTTGATCGTAATACTGTTATTTTCGATTTTTAATGTAGGAATAACTAAAATACATCTTGTTCATCAAGAGAAGAAAGAAATTGTTCCCGGACATGAAAATGAGCAAAGGGAATTAATGCTTAGCGATGGATGCCAGTGAATCAGATTGGGATATGGATATTAAACGGAGTATTTTTGGTAACATGACTGCTGATGGATATATGGCCATGCTTGATGAAGCGGATCATTTCGGTACAGCTTTGGTCAAAGCGCTGGGCTAATTCAATATTTAATCAAAAATAACATTTTGAGAAAAAGTCATCTGGAATATGCATCGGATGGACTATTACAGACGAAATCATTACCTTCATGGCTCCGTTTTCAGATAGTTATCTAACGATTAAAAAGGGACGATATGGAACATTCGGCGGCGAATTGTGGTTTTGCACAGCCACGGTTCGCCTCCACCATGAAAGCCCGACCTCACGCGGTCGGGCTTTTGATTTGCTCGGAATTGTAGACAATTTGTAAAATATAGAAGTCTATTTTTTGATTATCCTGTAGACGAAAAGTCTACAAGTTATAGATGGTTGTGCTCCCAAGCGATATTTTTTACAAATTACTTCAACTCTTTAACATGTGAATTTACAGTTCATCTATATACTTAAATCAATATCATAATGCATTCGAAGGGGATTACAACAACATGAACAGCAAGCTGAAGTCTTTAATTTGTACCTCATTCGCCTTTTTCATGCTCGCACAGAGTATGGCGACGGTGTCTGCAACAGAGAACACACCTTCCACCAGTTCAACAGGAAGATGGATGTCTGGTGAGTACCATACCCACACCATACAATCGGCAGATGCATCCGAATCTTTTATGAAATTGGAAAATGTACTCGATGCTGCGTTTCGAGAGGATCTTGACAATAAGCCTGTAGAAACAGTCACATCACTGACGTACGGCAATCCCTTTGATTTCATCGTGCTATCTGATCATCTGCGCGATTCGCCGCGAGACCCAGATGGCAACAATAAGGGCACTGCACGTTGGGAAGCGATTAAAGAACAGCAGGACAAGCTTGCAGCGCTCCAAGCTGCTGGAAAATACACAGATAAATTCATTTATTCTGGTTTTGAATGGGACATGATGGGCTTGGATCATGGTTCTGTCGGCATTATTGATTCCAAAAGTAATGAAGTGCCCATCGATGCTATTCATCAATTCGAGTGGTTGTACAGCTACGATACAGCTCCAGATATGTTTCATTCAGATGAGACTACTCTTTGGGGAGCAAGGCCTGATAAGAATACGTTGAAACCTGATAAAAATAAAACCTTTGAAGCCATTGAGTGGCTGAAAACGAATTACCCGGAGAGCTATGTATTGCTTAACCATCCATCTAGACATAATGGTGATAGCAGTGGTGTTGTCACTATCGAAGATATTCGCAAGATGAATGATATTGCTCCTGAGATTGTATTCGGTATGGAAGGGCTACCGGGTAACCAAATGGCAGGCGGTGGGAATAGAGCGGAATTAAAAGACGTATACGGCGGAGCTGACGTCATGGTCGCAAAGGTCGGCGGAATGTGGGATGCCATGCTTGGTGAAGGTCGTCACTTCTGGAACTTCACAAATTCCGACTTTCATTTTAAGTTGAGCAGCAATCGGAGTTACTCAAGTGGTTACTGGCCTAGCGAGTACTCGCGAAACAATACTTGGGTCGAGGGTAATACCTTCAAAGATATTGTAGAGGGTATGCGTTCAGGTAAATCTTATGCCGTTTATGGCGATCTTATCAATGCGCTTGACTTCAAAGCCACTGGAAATGGCGCTCAAGCTGAAATGGGCGAGAACCTACAGGTAACCGAAGGGGATCTTACAACAATCAGCATTCGCTTCAAGAACCCAGAGCACAACAACTATGCACCAATTAGCCCGCATGAAACCTCAGTCACTAATGATACCAAAGTCGATCATGTCGATCTGATCTCAGGAGAAGTAACTGGCAAGCTCGATGTAAGTCAATATGCCAGCAATACAACCAATGCCACGACGAAAGTTATTAAACGTTTTACGAAAGAAGATTGGGGACAACCAGATGTCGAAGGCTATTATACTGTTTCCTATAAGGTACCTGCGGATACAAACCGTTATTATCGTTTGCGCGGTACGAACCTTGGTACAGACGTAGCAGGCTTCACAAAGAACGGCGAGCCTTTACAAGATCAATCATTTGATAGGGGTAGTGACACGCCGGAGCTGAACGAGGAACGCTTCAATAATATTAATGACCGTAACTATACAGGCTTGTGGTTTTATTCCAATCCGATCTTTGTTAATGTCGCCGGGCTCAGTGACGAGCAGGCAGTTACCGATACGATTACTAGTGTAACTTCAACACTTGGTGATACGAGTGCGATTACCACTAACATTCCCCTCCCTTCTGAAGGGTTGCATGGTACCCGGATTGAATGGAAGAGCAGTAATGCGTATATCATTCGCATCGACAACAACACTGCGATTGTTACACGTCCATCCTCTGGCATGGGGGATATGCGTATCACACTGACTGCAACGATATCTCGCGGCGATCAAAGCATAGATAAACCCTATACCTTTATCGTTAAAGCCTACCCTTCTAACAACTTGCCAGACAACAACTCGTCAGGCAACAGTTCGTCAGGCAACAGCTCGCCAGGCAACAACTCTAGCAAGCCGAATGCGTCTGTCTCAGGTGGTGGTGGAACAGTTACTGCTGCTTCAAATGGCAATATTACAATAACACCTGACAAAGGCTACCAGGTTAAAGATGTTACGATCAATGGGATATCTAAGGGAGCACTCACTCAATTGACGGGTCTGAAATCTTCTGATCAAGTTGTTGTGACCTTCGAGAAGCTTCCGGAGCAACCTCAGAAGCCAACTGAGCCTGCTAAGCCTGTTGTTACTTTTAGTGATGTTTCGAATCACTGGGCGGCTTCATCCATTAACTATGTTGTGGAACATGCATTGTTCACGGGTACCGCGGCAAATACGTTTAGCCCGAGCAAAACCATGACTCGTGGTATGCTGGTCACGGTTATGCACCGCTTAGCGGATAAACCTGAAGTAGAGTCAAATCACTTCAAAGATGTTAATACGAATGCCTATTACAGTGATGCGGTAGCTTGGGCAAGCCAGAATAACATCGTCACTGGGGTTGATAGTACTCACTTTGCTCCAGATCAATCTATTACTCGTGAACAACTTGCACAGATATTCTTTAATTATGCAAAAGCAAACAAATTGAATATTAATGCTAGGCAGTCATTAGTCGCTTTCACAGATGCGAACAAAATCTCATCTTGGGCAGTTGATGCGATGAAGTGGTCCGTAAGCAATCATTTACTTTCTGGTACGGGTAATGGCATGCTTGATCCAACGGGTGCCGTATCACGTGCTGAAGTCGCAGCAATTATTAATCGTTTTATGACTACCTTTAACATGTAATAATAAATACTATTTTCAAATGGACAAAAGTGCACCTTTTAGAATAATCATTTGGTAAAGCCCAACTGGGTTAACCGATGAATTCTAGGGGGTGCACTTATTTCTTTATAAAAAACACCATCCTTTTAAGGATGATGTTTTTTATTTTCATGAAGATATTAACGAATCTCTATCATGCGAACTGTGACCCTCTGAACACAATTCGATGACTATATCACCTACTATAACTCTGAACGACATCAATGGTCACTCAGAACTCATCTGATCACTGCCTAAGAATGGTCGTCTTTTTCAAACTGTCCACTAATACGGTCACATTCTTGTCAGGATAAAGAGTCCTTTTTTCTATTTTAAAAATTGTCTTAAAAATAGGTATTGATATATATTCATATATTTGAATTGTTTTTGTGGTATATTAGTAATTAATGGAAATATTGTGCACTTAATTTAAAGGTTCAAGTTTTTGTCATCATAAATTATAGAGGAGATTGATTAATAATATGATATCTGAAGTTTCTATCTTACCAATTCAATCTGTCTATTCTATTGACAATCACATCATTACTGCCACAGTTTTAAATGAAGAACCTTTAATAATGAAATTTGATCATGTACTCAGCGATGAAGAATGCCAAGCACTTATCGAGTCTGCTGCATCTCGTCTTGAACAATCGAAATTAGTGAATAAAGAAGTTAGTCAGATTCGTACTAGCAAAGGTATGTTTTTTGATAAAAACGAAAGCCTATTAATTAATATAATTGAGAACCGCATATCAAGCTTAATGCAGGTACCCATTGCACATGCTGAAGGACTACAAGTTTTACATTATGAACCTGGACAAGAGTATAAAGAACATTATGATTTTTTTGGGCCCAATAACCCTTCAAGTCATAATAATCGAATAAGTACATTAGTCATATACTTAAATGATGTAGAAGAAGGAGGAGAAACAACACTTCCAAACTTAGGTATTACTGTGAAACCAGTTAAAGGATCTGCTGTTTACTTCGAATATTTTTATAATAATCAAACATTAAACGAACTAACGCTGCATAGTGGTGAACCTGTTATCCGCGGTGAAAAATGGGTAGCTACTCAATGGATGCGTAAACAACGAATTCGAGAAGGGGACTAAAGTTTAGGTGTACAGAGCGATCAATCTAATGTGATGAAGGAGACAATCATGCTGGGTCTAGCGAAAGTTGTTTATGGGGCGGGCGAGTATCGCTTACGATGCTAGTCATTGCTTGCAATGACTTTCAGGTGCAATCAAACCGTGACTACACCGGAATGCCAAGCGCAGTTTATGGGTCGATATTTTCTGACAGGGATTCAAATCCCCTCGCCTTCATACTGAAAGCCCCGCCCGCACTAGGACGGGGCTTTCTCATACCTATAGTGTAGCCAAAATGTCCCTTATTTTCTCCTATCCTACGGGAAATCGCTTCAAGTAATCGAACCACAGAGTTTGAAGGAAAAACTTGTTGTTGTTGCGTCGGAGTTAATGGAATATTATCAACTTTGATAATTTCACTGACAGCAGATGTCAGTGAAGTTATTTTATAATGATGATAATCATTGATTACCGATGGATGGTTGGTATCACTTGATGAATTGTAAAATAAGGAGAACTTGCAAATGAATAATACGGTATATCTTTATGTGTTTGACACAATGGCAGACTGGGAAATAGGTTACTTAACTGCCGAACTGAACTCGGGAAGATATTATAAAAAGGGGCTGGCCCCATCAAAAATAGTTACCGTGGGAATTGAAAAGACTCCTGTAACTACAATGGGCGGACTTACAATACTGCCTGACATCAAACTGGATGAGTGCAGCATTGAAAGCACAGATACATTGATTTTACCCGGTGGAGATACATGGACAGAAACAATTCACGAACCCATCTTAAAAATCGCCCAGAGGTGTTTAAAGGAAGGTATATTGGTTGCAGCGATTTGTGGTGCCACAATGGGACTTGCCCAGACAGGATTGCTGAATTCACGCCTGCATACAAGCAATGATCTGGAATACCTTAAAATGATCTGTCCCACTTACACGGGCGAAAAGTATTATAAAATGGAGTCTGTTGTAACTGATGGAAAACTGATCACTGCATCTGGAATAGCTCCGTTGGAATTTTCTGTACACGTCTTGAAAGCTTTGGGTGTGTTTTCTTCAAAAACATTAGATGCCTGGTATAGTCTTAATAAGACTCATGAATCCAAATATTTCTATGAGTTGATGAATTCAATCCAATGAAGGTATAAGCATAAAATATACGGCTTTACATCTATTACCCCAGCAAAAGTAAGGGAACCGGTTGCAAGCTTTGTTTCAGATGATCGATTCGGAAGTATATTGGATTCTTTTGGAGTAAGATGGTCTATTATGACTAGGATTGGGGATTTGTCAGAAGAAGAAAGTAGTCGGAGGGTTGCTGAATGGGCCAAAAGCTTTAGTGGCTCGTTCTATCCCCTCGCCTCTATTAGAAGAACCGGCTCAATGAGCGGGTTTTTTCTTGTTTAGGGACTAAATTGTAGACCGATTGTAGACGTCATTTATGAATTAAGTAACAGAGGTCGAGAGTTTTGATATTCTTATTTGGAAGGGTATCGCTCATTTTACAGAAGCAATCAGAGGTTGAGGACAATGAGGCTGATGTCTTATGGGATGTCGGCTGTTTGGGTGATGTCAATATTTATTAATACGCTGAACCATTTAATCCGTTATTTGTATTAGATTTTCAATTAAAGATGTCGGAAGTCTCAACTATCATGGTATATTGTGGAGGTTAATTATAATTCTTATTCTATCGTCTAATGGAGAATGCTTATGAACTATGATTGTTTAATTGTGGATGACGAGACTGTCCTTGCGGAGACAACGAGCGAGTACTTTAATATGTTCGAAGTCAAATCCGCTTATGTGACTAGTGCAGATGGGTGTGAACAGTTTCTACGAGACAATGAAACATCGCTGATCCTTCTGGACATCAATCTCGGCGACACGTCTGGATTCGATTTATGCAAAAGGCTACGGAAAACGACGCAGATCCCGATTCTGTTTATTAGTGCACGTTCTAGCGATGATGATATTCTCATTGCACTCAACATAGGTGGAGACGATTACATACAAAAGCCATATACGCTTAGTATATTACTTGCCAAAGTAAAGGCTGTGCTCAAAAGATATGGGAATAACAGCCTCACTGAAACCCTAGAGTTTGGCCAGGTTAAGATCGATTGTATGCTTTGCCGTGTCCGTGTGAACGGTGCGGATATCAAGCTCAAAACGTTAGAATATAAACTGCTCTGTTATTTGGCGAAAAATAAAAACAGGGTAGTCACAAAAGAAGAGCTGTTCCACAATGTGTGGGGTGATTCTTTTACAGGGGATGGAACGCTAAATGTACATATCCGCCATTTGCGCGAAAAAATTGAGGTCAATCCCAACGAGCCGAGATATATCACAACCGTATGGGGAACGGGATACGTCTTAGAGGATGGCAGGATATGAGGGCAAAATGGTTATTCTTAATAATCATTGCTGTTTTTATTTCTGGCGTTGTTCTTGCTATTCTAGTGATCGAGACTAAGGTAGATCCCGACGTGGATATTGTCGCTGTGAATAAGGTGCTAAAGACGATTGAAAGCCATTGGGGTCATATCGAACAAGGAGACTACAGCACCATAGAGCAGCAATTTTCCGTTCTAGATAACAGTGGAAATATACTCTACCAAACGGCGGGGGGACTTTCCACGACAATAAATGATGCCATCAGAAACAGAAATACGATCATAGACGTGATGCCAAATGATAGTCTCGTAGGCAAGCTCATTATTCATAATGACAGTAAAGAAATTGTGCAGCATATGAAGGGACAGCTTGTGATCGTCATATTTCTGACATTTAGTACGTTAATGGTGCTGTGCATACTCTATATCCTATTTTTAAATCAGACCGTATTTAAACCGTTCAAAAAGCTGCAGTACTTTGCTGTAAATGTGGCGAGAGGGAATCTGGACATTCCTTTAACAATTGACAAGAACAACCCGTTTGGTGCTTTTACCGAAAGCTTTGACATCATGCGCGAGGAATTGGCTTCCGCGCGTCAGAGTGAATATGCTGCAAATCGCAGCAAGAAGGAGCTCGTTGCGAGCTTAAGTCATGACATCAAAACACCGGTTGCCTCTATTAAAGCAGTAAGCGAATTGATGCTGATGCGGGCTACCGACGACAAAGTGAACAAGCAGTTAAACACGATCTATTCGAAAGCAGAGCAAATCAACCTATTAGTGACCGATATGTTCCATGCGACTTTAGAAGAACTGCAAGAGTTAAAGGTAACGATTACTGAGGAAATAAGCGGTGTTCTTAATGGTATGATTGCGAACGTAAATTACGATGATCAAATTAGTTGCGATCCGATTCCGGATTGTATCATCTTAACGGATGTAACACGTCTACAACAAGTATTTGATAATATTCTGAGCAATTCCTATAAGTATGCGGGTACCTCTGTCACGATTGCTTCTCTTGTCACCCATACGCATTTGGAACTTTGTATTATGGATTATGGACGTGGCATCAATAGGGATGAATTACCTCTGGTATTCAACAAATTTTATCGAGGGAATAACGTAGCGGGACAAAGTGGATCGGGGCTTGGTTTGTATATATCCAAATATTTTATGCAGAACATGCAGGGCGATATTGAATGTCACAACAGAGATGACGGTTTTACCGTTACCCTGAGAATCAAGCTCGCCTAAACGATTTAAGAAACAGTTAAGGATTGAACAAAGCTTAAATAAGAATTGCTCTTGTATGCTAAGACTGTAATCTATTCTACAGTCTTATTTGTCTAGGAATAGATAGTGGCACTTATAAATACATAAATAAAGGGAGAGTTAATCCATGCAAAACAGGCTATTAAGAACGGAAAAATTATGCAAAACCTTTTCCAGTGGTGGTAATCAGCAGCATGTGCTAAAAAATCTGGATATCAGCCTGATGGAGGGGGATTTCACGGTAATAATGGGCAGCTCGGGTTCGGGGAAATCCACCCTGCTCTATGCCCTTAGCGGTATGGATAAACCGACATTAGGCGAGATACACTTTGAGGAGAAGAATATCTCCAAGCTGAATAACGATCAGCTTGCGATTTTTAGAAGAAATAATTGCGGGTTTGTGTTCCAACAGGTCTATCTACTAGACAATATGAGCGTATTGGATAATGCGCTGGCGAGCGGTCTGCTGGTGAGCAAAAACAAGCGGGCTATTGTTGAAAAAGCCAAGCAGTTGCTCATCCAAGTGGGATTAAATGAAACTGCATGGGGGAAATTCCCCTCACAGCTTTCCGGTGGTGAAGCACAACGGGCAGGTATCGTACGTGCATTGATCAACAGTCCGAGAATCGTGTTCGCAGACGAGCCAACGGGTGCGCTCAACTCTGCTGCAAGCGATAGTGTGCTGGATGTTATGACCGCTGTCAACCAAAGTGGACAGAGCATTGTGATGGTCACCCATGATATTAAGACGGCTTTGCGGGGGAACAGAGTGCTTTACCTGCGTGATGGCGTGATTTGTGGAGATTTAAAGTTCGATGCTTTCGATGTGGAGCATAACCCTGTACGGCATGAGAAGCTAAAAGCATTTCTCGCTGAAATGGGGTGGTAAGATGAAAATCGTTAATCTTGCCCTGGCCAACATCAAAAAAGGAAAAAGTGCCGCAATCTCTCTGTTTGTCTTGATTTTTATTGCGGGGCTACTGCTCAATGTAGGAATGACGGTTATTACCAAAATAAATACCTTCTATGATGATAAGGTTGAAGAACTGCACGATGCGCATGTGAGCATTATTATGAACAGTGCAGATTATAAACAACCTTATGAAGATTTCCTCAAGACTTATTCTGGAGTGAAAGAGGCAGAAACGGAAACGATTATTTTGATGGGTGCATCCAAGTTCCGTTTTGGGGATAGCGACTTGAATATTGGCGCTGCACTGCTCAATGCGGATGCCAAACGGAAATTTTCGCCGCTGAAACTGATTGAAAAGATGGATACTATTAGCAACGATGGTATATATGTGTCTTACAGCTTTAAAGCAAGCGGTGGCTATAAACTGAGTGACACCTTCACGATTACCTATCAGGACATGGACTACAGTTACCGTATCGCGGGATTTTTTGAGGCAACCACGATGGGTACGAACAATAATGGCATGATGAAATTCCTTTTACCGGACGCTGCCTATCATCAATTGTCCGATAAGCTGGGAGATACCGCGGGCGGCACCCTTATGTCTTCTATCCTTACGGACAGTACACAATCGACTGAGCTGCTTAACGACTACAACAAGCAATTTACGCATCCGGATATAGGGAAAACTCCCCAATACTTCTGGGGAACTGACATCGAGATGATGAAAAGCGTCAGTACGATGACGATCAATATCATCGCTATGATTCTGGTTGCATTTGCGGCGGTTATAGTGATTGTGTCCTTGATTGTCATCAAGTTCCGTGTGACAAATAGTATCGACGATGGCATGGTTAATATCGGCGTCCTCAAAGCCGTAGGTTATACTAGCAGGCAGATCCTTGCATCCATTACTTTGCAGTTTATGCTAATTGCACTTTCTGCGGGTGTCGTCGGAGTCGGGATTTCTTATGCAGCAATGCCTGTATTCGGTGGAATTATCTCTTCTTTATCAGGACTGCTGTGGACCCAGAGCTTTGACGTGTCGATTAATATTGCCTGTATTCTAATAGTTGCCCTATTGGTGCTAACGGTGACACTGCTTTCCTCCATACGCATCCGGAAACTTCACCCAGTTGCAGCGTTACGGGGAGGGATCATGACCCACAGCTTTAAAAATAATTTTTTCCCGTTGGAGAAAGCCAAGGGTGGACTCCATTTTATGCTCGCTTGCAAAACGATGATTACCAATAGTAAGCAGAACATCATGATTGCCTTAATCATGGTTGCGATTACCTTTGCATCCGTCTTCTCCATTGTGCTGTATTACAATGTTGCGGTAAATAAAACTGCGTTTATTAATCTCGTTGGTTCGGAGAAGTCTAGTGTAGTGGTTCAGTCTAAGCCCGACATAGATAACAAAAAGTTACTCGTAGATATTGAACAAATGGATGGTGTGGAAAAGATTGCTATACTAGACGTCATTACAACGACGATTGACGAACAAAGCTTTTATACGAATATATCGGATGATTACGCTAAGCTGGAAAACAATACGGTCTATAAAGGTAGATATCCGCAATACGACAACGAAATTGCCGTTTCTGGGGCGGTGGCAAAGCTGCTTCATAAAAGCATCGGGGATACAGTTAAGGTGGAAGTGGGCGATATATCCTATCCGTTTTTGATTACCGGGCTGAGCCAATCTATAAACTATATGGGGCAGATTACATCTTTAACTATACCTGGTGTACAGCATCTAATCCCCGATTATACAGGCAAGACAATAAATGTTTATCTGAAAGAGGTGGATAATGCCAGCTTTATTCGAGACTTCAAAGTACAGTACGGAGATTTGATAGATGATATAATGGATGTAGATGAGATGTTGGGTAGCCAAAGCAGTATTTATATCTCAGCCGTGTTTGCTGTCATGGTTATGATTCTTGCGATAACCACGCTGGTAGTTACTCTGATTCTCTATCTTGTCATCAAAACAATGATTCTTAGGCGTAAGAGGGAATTTGGAATTTTGAAAGCGACCGGATACACCACTCTCCAGCTTATGACTCAGATTGCGCTGAGCTTTGTTCCCATTGTTATTGTAGGGGTACTTATCGGTGGGGTGCTGGGATGTCTGTATACGAATTCTATGCTCACTTTGCTACTCTCTAGCGCTGGGATTTACAACGTGCAATTCATCGTGAATATTCCTCTGATCATCGTGCTTTGTACCGGTATTATTGTGCTGGCCTATCTCGTATCGATGCTAGTAGCACGGAGGATCAAGCGGATATCAGCTTATGGGTTGATTACAGAATAAATGATTACATTCGTATCTTGATTGCTGCTTCACCCCAATCATCAAACGGCGGCGATTTGTGGCTTGAACTGCCACACCTCCATTATTGTATGAATTAAAAAAGACCTACTCTGTAACATTAAAAAGGGATCTAGTGAAGAAAATAAAATTTTGCAGGAAGTTTTATTTTCTTCTATAGAATCTGTTAATATGAGATTGGGCACAAGTGAACATAATCTAGAAAATAGTGTAGGTGTCTACACGTATATCTTTGTGCTTTAATTGGTATTAAACATTGCAAGTTGCATCAATGAAAGATTACTTGTTAGAATTAGATCATCTACTACCTTCTACATTATCAATATGTATGAAGATGACAACCAGGAGGGAATAAAATTGAGCACACAGAAATTCGGAGTTCCATTAGAAGGTTTTGCTGAATTCAGCAGAAAAGTAGCCGCAGAAGGTGCCGTGCTGTTGAAAAATGAAGGACATGTTCTTCCCATTCAAAAAAATCAAAACGTTTCGATTTTTGGCAGAACTCAAGTTAATTATTATCGCAGCGGAACAGGTTCGGGCGGCAGTGTCCATGTGTCACATACAACCAATTTGTTGGACGGTCTTCGGAATAAAAAGAACATCGCAATCAACGAAGAATTAGCAACTGTATATGAAAATTGGATTGAGCAAAATCCATTTGATAATGGCGGAGGCGGCTGGGCTGCAGAGCCTTGGCACCAAGAGGAAATGCCTTTAACCGATGAGTTGGTGTCAGAGGCAAGACAAAAGTCTGACAAGGCGATCGTTGTGATTGGACGTACAGCAGGAGAAGATCAGGATAACGCCGACGAGTCAGGAAGCTACCAGTTAACGGCGGAAGAAAAAACGATGCTGAAGATGGTGACGACCCATTTTGAACAAACAGCCGTTGTACTGAATGTATCGAATATTATCGATATGAGCTGGATGTACGATGAAGGTTATGTACATCCGATTCCATGTGTCATTTACGCTTGGCAAGGCGGCATGGAAGGTGGCAATGCAATTGCCGACGTGTTGGTCGGAGAGGTGACACCTAGCGGTAAACTAACCGACACCATTGCTTTTTCAATCGAGGATTATCCATCAACTCAAAATTACGGCAATGAACTTAACAATGTTTATCAGGAAGATATTTATGTGGGATACCGTTATTTCGAAACGTTTCGACGGGATAAAGTCCAGTTTGAATTCGGTTACGGGTTGTCTTATACCCAGTTCGAAATCGAGTGCGAAGAAGCCAAACTGACCCTCAAAGAGGGAGAACAATCCGTTGAAATAGGCTTAACCGTAAAAAATATCGGTACAACCTATGCAGGAAAAGAGGTCGTGCAGGTTTATTACGAAGCACCGCAAGGAAAGCTGGGGCAGCCGGCTAAAGTTCTGGCTGCATTCGGGAAGACAAAAGCCCTTCAACCGGGTGAATCGCAGCGTCTTACTGTGTGCTTCTCCGTTCATTCTATGGCTTCCTATGATGATGCCGGTGTGACAGGGCATCCTTCCGCTTATGTGCTGGAAGAAGGGACATACCGCTTTTATGTGGGAACCAGTGTTAAAAATGTGAATGAAATTGGAATTGAAGGCCAAAGAGGTTACGTTGTAGAAACTCTTCAAGTCGTGGAACAACTGCAAGAAGCAATGGCGCCATCTGAAAACTTTACGAGAATGAAGCCGGGCACCCGCAAAGAAGACGGTTCGTATGAACTGACCTTTGCAGAAGTACCGAAACGTAAGATTTCTATTGCAGAACGGATTGAAAAATATCTGCCGAAAACCTTAGAGCAAACTGGTAATCAGGGCTACAAATTAAGGGATGTGTATGATGGAAAAGTCAGCATGAAAGCCTTTATTGCCCAGCTTAGCGATCAGGATCTGGCGGTGATTGTCAGAGGAGAAGGCATGAGCAGTCCGCTTGTTACACCGGGTACGGCTTCGGCTTTCGGCGGAGTAAGCGACAGCTTGTTAGACTACGGAATTCCGGTTGCTTGTACGGCGGACGGTCCGTCCGGGATTCGGATGGACAGCGGGCAGAAAGCGACACAGGTTGCGATCGGAACCTTGCTTGCGGCTACCTGGAATACGGAACTGGTCGAAGAACTTTATGTCATGGAGGGTCGGGAATTATTAAGCTATAACATTGATGCCTTACTTGGACCTGGTTTGAATATTCGCCGAAGTCCGCTCAACGGACGCAACTTTGAGTATTTTTCGGAAGATCCGTTAATCTCTGGGGTGTTTGCCGCAGCTTGTACGCGCGGGATTATGAAAGGCGGTTCCAACGCCACGCTGAAGCATTTCGCCTGCAACAACCAAGAAAAGAATCGCAGCAAAGTCGATGCTGTCGTGTCCGAGCGCGCCCTTCGGGAAATTTATCTGAAAGGTTTTGAAATCGCGGTGAAGCAGGGCGGAGCGAATTCGATTATGACCTCCTACAATCCGATCAACGGACACTGGGCGGCTTCCAACTATGATTTGAACACCACTATTCTTCGTAAGGAGTGGGGATTTAAAGGCATCGTGATGACGGACTGGTGGGCTATTATGAACGACGTGGTTAATGGAGGCCCTGCAGATCGGAAATATACGAACTGGATGGTCCGTGCGCAAAACGATCTTTATATGGTGGTCATGAATTACGGCGCGGAAATCAATGCGTGGGAAGACAATACCCTAGATTCCCTGGAAAACGGCACCCTGACCCGAGGAGAACTGCAACGCAGCGCTATCAATATTTGCGAGTTCCTGATGCACGCGCCGGTATTCTCCAGAAAACAGGTGATTGAAGAAGCAGTAGATACTTTCAAAGCCAATCCGTCTCTTTCGTCGGAACAAGCGCAAACTTTATCCGAAAATGCACAGGTGAAACCTGCCGCAGCTGGATCGACTTTTGTGAAAGTGGATCTGGCCGGGGAGTATCGGATTATTGTGCACATCATGTCTCCGGAATCCGAACTGGCGCAAAGTGCTTGTAACGTGACGCTGAACGATCAACCGATGACGACCATTCAAACGAATGGTACAGACGGCAGATGGATCAGACAGAAGCTTGTAAAAATCGAATTGGAAGCAGGTCTTTATGAATTGAAGTTGGATTTCGTCAAACCAGGCTTGCAGATTGACTGGATCGAATTTAAACGAGTTTAAATGTAGAAACGCAAATGAGGTTTTTAAGCTATCAAGTCGTCTCGTTAGCGACTGAGTCAACACGCAGCGATGAATTGTGGATTTACTTCTCCACGATTCGCCTCCATTAGAAGAACCCGCTCAGTGAGCGGGTTCTTTCTCATTCAGGGACTAGATTGTGGTCCAAATGACTACATAAGCAAATTGTTGATCATTCCCGACTAAGTGACGTTCCTCTCTCTAGCCCTATTGCTGTATGAAAAACCACCGTGGCAGTCGAATGATAAGCTTCATCTATGATAATCAAAACAAGAAAAGGACAATCGCTAGTCTCAGCGATTGCCCTTAGGTTATGGTTATATGAATGAATGATACTTATTTTAATAAACCTCATTAATGTTCTTATGAGGCCCGATTCCCCTCGATTGCAAGCTTGCCGTATTTCGTATCGGCTACAGCCGTCAAGTGATCGCCTTCAATAGTACCTTTTGCCGTATAAGGAATCTTGGTAATTAACTTCTTGATCTCCCCTGAGAATACAAACGCATTGCCCTCGACCTTCCCGTCCGAAAAGGCGTTACTGCCTCTTAAAATGTTCAATGATCCGCTAAGCGAGTCACCATCCTGCGTAAAGGTAATTGTTCCTTTTTCCATACCCATTGGGGTTTGCATCGTAATGTTATATGTTTCGTTCATCGCTCGCTTCCTCCCTTATCTGTATGAGGTATTCAGTGCTTTCAACAAGGTGCGAACATCATACATGTGAGGTGTTACCGGGCACACCTTCTTATTCAATCCCATCAAGGTATAAACGGCAATTCTGGCTGCGCGAATCGAATATTCTTCAGTGAACACCATGTCCTCTGGAATCTCAACGAACTGACTAATCATTGCCAGGTTGGTGGAGCCATCTGGCACCACTTTTGGACGATCGCTCATCGCACGTGGTTGGAACTGGGCATCAATGTATGGCATCATGCATGGAATAACATTCACGACGCTATCCATGATTTCATCCATATCCTCTTCCATATGCAGATGGTGCAGCAGTTCAAGCAGCATCTCTTTGCCTGTGCAATCTCGCATTGGCTTCTTGACATAGTCGCCTTCTCTATCGGTGTACAGTCCATATCCCCAGAATATCGTAGTGTCTGCTGGCTGATTTTTGAAATGAGGCTGTGCGGCAACGACAATCGACATCAACCAATTGGAATCTTTGAATGTCATTAGAGCACCGTTACCCGGTTTGTTGCGGGAATATTTCTCGATCATCTTCAACAGCTTGTCGCCTGTGCAAGTAACCGTGAAGGATGCCCAGTTCGTTTCTTCTGCATTGCCGAAGAATGGAGCTGGATTGCCAAGTCCCTCTTTCTTGGCTGCGATCTTCGCCCACAGGTTGCCTGACATCGGATTCTCGGGAACCATTTTAGCAGGTGTGTTCAGATCACCTAAGGTTGCATTATCGGTCATACAGCCATTGGTCATGATGCACAAATCGCCATTATGAAGTTGAATCATACCCGATTTGCCATCTTGCTCATAATGGATCGCTGTTACCGTGATACCGTCGCCTTCTTCGAAATCGAGATCTGTCACTGTATATTTCAAGCTGAAATCAACGCCGAAACCATCAAGATACGTCTTGATCGGCAAAATAATCGAATCATATTGGTTATAAGGAGTGCGTGTAACTCCTTCAAGAGTTTGAATACGAGGAAATTCAAACATCATACGGTTCATATAGCGTCTGAATTCGAACAAGCTGGACCATTTTTGGAAGGCGAATGTCGTCTGCCACATATACCAGAAGTTCGTTTCGAAGAAATGTGGCGTTTCCGCAAACCAATCGCAGATCCGCAAATTGTCCAATTTCTCCTCAGGCGTGATCATTAACCTTCCAAGCGCTAATCGATCGGCCGTATTAAAGCCCATGGACATGACATCTAGAACCTCGCCGTCTTTGTTAATCAAGCGAGCATTCGCATGTGTGGGATGCGCATGGTCAAAAGCTAGAATCTCATCGCATACGGATACACCTTCTTGTTCGATTGAAGGAATGGAGGATAGCAGCTCCCATGTATTTTCATAGGTTTCTTCATTTAACATACGACCGCCGCGGCATACGAAGCCATTGGTTGTATCACCCGCACCGTCATTGCTTCCTCCGAGAATGTGCATACCTTCTAAAATATGAATGTTTTCACCTGGAAAATTACAATCTCGTACAAGATAGGATGCACCTGCGAGTGAACCTAGACCGCCGCCAATAAAGTAAACTTGTCTGTTTCCGTATTCTTTTTCCATCGATGTAACCTCCATATGTTAATTTATATTTCTCTGTGGAATCAATATACTGCACCTATGGATCGTTTACCTTAGACACCAAGAGGGCAGTGTATGAAATCCATACACTGCCCTCACATTGTCTAGTTATATAGGGTAAAGTGGAGTCCCCTTGTTAGCATCTCTTTACGTACTTGTTGATTGCTTTTTCCATATCGCCTTCAATTAGAATGCTTAATCGATCAATAATAATCCATGGATCTTCAGTCATGTCGTTTCGGATCCACTCCAGCATAATACCGATAAACGCATAGGTGTAAAAATTCGCGATGAAGTTCTTATCTTCCACCCGCACCTGCATATCTGCGCTGACTTCTTCGATGACGGTCAACAGCAACTCGAATACCGTCTGGTGGAGAAACAGATCCAGATGATCTCGACCCATCGATCGGAACGTGCTCATACAGAATTTCTTGTTATCCAGTACATAATGAAATATCTTCAGAAATCCCTGTTGCCAAGTGTCGTATGTACGATAATTAGAGATACTATCCAGTGCTTCTCTCTTATAGATCCAATCCAATAGATCATATATATCTTGAAAATGATAATAAAACGTCTGTCGATTCACACCGCAGTCAGCAACAAGATCTTTAACTGTAATTTTATCTAGCGATGATCGTTCCATCATTGCTTTAAGAGATGCGGCCAAAGCTTTTTTAGTCATCCCGGACATATCGCACAGCTCCTTTCAAGCTATAAAGAGTTATAAACACGATAGTAAACTCTCGTTTATTATAACTGCGCCGTGCCAAGCGGTACAAGAACCTTAATGTCCGTATCCTTAAGTACTAGTTCCCTTGGGTTACTTAGCATCGTCAGTTATATACACTAGCGAGCGAGCAGGTGATCAAATTCGGGCAAGTCAAAAATAAACCGAGACGAGCACAGGTTAAAAGTTAGTCAAGAATATTTCCTCCAAAGATGAAGCGGTTATTCAACTGCCTCCACGTCAATTCGCCAATATGAACCCCGCCGCTGTTTTTAGAAGGAGAATGAATGATCTTTCCATTCCCCATATAAATACCTACATGGGTAATTGTCTTTTCGGAAGGCTTTAAATTTTCATAGTCAGATGCGTTGTTTCCTCTATAGCTAGAAAAGAATAACAAATCACCGCGTTGCGCTTCTTTCAGTGAAGTATAGTTTTTCTTGGAAAAGGCATTAACATATGCAGCTTGACTCCTCGAATCCCACGGCAAATCCATGCCCAATGAAGTCATGAACACCCACCGAGTATAATCGGAACAGTCGAACGTAGAAGGCTCAGTTCGGTCAGAACCATACAAGTAAGGGGTTCCTATATAAGATTCAGCGGTTTTTATGAGGTTCTCCACATAATTCTTATGGCTCGGCTCAATGGAAGGGTTAGGGTGTTGTTCGATGAGTGGAAATCCATTTGGATCTAGTAACACCTTTTGGTTCGGATCTGCAGTCAAACTTCGTATGTGGTGGGAATTAGATTGTTGTTCAACACCTAAATCTCCGAAGTACAGATCGGGGTCATTCGTTTGTTCTTCTGAAACAATTTTAGTCTTGTGGTTATTAACGGAACGTGGGCGTATTTCATTTTTTGACGAGCATGCAGATATCAGGATAAAGCTGCAGCTTAATCCTAATGTGAGCACCTGAACCGATAGCTTTCTCACGAAATCACGTACCTCTCTAAGGTAATATGATTTTAGAATGTCTATATTTGTTTTCTTTGATTCAAGATGGGGGGAATAAGTGCTACATTCACATATCATCTTGTCAGTAAGACGTATTCCTGCTATTATCATAGTCACTTATTAAATTCATTTAATAAGTGACTATGATAATAAGGTGGGGAGTATGGTGAGTGATATACGACTTACTTCGCAACATACAAAATCGGAAATGATACGTTGCATTCGATCTGCACTATTAGAGCAAGGAAGTGCAACGAAGGTTGAATTGAGTCATAATTTACAAATTAGTTTTCCAACGATCAGTAAGTTTCTGAAGCAAATGGAGGATAGAGGGGAAGTAACAACCGTTGGTCTTGATGAATCAAGCGGGGGAAGAAGGGCGATAAGATATACATATCGTCCAGATTATATGCTGGGCCTAGCTATTTTTTTAGAGAAAAGTGAGACGAACTATACTGTTTTTAATTGCTTGGGCGAAGTTATTGAGCAAGGTAATACTCATAGTATGCTAGAGCAAGATGTGTTACAGCTAACCACATTTATTGAGAATAAAAGGAATACTTATCCTAACATGAATGCTGTGGCCATTGGTGTTCCAGGTGCAGTTAATAACGGTAAAATCTTTCTTATACCAGGGTATGAGAACTATCATAATCTTGATCTTAAGAAGCATATAGAGGAGCAACTCTCTATCCCGACTGTTGTAGAGAATGACATGAATGCGGCTGTAATCGGCTATATGGCTCAAAGGAAAATAGGGAACAACATTTCTTTGTTTTATTTGTATTTGGGGCAAAACGGTCCTGGTGCAGGGATTGTTATCAACGGTGAAATTGTGCGGGGGAAAACGTTTTTTTCAGGAGAAGTCTCATTTGTTCCACAGTATGACGATAGAAATTTCCTACAAGCTTTATCAAGCGGAAATGGTGGAGAGACGAGTATTGAACAAATGGAGAAAAAAATAGATGCGATCAGCCGATTAGTGGCCTCCATTACCTCTATCTTAAATCCTCATTATATTATTTTTGGTGACGATGAAATAGAAACGATGATGCTTCATCAAATTGCTGAGCGAAGTGCCACATATGTTCCGAAAGAACATCTCCCAGAGTTAGCCGCGAGTGACTTGAAGCATGATTATCTAAATGGATTACAACGTCTTGGATTGAGTTTATTGATTTCACAACAAATAGATGACTAACACTAAGGAGTACAGATATCGATGGCAACTTTCTTTTTAATTATTATTTATTTAGCGTTTATTAGTCTAGGTTTGCCCGATTCATTGCTTGGATCAGCATGGCCTGTGATGAGTTTGGATCTGAATGTTTCATTAGGAACTGCCGGAATTATTTCAATGGTTATTGCAGGCAATACGATTGTGTCAAGCTTGTTAAGCGGTACAGTGCTACAACGTTTTGGTACTGGGAAAGTGACACTTGTGAGTTGTATCTTGACAGCAGGAGCTTTATTTGGTTTTGCATGGTCTCCTTCACTAATCTGGTTAGTTATTTTTGCGATTCCACTAGGTATAGGTGCGGGGTCTGTAGATGCAGGATTAAATAATTATGTTGCTATTCACTACAAAGCACATCATATGAGTTGGCTACACTGTTTTTGGGGAGTAGGCGCTACGCTGGGTCCATTTATTATGGCTGCGTCTATTTCTGGTGATAATCTTTGGAGACAAGGCTATCTCGTTGTTGCGGGTATTCAAGTGATCCTAGTCATCATTCTATTCGTTACGCTTCCTTTGTGGGATAGAGTTGCTAAACGTAATCATGACATAAATATTGAGGCTGAAGATGAGTTGATTAATCAAGAGTTAGAGCAACTTTCTGAGAATACAAAGCCATGGAGAATAAAAGGGGTCAAACTAGCGATGGTAACCTTCTTATTTTACAGTGGAATTGAAGCTAGCATGGGATTATGGGGAAGTAGCTTTCTTGTAAATATAAAGAATTTACCTGCAGCAACAGCGGCACAATGGGTTTCTTGGTTTTTCATAGGAATTACAGTTGGCCGAATGATTACTGGATTTATCACGTTTAAAGTGAGTAGTCGAATGCTGATTAGGTACGGCCAGCTTATCGCTTTATTCGGTACGGTATTGCTTGTGTTACCATTCCCACCGATCCTCTCACTTGTTGGATTTACGATTGTAGGATTGGGGTTAGCACCCATATTTCCGTGTATGCTACATGAGACGCCTGTGCGATTTGGGAAAAAGAAGGCTCAGTCCATCATGGGCTTTCAAATGGCAGCTGCTTATACGGGGAGTACGCTAATACCTCCTTTTCTTGGATTACTTGCAACTAATACAACCATTAGTATCTTTCCGTGGTTTATTATTATGTTTGCCATTGTGATGCTCTTGTGTACAGAAAAGCTAAATCATTTCTTGAAGAAATTACATGTGGGAATAAGAGAAAGTATTCGTTAAAGAGTATTAAGGATGTTTAGTGAGAAAACTATATCGTATCGAGGGAGTTGAATAAAACAGCGGTAGTCCATAAAGCTACCGAGTAAATCGATAAGCTGTTGGAAACGTAGTTTCGATGTCAATGGATCTGAGATGAACGACGTAGAATCGCGAAGCGATAAGATTTATAATCTTGAATATTACGGATATGGAGCTAGTATGTACTTTTAAAGGATGATGACATCATATGATTATTAAAAAAGGGCTACTTTTTGGACTAGTTGGTGGGGTTATCTCGATACTTTTGAAATTTTTTTTTGGAGCTTTTAGGATTTGATTCAGACCAGACATTTTTAAGCAAAAGCATTTCTTTTGTAATGAGAAATGCTTTTTATTTTTGTCAAAATTAAAAGGATATTTCAATAACAATAATAAAAAACAATATAAATTTATTGTGAAACGATAAATCATATGCTAAGATCATGTTGTCATTAAATAAATGAGGTGTTTTTAAATGAATGTTAAACGAGGTTCAACCACTTTTTTAAAGGTAATTATTTTTCTGGCTGGGATTGCAGTGCTTGCTTTGTGTATATTTTTAGTGCCCCATATGGCGAATTTTGCAGCAAAATTGTATCCAAATATTGCCCCAATGAAATATCTCGTTTTTATCGTGATGTATGGAGCGGCTGTGCCTTTTTACTTTGCTCTCTATCAGGCTTTAAATCTTTTACGGTATATTGACGAGAACACAGCGTTCTCGGAATTATCTGTAAAGGCGTTAAAGAACATAAAGTGCTGTGCGATTACAATCAGTGGTTTGTATGTATTAGGTTTGCCACTCTTTCGTTTTATAGCAAAGAAAGTAGACCCTCCTATTGGATTAATGGGACTTATCATCATTTTTGCTTCGTTGATTATCGCCGTTTTTGCTGCTATCCTACAACGGCTTCTACAAGAAGCGATTAACATAAAATCAGAAAATGGTTTGACGGTCTGAGGTGGAGGATATGACAATTATCATTAATATTGATGTGATGTTAGCAAAACGAAAAATGAGCGTAACGGAGCTTTCGGAGAGAGTTGGAATTACTATGGCGAATCTCTCCAATCTGAAAAATGGGAAAGCAAAAGCGGTTCGTTTTTCAACATTAGAAGCGATATGTAAGACTTTGGATTGTCAGCCAGGTGATATTTTGGAGTACAAAAGCGACGAAGACACTCAATAAAAACAGATAACTAATTTGTTTAACTAACGGGACAAGATAGTTGATCAAAGTTAAGCTATGGCTAGGTGAAGACCAACAGACCGGATGGATCATGCCACCTCCCCAAATATCCTTAACATCACAACTCGGGGAATTGTGGTTTTGCATAGCCACGGTTCGCCTCCATAGGAATAAATAAAGGAGCTCACTATTACTTACATAGCAGCTCCTTTATTGTAAAATCATAAGGAAAGCACTTCGAAATAGAAGGTGAAGGGAAATGAATCCTCCTCTATATACTCCTGTGCAAGCACATTCTCCAACCCTGAGCCTGCCAGGTAGGTATTGTGAATGGAAGGGGCTGTCCCATAAGTAGATTAATCTTCTGACGAGACACTCACTTTTCTAAAAAAGAGACTGATGTCCAAAAAAAGCAGGTCAAGGTAGTTATCCTTGACTTGCTTTTTGGTATTTCTGTTCCATTGCGGCTTTCTGTACTCCAATGCAGATGACTTGTTGAGATGGGTAAAAGCATTGGCTGACCGTACGATAATTAACAAGGAATCGTATCAAAAGATGATAACCCCCAACGACTTTTTGTGGTACATAGGGGCGTCGGTAGGTTATGGCTGTTTCGTAAATAACGATCCGGTGAATGAGGTGTTTGTAGATGGAAACATCTATGGTTACACCTGTAGCGTTCACAGCTACGTGAATGGTGAGTTTACTGTTATCGTACTAAGCAATAATGATGCAGTACCGACAGGCAGAATTGTAAAGGGGATTAAAAGCATACTGTTATCTCAGGAACCAGAAGTCATGGTGAAACCGGATATACAAGAGAATATGGATTATGAAAAATACAAATCATTTACCGGAGATTATTGCTTCCCACCGACAGGTTGGAGGTTTACAATCAGCTTCGAAGGTGGAGGTTTAAATGTAGATCGGCTCTTCATTCAGGAATCAAAACGGAGGAAATATCTATTAAAACTAGTATCTGAAAGTGCTGACCTCGTTGTTTTTGCATGCGAGGTTTGCGATAGCACCTTTACATTCCATATAGATTCCATGGGAAAAATACAAAAAGTAATTTATGCTTGGGATAAATTAGAACTACCCTATAAGCGGAGACTCGATGCATTACCGATGTAGTGGAATAAGGGCCCAACTTTAGTGGATTAAAATCAGCAAAATGAGGAGCTAAATTCTGATTTTTCAGGAGTTTGTAATATCATTTCCTTGATCGCTAGTTGCCTTCACATAATGCATAGGGTCAAAATCCTGATTAAGCTTTAATGTAATATGATCCTCGACAGACAATTTTATGGTGTACAAAAAGTAAAAGCATGATGAACCCAGTTGGGAACATCATGCTTTTTTCTTATTCTAATCGTTAATTATTTTAGCAACCACAAAGCAGGAACGATAGGTGGTTCCCAGCCAGTTAGTGTGGTGTGAGCTTGACTACATGTATAGATGGAACCGTTGTAGGTAACTAGCGCTCCAACCGCGTAATATGTGTTTGGTTTCCATTCGGAAACTGCCGGCACGAAAGTCTCCACTGGATTCAACGTTTTTAGCTTTTTATCATACGCAACGACTTGGTACGTATAATTCGTATTTATCTCGACACCTTGGTCCACAAATTGATTTGTACTCGTAAAGCCAACTAGTTCACCGTTTCTGTAGATTTCATAGCCTAAGAGGTCATTCTGATAGGCTTGATCGATATTCAAGCTTAATGTGTTGGAGTTAGTCGTTATATTCGTTATACCTACTTCTAATGTCGCATTCTTATCTGCTATTCCTGTGCCTGTATAATTGACCACCGTATGATTCAGATACCATAGCTTGTCGGAAGCCGGATATTTAACTAATTTCTCCCTTGTTTCAGGGTTTACGTTGAATCCGTGTCTAGCAAAAAAGCTGCTTAAATCTAAGCCTAGCACCTCGGAAGAGAATTCGACTAAATATTGCTGTTTCGAGTTATCATCATCAATTGTAAGCGTGACTTTCCTTTCTCTATATAGGCTGTTTAACTTGTTCCAGTATCCTGGATAAGCCATCTCCAACTGCCAAAACGGTCCTAATCTAGCATCAAATCCCAGTTTGGCCATCTCCACTTTATTTTCTGCAATGACATATTTATAGAGTTCAGCTTCATAGTTGATCCTGATCGGATTATCCAGTTCCAGAACATGATAGTCTACTGACATCATCATGGATATCATGTTATTCGTAATCTCACCGTACTCTCGTTCTTCAACAGCCATGCGATGCCCAATCTCGTGATTCAAGCCCCAGCCTGGATACGACTTGCTGAAATCACTCAAAGGAAGATCTGCCTGTTCGCGTTGGATCCCTACATGGTCACCTGCTGCATACATATAACCCCACGGCTGCATCAATCTTATATTTTCCCTGATCAGCTTAGGATCGTGGATCTCACTACGGCCATCCAGACCATAGAAGCCAAAGCTCTTTTGCATCCAGAAGTCATAGCCCGTTAATGTATCCATTGGGTTATGGCCCTGCGTAATATATTGATTGTACGCATCGGTAGCCGTTCCGGTAAATACGATTCGATCGCTAACCATCTCAACTACGTCTATTAGTTTACGATCTTTAACATTTGGATGTGCAACTTTGTCTTGGTCTAGACTCTGTTTATATGCTGTTAAGAAAGATTTAAATTGTTCCACATTCGTAGCCTTCGTCATTACAGGGAATCTCTCTAACCCTTCAAATCTGATGAGAGGCGCCTTCCCCTGCTCTGCAGGAGTGAATGGATTTACGATGTACACTGGGCCGCCTTTGGTGACATCAATTGAATATAAACTATCCGTGAGGATCTCCGGTACGGTTATCGTATTGTTACCTGGACGTAGTTCCACTTCTTTGAGATAACTGGACCATGAACCCTCTTGTTGGAAAAAGACTAACGAAGGCACTTTATCGATTGAATCTACATCCACATAAACATTTGCTTGCCAGGCATAGCGACGAACCCCGTTGGCTGTCTATTCGTACCTAAACCCATTCTTAAATTTTGCCGGGCATGCTTCTCCATATCTCCATGCTGTTCTGCGGTTATGGTCGTTTCTGCGAAGTTCACTGTACTTTCCATCACATTGCTCACTACATTCACACTTGGTAATTGTTCCGCCATAACAAGATCTGGGCTAACTGAAACGTTAAATAGTATTGCTGCGGATGCAGATACCACGATTGCTAACATTTTTTTCACGTTGACTTCCTCCTATTTTTTAATGACTGCCTACCTGAACACGTGAAAAATCTACCCCAAAGGAGTAGCATAATATACTCTTTGGCAACAGGCTGACATAGTTATATAACCTTAGTCCCTGTAGTTTTGTGTCCCTATATTTCTATAGATTTTCCACATTTTTCTATTTGCTTCTATCAAACAGTAACACGCTAATATACCAATTTTATAAACAGTTGGTAGTATATTCAAAGTAGGCATTGGTACTACTTGACCTTTTTTGGATACTTTAGAACTAGATGATCAAAGATGATTCGAATTATCAATAGGGCAAAATGATCCACAGCAAGCACCCGTCCCGTTATCTGCGAGTCGAAACTGCAGTAATTAGTCATCATCGGCTTTGATGGCCTGACAGAACCTATGTAACTCACAAAACTCGTGACTTTCTGAACAATATAATGGAATTTTCATCTTGAAAGGAAAAAATATATTTGCTCTGAAATGCGTACCATACGTTATACTGGCTATAAATTTTTTAATTCAAGAAATGAGGGAAGCAACATGAAGATAATCGCAATTGACTTAGATGGTACTCTGTTATCTGACAACCTAACTATCCAAGAAAGAGACGTAATCGCCTTAAAGAAAGGACAAAAGCAAAATCATATTGTAACAATTGCAACAGGAAGGGCTTTATTTGATGCAAAACACATTATGAATAAATATAATTTGAATTGTCCAATCATTGCATCGAACGGAGCTCAAATCTATGTAGATAACAAAAAAATATCCGAACATTTTATAGGTCCAGATGTAACTCAAGCTATCATACAATGGCTAAACAAAGAAAATATCTATTTTCAAGTGTATTTATCTGACAAGATTGTTGTATCAAATCAGGGAATTCATCAACTAGAAAAGCAGCTAAATGATATAGTAAGTCAAGATCCCCATTTTAACAAAGATGTGTTTTGTGAATCTATTAAAGCTCAAATCTATCAATACGGTTTAGAAGAAGTTTCTGGTATAATTAACTCTATTGATTTTGTCATCAAATTTATGATCGTTTCTCCAAGCAGAAGTAAGTTAAAGCAAGCTAAAGAATATTTTAGTCAAATGGACGGGTGTGTTGTAGCTAGCTCTGGATCATTCAACCTAGAAATTATGAGTGCAGGAGTAAATAAAGGATTAGCACTACATAAACTTTGTGAATATTACAAAAAAACTGTAGCAAATGCAATAGTGATTGGTGACAATCTAAATGATATGCCTATGTTTAAAGTAGCAGGAATAGGGATAGCCATGGGAAATGCAGATGAAAGGCTTAGTGAGGTGGCTACTTTCAGAACTTTATCGAATAATAATTGTGGTGTGGCTTATGCTTTCGAGCATTATATCCAAACGTCTGAGAAGGAAAACGACAACTTGGTTAGGAAAGCGAAATCATGAACTATTTCTTTCAAAGATGTCTGATTTATATTATTGGATTATTTGTTTTATCTCTAGGTATTGTTTGTATGATTAAATCCAATGTAGGAATTGCTCCATGGGATGCCTTGAATGTTGCATTATCAAAACGAATCGGACTTTCAATTGGATCATGGGTTTTCATTGTTGGTGGAATCCTTATTTTTGTAAATAGCCTGATAAAAATGAAGCCTCCTAATATAGCTGGTTTTATTCCTATCTTCATTATTGGAGCTTTTTTTGACCTTTTAAACTTAAAGATTCTATCTTTTATAAAAGTAGATATTTTACTTTTTCAATGGAGTTTATTTTTTGTAGGACTATGTATACTGGCCTTGGGAATTGCTATTTACTTGCGGGCATCTTTTCCCTCCGTACCAAATGATGAGTTGATGTTAGCTATCACTGCACGAACAGGTTGGGGTATTAATGTTACAAAAACTATTGGGGAAACTATAGGTTTTGTACTTGCAATTGTACTCCAAGGTCCGGTTGGATTAGGAACCATTATTGTACTTCTATGTCTTGGGGTATTCGTAGGTCTGTTTGATCAACTATTACACAAGGTGGGAATGCCACGTTCTATTTACAGTAAGGCGTACAGTCAGGAGAATGTCGATTTATAATTTGAAGAATTTACACAGAAAGAAACATTAATATACAAGGGTTCTTTTACTTAACGTTGTAAGGAGTAATGGTGGATGACTAATATTACAGAGATAGCCAGGAAAGCAAACGTTTCTCGAACAACGGTATCTAGGGTTCTCAATAATCATCCTTATGTCAAACCTGAAAAACGAAATGCTGTTTTACAAGCCATGAAGGAATTAAATTACGTCCCGAATTTCAATGCTGTAAACCTATCCAAAGGAAAGACGAATGTAATTGGAGTAATTGTACCTAGAATTAGCCATCCGTTTTTTAGCAACTTAATTGAAGGAATAAGTAAAGAGTGTAATAAACATAATTATAGTTTACTCGTGCACCAGACTAATAACGACCCTGAACAAGAACTAGAGTTTTTTAACAAATTAAAATACAAGCTTGTTGATGGTCTTATTTTGGGATCATGTATAAGTCCTTGCCACATACTCGATGAATTATCTTATTTTGGAAAAGTCGTTTCCTGCGAAGCTTCTGGAAGTAAACAAATTGCAAATGTATTTATTAATCATAAGTCCGGAATGCAAATGGCTATTAATCACTTAAGAGATCAAGGCCATCAAGCCATTGGTCTATGTATAGGAAATCCTAAAAGTGGTGTGGGAATGAGCAGAAAGAAATCATTTTTTCACTATCAAAAGGAATACGGCTTAAAATGGAGAGATAATTGGTACTTTGATGAACAGTATACAATTGAGGATGGAATTGAAGTAGCAAAAACACTTTTAGAGCAGCCGTTCCGTCCTATGGCTATGGTTGTAGGAAGTGATTATGTAGCTGCCGGAATCATCTACGAAGCTAAGAATCAGGGAATACGGATACCTGAAGATTTGGCAGTTATAGGATTTGATAATCAGACAATATCGAAAGTGGTGGATCTTACAACGATACATCAACCCATTAAAGAGTTGGGTGAGACAGCAGCAAATTTATTATATAATTTAATTAATAATAAAGATGTTCCAACCATTAATACATTGGAACTAGAGCTTATTAAAAGAAAGTCAACATAAGAAAAGACCACATTCAAAATGAGGTCTTTTCTTTACTTAAGCTAGAACCAGTTCTGGCACAGGAGCTTTAAAATGTGTTCTTTTTTTAGTTTCATCTATAAAACTGAATGGTTTCATGGATAGATTCTCAAGTGTATGTAGGTAATTACAAGCTTGTAATGGAACAAATGAGGTCATATTCCATACATCCTTTTCATTAAAACCGATAGCGCGAATATTATGCATGAGTCGATCAATTGTATAAGAGCCCGCCGCTACATATCCTTTTCCTTGATACCATAAATTATTCCCTTCAATCTTTTGTAATGACTGACCACACATAGAATCTGTGTCAATACGGTCTGTCATTGCAATAATACCCTTAGAGCCAACGATCTCCACAACTCTCCGCGCAACTTCTAAATCTACATGCTCACCATCAAAATTCATACAGATTGTTAACAAACCTTCTTTAGCAGCTCTCATTAAAGTACCAGGAACTTCTCCAACTACTGAGTTTATATCATCTAGTTTCCATTGGTCCAATCGAGCATTTTTTAATCCTTCTAATCTATGCACTCTTTCTTGAGATGTTCTCCAAGTGTGTTTAAAATTATTAGGCATATCATTAAATAAGTGGTCTGTTATTACAGCATCTGATCCAGTATAATTACTACGTTTTTGCGCCGTATCTATAACCTTCATAATAAGCTTTGAAGTTTCTTCTGGATATGCCTTTTGGAAATGACCTAACGCAGGCTTAATCCCAGCTTCTACCAGCGTATCCACAATCCAGTCTAAGCTTGGATGCTCCTCAGTTATATACTTCTTTAGATAGGAGTTTTCAGTCATAGCATCTGGAGAAAGTACAGTATAAATGAGACCATATTCACCACAAGATGCAATTTTTTCCCATTCTTCTTTCTTTGGTGCCCAGTTTCCTTTTTCTGGTGTACCTGCAAAACTAGCCAATAATGGTCCTTCTAATGATATACCTAAAATATTACGATAGAACCCCTTTTTCTTTTGCTTATGAAAATCTTTCATAAAAGTTACAAATTGATCTAATTGGTTATGTGGAAGAAAGATGGAAGGTACACAGAAAATTCCTTCATATTCGGCTAGTGTATTGACTTTTTCAATATTTAATTCATCTAAATTACTAAAATCATAATCACCAATTCCATGGCAGTGAAATTCTATTGGGAGGGATGGAACTAAATAAGCACCAGATTTCTTGGAAAACCCTTCTTCGCCTATTTCAAAATGAATCCATTCATTGTTATTATAGGAAATATTAGCAAGGCTCATAACCCCGCTTGTTTCAAGATAGGCTGGACTAGTAAATGATGTATTAAACTGCATAGATGATTCCTCCTGGAAAATATATTATCTTATTTTTAACATAAGACATATTATCATCCTAAAATATGGAACCGGTACCATGTCAAATTTTAGGTAATATTTAGTTAACTACCTATAACATATTTACGCAGAATTATTATTTGCCTTTCTTTTTCCATTAATTCTTTATCAAACTCTATAAGTAGTGTATTGGCTTGGAAAAGTTCCAATATTTTTAATTTCAAAGCAAAAGGAGCATTATGTTTTTTCAACCATTCGAATATTTGTAGTTCACTCATATCCCAAATAACCCCTTTAAACTATTTATTAGCTAAAAAATACTAGTAGTAACGCCACTATGCCTATAAAATCTTCATTCGTTCGTGTTACGCCTACTAGTAGTCTTCTTGAGTATATTTTGTGGGAGTGGTTTCATGTCAATAGTAATAAAAATTTTTTTTCATAATCAAGGATATCCCCCTCAACACTTTTTTCTGCCGGTACCTCTTTCCGTAACAATCAAGTTTTGGAAAGAAGCAACTCGTACAACGAAACGGTAGATTATCAGTTAAGCTGCTAGCTGGATAGGCAACGTTTTAGGAGGGTTGTAGGCTTCGCCGCGGCGAGCCATCCCAACGCATGGAGTAGATTTGAATGATTTCTTGGGCACTCTTATTATTCTCTTATAACCATAGGCCTGCTGTCTGTTCCTAATTGGAGAGTTAAGTGACTCCTAACTAATTTCGGTCGATGGTAACCTGCGTCGCTTTCTGCCCGCTGTCCATCCGAATCCCGGACGGGCCGTCCGCCGTACAAGCAACTGGAATTCCGTAGTCTAACAAGCTGTCGCTTACTCCGCCGAAAGCCGAAGCCGTGGTGAAACCTGCCGCAGCCGGATCGACTTTTGTGAAAGTGGATCTGGCTGGCGAGTATCGGATTATTGTGCACATCATGTCTCCGGAATCCGAACTGGCGCAAAGTGCTTGCAACGTGACGCTGAACGATCAACAGATGACGACCATTCAAACGAATGGTACAGACGGTAGATGGATCAGACAGAAGCTTGTAAAAATCGAATTAGAAGCAGGTCTTTATGAATTGAAGTTGAATTTCGTCAAACCAGGCTTGCAGATTGACTGGATCGAATTTAAACAAGTTTAAATGTAGAAACGTTAATTTTACGGAAAAAGAATCAAACGGTGAGCATGTCAACAATGCCCCACACGTTTGATTCTTTTTTTATAATTATTTTTCTAAACATAGATTGCCATCCAGCGACAATGGATGTCGTACGCAAGTGGACAGGTCAGGTACAAAACTAGGGACAAATACTTTTACAGATTTCCATTTTCTTTCCAGAAATGATTGGCCATTATTTAAAATGATTTTTTTCTCCTGTTTTGTTTTGGAACCGTGTTTAATGATGCGTTTATCAAGGGTTTTCAAGAATATAGTGTGGATAGAATTCCGTAGTTCAATTCGATCACTGGCACATAAACTTATATTTTCGTTAATAGAATATGAGTTTATGGGTTATAATATAAGTTATAGTATTGGAGGTGTATGGATGTCTAGCTATAAAAATAACTATATGCAACGGAATTTTTCATCTATTTTAACGCATGAGGTGTTCGAGCTCGTAGCGGCGATTTCTGAGTACAAAGGAAAAGAAGGGCTGTATTCGTACCAATCTCCAGAGATCCTAAAGAGACTTCAGGGAGTCGCAACCATACAAAGCACGGAATCTTCGAACCGAATTGAAGGTATTGTGGTAAACGGTAAACGACTAAAAAAGCTAATGGCTGAAAGCACTACGCCTCAAAATCGATCCGAGAATGAACTTGCTGCGTATCGTATGGTACTCTCGCAGATTCATGCTTCTGCGCAAGAGATCCCGATAACCCCTAATTTAATCAAACAGCTTCACGGGATGTTATACAAATTCTCTCCCGGTGAAGGTGGACATTTCAAAATAAACGACAATGCGATTACGGAGAGACAACTAGACGGTAAGGAAATCTTACGGTTCTCACCGACGCCTGCGTTTCAAACTAATGAGGCAATGTCTGATCTGTGTACCTCATTCTCAACAGCTATGGAGAAGAAATATCCGCATCCCTTGATCGCGATTGGAGCATTCGTTCTTGATTTTCTTTGCATCCATCCATTTAGGGATGGTAATGGAAGAATGGCTCGTCTGCTTACTCTTCTTAGTTTATATCATGCAGGTTATGAAGTCGGAAGATTTATTTCGTTGGAGAAAATTATTGAAGATACAAAAGATCGATATTACGCGACCTTGCATCGATCATCGCAAGGGTGGCATGAAGATGGGCATCAATTAGTTCCTTGGCTAGAGTATTTTCTTGGGGTCATATTGGCCGCATATAAAGAGTTTGAAAATCGCGCAGGTTTGATTACAGATGGTAGAGGGCAAAAATCATCTCGAATTAGAGAAATGGTTAAAGGGATGCTAGGTTCCTTCACTGCAGCAGATATTGAAGAACGATGCCCCGATATTGCGCGTCCGACAATTAATGCCGCACTTAAGAAAATGAGTGAGGAAGGCATTGTCCTACGGGATGGGATGGGACGTAGTGCAAAGTGGAGAGTGAAATCTCACTAGACCAGAAAAGTGAGGGTGTCAGGTAATGGACGGAATTTTTCAAAAGTAAATCGCCGGCTTGTGGAAATGAGGTTAAAATGAAGATGATTCGTACTAACTCATTTCCAACCTTATATATAGAAAGAAGTAAGTGAGTTTATACCGTTCGGAGTTCCGAGCGAACACTAGTAAATAACAGGGATGGTGGGATAGTAATGAGTAAACCACAAGTAGGAATTCAATTATATTCCGTTCGAGATCGTAGCGAGAAGGATTTTCTGGGGACGATTCGGGAAATTGGAGAAATTGGCTATAAGAATGTACAGTTAGCCGGATACTACGGTCACTCGGCTAAGGAAGTCCGTCAAGCACTAGTGGATTCCGGTTTGAATGCAACTTCTGCGCATGTCGGTCTTACTGTTAATGAAGCATCCGTCTGGGAAAACCTGAAGATATCTGTGGAGTATACTGTTGAGCTTGGTGTGAGGCGTTTTATCGTGCCTTCTTATCCACTTGAAGACAATCCAACACTAGATGATGTGTACAAAATGGCGGATACCCTCGCAGAAGCAGCTAAGATCGTTAAAGCTGCTGGACTTGAATTCGGATACCATAACCATGCGTTCGAATTCATGCCGGTTGAGGGTAAGCCAGTTATTGATCACATTCTGGAGAGAGTTCCAGCAGATCAGCTGTTCGCGGAGTTCGACTTAGGATGGGTTAAGGCAGCAGGTCAAGATCCAGCAGCATACGTGAACAAATATGCAGGGCGTCTTCCCGTCGTTCATGCGAAGGATTTTAAAGCAGATGGCAAGGATACGGAAATCGGTAAAGGCACTGTCGACTGGGATTCTACATTAGCGGCTTGCGAAGCGGCTGGTGTGGAGTATGTCATCATTGAGCAAGAGCAATATGATGTATCCTCGCTAGAAAGTGCGAGGCTCAACTATGCTTGGTTCAAAGAACGTGGTTGGATTTAAATATAGCCCACAAGAAGAGGCCCGGACGATGATGTTCTGGTCCCTTATACATAGTAGCGATATCCAATAATATATGAAGCGAGTGATAATAAATGGAAATTAGACAACTAACGGTAGATGAATTCGAGGAAAGGATGGCCTTATCGCAATTCGCTTTCCAAAATCGACTATCACCGGACGATATGGAAAACCAGAGGCTAGAATTCCGTCCGGATCAGGAGTGGGGTGTGTTTGACGAGCAGGGTAAGCTACTGTCCTCGTTATTGCTTTTCCCCCTAGAAGTTTGGATTCAAGAACGGAAGTTTGCCATGGGTGGAATTGGGGGAGTAGCGACATGGCCGGAAACGAGAAGGCAAGGTTGCGTAAGTAAGCTTCTTGAGCATTCGCTTGAAACGATGCGTAAGAATGGACAGACGGTCAGTATGTTGCACCCATTCTCCATTCCCTTTTATCGTAAATTCGGTTGGGAAATGACAGTTGAGGTGAAGAAGTACACGATTAAAACTGGCCAACTTCCTCATCGGGTAGATGTATCGGGACGTGTTGAGCGGATGCCTAAGCCAGACATAGACATCCTTGATTTGGTGTATACACAATATGCTTCACGCTATACAGGAACGCTTATTAGGACGGCGGACTGGTGGGAGCAAAAGATTCTGTATAAGCCGGGGATTGTAGCGGTTTATACGACTGACACGGGTAAGGTAGAAGGTTACGTGTTCTATGAGGTAGCAAATGGCAAGCTGACGATTCATGAGTTAGTAAGTATTAATGAGACGGCTCGGCTGGCTCTGTGGACCTATATAGGTAATCATGACTCCATGATCGATGAAGTTATCCTGATGGCTCCTATGGATGACTCGCTACCATTCTTACTTCCTGATCCTAGAATTAAGCAGGAGGTTTTTTCATACTTCATGTCGCGGATCGTAGATGTGGAAGCTTTCGTGAGCCAATATGCATGGCTACCAAGGGAGCGGGAGGAAGAAGTGATAATTACGCTAACTGATGACCATGCACCTTGGAATAATGGCGTATTTAAGCTGGTGTGGAGTAAAGAAGGTGTGGCTCGGCTTGATCGAGTTGAAATGGCGAAAGTGGATAAGGAAAGTGGCGAAATGGAAGTATGCGGGATAACCTGTGATATTCAAGCGCTAACTGTGATGTTACTTGGAACTCGCAAGCCTTCTTGGTTATGTGAAGTGGGACGAATGAGTGGATCTAAAGAGAGTGTAGCGCTGTTAGAACAGAGGATTCCGATTCGTATGACACACTTGATGGATTTCTTTTAGGTGAAATGGAGGTACGGAGAAAACCGGGACCGCTATGGATGAATACCTTGATGTCAGCTTCCTGAGGTTCTCGTCGGACTAACGAAGAAAAAGCTTGTCACTGAAACGAGGTGGCGAGCTCTTTCTTCGTTTTTGTGTTACACGGCATTGATGACGGGGAGATTATCTCAAATTTTACGCGGAGTTAAAGCTTGTCTTGCCCCTAATCGTTAGTAGGTATCGAAGGAGAAACTTGTGGAAGTTAATGTGAGTATATAGTATTCTAAATGAATAGGTAAATATAACCATGTCTATTTTCCTTGTTTTATCCTGTATTTACTTGGATCTAGTTCTTTAGTTCGTTAAGAGAATAACTATTTTGTCGAAAGAGGTGTACGTAGTGAGGCGTTTAATGGTAGTTTTATCTGCAATAATGCTAGTTTTAACAGGGTGTTCTGGGAGTTCGGGGTCTGAATCTGGGCAAACAGACGTTGCTTTATCTGAAAATGGACCTAAGCTGTCCGAAACAAGTAGTGTAACAGTACTAGATATTAAGAAGAAGTACGGCACTGAAGCGGACAAGTCCTTAATGCCGATGTACAATGTAGCAAGAGACGAGGTTTTTACTTTCAAATTCAAGAGTGAGTTTGTCAGTGTTATCGCTGATGATATTATTTCAGTACATACCGATGTAAAAGCCCTTAAACAGAGTAAGCTATTTACTTTCACAGACTTTATAAGTTTTTCCAATTCAAATACGATTCAGATAAAGCCGATTGATAGTGTTTTAACCTCCTCTGATACCAAGGAAGGTGGATGGGGTAATGCTCCGATCTACTATATTAGAATCAACTATGATCTTGACGCACCTGAACCTACAAAACTTGAAAGGCCTATTATCGTTCCTTTCACGATCAAATCAGATTTGCCTAATCCAACATTAAGATACGAGATCAATAATAGTGGAGAATTCAAGTTGGTTTGGGATAAAGTAGAAGGAGCGACATCGTACAGAGTTTATAATAGAAAAATAATGGGACGTATTGGAGAGGCAGAAAACCTACCTTTAAACGGACCTGAAGAGGGTTATGGTGGACTGTTTCAGTCTCCACATCTTGAAAGGGAAGTGAAAGAAACTGAGTTGTCTTATTTCCTTTCTAGCTTTGATCCAGAAGAACCAGATCCAGATGATTATTACAAAACCCATCAAAACTTAGGGGTTAATGGAGAATATTATGTAACCGCGGTAAATGAGGATAAGGAGTCTAACTTCAGTAATGTGGTAAGCACGACCAGCTTATCCACACGAATTCCTGAAAACTTTGAGGGAGATATCGGCTTTAATAGTTATAATACTTTCTCCCAATTACCTAAGAGGGCTAGTGTGGAATTTGTCAATGGTTCCTTGTCTTCACGAAATATTATTTACGATACAGACAATATTAAGATTCAAGAATCCAATAAAACCCCAGTTTATTATACGGTAGAAGGAACAACTTTCAAGGGGCTTGTCAACGTAAAGGACATCACTGAAGCTGATATCCAACAATTAAAAGATAGTCAAATGTCAGAAACGAGCACGGGGTATATAGAACCTAAGAATACTACAGATTATGTCCCTTCTCCAGATGTGCCTACTGTCATCCAACAAGAGGAAGTTTCTGAAACTCAAGAAGGACCCTCTAACAATGTAACAGATACTCAGAAACAGAATACCGAGAAGAAGGTAGAAGAGGGTAACAAGGAAACGGTATCTGCACCTGAATTAATTAAAGATGTAGAAGTAAATGCTGATTCTGCTCTTGAAGAGTATTTGGCTTTGAAAATGATGAATGCTGAGCAGGAGATTTCCTTAAGGGCTTTCCCTGAGGCTCAGAATTTTGAGACATTATCGGATGTATTGCAAAAATCCATGTATCAAAACCCGCTTGTTCTTGGGGTAAAGGGATTTGGTTACGATTACGATTCCTTGAATCTGACAATTAAGTATGATGACACAGCTGAATCCATTAAGAAGAAACAAGAAGAGATCATTGCCGAGGCTAAAAAAATTGTTTCTTCCACGATCAAATCAGATATGTCGGTAGAGCAGAAGCATAAAGCTATTTATGATTATCTGAACGAAAACACGAAGTATGACGGTGAAGCTTTAGCAAGTGCGGAAGCGAGCGGATTCCAAGAAGTAGACCCTAAGTTCAATGATTCTTTCAATACTTACGGGATTATGGTCAAGAAAGTCGGGGTATGTGCCTCTTATGCTTCCGTTTATAAGATTTTGAGCGACCTAGCGGGTTTAGAAAGTGTAGTCGTTACGGGAGATATGAGTGGCGTTCCACATGCTTGGAATAAGGTGAAACTGGATAACGGTTGGGTGAATGTGGACTCTACGAATAATGCTACCAATAGCGGCATTCCTTATCTCTTGTTTAACTCTAGTGATGAAACAGCTAAATCTCTTAATTTCACAGTGAGTAAAGAGTTTTGGATAGATAGTCAGATCTCACAATTTGATGCGAAAGATGGCTCTAAGGATTATTACAAAGCAAATGATTTGGAAGCCACATCTTCTAGTGAATTAGGGGCAAAATTATTAGAAAAGGTAAAAGAGGGAAATACTTTCATCGTGGTTCGTCTTGCAGGTCGAATTGATGAAGCAGTCTTAATAGAGGAAGCGCAAAAAGCCTTGAGTGTCCTACCTGAGGATAAGTTAAAGAATGCTCAAATGGGTAGTTTAAGCAGTTATATTATGGTTAAATATTAGGCTTATAATGATAAGACTCTTTCGACTTCGGTCGAGAGAGTTTTTTATTTTGACAACAGAAAGAGTTGGGAGAAATCGATTATGCTGTGAGTGGAGAGAACAATATTGAAACAGCTATTAACCCTCGACTATGATACATTGTATAAAACGTTAGAAAAGAGGCGGAAACATGTCAGTTATAGATGTTTGGCAAGGTGATGTTAACCAAGCAATCTGCGCATTTACGTTTGATGACGGACCCTCCCAACTTCCACTTGAGTTGTGGCTTGATGTTCTGGAGCAGGAAGGAGTCGTGGGTACCTTTTTCTTCACAGGAGAGTGGATGGATAGATACCCGGACAAAGCGAGAGAAATACTTTCCCAGGGTCATGTCCTTGCCCCTCATACATATCATCATCGCCGGATGGAAGAAGTACCAAAGTCCGTATTTTTGGAGCAGCTAAAGCTGACTGAGTTGGCTTATCAGGAGGCGACGGGCCTTCCTTGCCCAAGCTTTATGCGTTTTCCTTATTGTTCGTACCGGGAGGAAAATCTAGATTGGTTGGCCGAGTGGGGGTATCTGGATATCGAAGGGATCGATTCCGGAGATTGGGCAGGCAGATCTGCGGAGGATATTGTTGCTAAGGTCGAGCCTATTCTTGATAAAGGTGCGATTGTGGTCATGCATAGCAATGATATTGCGAAAGGCTCTCCTGATGCTTTAAGATCGCTTATCCGGATAGCCAAACAAAGAGGGCTGAGAGGCGTAGGTATACCCGAAATACTAGAGTCCGTTGGATTAGAAGTGGGTTACAGGCCTTGGAAAATTACGGTCGAGGTTCCTACTAAGCTGGAAAATTCCACAGAAGGTTGGGTTCCCTTGAATAACAGCCAGGAACTTGCAGCCCAGTCGATAGAATGGAGCATTCCACAATATACACTGCAATTCACTTCCGAGAGCGAATGGCTTGAGCATCTAGAGAATCCTCTTCGTGAGTTTGGCGTTACGGAGAATCGACAGCTGTTTTCCGTCAAGGAGTTTAGTGGCTCCTATTGGGGTTATGTACGCGTCGGCGTCACGAAAGATACGCTTGTATTATTGGATTATGCTGTAAAGGAAGCACATGCGGATACATTGGTGTACCTACTTCGTTGGGCTGCAGAAACTGCGTCTGGACTAGGACTAACCCGAATTGAGGCAAGACGGGATATTCGCAAGCTGAACGAGATGTGCAGACAGCTAGGCTGGCAATCGGAGATTAAGGAAGATCAATAATGAGTAAATAAAGGGGTTGCCGGTTTAATGGCAGCCCCTGACCCGTCTGGAGCGGGGAAAACGACTTTAATGAAAATTTGGTTAATGCGGTTATACCCGATTCGATTACTGTTGAACGGCTACGTGGGCGATGCCGCAGGAAATCCAATCGAGATCACCGCACCGCCTTCCTTACGGTTGCCCGCCGTGATAAGACCTCCGCAGCGCTCGATGATCGCACGGGATATGGCCAGCCCGAGTCCGGACTCACCGTCTTTTCCTTTTACAAACCGGTGGAACAGATAAGGAAGCAGGTCTTCTGATATTCCGGCACCATCATCGCTAACTGATATTTCAATGCGGCCATTCTTGATCGTAGCATCAATATGGATCTGTTGATTTGCATACCGGGTTGCATTAGAGACCACATTAAGTAGTGCCTGTAACAGCTTATCCCTGTCGGCACGGATCGTAAGTGGTTCATGCTCGTCGTATGACGTATGCAGGGTCAGCCCTCTCTTCATCAAAAGAGGGTTCATACGTTCAATGGTTTCTATCAGCAGGTCCTTCAGACAAACCTCCGTGGTTTTGAATATATCTTCCTCACTGTCCAGCTTCGCAAGCAGCGTCATCTCCGTAACGAGTTTCTTCAACCGGCCGCTCTCACTCATAATAATATCGAGGCCCTTCGGGACATTTTCACCTTCGAAAATGCCGTCTCTGATCCCTTCGGCGTAACCTGAGATGGACATTAAGGGTGTCTTTAATTCATGGGAAGCATTTTGAAAAAATTGCTTCTGCACATGGTTAAACCGTCTCAATTCACCAGCCATCTCATATACCGATTGCGCGACGGACCCAATTTCCCCTCCGGCCTTGATCAACTTAACGTCTGAAAAGTGTCGATCCTTCACCTTTTTAAGCTCATCCCGCAGCCTCATCAAAGGTTGAATTAGCTTTTTCGTGATAAATAGACTCAACAGGAACATAAGCACCCCTGCCACACAGAAAACGATGAGTAGTCTTCTAAGCAGCGCTTGTTCGATGGCTTCAACCTTGCTCATAGGAGTAAGGAGAGTCAACGTTCCTAGAGGCGTTGCATTAACTTCAGTAATAAACCGTTTATCCGTCCCGTTCCAAATGTTTTGTAGATTCGAGGCTTCGCTTGCCGTAGTGCCCATGACTATTTCGATGCGATCCATAGGCACAGATGTGGACACAACGTTTCCTGTCTCATCGGTAAGAATGGCCTCAACACCTGCAGTTGCAGGAGATATGATTGCGGGTAACATGGTGAATGGATCCCCGATGACCATATTTTCCGCGCTTTCCTGACTTAACGAGGCTGTCATTGCAACACTCATTGTTTTCAAATCTTCCTTCTGTACTCCGATAAAATGATCTAACAGCACATGATGGATCACGACAGCCGTGACGGAAAGCACTAACACCAGCGCTATGCCAAAGGCTAAATTAATCTGATGTACCAGCTTCATCCGTCTGCTCATCCCCCTCTGTTCTCATGCGATAGCCATGTCCCCATACCGCTTCAATCGGTACATGTTCTAACTTTTTACGCATCCTCTTAATCAAATGATCGACGGCGCGGTCGCTTCCAAAATAATCGTCTCCCCAGACGAATGTCAGCAACTCGTCTCTCGTAAAGGCGCGGTTCGGTGAATCGGCGAATACCCTCAGCATTGTGAATTCTTTGCTGGTCAGGTCTACTTCTTCTTCACACCAGAACACGCGTCTTTCCTCCAGCAACAGCTGAAGCCGGCCGATTTCAATGCGGGCGGGCGTAGTTGGGATGCTTACCCCTTCTACTACCGGGTTGCTCATTTTATACCACCGTTGGAGCTGCCGTTTAATGCGGGCTACTAGCTCTCGGGGGCTAAACGGCTTGACCAGATAATCATCGCTTCCAAGTTCCAGACCTAATATTTTATCAACTTCATTATCCCTTGCAGAAATCATAATGATCGGCACCTCTGCCTCATTCCGGATTCGCCTGCAAAATTCGTACCCGTCCATGCCGGGAAGCATGATGTCGAGCACCCACATGTCCGGTGGGCTTGTCTGCCACAAAGTCCATGCTTCCTCTGCACTACTAAGTCCGATGGTTCGGTAATTTTCCTTTTGCAAGTAAGCTTCCACAAGATTGCGTATATGCTGATCATCGTCCACTACGGCAATGAGATAGTTATTATTCATTTATGTTACCTCCAGATTATTTCTCTCATAAGTATACCAAGCCGCAGAGGAGTATAGAGAGCTGCCATCATTTTTCCACAAATCAACCAATATTTTGCCACACCTTTTTTGTAAGCTTGGACTTGTAAGATCATTTGAAACAACGAGGAGTGTTGTATTCATGAATCATCAGTTGATATTTAAAAAGTTAGCTCTATCCGCCCTGCTAGTGTCCGCAATTGCCGCACCAACTGTAACGAACGCAGCTAGTGAGCCTAAGACAGTGAGCCCAGAAGCATTGTCCAAAGTCGTCACTACTCCAGCAGCCAATGTATTAACTACTACTTTTATTATGAGTAGCTGGGCTAACCCTCTGGAACTGGTTACAACCTATTCACCCAATAGCCTGGAAGACTGGCAGAAGACACTAGAGCAATACAAGAAGGTAGCTGAAGAAACCAACAATATGCCATTTTTCATCGAAATGGATAAGGCTAACATTGAGCTTGATCAGGCCTTTGAGATAAATATCGACGATGCGATGGATGTAGAAAGTACGATTGCCACGTCGATCATAGCGGTAGAAGGAGATGTGATTATTTCCGGTATTGCGAGTGAAACCGGTGTATTGGGACATTTCAGCGAAGCTGATCAAGCCTTTTTTAAAGCCCAAATCGCTCTAAATGACGCATCTAAATCCAAAGATGCGATTGCGATCAAGGAAGCTTTAGCTGAGCTACTGGTACAGTACAAGCAGCAAATCGCGGATTTCGAAACAGCAAAGTAATGAAATAGATAGAGATAAGAGTTTGCAAGAACAACATTCAAGGAGATATTAAAAATAAGACAATCCCTGCTTCAGCCGTCCGGCTGGGAAGGGATTGTTTTATTTTCGTATGGTGTTTAAATCCACGGATGAAACAATGGGACACCGTTGGCACTTGAAGTTCCCTGTGGACGAATGCGAAAGTGACATACTATTTACATAATTGGTATTAATGTATAAAATATCCATAACAACAAAGTTTACTAACTGAAAGTGAGAGAACTGTCCTGTTGTAAGGCGGGACATCGTGCATGTCTCTTTTTCAGTAAATAGTTGCTATGCATATTATGGTTAAAATAATGACTTTGGAGGTGGAGTACTTGGCGCGTGTATTAGTTGTTATGACACCTGCAGAGGGACATGTTAATCCGTCGTTGGGGTTAATCAAGCAGCTGGTAGAGAACGGCGAGGAAATAGTCTATGTGTGCACAGAAGAATATCGTACGAAAATTGAACAGACAGGAGCACAATTAAGAACCTATACCTTCTTTAAAGATCCTGATTTAAAGCCGATAGAATTTAACCATCCTTATCAATTTGCGCATAGGATGGTTAGCAGTATTATTCAGCGGATTATCCCGGAGGTTCTGAGAGTTATCGAGAATGAATCATATGATTATTTGATTTTTGACTCTTTAATGGGATGGGGAGGCCAAATCATTGCTGGAAGGCTGGGCATACCAGCGGTATGCTCTATCAGTTCCTTTGTTTTTGTGGAGCCTCTGGGATCAGGCTATGAATTAGAGGTGAGCAATGAAGAGGTTAGGGAGCTCTATGAGACTACAATGAAATTGACGCAGCAATTAGCTGCTCGTTTCGATGTGGAAGCTCCTGCTATGGAGGACATTACTGGGCATCCAGGGCAATTAAAGCTCGTATATACAAGCCGTTATTTTCAACCATTAGCGGAAAGGCTGGACGATAGCTTTATTTTTTCTGGCCCTTCTATTGTGCCTCGCAATGATGCGCCAACTTTCTCATATGAACGGCTTCATACTTCGTATAAACAGACAGTTTACATTTCAATGGGAACCATTTTAAATAGAGACATTGATTTTTATAAGCTTTGCTTTACAGCATTTCATGATTTGCCTGTACAATTTATATTGTCTTCAGGGAAACAAACAAATATAGAGCCATTGGTTGATTATATCCCTGACAATTTTATAGTAAGGCCATATCTTCCGCAACTGGAAGTGCTGCAACATGTAGATGCATTTCTTACACATGCTGGCATGAACAGTACAAGTGAAGCCTTGTATTACAATGTGCCGCTGGTGATGCTTCCATTGACCTCGGATCAGCCTCTTGTGGCAAGGCGGGTGCAGGAGCTTGGTGCGGGTGTTATCGTTGATAAAGACAACCTCACTCCCGAGGCGTTGAGAACTGCTTTATTAGAGGTATTGAACAATGCATCCTATAAGCAGCAAGCTTGCGTGATTGGCGAAACTTTACGTCAGGCTGGTGGCTACAAGCAGGCTGCTGCTGCCATCATGAACTTTTTTGCCGATTGTAGATTGTCAGCAATCCCTTCACTAGACTGATAGACTGAAAGTGTTTATGAGCCTGGGCGTTATATGTAAATATTCCCTTATGGTAGACAAAGAAATCTGTGAAGAAGGACTTGCTTTGTTTACCTGAAGGGATTTTGTAGATCATTATCACAAAAGATTTAACAGACTCGAACATTACTCTCTTTTACTAGCTACGATTATGATTAACGATCCCGATCAATACATGCTACCGGTGGAAATGCGGTGACCTCTAATTTATTTAGAAGTCATCTTTTCTTTTTTTTACATTTCTCAAGCTTGGCGGGACTAGAGCATCCAAATAAAGGCTCACCACTTGAGCCTTTATTTGGATACGTATAGAAACAACTATGAATCGAGGTCACTAGCGGAGGCTTACAGTGGCTTGGTCTTTAGCTCAATCTATTCTGACCCCTATATTACCGAATTGCTCTCCCTGTTGCAGTCGTTGAAAGGCTTGAATCGTATCTTGTAAAGGATACACTCTGTCAATGATAGGGCGGAGCGAGTGGCGTTCCATAAATTGAAGCATAGCAGTAAACTCTTCACTGCTTCCCATTGAGGTGCCGATGATACTGATTTGGGGGAAAAATATGGATCGTATCGGGATCTCCATTCGATCTCCCGAGCTTGCTCCAAACGTAACGATACGGCCATTCGGCTTAATGATCTCAAAGTAGTGTTGAAACGTTGCAGGCCCGATACTGTCAAGGATGAGGTCCACGGTGTCACCGTTCATACTGTTCTTCCAATCGCTATGACTGTCAAATGCATAGTCAGCACCATGTGCGAGTGCAGCTTGTCTCTTCGTTTCACTGCGCGATGTGACGCTGACTCGTGCACCCGCCGCTGAAGCCATAAGCATGGCATAAGTCGCTACACCGCCACCAATACCAGGAATAAGGACATGTTCACCTCGCTGTAAGCAGCCTCTCGTGAACAGAGCCCGATAGGCTGTCAAGGCGGACAAGGGCAGCACGCCCGCTTCTTCCCAAGATAGGTAAGCTGGCTTGCTGACGGCATTTTGCGCAGGTACGATGATAGACTCGGCGAATGTACCATCTGAAGGACCGCCTACAATGGCTGGAACGTATGGAACATTGTCGGCGGATTCCCATCCGATACACGGATTAATGATGACATCTGAACCTACTGTAAGGTTGGATACGCCTTCACCTATTGCTTCAATCCTGCCCGCGCCATCCGAACCGAGAATCAAAGGGGCATCCTGTTCTGTTCTATCTGCCATGAGGAACAAGTCTCGATGGTTCAACCCTGCAGCTTTCAGCCTCACTTTTACTTCGCCGTAGCTCGGCTGTTTGTCAATAACGTGTTCATATGTCAGGCCCTTCAAGCCGGCATGTACGATTGCTTTCATCCTAATTCCTCCCGTAATTCGTATTTCGATGAATCTATATTGAATTGTACATAGTGGGGATCTTCCAGTAAAATGAACAAAACCGAATGTGAGTATCATAAATGATCATACCAAGCAGGTGATTTAGAAATGGAAAGCGGAGATTTGAGAATATTTCAAGCCGTAGCGCGCGAGGGTAGCATAACGAAGGCCGCGCAAATGTTGAATTATGTACAGTCTAATGTGACTACCCGAATTCAGTATCTTGAGACTCAGTTGAAGATACCCCTTTTTCGGCGATCCAATCGGGGGATGACGCTAACTCCGGCTGGCGTGAACCTGCTGGAATATGCGGATAAAATACTGACTTTGATGGACGAGGCTGTGAAATCTACACAATACTCGGACCATCCTGCAGGTCCTCTCCGGATAGGTTCCATCGAGACGACAGCGGTCATTCATTTGACCCCTCTATTGACCGAGTATCACTCACGATATCCCGATGTTAATTTATCCCTCATTACGGGTGTGACACATGGTCTCTTACAAAAGGTGTTGGATTACGAACTAGATGGAGCCTTTGTCTATGGACCCATTGACTATCCAGATATAGAATACGTTGCGGCTTTCGAAGAGGAGTTGGTGCTGATCTCGGAACCGGGGAAGAGCGATATACGCGAATTGCTTACGAAACCGATGTTGTTTTTCGACGTTGGATGCACACATCGCAGAAGAGCTGAGAGCTTCTTAAGCGAAAGCGGGCTGACCTCCTATAAAATTATGGAATTTGGAACACTAGAAGTGATTCTAGGTGGGGTTTCCGCTGGGCTCGGCGTGTCTATGCTACCACGATCTTCGATTGCCAAGGCGGAAGAAGCAGGAATAATCACTTCCCACCGTCTGCCTGAAAAGTACCGGGATTTGCAGGTATGGTTTGTACATCGGCGGGACTCGATTTACTCTAGTGCGTTATTAAGATTACTCCAATGGATTGAACAGGAGGGTACGGTGTTTTGAAGTCGTACGTTTCTCAAGCTTTCCCCTGATCGCAGTTATCGCAGAGAGACTTTTGTGATGGCTGCTTTTTCTGTTGTGTTCTGGACTTCCAGCGGGAGTCATGCGGATGTATACCCTGTGCGATGAATATGTTACCATATAATCCTAAGTGGAATATATACATATTAAGGTTTATAATTGAAAGCGTTTACTTTGGTGAATATCCAGATTCCGCTATGTGTAACTAGAGCGAGGTGTGAGCATGAAAAAATGGCTAGGGAGATCCCTTAAGCACAAATTATCGCTGTTAATCATTATCACCACACTTGTTCCTTTGCTGTTTCTGGGATTCTTCTCTTATAACATAGCGGCAGGTCTGACAGAAGAGAAGGCAAAAATTTCAGGGATGAACACGCTACGCCAGCTTGAGGCCTATTTGGCTACGATGGTCAAAGATGTGGAGAACATGTCTTTATTCCTAATCGGACATCATGGCGTACAGAATTATCTGAAATCACCTGAAGGTGATTTCGTCCAGCAAACATCTATTATTAGCTTCTTAACAAATCTGGCCTTTTCCAAAGATTATATTGCGAATATCATTATTGAACCGTTAGGTGCCAAACCGCCCATTTCTCATAAATCATTAGTGGGGTCTGATTTCATTGATATAACGCAGTCCATCCCCAATTATTATGAAAAAGAATCTAAATGGTGGTCCAGCGTCCATCAGCAATGGACTTTCGAAGGAGTGCGTAAGGTCATTACGTTCGCCAGACCGATTCGCAGCACAGATAAATACAGACTTATCGGGAGAGAGCAGATCAATCTTGATCAATCCGTGATCTCGGAACAAATCAGGCAATCCGTTTTGGAGAAAAGTGGGTTTATTCTGCTCCTTGATGAGAAGAATCGGATTCTCGCGGGCCCTTCCAACTGGGAGACGAACCTTCCACTTTCAAATTATTATCCAGATATCGGTCCTTTTGAAGGCGTGAGCGGATCTATGGATTATGGGGAAGGTGCCGAAAAGAAAACCATTCTCTATAAAATCATGTCCAGCGGGAACTGGAAGTTGGTTGGTATCATTCCTTCCGAAGAGTATCGTTCGCAAAACCGTTACTTTCTTATTTTGACGGCGGTAGCTGTCTCCGTTGCGATTTTATTCGTTATTATTTTCGTTCTCTTTCTAATCCAGAAAATTACGAATCCGTTGTCTGCATTAACCAAATTCCTCAAGAATTGGAGTCCGGAAGAGCCTGTGCCTGCGATTCCTGTGAAGTCGATAGATGAAGTGGGTCAGCTTATTGTCAGTTATAACAAGCTAAGCTCCCGTATTGTCCAACTAACTGACGAAGTCAAATGGAATGAATCACTCAAAAAGGAAGCAGATATGCAGGCGCTACAAATTCAGATGAATCCGCATTTTCTGTACAATACCTTATCCTCCGTTCATTGGCTGGCACTTATGAATGGTGATGCTAAAATTGCTCAAATGGTGGGATCATTAAGCGACTTTTTGAGATTTAGTCTAAATAATGGTCAAGAATATTGTTCTATTGAGCAAGAGATTAGCCATGTCCAAAATTATGTAAGCATTCAATCCATTCGATATCCAGATAAATTTGTATTTCAGGTGAATGTGGATGCAGCTATACAGGAACAGTTGATGTTGAAGCTTCTACTACAGCCATTGGTTGAAAATGCGATGCTACACGGCATATTGAAACGTGATGGACACGGCTGTATTACAATCGATGCCAAGTGCGATGAACAAGGTATCCATTTTACCGTAGCAGACGATGGTATCGGGATTGTGCCTGAGCGATTGAATTGGCTTCACACAAAGTTGTCGGAGCATCCAGCTCATGAGAAGGAACGTCCCACTAAAGGGGGTTATGGGCTGCGTAACGTTCATAATCGACTGCTGCTTCATTATGGCAAGGAAGCAGGGCTTCGCGTTGAGGGGACTGAAGGAGAGGGAACCCGGGTCATGTTTACTATTCCCATCTTACGGGATACGGACAGCTAGCAGCATACAAGGAATGTGGCGAAGGAGACGATGAGAGTGAAAGTGCTAATTGTTGACGATGAAGTGATTATTCGCACCGGATTAAGTACAGTAATCAATTGGGAAGCTAGCGGATTCACTGTACTTGAGCCGGCCGGCTCGGCTGAAGAGGCCCTACTGCGTATTCCTACCGAACGTCCGGAAATTATCTTTACGGACATTCGGATGACCGGAAAAAGTGGCCTGGAGATGGCTCATGAAGTGAAAAAGGAATATCCCGACATAGAAATGATCGTTATCTCTGGTTTTGATGAGTTTGTATATGCGCAACAAGCATTACGGGAAGGGGTCAGCGATTATTTGCTCAAAACAAGTCGCCCCGATGAGATTATTCAAGCTGCTCTAAGAGCAAAGCAACGACTCGAACGGCGAAGACATGAGAATGAACAGGGTAAGGCGAAGGAAACCGTAGTGAACCGAAGCTTTCTAAGAGAATTGTTTACTTCTGCTTCCTGTCTAAAGGAAGAGACAGTAACGGAACTATGGAACAGGTACCCAGAGCTACGTCTGAACAAAGGTAAACAGTTACTACAGATCTGGATCATCTCAATAGAAGATGAGGACTTAGAAGAGGTCCGTAATCTTGATGTGCTGCATAGCGCACTTGGTGAAATGTTAACAGGACTTTTGCCGTGCGAGTGGCTACCATGGAATCAATCCTTATTGTTACTGGTTAAAATAAAAGCCGATAATAATGGCTGGGACCCGGTAGAGTGGGCGATTCGAAAAGCGGAGCAAGTACTCCAATGCCAGCTATTTGCAGCTTGCGGTCGGAGTATAGAAGATGTATATCAGCTACGGCAAGCTATGGACACCGCTGTAGAGGCCAGCTCCTATGCTTGGCTGCTAGATCATGAGCGGAGTGTTCGCTATGAAGAAATTGGAGACCGCAAAGGGCTCCGAAGGGTCTGTACGATAGAAGAAGAGACTGCAATTACCTCTTTATTGCGAGCGGGTAGTAAGGAAGAATTACGGAAACGGATTGGGAATATATTAGAGCGAAGCAAGCAGGATGATCAGGCGACGCCTGGTTCGGTTCAGGCTTACTTGAACTCTTTGCTTATTGCTGGCTACCGATGGTTGGAACGCGCCGCGACTTCAATCGGGTGTTCAAATTTGCTACCTCATGGAGAGGAAGTCGATAAGTTAGAATTGGCACAAAGGCCAGAGCAGACACTTATTTATCATTTTGAATTGATGATGAATCAGTACGGTCTTATGGCTTCAGCTACAAGTCCGGTCCAGCGTGCTCTTGCCTATATTCACGATCACTTAGATCAAAGCCTATCCCTGAGTCAAGTAGCCAAACATGTACATATGAACACGAACTATTTCAGCGAAGTATTCAAACGGGAAACCGGGCAGAATTATATTGAATTTGTTACACAGGCCAAGCTACGTAAAGCGATGTCCATGTTAAGTGAGACACCCGCTAAAATCAGCGAAGTAGCCAATCAAATCGGATATGAGGATATCAAGCACTTTAATCGTTTATTCAAAAAATTCACAGGTCAGACCCCTTCGGAGTATCGGGGTAAGAGCTGAGAATTATCCCCCTATCAACTGAATTATATCCCCTATGTATCCGCTTTCATTATCTTTATAATTAGGGTATTCATCGTTATAGGATGAACTAAGGTTAGTTAATTGGTTCGCTCTATATGACTTAAGGGGGATTGACTATGAGATCAATACGGAAAATGAGTCTTATGCTATTGATTATGGCGTTTATCCTTGCAGCTTGTGGGGACAGCGGCAACAACAAAGCTGCAGAAGTCACCAAAAAGGATGAGAAAGTAAAGCTGACCATATGGCATAACTTTGCCGGAGATGACTTGCGTGCCAAAGCGGTGAGAGGACTTATTGAGAAGTATGCTTTGGACAATCCGCAGGTTGAACTCGATGCACAAGCAATTCCGCCAGATGGCTATCGTCAACGCTTAAGCACGGTTGCGGCTGGTAATGAACTGCCTGATATATTTTTCGTTTATGCGGGAAGTCAGTCGGCTGAATTACATAAAGCCGGATTATTGCAACCGATTACAGAAGTTATTGAAAAGAATCCGGAGTGGAAGGACAATTTCATGCCGGGCGCGTTTGATGCCTTCACATTTGAGCAAGACAAGATTTACTCAGCTCCTATAAGTATGTCAGCAACATCAATTCTCTACTATAACACGTCCATATTTGAGAAATATAAGGTTAAGGTCCCAACAACATGGGATGAAATGTTGACAGCCATTAAGGTTTTTAACGAAAATAAAATCACTCCGATTGCACTAGGCAATAAAGCACCATGGGTGGCGCAATCGACAATAATCGGTTCGCTTGCAGATCGTGTAACCGGGACAGAATGGTTTAAGAATGCATCTGCTCAAAAGGGTGCGAAATTCACAGATCCTGAATTCATTCAATCACTAGGTTACTTTAAGCAGCTTGTCGATAATAAGGCGTTCCAAGAGGGTGCCAACAGTATAGACAATACGCAAGCAGAGCAATATTTCATTCAAGGGGAGGCGGCTATGATGATTAGCGGCGCCTGGACGCTAACCAACTTAGCAGCATCAGCAAGTGAAGAACAGATGAAGGTCATTGATGTCACTGTACTTCCATCTATTCCAGGAGGTAAAGGAGATTCGAACACCATTTCCGGTGGAGCCGGCGGCGGTATGGCATTGAGCAAACGTACAGAAGGTGCAGCTAAAGATGCAGCTCTCGATCTCATTTATGCTATGAGTGGTCCGGAAGCTCAGAAGGCCATTGCAGAGAGTAATTCCATGGTAATGTACGATATGGAGATTGATCAATCCAAGGTAAGCTCGCTTTATTATAAAGCGTTCAATTTGGTCAAGAAGACAAATATCACACCGGTCTACGATGCATATCTGTCTGCGGAAGCAGCAGAAGTGATCAATAACGGACTCCAAGAAATTATGACAGGTGGCACTCCAGAAAGTGTTGCGAAGAAACTTCAGGACGCACAGGCAAGATCCGTTACCCCATAATAAGGCTATCCTGAGTCGACATAAGGAGGGAGACTTACCATGCCTACGGCTATAAAAAGTAAAGGATTTATTGCACTAGCCCTGCTTCCGGCACTGCTACTGTTTGTGGTCTTTGTCATCATTCCAATTTTCTGGTCCGCTTACTATGGAATGTTTGAGTGGAAAGGAATCGGAGCAGCTAAATTTATTGGTTTCGGTAACTACGTTGAGATTGTGCAGGATGAAATTTTCTGGAGAGCACTTAAGAATAACATGATTCTGGTCGTATCAGCGATTATAGGACAGATTCCAGTTGCGCTCATCTTAGCGTTGCTTCTAATTAAGAACTCTTTCTTCAGTCGGTTTATTCGTTCTGCGGTATTCATGCCTATGGTGCTCTCAACCGTTGTTGTGGGACTTATCTGGGGGTACATCTACCATCCGCAATTCGGACTGGTCAATACCATCTTGGAGGCAGTTGGGCTTGGATCTTGGACCCGAGCTTGGCTCTCCGATATCAATGTGAATATGTTCGCTATCACGATTCCGATTAACTGGAGTAATATCGGCCCATATATGATCATCTTTATCGCAGCATTGCAGAATATATCGCCAGAAATTGATGATGCCGCTAATATCGATGGAGCACAGAGAGGCAAGAAGTTGTTTTACGTAACGCTGCCCATGATCTGGAGCACCGTGGTTGTCACCCTTGTACTTTGTATTTCGGGAAGCTTGAAGGCGTTTGATCATGTCATGGTGATGACGCATGGAGGACCGGCGCAATCGACAGAGCTACTCGCCACTTACATGTACAACAATACGTTCCGTGTTTATCGTTATGGGTACGGTTCTGCCGTGTCCACCATCATCATGATCATTAGCGCGTTACTGATCGGGATTAATTATATCCTGACCAGAAGAAAAGCGGAATAACGAGAAGGAGGAAGGGGTGTGGAATTAAAAACAATTAGTACGATGAAGACTAACGTAGATTCCCCTAGTAAAAAACTTGTAGGAAAAGGATTATCGGTACTCGGAAAGCTGATTTTACTCGGATATGCCGTTTTTACGCTGTATCCTCTATATTGGTTGTTTATTAGTGCATTTAAGACGAACGAGGATTTCTTCCAACGCCCTTATGCCTTACCACACGAATGGATGAAAGAAAATATTATTCGTGCGTGGGATCTTGGGAATATGGGTAGAGCGATGTATAATTCTACGTTAGTGACGTTAAGTTCAGTCATACTCACGCTTATCCTTGGTCTTCTCGCAGGTTACGTGCTTTCACGATTCAACTTTCGGTTTAAGAAGGTGGTCGTGACCTTATTCCTGGCGGGTCTGCTTATTCCGATTCATAGTACGCTTGTGCCGTTATTTCTTATGATGAAAGAGATCGGATTGTTGGATACGTACGGGGCACTGATTTTACCGTATACGGCGTTTGAACTTCCAATCGCGATTTTCTTGGCCATGGGTTACATGGCCTCGATTCCGAGGGAGATTGAGGAAGCAGCCATGATCGATGGCAACGGTTGGTGGGGGATTTTTGGCCGGATTATCTTCCCGCTATGCACTCCAATCATCGCAACCATTTCCATTTTAGCGTTTCTGCGTTTCTGGAATGATTTTTCTTTTGCTCTTGTATTCATTAACTCGCAAGCGCTAAAGACGTTGCCACTTAGTCTGGCATTATTCTCAGACGGATTTGGGACCGATTACAGCTTGACGATGGGGGCGATGGCTATTGCTGTCATACCGACAATTCTCGTATATCTGATTCTTCAAGATCAAATTATGAAGGGTATGGTGGCAGGCTCGATTAAAGGCTAGATAGGAGCAGTCTGCTTCTTGAGCTGTGGAGAATTACCAAGCCACGGCTCGTTCCCCTCCTTCATGCGGTTAACGAAAAAGGGGCCTTTCAAGGTACCCTTTTTCGTGTTGTATCCGTGAAATGAGAAGAAATTGCTGTGGAATTCGGATAGGGATAGTCTATGTAAAATATGATAAGTAGTATAGACAAATGAAATACAGTTTATTACAATGAAAGAAAGTTTATGGTCATATGTAAGGTGCTGTCAAGTCTACTCTCGGGGAGAGGGAATGTTTATGGGGAATGCCATTGAAGTCCGTCATTTGGTGAAAAATTTTGAGTATTACAAGAAAGAAATTGGAATGAGGCAATCTCTCAAAAACCTATTTTTCCGCAAAAAATTAGTGAAAGAAGCGGTTAATGATGTGTCGTTTTCCATTGCAGAAGGCGAAATGGTTGGTTTTCTCGGCCCAAATGGAGCGGGGAAGAGCACTACTCTGAAAATGTTATCTGGCATCCTACACCCAACTTCAGGAAGTGCAAGCGTTTTTGGATATACTCCATGGGAGCGTAAGAAACAATTTAAACAGCTATTTTCAATTGTTATGGGGCAGAAAAGCCAGCTTTGGCCTGATTTGCCGGCGGGAGAGTCTATTTTCTTGAATAAGTGTATTTACCAAGTATCTGACGAGGATTATCATCGAACACTTGATGAGTTATCCGGACTGTTGGATGTAAAGGAATTACTGGGTGTGCAAGTACGTAGACTCTCCTTTGGAGAACGGATGAAGATGGAATTGATTGCGTCCTTGATTCACAGGCCCAAGCTGATGTTCCTAGATGAGCCGACTATTGGATTAGATATTATCTCCCAACGAGCCGTCCGTAATTTTCTGAAATATTATAATGAACAATATCATGCTACGGTCATATTAACGAGTCACTATATGAAGGATATTGAGGATCTTTGTCCGAGGGCCATCCTGATTAACGCAGGTACCATTGTATACGATGGTGAACTCAAAAAGATTAATGCATATCATGATGAGAGAAAATTGATCAAGCTTCACTTTTCGGAACAGATTTCATTGGAACCACTGAAAGCATTCGGAGAAGTGAAAGAGTTTGACGGTTACTATGCTGTAATCGAGGTGGGAAAAGAAGAAGTCCGAATATGCTTGCAGCAATTTTTGTACAGGTTTCCTGTTGTGGATTTCACGATTGAAGATCTGACGATTGAAGATGGAATTGCCGAACTCTATAGAGGTAGCGCATGACTAGGAATAAATATGTTGTTGCTTTTCGTATTGGCTTTCAAAGCTCACTGGAGTATCGATTTAATTTCTTTCTCTCACTGCTAAGTGCTGTCTTTCCGATGATTGTGCAATATTATATGTGGACAGCGGTATATGCAAGTGCTGGGGAGAATGCCGTATTCGGATATTCTTATCGTGAAATGATTATGTACACCATTCTAGCTGCTGTTGTTTCCAAGCTCGTCATTACGAATATTGAACACTCTATTGCTGAAGATATTAAGAGCGGAGGGTTGAACAAATATATTATCCAGCCGATCTATTACTTTGGTTTTCGAATCAGCTCGTATATTGGACAACGTCTCATTTATTTCACCATCTCTCTGTTCATCATCCTTGCTTTAACCTACGCATTAAATACTTTCTATAACCTTCACACTGAAGAAGAACGAGTGATCATCTTTTGCCTTTCCTTAATCCTGTCTATTGTTCTTAGCTTTTTGATTTCATACGCAATTTGTGCCTGTGCTTTCTGGTTATCCGAGATATCCTACTTCTTCGTAGTTACTAGCTTACTGGTTAATATTATGAGTGGCGGAATATTTCCATTGGAAATTTTCGGAGAGGGGCTGCAACGGTTATTTCGGTTAATGCCCTTTCATTATATGATTTACTTTCCTGTGAATATATTGAATGGCAAAATATCCGGGGAGTTGATCTGGCAGGGAATTATCGGACAGGGTGTGTGGATTGCTCTGCTGCTGCTACTCTGTCATTTTGTCTGGAAGTGGGGGATGAAAAGGTATTTAGGGCTAGGAGGCTGACCATTGAACTTTGTCATCGAACTGCGAAGACATTTGTATATCCTTGCATTATTCGCGAAAAACTCTATCATTTCGCAGATGGAATACCGGGTTAATTTTATTACAGGAATATTCGTGGAAGCGGCTTTCCTTATGGCTAAGCTGCTGTATGTGATGGTCGTGTACAAAACCAATGTACATATTGATGGTTTGACGCCAGATACGATCCTGATGTTTATGGGGACTCATATTCTGCTCACAGGCATTTATATGGGATTGTTCTACAACAATTTTCAACGATTAACCGAATATGTTCGCAACGGAATGCTCGATTTAATGATAGTCAAGCCCATCTCGTTGCAATTTCTGGTCTCAGTAAGGCACATCGAGGTGGGCATGCCGATCCCGAATATCATTGCAGGGTCGGTCATGGTCGCAATAGGCTGGAGTGCTTCTGATATTCCGTTTACCTTTCTCAATGTGGCTTTATTTATTACCTTTATGTTCATAGCTACGATCATGACGTACTGTATCATGATTATCCCTTCTCTGCTGTCGTTTTGGTTCCTAAATACATCGGCAGCCAGCGAGATTTCTTATTCGGTATGGGACGCCAACAATATGCCGCATTTGATCTACAACAAATGGATTCAGCGTATTGGGACATTTATTATTCCGGTGTTTATCATTACAAACTTCGCACCTCTAGTTGTCCTCCATAAACTAACCAAGATTGAAATCGTTTGGGGTATTCTGGCACCCATTGTATTTTTCTTGCTGATTCGGGTTTTGTGGAAGCGGGCATTGAAGGTGTATAGTAGTTCAAATCTGTAATCTGTCATGACATATGTATTAACTAGAATGAGATGAGGAGATAAGTATATGGAAGACAGCGGTATTCACTTGGAACCATTTCGCAGGGCGAGATCTGGACGCGTTCTATGGCATGCGAACATCAATGAAGATCAACACTGGAATGAGACTGCACTATTCCCTTCATTTGCGAATCCGCAGCAGCTAACGTTAATTGAACAGCAGGAACAGCAACTACTTTGGATTGCCGAGCCGCAGGATATAGTTTGGCTTCGGCATCCGCCCGACCCACAATTTTTGGAATATATAAAGAGTTACCGGGATAAGTTACCGCAAATCTGTGTTACATCAGATGCCGGTCAGGCGGCTGTATGTACGGCGGGGTTATCGCCTGAGACATTTACCTTCATGCCTTTTATGTTGACCTCAGACAATGTCGCACTAGCTGAACAATATGAATGGGGTTTGATCGATTCCAATGCGGAATTAGTGAAGCACATGAACAGCAAATATGTCACAAGAAGACTGGCCGAAGAAAACGGATTTCGCGTGACACAGGGCAGATTTTGCAGTAATCCGCAAGAGCTGATTGAAGCGTACAGTGAAATACGGGCTACTGGATTTACCAAGGCTGTACTCAAGCAGGCATACGGATCTTCCGGCAGGGGTCTGACGATGATCGAGAATGAGGATAAATTCAGGCAATTGTCTTCATATATTCGTAAGCGGACAACCTGCTTTGAATTGTTACTGGAAGCTTGGCACCCAATCAAGCACTCTTTAAACGCACAGCTATGGATTGAGCCCGATTCCGTTCATCTGCTTGCGGTTACCGAACAGAGAATAAATAATTACGGAGTATACATTGGCACGAATTATACACCGCATTATGACGCCGCTGTAATGGAAGAATATCGTGCGGAAATGCTGCGGTTGGGAGCTGTACTTAGGCAACGTGGTTATGCAGGAATTGCTGGGATAGACTCTATCGTTGATGATAAAAATAATCTATATCCGGTTATTGAAATTAACGGAAGATTTACACAGGTTACCTACTTGCTACCCTTTATTGAAACGTTACTTCCATCCTATAAATATGTAGAAAGCCGCTATATTCATATGGAGACAAGTGATAAGTTCTCCTTTGACGAGATCAAATCCAGATTTGAAGCTGAGCTTCAACCTGATCTGGAACATCAATTTACCATCTACACATTCGCCTTCTATAATCAACCACACACGAACCTATATCGCATCTTTATTCTATTTTACGGAAACGAAGCCGCCAAACTGAACGATATGCTGTATAAGTTTGAGCGTTTCACCATGATGCAAACTTCCTCTTTGTAAGTTAATGAAACTTATGCCCCTCACACTCACTTTTCAAGTCATCCTAGAATAGTTCCTTATAGCTACATAGATTGTACTAAAATTTGCGCTCCCAAGGGTTCGTCTTTAGTTCAATCTATATCCAACCCCAATTTAATAAGGAGGGAAATGCTCTTGACGGAGACCGTAACACTTCTCAGCGCAGGAAATTCACTAGGGGTATATATACCGGCAAAGATTTTACAATTACAGCTCCGTGATCAAGGCGTACCCGCTGACATCTGTATGTTGGAGCATTTGTACGATCGTCAGACACTGGAGAAAATCCCAAGTTACCGCAAGGCCTTCCATGACAGCTTCGCTGTTGCCAAGATGGGTTACAAATTGGCCAAAGACAGCCGTAACAGTTTCGACGAGAATAACGTAGCCTCGCTTCTACAGCAATGGAAGCAAGGTGGCAGAAGGAGGTTTCTTGCTCTTACGGGGTTCTGGATTCCGATTTTGGAACGCTATCGGGAAATGATGGATTCAGTCAACTTAGACATCCGTCTAATTCGTCTGGATGCAAGCGATACGCCTTCATTCGCAGTATATGGGGAGGCATGTGACCAGTTCAACAACGTATGGTTATATTCGGCCGGTGAGAATCGGATACTCCAAACCATTATGGTTAGCGAGGAGGAGCCAGTTCCATTTCAGGAAAGGGAGAGCCGCTATCTGATTCACGGTGGCGGCTGGGGAATCGGTACATATAAGGACAAAATTACTGAACTGACGGCCAGCGGTATTGCACTTAATATCATCGCTTATTACAACGAGGATATTAAACCTGAGACTTATGATTCTCATAAGTCTGCGTCTCACCGATATTTTATGCTGGATCCGTCATGGAGCCCTTGGCAGCGTAATGCTGTCAACGAATTTGATTTTCCACCGTTTGCAGAAGTTAGTCAGGGGGAGGAATGCATATTTGAAAGCGGCGGCAGTTATCCAAAGGCGTTCGAGGTAATGCGGCATAGTTTAGGTATTATAAGCAAGCCAGGGGGCGCGACATTGCTAGATTCACTGGCCTCTGCAACGCCTTTAATATTTCTGGAACCCTTCGGAGATCACGAACGGTCGAATGCGCAGCTGTGGGAATCGCTTGGATTAGGTATAAGTTATGATGCTTGGAAAGAACAAGATTACGCAGTGAACGTACTAGAGGACATCCATCGCAACCTTCTGAACGCAAAGCATAAGACCTGCAATTTGATTAGTACGATCACGAGGGGGAGGTGATAGATACTGGCGTACAACCTCAAAGTAAAAGCGCTTTAACATGCAGTGCAAATAAAAGGAGGAATTTAAATGATTCAATCCATTATGAATATTTTATGTGATATTAAGGAATCCCCAGAGATGATGTCAACGTTAAATCCGCAGACGAATATTATTCAGGATGTTGGTTTGGATTCATTGCAAATGATCAATTTTGTGTTGGCGATTGAAGACTTCTTTGATCTGGAGATAGATTATGAGACTTTCGACTACGAGCATATGAGCACGATAGAGACTTTCGTCTCTTTTTTAGAGAAAGAGAAAGCACCGTCAGCTAACGGAGCAAGTAGAGAAGTCATGAATGAATCATCCAATTTATCAAAGATAGGAGGATAGCCCATGCAACCAAAAACGGAAATTAAATTTGACCGAAGTACGTTTCAAAATGTGAAGCGGACGATTCAGAACATGTCTATGACGAGCAGAGAACAAAGGCACGATCCGACGTTCGCATTGGATATTCCTGATGATGTCGGCATCAAGCTGAACAATGGCTGTAATCTGCGCTGCAAGCATTGCTTTGAATGGGCGAATGATGGCTTTCATCACGATATGGCTAAAGATATTAAAAATCAAGAGATTGAGTTGTCCTTACTTGAAAGTATCCTTGAACAAACTCGTGAGCGAAAATCAAGGTTGTTTATATGGGGCGGTGAACCGCTATTTTACAGTAAATTTGATGAATTTGCTGACTTGCTAGCCAAGGATCCACGCAATACGACAATCTGCACCAATGCGCTACTTATCGAGCAAAAGCTGGATTCCATTCTGAAAATTTCAGAGGATATGACACTGCTGATCAGCCTCGATGGGTTCGAGGTGGAGAATGACGCCATTCGCGGAAAAGGTACTTTCAAGAAGGTTATTTACATGGTGAACATGTTGCTGGAATTGCAGCGGACAGGTGAATATAAGGGCAGAATTTCTATCGGTCTGACCATTAGTGATTCAATGGTAACGAGGCTGTACGAGTTTATGGAGTATTTCGAGAATCTTGGTGTGGATAGCGTATATTTCGTATTCCCTTGGTATATTACTGACGATGTTGCCGTAAAGATGGACGGTTACTATGAAGAACGCTTTTCTTGGCTTGAAGCGGCTCAGCAGCAACAGCGTTATAGCTGGCATTCCTTTTCATTCCGTGTTTCCGAAGAGAATATAGAGCCGCTAATTGCTGAAATTGACCGGATCAATAAGCGGGTATGGCAGAACAGAATCCGTTTTCAACCTGCATTGGAATTAGATGAGGTAAGAGATTTTGTTCTAGGCGCAGAAAAACCGGCGATGAAGCGCGGTCAATGTTTGTCCATTGCGAACCGGCTGGATGTTATGCCCGATGGACAAGTAAATCCATGCAAGTTCTTCCCTGAGTTTACATTAGGTGATCTGAACGATACCGATCTGAAGGAAGTTTTCCATAGTGAAAATTTCCGAAAGCATAGGGAAGTGCTGGGAGAAGGATTAACGCCAATCTGTTCAAGATGTGTGCTGTTATATAACTATGGCCGTTAACGAATACAAAAGATACAACGTTTGAAGTAACCGAACTGTGATCCTGATTGTAGACGGTTTGAATAGTTAAGCCGCAAAAAAAGATGACTTCTGAAATTTATCAGGAGTCATCTTTTTTTAATGTCCACGGGTACACCAACATGAAGATTGCTTATTTCAGGACTAATCTACCGGATGTGAGCGAAGGGATAGATAAGCTAGGATCAAAGGCGTCACTCGTTAATATTTGAAAGCACTCGATTTCCTTATGCTTAAGCTCATCACATAGTTTGGACAGTTTTTTTCGATTGATCTTGCCTCTAAAAGTAGCTTTGGTAAAAGCATTCTTCATCCGTTCTGCGATTTGACTGCATTCATCCAAGCGGCGCACCATTTCCTCAGAGGCATTAACAAATTCCAAAAACCGGCTGAAAAGATATCGGGAACCAGATATCAGGCTTAAAGTGTGTTCCAGTTTTTTATAGAAGGCGCGTGGATCTGCCGGTTCTTGATAAATCATATGGTGAATGTGGTCGTATATCCGAAAGTCGTCAACCAGGCTTTGACGCCATGCTGCAAACTTTTGCTGAAGAGCTTTTTGCATCTCCTGGAAATTCCATGGATCGAGGTGAACAGTGGTCACAATTCGAGTCCACTCCCGGTCACCCATGAAGATTGCATTCTTAATGCAGCTGCTATCCACGTAATCGCAATACTTTGGATAATTGTCTTGCAGGAGATAGAGAGTTTTATCTTCGGTTATTTGACAATCTTTGAGAAGTACGGAATGCAGGGAGCCCTCAATAAGATAATCTTTGCCAAAGATCCAGTGCGGCAAATAATCAAGATTGGCCCAAATATACACAAATTGATTCTCTCCTAGCCTCTCTTGCAGCAAGAGATCTAATTCTTCTTTGGTCTCTATGTAATGCTCCTCCATATGAATATTCAAAAGCATGATGTCCTCACGAGTGATGGAGTAGCCATCATACGCCCAGCGATCTTTGTTTTGCACAAACAAATGATCATAGAACAATTGCGTACTCTCATATGAATTATAGAACAGCAGTTCAACGGGGATATTTTGTTCATGAAAGAGAAGAATGAGCTGGGTTTTGCGACATTCGTAAAAATATTGGACATAGGTCATGAGTTCGGACACATATACACCCCTTTTAAACCAAAATTGGAAATAAAATATACTATTACTATAATCCCATAGACCGAACTCATCAAGGCTCTTGTGTGTAAAAAAAGGATAGAGTATTCAGAAAATATCTGATACTCTATCCATTCTTTTTTTGTGTTCTTCTCAAAGTAACTTAATTAAATCTTGTGGTTTTTCAAACTTATATCTAGTCTGTATATGTTCATGATTCTTACATCCCCATAGAGCTAAACCGAAATCTACTCCAGCATCTCTTGCACATTCATAATCGTAAATGGTATCTCCAATATAAATAGATGTCGCAGGATCAGCACCAGAGATCTCCAAAAATTTTAGTATGGGTTCAGGGTTGGGTTTGTGTTTCTCCGTGTCATTTGCACAGACCGTATGTGTTAAATACCTCATCAGACCAAATGGAACAAAATCACTGATTAATTCTTCGGTTGTCTTCGAAGTGACTATACCTTGGACGATATTCCTACGCTTAAGAGTATCCAATACATCGGAAATTCCATTGAATACCTCAATTGAACTAAAGAAGTCTTTCATGAAGTAATTCCAACGCTCATTACCTTTATGGATGTCTTTGATTCCTAGCTGTGGTAATGCTGTAGATCCTGGGATTCCAAGTACAAAAGTAAGGTCTTGTATTTCAGTAACTCTGCCATAATCTGTTTTTAGCATTTTTTGTAGGGAACCTAAAACGGCTCTCTCTGTATCTATTAACGTGCCATCAACATCAAAAATAACGGTATTATACATAAAAATTCATCCTCCTATAGTGTTAATCTGTTTAGATTATGATAGATGTTGAAATGCATTTCAGGTCAACACTTAAATTGATAAACGATGACTGATGTGATAGGAGTTTTATTTTCTGTCTTGATTTATTTACTTCATCCCCATTCACATATACTGCGAATGGTCCGTATACTCGCAAGAAACTAAGGATCGGTAATTAGTAAAAGGTATGATAGACTCCCAACTATTTGATCTAGAAGTTATGATGATGCCATCAAGCAATTTATTCTTTAGCATGGAGAGATATTCTAGCTCGCCTTCTCCCCAAATCAAATCTATCGGTTCGTCTATTTATAACTTATTATAGCTCATTACTCAATTCCTTATAAAATTCTACGGTTTATTGTCAGTCTCATTCTGATAGCCTACGAAATTTATTTCCAAAAGTTGCTAGATTGCAACTATAAGACTATAGACCAATTTACAACATTTAATTAAAATAACTATAAGTTCCATCCCATATGTGACAGTTTATTGAACTATTTACAAGAAGAGAGGTGACTCGAGCGCGTATCCTACCATGATGTCAGATGAAGGAAAGATAAATCCATCCCCTCCTCGATTTATGTAAGCGTGATCAACTAACTCCCCGCTTTGTTAGGTTGCTTCTAAATCCACGCAGTTTCCTTAACCAACACGAATATACCGCTCTGATCTCCGTTTGAACAACCTCATTATTTCTGTCGACTTGCTTCGAGATACTTCTTTGCATGCTGCATATTCAATATACGCCTCTACGAGACTGTCTGTAATCTACCTCTTTTTGTATTCTGGGATGATATCTATTTCTATTGAATGGAAGGTGCACTTGGTAGGATTAAGAAACGGTAAGAAAAAATTGTAGGAGGCGATGATATGAGGAAAGATTTATTTGGAAGAGTAAAAGGATTCAGGAGGACGCTTTCGCTAGTAATTATGATAGCTGTATTTGTTGGATTATTGCCATCCATGGCTTCTGCTGCTGATCGGGGTGCGTGGGCGCCTAATGTATCTTATGCATTAAATGATACAGTGACGTATGGTGGAAACACGTATAAGGATATTCAGCCCCACACGTCTTTGACAGGCTGGGAGCCACCTAATGCGCCTGCTCTTTGGCAACAAATTCAGGGGGGAGGAGATACTCAAGCACCTTCCGCTCCTTCTAATCTACAAGCAACGGGCACTACAACATCCAGTATAACATTGGATTGGAATGCTTCGACGGATAATGTTGGAGTAACTGGTTACAATGTCTATCGAGGTTCCACGTTGGTGGGTGGCGTCTCGGGAAGTGCTCTCTCCTATATGGATACAGGACTTAGTGCTAACACGACCTATACGTATAAAGTGAATGCTAAGGATGCAGCAGGAAACGTATCTGCTTACAGCAATCAAATTAGTGCGATCACTAATGCTGCTACTGGTGGAGATACCCAAGCACCGACGGTTCCAACGAATGTTACTGTAAGCGCAACCACTTCATCCAGTGTTTCATTGTCTTGGAATGCATCCTCGGATAATGTAGGAGTTACAGGGTATAACGTATACCAAGGCACGACGTTAGCGTCCACAGTAACGGGTACAACGGCTACGGTATCAGGTCTCGCAGCTAGCACGGCGTATTCCTTTACAGTTGTAGCTAAAGATGCCGCAGGTAATGTCTCCGCTGGAAGTGCAGCGGTAAGTGCAACAACTGGTACAGGTGGAGACGGTGGTCAATTACCGAAACACATGCTGACAGGATATTGGCATAACTTTGTTAATGGTTCTTCCAATATTAAGTTAAGCGATGTATCAAGCCAATACGATATTATTGTTCTATCTTTTGCCGATATGGACCCAACGAAACCTGGTGGAGTCACCTTCAATGTTGATTCTTCATTATCCACTGCCCTTGGCGGGTATACCAATGCTAATCTGATTAGCGATATCCAGGCTAAGCGTGCACAAGGTAAGAAAGTTATTATATCTATTGGAGGAGAGCACGGCAATATTAATCTGGGTAGTGCATCACCGAATGTATCCAATTTCGTGACCAGCATGTCTGGTCTGATTACTCAGTATGGACTAGATGGTATGGACATCGACCTAGAGAACGGCATGAACGTAGCAAACTTGACGACAGCAGTTCGTCAGATACAGCAACAGGTGGGCTCCGGCTTCATCCTGACTATGGCTCCGCAAACGATCGATATGCAGAATCAAAATACATCCTATATGCAGCTCTACAATAACTTGAAGGACATCACAACCGTTATGAATGTTCAGTATTACAATTCAGGTTGTATGTTGGGCCGTGATGGACAGTGTTATACCCAAGGCACAATTAATTTCCTGACAGCTCTTTCCGATTTGACACTACAGTGGGTTACGCCTTCGCAATTAGGAATTGGTGTTCCAGCCGTACCTTCAGCAGCTGGAGGAGGTTATGTTGCTCCTAGTGTTGTTAACAATGCATTGAACTGCTTGGCGACTGGCAATGGTTGTGGAAGTTATAAACCTGTAGCTAAATACCCGGATATCCGTGGTGCGATGACGTGGTCCATTAACTGGGATAAAACCACCAATTTTAATTTTGCTAATACGGTTAAACCTTTCTTAGTGACTTTGCCTTAGAATAGCTGAGCAGAACCCCCGACCACTCAGGTTGGGGGTTTTTGTGAAGTATTAGAACATATCCATTCAAATGATGGACTGGTGTAATCAGGAATAGCTCTTTTGACAATGATAATTAATATCATCTAAAATAGAAATGAGATGATCTATACCTGTCAGATCCCATTCTTTACCATTTAAGCTAAATTGTATAGGAGGCGTTAACTTTGTTTATACAGAATAGAACGATGTTAGTGGAAAAAGGTAATAGTGATAAGGTGATTGCACGTTTTAGCCAGGAAAGCCCGATTGATAGCATGGAAGGATTAATTGATATTAGCGTTATGGTCAATAACAAGAGTAAAGAAAATGAAGAGGTTATTGTGGTAGTCCGCTGGGAGTCGCGTGAGGATTGGAAAAACTGGGAGAAAAGTGATGCGCATCTGCAGGGGCACCGTGACAGTAGAGGCCAGGGGTCACCTTCATTTATCCTCAGCACTTCAGTACATATGTACGACTCACAGATCGTCAAGCGTGGCAAAGCTTTCGCTAATCGGTAGCGCTAATGGATTTTGTGGATTAGATGAAATAATTGCTCACCTACGGAGGGACAAGAGATGAACAATCAGAACAACATAGAAGATAGCACCGGATCACTGTCTTTTTCGCAGAAGGGCGTTCAAACCGCAACATTCGGTATGGGTTGTTTCTGGAGTCCTGAGTCCTTATTCGGTCATTTGCGAGGCGTTGTTAGAACACGTGTGGGATATGCCGGGGGGACCTCTTTAAATCCTACTTATCATCAGATAGGCGACCATACCGAAACGATTGAAATTGATTTTGATCCGGAAATAATTACTTTAGAGGAAATTTTAGACGTATTCTGGAGCAACCACAATCCGATAAATATCAATGATTATAAAGGACGGCAATATAGGTCTCTGCTGCTATATCATGATGACTTTCAACAAGAAATAATACATCATGTCATAAAGAAAAGACAGGAGCAGAAAAAGGGAGCGCCTGCAACCGAGATTGCTCCTTATTCTGTATTTACTGTTGCCGAAGATAGGCACCAAAAATATTATCTGAAAAGATATCCGAACGCGATTGAGAAGCTAACAATTCTTTACCCTTCTCAAGAGGATTTGGTAAGCTCGACCCTAGCCGCCCGCTTGAACGGATTGGCAAAAGGATATATCAACTTGGAGCATATTACGAATGAAATGGGTGAATGGACGATAAGCTCAAGTCATCGAGAAATGATGATTGACCTTATAAAACAAATTCGGTGGTAAGGTTCTATTATCTTTTGTATTTCTACCTGCCCTTTACGTTTTCCTTCCTATATATAATAGGTGAGATGAAACTCCCAAAGTGGAAGGTTCCTTAGCTGTTTTAATGAGTAAATCAATAAACTTCGTGTACTCTTCTTCATCCTGTTCTGCCCAATACTGCTGTTGCTCATGGGTTAATAGTGCACCAATATGGGTAGAACCAATCAAATCCATAGTTTCAAATCCGTTACTCTCCATAAAAGGTTGTATTTCTCCAACATCAAAGTAGTAAGCTCCCGTGAATCTTCCTTTATCACTATGATTGAAAATCCCATCATCATAAAATTGGTTTATTGATTCCATGGTGTCATTAGGTTTCCACAATTGTGGATTCTGCAAAGACGTAAGTAACATTCTAATACGTGTTTGAAAAGCAACAAAAACAATCCCATTCTTTTTGGTTACACGGTAGAGTTCCTTTACGGCCTTCATCCGTTCGTCTTCTTGTTGTAAATGATATAAGGGACCTAACATCAATGAAGCATCGAATGTTTCGTCTTGTATACCCTTTAAGTTCATAGCATCTAAAACATGAAATCCATTAAAATTATCCATCAAATCTAAATGAGATGCTTTTTCCCTAGCAATTTCAACTAATTTTGGGGTAATGTCGGAAAGGGTTACATGATATCCGAGTTTGGCTAACTCCACTGAATATTTCCCGGGTCCAGCGCCATTGTCAAGAACGGAACCCGAAGGAGGCAAATGCTGTTTCATGAAGTGCCAATTAATAGTGAATTCTAATGGTTCTCTATCTAACCGTCCCCACTCATCAAAACTGGAATAATAATGAATGATTTCATCTTTCATTTCAGAACACCTTCCTCATTGAATTTTGTAACGTGGCATGCTTGGGTAACGCAAAAAACCTATCGCCTACAAAGAGGCGATAGGTTTGACCTTCGCGGTACCACTCTTCTTGATTCGTTAGTTCAGTAAAGGAATAACGAACACTTTAAGAACCCAATGACGTGGGTTAACCGTTAAGACCTAATCGTTTCAGTCTTACCGCTCATGGGTGAGTTGGGGAAATTATTGACTGTCTTGCACCAAATGACAGCTCTCTGCACAATAATGATTCCTTATTACTCCCAATCATTGCGTTTATTATGATGAAATTGGAATTATTGCCCAGTATATAATTTCCGTGTCATTCTGTCAATTATTTTTAGGTACCCCTCGCCTCCAAATGAATGATGCAGATTTGTTACACTCATCATCCAAACCCTAACTCATCTGAAAAAATCATTGATCGCGCTCAGATTAAATCCTGCTTGTGTTCTGATTCTCTGTACACGGTTATGAGTAGAGTTGCTGGTTCTTCCCCTATATTTTTCACCAGATGGGGTGTACAAGCATTCCAACTAAATGAATCGCCCTCTTCGAATTCAGCAGCATCTTCTCCCTGCTCGGCGTATATTTTCCCTTTGATGACAACATGTACTTCTTCTCCTTCATGAGCATGCGGAACCTCACCTGTGGAGGCTCCAGGGGGGATCTCCACTAGCATCATCCTTACATTTTTGGTTGAACTCAAGTGCTCCACCTTTAAATGCTCAGTGCCGCTTCTTGTGATCATGCGTTCTTCTTTTCGCACGATATTCATGCGATCCTCTTTTTGTAGCAGTAAATAAGCTAAGGGTACTTTCAACGTATTTGCAATACTCTCCAGCGTCGCTATAGAAGGTGATGTTTTATTGGTTTCAACTTGGCTCATAAATCCTTGGGATAATCCTGTTGCATCGCATATTTGGGCGATGGTCATACGTTTTCGTTTCCTTATTGCTCGTATCGTGGAGCCAATGTCCATTCGTTTTCACCCCTAAAAATATTAGTAATATAAAGTATAGTTTTATATTAACAATTATTTTGTTGACATACCAGTGCAATCTACGTAAAATTACGTATACAAACTTTATATTATTATTACTAATATATTGCTGGCGGATATATTATTAACGAATAGGGGGACATAATAGAATTATTAGCTTTCTAAGCAGAGTAAATACAATTCATGAATAAGGTGGAGGAATAAATAATGACAAGAATAAATGTGGTATCAACGATTATGCGTGTCGTAATCGGAATATTATTTCTAGCTCACGGCATTAGCAAATTGCAAATGGGTTTAGGAAATGTAGCGGCTTGGTTTGGTTCTATGGGCATCCCTGAATTTGTGGCCTATATGGTGGCATCGCTCGAACTGGTTGGAGGGATCTTGCTTATTATCGGTCTCTTTACTCGGTACGTATCGGCTATTTTTACGGTCATGCTCATCGGAGCGATTGTTACAACGAAACTTTCTCTAGGGCTGCTTGGAAACGGGCAAATGGCAGGATACGAATTGGATTTGGTTTTCATGTTGGTGACAATTTACTTGACTGTTGCGGGTCCTACACCTTTGTCTATGGATCAAGCGTTCCTTAGAAAACGTAGCGCATAATATACAGACGGAGGAGACTTTCAATGAAGACGTCTTACCCATATGACATTCATCTGCCATCGAATCTCGATCCGGACATGAAATATCCGACAATCTTCACACTTCACGGAAAAGGGTCCAATGAGAAGGATATGTTTGGTTTGGTGGAGTCATTGATGGACCATTGTATTATTGTAAGCATTAGAGGCAATCTTACAGTAGGTGAGGGATACCAATACTACGAATTGAAAAGCTTGGGAAATCCTATTCGGGAAATGTTTGATCAAGCCATTCGTGAGTTGGAAGCATTCATTCTTTATGTATCAGAGAAGTATCCGATTGACTCAACTAAACGTTACTTGCTTGGCTTCAGTCAAGGTGCGATTTTGTCGATGTCACTGGCGCTTACGATGGGGAATCAAATGAAGGGAATCATGGCGTTGAACGGGTATGTCCCGGAATTCGTGAAGACGGAGTATCCCTTGCAAAGCGTGCAGGAAGTATCTTTGTTTATCTCGCATGGGGAATTCGATTCGGTATTCCCTATTCGTATTGGACATGAAACAGCAGCCTATTTTCGAAGCTTAACGCCACACATGACTTTCAAAACATACCCGATCGATCATGGTGTATCTGTGGAGAATCAACGGGATCTTTTAGAGTGGATTAAACTGGATAGTGGGATAGTGTGAGAATACCTACTCTGTAATATTAAAGAGAGAAGAAGTCCATTATGACCAATAATAATAAATATCTGGATATAATGTTAAATATTTTATGAATTGATGAGCAACGCAAAGTGGTAACTACGCTTTGTATTACTCATCTTTTTTATGTTTAACATTGTGTCATAAACGAGTATGCGACAAATAAATCATAGTGAGTATAGTTTTGCATTTGGTAATATACTTCCATAAACGCTGATGTGTTGGGGCGAGAACGTAGATTTCCAAAGGATTGTAATTTACATAAAATTTCAGGTTGCTTAAATATGCCTATAACCGGATTTGTGACCGTAAAGCATTTGAGCACGAACACAGTCTATTGGTATATCCACAGGTATCTCTAGGAAATATTCAATCTGCCATATCTGAGTTTTTTGAGCCTGACGGCTCGTTGGCTTGTCCCAAGGTGGGTAAACGCGTATTGCTCGTTTACCCCCTTTACCTTTATTGGATACTATATCCTGATCACACAGAACAGATTTTGGAAATATAAACTGACCAAAGTTATTACCTTTGCGTGTGCTAATAACGAAGAAATCGACTGGATCTGATACGTCATATGGTTGGATCGGTCCATCCCCAATTCTCTCCCATAAAGTCACAAATTGCCCGACTTTTGTAGGTGTGATTTTTGCGACACGAAATCTAATGGAGAGAGCATTCAAGTTAAAAACATACGAACCATATTCAGCGTTTTGTGGTTCTAAAAGTGGTCGAGAGTAATCAAACCTGCACGGGTTATAAACAAGATCCTTCGTGGCAAGTAGGTCACTATGAATGGTGTCAGAGGAAGTCCAACAATTTTGATCGCTAGGACATACTTCTGAAAAGTCTCGATTTTTTTCATCCATCTATTCAAATCCTCCATGTGAGTCCATGTTAGTGATTCTTTTCTTGAAGAACCTAATACGGGTATCATTTCTTTCACTTCTACCAATAAGGTATCCCTTGCTGGTGTCAGAATTATCGTTTGTATAACGATCATCTAAATCCAATTTAATATTCCCATTACGATAACCCATAAAAAATTGAAATGCAAAAAAGAAAATGATCGGAATAATACAATTGCTTCCATGAAGATTCCCCTCTAATTATAATGAATTTCCAAAGAAGATAGGATTACCTCTAATTGCTTTTATTACTTTCGTTATCATTTCTTATTAAGGACAGGAAAGCCAATTCTTCTTGATGATCTATACCGCAATTAGATGAATATTCGTCATTCATATGCCAAACAAACATTATAACGTTATATTTACTATGTTAATTTTTCGTGTTATATTATCTCTATCGAATCATAAACATTATAATGATATAACTACTGAATATTTGATTGTAGATGGTGTTTTAAATACAGTATGAAAAAAGGTGAATTAGCATGAAGGATCGATTTGTATTACGTAATGTAAAGCACGTAAATGAAGAGACAATCGATATCGTAATAGAAAACGGCACAATCGTAGAGATAGTCAAGGCTGGAATGGGTCAAGGAGATCATATATTAGATCATTCCGGTGTGTACGTATCTAGTGGATGGATTGATTTACATGTTCATGCGTTTCCGGGTTTTGATCCTTATGGTGATGAAATTGACGAAATTGGCATCAAACTTGGGGTAACCACTATCGTTGATGCTGGAAGTTGTGGTGCAGATCGGTTTGGGGAGTTAGTTGCAAGTAGAGATCATGCCAAAACGAATGTTTTTGCATTTTTGAACATTTCACGTATTGGATTACAACGAACGGATGAATTATCCAATATGGAGTGGATTGATCATGAGCAGGTAGTAGAGACTTGTAACTGTTATCCAGATGTGATTGTAGGATTAAAGGTACGTATTAGTAAAAGTGTCGTTGGCGATCAAGGTATCGAACCTTTACGTGCTGCACGAACACTGTCACAACTAACATCGTTACCCATCATGGTACACATCGGCTCTGGACCTCCGAGTATTGAAGAAGTTATTCCTCTCTTGGAACACAAAGATATCATTACACATTACCTCAATGGGAAAGAGAATAATCTCTTTGATGATGAAGGTAAACCGCTTCAAGTGCTTATGGATGCCATTGAACGCGGGGTTCATCTTGATGTGGGTCATGGTACGGCAAGTTTTTCTTTTAAGGCTGCTGAAGCTGCCAAACGAAATCGTATTAATCTAGATACCATTAGTACAGACATCTACCGCGGAAATCGATTGAATGGTCCTGTATATAGTATGGCTAATGTGCTTTCGAAATTTCTGTATTTGGGATACTCGCTGGATGAGGTGATTTCAGCGGTCACGAGCCATGCTGCACAATGGCTAAGTAAGCCCGAGCTTGGTCGAATACAGGTTGGAGATATTGCGAACTTAACCTTATTTAGAGTTGAAGATGAGCCTATTACACTCATAGATTCCGAAGGAGAGAAGCGTGTAGCTTCAAGTAGTATTAAGACGAAAGGAGTGGTTGTAAATGGCGAATTCATTGAATGTTAAATATGGACTTAAACGCGTGATTAATGCAAGTGGAAGAATGAGTATTCTGGGAGTATCCGCTCCGACAGATACCGTAATGGAAGCCATGAAACAAGGTGGACAACAATACGTAGAGATTGCAGATTTAGTTGATAAGGCCGGTGATTACGTAGCACGTATCCTCGGCTCAGAGGCGGCTGTTATTGTTAATTCGGCATCTAGTGGTATTGCGCTTTCTGTTGCTGCAATAGTCACGCAAGGGAATCGTCGAAAAAGTGAACGTCTGCATCAAGAAGTCATTCCAAAGAATGAGGTGATTATGCTTAAAGGCCACAATGTACAATATGGCGCTCCCGTTGAAACGATGATTTACTTAGGTGGCGGAAAGCTTGTTGAAGTCGGCTATGCCAATGAAGGGAAAGCAGAACACATCGAAGATGCTATTTCAGACCATACGGCAGCGATCCTATACGTTAAATCGCATCACTGTGTTCAAAAAAACATGATTTCCGTAGAAGAAGCGTGGGAAATAGCACAGCGTAATGGCGTACCGCTCATCGTTGATGCTGCTGCAGAAGAGGATATTCAGAAGTACGTGAAATACTCAGACCTTGCCATTTACAGTGGTTCTAAAGCCATTGAAGGTCCTACTTCTGGCATCGTGGGAGGGAAGCTTAAATATATTGAATGGGTAAAAGTACAATTACATTGTATTGGTCGTAGTATGAAGGTTGGCAAGGAAACCTCCTTTGGGTTACTGCAAGCACTTGACGAATATGGCGTCAAAGAAGATACAAGTGAACAAGAAAAAGAATCGTTACAGGTGTTGATGTCTTTGAATGAAATTGAAGGTGTTCGTGTGACCATCGTACAAGATGAAGCAGGTCGAGCGATATACCGTGCACGAATCCAAATTGATTCAGAGCACACAAATACAACAGCCAAAGATGTCGTGGCTCAACTACAAGATGGTGAAATCGCCATCTATACACGCGATTATGGCGTGAAACAAGGGTATTTCGATATCGATCCACGTCCACTTTTAAATGATGATATCCAAGTCATTCAATCTACAATACGTATATTAATAGGGGGAAAATAAGATGTCCAACATGACAAAAAGATTATATAAAGGCCGCGCAGCATTAAACGTACTAGCCAATAGTGTAGAGAATGCCAAAGAGATATTTGATGCAGCAGAAGGATACGTTCTCGCTGGCGTACTTTCCAAAGACTATCCAACGGTAGAAGCAGCCGTTACTGCAATGAAGGAATACGGCAAAGAAATTGATGACGCTGTATCCATCGGCCTAGGTGCCGGCGACAATCGTCAAGCCTCTGTAGTAGCAGAGATAGTGAGACATTATCCAGGGACTCATATTAATCAGGTATTTCCTGCCGTCGGAGCTACACGTGCAAATCTGGGTAGTAAAGATAGCTGGATTAACAGCTTAGTATCTCCAACGGGACAAGTCGGATATGTGAATATTTCAACAGGTCCTATCAGCGCTGCACAAGATGAACTTGCTATCGTACCTATTAAATCAGCGATCGCACTTGTACGAGACATGGGGGGAAATGCATTGAAATTCTTCTCTATGAATGGATTAGCTTGTGAAGATGAATTACGTGCAGTTGCACAAGCCTGTGGTGAAGAAGGGTTTGCATTAGAACCAACGGGTGGAATTGATAAAGAGAATTTCGAGCCGATTTTACGTATTGCTCTAGAAGCCAAAGTGCCTCAAGTAATCCCTCATCTGTATTCTTCTATTATTGACAGTGAAACAGGAGACACAATTATCGCTGATGTACGTGAACTGTTAGAAACGATGAAGAGATTGGTGAAACAATATGGCTAAACATATAGCAGCATTTGGAGAAGTGATGATGCGCTTGCAAGTTCCAGGATATGAACTATTATCCCAAGCAAGTACATTAAACTATTCCTTCTCAGGTACGGGAGTGAATGTAGCTGCGGCTCTTAGTCATTTCGGGCATACAGGATACCTCGTGTCTACATTACCGGCTAACCCGGTAGGTGATGCTGCCATATCGTATCTTCAAAAGCTTGGTATTACAGCTAACTATATTAGTCGAGGTGGAAAGTATGTTGGAATGTACTTTCTAGAAAATGGATTTGGGGCAAGGGCTAGCCGCGTTACCTATTCCAATCGATTAGAAAGTAGTTTTAACACGGCAGTTGAAGAAACGTATGATTTTGAACAAATTGCAAAGAACATAGATGTTGTACACTTTTGTGGAATTACTCTTGCGATGAATGATGCTGTTCGTCATCAAATGAAATCTTTTGCAAAAGCAGTCAAAAATAATGGAGGTACCGTTGTCTTCGATTGCAACTACCGTCCATCGCATTGGGGTGACCAGGGATATGCGATGGCGAAACCACATTACGAAGACATGCTGCATCTAGCAGATATCGTCATGATGAACGAAAAAGATGCCTTGTTGACCCTTGGTATGACAACCGAGAAGGAACAACCTGAGGATCAGTTAATGGATCTTATGGAGAAAGTTGCTAAGCAATACCATATCTCAGTATTAGCGGGTACGCATCGTTCCATCCATAATGATAATACCCATTCATTGCGTGGTTATATGTATAAGAACGACACCTTTACCTTCTCACAAACACTCACGTTTTCTGTCTATGATAGAATAGGTGCAGGCGATGCCTATACGAGTGGTATCGTACATGGTGTTCTGCAAGGATTCTCAGCAGAACAGACAGTCTCGTTTGCCACAACTGCAGGCATGCTTGCGCATACGATTGTTGGAGATACCCCAATGTCAACAGAGAATGATGTTCTCCGAGCGATGACGGCCTCATTGGGTGATGTAGAAAGGTAGTGATTGTGACCATGAGTGTATCTGGGAAAAATGGACCGTTATATTTACAAATAAAGAAGATTTTAAAAGACCGAATTCTACATGGTGTATATCCCATTGAGACCAATATACCTTCAGAAACACTTTTGGAAAGTGAATTTCAAGTTAGTAAAATTACAGTCCGCAATGCCATTAAAGAACTGGTTCAAGAAGGATATCTTGAGAAGAAGAGCGGCAAAGGGACCAAAGTGATTCGGAATACTTCGTTCTCCAAGCTTTCTAAGGGGAAGCGATTTACAGAGGTTTTAGTAGAAGAGAAGCACAAAATACTTAAACAATTATTACAAACAGAAATTGTGACTAATCAAGAGGGGACAGAACCGTATCGATGGTTTGGAGAGCATTGTCTTCGGATCGAACGTCTTTACTATCTTGATGATGTGCCATACATCCATTACACGCATTATTTATCAGAGGGTATGAAGGCTACGAATACATCCGATTTGAGCTTACAATCACTTTATGAATGGATTGGAGAACAAGGGATTAACTTAGGGAAATTTCGAGATGAATTTGCTGTAGGTATTGCCCCTTCGCATGTAGAAGACATTCTAAGTATCAATAAAGGTACACCTTTATTAAAGAGATTACGTTATTCCTACGATGATACAGGTAATCTGATTGAATACAGTGAAGGGTACTATAACACGGAAATGCAGCATTATATTGTGAATTATGATGTATAAATACCTCAGGAGGACTTAAAGTCCACTGGATACAATAATAAGACTAAGGCGTGAAAGACGCACTTAGTCTTATTTTGTTTGTATCGTATTCGTTAGACTTGAATAATGATGGGGAGAATGATGGGTCTTCTTTTAGTAAGACTATATAAGTAATTCCCAACCGATTCTTTGATGGTTTGTTTATACATGCCCCATTGGATTATATTGTCTTCTTGTAATTGATTGATGGTTTTCACTGTAATTCGACTTACTTCATCTATTAACGCCTCTGATTCACGGACGTACACGAACCCACGAGAAATAACATCAGGTTCAGATAAAATCTTACCCTCCATTTTACTCAGTGTGATCACTATGATAAGAATACCATCTTCAGATAAAAGCTTACGATCACGTAGGACGATCGTACCTACATCCCCGATTCCTAGCCCGTCAACAAGAGTATTCCCATTCGTTATTTTTCGAGTCTGACGCGCTTGTTGGTCTTTAATATCGACTACATCGCCATTGTTTACAATGAAGATGTTATCCTTCGCTACGCCCATAGCCTCAGCTAACAACCGATGCTGATGAAGCATTCGAAATTCACCATGTATCGGAATAAAGTATTGTGGCTTCATAAATGCGAGCATTAATTTCATCTCTTCTTGACTAGCATGACCGGATACATGCATGCCCGTTACCGATCCTGATCCATAAATAACGTTGGCTTTTAGTTGAAACAGATTATCTACGATGCGGGATACATTTCGTTCATTACCAGGGATAGATGTAGCTGCTAGAATCACCGTATCACCAGCCAGAATTTCTACTTGTCTGTGATTGGAACTGGCTAAACGAGATAAGGCCGCCATCGGCTCTCCCTGACTCCCAGTACAAAGTATAACCACCTCGTGGGGAGCAAAATTGTTGACTTCGCTTACCTCAATTAACATGGATTCAGGAATGTTCAAATAACCTAGGTCATGAGCAATGCCGACCACATTAACCATACTTCTCCCTAATAAGGCGACCTTCCGATTGGTTTTTTCGGCAGCATCGATGACCTGCTGTAGACGGTGGACATTGGAAGCGAAGGTAGAAATGAAAATTTTCTGCTGAGCTTTGATAAACGCATCTTCAATGTGTGCACCTACGAGACGTTCAGAGGGGGTAAAACCGGGACGTTCTGCATTGGTGCTCTCGGACAAAAGAGCCAAGACTCCCTTCTTACCGATGTCAGCCATTCTAAATAGATCCGGATGTTGTTCATTCACAGGTGTTAAATCGAATTTGAAGTCTCCTGTATGTACAATAGTACCTTCTGGGGTATCAAAAACGATACCTACACAATCAGGGATACTATGGTTAGTTCGGAAGAAACTTAAGCGTATTGCGCCTAACGTGACATTAGATTCAGCATCGATTGTAATCATATCTGTACTACCTAGAAGACCATGTTCTTTGAGTTTGATTTCAATTAAACCCAACGTTAATCGTGTACCATAGATAGGTATATTCAATTGTTTCAGAATATAAGGAATTCCCCCAATGTGATCTTCATGTCCATGAGTAACAATTAAGGCTCTGACTTTGTCCTGATTCTCCAGTAAATAAGAAATATCAGGGATAATTAAATCAATTCCTAGCATGCTTTCGTCGGGAAATTTGGAGCCACAGTCAATGACAATGATATCATCACCGTATTGAAGCACATACATGTTTTTACCAATTTCATTCACGCCACCTAAGGCGACAATCGATAGCGTATTTCCTTTTGTAATCAAGCTGGACACCTCCATTTGAAAATATGGAAGTAGTATCCCCTGATTAAGTATCTTTATGAGAAACATACACATCGGTAAAATTATACCCCTTAACTAAGAGCAGATGCCCTCAAAGGTGTTATGTATAAAGGACCTTCAGGTAAACCTGACGGTCCTTCTCTATTTTTTACATGGGAATCCTAAGATTCTTTTTGTTTTTTGTCTTTACTGCCTATGTTTATGCCGAGTTGGCCATCATGATTGCCAATATTTCCTCCGACTTTAAAGCTTATTGCATGACTGCCACCGAACTGAGCCTTGGCATGCGCACCAAGACCATGGTCCCCACCGATTTGAGCTCCAGTAGTAACCGCCGTACCCTGGCCGCCACCCATTTGGGCTTTTGCATGAACGCCAAGGCCGTGATCTCCGCCGATCTGAGCTTTGGTCTTTAAGGCTGCTCCTTGATCGCCGCCCAAGTGAGCAGTGGCATGAACGCCAAGTCCATGGTCTCCACCCAGGTTAGCTCCTGTACTCAATTCTGCACCCTGGCCGCCAACCTGGCCATTTATATGAGCCCCAATGCCGTGATTCCCTCCGAGTTGGGCTTCCGTGTTAAGCGCAATTCCTTGGCTGAGACTCAGGTGGCCGTTGGCGTGAGCATCGATACCGTACTTACCCCCAAGCTGACCACCGGTGTCAAAGTTTAAACCCTTACTAGCATTTAGTCCTGCCTTTCCGTGAACGCCAAGGCCATATTTTTCTTCACCAAGGTGGCTACTGGCTTGGGTGTTTACACCATGTCCGTCGATGTGTCCATCTGCGTGAAAACCTACACCATGCTTACCCCCGATTTCCCCTCCCGTATTGATGTGGAAACCCTGTGCATTTTCAGATTGTCCGTTCTCCTGTTGAGTAACAACCTCTTCATCTTCCTGTGGATTATTGAGCTTTATGCTGAATCCTTGAGGGGTGGATTCAAGATCTTTGGCTTCGGTCTGTTGATGCTGTGCAACGATTTCCTGTCTAGGGTACATAGTTGGTGGGTAAGCTGAATACCCCTCTCCATACGGATATTCAGCTCGATAGGGTGATGAGTAAAAATAGAAACAGTAGGGATAAGGGTAGTGAGCCGTATATGGATGAGATGTGCGCTGGTCATAGGCAAAGTGGTATGGATGAATATGTTGAAATTGGGGACCATACGGGTATTCATTCATTGTCATGCAGGGAACCTCCAGAATTAATTTGATGATATAGCCTATTCACCTAAGCCATGAAATGGAACTTGTATGGATTTCAATTATTCTGACCCTGTCATATATGAGGGTCAGAGTGACTATAAGTAAATGGAGCTAAATTAAAGAAGTAAAAATGACTTTGAAAAAAACTATTGATAATGTTAAATCAATATGATAACATCCAATTGAAAACGTTACCGATAAGGATACCGATAAGGTTACCGAAAAAGAAACTGTCCTAATGGCGTTAATGTAAGCGGTAACAGATTTTTTATGGGAAGTCAGATCGTCAATAAGAAATAAAGAAGAACTAAGATCAAGGGGGAATAATGATGAATAACATTAAGAAGGTTTTAGGACTCATGTTAGTAGTATCTATGGTTTTGGTATCAGCGGCATGTGGTAACAAAATAGAAGATGGTAAAGAAATTTACTTCTTGAACTTCAAACCTGAAATTGCAGCAGTTTATGAAAAGATTGCTAAAGATTATGAAGCAGAAACAGGCGTTAAGGTCAAAATTGTAACTGCCGCTTCGGGTACGTATGAGACCACTTTGAAATCAGAAATTTCAAAATCAGATGCTCCAACTATTTTTCAAATTAATGGACCTGTTGGTTATGAATCTTGGAAAGATTATATTTTGGATCTAAAAGATACTAAACTTAACAGTTACTTGACTGATAAAGATTTAGCAGTAACTAGTGGAGATGGCGTTTATGGTATCCCTTACGTTGTAGAGGGTTATGGCATCATCTACAATGACGCTATTATGAAGAAGTATTTTGCTTTAGCAGATAAAGCCGTTTCCATTTCTTCAACAGCAGAAATTAATAACTTTGCTACATTAAAAGCAGTAACTGAAGATATGACTGCTAAGAAAGATCAACTGGGCATTAAAGGTGTATTTGCTTCTACTTCTTTAGGTGCTGGTGAGCAATGGAGATGGCAGACTCACTTAGCAAACATTCCCTTATACTATGAATTCAAAGATAATACTGCATTCAATAACACGATTCTAGCTGGATTAGCAGCTGATGAAATATCATTCAAATACGGAGATAAATACAAGAATATCTTTGATCTATACATCAACAATTCAGTTACAAAAGGATCGCTATTAGGTAGTAAAACGGTAACAGATTCTATGGCTGAATTTGCACTTGGTCAAGCGGCTATGGTTCAAAATGGTAACTGGGCATGGTCACAAATTAATGAAGTAGATGGAAACGTAGTAAAAGCGGAAGATATTAAGTTCATGCCAATCTATACAGGGATGGCTAATGAAGAAAAACAAGGCTTAGCAATTGGAATAGAAAATTATTTCTCAATTAATAGCAAAGTGTCTGCTAAGAAGCAAGAAGCATCTATTGCTTTCTTGGAGTGGTTATTCTCTAGTGACAAAGGTAAGAGTTATGTAACGAAAGATTTAGGTTTTATCGCACCGTTCAATACATTTAAAGATGACGAGAAACCAGCTGATCCATTAGCTAAAGAAGTATTAGCTTGGATGTCCAAAGATGTTTCTTCCGTAGTTTGGACATTTGCAGCATTCCCAAGTGAAGAATTCAAAAATTATTTTGGGGATGCATTGTTGGAATATGCTCAAGGCAAAAAAACTTGGGATGAAGTTTCCACGATCGTTAAAGATTCTTGGAAGTCTGAAAGAGCTAAATAATGGTTCGCTATGAACCACGAATGAAAGATGCGTTCTGCAACCCTTCATTGTTCATGAGTTAATATTATGCCACTGCGCATCGTTAGGGTGCACAGTGGCATAAATAACTTGGTGAGCTTTGAGGTGTCTGACTCACATTGTTTCAAAGATAGGAGAAAACTAAATGCAAAAATCGATGAAAAAATATTTTGCTCTTTTTGCATTGCCGACTATATTAGCCTTTGCGGTAATGTTTCTAATACCATTTATTCTAGGTGTATATTTGTCATTCACAGAGTTTACTACAGTAACAGATGCAAAATGGGTAGGTCTTAGTAATTATATCAAGGCATTTTCTAATCAAGAATATATAAATGCACTTTGGTTTACAGTTAAGTTCACATTGATTTCCGTTACCACCATTAATTTATTTGCTTTCATATTTGCACTATTGTTAACCAGAAGAAAAAAAGGTACTAATGTTTTTAGAACTATATTTTTCATGCCTAACCTAATAGGCGGTATCGTGTTAGGCTATATTTGGCAATTGATTATTAACGGTATTTTGTTGAAATTCGGAGTTACATTGACTTCCAGTGCTACCTATGGTTTTTGGGGATTAGTAGTACTTATGAATTGGCAATTAATAGGGTATATGATGATTATCTACATTGCAGGTATTCAAAATGTTCCTAAAGATATAGTTGAAGCAGCCAAAATAGATGGAGCTACCCGGTTTGGAATATTGCGTAATGTTACCTTACCCTTAGTGATGCCATCAATCACCATATGTTTATTCTTGACACTATCGAATTCATTTAAATTGTTTGACCAGAATTTAGCTTTAACAGCAGGTGCTCCGTCTAAGGAGACTTCGATGTTAGCACTAGATATTTACAACACTTTCTATAGTAAAACAGGTTGGGAAGGTGTCGGTCAGGCAAAGGGAGTCGTGTTCTTTGTGTTAGTGGCTGTCATCGCATTAATTCAACTTGTCATTACTAGAAGAAAGGAGGTTGAGAACTAATGCAAAAGACAAAGACAAAAGTAAAAGATTATATGATATTCATCATTTTGTTGGTCTTAGCGATCTTGTTCTTATCTCCTATATTTATCGTTCTTATGAACTCTTTTAAAGGTAAATTCTACATTAGTGATATGCCATTCTTGTTTCCGGATAGTACTACATTTGCCGGATTCAAAAACTATACCAGCGGTATGGAGAAAATAGGATTCATGAGTGCGTTCGGCATGTCATTGTTTATCACGGTATGTTCTGTTGCTGTTATTATTTTGTTTACTTCTATGACAGCATGGTATATCACAAGAGTTAAGTCTAAGTTTACAAGTATCATGTTTTACGTATTTGTATCTTCCATGATCGTACCCTTCCAAATGGTTATGTTCACGATGACTAAGGTAGCAAACATCATACATTTAGATAATCCGGTCGGGATCATCTTGATATATCTAGGATTTGGATCAGGACTATCTGTATTCTTGTTTAGTGGATTTGTTAAATCAATACCGATTGAGATCGAAGAGGCTGTCATGATTGATGGATGTAATCCAGTGCAGTCATTCTTTAAAGTAGTATTTCCAATTCTTAAGCCAACAGCTATAACCGTAGCCATTCTAAATGTGATGTGGATATGGAATGACTACTTGTTACCTTACTTAGTTATTGGTACAGAATACAAAACCATTCCTATTGCTATACAGTATCTGAAGGGTGGATACGGATCTATAGATATGGGTGCCATGATGGCCATGCTAGTATTAGCCATCGTACCTATTGTAATATTCTACTTGGCTTGTCAAAAGTATATTATTGAAGGTGTGGTTGCAGGAGCTGTAAAAGGTTAAAGTTAAATTAAATCTTTGAGTAGTGAGTAGGGTTCCTTTCTTGGTGACTTTGACGTTTCAAGAACAACCCTACTTTTTTGTGCATATGAAGTGAATTGATCTTATTGCCTAGTATGACTTTAATTGCTATATTGAGGGTAATAAGAATCAGGGTTTCAAATGGATAAAACTACTGTAAAGGGAAGAACTAAGGTGGATAATATTACAATTATAGATATTGCAAAAATGTGTGGAGTTGGCGTGACAACGGTATCTCGTGCTATAAATAATCATCCAGACATCAATGAAGAGACAAAGGCAATGATTATGCGAGTAATTAAAGAAAATCATTATGTTCCAAACAACAGTGCAAGAAATTTGAAACGTTCTGCTTCAAAAACGATAGCGGTATTGATTAAAGGGATTACAAACCAATTTTTCAATCCTATGATAAAGGTATTTGAGCAAGAAATTCAAAGAAAAAAATATTCTTTTATTCTACAACGTGTTGATGAAAATCAGGATGAAGTCGAAGTTGCTATTGAGCTGGAGAAAGAAAAGCGGTTAAAAGGAATTGTGTTTCTAGGAGGATTATTCTCACACTCTAAAGAAAAACTAGATCAATTAACCGTACCCTTCGTTCTCAGCACCATAGGGATGACAGACGAGTTCGATCTAAGTGATTATTCTTCAGTGTCTGTGGATGACTTTAAAGAAAGTTATAAAATAGTAGATTATTTATGTAATCAGGGACATAAGAAAATTGCAGTCATTACGGCGCCTATGGAAGATGTGAGCATTGGTAAATTAAGATATGAAGGGTACAAACAAGCTTTGGCAGACCATGGATTAGTCTGTCATGATCAATTGGTTCGATGTATGAAAGAAGATATAGATAGTTATAGCATGGAGAATGGATATGCGGTAACCAAAGAATTGTTAGAGTTAAACGAAGAGTTTACAGCTATCTATGCTCTTTCGGATAGCATGGCAATTGGTGCATGTAAAGCCATATTTGAAGCTGGAAAAAGAATTCCAGAAGATTATTCCGTAGCTGGTTTTGATGGATTGGACATCTCATTTTATTACAACCCTTCGATTACTACCATTAGACAGCCAGTGGAAGAAATTGCAGAAGAGACAATAAAAATTCTTTTTGACTTGATTAATAAGAAAATAAATCATGTGCATAAAATTTACCCGGCTGAGTTAATCGTTAGGGAATCTACAAAGTCGTTATTGTAATGGCTAATACAATCGACCAAGCCTGACAATTACATGCTGTTTCTCCTATAAAGAAAAAGAAGCTATTTCGCAGTGATTTGATTCCACTGCAGATAGCTTCTTTTTTCTACGTATATCCTCTGCTCAAAAATGAGTAGGCTTAGCATTGTGCTAATATGTGAATTTATTAATTAACGCTTGTAATTCTTCGGACAACGAGGACAAGGATTGTGCTGATGCTGATATCTCTTCCATGGAAGCTAACTGTTCTTCAGCAGAAGCGGCAACTTCCTCAGAGGTTGCTGCATTGCCTTTCGCAATCATAGCAAGCTCGTTAGTGATTGCAGTGACCTCTTGAACGCCCGCCGATATTTGTTCCGCGATAGCGGAAACTTCATCAATGTGAGGCGTTGTCTTGTTCATACTGATCAGGATTTGCTCGAACTTCTGAATGGCCTCATTCGATACCTTAAGTCCGCCTGCAACATCCTGCGTGACTTTCTCCGTTGTATCAACCGTATCCTTCGTCAAGCGTTGAATTTCAATGATTAACTCGGATATTTGTTGTGCCGATTCTTGAGATAGCTCTGCGAGTTTACGAACTTCATCTGCCACAACGGCAAAGCCTTTTCCATGTTCTCCAGCTCGTGCTGCTTCGATAGCCGCATTCAAGGCAAGAAGATTGGTCTGCTTAGCGATTCCGCTTATGACTACAGAGATAGAATTAATTTCCTTAGAGCGGTCATACAGCGATCTGACCATATGATCTGATTTCTCAACCGATTCATGTATGGAACTCATTTGTTCCTTCACCTGAAGGACAGATTCCCCGCCTTCTTCAGCTTGAAGGGTCGTGTGATTCGAGAGACCCGATAGGTCTGTCACGCTGTTCACAATCCGTGCAACACCAAGTGAAATTTCCTGCAAGGCATGTACATTATGATCAACAGATACCGTCTGTTTCTCAGCACTACCAGCCACATCTTGAACTGCCATTACGACTTGTTCGGTTGCCAGGCTTGTCTGTTCGGCGCTTGCCGTCAACTGCTGAGAGGAGGCTGCAACTTGCTCGGATCTGTCTTCAACGTCCATGATCAAAGATCGAAGATTCTTTCTCATCTCATCGAAGGCTTGCCCCAGCTCACCGATCTCATCCAGCGTATTAATCTGTATCGACTCGGTGAGCACCCCTTCACTAACTCGGACCGCATGCTCCTTTAATTTCACAATCGGTCGTATGATCGATTTGAGAATGAAGTAGATGCTGATTCCGCCGATGATCAAACAAATAATAATGGACAATAAAGTATAAATAAAGATTGGCTGCGCAGACTCTTTTACTTCCGACGAGTTCATCAGTCCAACGACTTTCCAGCCGACGGTTTTGTTTGTCACATATAACATTTTTTTATTTTGCCCACCGAGGCCAAATTCAATTTGATTGGAATCTTCCTCATAGAGGCGATCGTAAACAGGGTTCTCCGCCGGTTCCCCTGATTTAATGGTGGGATGGACGATATAATTTTTGTTTTTATCGAAAATCATAACATAGCCAGCCTTGCCAATCTGGACTTCTTTAGTCAATTTGTCGATTTGATCGATGCTTAACGTTATGCCTACAACCCCGGAACCGTCTGATGTTGCTTGCGACACCGTTATAATGTTCTCTCCAGTTACAGCTGATTTGTAGGGCTCTGAAACAATGGTTTTCCCTTTGTTAGCTATCGCATCTTTGTACCAACCCCGAGTTCGTGGATCGTAGTCAGCCTTCACATCCTGCGGCGGCGATATCACGTACAGCCCCGTATCCGTGCCAAGGCTCATGCTGTTTACCTCAGGGTGCATGGCTAGATATGTATTGAAATTTTGTCTAACCATAGGACTATCTATCCCTTGATACATGCTGGCATTGGTATTCTGGGCAAAATAATCCGTGTCTAACTTCTTCGGTGTAATGGTGGTGCTGATGAAGGAATCAAGCAAATTGATATTCTCTTTGGCGCTGCTCAGAATCTGCTGCTCGATTTCCTTCTTAGACCGACTGTAGGATAGTGTCCCGACTATCATAGACGGTATGACTAGGATTAGTACAAAGGCCGTTATGAGTTTAATCTTAAAATTACCGCTCATTATTTTTGCAAATATTGCTTTCATAATTTATGTGCCTCCTTCTCCGATGTAATTAGGTTCAAACCCTATTATCGGTAAAAGAAGCACAGAAATTTAGATGAAAATTTTCATGAACACGTATGAAAGTTTCAAATTGCGTTAACCGATCATATCTCGGCGTAGTGTAAAGAGGTCTTTAAGTGCATCTGTCGATAGCTCAGTAATCCAGCCTTCGGAACTAGAGATCACATTGTCGCTAAGCTGCTGCTTGCTCTCTAACATCTCATCAATACGTTCCTCTAATGTGCCGAGCGAGATGAACTTGTGTACCTGTACGTCTTTGGTCTGACCCATGCGATAAGCACGGTCTGTCGCTTGATTCTCCACCGCTGGATTCCACCAACGATCGAAGTGAAAGACATGGTTAGCTGCTGTGAGATTAAGGCCGACGCCCCCTGCTTTGATCGAAAGAATAAATACGGAGGGTTGTTCAGTATGTGATAATGTCTGAGATTGGAATTGATCAATCATAACATCGCGTGCGGATTTAGACGTGCTTCCATTCAGGTAGAGCACAGGTTCTTGAAGTTCTTGTTGAAGCACCTGCTGAAGTATCTGTCCCATACCAATATACTGTGTAAAGATCAGACAACGCTCACCTTCCTCCCGCAATTCTTTCACCATCGCGAGAAGTCGTTCCAACTTCGCTGAACGGCTGATCAACGTTTCGATATCTACTAAGTTATCCTTCCCCTTGGAAGGTTCCTGATAAGCTTCCTTCGTTAAAAGTACGGGATGGTCACAGAGCTGTTTGAGATGAGTGAGCGTCGAAAGAATAGCTCCTTTTCGCTCGATACCTTCTAACTTCTGCATGCGTTCTAAAAGATGATTGACGGTGTGATCATAGAGCGCACCTTGCTCAGCTGTGAGATGGATATAAGTCTTCATCTCATTCTTATCGGGTAAATCCAGCTGGATGGCCGGATCTTTCTTCTTACGTCGAAGCATGAACGGCTTAACCAGTCTCTGCAAATCAATCGTTTTCTGTTCATTATGTTCTTTCTCGATGGCATTAATAAATCGATTGTTAAAGGCGCGTGAGCTGCCCAGATAACCTGGATTGATGAAGTCGTAGAGAGACCATAGCTCTGAAAGTCTATTCTCGATAGGTGTTCCAGTAAGTGCAATTCGATGTTTGGCAGGGAAACTTCGAACGGCAATGGATTGCTTGGTTTGGGCATTTTTAATATTCTGAGCTTCGTCTAAGCAAAGGGAAGCCCATGTGAATCCTTGTAGTAACTCCTGATCCAATGTTGCTGTGGCATATGAAGTTAGTATAATGTCTGCCTGTGTAGCCTGCGAATGAAAGTCTTCCCCGCTGGAGCGTCTGCTTCCGTAATGGAGCATGATCCTCAAGGACGGGGCAAAGCGGCTTAATTCCTTTTGCCAATTGCCCAGCACTGAAGTGGGGCAGATCAGCAGAGAAGGGAATTGGGTATCTACATCCTTAGAGTTCTCCTTAATATGCAATAAATAAGTAATGAACTGAACGGTTTTACCTAGTCCCATGTCATCTGCTAGGCAGGCACCTAGACCGAAACGCCGTAAAAAGGCAAGCCAGGCATATCCATCTCGCTGATAACCCCGCAGTTCTGCTTGTAGTTCATCCGGCACCGAAAGTGTCGGCCATTCTGTCTGTGATTTAAGTTGACTCATGATCTTCAGCAGATGTTCATTAAGCTCAACCTCCAGTTGAATACGCTCTGAAGCTTCCTGCAGTTGCTCTGATGAATCGTTCTCAAGCTCATCATTGTTTCCAAGTAGATGAAGTTGGAGTATATCCTGAAAGGATAGTCCTTGTGTATTGTCTATTCCCGCCATCGCTTGGCGAATTTGTGCTAGCAATGCTGGATCAAGTGAGATCCATTGTCCGCGGAAGCGGACTAGCCGTTCATTGCGAGCGACTAGCTCGGCGAACTCCGTTTCGCTAAGCTGGGTCTCGCCAATAGCAATACGCCAATCGAAGTTAACAATGGAGTCTAGACCGAATAGAGAACCTCCCGTACTGCCTTCATTGGAGCGGACCTTGGCACGAAGTTTGGCTTTCTTTTTGCTAGCGCCTTCCCACCAAGCTGGAAGAAGTACTTGCCATCCCGCTTCGAGTAGCCGGTGGCTGTCTGCCGTCAAGAACTGCCAAGCGGCTTCGTCAGTCAGGGATCTACCGAGTACATCTTCATGGTTAGCGGACAAGCGTTCCTTAGGTAGACTTGCACGCAAATGCTCCAGCCAACCCGTCGATCTCTCATGTATATGGTTAGTCCATATTTCAGGCCATAAGCCTAACAATTGACCCGCTTCGGTTAGATGAACAGGTACGAGTACTGCCGGATCTGACTTATCTTGCAGAACAAGCTGAAGACGCCAAGAGGGCTCATCATCATCCGGTTCCAGTAATTGCAGAAGGGGGCGGAATGGAGCTGTATCTGCTTTCCAGCCAATCGCAATAAGCCATGCTTGCGCATCCAAACCTAGTGTAGCTGAGCCATCTTTGGCAAATAGCGCAGGATATTCCCTTTGTAAATCAGAAGCAGTCATTTCAGTTCCGTAGTATTGGTAGAATACCGTAGCTGAGAAAGCCGCACATAATCCATCGATGATATGGGTGTCTGTGCCAAGCTGCTCTAGTAACGCTTGATCTTGTAGATCCAACGTTGATGAATCCCAGACCCACTGTAGCTTGCCTGACTGAAAGGCTGAGAAGCCTGGGATATATCTTCTTTCTTCTATACATGCTGACAATATAGGAGCAAGCTTGATCCATGGTGTTGCATCTTCGCTCCACGCCCATTCGATATGGTTCAGAAGTTTGCGTTCTGCAAAGAAGGGGATAACGTACTCAGAGGGGAGGACGACAAGTTCCACATCTTGAATCGTTTGAATCTCTAGGTCTGTTCCATAGAAAGAGGCGTCATGCCATGCGAACAAACGCTGTTTCATATATTGACCCGATACGTAACTATGCGTGTTAATAGATCCATAAATAAGGGCGTCTCCATATGCGGTTAAAGTGACATGGACAGTGATAGTTTCTGTATATTGACTCATGAGATTAGTTTTCCTTTCCGAAGTTCCTCTTGCAGTGCGCGTAGTCGGCTATGGCGGCCGGCGAACGTGGTTATGAACTCTTCCCAGCGTGCTTCTTGCTTCATTTTTTTGTACAGCTTGGATAGCCGTTTCAACAGTTTTACTGCTGCTTTATAGCTATCTCTATTTTTGTGAAGAATATATCGTTCAACAGCCTGATGATAAAACGGTAGCAACAACTCGGGAGCATGCTTCTCGATAGGTTGTAATACAGCGACACGAAAATCCAAAGGCTCTTTTCCCGTACTTAGCTGATAATCCATCCACTGCTGCCATTTGTTATATGTCAGCAATTTTTCTTGATAGATAGGACTGGAATAAGGCAACATGCCGACAAGTGTACCCCACATGTGTGGTTCGGCTTCAGGTTGATGTTGAATAAGTGCTTCCCAATAGACCAAATAATGACTTAGGTTAACCTTTCGATGGCTGCTCAGCAATGGGCCGGTTTGGATTAGCCATTCTGTCATTCTTGACCATACTTCAGCCTTATATAGCACATTCAAGAAATGCAGTACATGATCAGGTGGGATGGTGAAGGTTTTGTTTGCCATTTGTAGTAGTGCCCAAGCTTGCTGATCTTGACCTAGATAGAAGTGCATCCAGCTCTGAGCTAACATCCATGGAAGTCGGGAAAGAGCGGTGCCAAGTTCATCTTTGGCTAAGTCTAAATGCTGTAATTCTTCCAAGTATATGGTCGTGTCTACTGGATTGGGATAAACCCAGTGTAACCAGAACTGATGATAGGTATCTGTATAGTATTGGAGGTTCTGAGTTTCGGTCAACATGTGACTGCGTAAGTAAGTTAACGTCTCCGTAACACGATCCCACTGCTCAGGCTCAACGGGTTGTGTCAGTTTATGTGCAAAATTGTGCTGAATCTCTTCCTGAATATCATCCGCTGCAACCTGAGTATGATATCCCATATACAAGTTGGAGTTATGTCCTTGATATTTAGACGGTGTCACCAGTTTGTTAAGTATAAATAGGTGAGCATGAAGACTAAACAGTTGTTCCATCGTAGGTGAAAGTGGAGGTTTTATTGTGTATATGGATGCCAACGCATCCTTCGTGTAATGATTATTCTGAATATTCAGTCCTAATGGGATGATACATTGCTCAAAAAGGTTATGCCACTCTGAGATAGGCAAAGTGGGTATAAGATTTGCTTGTTCTTTCAATTTGGCGTACTCTTCTGATTTTCGCTCTGCTCTCTGAATCGCTGTGCGATTGGATACAGCAGTGGGAGAAGATTTCACGGTTTGCTTAAACGTGGCTGTTGAATGGGCATTAATGAGCGCGTGAAGTGGGCGTTCTTGCAAATTTGCATATTTAAGCAGAACGGCGATCATATGCTTACAGTTCCTATGAACGGGACATGTGCATTGATTTGCAGAAAGGGACTCCAAATGGATGTCGACCTGGTAGTTCTCTGTCCCTTCGACGACAGCTTCAATGTGGTCGGCACCCGCCATCATGAACTGATGGACACGTCCTTGTTTGAAATATTGAAATCCGCGTTTTATGGTTAGATCATTATAATATTGTGCGACATTGTGGATGAGCGTTTGCCACTGAATATCATCCATGGTATGGGTTAGTTTCATGATTGATGAGTCTCCTAAGAGAATATAGATTATATAGAATCAACTAAAGATGAGGCGTAAACTTTAGTTCAATCGATATTAGGTTTGGATCTAATCTATCATATCACTTTTGGATGCAAAGTTAAGTTTTTAGCCATAATCAAAAAAATAGGCATTCACCTAATGTAGCCTAACTGAGTAGCTTATTGCTGATGAGACCTTTATGAATCGGAGGAATCAGGATGGGATATTATGTTAGAGTTGTGGCTCTGAGAAACACTAGTTTAACGAGCTAGATATCAGGTAGATTACCGAGTTGTAAAAGACGCGAAAATTGGACAAAGGTTCAGCGTGCCCAGCAGAAGCTCAGCTTCGGGGGCATGACGCTGCCGTATCAGCTGATGCTGACCGAGCAGGTGTATCGGGCGGTGAAGATTAATCGGGGGGAACCGTATCATAAGTAGGGCGAAATTTTATGTGTTAATTGTTTACATGTATTAGATCTAGCCCAAGGTGGTAGCAGTTCTGATCACCCTGGACTAGATCATCACTAGAGCGGCATTGTTATGCTTACTAGTTGAGAAAGTGGATAAGGGAGTCCCTAATCCGGTAGAGTGTTGAAAATTCAAGCATTGTCATGAAAGTTAAGTGAAAAAATGAATATATAGGAAATTAATTGCAAATTATCTGTTTACTTCTTTCTTCAGAGGATTATTAGAGGTAATAAGTGTTTGTTAGGATATATGTATTAATCATTTTTTAGTGTAATTTCACAATGTATTTGATGGGTTTTCTAGACAATATATGGTATAATATTCCTAATGACTTGGGTGATAATGATCATAAAAATCGTTATTTTTAGTAACTTAGTACTTAGAAAATCATAATGTAATGCTGTTCTTGAACTTTTGTTTTGAGAAACGGTGTTTTTGGGTTGATGACTAAATATATTTTTCATCATAGAATAAAAAGAGAGATGTATGCAGTGAAGATTATATGTGTACTTGTATGAGTTAGCCTTATCCATCCCACACTATGTAATGGATACAATGAAGGGATGTGCAGATAATGGCAAGAGCAGATTTACTAATAAGCCTTGTTACTGCTGGCTCTAGCGGTAATACTAAGTTATTTCACAGAACCGTCGAAGCATTAATTGCCGAGGAACGCAGTAAGCAACACAATGTACTTGTAGAAAGGCTGGAAGAGAGCCCTAAATCAAAATCAGTAGTGAAAGAGACAACAAGCTTTATTAACGATGGAATTAGGGATTTGTTGTATGAGGGCCGGAAGAAAGATATATTCTATGGTTCTTCCTTTGTCGATCTGTTCCTTTATATATAGCAACAAAATGATCTCGCTTTCCGAGAAGATGTAATGACCCAGTCGGTTCTTCGGAAAAAAGGCGGGGAATTGAGAGGTACATCATTTGATGGTCGTTTGGCTGACGCTCAGAACCTCGGAGGCTTCCTTAGTTTTTTACGGTTTTCGCGTTCAAGGCAATCACCCTACTAATTCGAGCTCGTCAAACCGCCCCCTGCGCCGCAGACAAAGGAAGTGCCGATTCGTCAAAAAAAGTGTTATTACGAGCGTTTCCGCATTTTCCGTCCCACAAATAATAAAACCGCTACATCCCAATTCTAGGGACAAGAAACAATGGGGTATAATATAGTTAAACACATTTATAAAGGGGTCTCATTTCTATGACAACCGATCAAATTTCTCAATTCGAAAAGAAAATTATCATCCGCAACATTGAACGCGAAGATTTCGATAATATTATCGCGCTGCAAAATATTTGTTTTCCGAATATGGGTCCCTGGAAGCTGGATCAACTGGAAAGTCACGTCCGTACGTTTCCCGATGGTCAAATGTGCGTCGAGCTCGACGGTGATATTATCGGCTCCTGTTCTAGCCTGATCGTGAACTTTGACGATTATTTGGAGCAGCATACGTATTCCGAAATCACGGACAAGGGTTATATTCGCAACCATAACCCCCGGGGCGGGAACCTCTATGGAATGGAAGTCATGGTGCATCCAGATTTCCGTCGCATGAAGATCGGCAGAAGGTTATACGAGGCAAGGAAACGGCTGGCGGAGCAGCGTAACCTCAAGAGTATTATCGTAGGGGGACGCATCCCGGGGTATCACAACTATTCCGATAAGCTGTCGCCAAGAGCTTACGCGGAAGAAGTGTTGCAGCAGAATATCTACGATCCGGTGCTGACTTTTCAGATGATGAACGGATTTACGCTGAAGAGGATCATTACCAATTATTTGTCCGATGACGCCGATTCCGAGAATTTCGCGGCCCTGTTAGAATGGAATAATATCGAATACAAGCCGAGCATCAACAAGACGCTTTATAAAATGTCTTTCCCCGTCCGCATTTGCGTGGTCCAGTATATGATGAAGAAGATCGATTCTTTCGAGGAATTCGCCAACCAGTGCGAGCATTACGTGGACGTGGCATCGGATTACAAGTCCGATTTCGCCGTTTTCCCGGAGAACTTCACCATGCAGCTGCTTTCCTTCTTGGATGAACGGTCTCCGAGCTTGGCCGTCCGGAAGCTTACGACTTATACGACCAACTATGTGGAGTTATTTTCCGAACTCGCGGTCAAATACAACGTAAATATCGTAGGCGGCTCCCACTTCGTTGAGAACAATAACCGGATTTACAACGTCGCTCACTTGTTCCGCCGGGACGGCTCAATTGAGCAGCAATACAAGCTACATATTTCTCCGAACGAGCGGAAGTGGTGGGGCATCAACGGGGGTAGCTCACTCGGGGTGTTCGACACGGATTGCGGTAAAATATCGATTCAACTCAGCAGTGACATCGAGTATCCGGAGTTGTCCCGTATCGTTGCGGAGGAGGGAGCGCAGATTATATTCGTTCCTTTCTGCGCGGAAGATCGGCAGACGTTCCTGAGGGTGAAGTACTGCGCACAGGCCAGAGCGATTGAGAACCAAGTGTTCATTGTGACCGCGGGAACGGTAGGAAATCTAACCCATGTGGACAACATAGACGTTCAGTACGCCCAGTCTGGTATCTATACGCCGGCTGATTTCTCCTTCTCTCGCGACGGCATCGCGGGGGAGTGCAGCGAGAATACGGAGACAGTCATCATGGCTGAGGTAGACATGGAAACGCTCGAAAGGTACCGTAAGTCCAATGATGCATTGTCGTTCAAGGATCGCCGGACGGACATCTATTCCTTACAAATTCGTACTTAAAACATACTAGAGGTGAATATGAAAAAGTTAACGATAGCAACCACGCAATACGGTCTCACCGATATCCGTACCGCAAAAGAGTTCTGGACGGGAATCGAAATGAAGGTTCGGGAGGCTGCCGAGCAGGGCGCCTCCATGATCGTGTTCCCGGAGTACATGACGGCTCACTTGCTAAGCTTAGAGCCATCGATGATGCACGATGAAGCGTGTTATTTTCTGGACGGGCTGACGGATAAATATATCGAGTTCTTCGGAGAGTTAAGCCGAGAATGCGATATTGCCATACTAGCAGGGACGCATATTTGCTTAGAGGAAGAGAGCAAGTACTCGAACAAGGCATTCCTCTTCTTTTCAGACGGACGGGTGGAGACGCAGAGCAAGGTGCATCTTACGCCGGAGGAGCAGATTCGCTGGCCACTGGTCGCGGGTGACGAGCTTAACGTATTCGACACGGAGTGGGGCAAGATGGCGATCTTGACCTGTTACGACATCGAGTTTCCGGAGCTTGCGAGGGCAGCCGCGCTTCGTGGCGCGGAACTGCTTCTATGCCCTTCCTATACCGATAATTCCTTCGGGTACCATCGCGTGCGGCATTGCGCCCAAGCGAGGGCGATCGAGAATCAGCTGTTCGTCGTATTGAGCGGCCTCGTCGGATCCTTGTCCGAGGATCGTCCGCAGGTGGACATGGGGTTTTGCCAAGCGGGCATATTCACCCCATGCGATCTACCGTTCGCCGCGGATGGCATCTTGCAGGTCGGAGAAACGAACGAAAACAGGACGGTGCTGGCCGAACTTGACTTCCACACGCTCCGAGAGAATCGTGAACGCGGAGCGGTAGCACCCTTCTACGACCGCCGCCCCGATCTATACGAACACCAGAAGACGCTATTGTAAACCGAAAAGCCGTTGAGCCCCTTGCGAAGGAGGGGGATGAATTCTTTGGATCACAGCCTGCTGAGGGTGGAAATATGTTGCGGTTACATGGAAATAAGTATGATTCGGATATAAGAGCAACAAGGCATGTACTTCATCCTGCCCCAACTCAAGCCTAGCTTGAGATCAAGTCAATTATGGCTCTGCGAAAGTTGAGTTTAAAAGATTAATTTTATTTCTCAAGTTTTTTAGAAATGAGTGGAGAGTTAGGCTGTTATGCTTAATTCCCCGCTCTTTATTTATTTATACTAGAATCGTTTTCATAATTCTAAAGCTTTACTGCACTTGAGTTTTTAGAGCATGAAAAAAGGAGTACCTCCCCAAATCTCGAAGTGTTAAGTACCACTACCAAACACCGAAAGAGAGAAAGGAAGAACTCCAGATGTATAATATTCGACAAGAAAGTCTGTTTTCCTTGGAGAATTTATTAGAAATGTCCCCCAAGGATACGTATGGTTATCTTTTTGAAACGTTAGATATTAATCCGTTCGTACGCGTTGTTTCTAAGAAGGCATTTCTGGGGGCACCAACACAGCTCAACTATGCAACTATGTTACACTCGCTTTTCATTCGAATCGTGGAACGTATCCCAACGATTAAGGATCTACGGAAACGTTTGAAGAGAAGCATAGAATTCAGCACAGACTGCGGCTTTACGGGTTCCGAGCGCATTCCAAGTGAAGCTTCGTATACACAACTCATTCAAAGGCTTCAAAAATCCCGGGTTTTTCAGCAATCACAAGAAGAATTGGTTCAAGAAGACTTTCAGGAGGGCTTTATCGATGCATAAGTGATTGCTATGGATGCCACTCATGTTGAAGCTAGGGATCGCCAGCCAGAAAAGAAGAAAGACGACGATCCTGATCAACCAGCAACTGAACTTCCAAAGAAGAAACGTGGTCGTAAATTTAAGGGTGAGCGAAAGCGATGGTTAAAGGAACAACTAGAAATTGAAGAAAGTTCCCCCCTGTTCGAAAAGAAGGTAGAAGCACAATTGACTTACTCGTATGATGAGTTGGTAAAGGAAATACCCATGACCCCGGCCTGGGCCTGGGGTGTCAAGAAGAATTCCGAAGGCAAAAACGTATTTTGGTATGGCTTCAAAGTACATCTCCTGGTCGACTGCCAAAGTCAATATATCCTTACAGTATTGCTCTCTTCTGGTAACATCAATGATGGAAAGATAGATATCCTCTTGCTTAAGGGACTTGCCGAAAGGCATCCTAATTTGCCCGTTTCTCATGTACTTGCAGATGCGGGTTATGATTTAGTTCTGATTTACAAGCAAGCCGAAATGTTGGGGTGCAGTTCAACTATGAGGTGGTTTATTTATGAGGATAAAGTAACATATGAGGCTACAAGACATTTAGAAGATTCAATTTACAAAATACACCAAGTAGTCTGATAATACGTTTACTGCGGTCTTGCCTTGGAGTTCAAAAGCTCTTTTAGCTTTGATAATAATATTATTTTTTTCTCACGTAGTGTTTCAAAAACTATTGTAAATTCGGCTAAGTTGTAAACGATCATAAATCTGTCCGATGTTTGGGAACATCAATTCTCTCAGAGGGTTGACAAAATAGCCGGGCTTCAAGAGGATTTTTATATGCTTATGGATCTTTTTAATTGTTTTACCATTTACAGCAGTATTGTCTTTGGGGTTGAATTTATCCTCAAGTTCTTTGCTATGAAGGTATTTCAGAGCGCTTTCAATATGTAGTTCGAGTGATTCGTGGAGGAAATATGGAAGAATGGCACGCATGATCAACTTAACGAGTTTTTGGGCGAATCAGCGGGAACACTGCTCTATGGTTATCTTATGACTTTGATGATGGAACAAAACGTTATTTGATGGGTTAAGAGTATGAGCTGCCGGAAGGGAACAAAGTTCCAGCAGGTCTCACCACTCTAAATATTCCACCTCAAACCTACGCTGTAGTCGAGGGTCCGTGTATTGAAAAGTATTATTGGGTAAACGACCAGCAAATCGAGTCAGTACACGAAGTATGGATTCCTGTTAAGCGAAAGGCTTAATTGCATGTTACTCAGACACTAGAGTCCGGCTGATCTGGTGTCTTTTTTAGTTGGCGTTTCAGACAACGTGGGAACCTTATCATACACCAAGCTATTAATCGTTGACGTGTTTAAGACACGAAAGGGTATCTCTAAGTTCGCTCTATAGATGATACGCCGAACCGTATCACAAATAGGGCGAAATTGTCGCATTAAGTTGCTATTTAGGAAGGAATCACCACTGCTGGTTGGATGTGCTGTATCTTGCCCGTTTGGATGAGGGCCTGTTGATATCAGCAAACAAAGATATAACAGGTTGCCGTGATTAGAGCCAGGCATCGCGGATCGATCTTCGGGCATATTGGTCTGTGCGAACAATCAGAAGTCCTTCGAGGTGCTGCTCGTTGAACAGGCGCTCAAGCTGCAGCATTCTTATGTCCTTATGGAGGGCGAGAGCAAACGCGTCGGCAAAGCCGTCCTGTCTGACCGTGTCGTGCATACGAAAGAATCCGGCACTCAGCGCTTCATCAAGCTGCCGCTAGAGGAACGGTAGCCATATTCTCGAAGATTATCAGCCGATCGCGAAGGAAATTGAAGCGAATCTCTTGATCGGACAATTCGAAAGCGCCGTGAAGCTGCTGCTGGAGCATTATTATGATCCAAGATATGCTCATGCGATGAGCCAATACGAGAGGGAATGCTTTGTCATTGAGGTGCAAACGATTGAAGAAGCCATGTAGGCGGTGAAGGCACATCTTCCTGCGAAGGCTAGATGATAGACCTGCCAAAAGATAGCCTGTAGGGCTATCTTTTTTGCTATAAAGGGAATAGTTTACAAATGTCGAATGTAGCCACTATGACAATTCGAGGAGTGAACCCATTTTGCGTAAACCGATCAAACTTCAACTAATCACTGTACTTGCTTTCTTGCTAAGCTTCGTTTCTATGTACGGCTTATTCTCTTATGGATATTGATGATAACTAACTTGTTAAATTTTCAAATAACGCAAATGAGTGACAAATTTCACTAAGGGCGATCGAAGCGAGCTTATCTTGACCCTTGAATCTAATCCAGCCCCAAATCCTTTCATATGATGGTCTTGGCAACGACCGCTTGTTTCTGGCGAGGACGGGGTTTGGGGCAGCACCCTGATTCTTTAGTTTTGCTTTATGATCGTTCACGAAAAAGAGCCTCACGTTGTGGAGGCTCTGAAAAGGCTCAATTTTCACTCATTAAGATAATAAATGCTGTAATCATACAGTGAAGATATGTGTGCCACTCCTTTGACAGAAAAGGCTTGTTGGGCACTTTTTATCATGTCTTTCTTTTTCATACGATTTGTTTCTCGACTGCTGTAATTTATGGTTATCTGTAACCGATCGTATATCTGTCCAAGGTTAGGATGCTGCTTTTCCTCAATCGGATTGATAAAATAAGGGGGCTTAAACACATGCTCAATCATGGTGCGCGGCCGAGCAACAGGGTTTCCATGCGCTGCTTCATCCGAAGCATCCCATGTATTGGTGAAATAATGACGGGGGTTCTCTATTTTTCTTTCCAGTTCAGCAATCATTAATTGCATAAGGCTGTAATCTTCCTCCGACAGTTCACCAAATATATGAAGCAACAGAAGATAGGCTTTGACATCTTCCAGTTGGCAGTCAAGATAATATATATAATCAAGAATGTCCAAGTGGGAAGGCAAGTTGTTCAAACGATAGCGTTTCATACTAGAGAAACGATTAATCCAGAAGTCATCATAGAAATTATAAAATCGCCCATTTTTTTGCTTCCGCTTGATGGATCAACCCAAAACCGTGGTGAGGTTCGGTAGTGGCGTTGTCGGCGGTGTTCACTTTATTTTAGCGAGTGATGTGGGTGGTGATTTGGTGAAGTTGGCAGGGGGGCACGATCGACCCTGTTTCTAGCCTCCCCCTCTCCCCAGTTCAACTCTGGCAGGGTTGAAGCAAAATGTAGTTGGCATTGGATTGACCCTGCCGCCACTTTTCCCAAAAATATTCGCTGATGCCAACAAGATTACTACATGTCCTCGATATCAAAACCTTCTTCTTGATCCGTCTTAGCAAGCCAGTTTGATTGGGGTAAAGTTTTAAGCTGTATTCCTGAAAGTCCACGATCGCATTGCTCCTTACGGGATCGGTCGTAATTCCTTTCATTTTCAAGATGTCTTTAGTGTTTTGGATTAGTCGATTCTGTGTGTATTGACTAAGAGAGTTATGGCTTTCTTTCCTGCACCAAGCCCAGAACGCTTCACGTATATTTTTATGGAGCACACGATCGGCAGGGGTTCCTTTAACAATGATTTCTTCTACGAACGTTTCGACAGGATTAATTTCTTCCTTATATGATCCTAATATCTCATCTGCTGCTTTTGATGGAGTGAAAACGTAACCGTTGTCTTTCAAATGACGCAGTCCAAATAAAGAAAAATTTAGTATACCTGGAAGTTGTTGCAGCAGATCATCAATAGGTACATTAGCCGGGTGTGGCATTTTTATTGTTCATATAGGTTGACAATGATAATCGTTATCAATAATGTTAAAATAGACGAGAGTCCTCATGCCCACCTTTCTGCATTCCAGCGGCAGATTTTTGATTGATTCCGAGTTTACACAGCCCAGTTAAAGGAGGAGATTCGGATTATGGCGGCATGACGAGCAATATAGAAGAAATGGCTCAAGCCATCGCTCAGGGGATACGTGAGGAGGGAGGGGAACGGACCTTTAAATCGGTTCTCGATGCCAATGCCTCCGAGCTGGAACACTATGATTGTATTTTGTTGGGCGCTTATACATGGAGGGACGGGGAGCTGCCGGGGCTGAAAATCGAATTATCCGCTGATTAGTTGGAAGAACTGTGGTATAAGCTACGCAAAGCGGAATTGCTCCTCACCTGAAAGCTGGAACAGCGGCTTGTTGAATCGCATGTACTGCTTATGGTCAAGAGCTGCACAGGATGTACAACGATCGATCTCAGGATTACCGGTAAACTACTATTGAAATGAGGTATGCAATGTGAAAATTGACGTTAATCAGTTAGCAGAGCATCTTGCACATACTCCTTTTCAAGTAGAAGGAGTATATCGATATGCTAGAAATCCAGGTGTGCCTCACGCTGACTATACAGATTCTTTTCCTGGATTTGTGTTTCCACTTACAGGTAAGGTGCAATTTGAATTTAATGGAACGCCTTATATCTTTTCGTCAGGAAAAGTTGTGCATGGTGGTGCAAAAATGAAACTAGCTCAAAAAATGTTTGGTAAAACCGACTGGGAATATATTCTTGTTCTATACCGGATATGTAACTCAGAACTAGCAGAGTCAAGCTTTTCTCATCAGCATTTTGAATTATCAACAGGACCATCTCCTCGTCTTATTGAATTAATTATGCGTCTTTGGCATGTGTATAATCAGCGTGGAGGCATTTCGATGTTTCAGACCGAAATGCTATTTCGTGACGTACTGAATGAAGCCTTAGTATGTGTTGATAATAGGCAAAATAGTTGTGAATCGCATACTTTATTCGAACGGGTATCTAATTATATTCATGAATACTATTATCAAAGCCTTACAATCGCATCGCTTGCAGAACAACATAACGTTAATCGAAATCGACTTTCTTACATATTTAGAAGACATGCAGGTATGGGACCAGCAGAATATTTATTAAAATATCGTATAAACGCGGCGCAAGAAATGCTATTTACAAGTGATGCGCCTGTACAACAAATTGCGCAAACGGTTGGAATGGCTGACCCCTTTTATTTTAGTAGAGTGTTCAAGAAACAATGTGGCATTTCTCCTACTGAATATCGAGAGAAGTTCATCAATAATCCATGCTAATTTCAACATGCATCCATTCTAATCTAAAAATTACTTTACTATAATAATGGTTAACCAAAGAAACTATTATGTTGGAGGAATTTCGTATGCAAAAGATTAAAGGACTGCTAGTCTCAATGCTATTATTAGCAGGCATACTAGCAGGTTGTAATGAAGCACCTGCTGAAAATAAAGGATCAACTACAAAAGGCGCATCTACAGCAACAGTTAATGTAGATGCAACGGATTGGCCAAGAACATTTAAGGATGCCTTAGGCAAAGAAATTGTTATCGAGAAAAAACCAGAAAAAATAGCCGGACTATGGTTTTTTTATCCTGAAATATTAGTTGCATTAGGTGAGACGCCTGCTGCTTCTACTGAAAGGGAGTATCTATCTACTTTATCTTATTTAAATGGAAAGCTGGATTTAACTGAAGAATTAGGAAATAAAACGGATCCTAATATTGAAAAAATTCTATCTATTGAGCCTGATGTTATTCTAGCAACAGAACATCATGAAAAATTGTATGATGCACTAGAAAAAATCGCGCCAGTCATTACGTTAAAAACCAAGGATATGCATGATGATTGGCAATATGGACTCCGCACAGTAGCCGAGATTATTGGAAAAGAAGACGAAGCGGAAAAAGTAATCGATAAAATGATGAAAGAAATCACAAGTGAGCGTGAAGCATTAAAGTCGATGCAAGGAGAGACAGTAGCACTTATATTGTCTTGGGATGGGAAAACTTTTAATGTTCTAGGTGAAGAAAATGCTGCCTATAGACTTGCGTTTGATAGAGAAAAGGGACTAGGGCTTACACCAGATGATGCAATTAAAGGTGCTAAAAATAAACTTACTACGTTTGAAGGAATATCAACTATTCAAGCGGACCATATCTTCCTTATAGGTGAGATTACAAAAGAGGAAAAATTAATGAATGTCTTAAAACAAAGTAATGTATGGAATAATCTGAATGCCGTAAAGAAAGACAATGTCTACTTAATGGATACTTCCGCTATTACTGGCGGCCCATTAGCTATCGAGTACGCTTTGCAAAATATAACAAATGCCTTACATAAGCGCTAAAAAGTCGAGAAAAGGTATATTGATGATCAAAAAAAATAAGGAGTGATTACTATCCATTACCAAGCGATTAATCTAAATGAGAAACTATCTGAACTTAACGATCTTTGGTCTCTGAAAGTCATTGGTGAAATGAATGACTATCAATTTAAACTCATTAAGATTGCCGGGGAGTTTGAATGGCATAGTCATGAAGAGACCGATAAGGTATTTATGGTGATCGAAGGGGAGATGATCATTGATTTTCGTGATGGTCAGGTTAAAATCTCCAAGGGTGAGATGATTGTTCTCCCGAAGGGGATCGAGATGAAGCCTTCCGCCGAAAAGGAATGCCATATCATGTTGGTGGAGCCTAGAAGCATAGTAAATAATGACGGTACGGAGTCCGAATTAACTGCAGCCAATGATACTTGGATCTAGTGTTTGTTACTAGTAGTTGGATTTGCTCTTTTGTAGGCAATAGCTTTACCTTAACGGTTATAGTCTGTGACATATTCTTTTCACCCCCTTATCTTTTGTTGTTCAACATAACGCTTGATTGTCTCACTTGATACATTGCCAGCAGTAGAAACAAAATAGGAACGTGTCCACAAACTCGGCAAATGCAGGAGGTGTGGAAATTCTTCACGTAGCTTTTTTGAAGTGACTCCTTTCACTTTCGCACCCCTTCGTTTCGGAGCACCGCGAACTAATTCACAAGATTGGCGTTACGGGCGGAAAAGTAGAAACCCGTATCGCCAATGCGGCGCACGATGCCACATACCTTCTGGCGGATGTCGAGGTCGTCGCCAGCTACAAACTGGCCGGCATCAACCGCATGAAGCTGGAGGGGATATTTCACCGCATCTTTGCACCAGCTCAGCTCGACCTCACTATCCATGACCGCTTCGGCCACCCTGTACGGCCGCAAGAATGGTTCCTTGTGCCAATTCATGTGATTGATGAAGCGGTAAACCGTATTCGGGATGGCTCGATTACCAATGTGGTTTACGATCCTAAGACGGCCAGATTGGTCGATCTTGCTCAGTAGAAATGCCGTTTTTAACCCTTGTCTCTACAATGAAGGACACCCAATCAGGGTGTCCTTCATTTCGCTCTATAGATGTTACGGTGAACCGTATCATAAGTAGGACGAAATTTTCAAAAATACTCGAATATACGCATGAGGATTCTAAACGTATATTTCTTATAATATGGCATTAACGAGCGCCGAAGCGGAGTTTTCGCCGTTAGACACAATAGCCTGTATTCAAAATCAGTGGCACAAAAAAATTCCGGTAGAGCGTCACAATTTCGCTTGCACCTTACGTAACGTAATGTTTTACAATAGAGCTACCGGTACATAGCTAGCGCCAAAGAGTGGAGATGGTTAATGAAGAGACATTGGAAGGTCGGGGACCTCGCCAAGCTGACGGGGCTTACCGTACGAACCCTACGCTTTTATGATCAAATCGGTTTGTTATCTCCATCCGGCCAGACGGAATCGGGCCACAGGCTATATAGCGAATCGAACTTGTCACGCTTGCACCAGATTTTATCGCTCAAGGAGCTGGGCTTATCTCTCGAGGAGGTTAGTCGGCCTTAACTGGCGGGAAAATCAGTCCGGTTGAGATCGTGGGCCTGCAGATAAACCAAATCCAAGAGCAGATTAAAATGCAGCAGAAACTATTGGAGCAGCTTAGACATGTATCTAAGCTTATGCAGGGCAAGGGGGAATTAACGGTTGGAGATTTCACGAGCCTTCTGCAAGCGATGAAGATGGGATTTGAGAAACCGGTCATAGAGCGGCAAACGAGTTGGGAGCGACATTTGGATCTGTTGGGAGACTTTCTTGCCGAGGAGAACGGAATTTCGAAACATGAGGAGGAAACTAAATGATCGAACGATTCGTCCAAACACGCGACTTTCGTCGTCGAGCGGACTTATGCTGCTTCGCCGGAGCGAGTTTACCAAGCATGGGCCGACCCACTTGCCAAGGCCAAGTGGTTCTCGAAGCCAGACATATCTTCGATTTCCAGGTTGGCGGACGCGAGTACAGCAGCGGTGGGCCACCGGAAGGGCCAATTTTCACCTTCGACGCGAGCTATCAGGAGCTTGTCCCAGAGCAACGCATTGTCTATACGTACACGCTGGATTCGGACGGCATACGCATCTCCGTCTCGATCACAACGGTCGAGCTTATTAAGGTGGAGGGCGGCACGAAGCTGATTTTCACGGAGCAAGGTTCTTTCTTTGACGGGCACGATACACCGGAAGTACGAGAACACGGTACAAGCGTCATGTTGGACTCACTTGGCAAGGTATTAGTAGGGGAGGTATGAAACATGATAATAGGTGAAAATGAACTTATGGCTACGCGCGAGTACGATGTACCGCGGGAGCTTGTATTTCGGGCATGGACAACCCCCGATTTGTTAGCCCAATGGTGGGGACCCCAAGGCTTCACGAATACGTTTCATGAGTGCGATATGAGGCCGGGAGGAACGTGGAAGTTCACCATGCACGGACCGGATGGCGTGGATTATCCTAACCATAACGTCTTTGTTGAGTTCGTGCCGCCGGAGCGGGTCGTGATTGATCATCTTAACGTTCACGAATTTCGGGTAACAGCTACTTTCGAGGACTTCGAAGGGCGCACCAGGGTCACCTTCCGTCAGCTTTTCAAGAAAAAAGAGGAGTCTGAACAGGCTAAGCCGATCTGCTTAGAAGCTAATGAACAGCAGCTTGACCGACTTGGCAAGGTGCTGGCGGAATTGGCTTACTAGCTTTGCAAAGTTATATCGGCTTTTACCCGAAAGAACTGCCACTTACGTGATGACTCTAAAATTGTCGCCGTTCACGTTCCCTGTCGGGAATCGGACGGCGATTTTTATTTTAGTAACGGGAGGACGGTGGTGGAGATTAGACAGCCTATCAAGGCGGATTTTTTGCTGATCGCCCCGTTAAGCTGAGCCTTATCACAAGTAGTGGTAAAGCAGAAGTATGTGTTAAGGGTTGAGGCGTGGATGTTAAATAACCATTTAGGGGCTTAAGTATACACATTCGATGCATGTGGAGTGTCTAATATTGATGGTACGAAAATGAAAGAATGAGAAGTGACAGATTCGCTAAAGAAAGTAAAAGGATAGGCAGACAGGTCATGTGGAGGCGGTAGTGTCAATACATCGTGTTGACAAATAGTCGGGAACGCCTAAACCCATTTTTTTATGGTAATATGACCTAAGCGTCGTTAATGTCTCGACACATGTGAAGAATTTATCATGGTGGACTAAGAGAAGATCAAATCCCCTCGCCTTCAATACCCACCATGGAATAACCCGACCTTATGAGGTCGGGTTATTTGAATTTTCTGGTCATTTCTAAAAATCGCCTAGGATCAACAAAGCCAGTCTAATACTTTATTTTATTCTTATAGTCATCTTCTAGGATCTTGTATTTCAGCTAGGGGTGGTCTCATCGGTATACGGGATGTCCTAATTAAGCAATAGGGCGTCTCATCTATAGATATTTAATACATCATTAGCTAATTCACATATTCTATCTATTAAAGCTTTTGGTTCTATAATCACACAGTTATTTCCTAGCGTATAGAAAAATGAGGAAATATAATTAATTTCATCTTCATCAATGAACATATCTATAAAGCCAGATTGTACATCAGTTACTTTTACGTATCCTTCAAGCCACGGGTTCCCTCTACATTGACGAATACCTTCTCGTGTGAGGCTAACCTTTAATGGGATAGGATTTTTAGTTTCATGTACTTGAAACCATTCATTTAAAGTTATTTGTTTGTTTACATCCATCTCCATATTCATAACTGTTAAAGATAAAATTCGATCTACTCGGAATAAAAGAATTTTTTTTCTCGAGTAGCAAAAAGCAGGGCAGTACCATAATCCGTTATGAGCATAAATACCAATAGGCTTTACATGTTTTATTGTTTCGCCTTTATTTGAATCGTACGTGAATTCAACAGTCATATTTGAAAGAGATGCCTCTAAAAGTTCCTTTAAGTAGGGGGTAGTTAATTTTCTTTCAGGGTTCCAAAAAGCTATATGGGCATCCATCTTATCTGCTTTTTGCTTCGCATTATCAGAAAGGTTCATATAAAACTTTTGTAGCGCAGTTTGTATTTCTGCTTTAAAGGGAAGGGTATGATAATACCGAAGAGACTGATAAGCGAAAAAAATAGATATAGCTTCTTCTTCTGTGAACAAGAGAGGAGGGAGTATACGGTTTTTTAAAACCGAATAACCCCCGTTTTTTCCTTTTTCCGCATATATAGGTAATCCTAGTTCGCTCAAATCTAACAGATACCTTTGAATAGTTCTTACAGAAAGATTGAATTCATCTGCTAATTCCTTAGCCGTAAACGATCTTTTGTTATTGATACACATTAATAGATCTAGCAATCGCTTTGATTTAGACATTTTTTCACCTTTTCTATATGAATACGACAAAAAATGACGTATTTAAATGATACGCTTAATAAGCAGTAATGAATGGCTGTTAAACAAAAAAATTAAAAATTCGAAGGGAGAAATGGTATATGAAACGTTCTATAGTATTATACATTGCAGCAAGCCTAGATGGTTATATTGCTCGAGAAAATGGTGAAATCGACTGGCTTTATGAAGTAGAAGGAGAAGGTGATAATGGCTACGACGAATTTTATCAGACGATTGACACGGTATTAATGGGAAAAACAACATACGATCATACCTTTGAATTAGCTGATCAATTCCCTTATCCAGATAAAAAATGCTATGTGTTCTCACGTTCTGCACAAGATCCAAGCCCACATGCTACATTTATAAAAGATGATGTGTCGGGCTTTGTAGCAAAACTAAAAGAACAGGAAGGTGCTAAAATTTGGATAGTCGGTGGAGCTGAGATTCTTGATGTACTTTTAAAAGAAAAACTTGTTGATGAGTTTATTATCACGATAGTGCCAACAATACTAGGTAAAGGGATTCCCCTTTTTAAAAAGGATAATTCAGAAATGAAGCTAGTTCTTAATAAAACTATACGTTTTGGTCAATTCATTCAACTTCATTATTTGTTGAAAAATGATGGCCAATAATATTAAAGACTCGAATGTAAAAACGGTAAACATTTATTTAGTTAGTTCTGTTGGCGTGAGTTTGGTATTCTACCGAACTACGCTTTTTATATAGTTCTCACAAAAAACTTCTCTACTTTTCAGTAGAGAAGTCAATAGAATAAAGCACTGCTCAATGAGCTTGTTGTTTTTTTGTTATTTTTTTCAAGAATAAAGAAACAATAATTGCAATGATAGAAATAATTAAACCAAGCATGAATGTACTATTGTATCCATTAATTGAAGCAGCTAATTGTTCGGTTACATCATTTGGATTTGTGGATTGTGCTAAATAACTTTTAGAATTTGCTGACATAGTAGCAATGAATAATGCTGTACCAACGGCTCCTGCAACTTGCTGTAATGTACTGAAAATAGCAGATCCGTGTACGTAGTATTCAGATGTTATTTGGTTCAATCCATATGTTTGTGTGGGTACCATTACTAGGGCTACCCCTAGCATTAAAAGGCAGTGAATAAAAATGATTTGAAGTGTTGTCGAATGTAGAGTTAGTCCCGTAAATAGATACATAGCAGTGCTAATAATTAATAGTCCAGGGATAATAACAATTCTAGCACCAAATTTATCGAACAACTTTCCTGAAGTAAGAGACATTAATCCATTGATGATACTTCCAGGCAGCATAATTAATCCTGATTTAAAGGCTGTCGCTAGTAAAACACTTTGTAGAAACATGGGCAATAACGTAATTGTTGAGAACATAGACATCATCACGATAATCATGAGTAAAGTAGAGAGTGAAAACATTGGAAATTTAAAAGTACGTAATTCCAAAATTGGATTCGAGATACGTAATTGACGAATCACGAATGAGGTCAATGAGAAACCACCTATAATAATTGCCAAGTAGACTTGTGGATTTGACCAATTCGCATTTCCAGAAGCACTAAAACCATAAACGATACCACCAAAACCTAATGTTGATAAAATAATGGATAGTACGTCTACTTTGGGTTTTGTCATAACGGATACATTTGCAAGGTAACGATATCCAATCAGAATTGAAAGGATAGAGAATGGAATCATGAGATAGAATAACCATCGCCAAACAAGTGTATCAATAATGATACCTGATAACGTCGGGCCGATGGCAGGAGCAAATGTGAATATAAGGAAGACAAGCCCCATAATTGATCCTCGTTTTTCAGGAGGATAAATAATTAGTAAGGTGTTCATTAATAAAGGGATGATAAGGCCCGTACCAAGAGCCTGAATTATTCGAGCGACTAATAGTGTAGTAAAAGAAGGGGAAAAAGCTGCGATGATCGTACCTATTAAAAATGTAGTCATCGCTATTAAAAATAATTGTCTAGTGGTGAGCCATTGTTGAATCAAAGCTGTGACAGGTATAAGCACTCCAACAACTAGTAAGTAAGCTGTGGACAACCATTGTATTGTAGTGGCACTTACTTGAAATTCACCCATCAGTACGGTCAATGCATTACTTAATAAGGTTTCGTTCAATGTTGCTGCAAAGGCGCCCGTCATTAAGGCGACTAAGATCGGCGTTCTTTTTAAATTTTTGAAATGAATTTCCATACATATTGCTCCTCTCGAGATAGATAATAATAGTTGGCTCATTTCCTATTTTATATAGGAGTATCGATGGGAAATATAATCAATAGTTCAACAATGGATAGTTAGGCGACAGAGTAAAGTATTTGTCTGATATAAAATATAAAATATAAAATATAGGGGGTTCTACGGATGGATTTAAGGAAACGGCGCTCTATGCAGTTTTTATGGGAAGCTTTTTTTAAATTAATGACGGAAGAAAAAAGATCCTTTTCAACCATTACCGTGGACCAGATTTGTGACAGGGCAATGATCCATCGCTCAACATTTTATAAGCATTATGATGATAAGTTTAAATTGTTAGAGTATGGGTTGAATCAACTGATGGAGGGATATTGGAATATTCCACTAGAAAAAAGAGTGTTAAAGCCGTTTTATTGGTCCAATGAGTTTTTTAAAGATTCCGAATCTTATAAGTTAGTCAGTGCCCAAAAAGGCGATGAGCTTTTTTTCGATTGCATGACGATTTATTCCATGCGGTTGCTAAAGCAAGATTCGTTGAAGGTGATACAACATCATAAGACGATCAATGTACCGCATGATTTGTTGGCCAATTTTTATGTATCTACAATGGTTACATTAAGTTCGTGGTGGAGTAAAAAGCCGAATCGTGTGAGCTTAGAGCAATTGGATGAATACTTTCATGAATTAGTTAATGAAAACATTTTTGATTTTGGAAAAGAAGCGTCTAATAAAGAAGATTAGAAAAGAACATATGGTGGATACAGACAGTTGATTCCATAGAATTGTGTAAATGAAGAAATTCATAAAAGGAAAGCCATGAAGTAAATACTCAACTAGAAGAGACATTGTTTTTATAAACAACAGTTACGATGAATATAAGTAGACAAAATGTCTACTAAACTGAGAGGTACTTAATCATTGGCAATACGGTGAACCGTATCATAAGTAGGGTGAAATTTTCAGAAGTACCTCTTGATTCACCAATAAGGCGCAGCGAAATTAGCTTGTGAAGATGATCCTATAAAACAAAGCGAGTCAAGGGAAATGAGCTCACCTAAAAGGGCGAGCAGAAGCGTCCAATGACACTAAAGGATGTGTCAAAAAATAAAAAGCATAACTATGACAATCCTTGTCACTATTAGCGATTATGATTGAGCCAGGTACGTTAATCTTAAATCCTATTTTATAATGGAGGGAAAACAGATGTTGAATTCTCACAATGGAATTGCAGCAACGAGAAAATATTTTAAATCAGGAGACCTTCAGCTTTCCTACCTTGACTTTGGTGGAGAAAGCGACCAAGTACTTGTTATGCTTCATGGGTCCATGGCTAATGCAAGAACATTTTCAGATTTAGCAGCTAAATTTAATGACTGGCGGGTGATTTGTTTAGATCAACGCGGTCATGGTTGGAGTGAGCATTCTCATGAAAAGGAATACTCAAGAGATTATTATGTAATGGATATTTTAAACCTAATTCAAACAGAACTTGGTGGACAACCTGTAACGATATTGGGGCATTCATTAGGCGGACTAAACGCTTATCAGTTCGCGGCTCGTTATCCTGAATTAGTCAAGGTTGTTATTGTTGAGGATATCGGTGCGGAAATTATTGACGACGTTTCCTTTGTCGACAAACTTCCGTTTCGATCAGCTTCATTAAAAGAACTGAGAGATTCTCTGAAAAGTGCAGGTATTCGTGCGATAGATTATTTTTCAGAAAGCGTGTTTGAGGATGAAAAAGGCTGGGGGTTCTGCACCGACATGGAAGGGTTGAAAGTAACTGCTTCGCATGTAGATGGAGATTGGTGGGAAGATTGGTTATCTTCCAAATGTCCTATTTTGCTGATTCATGGCAGAAAAAGTATCTTTCTTGACTTAGCCCAGGCGGAACGGATGGAAGCAAGAAGGCCAAACACAAAACTTGTCGTATTCGAAGAATGCGGACACGGCATCCACTCCGATGATTTAAACGGTTTTTATCAAGTAGTGAACGAGTTTCTCAAGAGGGGATGAACGAATTATGTATATAACGATTTCGGATTTTATCACAGAATGGAAGAATGAAGCTGTATTAACTCAAAAAGTTTTAGACAGTTTAACAGATGAATCATTACAGCAGCAAGTATATCCCGAAGGTCGCACTTTAGGAAGAATTGCGTGGCATTTTGTAACGAATATCCCTGATTACTTGACTGAATTTGGACTTGTGATCGATCAGGTACAACATTCAGATGAAGTACCATCTGCAATAAAAATCGCTGAGACCTTTAAAAATATAAGTTCTGATGTAGTTAAAGCTGTTGAAGGACAATGGACGGATGATGCTTTAAAACAAATACAAAATTCCTTCGGCCGACAGGAATCGAATGCTACCATCTTTATGGGATTGATGAACCACATTGCTCATCATAGAGGACAGGTTACCGTTCTTATGCGTCAAGCGGGGTTACGTATACCTGCGGTATATGGTCCTTCGAAGGAAATTTGGATGCAAATGGGAGTAGAAAAGCCACCACTGTGAAAGTGAAACCACTGAAAAAGTCTCTTTGCCAAAAAAGGTATAACCACTTAAGAAAAATGAGGAGGTTATACCTTTTTTCTGTCTTCTGGGTAAACAACGCCATCGAAACCTCTATGCACGTCTATGCGAACGCTAAAAGTGGGTTGAGGATTTGCGGCGAACTTTCCGTGGAAGCCGATGAGTGCTTAGGGTCGGGTTTTCTCCATAATCAACAGTGATCTATAGTGGGATAGGAAAGCGTATGAGGAATATTTCTCATGGAAAGGAAAAAGCGGTCTATCAAGAGATCATTGAGGCAGAGAAGATCGTTTAGAAGAGCACGAAGGTAAAACGAAATTTGTAAACCATGCAGAATATGATTCAGCTGAAGCGCTTCAGGAGGTCTTGGATATGGGGATAGAGCGAGGATATACGGAAATACTTGATTGTCTTGATGAGCATTTGCAAGCGATCCAATAAACAACTCCTGCATGAAGCAATGGGCTTCACATAGCAACACGTATCGATAAAAAAGATTTCTACATGAGAAGAAGTCTACCTTGACAGTATGAACTGCCAGATGATATAGGTCCGGGCGATCAAGGCGAAGATATCCGAGCCAAGGCTGTAGGCACCAATCCTCCACCCGTCGATCACTCCTAATTTAGTGTTGCTTTCTAGTTCATCATAAGAAATAATGGTGACAATAATTGTCATAAACTCATATATTTAAAAAAGAGGGATGGTCGGGATGTCCAAATCGAAACGGCTGATGGAGCTAATGATGACGGTTAACCGTAAACGGCGGTTCAAGGTTCAGGAGCTTGCAGACCAATTCGGCGTCTCAAAGCGCACGATTTTGAGGGATTTGCAGGAATTGAGCGAGCTGGGGGTGCCGCTCTACTCAGAAGTAGGGCCGCATGGGGGCTATCAGGTGATAAGGGAGAGGGTGTTGCCTCCGATCGCATTCACGGAGGGTGAGGCCGTGGCAATGTTTTTTGCGGTTCATGCCCTGCGCCATTATTCCTCGCTGCCATTCGAAGCAGAATCCGCTTCTGCGCTAAGCAAGTTCTATCTCCATATGCCCGGGGACGTTCGCGACCGGATCGATAGCATGAAGGATCGGGTCGACTTCATTACGCCGACCAGGCGGGGCGATGCTCCCTGCTTATCCATTCTCCTTGATGCCGCGATTCATCGAAAGGTGCTTGTCATCAAGTACAAGTCTAAGGATGAAGGAACGAGCAATCGGCAGATCCAGCCTGTAGGTATCTATGCGAACAACGGTTTCTGGTATTGCACAGGTTACTGCTTCCTGCGCCATGGTTTCCGCGTATTCCGGTGCGACCGTATTAGTGAGGCGGTATATGACGTGACCGGTATGGAGCCGCTCGATCTGGGCGGCATCCGCCTTAGCCGGCGGGAAGTAGCCAAGCCGAGGGAGCCCATTCACCTTTGCGCAGAGTTGAGTCGAGCCGGTGTCCAACGGTGTGAAGCCGAACTGTGGCTTGCTCCAATGCTGGTCGTCTATGAAGACGGAAGCGGTCTGATCGATACGGATGTGTCCCGTGGTGACATTCCTTTTCTTACTGAGTTTTTCATTTCCCTGGGGAATGAAGCCATTCTGCAGGAGCCAGCGGAATTGAGAGATTCAATCCAAAGCAGGCTTACTGAGTTGTTGGCTTATTACTAATGAACGGGCATCGTTTGACAAGTTCTACTTATAAGCCAATCAGCGCGCCACGCGTACAGAAGCATTAACGATCATTATGAATGTATTAAACCTTGATCCGCAATTGAAGCGTCTATTGGATTCCTAGAAATAATACTGTTTACGATTAGAAAAAGAACCTTATTTGATGATCCAAATACGATAATAGTATTCGGGATAGGGTGACCTCTAGATATAGGCATCTCCTTTTATTTCGTCCTATAGATGTTACGCTGAACCGTACCACAAATAGTGGTAAAGCGGAGGGTAGAGTTAATTGTGAGTTTAAATGAGCGCAATATAATTTAGTTGGGGGCACGATGTGTGATCCATTGTGTAATGAATTCAATTAGCTTTTTTGCAGCTGGAGAGGCATTTTTAAAAGTATCGGCAGCAATGCCAATAGAACGATAATACTCTCCTTCCAATGGGCGGCAACATACATTGCCTGGGAGTTGTGACAAAATCATTTCGGGGAGAATACTTAACCCTAAACCGTTTTGTACCATGGCGATTATGGCATGGTCATCTTCTAATTCATATTTGATTCTTGGTGTAAGTTTATTTTGCGAGAAAATTCGCTTTACATCGGTGTCACAACCCGCAATTGGCATGATAAAAGGTTCATCAATCAATTGCTCTAGACGGATGGTTGATTGGCGTTCGAGGGGGTGATTCGACCACATAATGCACACCATCCTATCTTTTTGAAGGGGTACCACATGAAATGCTTCTCGAGTAGGCAGATTTACAAATCCCAAATCAGCAGATCCATCTGCAATCCATTCTTCTATTTCATAGTAGTTACCATCAAGTAGTTTTATTTCAATATGAGGAAATTGATTCTGAAATTGTTTAATGATTTGGGGCAACCATTGAATCGATACACTAGAGAAAGTACCTATCTTCACTGTACCGATTTCGACTCCCTTTAACGCAGCTACTTCTTGATTTAGTTTTTCATTAAGTTGTAGGATTTCTCTGATATGTGGGATCAAGCGTTCGCCATCGTTGGTTAGCCGGATACCCGATCTGTTCCTTATAAGAAGACTCAGTCCGAACTCAAGTTCCAAGCTAGAAATCGCATGACTGATTGCTGATTGTGTTAAATTCAATATCTCTCCTGTTTTGGTAAGACTACCGATTTCGACTACCTTACTGAAAATCTGATATTTAATTAGATTCATAATTAATTGTCTCCTCTATAATACATGAGAAAAATTCATCAAAGTTATTATAAATATTCATTATTTTTATCTTAATTATAATAGTATAATCTGTTTTATACAAAAACATCTACGATTGAAGGGGAGCTTGATCGGAATGGTTCATGAATCAAACGGATCATATTATGCAGTCATATTTTCAAGTCAACGCACGGAGGGGGAAAACGGATATAACATCATGGCTGAAAAAATGGAGGAGCTTGCAACCCAACAACCTGGGTTTTTAGGAGTAGAAAGTGTCAGGGATCCTTCAGGAGTTGGTATTACCATTTCCTATTGGGAGAGCCTGGATGCGATTAGTAACTGGAAGCAGCATCAATCTCACAAAGTTGCTCAGGAGAAAGGTAAGCAAGATTGGTACCAAAATTACAAAATCAAAATTTGTAAAGTTGAAAGAGAGTATTCCTTTTAACACAGACAGTGTGAGTATAAAAAACATCGTCTTCTGTAAATCAGAAGACGATGTTTTTTATGAACGCTGCTTTACCAATGAGTAACCGTCTCGCACACTTGAAACCAACTTTAATGAGCCGTTGGTTCGTAATTTATACTTTGCTTATATTTCTCCGAGAAAACCGTTTCTTCTTGATCCTGTTGTTGGCATAGGAGCAGTCGGAGTAAAAGGCATGAATATCTGGTAGTATATGAAATATAAGACTTTCATCAGGGGGACTAAATGAGTGAATATTCAGTTGACTACCGACGTCATTAGGACGTGGTGCGGAAAAACCTCTTACGATAAAGGAGAGACCTATTATCTAGCTGGCAAAGTACTTTTTACTACTTTCGATCAAGAATCTGATATTTATAGAGCCGCCGTTACAGGAAACAGTAGTGAACAGGTAACGGTTAGCGCAGAGCCAGACGGAGAGGTGCAAGCGGAATGCACCTGTCCGACGTTATCCTCCTATCCATTTTATTGCCAACATATCGCTGCCGTGTTAATGGGTCTCTATGATATTCAGGAGCAGGGAAGTTCGGCGATGTCTTTGAGTAGTGCTAAATCTTATATGGAGGATGACCTTCCAAGGATTGTAGATGGGGGACTTGAATTGACTAACTTTGTGCTGGAGTTGTTCACCGATAAGAAGTTACGATCAAGCCGGGCCAGGCCCTATTTCGACTCTCGGACTTCCCTAGATGTGGAGTTTATTTGTAGGCTTGTTGCTAACGGTTATAACAGGTATATGTTCAGCATTGAAATGAAGCTTGGCCCTAAACGTTTGTATGTTGTACAGAAAATAAGAGACTTTCTTGAAGCCATAGATCGTGGGGAGAGTTATGTATTCTCCAAGCATTTTACTTATGATCCGGAGATCCATAATTTCTCGCAAGCAAATGATGATGTGATTCGCCAGCTCATCCATATGTATAACAGTGAGCAAATGTACCGTGAGTCATCGAATTTGGATTCCAATCAGAGGATTAAGACGAACGACAGGATGTTAAGGATTACTCCTATCTACTGGGACAAGCTGCTTGTCTTGCTAGGTAAGGCTACATCTGTAAAATTGGAACACAATCGAGTGATATATGATGGAATTGCTGTATCCGAAGAAACTATGCCACTTCATTTCGAGTTTGATCAAGTGCAGGTAGGTGGCTATGAATTAGATATCCAAGGATTGGATAATATCGTTGTGATGGAGTCTTATGGTATGGCTGTATCAGAGGGTAAGCTGATGAAGTTATCGTCTGAACAGTGTAAGCGACTCGCTGAACTGAAGTATAGGTTAGAAATTTCCCATAAGCATCGCATTCAGATCCCACAGGAGCAGTTAGAATTATTTGTGGATAACGTGATACCGGGTCTTATGAAGCTGGGTAGTGTACACATCGCCAAATCCGTATCTGATCGCATGATACATACACCTCTAAAAGCTAAGCTATATTTGGATAGAGTCAAAAATAGACTATTGGCGGGTCTGGAATTTCACTATGGTGATATCATGATTAATCCTCTAGAAGTAGAAAGCCCCACAAGCAGCAATGAACGTATTCTTGTGCGGAATGGGGATCATGAAACATCCATTTTGGCGTTGATGGAGCATAGTTCTTTTTATAAGACAGAAGGTGGCTATTTCTTAACGGATGAAGATGCAGAATACGAATTTCTGGTCTATGTGGTTCCGCAGTTAGAGAAGTTGGTGGAGATCTACGTTACCACGGCTGTAAAAGAAAAAATCCACAGGGGGCATACTGCTCCGAGCATAAGGGTAAATGCGGATTCACGAAATGATTGGCTGGAATTTCAATTTGATATAGCCGGAGTTGCAGAGGCGGAGGTTCGTAATCTGTTGGAGTCCCTTGAGACTAAGCGTAAATACTATCGCTTACCGAATGGTGCGCTATTGCCACTAGAGGCAGAGGAATTTCAAGAGATTATACGTTTCATGAACGACATGAATATCGGAACAGGGGAAGTGATAGGGAATACCCTTCGTCTTCCACTTGTCCACGGACTTCATCTAATGGATGTTCACAAGGAAGGGAATACGGTTAAATTAGGTAAATCGTTACGACGTCTCCTCGAGAATATGCGAAATCCAGATCTTCTTGATTTCTCTGTTCCTGAGAGTCTTGCCCCTGTGCTTCGTGATTATCAGCAGTATGGATATCAATGGATGAAGATGCTCGCCCATTATCGATTTGGTGGTATTCTGGCGGATGATATGGGGCTTGGAAAGACTATACAAAGTATTGCATTTATTGTCTCCGTACTACCTGAGATCCGAAGTCAGAAGATGCCAGCCCTGATCGTCGCTCCGGCTTCACTTACGTATAATTGGAGGAATGAACTGAAGAAGTTCGCACCAGAGGTTCGGACCCACATCGTTGACGGTAGCCAAGAGGAGCGTAGCCGTGTGTTGCAGGATACATCTGAGGTAGACATCATCATTACCTCCTATCCACTGCTGCGCAGAGATATTAATGCGTATGCCAAGTTGTCATTTCACACGCTGATTTTGGATGAGGCTCAGATGTTTAAGAACTATACGACACAAACAGCGCAGACGGTAAGGAAGATTCAAGCTCGGCATCGTTTCGCCCTTACGGGTACGCCGATAGAGAATTCAATTGAAGAATTGTGGTCTATATTTAATGTGGTCTTTCCTGCGTTATTTTCAACTAAAAAGGAATTCGCTGCTCTAACTAGAGATAGCGTAGCGAAGAGGATTCGTCCGTTTTTATTACGACGGCTTAAAAGTGATGTGTTGAAGGAGCTGCCTGAAAGAATCGAATCGCTGTTGGTTTCCGAATTGTTGCCTGATCAGAAGAAGCTGTATATGGCTTATTTGGCAAAGTTAAAGCATGAGACACTGAAGCATCTGAATGATAAATCTTTTCACAAAAATAAGGTGAAGATCCTAGCCGGTCTGACGAGACTCCGCCAATTGTGCTGTCATCCAGCTCTATTCGTTGAAGGCTACACAGGGAGTTCAGCTAAGTTCGAGCAACTGCTGGAGACGATAGACGAATGCCGACGTGCAGGGAAAAGAATGCTAATATTCTCGCAATTTACAGGGATGTTAGGGTTAATCGGTAGAGAACTTGGTGAACAAAGGGTGCCTTATTTCTACCTGGATGGCAATACTCCTGCGTCTGAACGAGTCGAACTATGCAACAGATTTAACGAAGGTGAACGCGAATTATTCCTTATTTCATTAAAAGCCGGAGGCACAGGACTTAACTTAACGGGAGCGGATACGGTTATCTTGTATGACCTATGGTGGAATCCTGCAGTGGAGGCACAGGCTGAGGCACGAGCCCATCGTATCGGGCAGAACAAGGTTGTCCAAGTCATACGCCTTGTTGCCCAAGGCACGATGGAAGAAAAGATGTATGAACTCCAACAGAATAAGAAGAATTTGATCGAAGAAGTGATTAGATCGGGGGAAGAAACATCATCCGTTCTGTCGGAGCAGGAGATTCGGGAAATTTTGATGATAGACTAGTCACAGGACTAGTCTATGTGGTTTCTCCAACGTGGAATTGATACGGTCTCTTCTGAATTCTGCAATATCCACATTCATACTCAAAATACTGACTAACTCAGTACCTTCCCATTTAGGAGGGGAGTTACCGCGTCGTCGATCTGTGGCAATTAACTAAACGTAATTGAAATCGATTTCATTTCATGCTATGCTTAAAACGAAATAAAATGAAAGCGCTTTTTTAATCGATTAAAAATGAATTTCAGGGGCCGAATAGTAAATGGATATTAAAATTATTGATGTAGCAAAAGCAGCAAATGTTTCACCGACTACTGTCTCTAGGGTACTGAACGGTAATCCGCTAGTGAAAGCTAAAACTAGGGAAAAGGTGTTACGGGTTATCGAAGAATTGAACTATGTCCCTCATGCGGCAGCAAAAAACTTACGCCAACAAAAGACGTTGACTCTTGGTGTCATTGTGCCAGATATTATGGTTTCTTACTACACTAATTTAGTTAAAGGAATTCAGAACAAGGCGCACGCTGAGAAGTTCAAGGTAGTCATCTGCGACACACAAAACAACAAGGATATTGAACTGGATTATCTTCAATTACTGACCAACAAAAGTGTCGATGCTATGATTTTGACAGCGTCAATGTTATCCAATCAAGAGGTAATGGAATTTGTCGATCGGGGCTATCTGATCGGTTCAATTGGGCGAGGTACTGTGCTTCCAAACACATGTAACGTTCAAACGAATACTGTGCAAAGTGCAAAGCAAGCAGTTGAGCATCTTATTGAGCAGGGGCATACAGATATTGCATTTATTAGCGGCTATACGAACGCTGTAGACAGTCTCGACCGTCTCGAAGGATACAGGATGGCGTTAAAGGAGCATGGCATTCCCTTTCGTGAGGAAAATGTAGAAAATGGCGATTTTAATAAAAGAGGAGGCTATGCGGCCATTCAGCGTCTTTGGGCCAAAGATCTTCATTTTACAGCCGTATTCTCAGCGAATGATGAGATGGCGTTAGGTATTTACGATGCCTGTTTGGAAGCCAATATATCTATCCCTCAAGATCTTGCTGTATTTGGCGTAGATAATGAGAGGGTTTCAAGGTATCTAACACCACAGCTAAGCACAATTAATCAATTAAAGATTGAAATGGGCTATGCCATTGCAGAAATGCTTATACAACAAATTAATGGTGATCTTCCGAAAGACCATAATCGTATAGTCGTGATCGACTCTCAATTACAGATTCGCGGTTCTTCTAATTATAAAAGAGTGTAATTTTTAAAATTCACTTATGTTTTACTGCGAAACGAGCTTTTGCTGCCTAAGGGCAGCGTCAGCCGTTTACAATTTGATAAGAATAGAACTCAAATTGACTTCATAGAATGTTGATTAAAGACATTTATGAAATCGATACCATTTTACATCTGACACTGGATACATGTAATTGTATCAATATAAGAATGACGCAAAGGGGATACCGAAAAATGAGAAACAGAAAGATGTTCATTGTATCACTGGTATTGTTATTGGTCGTATCTGTATTAGCTGCTTGCTCAGGCGGAAGTGCACCGGCAAATGAAGGTGCGGCAAAACAGCCGACAACAGATACGAAAGAGCAAGAGAAGGATCCTTCCTGGAAGAATGAAAAGATTACATTGAAATTTGCAAGCTGGGAGGATAAAAGCTTGGAGGCCAAAATGATAGGGGCTTTCATGGAGAAATATCCTAATATTACTGTCGTAAAAGATGAAACCATCAACTGGCCATGGACGGATGCTTTAACTGCAGCTGCTAGTGCTGGTAATTTGCCAGACGTATTTTGGCTGGAAAATGTACCGGTGGGTGTAGAAAATGAATGGCTTCTCGATCTGACACCTTATTGGGACGCTGATGAGGAAACACAAGCCATCTATCCGAATGTTACGAAACAGGCTGTTTACGGAGGCAAGCGGATGGCATCACCTACATTCCAGTTCATCATGGGCGTATTTTTAAACAAGACGTTGCTGGAGAAAAACAACATTCCACTGCCAAGTTATGACTGGAAAATTACGGATATGATCGATATTGCTAAGAAGGTTTCAAATCCGTCGGAGCATATTTATGGGATTGGTGGACCATGGGGCAACTTATCTTTTGATGAACATTGGCCAATGGCGAATGTTTCTTCCTTAGGTTACAACACTTTTGATGGTGAAAAGTTCCATTTCACCAACCAACAATGGATCGATGGCTATAATCAAAAGATTGAACTTCGTAATTTAAAGGTTGAAGAGCGCATGACCAAAGAAGAGAAAACAAAGGTGTTTGGAGATGAAGGTGCATGGCCGCTTCAGAAGGGGCATGTTGCAATGGGGATCGACGGTTCATGGAATGTGGGATCGTTACCTGCAGAAATGGAGAAATCCGGGGCTGGTTTGATGGACTTCTACCCGTACCCTGGTGGTGATGCGGGACAAAGAATGCCGGTTGTACTTGATTATATTGGTGTATCATCCACAACGGAGCACCCAGAAGCAGCTTATGAACTAATGAAGTTCATGTCCTGGAGCAAAGACGGATGGTTGAATCGTCTTGAGCTGTACAAAGAGTTGAAAATGAATATCGATAAATTCCCGATTGCTAACTTTCCAGAGGTCTGGGAAGTCATTGATGGAGAAGTGAAGTTGGACGGAATGAAAGCAGCACTTAAACTACTTGATAATGCAGTTCCAGACTACAATAAGACGCTACCAGGCTTTAGGGAATACAATGTTTGGGCGAATGATGAGCAGAAAATCTTGGAGAAGTTCGCAAATGGCGAATTGAAGCCGGCGGATAAAGCGAAGGAACTGGAAGATAAGGCGAACGAGTTTGTTAGCAAAGCGATGCAACGATTAAACCAATAATCTTCTGACTGTAGGTGTGAGGGTCATAGCGACTCCCTCGCATCTACGGCATTACTAAGAAGTATAGGCAGGGAAGAGACAATGAGAAAAAACTTTCAAACATTGCTAATAGCCATAATGATCACAGCTCTTCTTGTCAGCGGGCAAATCGCTCCGCTGGTACAAGCGGAATCGGATCAAGCGGAGTCGTCTCAGGCAGAATCAGCAGTAGGCTCGCTTCAACTTCTTGAACAAAGTTATACAGAGAAATTGCAGGAATGGTCAGATGTTCCCAACATTAAAGAATCACAAATTGTTGTTTCGCCTAGTGAAGTTAAGGCTAATACTGGCTTGACTGTTCCCCAAAGAGATAGCTTTGGATACAACGGAGAGACAGTGCGTTTGGATAAGGATACAAAGATTGTGGTAGACGTCAATGTCAATGAGGCTGGACTATATCAGCTGGCTTTTGATTATTACATTGTGGATGACAGTATATTACCTACTGAAGGATATATACAAATTAACGGACAGTATCCGTTCTATGAGAGTCGGCGTATCTTGTTTCCAAGTCTGTGGGAGAACAAACCGTTATCAGAACAATGGGATCGGTACGGTAATGAACTGCTGCCGGGCTCGCAGAAAGTGAAGAAATGGCAAACCGTGTATGCCATGGATGCAAGCTTCTTTCAGATGGAGCCGCTCAAGTTTAAGCTAGAGCAAGGCGCAAATACGATTACGATTGTCAATAAACAGGGGAAGATGTTGCTTGGTAATGTGACAATCGAGACCCCTACTGAGATAGAGACGTATAGTAACTATTTAGAATCTCAACCTGTGGTAGACGAGAGCATAAAGAAGGTTGAGGAACTACTGATCACCGAAGCGGAGAAACCACTGTATAAAAGTGATTCATCCATTCGGGCCGTATCTGCACGGGAAAGCAGATTGACTCCGTACGATACAGGGAAGCTTCTGCTTAATATCATTGACCCAAATTCCTTCAAAGAAGGGGGACAGTCACTGAGTTGGGAACTAGAGGTGCCACAGGACGGATATTATCACATTTCTTTTAAATACATGCAAGATAAGTTATATGATTTGCCAGTTTTTCGCCGAATTGAGCTCGATGGAGCCGTCCCTTTCCGTGAAATGGACAATTATGCTTTTCACTTCACGAAGAAGTGGAGAAATGAAACACTCGGCGACGAGAAGACGCCTTATCAGTTTTATTTGAAAAAGGGTAAACACACGCTTGCTATGACGGTTAATTTATCCAATATGCGTCCATTGGCGGAAGATATCGTTTCCAAGATGAAAGAAATCAGCCGTATAACACTAGAGATTAAGAAACTCACGGGCAACAAAAGCGATCAGAATCGCGACTGGAATCTTCTCGAGTATATGCCGGAACTGGATCAGCAACTGTTGAAATGGGCAGATGATCTAGATCAACGATATGCTGAAATAGGCCTACTTAACCCGGAAGTCGAAGAGATTGGTGAGATTGTTAACCTTAAGCTGGCGGCTAAACAGCTACGTTCGCTAGCGAAAGAGCCCGATAAGCTACCGAATCGGCTAAATTTATTTTCCGAAGGAACAGCGTCAGCATCCCAGCTACTCGGTACATTGTTGCAGAGTATTTCGGAGTCACCACTTGCTTTGGATCGTATTTATGTAGCTCAGGAAGAGAAGCTACCCTCTCCTAATGCGGGATTTTTTGAAAAACTGTGGGAAATGGTCAAACGCTTCTTTCTTTCATTCACAAATCAGTCTTACTCAAGCGCTTCCAAAGCTGAAGGTGAGCTAGAGGTTTGGGTGAATCGGCCAAGACCCTTCGTGGAGCTTATGCAGAAAATGATTGATGAGAAGTTTACACCGAAATCGGGCGTTGCCGTGAAGTTGTCCATCATGCCAGATGAGAATAAGCTCATCCTTGCAAATGCATCGGGAACACAGCCAGACGCTGCTTTAGGTGTCAGTAACTGGATTCCTTACGAGCTTGCAATTCGTGGTGCGGCATTGGACTTACGACAATTCGAGGGCTACGAGGAAAGCGTCAAGCGTTTTTCTAAAGGATCTATCATTCCATTTTCCTTCGAGAACGGTGTATATGCGCTACCGGAAACGCAAAACTTCTGGGTGTTGTTCTATCGTCAAGACATTCTAGATTCGCTACAGTTAAGCCCCCCGGATACCTGGAATGATGTCGTCGAAATGTTACCTGAGTTGCAGCGGCTTGGCATGAACTTTTATGAACCGTTAGCGCTGTATAAAGGTTTCAAGCCGTTTAACGCGACAACGCCGTTCATCTATCAATTTGATGGGGAGCTGTTTGACGATAGCGGAATGAGTACCGATATTGATAGTGAACAAGCGCTCGAAGGTATGAAGTTTATGACGGATTTATTTACGATCTATAATTTGCCGCAGGATGTACCTAATTTTTATCATCATTTCCGTTATGGCACAATGCCAGTCGGCATATCAGACTTTAATACTTACATTCAATTGAAAGCGGCTGCACCGGAAATTGCGGGTGCGTGGAAGATTGCGCCGCATCCTGGGGTGGAGAAGGCGGATGGGACAGTTGCGCGCTGGGCACCATCAGGAGGGCAGACGGGTATGATTTTTGAAGGGACGAAGTATGCGGAAGAGTCCTGGGAATTCCTTGATTGGTGGTTATCAACCCCGACTCAGGTTGAGTTTTCGAATCTCATGCAGACGACCTTTGGCATGACCTTTATGTGGAATACGGCCAACCTCGAAGCACTCGAGCAGATGCCTTGGCCGGAGGAAGACAAAGAGGTAGTTGCGGAGCAATTCAGATGGGTTCGAGAGGCGTCCCGTGTTCCAGGTGCTTACATGGTTGAAAGAGAAATTAGCAATGTGTGGAATAGAGTTGTGTTTAACGGAGACAATCCGCGGACAGCGATTGATGATGCGGTAGTACGCATAAACCGCGAAATACTTCGCAAAATGGAAGAGTTCGGTTATTATGCAAACGGCCGAATGATCAAGAAATATCCGGTTCCAACCATAACAACGATAGACAAGTGGGTTGAGAAAAAATGAAGACACGTAAATGGAATGAAGCTTATCTGTTTCTGACGCCTTATATTTTATTGTTCGGTACATTTATCGTCATTCCCGTTATGGTGGCGATGGGGCTCTCCCTGACTTATTTCAATACCGTGGGGATGCCGGAATGGATCGGGTTCAAAAACTATATCGATCTGCTGACGCATGATGAGATTTTTATGCAGTATGTACTGCCCAACACGATCAAGTTCGCATTGATTGTAGGACCGGGTGGATATATCATCGCGTTTCTTCTTGCATGGATGCTTTCACAGATTCCAAGAAAGTCACGGACAATACTTGCACTCATCATTTATTCCCCTTCGATGACGATGGGGGTCGCCATGTCGGTCGTATGGACAATCATTTTCAGCGGCGATCAAGCGGGATATGTCAACTCTCTACTGCTCAATATGGGGCTCATTAATGCGCCTATCCAATGGCTACAATCGCCCGATTATTTAATGACAATTATGATTATTGTGTCCTTATGGAGCAGTATGGGTGTAGGCTTCCTTGCGATGCTTGCAGGGGTTCTGAATATTGATCAAACGATCTATGAGGCAGGCTATATCGATGGAATCCAGAATCGATTCCAGGAAATTATATACATTACGATTCCTTCAATGAAGCCGCAAATGCTGTTCGGCGCAGTCATGGCCGTCGTTACTACGTTCCAGGCTGGTGAAATCGGCGTTCAGCTTTCTGGCGGCAACCCGACACCGCAGTATTCGGGGCAGTTAATAGTCAATCATATTGCGGATTACGGTCTTATTCGCTATGAGATGGGCTACGCGAGCGCTATTTCGGTTATTCTGATCATCGGCATCTATATGCTGTCGAAGTTTTCCTGGAAATTATTTGGAGAGAAAGAGTAGGGGGTGCAAGCACTATGTCTTATCAAGGTACAAAAATAAATCCATCAAAGTTTCAGCGAGGCCAATTGAAATTTTATGCGATTCTTATTCCATTATCCCTTTTTATGATGCTACCGATCGTCTTTATTATTTCTCATGCATTTAAGCCGATTGATGAGCTGTTTGCATTCCCGCCGCGCTTTTTCGTGCAGAAGCCAGCGCTCGATAACTTTCGAGACTTGTTCTTTACGACGTCGACATCGGGTATTCCATTCAGCAGATTTATATTCAACAGCTTGCTAGTCACTATATCCGTGATGTTCTTATCTGTAGCCATTAGTTCACTAGCGGCATATGCGATGTCCAAGATGAAATTCAAGCTTAGCAAAATAATGTTTGAGGTCAATACGCTTGCTTTAATGTTCGTACCGATTGCGGTGCAAATTCCGCGTTACCTGGTTGTGGATCGAACGGGGATTTTAGACACGTATTCAGCTCATATTTTGCCGCTTCTAGCGATGCCGATCGGGTTGTTCTTGCTGAAGCAGTTTATTGATCAGGTACCTGATGAGCTCAAAGAGGCTGCAATTATCGATGGAGCAAGTGAGTTTACGGTCTTCCGAAAAGTGATCGTACCCATTATCAAGCCAGCGCTTGCAACTGTTGCGATTCTTGCTTTCCAAGCGGTGTGGAACAATGTCGAGACGTCGAATTACTATGTGAATGATGAGAGCCTAAAGACATTGTCTTTCTTTATGAGCACGATCGTATCATCATCCGGAAATACAGTTGCTGGTCAAGGGATGTCGGCCGCCGCTTCTCTAATTATGTTCATTCCGAACCTTATCATTTTCGTTCTGCTACAAAGTAAAGTTATGAACACAATGGCACATTCAGGCCTGAAATAGAGGAGACAATCATGAGAAAACAATTCGGCAAGATATTGTTGCTTGTTCTCGTCGTCTTCTTATGGACCTGGCCCTCATCCGTAATATTGGCGGAGGCGCCTTCCAAAACCTATACGGAAGACCATAACAGGCAGTTTGTTCGAACCCAGGACGCTTATTATCCTATAGGTTCAATTGAGAAAGTGGGAGAGCTGGAATTTTCCGGACCTTCCGACATCTATATAGACGCTCGCGACCGCATTTATGTGGCGGATACGAACAACAGCCGCATCGTTATCATCGATGAAGGAGGAAACTTACTTCGTACTATGGGTGAGAAAGTGCTGAAGACGCCGACGGGAGTGTTTGTTGATCATCAGGGGTCTGTATACGCAGCTGACAGCGGACTCGGCCAAGTCATAAAGTTTGGCGAGGACGGTGAAGTGAAGCAAACGTTCGATCGTCCGGACTCTCCCCTATTCGCGAAGAAGAGTCCATTCAAACCATTAAAGGTAACGGTAGATAAGCGCGGTAATGTATACATTATTAGCGAAGGTACGACCAATGGGATCGTTCAAATGAGCTCGCACGGCGACTTCCTCGGGTATTTCGGAAGCAACGAATCCCAAGCGGGCTTACGAATGATGCTAGAGCGGTTTATCTTCACCGATGCACAGCGGGAGAAGCTATTCCAGAATGTGCCGCCTTCTCCAACAAACACGGCCATTGATGACAAAGGGTTAATCTATACGATTACACAGGGGGATGATGGCAAGTCTGTCAAACGTTTTAACATTTCCGGCTTTAATCTGCTTCCAACGGATATGACGTTTGAACCGAAATATACAGATATTTTTATTTCACAGAGCGGAAATATATATACGATTAGTCAAAATGGATTTATTTATGAATTCGATACGGAAGGCCATTTGCTGTTCTCTTTCGGTGCACCTGATGACGGTAGGTCGCGAATCGGCTTGTTCCAGAATGCCGCTGGTATCGCGTTGGATTCGCGAGACAATATTTACGTCATTGATAAAGAAAGAAATAACATTCAAATTTTTGAGCCAACTGAATTTACGAATCTCGTTCATCACGCGCTGGATTTGTATAAGGAAGGCCATTACATCAAAAGCCGAGAACCGTGGATGCAGGTATTGAGACAGAACAATCTATTCGACCTAGCTCATAAAGGCCTGGCAGACGCTTACTACAAGCAGCAATTATACACCAAGGCGATTGAGGAATATGTGATTGCGAACGATAAAGAAGGGTATTCAAATGCTTTTTGGGAAGTGCGCAACCGATGGCTTCAAAATAACCTGATTTATGTGTTTTACGGATTAATATCATGGTTCGTGTTACGGTTTCTGTTGCGATGGCTACAGCGTAAAACCAACATGTTGGAACCGCTGATTCGAATGAAACAACGATTGCTATCAGCATCGTTTGTTCGTCAAGTATTATATATATTCCAGTTTATTAAGAATCCATTTGACGGATTTTATGGCATTAAGGAAGAGAAGAGAACTTCCTTAGGGTCTGCTACATGTTTATATGCCCTTTTCTTCTTGCAATATATATTTTCGTTGTATTATACGGGATTTATCTTCAACAACGTGGAGCCATCCAACTTGGTTTTACTTCAAGAAATTGCGAAGGTTTTTGCACCATTTGCACTTTGGGTTATCGCAAACTACTTGGTCAGTACGATCAATGAAGGCGAAGGTAAATTTTCCGAGGTGTATATAGGGACTATTTATGCGATGGCGCCATACCTAATGTTTAGTCCAATCATCGTCATAATCTCAAATGTGCTGACCTATAATGATGCGTTCCTTTTTAGTTTTCCGAACGCAATTATCATAGTTTGGTGCACTGTGATCATGTTTATGATGGTTAAGGAAATCCACGATTTCTCTGTAAGCGAAACGATTCGTAATATTTTGACTACAGTGTTTGGCATGTTGATTCTGAGTCTAGTGTTATTTATCGTGTATGTATTACTCGATCAAGTGTACGATTTTGTTTATTCTGTCATACGGGAGCTGATGGTACGTGCGGAACTCTAAATGGATAAAGACTATCGTAACAGTCTGCATCGTATTGGCAGCCGTAACTATAGTGTGTTTTATGTTTATGGACAAGAAACCTGCTGTTGGAAATATGGAAGTAGCAACCGATTCTGAGCTACAGGAGGTATTCCCAGAAAACGGAGGGAAGGGAACACCTCTGTCATCCTCATACCGGAAAGTGGCGGAGAATGACCGACTCGAGCTACGACTCAAGGAACAAAATTTGTCTATCCAAGTTGTGGATAAAGCATCTGGATATATATGGTGTTCCGAAATTATCGATAAGGACTCCAATGAATCATGGACCAACTTCATGTCGTCGGGATTATCATTACAATATTTTGAAAAGGGCAAACCCAACTCGACAAGAACAGATTTAGTATCACAGACAAATAAGTCAATTACGTTCGAGCCTATCGATAATGGATTCAAAGCCATTATCCGGTTAAATAATTTGAAGCTCGGAATGGAACTCCAGGTTGGGCTGGAGCAGGATCAATTGGTCGTCCATATTCCGCAGCAAAGCATAATTGAAGGGGATCAGATCAAGCTGGGATCTGTTTACGTCTATCCTTTCCTCGGCGCTACCAAAGCGGATGAGAAGGACGGTTATATGTTCATCCCTGATGGACCCGGGGCGCTGATCCGTCTTGCAGACAATAAAGGTAAATTCAAAATCCCGTATGAAGCAAAGATATACGGGGTAAACGAGGGAATTGAGACGGTTAGTCCTGACGTCTTTACTAACCCGCCAAACACTGTACAATATCCAGTATTTGGTATTGTCCACAGAGAAGGCGGAAACGGATTGTTCGGTATCGTAGAGAAGGGCCAATATAATGCGAAGCTTCTAGCATACCCGAACGGTGTGAATACGCCATATAACTGGACGGGCGTACAGTTTCTATCTCGAGAGTCCTATCTGCAGCCAACGAGCAGGTCGTTGGGAGGTATCGTTGTCTTCGAGAAGATGAGACACCCGGAGGATATGCAGATTCGCTATACGTTTCTGAATGGGAAGAACGCCAGTTATACAGGTATGGCCAAGATGTATCGAAGCTACTTAGTAGACAAGGATGCTCTTAAGAAACAGGAAGACAGGGATGAAGCCATTCCAATACAAGTAGATGTACTCGGAGCGGAAACAGAGAAGGGTATGCTCTCGAAACGACTTATTCCGTTAACTACTGTCGGCCAACTGGAAGAAATGCTGAAGGATATGAGGCACAGTGGAATCGGGAATATGAACGTCGTCTTTAAAGGATGGAACGAAGGCGGTCTGTCTGGAAGTAGTCCGTCTCCCGTCAAATATGAGAAGGAGATCGGCTCTAGTAGTGACTTCCAGCGGCTCGCTACAGAAATCTCGGAACAGGGTGGGAAACTTCATTTATACAGCGATTTTACAGTAGCCTACGAATCGTCCAAACGTTTCTCTGCACAATCGGATGCAGCTAAGAAAATAGATAAGTCGATTCTGACTTTGCCGACTTACAAGCAGGTTTATGACAAGATGTATTATCTATCTGCGGATAACACGAGTAGGATTGTACAGCAAAATATGAAGAAATATACGGATCAGAACATATCGGGTGTAGCTGTGGACTCGACGGGTTCGGTGCTGTTCTCCGAAATGGTCAATGGGAACACTTCAAGCCGCAGTCATACAGCAGAAACTTATTTGGCTGCTATGAATGAGCTCTCGAAGGCTGTCCCTTCTGTGCTGATGTATGGAGCGAACGATTATATGCTTCCTTATGCAAATCAAGTTTTAGACGTTCCGATAGACTCTTCACAGTACATTTATATTAGTGAGACGGTACCATTCGTACAAATGGTGCTGAAGGGCTACAAGGACTATTATGCGCCATACGGCAATTTTTTTGCCAATCCGCAAACGAATCTTCTGCGAATGATCGAAACGGCGTCGTTTCCTTCGTATTACTTGACTCATGAGTCTTCTTACAAGCTCAAAAATACGAATTCCAACGATGTCTACACATCCTCCTATGAGGATTGGCGCGAACCTATGGCAGAAACGTATCGAATGCTGAATGAAGCGTTGCAACCCGTAAGAGATGCAGCGATGGAAGATAGGGTAGTGCTCGAAGACGGTGTTGTACAGGTAATTTACGACAGCGGAATGGCCGTTATCGTCAACTACACGAGCCGTGACTATCACAGGGGAAATATCAGTGTGCCAGCAAAAGGCTTTCAAGTAATCGAGGTGAACCGCTGATGGCTAAAATGAAAATAACGAATAAACGTAGAAAGGCGATCATCGGGCTTACGTTCGTCTCACCGTGGATTGTCGGGTTTCTAATCTTTACGTTGTATCCGATGATTCACTCTATGTTTCTCAGCTTCCATCAAGTGAAGATTACGCCAGTTGGAATTAAGACGGTGTATATCGGTCTGGAAAACTATAAATACGCCTTTTTCTCAGATCCGGTATTCATAGAAAAGATATTAAAATATTTGCAGGAAATGGCGCTTAATATACCGATCATCATCGTTTTTTCTTTAATCATTGCTCTTTTGATCAATCAAAAAATTAAATTCCGTGGGATATTTAGAACGATCTTTTTCCTTCCGGTTATCATCACGAGCGGTCCGGTTATTAACGAGCTGCTAAGTCAGGGTGCCACATCGATACCGAATATTGAACAGTATGGCATGTTCACCATGATAGAGAACACCTTGAGTCCGTTTATAGCTGAGCCCATTATGTATTTATTTACGCAGATCATTATGGTTTTGTGGTTCTCCGGTGTACAAATACTTATTTTCTTGGCTGGCTTGCAGAAGGTCGATCAATCTCTGTACGAGGCGGCTCGCATAGACGGAGCATCTCCTTGGGAATCGTTCTGGAAGGTAACGCTTCCGATGCTCATGCCGCTCGTCATTGTCAATGTCATCTATTCAATCGTTTACGTCTCGACGTTCGCACTGAATGAGATCATTATTTTGATTAAGAACAATATGTTCAGTACGATAACCGGCTTCGGCTATGCTACTGCGGTAGCGTGGATCTATTTCATTATTATTACTCTCGTGCTTGCGATCTGGACTGGATTGCTGAGCCTGAAGAAGCGGTAAGGAGGAGAACCCCATGTGGAAAAGACGAACGATAGACACGTCTATCAAGATCCGAAAGCTGCTGTTTGGGATGGGAGAAAATGACGGATTCGTGTTTAAGGCGTTGGTGTATCTCCTTCTCATCGCCATCGGCTTTGTTTATTTATATCCGATGCTCTTCATGTTGGTCAACAGCTTCATGAGCTTGGATGATTTGCTTAATTCTATGATTAAATGGGTACCTTCCACGCTGTATATCGAGAATTATACGAAGGCATGGCATGTTCTGGATTACGGAAATACGCTATTGCAGACGATTCTCGTTGCTGGACTTCCAGCTCTGCTACAAACTATAGCGTGCGGAATTATCGGTTACGGTTTTGCAAGATTTGAGTTTCCATGTAAGAAGCTACTATTTGTATTAATGCTTGCAACCTTCGTCATTCCGTCACAAATTACAATGATGCCAACCTACCTGCTTTTCAAAAAATATGCACTGCTTGGTTCGTTGGAAACCTTTATTTACCCGGCTATATTGGGACAAGGGTTGAAGAGTGCATTATTCATTCTTATTTTCTATCAGTTTTTCAAGACCATACCGACAGTCCTTGAGGAGGCTGCGGAGATTGATGGTGCGGGTAGTTTGAAAATATTTTATAGAATTGCTGTGCCGATGTCTGTACCCGCAATCATTATTGTTTTCTTGTTCTCGTTCGTTTGGTACTGGAATGAAACCTATTTGGCTGGTCTCTATTTCGGCAATGAGCTGACGATATTGCCGCTTGAGCTACAGCAATTTACCGACAGCTACAATAAGGTATATCCGCCTGGTAGCCCAGGAAGCCAGCTAAATGAAGCCATTAGACTTGCAGGAACAATCCTGACGATCGCGCCGCTACTCGTGTTGTACTTTGTCCTTCAGCGGTGGTTTGTCGAAGGTGTAGAGCGTTCGGGTATAACTGGAGAATAATTGGGTGATCGTGTAAAGAATCTCAGAAAAACGGTGTGTAGTGCAATGGTTTTCATCATGTTATTAGTGGGGTGCAATACAATAGATAACCAAACAAAAATTCCACAGGAAAAGAACGGCTGGAAGCTCGTATGGAATGATGAGTTTGACGGCAGAGAAATCGATACGATGAAGTGGCAGCACCAAACGGGTGGCTGGGGCTTCGGTAATAATGAGGATCAATTTTATACGAATGATTCAGCCAACTCGTATATCGATAACGGAAAGCTAGTAATCAAGGCTCTGAAGCAGGAGCATGAAGGCAAGCCGTACACTTCAGCCAAGCTGATTACGGAGGGTAAGGCGGATTGGACCTATGGCCGGTTCGAATTTCGCGCGAAATTACCCATTGGAAAAGGGATGTGGCCAGCTATTTGGATGATGCCGATGGATATGGAGAAATACGGCGGTTGGCCGAGCAGTGGAGAAATCGACATTATGGAATATCTCGGTCATGTGCCGAATCAGGTGCACGGCACTTTGCATATGGGCAATCCTCATTACTATAAAGGTGACCAAATGAAGCTGAACGAAGGATCGTTCGCTGAACAATTTCATGAGTTTGCTCTGGAGTGGACACCCACCGAAATGAGATGGTATGTCGACGATAAGGAATACTACCAGACAACATCATGGTTTACACGCAAGGATGAGGGATCGAACAATGAACTGTATCCTGCACCATTCGATCGTGCATTTTACTTGCAGATGAATTTGGCAGTTGGCGGTAATTGGCCAGGGTATCCGGATGAAACAACGGTTTTTCCACAAACGTTCGAAATTGATTATGTCAGAGTCTATCAGCCTGACAACGGCGATTACGGTCTAGATCGTGTGCCTAAATAAAACAGCAGGATGTGAGTAAGATGATTCAAACAACAATGGAATTGCGTGAAATTGATGGATTGTCCGTACCTTTTCAGAGTGGCATACCGGTACCATCTTTTGATGCTCAGAAACGCCTGAAGCTCGATCTGGCAGGCATCTGGAAGAAGGAGAGATTCCAAGCAGATCATGATTTCTCGTTATCTGAGCGTAATGATCAATGGTTCGAGCGCTTGTATGAGGAGATACAAGGTCGTACGGAGGTTCATTTCAATGATGGGGATTGGGAGACGCGAAAGCTCCCATTCCCTGAGAATGAGCTTCAGGGGATAGAGGAAGCGAAGTCTAGTGAAACGTATGAGGATGGCGTTTGGTATCGGAGAACGTTCAATCTGGAGTCAGAATGGGAGAATAAGTCTGTAACACTGCATGCGCTCTCCATCAGTTATGTGGCGGACGTATGGGTGAATGGACATTGGGTTGGATATCATGAAGGCGGGTTTACACCGTTCGCATTAGATTTGACTCCCTTTGTGAAGGTTGGTGAGGTCAATACTATCGCACTTCGTATAGATAATCCTCCATGGGGCAGCCGTACGGATGTGATACCGGCGACGGCGGGGACGGATTTCTTTAACTATACTGGAGTAATTCATGATTTATATATAAGTGGAACATCCTTCTGCCATATAGCGAGAGTGAATGCAGTTCCACTGGATGTGGAGGGACACGTAAGATTTAGCATCATTTTGGAGAATCGCGGGCCTTTGGCGGTCGAGGCAACAATCAATGGTGAACTCTTCGATGTTAATCGCGAGTGCAAAAGTTTCATGAGTTCTCCATTCGCCGCGGATATTATCGATTCCCAAACATCTTGGGACGGCGTAATGTCGTGGACGGTTGTAATGGATCCTTATGAGACTAAAGTAGTTGAGACTGTCGTGCAAATTGGTGAACCTCGCTTATGGGCATTTTGGAAGCCGGAGTTGTATGTTGCGGAATTTACAGTCACCGAACTGGGCAAATCCAACCCTGTTGACCGTTTCGCTACGCAATTTGGTATTCGTACCGTAACAACGGAAGGAACGCGTCTCCTGCTGAATGGACGCCCGGTATTCCTGAGCGGAATTGCTCGTCATGAAGAATGGCCGGATACAGGACGTTCCGCAGCATGGGAGAGAATACGTGACGATCTCGTGCAAATGAGACAAGTGATGCACGTGAATTTCGTGCGGACTGCACACTATCCGAACCATGTGTACACGGCAGTACTGACGGATCGGCTTGGCCTTGCTACCGTTAGTGAAATTCCGCTATGGCAGTTTACACGCGAGCATTTCGAGGTTCAGGAGGAGAAGAGGCTACCTGATCAAATGTGGCGTGAGATGATTTTCTCCCAGTACAATCGCCCATCTGTTCTTATGTGGAGCACCCAGAATGAATCCATCGAGGTGGAGCTTCGCACCGAATATAACAAACGTCTTGTGAAGGATTTGAAGGGAAATTACGCAGATGGCCGTCTGACCACGCAGAGTGCTGCTGCAGATCAACCAGGCGCGCATGACCCTTCCATGGAGCCACTCGACATGGCGGGATGGACGATGTACTTCGGGATTTTCCACGGTAGTACGTACTATGATGGTACGCGGGACTTTCTACAGAAAGCGCATGAGTTGTGGCCGGACAAGCCTGTTTGGAATACCGAATTCGGACACTGGTCCTCAAATGGTGATTCAATGGCGGCTGAACAAGTCAAGACGTACAGCGAAACGCTGCAAGCCTTAATGGAGCGGGCTGTCATTTCGGATGACGGTGAGGCTACCTTGAACCCAGAAGGCTTCCTTGTCGGAATCGACTTCTGGATCATGTATGATTGGTATGTGAATCATAACAAATGGATTGATACATTCGGAATTTATCATATGGACAGAAAGACGATGAAGCCTGTCGGAGAAGTTCTAAGCCAAGATTATGCGAGATTCACTGCATTTGAGGGTGGATTTATTAAAATATAAAAGAGTATAGACTGCCTCGGCTAATGTCGCGAGGCTATCTTTTTTAGAGGAGGATATGGTAATTGTGAGCTATATGGAGGATGTAACGAAGGATTTGTATAACTACCTTCCCGTATTGACGAAGAAAGATGATTTTGATGAGTTTTGGGAAAAGACGATCCAAGAAACCAAGGCTATTCCGCTCGATGCCGAAAGAACCTTGATTGATTATCCGAGTACTTATGTTAAGGTATATTCTATTTCATATAACGGGATGGATGATACGAGAATTAATGGATGGTATATTGTACCTACCTTTGTGAAGAAAGATAAGTATCCATGCTTGATTCATTATCATGGTTTTACTGGAAATCGAGGACAACCTTCGGAGTTTATGCATTGGATTAATATGGGGATCGCGGTTATTTCGGTGGATTGCCGTGATCAAGGAGGCATAACGGGTAACCATGCAGCTTCTAATCACGGGTTTGCACACAATGTTGCCAGTAAAGGCGTTCTCGATAAATACGAATATTATTATCGTTTCGTGTATATGGATTGCTTGAAGGCTATTGATTTTGCATGTGAACAAGAGGAAATCGATGTTACCAAAATTGTAATAGAAGGAGGAAGTCAGGGAGGGGGACTTGGAATGGCAGTCTCTGCCTTGGATGACAGACCTGTACTCGCTATGGTTGACGTACCAAGTAGTAGTAATCTGGTACGTCGTGTTGAAGGATATCATGGTGCCTTTTCAAGTATCGCTGAATTACTTAAAAAGCACCCAAACCAAACGGATTTGGTTATAGATAATTTGAGCTATTTCGACACTATGAATATGGCTGATAGAATTAAGTGCAGGGTTCTTGCTTCCGTAGGTTTGAAGGATGATGTGTGTCCTGCCCAAATGTACTTTGCAACGTATAATCGAATTCCCGGTGAGAAAGAAATGGTGATCTACCCCTTTAATGGTCATGAAGGCGGGGAGTCCGCTCAAACGGAAGTGAAGTTGAAGTTTTTGAAAAGGCACTTTCCGGATTGGTTTTTACTATAACGGCCTGAGGCTCTTAGTGGTCTGGAAATGGACCGTCCGAACTCTTAAAAAACTGTCAATATTAGTAGTTGCTAAGTAAGTTGTCGCAAAATAGTTGAGCATCTGAGGCTTTGAATTTAAGCTAGTTAGTTAAATCCTTGATTTGACTGACTAGCTATTTTGTGCGCTTGGATATCCTGACAAAATAGCGCGGGGGAAAGAGGGAGCGAACTTGAACTTTTCTATTCCTTAAGGAATATCGTATTCATACAATCGGATACATAGTGGTCATTGGTAAGTTTGCTCTGGACTAGCTCACGCCAAGTCGTTTTATCGGTTAGGAAAGATAGGTCATCCACTGCATACCACTGTGCAACAGCACTGCGCGTAACTTTATAAGAAGCTTCATCAAAAATAAAGTGAATAGCTTCAAGGTTATCGATTAAGGAAAATGCAGCGGTAGCATTGTATATTAATGATGTCTCTAGGTGCTTTTTATTCATATTCGAGATATCTTCTTTGAAATTTATTTCTAAAGTGAATACATCGGGAAACAGTTGAAATGATTTGTCTATATTACCTAAGGGCAATGAACCAACAAGATTCGCTATGTTCGAAGAGTTACCCATATATTTGTTGCTATATTTCAGCACGGATGTCACATCATGTGTTATCGGGTCTTGTTGATCTTCAGAATATTCTTTCTCATTCTCAGCAAGCTGTGGCATAACAATCCCATGTAAGATTCCAAATGAAATCACGCCGACAAGCAACAAGCAAATGATCACGATATTTCTAGTCTTCATAAGAGGCACCCACTTCATATTTATGCAAAAGCTTTAGAGCACTATTGAACAGTAACGGTACGATGATGGAGATCATAGGAAAGAGGAATGGAATAGCTGTGACAGCAAATTGATAGGGTCCATCGATGTGTATAGGTCTCATAAACCAAATGTTGCTTCCAAATTGAAGTGCAGTTCTAGCTGTAATGGATGCAACCATAAACAATCCCCAAATGATCCAAATGATTCTTCTGTATCGTAAGAAGGATAGTACAGGGAGAGTAGAGACTTTGTTGAGCCAATGATTTTGCTTGTTTCTATTTAAGAGTAGGAAGACCAGACCAAGTACAATAACGAACATAAATAGAAATAAGCTAAGTGGTTTTGTCGTATCTAAGATTCCAAGAGGTATAGTCAATATCCACGCAATCAGCGTATACATTAAGGCGATCTGTACAAGCTCCATCTGAAATCTGTGGATATATATCTGTGGATTACCATCAATTAAACCATCGATGGAATCCATATTGTCAATGGCAATCGTTATCGCTTGCTCCATTGCCATTCCGCCTGCTGTTAAATCCGATACTTTAGCTTCGAGGTTCGATACAATCTCATATTTCAACTCTTTAGTTTGTTTGTTCTCTTTGTATTTTGAGAATAAATGCTCGACGTGTTGCTGTAACCGATTCATAAGTGTTCCTCCTTCTTTTCTATAAGCTGGTCAATTAAGTCTTTGGCAATCTTCCAAGCTGCAACATTGGCTTCATAATTTTCAATGCCCAAAGGGGTCACAGCATAGTACTTTCGTCTGCCTCCTTGACTCTCATCACCCCAATATGACGCGATTAGTTTCTGAAATTCAAGCCTTTTTAAGCTGCTATAAAGTGAAGGTTCTTTCAGTTCATATTGTCCATGACTGTATTTAGAAATGGCCTTTATAATTTCGTATCCATAGTTATCGCTCTCACATAACACACGAAGAATAATAGTATCTACATGCCCGCGGATTAACTCAGGGCTAATATTAGCGTTAGTCACATTCTTCACCTCTTAAGTACAATGTATTACATATTACTATGCGTGTCAATGTAATTTAAATATTAGGATGGATTGGAATAATTTCGACAAATGGTTATAACTCATTACATATCAGATCTCTACATATTTAGAAAAGAATGGAAGTTTTGAAGCTAGAAGGTGTAGTGAAGTAGTTTGAAGTCCCCATTTCTTATTCGAATAATTATTCTTACAGATTTATTATAAAACATACCGTTTTCTGGACCCTGTACAAATGAACAGAATAAAATACCAATAGTTTTCTCGTTTATAATATAAGTTAATGGAACGTGAAAACGTGGTTCGTGATATACTAGACATATTCAGATTGAATAAGAAAGGTTGTCAATAGATGCATGTATTTGAAGATTGGAATCAAAAGTTAAGAAAAACCTTCAATGAAACAAGTAATGAAGTTGTATTGACAGTTACGGAAGCAGGGAATATGTTAGGTCTATCTAAAGATCAAATGAAAGTCTATGTGGATAAAAATAACCTAACTAAAATGCAGATTATGAGAAGTGCTCATAGGTACTTGCTGTTAAAAAGTGAAATAGATGAGATCGTGAAGAATAAGTAGCCTATTCCGATATTGAAGAATGATGTAGAACAGACACCTAGCGGGTGTCTTTTTTTATTCTCTAGATGCGAATAGGATATACAGCAGATAGTAATGTCATCATAGACAGGCCATACTATGTATAATTGGAGGAATTAATCATGGTGAATAAGGATAAAATGAAAGGTTTTGTATTCGGTGTTGTAAGTACGAGTTTAATTCTCGCTTCATCAGCTGCGTGGGCTAGTCCCGTTTCTAAGAAAATAAACGCATTATATAATGATATCAAAGTGGTTGTAAACGGAGAAGATGTACAATTAACGGGTAATAATGAACCTTTTATGGTTCAAAATACGACTTATTTACCTCTCAGGGCTGTAGCTGATGCATTAGATCAGCCTGTGAGATGGGATAGTACAACTCAAACCGTTCTTATTGGTAATGGGGCGACAACAACGAACCGTTATGAAGTAGCGGGAATTGAGTATCCACAAGAATTTGAAGCTTTTTTCAGTAAAGTTCAAAAGCGTGTTGCTGATGGAGATAAAGCAGGAGTTGCGGATCTTGTTCATTATCCTTTGAATGTAAATAGCAATGGCAAGACAGCCGTCATTAAGACCAAGCAACAGTTTATCAATGAGTACGATCAGATTATGACAGACAAAGTGCAAAAGGCATTGAAGAATCAGGAGGTACAGAATACCTTCGTGAATTACCAAGGGGTCATGGTTGGTGATGGTGAAATTTGGTTTAATGTTTCTAACAAGGACCCGCATACATTTTATATTTATGCTATCAACAAATAGTTAATAAGTAATAGTAATCAATGTAGTAGAGGCACATATCAAAATACCCCTCAGTTCCACTTTATAAGTGGTTTTGAGGGGTATTTTATGTGATTTTAATTGATCGTCCGCACTTTTTATACAGCCCCAATAGAAGGCCACGTCAACTCGAATCCATTATTCTTCAGACGAGTCTGGAATGCTTGCAGCAGATCAGGTGTATTTCTAACTGCACGGGGTTGAACATTCCGTTCTATACAGAATGCAGTGAGCATGCCGGCGGCTTCCCCGATGTTCCATTCTACTGGATGAAGTCTGTAGCAGCCATTAGTGATATGGGTTGTGCCGATATTCTTCGCTGCGGGTAGAAGGTTATTCACGCGCACAGGAAGCAATGCTCCAAGTGGGATTTGAAATGGAAGAGATGAGACATCAATAAAGGAACGCAGTGAGGTACTCGGATGTAGGTCGATTCTGTAGCTTCCAATGCCTACGCTATCTGGGTAAACCTCAGCTTTTCCATTTGTACGACAATCTGGGTTCAGATGCTGTTCCAATATCGTGAACTCAGCGTGAATTCGGCGTGACTCCCGAATATAAGGTGCTTGAGCAAGACCATCTTCTGCACCCGTTACATCTGGACGAGGGCGTAATCCTGGATAACCTATTCCGCCATCTGCACGAGGTGCTTCCGTCTGCATCCAGTAGAGCAATGATAATGTGAGTTGCTTCGCACTCCTAAGATGTCGCTTTCGTTCTTCTGCGGGTACATCAATAATGGAGCCAAGCCAATAGTCGTTCTGTGGGTAATTGATAATACTGATATCTGCGGAGTATGTCCCCGGTAAGAAATTAGCTTTGTCCACAATACGGCGGTAAGTCCAGAGTGGGTAGGAGGCTTCACCTGGCATAAGAGCATAAGTAACAGGTTCTAGAGTCTGTGGTGAAGGAACCGTCCAACTGAGCTGGGGTGCAGGCCAGAAGTCAGCTTGATAGTCCTTCCAAAAGTTATATTCCTTCGGCTTCGAAATGGTATAGTTCTCTCCTGGAGTATAGTCCATGGCTAGGCAATGGGTGAAAGCTTGCATATCCTGAGGGTCAGCTGCTCCAGCTAAGGCATGCGGTTCGCCTGTGTCAGTTATTGATTCTGCTCCTGTCACGTATTCTACACCTGCTAGGGGCAGAACATCGCCCTCTTCTGTTGCATCTATGAAATATTGTCCGGTTAATATGAGTGTATCTCCATCATTTCCTTTTACTTTAATGGATCGGATATCATCCCCTTCTGTTTCAGCTGAAATAGGATGATATCCAGTCCATATTCGAAGCTTACCACTATGAACATACGGTGCGAGCATGTTTTGTAGTACTGCTAGCGCTGTACGAGGTTCATGAGATAAGCGACTAACCCAAGCATTTCCAGGATTGAAGGCTGTTCTGGCTCGGGCTTGTTCGGTAAGTGGGAAGAAACGACGGTAATAGTCTCTTACGCCATCTCGAAAGGCTCTGTAGCTGGCAGTACAACCGAATTGTTCAATCCACCGACTCTCATCTGGAGGCACTGCTTGGCTCGTGAGCTGTCCTCCAATCCAATCATAAGCTTCAGTCATGACGACGGATTGACCTGAACGTGCAGCTGCTAGCGCAGCGGCACAACCTCCAGTACCTCCACCTATAATGATAACGTTCGCGTGTATATGTTGAGACATCTAATCTCCTCCTTAATAATGGGGTATATATAGTTAGACTCGAATGATTATGAAAATGTTTCAAAAAATGGAATTATTATTATTTTCGTGTTAGCTATAGCAGATAGAATTTGATACTATAACCTAAGATCTCCTAATGAGGAGGTCTATATTTTTATGAGGAGGAAATGGCATGAGAAAGCATGATTTGAATGCTCTAGTGGTAAAATCTCATACAGGGGAGGAAATTTACTATGAGCCATAGTGTATTGCTACAAGGCTCAAGAAGCCAGTTAATTCATCAACTTTGTTTCTTTGATGAAGAGAAAGAACATTTGTTGAATCAATATTACTCGAACTCTAGTCAAGACAGAAATAAGTTGGAACAGATCATTACAGACTATTCTGCAACATTAGAAACCTTACTTGCAGAACTTATTCCAGAATATTTAAATTCTACCGTACTGATCGGCAGTCAAGTGAGGCTAAATTATGTAGAAGACAACTGTACTGAAACATATATTATTGTTTTTCCCCATGAGTCAGAACCGAATGAGAATAAGATTTCATGGTTGTCTCCTATAGGACTTCAATTACTGATGAAGCGAAGGGATGAGGTCTATCAACTTCACATTCCTTCTGGGAAGATTGAAGTAAAAATAGAGGAAATTAAATATATGAACTATGGTTCTGTTGAGAAACAAATATAAATGAAACGACAAAGCAGCCCATGAGGGCTGCTTTGGTTTGTATACATTAACTATGGTTCATTGAAGATCCTACTTTGTGTCATAACAAGCTGGTCAAGCGCTAGTGATTTCATAGACAGCCTCCATGCCGTTATTGGTTAACGTATGTTAGATCGTATTAGTTATTTATTCAGAAAGTATACGGCATAGCCTAATGCTATAATAATAATACATGCCGTAGCTGCGATAGAAACGAATTTAAAGAAAACTTCGTATCGTTCATTCGTTGTGGTCTTTCGCAAATTAAATTGCAATTTCAAGTGTGTACATCCCTTTCTCGCCTTACTAGGTCTTACTTTTCTTATAAACAACTAGAATGGTGCTTCTTTGATAGGCTGTACCAGACGGTGTTGATTTGATAGTAGATCCGTAACAAATATTGATGACTTGATCATCTGTTAGATCAGCTAGGAAATCGTTAGCTCTTTTTTCAGCATAAGCTGTATCCGTATCCGCGAACTCTTTCACCTGAATCATGATGCATCGCCCTCCCTTCCCACCATTTTAACATTAAATGTAAAAAATATTTCAAAATACAGATAGGCACTCCATGAAAGAAATCACGGAATGCCTATCTGTGTTCAACATAACACTGAAGGTAATCAGTGTCAACATCTGAAATATATTAGGATACTCCCTTGTGGTATAATCAGTCTAAACATGCCTTCCTTCGTGGGAGAAGATTAAGAAATGTGCAGGAGGAAATGATACGTGGCTAAGCAAAAGTACTATGTTGTATGGGTTGGCAATAAACCTGGGGTTTATTCGACTTGGGCTGCGTGCCAAGAACATACCGCTAAATTCAAAGATGCAAAATATAAGTCCTACAGCTCTCAGGGAGAAGCGGAACAAGCTTACAAGGATGGTTGGAAGAAGCACTGGGGAATAAAGCAACCGGATACCAAGCAGAAGCAGCCTACAAGTAAAAAAAGCTCTACTTCCGTTGAGGAGGAGATTGACTATAATAGCATTTCAGTCGATGTGGGAACCCGAGGGAATCCGGGACCGATAGAATATCGAGGTGTGAACACTCAGACGGGTGAGGTTATCTTCTCTCATGGTCCAATAAGCAAAGGTACGAATAACTTGGGTGAATTCTTAGCTGTGGTTCATTCTCTTGCTTATTTGAAAAAAGAGGGAAGTCTAAAGACAGTATATAGTGACTCTAGAACAGCTCTAAAATGGGTAAGAGAGAAGCATGTGGCGACAACGTTAGAGCGTGACGAATCCACTCAAGAAGTCTGGGAACTCGTAGATCGAGCTCTGAATTGGTTAGATACCAACAGCTATGGCAATAAGGTACTCAAGTGGCAAACCCAAGAATGGGGAGAGATTAAAGCCGACTATGGTCGCAAGTAACTCATTATTTATAAAAAGGTACCGACCCATGTGGGTCAGTACCTTTTTATAGATTGACTATAACAAATCCCTTATTAATTATTCAAGCCATACGCGCTTTTCGTAATAATATCGCGTATTTCTGACTTTTGTTCTTCATATTGTTCAGGCGTAAGACTTCCGTTAGCTAGACGAAGTTTAAGTTGTTCGGTTAACTCCTCCACTTGTAAGTCAATGACATTCTGAACATCTACATCATTGTCTTTAGCAATATCAGCTAGTGTCTTACCGTTATATAGGGCGTCATAGATTTCATCATCTGACGAGAGATCTAACACTTGAAGTAAATCATCCTGGACAGGAGTGGTTGTGTTAAGGGATTTAGTGATAGAACTTGCAATCACATTGTTATTCCATGAAGCTCCGCCGACTGTGATAGCAAATACAATGGTGCCGACAATAATAATTCGCTTCGAATTCATAAAAGACCTCTTTTCCAATATGTATTTCAATTGTTATTAGGTGTTATGTTTATTATAAACATCGAACCTTAGTGATAGCTTAAGATACGTTTAAGATTAGTTAAAGTTCCGAAGTTCACCATTTGTTAACCCACATAATTATCTATAGAGTAATTAACCCAATATGAAACCCTTTAAACTTACTTATGGATTTACCATCAGCGAGAACTATTGTCCTCCTCGATTCCGATAGCGCCTTGGGGACACCCCTGTGATTCTCTTAAACACTCTAGAGAAATAAAACGTATCTTTATAGCCAAGAGCCTCGCCAATCTCCTTCACCGTCATTTCCGTATTCAGCAATATATTTCGGGCTTCCGCTGCCTTGAGCCGATGAAGAAATTCATTTAATGGATAGCCGGTGTACTCTTGAACAATTCTGCGCAACGTCGATACAGAAATGTGGTATCTAGAAGCCATTTCCTTCGTATCTTGTGGTAAATAGAGCGATCGAGAAATATCCTCAATGACTTTCAATACGAACCCACCGCGATTACCTGACTCACTCTCATCCGCCCCAGCAACAAGCTCGTATATAAACGATTCAAGCTGCATCGAAGCACGATCCAGATTGCTTGGAATTCCACTGTCAATCAGCATGAACATGATTTCTATCTTATGAAGTAGTGAATCATCAAAGACGGCATTTTTTATCAAAGACGGGTCCATTAGCCAATTCTGAAGCCACTCCGTTATGCGATTTCCTTGCACAGTAAAATAATACTCGTCCCAGAATCCGCCCGCATGCGGGCCATAGTTAAACAATGCTTCAGGAAACAGACAAAACCAAGATCCAGCCTCTACCTCCTGCCGCTCGCCACCGTTCACCTGGTAATAACCGCTTCCTCCCGTAATCAATACGAAAGCCCAGTCATTGAATTTGGCGTCATTGCGCTGTAATGTTCTCCCAGGCAAATGACCCGCATTTGTAATCGTAAGCGACTTAATTTTATACTTGCTGGGATCGACCATCGGATCAAAAATACGGATTGGATGGGAACTGATCATATAGTCCATATATTTTGTCATCCTGCACATTCTCCCTTTATAATAAGTGTGTTAAATTTATTGTGGATGAACAAATAAAACATAATCATGCATAGTTACCTGTTATAGTATAACAAATTTGCATGTGTGGCGAAAGGGTGTAAACGCATACAATGAGTCAACTAAAGATAGGCCTTATCGGGAATGGATCGATTTCGGAATCACACTTGCAATCATATCAAAACAACTCTAAAGCGGTATTATGGGCAATATGCGATCTAAACGAGAGCAGAGCACAGACATCAGCTGATAAATACAATATTCCTCATGTATACACCGATTATCGTGAACTTCTGGCCAATCCAGAAATTCAAGCGATCAGTATTTGTACATGGAACAATTCCCATGCGGAGATCAGTATCGCTGCGCTGGAGGCTGGCAAGGATGTGCTGTGTGAGAAGCCACTTTGCAAGACGCTAGACGAGGCAGAGCGCGTTGAGGAAGCAGTACGCCGTACAGGTAAGTTCCTACAGGTCGGTTACGTTCGCCGTCATGCTTCGAACATTGCTGTGTTGAAAAAGTTTATCGATGCTGGTGACCTGGGTGAAATCTACTTTGCTAAGGCTAGTATGATCCGTCGTCTCGGTAATCCTGGAGGCTGGTTCTCTGATAAGGAACGTTCTGGAGGTGGACCGTTAATCGATATCGGCGTACACGTCATCGATTTGTGCTGGTATCTCATGGGCAAACCCAAGGTGAAATCGGTCAGCGGTAATACGTACAACAAGCTGGGTAACCGTTCTAATATTGAGAATTATTCATTCTACCAAGCGGCAGATTATGATGCATCGCACAACACTGTAGAAGATATGGCCAACGCGCTGATCCGTTTTGAGAATGGAGCCTCTCTACTAGTTGACGTTAGCTTCTCGCTTCATGCCAAGCAAGATTCGGCATCCGTTAATATCTATGGTGAGAAAGGCGGGGCCGAGATCGAGCCGAATCTGTCGATTGTTTCGGAGCAACATAATACAATGATCAATATCGAACCGCAAATTACGACACCTGGCTTTGACTTTGAAGAAAGCTTCCAGAATGAAATTAATCATTTCATTGATAGCTGTCTCGGTATTATTGAGACGAACAGTCCTGTTGAAGATGGTGTGGAAATCATCAAAATATTGAACGCTATTTATAAATCATCCGAAGAGGGCAAGGAAATTTATTTCTAAATTATAGAGGAGGAATGAGAATATGCAACTGGACAACAAAATTGGTGTTATTGTCGACAGCTTTGGTATAGGAGTAATGGAAGGATTGAAGAAAGCAAAAGATGTAGGAGCCGAAGGTGTGCAAATTTATGCCGTATCCGGGGAAATGGATCCAGCTATTCTTACCCCAACGAAACGTAAAGAACTCCGCAGCTATATCGAAGGACTAGGGCTGGAAATTTCAGCACTGTGTGGTGACTTGGCTGGTCATGGATTCCAAGATGCGGAAGCGAATCCTGACAAAGTGGAGAAATCCAAACGTATTCTTGATTTAGCGCTCGATCTTGGTACTTCCGTAGTAACCACTCATATCGGGATTGTCCCCGAGGACCGTAACAGCAAGATTTATGAATCCATGCAACGGGCTTGTGACGATCTCGGCGTTTACGCGAAAAGTATGAATGCCTATTTTGCTATTGAGACAGGTCCAGAGCCGGCAGCACATCTGAAGAGCTTTCTAGACACTTTGAGCACTAACGGCGTCTCCGTCAACTTCGATCCGGCTAACATGGTCATGGTTACTGGTGATGATCCTGTCCAAGGCGTCAAAACACTCCGGGACTATATTGTCCACACGCATGTTAAAGACGGGAAACGTCTGCGCCCTATCGATCCAAGAGACGTGTATGGATATCTCGGTTACGGTACGATGGATCATGAGAAAATTGCTGAAATGGCATCATCCGGTGCAGCATTTGAAGAAGTTCCGCTGGGTGAAGGTAAAGTTGATTTCCCTGCTTATTTCGCCGCCCTTCAAGAGATTGGCTATAAAGGTTATTTGACAATAGAGCGAGAAGTTGGGGTAAACCCGGAAGAAGACATTCGTAAGGCAGTCAATTTTATTCGTGGTTATCGCGGTTAAAGGCCATTCTGGTTGTAGCAGGTTATGGACATGACTTATGTAGAATTATAATACTTTTGTGATCTTGAGAGGAGATAACATCATGAAATTAGGCGTAAGCTCTTACAGTTTGTATCAAGCCATGCAAGCGGGTACGATGAACATTCTGGATGTTGTAGAATGGGTGGCTGACAACGACGGTCAGCATATTGAGATCGTTCCGTTTGGTTTTGATTTCATAGCTCAACCGGAACTAGAAGACCAAATTCGTGAGAAGGCAGCTGAAGTAGGCATCGCCGTCTCTAATTATGCCATCGGAGCTAACTTCATCACAGACTCGGAAGAAGCATATGAAGCGGAAATTGCTCGCGTGATTAGTGAAGTAGACCGTGCCCATCGTCTCGGTGCCAAACTGATGCGTCATGATGTAGCTTCACGTCCTGACACATCCATCATTAATTTCAATAATGATTTGGACACAATAGCACGGGCATGTCAGCAAATTGCGGATCACGCCATGCAATACGATATCACGACAAGCGTAGAGAATCATGGTTATTATGTGCAGGCCAGCGACCGAGTGCAAGCACTGATACATGCTGTAAATCGGTCCAACTTTAAGACGACACTCGATGTCGGCAATTTTGTCTGTGTGGATGAAGACCCTGTAACTGCAGTTAAGAAAAATATTGGACTCGCTTCCATGGTTCACATCAAAGATTTCTATATCCGTCCGGAGCACCGAAATCCAGGGGATGGATGGTTCCGAAGTGCAGGCCAGAATTTTCTGCGGGGAGCTATCGCTGGACAGGGTGATCTCGATATATGGGAGATTCTACGTATCGTGAAGCAGTCGGGCTATGATGGCTATCTGTCCATCGAATATGAAGGTATGGAAGAGTGTAGAAAAGGAACTAAAATGGCCATGGATAATGTAAATCGCATCTGGAATGCAGTTTAATTTCAATCATTTGCTTAGCAAAAGAGACGCTCTAATCATCCACGGATGATTAGAGCGTCTTTTAGTCTTCAACGGGCTCAATATGGACATGAACATGTGAAATTTTATGCGCGATCAACATCCGTTCTTCTACCTCTTCGGTAATTTCGTGACTTTCGACAACGTTCAGGTCACCATTGACTTGAATAATAACATCAACTAATACATTATTTCCATGTATCCGAGCTTTAATATCTTTTATAGACTCTACTCCTGGGGTAGCTGCAATAGTCTGTTTAATTTTGTTTAGCTCTTTCTCATCGAAACCATCGGTTAAGGCGTGAGATGCATCTTTAAAAATATCCCAGGCGGTCTTGCAGATAATGAAACCGACAGCGGTTGCTGCTAAAGGATCTAGCCAAGGTAACCCGAACTGAGAACCCACGATACCTACGAATGCTCCTAGACTGACAAGGGCGTCAGAGCGGTTATCCTGAGCTGCTGCCATAATGGCATGGCTATTAATTTTTTTGGCAAGACGAATATTGTATCTATAAACAAAGATCATGACAACGGCGCACAGTAGTGCTATCCATGCAGCAACCATATTGGGTGTCTCTAACGCCGGCTGGAAGAACTTCTGAACAGCTTGGTATAGCACTTGAATACCGACAGCAATCATGATGAAGGAGGCCACTAGTGCAGCTATCGTCTCCGCACGAAAATGTCCATAACGATGGTTATGATCAGGTGGTTTACGAGAAATTTTCAAACCAATGAGAACGGCGAATGAAGCCATAATATCTGTTGTATTGTTAAGTCCATCAGCGAGTAAAGCTTGAGAACCTGAGAGGAACCCAATCCATAATTTCAGAGCTGAAAGGCATATGTAGGCAATAATGCTTACCCATGCTCCTTTTTCGCCTTCTTTAATTTCACTATAAGCATCCAAGTAGTATTCCCTCCGATTTGTATGTCCTCAAGAATCATACTGGATACGATACGTGTGGGTCTAGAGAAAAAGTCTTGCCCTCGTCTTTAAAAATGGTGGCATCTCAACTTATTTAGTTTAGGGGAATAAATATGGATGGAATTTGAGGTTACGAAAAAAATCTCCAACCCATTACAAATTGGGGTTGGAGATTCTTTGATTTGACTAAGTCTGTTGTGTTATTACGAACTACTCAAATGTAGCTGCATAAGCTTCCAAATCATCAGAAGATTTTTGCACAAGTTTGTATCCAGCGGCAAGCTTAACATTTCCTTGATCGAATACTTTATAATTAATGCTCTTTGAAGAGAGAGAGTTCTTGAACAAAGTAAAAGCTTGAAGCTGCAAGGATGCACCTTTGATATAAGTCTCATGAATTTTTTTCAACTCGGGAGTGGTTGGTTTAATTTTCTTCAAACCAACTACAAATTTAGTGTAATTAGGAATAATCGTATTATTGAAAGCTGCGTAAGTTTGTTTACGGTTGCTTGAAGTTATATAGCTATATTTGGTATATACAGTAACTGCTTTATCTTCAAATTTAGCAATTAATTCAAGCTGGTCTGCATAGTCAAGAAGTGCCTCATATTTAGGATCATATTCTTCTTGGGCCTCCTGATCGTCTGTGTATGTTTCCTCATACTCATCATCTACATTAAGATGGCCACCATTAATAAATTCAAGTGCCGTTTGCGTTGCTGCTGAAGATACTGTGGGAAATACGAGCGTACTAATCAAAACGAAAGCTACTAGTGTCATTATAATTCTGTTCTTAATCATTTTTATACCATTCCTTTGTTGTTAAATTTGTGATTGTCATTCTTATTAATCCAAGAATAAAGACTCTCTATGACATTATCGGTAAACGAATACCGCCTTTTGAGACGACGGAATCGTTTATCCTTGTACAATGTAACTTTATTACTACTCGAATGTAGCTGCATAAGCTTCGAGATCGGCGCTATACTTCTTTACTAGCTTGCGGCCAGCATCTAGTTTAGTTTGTGCTTGGTTGAATGTTTTCATATTAATTGTTTGAGTAGAAATGGATTTTTTTATTAGTGTAAGGCCTTCAAGCTGTAAAGAGGCTCCCTTGATAAAAGTAGCATGTATTTTCTTTAATTCGGTTTGGGAGGGTTTAATCTTTTTTAAACCTACAACGAATTTAGTGTAAGTAGGCACAATAGTATTGTTGAATGCTAGATAAGTCTTTTTTCGATTACTGGAAGTCATATAGTTATTTTGGTTATATGCGGCGATAGCTTTATCTTCTAATTTAGCTAACAATTCGACTTGATCTGCATAAAAAAGAAATGCTCCATATTCAGGATCGTACTCCCCCTGATCTTCCGTGTATGTATCGTCTTCAGAGTAATAATCTTCGTCGGTATCCTTATTGTTTGTAACGCTCTTTGAAGAATCCCCGACATTAAATTTGATTTTAATAGGTGTGTATCCTGGTGCATTTATGTTCACGTAAGTGCTTCCTGTACTAAGTGCAGTGACATCGAATTGAGTTAAAAAATCATCTGCTTTGACGATACGTGGATTCTCCACCGTTGAGTATAAGTCGGTAAACGTGATTTGCTTTATATCACAGGTTAAATCAATATGGCCTCTATCAGCATATTCAGGATTAGATGCCACAAATAGATCTTTCTTGTCTACAGAAACTGTACATACATCTTCAAGAGATCTTTGCTTTGCTGCTGAAGTCACAGTCGGGAATACAAGCGTGCTAATCAAGATGAAAGCTAGTAGTGCTGTTATAATTCTGTTCTTACTCACTTTTATACCATTCCTCCGTCGTTAAATTTGCGATTGTCATTTTTATGATCATCCGAGAATAAATGACTCTCTAAGATATTATCGGTAAAATCAACTTCATTTTTAATGCTTTTTTAATAAATTATCTATATTAGGGTAGAACTAAGAATAGATAACGCGATATCTATTGATTTAGACACTTTAGCTCATAAGAATTAGCTTTAAAGCGATAATAGTAGAGAATGAATGATATTCATGTAATACATGGTTGTTTCAGTCCAATTACATCCCTTTTTCTCCCTTTATGAAATTTTTTGGAATTTTACAGTTAGCTTCGGGCGCATTAGAATTAACTCTCGTGATAAGTTGAATAGCGCTGAATTTTCGTTAGGAAAAGCGGGGGAACCAACACTTTGGCATCATGCCAATGGGGTGAATCGTATTGTTTACGTAGGGCTATCCCACAGTCCGAATCCGACAGCTAACCTCGTAAGCTTGGGTGGTTACATGACCGATTGTTAGACATGCAGATTTCTGTATGTTTTTTTAAAGGGCAAAACCCGCAAGATAACCTTTTTAATTAGCGCACGGCATTGCTGATTCTACTTGGAAAAGAAGGGGTTTAACGATATGGTCAGCAAAGTAAAAAGATTATTAATCGGTCGTCCAATGAAATCAAATGAGCTTGATTCTGAGAAATTAAGCAAGTTCAAGGCACTTGCGGTGCTCTCTTCAGATGCACTATCATCGGTCGCTTATGGTACGGAACAAATTCTGATCGTGTTGATGGCGGCTGGGTTTACCGCCGTGTGGTATTCGCTCCCCATTTCATTAGCTGTACTTGGCCTACTAGCTATTCTTATTCTCTCTTACCGTCAGACGATCTTCTCCTATCCCATGGGCGGGGGAGCCTATATCGTTGCAAAAGATAATTTAGGAGTATCCACGGGGCTAATGGCTGGTGGTTCACTACTTGTGGATTACATTCTAACGGTTGCCGTCAGTGCATCGGCTGGGACGGACGCGCTGACCTCTGCATTTCCACAGCTTCATGATCATAATGTGCTTATCGCAATAACGGTCATAGTACTGTTAACGATTGTTAATCTACGAGGAGTCACGGAAGCGGCCTCTTTCATTGCTTTTCCGGTTTATCTGTTTGTGGTGTCTATCTTTGTCTTGATTATCTCGGGGTTGTTCAAATATGCAACGGGTAGTATTCATACAGATATTCCCGAGATTGGGGCCACTGTATCGAATATGAGTTTGTTTCTACTATTGAAGGCATTCAGCTCGGGCTGTTCTGCGTTAACTGGTGTTGAAGCCGTATCGAATGCTATTCCGAATTTCAAGCAACCTTCAGATCGTAATGCAGCTAAGACGTTAGTTATGATGGGGCTCATATTAGGTGCGATGTTTACCGGCATTAGTCTACTTGCTTACTGGTACGGGGTTACACCTAATCCGAAGGCGACCATCGTCTCCCAAATTGCTGAGTCCGTATTCGGACGTGGAGGACTCTATTTTGCAATCCAAGGTGTCACAGCACTGATTCTATTTCTAGCAGCGAATACGGCGTATTCAGCATTTCCATTGCTTGCCTTTATGCTCGCAAAGGATAAGTTTATGCCACATATGTTTATGGTCCGCGGGGATCGGTTGGGATTCTCTAATGGCATCATTATTCTAGGAGTATTGTCCTCTGTTCTGGTCGCAGCATTTCATGGGAACACAGAAGGACTAATTCCTTTATATGCGGTGGGTGTGTTTATACCCTTTACGCTGTCTCAGTTAGGCATGATGATTCGTTGGTACAAAAGCAAGCCACCCGGTTGGGGGCTACGATTTACGATTAATACAATCGGTATGCTTACGACACTAACCATCACACTCATTTTTGTTTTTACGAAATTCTCGCACGTTTGGATGGTGTTTATTTTCCTACCGCTTGTTATGGTTCTTTTCAAGCGAATCCATCGTCATTATGTAAATACGGCTGATCAGCTACGCATCCAGTTGGATATAGATAAACCGGTTATTAAAGGGAGTACCTTTTTAGTACCCGTCTCGGGGGTTACTCGCGTTGTGCTTAACTCGATAAGTTATGCTCGCTCGATGTCAGACAATGTGGTTGCAGTCTATATTGGTTTTGATGAAGAAGAAATACAGAAGATGGAGCAGAAGTGGGCGGAATGGAATCCAGGTGTACGATTGATTGTCCTTCGTTCACGATATCGGAGTGTGATACGTCCGTTGTTGAAATTCATTGAGACGATTGAATGGAAAACAGCGGCAACAGATCATATTACGATTGTCATTCCTCAATTTATTACGAAGCATTGGTGGCAGAACATTCTACACAATCAATCCAGTCTGCTGATTCGCACATTCCTGATTAATCAGAAGGATATCGTCATTACTACAGTTCCGTACCATCTAAATAAATAATAATTGGCTCATTTGAACTCCCAACCGTACGGTTGGGAGTTTTTCCTGTTTTTTTACAGGATTCATGTTCACTAGTTGACAAATGCAACAAGGAATTATATATTATATTTTATTAAATCGTAATGATTACTATTAAGTAAAAATAAAAGGAGAAATTCATGAATACTACAAAAATTCCCGTGACTGTCCTCTGCGGATATTTAGGTTCTGGTAAGACGACTGTACTTAATCATGTCCTTCATAATCGAGAGGGTTTAAAAGTAGCTGTCATTGTTAACGATATGAGTCAGGTTAATATGGATGCCAATCTTGTGAAGGGTGAGGCGATGTTATCGCGTACTGAGGAAAAGTTGGTAGAGATGTCTAACGGTTGCATCTGCTGTACGTTACGTGAGGATTTGTTAAAAGAAGTAAAGACTTTAGCAGAGGAAGGCAGGTTTGATTATATATTGATTGAATCTACGGGTATTAGCGAGCCTGTACCCATTGCCCAGACGTTCTCTTACGCCGACGAATTATCAGGGATTGACCTGACTCAGTATGCTAAGTTGGATTGTATGGTTACGGTTGTTGATGCTAATCGATTCTGGCATGATTTCGCATCGGGAGAAAGTCTATTGGATCGAAATGAAGCGACGGGAGAAGATGATACTCGAGATGTCGTAGATTTGTTAATTGATCAAATAGAGACTTGTGATGTTTTGTTGCTTAACAAGTGTGACTTGGTCGAGGAAAGCGAATTGAATAAGTTGGAAGGTATCATACGAAAGCTACAGCCTGATGCCAAAATTATACGTACAGTTCAAGGTTGGATTAGCCCATCGGAAATTTTGAATACGAACTTATTTGATTTTGATAAGGCGAGTCAGGCACCGGGATGGATTCAAGAGCTACAACAAGAGAATCATATTCCTGAAACAGATGAGTATGGTATTAGTTCCTTTGTATATCGGCGTATCCAACCTTTTCATCCACAAAGATTGGCAGACTTCATGTCTGATTGGCCAGAAGAGGTTGTTCGGGCAAAAGGTCTTGTATGGATCGCTACGCAGGAGGACTTTGCAGCCAGCTTAAGCCAAGCTGGACCTTCTATTCAATTTGGAGCCGCAGGTTCATGGCTTGCAGCCATGCCAATAGAGGAACAACAAGAAGTATTCAACAACGAACCGGATGCCCTGCAGAATTGGGATAGTCAGTGGGGAGATCGAATGAACGAAATCGTGTTTATTGGTATTGCTATGGAACAGTCCAAGATTGAACAATCCCTGAATGCTTGTTTGCTTAGTGATGAGGAAATGAAGCAAGATTGGTCGAGTTTTAAGAATCCACTACCTTGGGTTATTGAAGAACCACAACAAGAGCCATCTATCTAATCGGCAAGCTAAGAAAAGTAAGTATGCCACGTATATGATGGTTGACATGAGGTGAAAAGGTAAGTAAAATTATATTTATTCGTAATACTTACGATTACATATATGAGGTTTTTATATTTTAGGAGGTGGCGACATGCGCGTTATAGTAACTTTGGCATGTACAGAGTGCGGAGATCGTAATTATACTACGACTAAAAATAAAAGAAATCAGCCTGAACGTTTAGAGATGAAAAAATATAGTCCGCGTCTAAAGAAAGTCACAATGCATCGGGAAACTAGATAATCAGAAATATGTATATGAGAATAAGAGGGGGATTTTGTAAAGATGAAGTTAAGTAAACGGGTGGTTGCAGCATTGTTGTTCAGTATCATCTTAGTAGTATCGGGTTGTGGTTCAAATGGTGGGGATAGTTCATCATCTTCAGATAAATTAAATGTACAAGTTAGCTTTTATCCAATGTATGAATTCACTAAGAATGTAGCAGGAGATTTGGCTAATGTAGAAGCTTTAATTCCTGCAGGAATTGAACCTCATGATTGGGAACCTACACCGAGAGATCTTGCGACAATAGAGGGTGCTGATGTGCTAGTCTATAATGGCGCTGGTTTAGAAGGTTGGATTGATCAAGTAACATCTGCTGTAAATAATGACAAGCTTGTTCAAATAGAGGCGAGTCAAGGTATTGCTATAATGGAAGGTTCAGAGGAAGAGAAAGAAGCACATGACCATGAGGGTGAAGAAGCCCACGATCATGAGCATGGTGGGCTTGATCCACACGTATGGTTGTCTCCAGCACTAGCTATTCAAGAAGTACGCAATATCGAAAGTGGACTTTCTAAAGCTGCACCGGAGCACACAGATGAATTCAAGAAAAATGCCGATGCGTATATTGTGAAGCTTGAACAGTTAGATCAAGACTTTAAGAGTGGTTTGAGTAATACGAAACGTAAAGACTTCATTACACAACATGCCTCCTTCGGATATTTAGCTAAAGAATACAATCTCGTGCAAGTAGCGATTGCTGGCTTATCTCCGGAGCAAGAGCCATCTGCTGCGAATATGGCCAAAGTAGTGAAATTTGCTAAAGAGAACGATGTACAAACGATCTTCTTTGAGACATTAGTTTCTTCTAAGGTAGCCGAGACGATTGCTAAAGAGATTGGCGCTGAGTCCGCTGTTCTGAATCCTATTGAGGGTCTTTCAGATGAAGATAAAGCGAATAATCTCGATTATATCGGTATCATGCGTCAGAATTTGGAGGCGTTGAAGAAAGTATTGAATCAGTAATTTGATCATTGCGGGATGTACCTAATTCAATGAAACAGGATGAGCTAAGCGCTTGTTCTGTTTTTTTTATTGTTTCTACAGCACTTGTTACTCCCTATTAATGAAATAGGTTTTAGGTCTTAGACAGTCCATATATGATTTGGTAGGATTAAAGGCAGTTTTAATAAGGGGAGTGGGAATGCAAATGATTCAGATGGTTTTATCTACTCTTGTTCAAGTTATTGTGCCTATTTCGATACCGGTTATCGTAGGTGTTCTGCTTCGGAAGTTTAAGAATCTTGATACGAAGCCTTTGTTGACGTTATATTTATATGTTCTAAGCCCGGCTATTCTATTAGATACGTTATTAACTGCGGACATATCCCTTGATGATATCTATAGAACGGGGGCTTTTTCTATCCTTAATCTGTTGTTGCTGTGGGGAGTGGCTTATATAGTAGGAAAGTTGTTGAAATTACCTTCTCCTGAGTGCGCTGGGTTGACGTTAGTTGCAACTTTTACGAATAGTGTGAACTATGGCCTTCCACTGGTATTACTAACGCTAGGGCAGCTTGGATTGGATAAGGCATCCGTGTATGTGGTAGGTCAAATGATAATTGTTAATACGATTGGTGTTTATTTTGCTGCGCGATCACAATTTTCAACCCGAGATGCTATTAAATCGGTATTTAGGCTGCCAGCTGTCTATGCTGCATTGGTAGCGATTCTTCTTCGTACCTGTGATCTACACCTACCTGTAGGTGTTGCTAGTGGAGTTTCCATGGTTGCTGATGCATATGCACCTGTTGTATTAACGATTCTGGGAGCTCAGATGGCTAGTGTGAATAATGCTGAATTAGATCGGAGTACTCAAAAGGCTTTTTGGGCAGGGTTAGGAATTCGTTTGTTACTGTCACCGATCATCGCTAGGTTTGTTCTATATATATTGCATGTAGAAGGCGTACTTTTCTCAGTACTACTTATTCTGGCTTCCATGCCAGTAGCGGTCAATGCGGTTGTTCTCTCAGACAAGTTCAATGCATCCCCGAAGTTCGTATCAAAGTGTATTTTATGGACAACTTTGGGCTCATTTATCATATTGCCGATCATTATTGTACTTGTAGAGTATGACTATTAACGTTTTGAATGAACATGGATTAGGTAATATTGGATTAGAAGTTTATTGTCTACATGATGCGGCCCAAATATTAAGAAATTGGAAACATTTAGGCCGGTTTATACGTTAGAATAGAAGAACAAAAGAAGTTTACAGAGAAGTAAATAAACGAGGAGATGAAAGTGTGCGAAAGATAATGTCAATGGTTATTGCAAGTATCATGATCGTATCAATGTTGTTCCAGACTCAAGTGCAGGCAGCTCCAGCTATTAGTATTTATATTGATGGTGTAAAGCTATCTACAGACCAAGCTCCAATGATGATAAGTAATCGAGCAATGCTGCCTTTACGGGCTATTTTCGAAGCATTAGATGCAAAGGTATTTTGGAATCAAAAGGCAAAGACAGTAACAGCAAAGAAAGATGGGACAACAGTTGTGCTGAAGTTAGGCTCCAGAACAGCCACCATCAACAACACTACTGTCAAATTAGATGTTCCAGCTCAATCTAAAAATGGTAGAACGATGGTTCCTGTACGCTTTGTCAGTGAAGCAATGGGTGATGAAGTGACATGGAATAAGTCAACGGGTAGCGTGTTTATTACAACCTCGGCTCCAGACGAGAGTGTGGGTGGGGTATCCTATGTCACAGCTCAAGTGATCGGACAATCGGGGGATGGGCGTGATCTTAAGGTTAGCTTTGCTAAGCCGAGCAGTGAAACGAATGTAGATCATTATCGTGTTCTAATTGTGAAATCATCAAATATCTCAGGCTTTAACTTAAACCAAGCGAGTAACGTATCACCTAACAATTATACAAGAGCATCTGTAGGCGGCCAAGATTCTTCAGTCACTTTATCTGCTCAATCGCGAGATGTGGATGGTGAACTTATTCGCTCTAATCAATCCTATGCGGCATTTGTATTAACCGTCGCTAAAGGCAGTGGATCAAATGATCTTTCGAATCCTTCCTCTACTGTTGCGATAGGTAGTAGTGTATCTGTGCTAGCTGTAAACAATGTTACTGTTCGTGATGTGAGTGACTATGGAGACGGACGAGATTTATCTGTTACTTTCACTAAGCCTACGACGGATGGGAATATTGCTAACTACCGTGTTATGGTTGTAAAGACCAGAGATGCTAGTAAATTTAACTTTGCTACAGCGAATAATGTTGCTTCTCAGAATTACACTAATGTGACCAAAACAAGTTCGACGATGACGACAACACTATCTTCGTCCTCAAGAGACACTTCTGGTGAACTGATTAAAAGCAATGTGCCATACACAGTATTTGTACTGTCCGTGAGTAACATTACGAGTGTTTCTAATAAACTATCATCGGCTTCCACTTCAATTACTATAGGTAACAGTAGTATTACAACACCTGTAATTACGAGTATTTCAGATGTAAGTGACTATGGAGATGGACGGGATTTAAGAGTTAACTTCAATAAAATTCTAAATGAGTCCACAATTAATGCATATCGGATATTCGTTGTTAAAGCTAATAATGCTAGCTCCTTTAATCTGGCATCAGCGAATGCGGTAAGTAGCTCCAATTACACGTCAGTGAATAAGACAGGAAATAATATTAGTCAGATTCTTGCCTCAAATGCAAGAGATGTAAATGGTGCAAGCATTCAAAGTGGTGTAAGTTACAAGGTGTTTGTATTAGCGGTAGGTACTGGCAGTTATTCAGGTACAAGTACGCTATCCACAGCGTCTTCGGCATTAACGCTATCTTATAATAACAACGTTAATGTTGTAACGAATATCAGTGTTAGAGATGTAAATGATTATAATGATGGACGTGATTTGTCGGTATCCTTTAATCGTGTAAGCGAGGAATCCAACATCAGTCATTATCGTGTTATGGTCGTACCATCTAACTATGTAAGTTCTTTTAATCTGTCAGCAGCGAATGGGGTAAACAGTTCCAATTATACGCAAGTGAATAAGACAGGATATAATCTTAGTCAAGTCCTTCCGTCCAACGCAAGAGATATATATGGATCACTCATTAGAAATGGCGAGAGTTACAGAGTCTTCGTACTATCTGTAGGTAACGGAAGTTCAGGTAATGCGCTGTCCTCAGCATCCTCAGCAATAACACTAACTTATAATAGCAACGTTAAGGCTGTAACGAATCTCAGTGTTAGTGATGTAAATGATTATAATGATGGACGCGATTTGTCGGTATCCTTTAATCGTGTAAGCGATGAGTCGAACATTAGCCATTATCGTGTTATGGTCGTGCCATCTGGCTATGCAAGTTCTTTTAATCTGTCAGCAGCGAATGGGGTAAACAGTTCCAATTATACGCAAGTGAATAGGGCAGGTAGAGATATTAGTCAGGTTCTTGCCTCAAATGCAACAGATATATATGGATCACTTATTAGAAATAGTGAGAGTTATAGAGTCTTCGTACTATCTGTAGGTAACGGGAGTTCAGGAAATGCATTGTCTGGAGCGTCCTCACCAATAACATTAACTAATAATAGCAGCGTTAAGGCTGTAACGAATGTCAGTGCTACTGATGTAAGTGATTATAATGATGGACGCGATTTGTCGGTATCCTTTAATCGTGTAAGCGATGAGTCGAACATTAGCCATTATCGTGTTATGGTCGTGCCATCTGGCTATGCAAGTTCTTTTAATCTGTCAGCAGCGAATGGGGTAAACAGTTCCAATTATACGCAAGTGAATAGGGCAGGTAGAGATATTAGTCAGGTTCTTGCCTCAAATGCAACAGATATATATGGATCACTTATTAGAAATAGTGAGAGTTATAGAGTCTTCGTACTATCTGTAGGTAACGGGAGTTCAGGAAATGCATTGTCTGGAGCGTCCTCACCAATAACATTAACTAATAATAGCAGCGTTAAGGCTGTAACGAATGTCAGTGCTACTGATGTAAGTGATTATAATGATGGACGCGATTTGTCGGTAGCTTTTAATCGTGTAAGCGAGGAATCAAACATTAGCCATTATCGTATTATGGTTGTGCAATCTGGCTATGCAGGTTCTTTTAATCTAGCAGCAGCGAATGGGGTAAACAGTTCCAATTATACGCAAGTGAATAGGGCAGGTAGAGATATTAGTCAGGTTCTTGCCTCAAATGCAACAGATACGAGTGGTGCACTCATTAAAAGTGGTGTGAGTTATAAAGTCTTTGTACTATCTGTAGGAAATTCAGGTAATAATGCGCTGACTTCTAGTCCGGTTGCTATTAAGTTATCATTGAATTCCACCGTTGCTGCACCGACAAATGTGCAAGCAATTGTAGGTAATAGTAATTATGGTGACGGTAGAGATATATCGGTCAGTTTTAAAAAGGCATCTGATGAAACCTACATTTCTGAGTATAGAATTATGGTTGTTCGGGCTACTGGCTCTGATGCCTTTAATCTAGCATTAGCCAATTCAAATGACAATTATATAAGTGTAGCTAAGACAGGTAGCGATAAAATTCAACTGTTATCCGATAAAACTAGAGATATAAATGGAGATGCAATACTTATCGGTACTCCATACAAAGTATTTGTTCTTTCCGTAGCAGATGGAAGAGTGAGTACGGTGAATGCCCTCTCGGCAGCATCTAATCCAGTTACTGTACCAGCAGCACCGATTCAAGTCACTGTACCAGCAGTTACTAGTTTGAACCCAGCGAGAGATAGTAGTGGTAAAATTTATGTTAACTTTAGTAAAGTGACTGACGAGAAAAATGTTGATTCTTATGTTGTAATGGCTGTAAAAGGCGAAATAGTTCTTGATGTAACAAATGCCAAACTTAAGAGTGCTAATGGTTCAAAAGTATTAACAACCGTTGACCCTAGCACGACGCCAACGCCATTGGATGTTGACACTGATGGTAAACCTATTGAATCGAGTGTTAAGTACACAATATATGTTCTAACCTTAGCGCAAGGGCAAAGTAACTCAGCCTTATCTGCTGGTATTCCTGTTAATTAATCAGGATACAATAAGATTCATACTAACTTAAAAGGATATCCCCAAAGTTCATTCTGTTTGGGGGGGTATCCTTTTTCTTCTTCTAAATATCAGTCCGGATATTTCTAATGAAACTTGCACTTCCATTAAAGAATACTACAGACTACGTTAGCCGTTTCATCTTGGCTGAGCTTATTTATTCTGACTGAAACGACAATCGGATATAGACATATCCTCTATGACACCTTGAATACAAGAGTGTCTTAAGGTGCCACTATGCGTCCATTCTAGAAAATTCACTTTTACCACGATAGTTGGTTTTAACCAAATAGCCCCCTTGCTTCGCTGGGGAACGTTCGAGAAAGGGTTTGTATCTATCTGTATGGGAAGCATCCTACTCGTCAGAGCGGCCCATTCCTTCATCGTTAATTTTCCGGCTCCAGCATTCCCAATGTATATATAATTCCCTTCTTCATTAAAGAGACCTAGAAGAAGCGAGCTGACGACGCCATCTTTATACGTTAGCCCACCTACCACGGCATATAAGTCCTGCTCCGTTTTTACCTTTTGCCAACGATTATCTTTGCCATTGATGATATAGGAGCTGTCTATATTTTTGCATATAATCCCCTCCATACCCTGTTGTTTAATAGCCTCAAATAAAGTGCTACCTTCTTTGAAACTCTGGGCAATTTGTACATGGGGTTGTGGTGTGATGATTTCGTTTAGGAGATTCTGTCTCACAGATAGAGGCTGATCTATGACCCATTCACCATTTGCAAAAAGAACATCAAAAACAATATAAGTCACAGAGATTTGTCTTGAAGCTAATTCAATACTCTGTTGTTTGCGGGCGCTATCTCTTTTCATAACTTCATGGAATGAAGGTTTACCTTCCTCCCAAGCTACAATTTCCCCATCAATAATGAAGGATGATGCTGAGCAGTAGACGTTAGGAGACTGGAATTCAGGATACTGCTGCGTGCGATCGTTAAGTTTACGATTCGCCAATCTGACGGTAAGCCCGTCATAATAGGTAAGCATTCTAACGCCATCCCACTTTACTTGAGTGATCCACTGTGGACCTGTGGGTATGATCTCAGTACGTATAGGCTCGAACGGTCTAATAGGATTAAGTTTCATAGGATCTCCTTGTGCTACACTTTTGTAATGAATTTAAGTTTGCCCATGATGATGCGGTCATAATCTTTGAATTGAGCTTGAATAAGATAGAACTGATTGTGTCTAATAGCCATCTTGTGAAAAAGGTACTTCCTTATTATGAGGAAGTACCTTTTTCATGAGATGATCAGGGGTTAGTTCTTGTATTTTCTTATTCATAAGTAGAAGCTTTCAATTTATTTAGAGGGAATATTAGATTTCACTTTTGTATGGATAGCCGTTAATTTGTTCTCTAATGTGTAGATTTTATCCTTGAGATCTGAGATCTGTTGACAGTATAGAACGAGTCTCTCAAGGGATTTCAGCGTATTATTCACTTCAACCTTCTTGACTACTTGCTTAAAGGAAGTTGTTTCCGAGGACAATTTCTTCTTAGAGCTACTAAGTGTACTCTTCGCTGCTTTAATCTGAACTTTGATAGGATTTCTTGCTTCTAGCATATTACGGAGTGACTTTTTAGTTTGGGTCGTCTGACTTTTGGCAGATTGCAATGCACTTACTTTATTGGAGACATCTATTCTTGCCATTTGAACCGCCACCTTCATACTGGTCACTTGTGACCGGAGGGCAGCACTTAATTCCTTATTCTTCACTTTGTTAGCCATCGTGATCTGCTGGTTAAGTGCCGAGTATAGAGTGAACAGTGGTTTATATCGTTCCCGGGTCTGCTTTAATTGGGTATCGAGCTTATTGAGCTTATCCTCATCGATTTGTTTAATTTGTTTGCGTAGATCAATGATGACTTCTTCGTTAACAAAATGTATATGATCAATCTTCGCATCCCTTTCTGCAATTTGCCGTTGTAGACGGAGAACTTCAGAGTAGCGCTTGTTCAAGGTGGCAGCTGATGATGAGTCAGTAGTGGACAGCATAGTGTTGAAGGCAGACTGCGCTGAAGCTGGCAATTCCCAAGAAGCTGCCATTACCGTTAAGGGCGAGAGTGTGGTCAGTGTAAGAATTATGAGTATGATGATAAATCTTTTGGCAAGGGACATGGACATGATTTAACCTCCTTTTTAATAAGATACAAAAAGCACCTGTAATAAAGGCATGAATCAGCCTTAATATACAGGTGCTTCCCGTAACAGAATGAACTAAATGTATCAATTTCCATAAATATACATGATGTTCAAGTAGAACGTCAAGTACAAATGTTCGTGTGATCAGAGTCTTGTTGTATGGGCTATAAATGAAGGGCGTATCTATATCAACAACGGTAGCTACCTAGTTATTAGGTAACCGCCGTTGTTTGTTTATTTTCATTACGATTATTGAGGGGCTTTTTACATAAAAAAAGTGATAATATTGCACATGAATCTTCGTAAATCCTAATGTCTGGGTAGAAAGTTGCCGATATTGAAGTAATATGATTAATTACAATAAGAACTGGAGGGAACTTACATTGTCTATTAGATTCAAAAGGTTTTTGATTATGTCATTGATCCTGCTTGTAAGCTTTGCTAATGTCGGAACAACCTGGGCAGCTACAGAATTGTCCAAGCTGGTGCTTTCCAAGAATCAATTAACGCTTGAAGTTGGAGAATCCGCCACATTGAGTGCAACGGCTGTTTATACAGATATGACAACGAAAGTTGTGACTACAAGTACAGAATGGACTAGTGGAAATACTGCCATAGCAACGGCTTATAATGGTACTGTGACGGCAAAGAGCGAGGGAACGGTAACCGTAATAGCCGTTTATGGAGGTATTTCTCAATCTATTCAAGTGAATGTAACTAAAAAAGTAAAGGCTTTAGTTAAGGATGTTCAGAATGTGGATCTCCGCATAGGTAAGACCCAAGATGTCATATTAACGGCTACTTATAGCGATAATTCAACAGAACAAGTTTCTGATAAAGCAGATTGGACCTCTGCTAACAATAATATTGCAACTGTAGTGAATGGTAAGGTGACCGCACATAGTTCAGGAACAACTACCATTACTGCAGTTTATGGTAAACAAACCGTCTCACTAGAAGTGACAGTTGAAGTTGTAAAAAGGCTTGACCTTAGTGTTCCTGACCTTTCGTTGTTGCTGAAAGATTCTAAGAAAGTAGTATTGACAGCAATGTATCCAGATGGCGAGAGTAAGGATGTTACAGCAGATGCAGTATGGTCTTCTGATAATGAAGATGTTGCTGATGTAATTAAGGGTGAGATCACAGCTTATACTGCAGGTACAGCTACAATTACAGCTGAATATGGCTCTAAGAAGACAACCCTTAAGGTTGATGTGGATAAGACTCGTAAATTAGAAGTAAATAAACAGGATATATTCTTACATGTTGATAAGCAAGAGCAAGTTAAATTAACTGCAGTATATCCTGATGGAACCTCTGTAGAGGTTACTGACACGGCCACATGGAAATCCAGCAATGAAGCCATTGCCTATGTTAATAAGGGACTAATCCAAGCTGAGGCATCGGGATCGGCTACAATTACGGGGACTTATGGAGAGAAGAGTATCTCTATTAAGGTAGATATTGATGTTCCTCGTCATCTGGATATCAGTGATGAGGAAGTGTCACTTGGTATTGGTAAGAGTAAGGATTTAAAGCTGACAGCCACGTATGCCGATGGAACGAAAGAAGATGTAACGTCCAAGGCTGAATGGACTTCCAGTGATGCTGGGATAGCTTATGTATCTAAAGGTAAAGTTTCAGCCTATAAAATGGGTGAGGTTACGATTACAGCTACTTATGGTGGATCTTCCGTGACGAGTAAGGTTAAGGTTGATATTATAGCTAAGGTTGCTTTGAGCGCTAAAACAGCTAACATTAAAGTAGATAAAGAGTTTCAAGTTAATCTAATGGGAACCAATGAAGCTGGAATAGAGGAGAACCTGAACAGTAAGGCAGAGTGGAGTAGCAGTAAGAGCGAGGTTGCTGAAGTAAAAGATGGATTAATTAAAGGTCTTGCTACAGGAACGTCTACGATTACAGCTCTATATAATAAAACCAAATATACAATGACGATAAGTGTCGGCCTAGTGAGTAGTTTAGAAGCGGATACTAGACTTTTGATTATGAGTTCCGGTGACGAGAAGTCAATTAAAATCACATCAACAGATGCGGCTGATCTCACAGAAGATGTAACGGCATTGGCAACTTGGAAGAGTAGTAATACTTCTGTAGCTAGTGTAAATAAGGGGAATGTAAAGGGTTATAGTAACGGAAAATCTACCATTACTGCAGAGTATGGTGGTCAGAAGGCAACGATTACTGTCGAAGTTGACGTTATTTCCAAAATCGAAGCAAGTGTACAACATTTTTCAATGAAATCAGGGGACAAGGAAGACGTTACGATCACTGTGACCTATAGTGATGGTACAACCAAAGATGTTTCCTCTCGGACAGAATGGAAGACGTCTAATTACAAGGTAGCAACGGTAAGCAAAGGGAATATAAAAGCGATTAGTTATGGTAAGACCAATATTATAGCTAAATTTGCTAACAAATCTATCACTATTCCGGTAAATGTGGATATGCTGAAATATTTACAAACCAATGAAGTGGCCATGTCACTTAAAGTGGGTGAAGAAGCCAAAGTCATAGCAACAGCGACTTATACTGATGGCACCGAAAGTAATGTATCTACGGATGCATTGTGGAAATCTTCTAAGATTTTAACGGCAACGGTTAAGGATGGTAAGATTAAGGCGACTGGAAAAGGAAAAGCGACGATTACCGTTAGTCACGCGGGTAAGAAGACAAAGGTAGTCATTACAGTTACGGAATAGATACTCATAGTCATTGCAAAATTCACAAAAGCAGCTCGTCCTATATACAGGGGACGGGCTGCTTTTGTGATAATCACCTACGGGAGAGATGAGTCTTCTGAAAATTAAGGATGTTCTTTTTTCTATTTTTTGCTTACACTGAAATGACTAGAGAATTTAATTACAGATGGAGGTACATTCATGTATTTATTTGTCGTCAATAAGAGCTCTGGAAACGGAAGAGGTTTTCGGGTTTGGCGAAAAATAAGCAAGATACTTGATAAACGAGGTATCGATTATCAGCTCCAGTTTACTCAAAGTTCCGAGCAAGCGCGTACATTTTTGACAGAACAACTGTCTACTTCTGTTGCGTGGAAGGCCGTAGGAGTTGTTGGCGGAGACGGTACGATTCACGGACTGTTGCCAGTATTACGTCATTCTGGTGTTCCCTTGGCTGTATTTCCTTCAGGTTCCGGCAATGATACTGTTCGGGGTTTTCAGATTCCAATGAAGACAACCTCTGCATTAGAAGTTATGCTGGAGGGCCTAATCACAGTAGCTGATTTGATTTCTGTTTCTGAGACAAGTACGCTCACTGCGCTAGGTGTTGGATTTGATGCGGAGGTAGCCCATAATGTGAACAACAGCCGTTATAAGAAAGTTTGTAATTATATAGGCATGGGAAGATTGGCGTATCTGATCGGTATTTTCCATACACTTCTTACTTTTCGCCCTTCTCCGCTAACCGTGCAATGTGACGGTGTGACGCGAACGTTCTCGTCTGCTTGGCTGACAGCCATCAACAATGTCATTAGCTACGGAGGAGGACTAACCATTTGTCCACAGGCTAGGCCTGATGATGGGATGCTAGACATCTGTATTGTTCACGGCTGCTCCAAGTTTAAGCTCTTGCTCATCCTTCCGACGATACTCTATGGAGGACATACCCGTCTTCCCTTCGTTACGATGTTACGCGGACGGAATATATCCGTGGAAAGCGAGCTTCCCCGTCTCGCTCTTGGAGATGGCGAGAATCTTACGGCTACACCTTTAACAGCCAATGTGGACCCAGGTGCTCTCATGGTCATGTGTCCACGGATTAAATAAAGAACTCATAGTAGCAGCCCGTTTCTCATGTTAGAGGAACGGGCTACCTTTGTTCAATAGTAGAAAGTATAAATGTTCATTCGTTTATCCTTGTCTCATGAGGCAGGAGAGTATTACTCTATACTTTCGACTTCAAAGACAGGAATCGACGTTAACTCGTCGTTCACATATAAGTCTTCGTAATTATTAAATGTTCCTACTACAGTGATGGGTCCTTCATAGAAATCAAAGTCTCCGATCAACTTCACGTATCCGTAGCTCATTTCGGCGTAGGCCTCCTTGTTACCTGTTTGTATCACACGGGTACTGAATTTCACTTTTTCGCCGATATATCCAACCAGATTATCCACTGCAATGTCAGTATAGTCTGGTTGAATGCCTACAAACGGAAAGCTGTCACCGGATCGCTGATAGATGGCGATGTGGCCTGCCCCTTCGTCGTTTGGATTATCGACGAACAGAGTACCCTTCTCGTCTAATTGATATCCATCAGCGTCTATTTGAAATAGGGTAACTATACGATCTGTCTGTACTTCGAAGGCAGAGTACATCGCGATACGACTAAGTGAGTCTGCCTCAACAAGGATGACTGGAGTTGCAGGGGTGCTAAGTTGCTCATCCACTCGGATGCCTCGGATCGGCATAGTTTGCGTGATATTAGAACTGGACAAGATGTGCACAAGACCCTCGGAATCCATTTCTCCGAAATATAGGGTGTTCTGCTCATCCACTGCGATGACATAGACCCGAGCTCCGAAACGGTTACTTCCAGTGATGATATGACTATAGGTGTGAGAGCTATCTTTATTTTGTAGAAGACGTATAGGCTCGTGGATGGTCCAAGCTCGCTCGGCTGCGGTTATCTCGTCTTCTGTATTGTGGTAGGCGTTGAGTCCTTCATAGATCTCAATGGCTTGCTCGAATTGAGCAGAGGCCACTTTGCGCTTAGCCGAATTAAGCCATTGAAGTACCTGAGCCTCAATCTCATCGAGTACGCTAGAATTTAGATTTCCACGGGTTGCGAAGTCGGTATAATCCTTAGCATGCGAAGTGAACGCGGCGTAGTTCTCCTTTTGAGCATCTTTTTGGAAGATTGTTCTGCTAATCGCGTTAGCCTTGTCGATCACCCAATCCGCTGTAACGCTATGGGAAGTGTAATCTGAGAACATGGCTAATGATGTGTCTAGTACAACCTTAAATTGACCAGCAGAAGCCATTCGCGTTAGCTTGGTACTATCATAGGTTGTGAATTTGCCATATAACTGAGTTTGCTTCTTATCCTTATTTCCGAAAAATACATCTGGAATCGCAAGTAGGTTCCATTTGAAAGATTCATCTGAATAGTCGGACTTAGATAAGTTGATCTTCATTTGTTCATAGAACAGTGTTTTAAACTCTTGGAAATATCGAGTCATGTCATCGGAAATGCCATACTGCGCGGAAATCTCCTTATAGTAAGGAATGTAGGGACTTCCTTCCTTCATAAAAGAAGCGCGAACAGTAGTTAACTCAGCGTATACGTTTAACAATTCGTAGAAGTCCTGATTGCCACTTGCGTGGCTTGCCTTAAGATCAAGTACGGAAAGCTTCTCTTTGATCTGAGTAATGGGGGCAAGCGCCTCTAGGCGTGAGGAAATCTCTTGCTCTTTATACCGAATAGACTTGTTGTTCTGAGCTTTGTGGTACCAAGTTTCGGCCTCAACGAGGTTCTGCTCTTCATAGAGGCGATTTGCCTCAGTCAGCCAGGAAATCTTTTGTTGGATGTGATAACCCTTTATGCCAATCAGGATGCCAACGGCAATACATAACAAAATCAAAATATTTTGCAGGGTTAGGGCCCGTTTAATCGTCATAGGATTATAGCCTCTTCGACTTTTAATTTGAGAATCGGTATTTTATTTATCCTTGCGTGTAATTTTCACTATGAATACGAGATACTTCTTCCGCTAAGGAACCCCATGATTGATCGGGATTTTGGCGAATAAGCTGATATAACCGCATGAAACGGTCCTTGGGCAGGTAGCGAGCATAACGACGGAAGAACTCAGGATAAGATTGAACATATTTTTTCATTCTTACAGCGGCGCCAGCCACGCCGGTCATAATGTCTCTCCCATGCTCCATTTCTAGAATCTGAGGCTCATAGGTTAGAACGTAACGAATGGTTTGATTCTTTATAAGTTCTCGCTGTACTTTGGATATTTCACCTATATAAGAGGCAAGTTCACTATCAAAGTCTTTGAGGAGTAGCGGTTCAAGGACGAGATCCATATCTTTGCGCAATATGAAACTCTGTAAAAGTACTATCTGTTGTAGGCGAATTCGGTCATTATGTACTAAAGTACTGATTTCGCGCAGCATTTCATAAGTGAGGACTGCATCCTCTTGTAAATGAGCAACCGCAGTTTGGCGATTATGCTTAATGCCTTCAATAATTCGGGCTTGCTCACCTAAGATCAAGTTTTCCATCTCTTGTGGGATAACGTAAGGCATCATTTTTCTTTGAACTTTCCATAACAATAGGATAAGGAGGATGCCTACGACGGCACAGAGGCCCATCTGCATATAGTCATCTCCCAACCAGACGCCCACTAAGGTGAATAGGAGTGTTGCCAGAAGTTCATTTCTCATAGACCGTTTAGCTTTTATCGTAGCTTTCGTATGGATAGGCATCAGTGAATCTTTGCCACAGACTGCACACCGATCCTCCCAAAGGATTGTGAATGATTTGCAATGATTGCATGTTCTCAATTTCTCATAGTTATATTTAGTTTGATGGAAGGGTGATATGGTGACGGGTCTTTTTTTATTCATGGCGCTTATTACCCTCACCATTGACAATGGATATAAGTAGTTCGTCAATTTCCTCGGAGGTGGGCGATTTTTTACGATTAGAGAAATAAGAAATTGAATTTAGACTAACAAAAAGAATCAAAACTCCAAGACAAACGTATGTAACCATGTTGAGTTTCCTTTCTCATCGTTGATATAAGAATTCTGACCCATAGGAAGAGTCTGGAAAGCTGGGTACTAGCATTGAACTTTGAAAGGTTTAATTATATCATATTATTAGAGACGATGGCAGAATCTAGTGCATGAATTTACATAATTTATAAATTTATACATTATATTTATGTAACCTTAAGAGTGTCTTAAGGGATTTTTAAGACTTTTCACCTACAGTTACATGTAGAGTGGAGATCATTATAACGATCTAGAATGAACTAAAGACGACCTGCATATTCTTGTCTTTAATCTAATCTATAGAGTTTGAAGAGTATAAACTTTAGTTCAATGCTAGCTATCTACACATCTTACTATAAAGGAGTAACACTATGCTTCGGAGAAACCAACTTACATTCCGTCTACTGATGGTCTTATCTTTATTGTTGATGCCGTTGTCTGGCAGACTGCCTGAAGCTTCGGCTGCTCAGCGGGCTTCACAAATTGATGCTATGCTCGTTGTGGATGCTAGTAATTCCATGAAGACGAGCGATCCTAATAAAATCGGTAATGAAGCGATGAAGATGTTTATTGATATGTTGTCAGCTCAAGGAGATAAGGTTGGGATTATTGCTTATACCGATCAGATTCAGCGAGAGAAGGCACTACTTGAGATAAAGTCAACGGCTGATAAAGAAGATTTGAAACAGTTCATCGATCAATTAGATCGTGGACCTTACACAGATACGGCAGTAGGGATCAAGGAGGCTGTCAAAGTTCTGCAGCAAGGATCTGACCCCTCCCATGAGCCAATGATCGTATTACTAGCGGATGGTAATAACGATTTCAACAAAACAAAGGGTAGAACGCAATCTCAATCGGATCAGGAATTGACTCAAGCCGTTGCAGATGCGAATAAGAGTGGTATCCCGGTCTATACCATTGGTCTCAATGCTGATGGAAAACTAAATAAGGATGCGCTTGCTCAGATCTCTAAGCAAACAAGCGGGAAAGCATTCTCAACAGATTCGGCAGATGATTTACCACAAATCTTAAGCGAAATATTTGCCAGCCATCTGAAGCTGAAGATTGTACCTATTCAGTCCATTAATGCGAACGGTAGTTATCAGGATGTAACGATTAATGTACCGAATAGTAACGTACTTGAAGCGAATATTTCTATCATGTCCAATAAACCTGTTGAAGTGAAGCTGATGGACCCAACAGGAGCTAGCAAGTCCATCCCAGCATCCGATATCTTATTCTCTGAGTCTAAGAGTTATTCTTTACTGAAGCTTCTTTCACCTGTAAAAGGTGATTGGAAGTTGCAGGTAAAAGGGGTAGCCAAAGACAAGATCGACATTAATCTTGTTTTTAATTACGACATGGAACTTACGATGGATCCTTTACCCAGCAAGGCCTATAAGAAGGGTGATAAGATCGATATTAAGTCCCATTTAGTTAGTGGTGGTCAGAATCTACAGAATAATGCGCTCTATAACAATATGACTGCTAAAATCATAGTGACAGATTTAGATACAGGTGACACCAAAGAGGTAGAAATGAACAATAGTGGCGATCTTTTTGAAGGTACTTATAAAGTAGCTGATCGACATGAATATGAGATTAAGGTTAGAGCAGAGGATAAAAGTTTTTACCGAGAGACAGAACCTGTGAAGATTAGTGCCAAAGCGGGTGGAGCAAGTACAAGCAACCCTTTGACAGGATCGGATGTGCCAGATAAGAAGTCATCTCCACTTCTGCCCATTATCATTGGTGTTATAGCACTCGCAGTGATTGCTGCAGCAGCCTATTTCATTCTAACGGCGATGAGAAAGGCGAACCGAGGTTTTGTAGGTCAATTGGTTGTTGAGATTCGTGATGAGAACACAGGCGAGAAAACATATCCACAGTATAAGAAATTGACTGCCTTCAAGGGTAAATTCAATCTTCATCAGGTACTACAGCTAGCGCCTGAATTGAAGGAAACGGACAAAATTATGTTCGTCCCAGGCAAAAATGATCGAATATTGCTGAAGAATGGCTCCACGGTGAATATAGAGAAATCAGGACGGGTAACGGATGCTACTCAAGGTCTTGAGCTGAAAAGTGGAGATCGGATCACGATTCCACTACAAAGTGTAGATAAGACCATTCTGATCGAATATCTGGTGTAACAAGCAATCGTAATCAAGGCAAAATATTTCCCTTAGGAGGAATTAATATGAAACCGATCGTTAGAGAGCATATACAGCAGTTAGATGTTTCGTTAGGTGGGGGAATTGTAAGTGACAAAATCCGGGTAGATACCATTGATAATCCGATTCTAATTATTGGACTTGGAGGTACGGGAATTGATGCGTTACTTCGTTTGAAATATCAAATTAACCGTCGGTTTAAGCTACCAGCAGATCCGCAGTCTAAGAAGAAACGGGATAAGCCCGACAATGTTGAATTTCTAGCTTTTGAGACGAATGAACAAGATCGTGCGAAGAAATACAAAGGGGTTGGACTTGACCCTATTAATGAATTCGTACTTCTATCGAACGCGGAGATTGGTGGACTTCTACAGAATCGTAGCATTCTGGAGCCCTACATTACAGATTGGTTATCACCTGAAATGAGTATTACAGACGGGATGAATGGAGCAGCGGGGGTGCGTCAAGCAGGCCGATTGCTGTTGTTTACGAAGATCAATCAAGTGGTTCAGGCCATCGATAAGAAGATCAAGACGCTTTCTGTGGGTACCAATAAGAAATTAATGGTGTTCTTGCTTACTGGTCTATCTGGAGGTACGGGCAGTGGTTGTTTCCTTGATATCGCGTATATCGTAAGAGGGATTATTGAGCGTGACCATGGATCAGCGGGAATTGATCGGGTTAACACCCTAGGGTATTTGTTTACACCGGATATCAATTTATCTAACAAGAGCTTAAGTGAGCATACCCGTGAATATATTAAAAAGAATGGTTACGCGGCACTCAAAGAGCTCGATTATTGGATGAACGTGGATAGCCGAGGAGAACGATTCCAGCAGAAGTATGGAAACATTCTAACGGTGAACTCGCCACTTCCGCCTTTTAATTTATGTCATTTGATTTCGGCGACGAATATGGAAGGTAAGCTGCTTGAGAATGCGTATGATTACTGCATGAATGTAACTGCTGAGAATATTACGAACTTTATGGCTAGTGAAGAGAAGGCTTCGGGTGAGGAATTCGCTATTCATGACTATATCAGCAACATTCGTACGAACATTGCACAGATGAACAAGGTATATCCAGCGAATTATGAATACAACATTATTGGGGCATCCTCTGCGGTTCTACCTATTGAAGAGATGACGACTTACTTGGCATACCGACTATTTGGCAAAATGGAGAAGATGTTTGAGAAAGCCCCTAGTCAAGATGATGTTGAGAATTTTGCTCGTAAGTTGGGTGTGGATCTCGACACCATGACTAAGACATTCGAATCTCGCGTACCTGAGCCACTTCCTGGTTATCAGAATAGTGAGCGACTCAGCTATAGTAATGTCGTGAAGACGCAGGTTGTGAATATGGATACAGAACTGGAACAGAATTTTCTTGCTCGTGCACGTGAGGAATATATTAAAGCTAAGAAACAGCTTCCAGGAGAGCTTGTAGAGCAGTTCACAGAGCAGATACGTAGAATATTCCTTCATCCAGAACAAGGACCATTCTACGTATCACGGCTTATTTATTCGGAAAAAGGCTTCAGCTTACTCAAAATGTTACTCTCTTATATTGAGGCATTACGTGAGAGCCTACACCGGATTCCGCGAGATATTGATGCAGCAAGAGAGCAAGCTAATGAGAGAATGGGCGATGCCAAGAGTGCATTCGTGTCTAAAGATAAGAAGAAGAATGTATATATTGAAGCTAAAATTAATGAATATTGGCTACAGGCTGATGTAGAGCGCACGGAACAGCTCATTGAGTTCTATGAAGATTTATATGATTTATTGAATAAGGAAAACAATCGCATTTATAACGTATTTACAGAAATTTTGAACGCATTGAATGCTATTTTCTCCAAAAACGGCGATATTCTACTAAGTGGTGACGAACAAGCAGATCACAAGGGTAACAAAACGTATTATTGGAATCTGGTCAGTGTCCCTGACATTTCTAAAGTGATCAGTAAGATGATGGGACAGAAAGATGTAGATGATCTGATCCGCGACTTTACATCGGAATTGTTGAATCACTCGGATCAGTGGGTTAGAGAACAAGACATTGACATTGTGAGCTCAATTTCTGATTTCCTAAGCGATAAATTCGGAGATTTAATTACGCAATCGATGGAAGATTTCCTAATTATGAAATATGGCGAGCAAGAATCGATTGAGAAATTGGTTGAACGAAATATTGCCAGCAAATTGAATGATGAAGCCGTTCCTGTATTCCATTTGAGCAATAGTTCAGGCAACTTATATTTCCCATCATGGGGTTTTGTTTCGGTGCCTGTGCAGTCGCCGAGCATTCTTAAGGGTATACGTAACTTCCAGAACAATAATGTCGGTAATGCGCACTTTACGATCAAAGAAAGTCAAGTGAAGAACCGTATATTCTGGTTGAATACGAAGAATGGGGTCCCTTTATTCGTCTATACACCGCTCAAAGTTTACGAGGAAAGCTATGAACGAACCATTCTCGATAAGGAAGGCATTGGACGTCATTTGGTTCAAACAGATGATATCAATTGGACATACCTTCCTTCACCCATTCCAGAAAAGTCATGGGGAGATACGTATTCGAACAGTCGTGTTAAAGGATACAATGCGCGTGTCCGTAATGAGTTTGATAGAGCGGTGGCATTGAAGGTTATTACAGCGAAGAGTATTGATCAGAATACGAGCAATCGTTATGCCGTTGTCATGACTGTACCTTTTGACTTGGAGGATACACTTTCTGGATATGATCTACAATTGAAAGTTCCTAAGCCTAATTTAGGTGAAGTGAAGCGGGCAATGAACGAGCTTAAACGATTACTTTCAGAAGGACTTGAGAAAGTAGCGACTAAAGATATTTTTAGTAGTATCTCAGAAGATTTCGCCAAGGAAAATCTTATACGTTCACCTGAACTGATTGCCCGAGTTCGTGAAGAATTAGCGAAATATGATGCCATAAGTACACAGTTGGCTGAATACGAGCAATTGCTAGGACTACATCAGGATGAGGATAAATGGCTGGACCAATTCATCGAAGCTCTCTATACAGAGACCATTACGAAGAAGGGTGCTCTCTATGTCTATGACCGAGATCCTGAAGAGGAAGCTTGGGAACCATTCGCCAATCTTATGAAGAGTCATAACTATGTGGAGTATGAGGTGTTCGAGCATTTCCGTAAATTGGATGAGAGAAGCAAGAGTACGCTGCTTCGGAAAGCATCACGCCGGGGTTCGGAATTAACATCATCCGAAGATATTGCTCCGCTTCTTACGAAGCTGGATACATTATATGAGACATTTCTGGATGGACGAGATCGGCTAGAGTACGAGAAGATTGAGTTGGCTAATGGAGAAGAAACATACCAATTCTACAAACAAATGTTAGCTAAACTAAACGACATTCGAAGAAAGTTGAAATAAACCATGAGAGAGTTACTGCAACGATTCGCTACTGAATATGCGGCAGCAGAGGATAAACTGAACGGTAGAGATGACGATCAGAGTAGTATTCATTATCCTACTGTATATTTGTTCATCGGAGATAAGGTTGCTGACGCGATTGAGCCGATTATGAGTATTCATGATAAGAAATGGGATAATAGCGCAGGTGTCATGTATGTTCATATGGCAACTGAAGGTGGGAAGGCGAGTTATATTAACACCGAGGCCCAATCACGGCTACACAGGTTCGAACTGCCCATGGTCATTGATGCTGCTCAGGCTACAACGCTTCGTAAAGATTTGTACACCCGTCTTTACGAGAATGAACAGTATCTATTAGAGCTGAATCGTACGTTCAGACAGGTCAGTCATAATATAGCGGATTACGGCCTTATGTACTCTTCATTTGATCGGATCCATCTTTCTTTCATTACGCGGGTCGATGACCCGCTTAATGTGTTCATTCCGGAAATATCAATGCTGGCGGAGTCTATCTTCAGTCAATCCTTTAAGTCAGTGCAGATGGATCTATATGGATTGATCAGTGAACGAGAGGTTGAATCGTTCGGGTATACGCATTCCGTTGGTATTGCATTCTTACGTGAACTGGAATATATGCAACAGAGCGATTATACGTTCTCGGCGCCATTACATGTCACGGAGGATGGGATTTCTATTGCTGTAACGCATTCCCCATCCCCATTGTTTGATCTTGTATATTTACTATCAGACAAGAACGAGCGCGGTATATCCTCGGTTGGTGATATGCAGGATAATTATGAGATTATCTGTCAGGTGAGCCTACTCAAGAATCGCAAGCAGAAGGAAGCTCAGTATCATTCAGGAAACCATAGCTACAATAACATGTCTTTCAAGAATAATATGATGTCCGAATCAGGACGGCAGGGTTATGTATCTGCGGGTTTCTCCAAAGTGAAACGTCCCAATCAGTCCATTGCATTGACGGTTCTATATCATTTCTACAGACAGATGATCTTGCGGATGAAGCATGGTGTGTCATTCCAGAGCAAGGAGAAATTAACTTTTTTCGGAGTGGATTCGCGTTCTACATGGGCTCGTGTAGATGCTCTTATGCCAGATGAGGGTAAGATTGAGGAAATGACTGGGATCATGAGCCATCAGGTAAGTTTTAATTCCTTGAAGCGTATGACACTACGCGAAGCAGAACAGGCTTTATATGGGGATGGTTGTGATGTTTATTTTCACAATAATTACGTAAGGGAAATTCAAGAGCGTCTTGAAGGTATTCATGTGGCTACAGATTTGAATCAAGCAGTGAAGAAGCATATGCTAGAGCATCCTCAGATTGGCTTTTTTCAAGTGGCTGAATGGAGCGATGAGCTGAGTAGTGAAGGTGTCATCCAAGATTTGCGAGCTACGATACGAGAGTTGATAAGTCAGGTAGAGTCTGCCAAAGCAGAACTTGCCCAATATTATCAGGAGTCAGTTGAGGAGCAGTCTTTTCCACGTGTGCCTCTAATGGATAAGCATAATCTACGGAATTTCATTCGCTATTTTGTCGAAACCGTATATCGTAGAAAACTGGCGATTGTACGGTTGGAAACAGAGCTTACCCTCCTTCGTCGTTATGAGATAGAGTTAACACGTATGCATGAGCACTATAAGCGGCAAGTGGAGAAAATGGAGAAGCTAGAAGATACGCTTCGAAGAAGCGCCATTGAGAGCATAAACAGAGCAGATGACTATATCGGGCAGAACATTCTTGAATATTATGAGCGCGTAACGGATGGGATCATCAGAGATATTGAAGCGAAACGTGGTCCTTCTGTATTCTTCGAAGATCGTTATATGGGGAGTGTGACGGAATTACTGGATGCTGGATTAGAGCATTTGGTAGCACGGCTTATTGAGATATGTCGGAACAATCTGTTAACATCTGAACCCTTTGCTCAGACATTTGAGGAGGAACTATTGCGTCGTGCTAATGTCACGATTGATTATAGTAATACACAAGTGCTCTCTAAAGATGAATTATTCAAGAAATTGTATCGTACACTGGAGGATCATGCGGCCATTAATTTAAGATTGCTGGATTATACGCATGAGCATCGTTATGAAGAAAAGTATTTCATCGGTGACGCTGAGAGTGAATTCATCCGTTACTCTCTTGGTGCGGATGAGACTTCTCGTATTTATAAGTTAGGCTACGTTCATGAGAAACGCAGCAGCGGCGTGGAGAAATTGAATCTCATGGGAGGTTTCCACGTAGAAGACTTAATGTACTACAGAAACGGCAAGATTTATTATGAGAGTTATGTGCAGAACGGCTATGAGTTCCATGGGGTGGACCCTGTAAAGCTTCCGGAACTACGATAAGTGAGTTGAATTCCATTATGGAAAGGATGCTTTAAAAGATGCAACGTAAAATTAATCTGCTCCTCTTGTTATTCAGCCTAATCGGAGGTGCCATTGGCTTTGTCATTGGGGAATTACTATTGAGTAACTTGTATGAAGATTGGCCAGGAATGGTAGTCATTGGATTGTATTTCGGTATTCTTGCTTTCTTCATCGGTCTCTTCTGCCTTATTGCAGAAATGATTAATCCTAGGCTCAGTGGTCCCTCATGGCGTCAAAGATATATGGGGGCTTCATGGAAGTGGCTGGTACCTGCAACGTTAGTAGCGGTATTTGGACTAGGACTTCTATTTGAATTCCTATATCAAATCAATCCAGGCAGTGTGAAGTCAGTCCAGAATATCGTACTTGTGATCGATAACTCAGGTAGTATGAGTGAGACGGATCCTAACGATGGACGATACACGGCTGCTAAGAGCTTAGTTGATAAAATGGATAGCAAGAAACAAGTCGCTGTCGTTGAATTTAGTGATGAAGCTAAGCTGGTACAACCTTTCATTCAGCTGAAGAATCAAGCGAATAAAGACGAGGTCTATGGCACGATAGATTCACTAGTGACTTCAGATGGTGGCACTAATTTTAAACTGGCTCTACAAGAGTCATTGAAGCATATTGAAGAGCAGCAAGATCCAGGCCGTGGCACGATGGTCATTCTTCTATCCGATGGATTCAGTGAGATGGATCTGAGTAATGATCTTGCGGGCTATCAACAGCACAATATTGTGATTAATACGATTGGTCTGAGTGTAGTTAACGGCGCGGGCTCAGGATTGCTGAATGAGATTGCTTTAAGAACAGGTGGAAAGTATTACGATGTAACCAATGCAGATGAGATTTCGACTATTTATCAGACCATTTATAACAACATTGGTGATCGTACTCTAGTGACAGAGCGTACAGGACCCACTCAAGATAGCACGTACTACATGGTATTTCGGATTGTAGCTTTAACTTTGATCGGATTAGCGATTGGACTATCCTTGGGGCTTATATTTGATAATCGTTATTTTGCTCGGAGTTTCGGCACGGGTGGTGCCGTGGCAGGGGTGTTAGCAGGTCTACTCTTAGAGTTCGGTTTGAGTGGTCAATCGCCTTCAGATAGCATTACACGTCTGTTAGCATGTCTTATATTAGCAGGTGTCATTGCCATCTTCACCTTTATTATTCCTGTTAAAGAGAATGGGAGAATTCAAGAGGGTGGGCAGCGTCCAGGTCGTGCAGGTGTGAATAGCGGCAGAGGGTTATCTGGGCGTGATCAAGGTAGTAGTAAGGGATTCTAGTTAAAGAGGTTTCCTTCTCTGTGCTGAATAGTCGACTTTTCGAACACGAACTTATAGGGAGGCGGATAAGTGATGCAATATATCCACGCGGACTCATCGACTCCAAGCATACGTGAACTGACACATCAAATGGACGAAGACCGCTGTACATTGCGCTGGCGGTGGCCAGAAGGGGTACAGGCGGTCTATATATATCGGACGGCTGCGGATCAGCCTATCGAGGATGAACCTGTGGTGAGTAGGATGAAGTTGTATACCAGAGATGAGTACAAGGCCAACAATGGCTATCATGAACGGACACAGGATATTGGTCGTTGGGTATATACGGTGTTTGCGAGTTGGATGGATGGTCATGAACCTGTACTCATTCGACAAGAGGATGGGCTCAACCGGAAGGAAATCAGCACGGGTAAAGCTCGGATTATATATTCAATCAAGCAGAAGAGTAGTTTTTTTCAGAAATACAAAACGATACAAATGCGAGTAACGACAGAAGTCACCATCCACAAAGAGGTGCTATGTTATGTTAAGAAGCAGGGAAGCTATCCCGCGAATAAGTCCGATGGAACGGTGTATCCCTTCGTGCAGCATTTCAGCCCAGGTAAAACAATCTTGCCTATCATTGAGGTAGGTAAAAATGACTTTGTACGTTTGTTTTTTACGGATGGACCCAAATACGGGGCCATGTATGAATTAATTCCGGAGTAAGTTTACTTCGTGAAACTTTGTTTATGCTTACGAAGTGAGTTTTACTTCGTAAAACTTTTGCTTATGCTTACGAAGTGAGTTTTACTTCGTAAAACTTTTAGGAGGACAACACATGGGTATTTTCGATATGTTCAAAAAGAAGCCTCAGGAAGAGCCGCGGCCGCTGTTTTACGATATTGTGTGCCCGTATTGTTTCGAGAAGTTTTCACCAGAGGATGTCGTATTTCGCGCAGCACATCATCGTGAGGATGATGAGGATTATGCATTAGGCGAGGACGACGCTCTGAATAAATACCGTGAACGGTTCGGGCTTGATACGGTAGACGATATTGAAGCCATTATCCGTCCAAACAGTATTCCAGAAGAACATCAGATGTACTCGGACAATGTGTTAGTGGGACTTAATGATCGCTATGGCATAGTTACACGGAGAAGACTTTGTCCTAACTGTCATAATGAGCTTCCTGTGACAGCGGGTAAGGTGCCAAGTAATATTATATCTATTGTCGGTGCATCTCAAGTGGGTAAGTCAGTGTACATGACGTCATTAATCCATACGCTTCAGAATACAACAGCTGATCATTTCAATGCGGCTTGTATGCCACTGAATGCTGAGATAAGTCGTAAGTTCCGTACCTCGTTTGAGGAGCCTTTATTTGAGCGTGGTGATCTTCTTGCTTCAACGCAAAAAGAGAAGATGCAGGAACCTTTTATTTTTCAATTTGTATTTAAAGATGAATCTAAGCCACCACTGACACTTGTGTTCTTTGATGTTGCAGGTGAAGGTATGGTCGATCAAGATTATCTGGGCCTTCATGGTCAGCATATCAAGAATTCTGCGGGTATATTGTTCATGGTTGATCCACTCCAAATCCGCTCTATTCGAGAGAAAATCCGTATTAAATTCGGTGATTCTGAAGGGGGATGGGTATCCCAATATGATGAGCCACGGGATGTGGTACTGACGATGTTCGGGGATTTCATTGCTTATGAAGAGAAGGGCAAGACTAACATTCCCACCGCAGTTGTACTCACTAAGAGTGATATGTTGCACTCGTTGAAGGATGAAGATGGCGAGTATATTAAATCTAACAGTAATGTGTTTAATAATATGGTGCATCGGAATTGGCTGAATCTCACGGAATTTGAGAATATTGATGGGGAAATCCGCCGTTTCATTGAGAAGGTCGATCGTCCGTTCAAAGGTACGATGGATGTGTATTTCTCCAATGCAGCTTATTTCGCTGTATCAGCACTCGGAAGTAATCCGGTAAATCAGAAGCTAGATGGGGTAGCCAGCCCGATTCGGGTGGATGAACCGTTCATTTGGCTACTCTATCAATTGAAATATATTGAGGGGAGAGAGGAATAGTGACTCAGACAACACCCCACAAGATTCAGCAGCAGTTGTACACGCGTGAGAGACGCGGAATTTTTCGCTCAGCCGAAGGGTTTGATACGATTGCTAGATCGAAGGGATTGGATCATTCATTTATTAAAAAGATACTACATCCCTTCTGCTTGTACGATGCACCGACAGAGTTATCTGCGCGTGGTGAGAAGGATACATCTTTATATCCGGATGCTATCCATCTATTTCATACGGATGCTGGGCAGACCGTACTTGGGCGTAGTATTTACCAGGCGACAGATTTCACGGGACTCCGTAGCGCCTTTTTTACACATAACTATGTGATTCCGAAGGAACGTTCGGAGGAAGTGGTTCACAATTATTCTACTTGGCTTCATGCTGAATTTGTAGATAGCTATGACATTGAACTGGGTATCGATATTCCTGATTTAGATCAAGTGCCATTATTAGCTGGACGCTCTAATCAAGGGGAACTGAGCCCAATTGAACGACTTGCGAGTCTAAATATCAATGAGAAAATATTCAAGCAGCTCTTATTTGCAGTGATGACCGCCTCTTCAAGTAAGAAAAAGGTTTATGTTGCCTTAGACGTGCCTGCACAGCAGATATCAGCTAAAGCAACGCAGTTACTTGAAGTGTTATACGCGAGTCTACCTTATGAATTTAGAAGGCAACTCGGATTCATGACTTATGCGAACGAACCTCAGAGCAAAAAGGGTGTTCATCTGATGTTCGTAGAGAGAAGTAGTTTACGAGCGAACGATCGTAATACAGAGAAGGATTTCACATTCGATCTACATACGCAGCGTGTAACGAATGCAGATCTTGAAGTAAGTAAACTGCCTTATCTAGATTTCATATGGAGTAATCTGAGTTCCCCAGATCGTGCAGAGCAGTTCTATCAATTCGCTGATACGATGCTGTCGGATCTGGGCTTGATGCGTAGAATGGCTATATCTAGCTACCAAGAACTAGCGCTCTTTTTTCAGATTGAGGAAGGAAACGTGGTCCTCTTCAACGAGAGCAAGGGTGCAATATTGAGGGGACTTCTGGAATACATATCTCCTCCGGGAGCGCTCTCTGTCAAAATGCGGTTAAATGATATTTATCTTGCTGCTTTTGATCGTGAGTTTGATCTGATTAAGCAGGGACATGTGCCAGATATTGCAGTTGTGGAAGCTTTCAAAGATTATTACCCGATAAGCGGTAGAAATAACGAAGGTAAAATCGTACGTTATTTCATAGTTGCTATTAACAATGCGATATCTCAAAAGCGCAAGGATGTGGCGACTTCTTTCTATTCAATGATTGAAAGTCATCCTCCACTAAGCAAGACATTTTTTGATATGGTATTTGCAGGTGGTCTATCTAAGCAGCTATTTGAACCGTACATTCAGCAGAAATTTACGGCAGCTCCTAAACCGAAAGATGTGATGAAGCTCGTAGGAATATGGGGTAAAGCGCATCCAGCGGTACTAAGTAACGCTAATTTCATAGATATGGCTAAGTCTCACATACAGGACAAGCTTCGGCGTGATCCCCAACCCGTATCCGCTGTTAATGCGCTTTTAGATCAGCAGCAACAGGTGGAGCGAGAGTGGAGGGGGACAGGATCTAATCCTGATGTGGACTTGTTAGATCAGCTTGCCTATGTGGCTAATTTATTCCTGTTAACGGAGATGAGCCTAGATAAGATCACTAAGGATCAGCTCTTGAGTATTCATTTCTTGAAGCAGCGAGCAGAGGTTAAGGCTTGGGCTGCGAAATTTGAACAACGAGTGCAATCGAACGCCGCGGTTATGCTTGCCGCTTATTCATGGTTTGGCGAGAGCCATCCAGATGAGCGTGTATTTAACGGACTTACGCCGATGGAAATGGATCGTGTGCAGGAGCTAGGTTGTCAGTGGCTACAGGAGCATGTGAATACAGAGGAATTCGAACGAATAACGTTAGCTTTCTATCAAGGCGGAAGAGCAGGACTTAACTACTCCGGATTGTTGAACTTTGTACTTAAGCACGGTAGGAACAAAGAGATGGTGTACGAGTTCATGGAGTGGTCGGCCAATCAGCCATTGTTTACGCAAGATCGTAGGCTGACCCCTGCCTACGCTTCAGCGATCGTATCTTATTTCAAAAAGCATGATCGAGATGCCTTCAAGAAACGTGACCTTGTGAAGCGTTACTTCAATTCACCAAGTCCTGTGCTGAAATCGGCCTATTCGAAAGCTAAAGTGGAGCTATCTTCTCCATTGGCTAGGTTAATACATCGTAATAAAAGAAAATTGTTTCTCTCGTCAGCTGTGATAGGTGTGCTGGTTATTGTTGTAGTCGGAGGGATGTTCGCCCTGAAAGCTGCGGGTGTATTTGACAAGGAGGAACCCCCTGTTGTCGCAACTCAACCTGTTACACCCTTAGAACCAAACATACCCGTATCAAGTGGTCCTGAAGTGGTAGTATATGCTGAGCAAATTAAAGCCACTGCTGATAAGCAGGGGGAGACGAAGCTTGTGTTTCTTTTCAAAGAGGCTGGAACTTGTCAACAATTTAAAGGGGATAAGGTGACTATTGAATCCGCAGATGGATTAGAATCAGAAGCTTATTCTGATCTAGAGCCTGAAGTGACATGTGAAGTTGTACCCGAGGCTACTATGATAGAGGGCAAGGGTGATACGAATAGTAGTCATTCTACGGATAATAAGATAACACCAGACCCGAAGGATAACATGACAGGTGAGGATGCTGGGGAATCAGCAACAAAGGAATTGGATGTGAGTAAGGAACTTGATGCAGATCAGGCTGATCTTTCTTCAGAAGATGCTGTTACAACAGATAAGGATGCTGAGAAGGTCAAGAATCCTGCTACAGATAAGGAAGAGGTTGAGTCCAAAGAGAAAACTCCTCTTACTCTGAAGTTAAGCGATTATAAGAGTTCAGTCACTTTAACGTTGAAGAAATTAACCCAAGAAATTCCGATGGACAGTACGATCGAAGTAAGTGGACAGAAGTATACATTAGTGGAGAAGCCTGCGGAGTAACGCAGGCTTTTTAGTTCGAGTATAAGAAAGTATAAGTTTTCACTATACTTTGCTTATATTTCTACAAGAGGCGGTTACCGTCCCTAAGGACGGAGAAACCGTTTCTTTTTGGTTGGGTAAGACTTTTATTATATTTGCATCAATATCCATTGGATCATAAAGAGTGTTATAATCATTATCACAATATATTCGGAACATAAGGGGCATATGAATGTCAATTGCGCAAAGAATGATTATGAAGAGACCTAGCATTGTGTCATTGCAAGTTAATGATCGTCGGGTTTTTTTGTTATATATAGATGGGTTAGGAACGGGGGACCTTGTATGAGTGAGGATAAGGAACCGAAGCTAGGTGTATATCCTATGGATGAGAATTCAGAGTTGATCCTGAAAGGGTACACAGAAATGAGTAAGGGTGTGGGGACAGCATTTGCAATTCCTGTATTAACGGTAGGAGATCAACGGTTTAATGCTGCGGATATCTCGCGAGAGATTAGACCGGGTGTAGATATCGTTAGGGTAGGAAACAGAGACATTCCCGTTGATCAGCTTAGGGAGCTAGGAATAGGTCTGATGGGGCGAACGATTCATGGTGCACTCATGGATAAACCGTACAAATTGACACCGTTAGAAGTGATTTATCGTGGAAGTGAGCGATTGCAGGGTGCTTGGAGTCGGATTGAATTTCCCGATCTAGTATGGCCTTACGGTGGCGAACATCCTGTGTTGGAGCATTTGGAATTTTTGTCGAAGTGGGGCCTGAATGGTGGCATAAAGGGTGGGGCACTCCATCATGCAGTGGAACTCCGTATGTTCATGGAATATACGGTGCTCAATTACCCAGAAGCAAGGGTATTAGTTGTAGGGAAGAAGAATTTATTAGACAAGCTGAAGGTGATGTGGCATGAGCTGGACGCACTTTGGCTTGTGGGTACCCAGAAGCCGGAAGCTGTATTGGAGAACATAACGAATAGTATTGTGATCGCAGCACCTAATGTGGCCAAGCAGGCGATAGTGCAGACGATATCTTTTGATATCATGATCATGCTCGAACCAGACGATCTAACGAAAAGCACAACGACCCAGATGTACAAACAACTAAAGCGTATGAAGTCTCGAATCAAGCTGGCGGTTTATTCTGAAGAAGGATATGTGACACAACCGAAGGTTTCAACCGTTCACATGAATCTATTGAAGATAAGTGATTATACCCTACAACAGTATGCAATATATAATCCTAAGCATCCAAGAAAAGAGCTACCGAGGGCTTACCAAAGGATGCAGAGTACACCGACACCTGTCCCATCCCCGTCGTTACATTTGACCGAAATAGATGTGGGTATGGTAAAGGATCAGAAAGGATCACCGATTCCGCGTAGAGAAGCAGGACATGCACCTTTGCCAGTATTACCATTACAGCAATTACCTGTGCAGACTGCAATGCATGACCTTGCATCCTTATTTAAATCTGTACCGAATATGAATAAGTTAGGCTCTGTACCGGAACATCGATTCACTAGGAGAGCGAGGGAGCTGGTAGATCGCACAGAGTCCTACGCATTATTCGTACCCTACATGAATTATTGGCCCACCTATGACAGCATGACTGCAGTCCAGTCCAAGTGGTATTTCTACTGGAGAGGAGCGGTAAGACGTGGTGAATATCCAGATACCGATCTTTCTTATATTTTCCTATATGTCTATGAGCTGATTAACGGTGTGGGATGGAGTGATGCTGTTGATGGCTATCATTTGATGGTGGCTGTATGGGTAGCTTACCGTGAGCGCCATTTGAAGCTGAATGACTACTTGATCAATTGGATCGCGGATTATGTACTAGTCCATCAACTGGATGTTTCCTTAGATATTTTTGATGATGTACTACACCAATTGTCAGGTGATTTATTAGAAATAGAGATGGCGCGTAGATTTAATGCCGATCCACTAGATATTCCATTTCCTCTGATGCGGAAACTGTCAGATTATGATATAAGCAAAAGTAAGTTTTATAATGAAGGTGGTAGTGCGCTCTTTGAAGAATATGCACCTAAAGTGCTGACCTTAGTTGACTCCTATGTATTGAAGCAGCAAAATATGCGACTAATTAACATATTCTATCCGGGGTTACCTCTGGAAAAAGAAAGATTTGTATTCCGTAGTGCGATGTATGATGATTCGCTATTCGGCGGTACGATTACTGTACATCTAACTCGAATTAGTGAGCATATGCCTTTACGTGAATTCATGACTCAATTAGTTAGAGTGATCGAGAATAAGTTGCGAGAAATACGTAATTTTAAAGGTAAATTACGTGGAATTGAGATCGAGCCTGAGATTGAAAGATTGGTGTCCCGTTACTTAGATCGTGAGCTGAATGCATTGCCAATTAGAGAACAGAAGGGGCCTGCTGTTGTTATTGATGCAGAGAAGTTAGCTCAGTTGCAGCAGGATTCAGAATTCGTTCGGGACATTCTAACCGTAGATTTGGATGATACAAGTCAGGATGAGACACATCTAGAACCTATGGAGACAGAGGAGTCTTTCAACGGGGAAATATGGAAAGCGGGTGATCTGCAGGCACGGTATGTCAACGATAACGATAATGAGATGGATGTCGAGTCTGAGATCGAGCCTATGGCGTCTATATCGCCTATGTCATCTATTTCATGGGATACTACGGGTATTCCTGAGGAATGGCAACAGTGGGTACAAGCTTTAAGTTCTAGTGACTTGGAGGCTCTATATGTGCTTAAGCAGGGTCTGGGTTACTCTGAATTGCAACGTATCGCTCAGAATGTAGGTACGATGCCGGAGCTATTGCTGGATGGTATTAATGAAGTCGCGATGGACATGCTTGGCGATCTTGTGATCGATGGAGATGACTTAATGGAAGAGTATGTGCCACTCTTCGCAAAATTAACAAGAGGTGAACCTTATGAGTGAAGTCAAAATTCCGAGAAGAATGACAACGGCCCTCGTCAATTCATTAACCGCAGGTGTGGTACCTAGAATTGGACTGGAGCATATTGCCGTTGGGCGTAAATATGAGGTTGAGGCTATACTGCGTGATATGGATAATGTCGCTGAAGGTGGCGCCACATTTAAGCTGATTACAGGTCGTTATGGTAGCGGCAAAAGCTTCTTATTACAAATGATTCGTAATTATGCGATGGATCGTGAGTTTGTTGTCGCAGATGCGGATCTATCCCCTGAGCGTAGATTGGTGGGCACCAAAGGGCAAGGACTGGCAACGTATCGTGAGCTAATTACCCACCTATCTACGCGGACTAGACCGGATGGGGGAGCGCTTGAAGTCATTTTACAGAAATGGATTTCTTCCATCCAGCAGGAGGCAATGAAGGAGCTAGGTCTGCGTCCTAATGATGCTGCCTTGAATCAGGAAGTGGAGCAGAGGATTTTTGCAATAACAGGACAGATGCATAATTTAGTACATGGGTTTGATTTCGCTAAAGTGCTGGCGATGTACTGGAACAGTTATAAGTTAGCCGATGATGAGGGGAAACAAGCAGCGCTTCGATGGCTTCGAGGGGAATTCGCTACAAAGACGGAAGCCAAGAAGGAAATGGGTGTTGGGGTCATCATTAATGATGATAATTGGTATGACTATATGAAGTTATGGTCTGAATTCGTGGCTCATATTGGCTATAAAGGGTTGCTGCTCTTTATTGATGAAGGCGTGAATCTTTATAAAATTACGAATAGTGTTTCTCGTCAGAGTAACTATGAGAAGCTGTTAATGATGTTCAATGATACGATGCAAGGGAAGGCAGAACATCTGGGTATATTCATGGGCGGGACACCGCAATTTGTAGAAGATACGCGGCGAGGACTCTATAGCTACGATGCACTTCGTTCACGATTGGTGGAGGGGCGTTATGGTTCGGAAGGTCTGAAGAATTACACAGGGCCGATGATTCGATTGGATATGCTGTCGCACGAAGAAATATTAATTTTGTTACAGAAGTTGAGAAGTATTCATAGCATGCAATATGGATACACCGCTCAGTTAACAGATGATCAGCTTGTGCAATTTATGGAGCTTGCGGTCGGCAGAATGGGAGCAGATGAATTACTCACCACGCGGGAAGTCGTAAGAGATTTCATGGATCTACTCAATACGTTATATCAGAATCCAGAGAAGTCGTTCGATGATCTAATTGGAGAGAGAACGATTCTCTCAGCAACCGAACATCCGGATGAAGTGAACGATTTCCTTGCAGAGTTTGAGCTATGAGCGATAACCCCTTTTATAGATTAGCGCCATTTATTCAAGAATATATCTATAACAAAAGATGGGATGAGCTACGTGAAGCTCAAGTCGAAGCTTGTCGTGTTCTATTCGATACACCGAATCACTTACTCATCGCATCGGGGACTGCATCAGGCAAGACCGAGGCCGCTTTCTTCCCAGCTTTGACAGAGCTTCATGAACGGCCATCGAGGTCTGTAGGGATACTGTATATTAGTCCATTAAAAGCACTGATTAATGATCAATTCGAGCGCTTGAATGATCTGTTAAGAGAGGCAAGAATTCCTGTGTGGCATTGGCATGGGGATGTATCGCAAGGAGAAAAAACAAAGTTGATGCGCAAACCGTCAGGTGTATTGCAAATCACACCCGAATCGCTTGAAGGATTGCTGATGAATCGACCTAATGCTATTCCTGCGTTATTTAATGATCTTCGTTACATCATTATTGATGAGGTTCATGCTTTTATGGGTTCCGATCGGGGGATTCAGGTGCTGTGTCAGCTGACTAGAATCGAACGTATGGCTTACTGTACACCGAGAAGAATTGGTCTATCTGCGACGCTCAGTGACTATGATGCCGCGACAGATTGGCTAGGTGCAGGGACAGCGAAGCCTGTTGAAGTGGTTGCTCCACAGGGCGGACGCAAGTTGAAGCTAAGTGTGGAACATTTCTCATTCCCCGATGCTCGTAACGAGGAGCAGGCGCAAATGCTGGAGATGGCTCGGCAAGCCTACCATGATTATATTTATGACCATACGCATCGTAAAAAAGCTTTGGTCTTCACTAATAGTCGCTCTGACGCTGAATTAATGACACTTGAACTACGCCGTATTGCTGCGAAACGTCACGAGCCTGACGTGTTCTATGTGCATCATGGGAGCATCTCAGCCATGCTCCGTGAAGAGGCAGAAGCAGCGCTACGCACAGGTTATGGTCCTGCGGTAGCTGCAGCCACCCTGACGCTTGAGCTGGGGATTGACCTAGGCGAGCTTGAGCGAGTCGTGCAGTTAGGCGCACCCTACAGTAGCTCTAGCTTCGTGCAACGACTGGGACGTTCGGGTCGCAGGGGGAGTGCTCCATCTGAAATGTTGTTTGTATGTCCCGAAGAGGAGGATGAGGAAGCTCAGCTTCCTGCTCGCATGCCATGGACACTGCTACGAGCGATTGCAGTCATTGAGCTATATGTGCGAGAGAAGTGGGTGGAGTCGTTGACAACGCGGCAGATGCCGATTGGTTTACTGTATCATCAGACTATGAGCGCACTTAAAAGCTTAGGGGAAGCAACACCAGCAGACCTTGCACGGGCCGTACTAACGTTACCTTCTTTTAAGCAGATAGAGCCTAGTGATTATAGAATATTCTTGAATTATTTACTGCAAACCGATCATATCCAGCGGACAGAGGAAGGCTCGCTCATCATCGGACTTATGGGTGAGCGGATCGTGAACAATTTTCGCTTTTATGCTGTGTTCAAAGATGATGAAGAGCATGCAGTATACAACGGTACAGAGGAGATTGGCTCCATTACGACAGTTCCCCCTCCAGGGTATTGCTTCTCGTTGGCTGGGAAGCTGTGGAAGGTGGAGGAAGTAGATACGAAGCATAAAGCCGTTTATGTTAAATCGGCACGGGGAAAAGTGGACACGCTTTGGCTGGGGGCAGGAGGAGATGTACATACGCGTGTCGTGCACAAAATGCGCGAGATATTGGCGGATGATGTCATTTATTCCTATCTAGCACCAAACGCAGTTAACCGTCTGGAGCGAGCACGCCGGCTTGCGCGCGAGAGTGGAATGCTGAAAAGTATCGTGATTCCGGCAGGGGGAGATTCATTATTCGTGATGCCCTGGATTGGGAGTAAGCAATTCCGTACATTAGAGCGGCTTATTAAGAATAACTTGATGGATAAATTAGCCTTGCGCTCGGTTATTCCGATGGAGCCGTATTACATGGTTGTATCCGGTAGGACGAATGCGGAGAACCTTCTGGGGCAGATTCTAGCAGAGTGCTCAAGCTGCGAAGACCCTATTACTTTATTGGCCCCAGAAGAAGCGCCCTATTTAGGGAAATATGACGAATTTGCACCTACGGAGTTAATACGTAGAGCCTTTGCAATCGATGGACTTGATGTAAGTGGATTGAATGAAGCTTTGCGTTAATGTGAAGAACCCATTATCCAAGAGAACTTTGACTCGTAAGGTGGATACTTTGAGAAAAGTGACTATTTTACGGGTCATTTATGTTCTAATCAGACTATTAGGCATGAGCGTAGACAGAAAAATGGAGTCTTCAAATCTTTGTGTTAGTTCTTCCTTTGTATTTTCTCTTAGGACCCTTTAGTCTTTCCTACTTAAGTTGATGATAATCAAAGTTGCAACTGGACCCAATATCATTGAAATAAAAAACCAATTAAGCCCACTTCTATTTTTTGTTTGTGCTAATCCTGCATTAATTAATGATAGGGTAAACCATACATAGAAATAAAATTGATTATTTTGTAACAAAGTATCACTTCCTTTCCATCTAGTAAATATTTGCATAAATGTATAATTAATATTATAGGTGTCTGGATCAGCAATAAAAAAACTATAGACACATAGATCCCTTCTATACAAACTGATTGATTCCTTTAAATTTTCCGGAATTTTAATGGCTATAAATTATAATCAGTGATTGCATAAAATATAAATCAATGCTGATCGTAGCGGAGAGGATGGAATTGTTGTGGAGAAGCGTAGCGTTCGTCTACAAGCTTTCCTTTGGAAGGCTGCTTCGAAAGCATTGGGAGCTGTCGTAAGTGTACGTTCTACAGCGAAGCAAAGCTTATACGAGCGAGACAATATGGTGTCTATCAGGCATTTAAATGGGCATAACTTTTCAGTGAATGTGTGACGGCGTGCAGGTTGGTGAAATTGGAATACAGATCAGTTGAACTTATGGCTAAGAGGGAGTTTGTATAAGAAATAAGAGGAGAAAGTGCATTGAAATAAGGACATTCTATAGGATACTATTGTCACTATACCGATTGAGAATGATAATCAATAACAATGGACATAGGAGTGAATAAAAGAATGTTTAAATGGGGTCAAAAGACGGCTTGGACAGCTTTGTTAGTGATTGTAATGGTGGGATTGACTGCTTGTGGAGCGAAGGATAGTAATCCTTCTGAGGATATAACCCCTACAACAGAGAACCAGCAGCCAAATACAACAGCGCCAGAAGACAAAGTTAAAGAGAGTGCAACACGCACCGTGACTGATGAATTTGGAGAGGTTACAATCCCAACACATCCTAAGCGAGTAGTAGGTATTTATGTAGAGGATTATTTAAAAGCTCTGGGAGTTACCCCTGTAGTTCAGTGGTATCATCCGAGATGGGGTAAGCAGGAATATCTGAATCTTGATGTTCCCAAGTTTGATATCAGTGGCAGTATTGAAGCATTGCTTGAGCAAAATCCCGATCTGATCATTGGGGATGGCGGTACAGACGCAGAGAAGTATGAGCAGTATTCAAAAGTTGCGCCAACCTATCGTTTGAAGGAGAATATCCTAGAAGATCCTAAAGAGATGCTTAAAGCAATCTCAAGTGTACTGGGCATCCCAGAAAAAGCGGACAGCGTACTTTCTGAATATGATCAAAAGGTAGCGGAGGGCAAAGCGAAATTAGAGCAGGCTGTCGGAAAAGAAAAGGTAGCCGTCATTCGGTTGAATGTTGCAGATAAGGCTCTTGCCCTGTTTGGAATTAAGAACAGATTGACCGGGGTAATTTATAAGGAATTTGGACTCGAGCCTGTCGACATGGCGGCCAATATGACCGATTTCCAGGCGGTTATTTCGAAGGAACTCATTCCCGAGCTGGATGCGGATCATCTCATCGTTTTCCCGGATAACGGAACATGGAATGACCCGGAAAATCAGGAGGCCTACAAGGCTTTAGAAGGTCCCCTGTGGAAAAACATCCCGGCGATCAAGAACGGAAACATCTATAAGATGGAGCGATCTCACTGGCAATCGGGAGCGATCATGGCAAATTCCATGAAGCTGGATGATCTGTTGAAATTTATGGTGAAATAAGTAATCGCCATTTTAAAATCATTAGTTTTAATAGAGAAAGCTCTTCAACTCTGGTTGAAAGGCTTTCTTTTTTGTTTTACACTAGTAAGTGAAAATGATTCTCACTGGAGATGGTGAAAAATGACGGAGATTATTGGACCTAACAAACAAGAGGCGATTTTTTATTCTCTCATACATATAGAGATGGTGAACCTATCTGAACATAGCAAGAGCAATAGAACGGTTTTTCAGGAGCATACCTTAATTATTGTGACTGAGGGACAGGGACGGGTGGTACTGGAAGGTGACGATTTTCCTTTGGAAAAAGGAGTGGGCTTTATTCTTGAGCCGGGTATGATGAACGGGATTGAGAGCAGCATTGAGTGCGGAATGAGCTATTATCAGATCACGTTCGAAATGATTAGCAGAGACGGGGAACGGTTCAGCACGTTGACGGATTTAAAGAGGGGGTTGCTCCGTTCCGGACCGGTGAGCTTTCAGCCTTTTTCCCAATGCATTCTGCTGCTGGATTCCTTGTATCAGAACCGGAACTATAATGAAGGACTCGAAGCGTTCGCTAATCATACGCGGTTTCAGGAGTTGTTGCTGCTGATTCTTCGGTCCAATCCTGCGGTCAACCTGGACAAGGATTGCAAGGCTGCTGTGCAGCGCTCAATTGATTATGTGAAAGAGCATTATCAGGATACGCTGACGGTGAATCAATTGTCGGAAATAGCGGATATCAGCCGCTCGCGCTACTCACAACTATTTAAAGAAATTACCGGACAGATCCCTCTGGAATATCTGAACGGCATCCGTATCGATCGGGCGCAGCAGTTATTGCTCCTAACAGATGATCGTTTATACGACATTGCACAAGCGATTGGCTACAGTAATGAGTATTATTTTAATCGCCGCTTCAAAGGAACCGTCGGTATTACACCTGGGCAATACCGACGTACACATCAGGAGAATATACGAGTATTTGCGCCCTTTCTGGAGGATTACCTTCTGGCACTGGGGATAACACCTGTGGTGCAGTATTCCAATCCGTTATGGGGGAAGCAGGATTACCTCGGTCTTGATCAGGTTCCCGAATTCGATATCTCGTCAAGAAACTGGAAGGACTTGTTGGGTCACAAGCCAGAGCTAATCATGCTCGATGATGGCTTCCAACGTTGGAATCTCGAAGAATGTCGCCAGATCGCTCCGTTATTTAAACTTCCTTCCAGAGGAGAAGATTGGCGCTCTACTCTCAGGTCAGTCGCTGCAATTTTTGGGAGATTGGACAGTGTAGGGGAGATTATCGCCAGTTACGAGCATCAAGCTGAGGAAGCCAAAAGAACGCTTAGCCGTACTGTTCATCGGCAGACGGTAGCCTTCCTACGGATTTCAGCATACGGAATTAGACTTTATGGTGGGGAGGAACTGGGCTACACTGGAGGAGTTCTGTATAGAGATTTGGGCTTAAAGCCAGATTCCCTCGTGCAGCAATTGACCCATGGGAAAAGGTACGTGAATCTCACCAGTGAATTTCTACCCCACCTGAATGCTGATCATCTGTTTGTTACCTTTGATAAATGGGAGGGAGAGGGTAGAGAAGTACTGGACACTCTACTATGGAAAACCCTTCCTGCCGTTCAGAATCGATGTGTCTATGAAGTCGACTTCTTGGCCTGGATGAACTACGGTGTATTGTCCCACAGTCGGAAAATCGAAGATGTTCTCAGAGTTTTGGCTTGAGCAGCACAATTTTACGCAAACATTCTAATGCATGCTCTCTTTTTCACGATTGAAGGGTGTTATGGTTTGAGGTAGCTTTTGTTATGTGTTATCATTTTAGTAACAGTATGTAGAAAAGGGGGAGAGAGCTATGAAACCAATCCATTCGTTACTTAGACTATTTATGTTTATTAGCATGGTTTTAGTGATGGCTTTTTCTGTTCCTGTATCTTCTCATGCTGAATATACGAGTGAGACTACTCCTGAGGAAATCAGTAGTGGATCGACTATGCCTGCGGCCGCTGTTCGTAAGCCATCACCGGTTCTCCTTAAGCTGAAGATGTTGACTAGATTATTACCTATTTTGTTTATGGTTTATTTTGTGGCATTGCTATGTCTTCCGAACCGCCATACACCACTTAAATCCAGTATACGGGTATTATTACGTAGATTATTTTTGAACCCCATTCAATTCACCTCCACTTTTGTGAGTTAAGAAAGTCCCTCTTATTTATTAATCCATTTAATCTAGAACATCCGTTTAATATTGTATGAGATAGTTAAGTATAGTTCTATGCCCTAATTCCGTTGAAAATAGAGAATCAACACCGTTCATTTTCGGACGATGTATTTGAGTCTATTTAAATATACAAACAGAATAATTGGAGGTATTTCAATAATGAATGTAAGAGAAACAGATCTACCTGGAATTGGTAAGAAATTTCATGTTACGACCCGTGGTGGAGATAAGTTAGTCATTATTATCCATGATGATGGAAGACGTGAAATGTACCATTTCGAATATGACGACCCTGATGAAAGTATCTCCGTGATTACGATGGATGATGATGAAGCTCGTATCATTGCAGCCATTGTAGGTGGAATGACTTATGTTCCAAAAGCGCTTGAGAAAGTGGATATGGCCTTTGATGAATTGATTATTGAATGGTACAAACTGGACAATAGTTACCGGGCCATCGGTAAATCGATTGGTGATCTGGATGTAAGACAGAATTCAGGGGCTATGATTATCGCAGTTATTGAGAAGAATCATAAGAAGCACGTTAATCCAGGTCCAGACTTCATTATTCCTGCGGAGTCCACACTGGTTGTTGTTGGTGAACGCGAACAGCAGAAATCATTCAAACAAATTTTACTGAACGGAAGTGGTTAAATAGATGGATCATATTGTTTTTGAAGTGGGCTTGGCTATCGCCTTAATAGCGGCGGCCGGTCTTTTGGCTAATAAGATACGATTTTCAGTGATACCTTTCTACATCCTCATCGGGATGGCTGTAGGACCACATGCGATGAGCTTTTGGCATTTCGATTTCCGGTTCATTGAAAGTGCTCCATTCATCGATTTTATGGGTCGGATAGGCGTCTTGTTTCTATTGTTCTATTTAGGGATTGAATTCTCGATTGGTCGTCTGATTAAGTCAGGTAAATCTATCGTTACGGGTGGATCTATATATATCGGTATTAACTTTGGTTTAGGTCTTATACTAGGGTGGCTCGCTGGATTTCCCATCTCAGAGATTTTAGTCATTGCAGGAATAACGACCATTTCCTCTAGTGCAATCGTGGCTAAAGTCCTCGTAGATTTGAAACGTACCGCCAATACAGAGACAGAGATGGTGCTTGGAATTACCATGTTTGAAGATGTATTCCTTGCCGTATACTTATCCATCCTCTCTGGTATTGTACTAAGTGACTCCTCAAGTGTATGGGGTGTATTACTCACCGCTTCAATCGCGTTAGGTTTCATGCTTGCTATGATTATCATTGGACGCAAAGCAGTTCCTCTATTAAATAAGCTGCTCAACATTCGATCGAATGAGTTATTTATTCTAGTTGTTTTTGGTGCATTGTTTCTAGTTGCAGGCTTTTCTGAGACCATTCACGTAGCTGAAGCGATCGGGGCCTTGCTCTTTGGACTTGTGTTAGCAGATACGGAGCATGCAAAGCGTATTGAACATCTAATCATGCCTTTTAGAGATTTCTTCGGAGCCATCTTTTTCTTCAGTTTCGGTCTTTCGATAGATCCGATGGCTATGTTCGGGGCGGTTTGGTTATCTCTTGCGGCAGTTGCTCTGACCATTATTGGTAACTTAACATCGGCTATTTTAGCTGGGAGAAGTGCAGGGTTAAGTACTAAAGCATCCTTTAACATCGGATTTACCATCATGGGCCGTGGAGAATTCTCCATCATTATGGCTAACTTAGGTAAAGCAGGCGGGCTTATGCCTGTATTACAAAGCTTCACTGCATTGTATGTGCTAATCATGGCCATTCTGGGTCCACTCCTCTCTAAAGAATCCAAACATATCTATAACTTTATGGATAAAATATTTAAATTCAAAGATTCTAAAAGAGGGAAAGAGGGTAAAGGCAAGCCACCTCTTCCGGAGAAAAGCGGAACGTAGTCTTAATTCACAGGTCGAAGTGCTGATCTAGAGTCTAGAGCTATCCGTTTGGGCTATAAGCCTATAACGGAAGAGGAGGATTCGCTAGTGAGAATACTACCTGCGTCATTAGAATCTGCTCATCGTCCTTATAAAGAGGACTCTTTCAAGAAATGGTGTATCAAACTATTGTTCGTTATTGTGGGAAGTATCTTAGCCTCCGTAGGGCTTGAGCTGTTTTTGATTCCCAATCAGATCATTGTGGGTGGAATGACTGGGATATCAGCGTTATTTGCACATGTGACGGAGATGAGGTTAGGCTTATTTCTCTTTCTATTCAACGTTCCTTTTATGCTTATGGCCTATAGTCATATTCGGAGGGAATTTGTAATATTGGCGGTCCTTGGACTTGTGGTGTTCTCATTCACTGCCATCTTTCTTCACCCCATTCCTGCGCTTATTGAACATCCCATCTCTGCTGCTATTTGTGGGGGAGTATCATTGGGACTAGGTATCGGTATTGTTGTCAGGTTTGGTGGAATGCTGGACACACTTGAAATGGCAGATCGCTCTTTAGCGAGAGTACGAATCCCGCTGTCGCTAGATAATCTTATTATGGTGATCAATTGTGTGGTATTAACAGCTGCTGGTGTTATTTTCGGTTGGAATCAAGCTATGTACTCGATTATTGCTTATTTGCTCGCGTTTGAGATGGTGCATATCACACTTAGGGGATTCTCTTTGCACCGGATTACGTATGTGGTTAGCAATCAGCATGAAGAAATTGCAGAAGCATTAAGTATGCGGCTGCGTCTGGAGAGTATACAGGAAGAGGATATGACAGAGCGACATCACGAACAAGTGAAAATCGGTAATACAATTATTTATGATGTTTCTGGATTGCCCCGCTCTTTAGTCTACAAAGTTCATATTCTGGAGCAAGCTCAATTCAGAGCAATTGTAAAGGCAATTGATCCTGATGTTAGTATTTCGAACGTTACGGATAGAACGATAAATGTAGTCTAGAAATAGGGACGCGTGCATTTGGAAGTAAATATAGATGTAGCAAAAGGCCTACTTCATGGTTAAACCACGAAGTAGGCCTTTTATTATTCCCCTCATTGTTGGGAAATGCACATCCGATTCCGAATATGAGAAAGCTTGAGATGAATTTACGACTTTGTGGTCTATTTCTTAGCCGTGTTTTGAATCATCTCCATGACCTGATCTATCGTATTTGCACCATTATAATTAGCCATGTTCTGAGCGATGTCATCTCGTTTAGATGTTAGCAATTCTACGGCGAGGACGAAGGATTCATCATTTAATGCTTCCTCCTCTAGTACTTCTGCATAGCCCGCTTGTCTAAAAGAATGGGCATTCAATATTTGATCGCCCCGGCTTGCCGCTCGAGAAAGTGGAATTAACAGCATCGGTTTGCGGAGGGCTAGAAATTCAAAAATAGAATTGGAGCCAGCTCTAGTTACAACAATATGTGCAGCAGCTATGACATCGGTTAGTTCATCATGAAGGTATTCATATTGTTGGTATCCCTCCAGTTCAATAGAAGGATCGATTTGGTCTTTGCCACAAATATGAACGATTTGGAACTGGGTTAGTAAGTGATATAGGTTACCCCGTACAATTCCGTTAATTCGCTTAGAACCCAAGCTACCACCCATAATGAGCATGACAGGTTTAGAAGGGGTGAATGTCAGAAATGCGAGTCCTTTAGTGGCATTCCCACTTCGTAAGTCATCACGGATAATAGATCCAACATAGATAGCTTTATCGCTCTTTAGCTCATTTAACGTCTCTGGGAAGGTTGTACACACTTTAGTAGCTAGAGGAAGAGCGATTCGATTAGCAAGACCTGGTGTAATATCTGATTCGTGTATGACGATGGGGACATTATTTAATTTTGCGCCAATAACAACAGGAACGGAGACAAATCCACCTTTAGAGAACACGACATCTGGTTTTATTTTTCTAATGAGTGAGTAAGCTTCGAATACACCCTTAACGATTCGAAAAGGATCTTTGAAGTTCTCTATATTTAAATATCTACGTAGTTTGCCAGTTGAAATGCCATAATAATCGACATTGTCGAAGGGTTGAATCAGCTCTGCTTCAATTCCCTTTTTGGAACCCATATAGGCGATGCTCCAACCCAGTTCCATGAACTTAGGGATAAGCGCCATATTAACGGTGACATGACCGGCTGATCCGCCGCCTGTGAATAAAATTCTCTTGGACATATTATAAACCTCGCCTTTTCTTAGGTAGCGAACGAAAGTGTTGCGGCTACTCATTTCAAATCTAGTTGGGATTAACCTGAACCATAGCTTGTTTACCGCTAAGTTGTATACCTGATTGCTTAGTGCCTAGGGGTGCTAGTTCTTTGGTTAGGTTTTCAAGTAATTCTTTGGCTTTTATGCCTTCTTTTCCTTTGATTCGTACAACAAGCATAACAGCATTACCTGACTTTAGCATACGTTCAGCTTGATTCTTCTTCGTCTCGTAATCATGCTCCTCAATCTGTGGTGTCAGACGGATCTCTTTAACCTTAATACTTTGCCCTTGTTTACGGCTGGTTTGCTGAGATTGCTGTACTTCTTGTTTGGCTGCGCCTGCTCGAATTAGTTTACAGGGCGGCGGACTGCTTAAGAGAGAGGTACATACTAGATCTACCTTGTGTTTCTTGGCCAGAGCTAGAGCATCAGCAGTAGCCATGATACCTAGATCCTCACCATGAACTCCTGTTAATTGAACCTCGGAAGCTTTGATTTTATCATTCTTAATCATATGGAATACACCTGAACTTTCACTTGGGATAATGATCCCATGTTAGCGCGTGGCAGGGTAAATATCAACTTTTCTAGTATGTAGTAATTGTTAGAACTTAGATAAGAGCCTACTTAGGGTAGCTATCCCGGGGCGATAAAAGGTCGTAGGGATGTTCATCCTGCATAGGCTCTCTACCATTAAATTATCCGAATAGGACACACTGTTCTAAATGCTTCTTAATACGTTTTTGCCTCTAGGCGTCGAGCAATAATAGACAGTGTGTAGTTGACAATGAAATATAATAGGGCTGCTAGCAAAAGGGCTGGAATGACATAATTGAAGTTCTGTCCGCTTAAAATCTGTACATTATGCATAATCTCTGGCAGTGAAATGATAATAGCCAGAGAGGTGTCTTTAAGTAGTGAAATGAATTGACTGACCATGGGTGGAGACATTCGGCGAAGTGCCTGCGGTAGAATGATATTCCATAACGTCTGCATGTAACTGAGCCCAGAGGAACGAGCAGCTTCAATCTGCCCCTTGTCAATAGAATTCAATCCACTCCGTACAATTTCAGAGATCATGGCCCCTTCGAATAACGATAACGCTGCCACCGTTGACCAGAAGGGAGACATGCCTATGCCTAGTTGAGGCAGTACCAGATGAATAAAGAATATAATGAGTAGGAGTGGCAGATTACGAATGGTATCTGAGAGAATAGCAGTTAATCGAGCAACAATAGGCATTTGAGTGTATCTTAAAGTACCTAACATAACCCCAAGTAGGAAACTTAATATAATTGAAATTAGAGCGACCTCTAACGTAACTAGGAAGCCTTGCATAATATACTTTAGATTAGGATAAGAATAAGCTCCGATGAAATCCATGACAATACTAGCTCCTCTCCTCATCGTTATGAATTAGTTGTTGTCAGTTGTATTGAAGCGTCGTTCCATATAAAGAACAGCGAAGCTGAGAGGAATAGTTAAGACTAAGTAGAATAAGGCTACGAAAGTATATACCGTTAAGGGGAGGAAGGTACTCGAGTTAATGAGATCGGCATAATACATTAAGTCCATGCCCGCAACAACAGCAAGAATAGAAGAGTTTTTCACTAAGTTAATGAACTGGTTGCCGATGGCGGGTAGTACAATTTTAATGGCCTGAGGTAAGATGATATATAGCATGGCTTGGAGATAAGAAAGTCCGGTCGCCCTTGCAGCCTCCGACTGACCACAGGGTACAGATTGAATACCTGCACGGATAGCTTCAGCAATGAAAGAGGCAGTGTATACTGTCAGACCTAGCGTTCCAGACGTGAAGCCATCCAGTCGAATACCAAGAGAGGGCAGGCCTAGATAGAAAAAGAATACAACGATCAGAAGTGGAATATTACGAATAAACTCTACATAAATCGTCCCCATCCAATTTAGCGGTCGAAGAGGAGCAATTCGGCAGACAGCAACGACCGCTCCGAGAATAAAGCTTCCAATAAGAGCGATAATACTAATCTGTATCGTATTTAAGAAACCCTCCATAAAACGGTCCCAGTTGTCGAACAAGAGATTAACATTAAATGTCCCCATATTGGTTCTTCGACCCTCCGTTCTGTCAGTAGACAAAAAGAGGAGAGGCTTATATCGCGTCTCTCCTTTGATCCAGATATTTTATTATTCGGGTTTGACGCCCATCCATTGTTCGTATAATTTATCGTATTCGCCAGTATCCTTCAGTTCTTTTAATAAATCATTGACTGTTGTTACGAATTCATTATCCCCTTTGCGGATAGCTATTCCATAAGGCTCGTCTGTGAACGTCCCGCCCACCAATACATAATTAGGGTCTTGCTGTTGCATACCTAGTAGAATAGCGTTATCTGTGGTGAGAGCATCGCCCTTGCCGGCCTTGAGGGCTGTGAAGGCATCTTGGTAGTTCTCAAGCTCAAGTACTTCAGCATCAGGAGCCTTCTCACGAATATTGTTCGCAGATGTAGAACCTTTAACAGCCAAGACCGTAGTTCCATTGGCTAGATCGGCGATGCTTTGGATGTCGCTCCCACTTTTCACTAGAAGAGACTGGCCTGCTTTGAAATAAACATTACTGAAATCAACTTGTTCTTTACGTTCTTCTGTAATAGTCATCGTAGCGATAATGAGGTCTATGTCGCCATTCTGGAGAAGGGGGATACGAGTCTTAGAAGTAACTTCTTTAAGTTCTATTTTTGTTTCATCACCCAGAATTTTTTTAGCGAGTGCTTTAGCGATATCAATATCAAAGCCTTCCACATTTCCGGTTGCCGGATCTTTAAGTCCGAATAACTTGGTATCATATTTAACACCTACAACAATTTTCCCTCGTTCTTTAATCGCTCCGAGAGTGGTATCCTCCTTGGAACTACAACCTGTAAATATGAGGGCGGCAGCCATCAGTACCATCAGAGACAAATGCCAATGTAAGTTACTCTTCATTCTTCAGTTCCCCTTTCGATTCCAAACGATCATTTAATGATTAATCAAGCGACTAAGAAATGTGCGAGCGCGTTCTTCGTGCGGAGTGGTGAAGAAATCAGTGGATGTGGCTATCTCCAAAATATGGCCTTCATCCATAAATACGACTCGGTCAGCGACTTCGCGGGCGAAGCCCATCTCGTGTGTAACGATGACCATGGTCATGCCGTTATGGGCTAGTGAGCGTATAACGTCTAGTACTTCGCCAATCATTTCGGGATCAAGAGCGGATGTGGGTTCGTCAAATAGCATTATTTTTGGTTTCATTGCTAATCCGCGAGCAATCGCAACACGTTGCTGTTGTCCGCCGGATAGCTGGGAGGGGAAGCTCTGCGCTTTGTCTTCGATACCGACTCGTGTGAGATAGGACATGGCTGTCTGTCTCGATTCTTCTTTAGAGAGTCGCTGAACTTTGATGGGAGCTAGAATAATGTTATCGATGACTCTTTTATGTGGATAAAGATTAAAGTGCTGAAACACCATGCCGATGTCGCGGCGAAATTGATTAATATCAATCTTTTTTTTGTGTAGAGGGACTCCATTTACGATTAATTGGCCTGAGGAAATGCTCTCGAGCTTATTGATGCAGCGTATCAATGTACTTTTACCTGAACCCGATGGACCGATGATAACTACAACTTCCCCTTCTTCAATCTGAAGGTTGATGTTCTTCAATACATGGAATGAGCCGAAGTACTTGTTAACGTTGTGAAATTCAATCAGTTAGAAACACCCCCTTATGGTAAGTATCCAAAGTTCGTTTTGGCATCATATTAAAGTGTAGTCTTCGTGAAAATATTATATGCGGATTGTTATAAAACATATTATTTTGGTTATGATGTAATATATAAAGCCGAAGTTGCGTCTAAGTATGCGGTAGATTGAAATGAGTTCTTGAAATTAATGACAGAGCAGCTTGCGTTTGGTTTCGGCATATGATACACTGTGTTTAGTTAAGAAACGTTGATCCTTTTCACATATTGAAAAGCAGATTCAGAATCAAGAGAATACACTTTTCAATGTGTGAAACTTTTTTATATGTAAGTGTAAAAAATGATCAGCATTAAATCAAATTTTTGGAGGAATTACAAATGCAAACAGGTACAGTAAAATGGTTTAACGCAGACAAAGGTTTCGGTTTCATCGAAGTTGAAGGTGGAAGCGACGTATTCGTTCACTTCTCCGCTATCACTGGCGACGGATTCAAAACTTTGGACGAAGGCCAACGCGTTCAGTTCAACGTAGTTGAAGGAAACCGTGGACCACAAGCAGAAAACGTTGTAAAACTGTAATTAAAACAAGACTGCCCTTAACGTCTGTTAAGGGCAGTTTTTTTTCTATAATTACGAGCGTAAAGGTATTATTTTGTCTTACGGATGATTCTATTTTTATGCAAGGTGTCCGTCTATACTTGTTTCGTTCTTAAAGTCTATTGAGGGGGTTGAGTATGAACTATCGCAAAAAATCGTTAGAGGAAATTCCGGAGGAAAGTACTTCGATTTGGTCCTGTACGAAAGAAGACTGTAAGGGCTGGATGCGTGATAACTTTGCATTTGAGCATGAACCGACTTGTCGGTTGTGTGATTCTCCTATGGTTCGTGATTCGAAGATGCTTCCTATACTTAACAATTCGAATGGTGACTTGAAGGCAATCAAGAAGGGCGTTCAAATTGATTAAGTAGTACATCTAAGGAGAACTTCCATTTGTGGATGTAACGCTTCTGATATGAACAAAAAACAGACCGTAATCCTTTTGGATTACGGTCTGTTTTTTGTGTGTTGCCCAGCATGGTCGATATCTAAAGGATTTAGTTGACACAAAGATGGTGACTTCAAGACGATCTTTGCAACAACGTAAAGTAAGACTAGAGATACTATCGGGAAAAGGTTCAATTCCAATAGATGGAGATTAAGGAGCTCTGCAAGTAATCTAATACGATACTGGGAATATTGTGCACTGAGACACCATGCTGTCTATTGTACTCATATTATGACTTTGAAATTAAGGATATAAAACCAGAAGGAATACTTTCGTTATTCTCATGCCTTTTTAACGTGTCGCTATAATTTTGTAAAAATAAGAACGTCATAAAATCTGCATAACGAGGTACCATTTGAAGGGGAGTTTTTCCTTCAGAATTAGTAAGGTTTGGATCACACCCGTAATTAAGAAGTAATTCAACCATTTGAAAATCAGATTTAGACGCAGCTAGAGAAAGCATTGTGTTACCATCAACAAAACGATCTGGGTTTGCTTCACGTTGCAACAATTCTTTTACAACATCATAATAACTATTTTTAACTGCATAATAAAGAGGCGTGTAGCCTTCATCGTCTAGCGGATCAGAAAAAGAGCCTTTTTCCAATAAAATCAATGCAGCTTTTGGATATCTCTGCCTTAAAGATTCATGAAGTAATGTGCGTCCGTTAACCGTAAGTTGATCCACATCATAATGACCGGTATCGAGTAAAAGTGTTAGGATTTCTGAAGATCGTAAAATGTAATAGCGAGATAATAAAAAGGTCTGATCTTCTTCATATATTGAAAGATCTAAGTTAACATTGAGTAAAAGTTGAACCATCTCTATATTTTTAGATTTGCATGCATCCATTAACAAATCATATTCTTGATTCTTAGCGTTATTTTGCTGCGGAAGTCCAAATCGAAGAAGAAGTGTAAGAAGGGAATAGTTTTTTTTTGTTATAATTTCGAGTATAAGCTCTCTGGGAAGAAGTTTAGTATCAGCTCCATGTGAAAGTAACAATGGGACAAGTTCCATTTGATTCTTTACAATTGCAAGATGAAGTGCTGATCTGTATGTATCTGAAGTGCATAAAATATCACTGTTTTCCTGAAAAATAGTGTTGACGTTGATACCTTCATTTAGCAAGTGAATTACTTCTTCGTTTGATCCTTCAGAGACTGCAATTAAAAATTGAATGTTAAGTTCGTTTGATTCGGTATTTAATGACATACTATAATCTCCATTCTATTATTTATTGGTAGAGAACAAACAATAATTTGGCTAAGCTTGGTTTTTTATCAATTTTACAGGAGTGGTAGAGAAATAAAGTTATATCTTGAGCTCAATTGGCTTTGAAATGATTTGCCTTCGTAATACATAGCAGAGAAATATAGTTGGTATAGCGACTAAGGACATCCATAAAAACGGTAAACTAGGAGATATTTGATATAAATATCCAGATAATACTGTTAAAAGTCCAGTGCCAAGACTCATCGCTAATGATGCGTAAATGCCTTGTGCAGATGGTATCAACTCAGGCGGAACCTTTTCATTTACAAATCGAAAAAAGGCGTAATGGGTCAATCCGAATGTTAGGGAGTGAAGAATTTGTGAAAATACAAATACAAGTATGTTGCTCTCGAAGTAAATTAACAACCACCTAGTCGCCGACCCCAGAGCTGCTATGAAAAACAAAGATGGAATTGAGAAGTTTTGGAACACTCGGTTAGAGATATAAAAAAAGAATATTTCACAGAAGACTGCCAGCGATAGAATAATGCCAATTATGCTGTTTGCTGCTCCTAGATGCTGTAAATAGAGTACACCGTAGTTATAGTATGCTGCATGCGAACCCTGAAGTAGAGTGCAGATTGTGATACAAATCAAAAAGTCTTTTGACTTGAAAAGGTAAAATAAAGAAATTCGATTAGACTCAATTTTGATGTTTATTGGGTGTGGAACTCTAAAAGAAGCAGATAGTGACAATAAAAAACTACCAGCGATCATAATGTAAATAATTACTTGTTCACCATTGTTGGTGATAAACCATCCGACTAAAGTGAGTGCAAAGACGTATCCAAAGGACCCTAAGGATCTACTTTTTCCATAATTAATTGTTTGAGCTTTGACTAGCAAGGAAGCGATCGTTTCGTTCATGGGCAATAGCATTGGATAGACTAAGCTGAATAAAACGGTTACTAAGACCAATATGTCAACACGGTGTAGCGGTATAAAGAGTAATAAAATTGTAGTAGTCAACCAGGAAACTAAAATCGATAACCTAGAAAGCCGAACAAATTTGCATAGCATTGGGAATAAATACAACGTAGAAACAGATCGTGTCACATATCCAATTGCAATTATTAGACCTACCGTCTGAACCGGAATTTCTTTTGAGGTTAACCATACTGTCCAATAAGGAAGAAATATACCCCAAGTAAAAAAAAACGAAAAAAATCGAAGTGACATCCATCGTTGATAAATCATAAATAAGCCGCCCTAACTTTTGCAACGATTTCGTGATCCAGACCCCCACGGATTATTTGAAACCATTCCACCATTTTTTGAAAAGCGATTAAAGCCGACTCTTTGCGGTATTGAGTAGAGTACGGGTCACACCAACCATGTCGTCCAGCAAGCTGAAATATGGTAATTTTTCTATTTGTTTCTAACTCAGCTATAAGTTCTTTCGCTTGAAAGGCCGTTTCTCTTTCAGAATAAAAAAGTAACACTGGACATTTAGGCTGAATATCTAGATGGTCCCTTATTCGGGAACCGTAATAACCAATTACTCCATCGCACAAATATTCATCTTCACAACATAACCAAGCACAAGTTGCCCCGACGCTATAACCAATTATCAACACAAACTCATAGTTTGGGCGGATTTGCTGTAACAAATGTTTGATTTGAATTGTAGCGTCTTTAAATCCAACATATTCAGTGAAATTACGATAAGCTTCTTGCTCTTGGTCATATCCATACGATGTATCGACACCTAGCAAGTTTGGGCAATATACATCGAACTGCAATTCAGAAAACTGTAAGCAGATATTTTGTATATGTTTATTGACACCATATATTTCATGAACAACTATAACAGCATTGCGTGAGTCGTTGTTAAACATCAGCATAAATTACATTTTCCTCCTTTAGTGAAAATTAGGTAAACCAAGAGGTTAAAAACTTCTTGATTTACCTAGTAAGTATTTTAGAATTTTACTGGCATCGTAGTAATTCCGTGAAATGTTGGATTCATCGTCCACGACGGCTTGTTCAAATCGTAAAGTGGAGAGATGTTCGGGAATTTCTCGATCACTTCTAGCATGATTTCCGTGATTTCTGCACGTGCAAACGATGCTGCTATGCAAGCGTGATAACCTCCACCAAATCCTAGATGCTTGCTATTTCGTTCGAGAATAAATGCTTCTGGATTTTCAAACTTTCTTTCGTCACGACCTGCTGAGCCAAGGAAGAAGAAAACAGAATCTCCTTCTTTTATCAACTGACCGTGAATTTCTATGTCATGTGCAGCATGACGTGTGATGTATTGGATAGGACCTTCCAAGCGCATACACTCATCTTGTACTTTTGGTAACATAGACATGTCATTTTTTAACTCGTTAAACACTTTCGGGTTTTTGAATAATAAGTGTAAAGTGTTACTCAACATGAATTGAGGGATTTTATGTCCGCCAAATATTAAATGAATAGTTTGTGCAATGATCTCATCATCACGCAACCCATCATTTTCTCCAGGATTATCGGAAATTAACCGGCTCAACAGGTCATTTTTTTTCTCTCTTCTACGGTCTGCAATTGCTTCAGAGAGAAAGGCATACATTTCTTTTAAACTCTTTTTAATTTGTTCACTTATTTCTTTATCTGGCACGAGTGCTACCACGAAATTCTGCATGAACATAGCAATATCATCCGACCATTTAATAAATCTCTCAATTTCTTGAACGGGTATCCCTAACATTTTACAAAGTACCATTGCAGGAATTGGATGAGCAATATCAACAACGAAATCAAAGCCATCAGGTTTGGTTTCAACAACTTTTTGGATAATTTGAGAGACAATATTTTTTATTTCTGGTTTGATTGCCTCGACCTCATTGGTCCAAAATGCACGATTCATATGGCTACGTAGCCTTGTATGGTCTGGACGATCGTTATAGATCATCCATGTGGAAATTATATCTACGATATCCTTAAAATGACGGTCTTCCCCTTCGGGCAGGCTATTCATTTTGTGAGTAATTAATGGACTTGTTATAAACGTCTCACCAATCAGATATTTCATAATGTCATCATAGCGGGTGATGAACCAGGATTTCATTTCTTCATGCCAAAAAATAGGTTTTTTTTCACGTAATTCCGTGTAGTGGTCATAACAGTTGTACAGATACTCCTCGTTGTTGACACTAAATTGTTTAACATTTTGATCTTCTTCGATTACATTCTTCATTTCTATTCCCCCATGTTTGTTATTTATAGAAGACCAATTGGTCCTTCTGTTGTAAGGATATTGCAACTACTTCCCTATCTGATAAATGGAAAATCGTATCACATATCATTCTTGTTTTATGAGTATCACTCTGGGTCTCTTGTAACCATTGTTCAGAATCAATGAGAAGGTTTCTGAATGCCAATTTGGGTAATTTTCCTTCAAACAGACAATCGAAAATTCGTTTAATATGATCGTGGGTCCTATTCTCATACTCAAGATCTAAGAACAAAATACGTTTTGTGCTATCTGCATGAGTATTGACAGTTTCACCTGTTGAAGTTGAGTGATCTCAATTTTGCTAAGACAAGGTTGTAAATGATTTATTCTGAAATTTTCGAGTTAACGAAGTGCTTGTGTTATCAATATCTTGAGATACAATAGCGATATATTCCACAATAGCTGATCGAACCTCTGTTGAACGAACCATGTTAGAGAATTTGTTTCGACGAAAAAACTTGACTAGACCTTTTAGATCATAGATAGCATTCTATGTCGTCTGCAATCTCAACTATTCTTATAAAGCATTTTTAAGACAACGATATAATATCACACAAAAAAGGAATAATATGTCGAAAAATAAAATAAACAAAAAAATTTTTTGGAAAAAAATTAATGCGTTACTTGAGTTTGTAGAGCATTCATGGTTGGGATTTGGTTGTAAAGGCAAAAGTATATTTCTAATGGCGAGGCCAACGTGGGGGATAGTAATCTTTGATCAACGAATAGCAGAATCTAGATACACAAGACATGTGTGCTCTAGTGTATCTAGATTCCATAAAACAAGATGGGCATATCATTAATAAGACAGGCCTACTTGAGAAGACAAGTGACATCTGGGAAATATAGGAGTGAATATTAGTGATCTACTGGTTTGAGGAGGTTGTTTAAGAGATAAAAAATCATGCGAAATATACCATAATGTACGTTGGTAAACAGAGATTGGGGGCTAATCACCCCCTCCTACTTTATATGTGGGTTGTAGAGAAGCTACGGTTGGGAAGTTATTTTTTTTCGTTTTTAAGTGCCTTAAGTAAAGCTACAATCGATAAGAGGAAGGCTGCAATAGATACAATCAATATAATAATATCCATAATTGAAGAGGAACTCGTTGAACTGGAAGTGTCCGATATGTTAGAAGGTTCTTGATCTGATTCAGATGGTGCAGGTGTTGTCGAGTCATGACCATGAGAATCGTTGTGGGATGCTTCATCGCTGGCTGGTGCTGTAGTGACTTGTGTCATCGAGTGAGGCAATTCGGACTTCTCATCGCCAGTCCATTCTACAATGCTTCCATCGTTATAATATTGAAATGCATCCCAGGCAATGACTTCATCTTCTTTAGGATTCTGGGCAACGAAATTAAATTGTTGAAATTCGCCTGCGGAGATACCATTACCTGTAGCGCTCCATGTAATGGACACTACTTTGCCGGTACTGTCTTTCTCAGTGCTTACTTCCCACTCGGGCACAGGTTGATATTGTTTGAAGTCGACCCCGGCTGGGATTTTGAGTGTAACCTTAGTCGTGGGAATATCCTTCTCGACTGGAATCTTGATGGAATATGTTTCCCAAGCACCGGGGGCAGATGTAGCCGGTTTGACAGTTACGTGAGCGCTGGCAACACCGCTGAATAACAATAAACTTGCAGTAACAGTAACGAATAAGGTGGATAATTTGGACTTTTTAATTTTAATCAAGATAATTTCCTCTTTTCTGATGATTATTATTGAATATTTAAGCATGAAATGTAATGGGTTATTCCGTTCCTACTCGGAAGGTGAAGGTGGTATCCCAGGACTCCAATGAATGAGTTAATACATGAACTTGAGCATTCCATCTTCCCGCTATGCTTATAAGATCCTCTTTACGTAACGGTGTAGAAGGGGTGATCGGAATAATAATCTCATACTTGCCCATATCCATATCTAGCGAAGTAAGGGTAAGCTTAATCTGCTGAACATCTGTGAATTCTTGTCCTGCAGCATTGTGAATATTAACCTCGAAGGTGTTATTCCCTGTTATATTAGGGCTAACCCCGAGAGAGATTCTATACCCATTATCCAGCTTGTGACTTTGATGAATCGGACCGGGGGAACTTAGTCCTGTTGGTATGTTGCTTAGAACGGCTGATAGGACAAGAACAACAACACCTACACTGAGCTCTGACCATATACTTCGGTTTAGTTCCTTATTCATCTGTTTACCACGGAATAAGTTAAACGCGGCCAATCCAATCATAATAAGCAGTAACCCTGATTTCATAAGCAAAATTTGACCGTATAAAGTGTGAAACAATGCATATACCGTAGGTACATGTTGAAAGCTTGCATAGATACCGCTCACAATCAGCAGTGCCACAAGTATCGTTCCCCAGCGAGAGAACGTGCGTATGACCGAGAAATACACTTTCTTTCGATCTGGACGATAGGTGGGTAGAGAAGCTTCACCAGGTAGAATAGCAGCTAATGCCAATAATGAGCCTAACCAGATGGAAACAGCCGATAGATGGACGAAATCCATAAGAATGGATATTACTTGATGTTCTGTTGTGGGTGCATGACCTATGAATGCTTTAGATAAAAGGATACCGAATCCTAATAGCAAGGCTACGAAGGCACCATTTTTTCTGAAGCGTGAGCTTAAATGGTTACGATGAACAACAATCAATGTTCCGCCAACTAGAATGATCAGTACCAATTGAACCATCCACACGGTACCAAAGCTTGTATGAATCATTTGACCTAACCACACTGTGCTCCATACCTTGCTCCACCCGATCCTTGCGTCAATGGTCGTTTGTAATGGAAGACTTAGCAATATGCTCAGAGCAATGCCGAAATACGAAGTCCATAGCAGTCTGCGGCTACGCTGTGGTAAAAGGAAATTTCCTTTTGGGTTGGCCGGATACATGAACAAATAGAAGCTGAGAATGCCCATGAAGAAAGCGATGCTTAAATACAGTAACCAACGAATGGTGATTAAATCTAATCCAGGGAAGTAACTAGAAGTTGTTTTTGTAGAAGGAAGAGGATTCTCACTCTCGTTATTCCCCATCTGAAATTGAAGGGTTCCTTCTATAGGGTGACCATCCCCTGATACTGCCTTCCACACGATAACGTAATTTCCATCAGGTAAATCAGGCTTCACATTAACCTCTAATACGGATGGACGATCTTCTGCTATATGAACATCGTCTAAATCTACACGATCTCCGGCTGAATTGATAACCTGTACGGAATGGAATGCCGGCTGAATAGATTCGTTAAATTGAAGTGTGACCTGAGCCGGAGATTTTGTTAATACTTCGTTATCGGAAGGACTTGATTGTTGAAGAAAAGCATGTGCATAGGTGGGAGTCGGAAGCAGTAATAGGCATATAGCAAACACCACCATAATTCCCATGCACAGTAGCCTTTGAATCTTATTCATATTGCAACACCTTCTCATTAGTACTTAGGAGATTATTTTATCTTGATTATGTGTAAATTGTAATGACTCTAATGGGCTATAGAGGGATACTGGAAGATATGACATTCATTTAGATGACGTAGTAAGTAAGAGTATATGGGAGGATGTCTTTGACTCGGTAGGGTGAGTCCGGCTCTCATGTGCTCAGTCTGTTATATAGCAGGAGGGCAGCGCTTAGGTTGTTTTCACTATAACTCCGTAACCTCTATAATTAGAGAAGAAGATATCGACCAAGTCAAAAACCAATCAGGAGTGATTAAGTTAATGAACCAAGCGGTGTTGGAACGTCGTAGTGTAATCTTGAAAAAGAACATTCATGAAATGATTCTTCAGGATAATCAGAGTGGAATTAGCCACCAAAAGAGTAATTTGTTACAGCATATGATTAAAGAACTTCACCAAACTTCGCATGAAATGAATGCGAGAAGGTAAGTGAAGCAATACCTAATTTTCAATGGCTCTTTATAACGAATATGATATGAATAAGGCTTCGAGTATCCGATTTTGCATTGATTGTCGACTCCTCTTCCCAGATTTAAATAAAAAAATGGCCTTTATTCGCATCATCTGCGAAAAGGCCGTTTTTATTTAAAGGTATCGCTCTAACAAAATACGTTTGTACGCTTATTGCCGTAATGCGCAGTTTTTGGGGTACTACGGGGCCGTTACTTGTGGCCCTACGGAAGAGTCAGCTCCCGATTTTTGTTTGGAAGCTGTTACTTGTGGGCCTACGGAAGAGTCAGCTCTCGATTTTTGTTTGGAAGTTGTTACTTGTGGCCCTACGGAAGAGTCAGCTCTTGATTTCTGTTTGGAAGCTGTTGGTTCTAGCACTGCGGAAGAGTCCGCGTTCGATTTTTGTTTGGAAGCTGTTGGTTCTAGCTCTACAGAAGAGTTAGCGCTTGATTTATCTTTGGAGACTGTTGGTTCTAGCTCTACGGAAGAGTCTACACTCGAATTCTGTTCGGAGGCCGTTGTGCTCGGCAATTGTGTAGGTGTCTGACTGGCTTTGGGATCGGTTAAAGCGCAGCCACTTATGAAGACTAACGTTGCCATTCCAAGGAACGACCAACGATACGAATTTGATTTAAACTGTTTGATCATTTTAATTCTCCTTTGTAGTTGTATTTTGCTTCCTGTAATATTTACGTTTCCTGCAACTTGAACAGGCTGCGAGAAATTTTCCAACAATTTAATGAGTGTATATCCATAATCATGTCTTTTGTCAGGAGTAAGGTAACTGAGTGCAAGAGCGTCGCTTGCGATTTCCTGGTCTTCCCGCATTCGACGATAAGCGTACCAAAGAACTGGATTAAACCAATGAATAATCAGTAAAACATTCATGAACCAATTAATCCCAATGTCGTTTCGTTTGCTGTGAGCCAGTTCATGTAAGAACACATGCTGCAATTGGTCATCACTTAAGCTGTTTAGAATAGTGTGGGGCATAATCAATTGGGGTTTCACCACACCGAAAAGAGTTGGTGTTCCCAAATTATAAGATTCGACAAGAGCAATGGGTTTATTTATCGACATCATTTTTTTACAATGATCGAAAAGCTGCAGTATTCTTACGTTTGTTATCGTAACGGTCTCTTTTTTCAGCTTTTGGGCAAATTTCCTATTGATATGGATTGTGTATGTCCCTAATAAACACACTCCAACTAGCCATATAAACAATACATATCGGTAAATAGATTGTGCAGTAGTTTCCGGTGCAACAGCACTTGTAAGTAGTTCTTCCTGATTAACTTGTACAACCGATTGAACTGAGTCCGTATTACCGATCCAATTATAAATACTGAATTCGCTCTCTGGGCTCCATGGCAGAATTAATCGTACAATAACCAACAGCCACATTAAGTAATGCCATCTTGGTTTCAGACGATGCTTAAGCATGTACTGCATCATTACAATCAGTACAACCAAAACACTTGCCATGGCCGAGACAGACCATACCCAATCAAAGAGATTAATCAGGTGTTCGGTTATTCTAGTCACATTCACCCTTCCCTTTCCTTAATCGAGTCAAAGATTTAACGCCAACTACAATGCCAATCCGCAAATGATTTATTCTGTTTTGTCGTCAAGGATGTTTTTTAATTCTTTAATATCTTCCGGAGATAGCTGTTCTTCTTTCAAAAAGTTAACAAGCAACGGCTTAAATGCGCCGCCGTAGATTCTTTTTAGGAAGGACTTGGTCTCGGACTTTACACATTCGTCTTCGGATACTAACGGGAAATAAGCATATACCCTGTTTTTTTGTGAATAGGAAATGGCTTGTTTTTGAGCTAATCTGTTTAAAAGCGTTCTTATTGTATTAGGTTTCCAATCCGTTTGACCTTCTAAAGCCTCAATCACTTCGTTTGCCGTGCATGGTGTTTTTGCCCAGAGAATTTTCATTACTTCCCATTCCGCATCGGATATATGGGGAACATTTTTCACTGGTTTACCTCCTAACCTTTATTGACTACAAATGTAATACTACATGTGTAATACTCAGTTGTCAAATACATAATCAAATGATGAATCCTAAGCTGCTCTCTCCGTCAAAGGTGCTTTGAGCAATGAGGCTCTGAGTAGGGAGAATAAAAAAACGACTCTGAAGAAAAATAATAAAATAAGTGGACAGTTAAAATACTTGATATACCCATGGGGGGTATGATAAGATGAGGTTACATCCTAGGATGTGTAGATGGAGCAGGAGGTATGTCCATGGAAATGGGTAATGAAGGTAATACATCGGAACAGCCGAAGACTCCTGAAATTGAGGCCGATCATTGTCATACAGATGCTACTGAGAGACATAGCCATCACTCAGATCAGACCAAGAGTAACCTCATAACTCGCTTAAATCGTATTGAGGGCCAAATTCGTGGTATTAAAGGAATGATTGAGAAGGATACGTATTGTGATGACGTGCTTAATCAGATTGCAGCCAGTCAAGCAGCATTAAATGGTGTAGGTAAATTATTGCTTGAAGGACATATGAAGAGTTGTGTCGTGGAGCGTATTGAAGCCGGCGATCATGATGTTATTGACGAACTACTGAAGACGGTAAACAAATTAATGAAATGAACATTAGGAGGAAATGAATATGCAACAAGCAACGTTAAAAGTGGAAGGTATGTCTTGTAACCATTGTTTGAACGCAGTAGAAGGAGCAGTTAAGAGTGTGGGTGCGGTTGGTAAGGTTAACCTAGAACTCAAGAATGTGACTGTTGAATATGATGATACTAAAGTAAATTTGGACACGATCAAGGAAGCCATTGTTAATCAAGGGTATGATGTAGTTTAATTCAATTAGAGGTGCGGGTAGAGGATTGTATAATTCCGATAACCGCGCATTTTTTTAATGTTATTATACCCTATGGGGGTATTATACTATAAATGGTGAATCCTCAAAAAAGGGAGAGCGTGAGATGACAAATTCTCAAAAGACGGGTGAAAAGCAAGTTTCGTTGCAAATTACGGGTATGACTTGCGCCGCATGTGCGACCAGGATTGAAAAGGGCTTAAGTCGGATGGAAGGGATAGCGGGAGCTAACGTGAATTTGGCGTTAGAGCAGGCCTCGGTCACCTTTGATTCTAACCAAGTAGATATACAGACTATTGAGCAAAAAATTGAGTCTCTTGGCTATGGGACTTTAAAGGAAACGATGGATTTCGAGATTACGGGCATGACCTGTGCCGCATGTTCAACTCGGATTGAAAAAGGGCTTAACAGGATGGAAGGCATTACTCAAGCCAATGTGAATCTAGCTCTCGAAACGGCTCATGTTGAATTTGCTCCTGGGCAAATAACGGTTAAAGAAATAGTAAATAAGGTAGAGCAACTTGGCTATAAAGCTATTCCGAAGGAGGAAGCGAGCGATACAGCCGATCTGCGTCAACGAGAAATGAATCGGAAGAAATGGAAATGGATCATCTCCTCGTTGCTTTCATTACCTTTACTTTGGGCAATGGTAGGTCATTTCTCATTTACTTCATGGATTCCCGCTCCATCATTGTTCATGAATCCATGGTTCCAGCTTGTTCTGGCCACACCTGTACAGTTCATTATTGGCGGTCAATTCTACATTGGCGCTTACAAGGCACTGCGTAATCGTAGCGCTAATATGGACGTATTAGTGGCCTTAGGGACATCGGCAGCTTATTTCTATAGTCTGTATCTCACGATAGATTCATTGAGTATGGCGATGAACCATCAAGTAGAGATGTACTATGAGACAAGCAGTGTCCTTATTACGTTGATCTTAGTGGGCAAGTGGTTCGAAGCTGTAGCGAAGGGGAGATCCTCGGAAGCGATTAAGAGCTTGATGGGATTACAGGCTAAGACGGCTTTAGTTGTTCGTAATGGGGAAGAGATCAGTATTTCTATGGAAGACGTTGTGGTTGGCGATATCATTATCGTGAAGCCAGGTGAGAAGATACCCGTCGATGGTAAGGTGATTGAGGGGATTTCTTCTATAGATGAATCTATGCTTACCGGTGAAAGTATACCTGTAGAGAAGAATATTGGCGATCCTGTGATTGGAGCTACACTGAACAAGAATGGTATGCTACGTATACAAGCGACTAAAGTCGGTAGAGAAACAGCGCTTGCTCAGATTATAAAGGTCGTAGAAGAAGCGCAAGGATCGAAAGCGCCTATTCAGAGAATTGCTGATGTGATCTCAGGTATCTTCGTACCGATTGTAGTGGCGATAGCAGTCATTACGTTCCTTGTGTGGTATTTGGTTGTGGAGCAGGGACAATTCTCTAGTGCGCTAGAGAAAGCCATTGCGGTGCTCGTCATTGCCTGTCCATGTGCGCTAGGTCTAGCAACACCAACTTCTATTATGGCTGGCTCGGGCAGAGCTGCGGAATATGGCATTCTTTTTAAAGGTGGAGAGCATCTAGAATTGGCACAAGGAATTGAAGTCGTTGTACTGGATAAGACTGGCACAGTGACTCATGGTAAACCTGTCTTAACAGATGTCTTACCTGCGGACAGCATGACAGAAAGTGCCCTTCTTCGGATGACTGCTGCTGTAGAGAAGCATTCTGAGCATCCACTAGCGGATGCTATCGTTCAGGGGGCTCTTCTTCGAAGTAATGGCTTAGAACTTCCTGTGGCGAAGCAATTTGAGAATGTTCCTGGATATGGTGTGAAGGCTTTTGTTGATGGTCGTAAAATGCTAGTAGGCACACGTAAACTAATGGCTGAGAATGGAATTGATCTAGGTACAGCAAGTGAAACGATGAATCAACTTGAAACGGATGGAAAGACAGCCATGCTCGTATCTATTGACGGTAAATATGCAGGAATTATAGCTGTGGCGGATACAATTAAGGAGACTTCTAAAGCGGCAGTGTCTAGGCTGCAAAGCATGGGCATTGAAGTCGTTATGATCACGGGGGATAACAAACGAACAGCTAAGGCGATTGCTGATCAGGCTGGAATTAAGTCTGTGCTTGCAGAAGTTCTACCCGAAGGTAAGGCTGAGGAAGTGAAGAAGTTACAGCAGGGTGGGAAAGTCATTGCTATGGTAGGTGATGGGATTAATGACGCACCAGCCTTAGCGACTGCTGATGTTGGAATGGCGGTTGGTACAGGTACAGATGTAGCGATGGAAGCTGCTGATGTGACATTGATGCGTGGTGATCTGAACGCAGTAGCAGATGCTATTGTGATGAGCCGTAGAACGATGAGTAACATTAAGCAGAATTTATTCTGGGCACTGGGATATAATGCAATAGGAATCCCAATAGCAGCTGCAGGATTTCTAGCACCGTGGCTTGCGGGGGCAGCTATGGCATTCAGTTCAGTCTCCGTTGTTCTGAACGCTCTCCGTCTACAACGTGTGAAGTTGTGAGATTCTCCTTGTTCATTCTTAAGTAGTATTTAATTGAAACAATCAGGAGTGATGGAGTTATGAGCAATGATGTAAACGAAACTCTTGCTTTACTAATGAATCATCGGTCTATTCGCGCTTATAAAGATACCCCAGTCAGTCAAGGTCAGCTTGCATCGATTGTGGCTGCGGGTCAAATGGCTTCGACCTCAAGTAATGTACAGGCGTACTCCGTTATTGCTGTGACAGATCCAGAGCTCAAGAGCAAGCTTGCGAAATTAGCGGGTAATCAGGTCTATATTGAGCAATGCCCCGTGTTTCTTGTGTGGTGCGCGGATTTATATCGGTTAAAAAAGACGTCAGAACCGTATCTTGGAGATACATCCTTCGAGGACTCTACAGAGAATTTCATTGTTGCTACTGTAGATACAACCCTTGCTGCACAGAATGCCGCTGTCGCCGCTGAATCGTTGGGACTTGGCATCGTCTATATTGGTGGTATTCGTAATCAAATTGCGGAGGTGTCTGAATTGCTCGGGCTACCTGAGCTGGTATATCCTTTATTCGGCATGTGTATCGGATACCCTGAACAGGAGCCGGGATTGCGTCCAAGACTTCCGATGAAGGCAGTTCTGCATATGAATGGATATTCTAAAGAGCAGAGCGTGGAAGAGGCTAAGGCTTATGATGCTACCACAAAGCAATACTTATTAGAAAGAACCAACGGTCAGAATGATGCCACTTGGTCGCAAATGATGGCAAAGCGATTGGCAGAGCCAACTCGCATGCATATGAAAGACTTTTTAGATAGCAAGGGATTCATGCAACAATGACAGTTGGGGATACAAAAGGATAAAATAGACTAATCACCCCAAGCCATCCTTCAAAAGGGTGGCTTTTTATGTGTACGGTTATATGGACGAATTTATAGCTTGTAGAATCGCCGTGTATTGTCATACATCAATTTACGGGCTTTACTCACGGGCAGACCTTGTAATTGGCTCCATTTCTCGATAACCGTTGACACCATCTCCGGATGGGTCATTTGACCGCTAAAGGGACCCTCGAAGGGCCAAGGTCCATCCGTCTCTGCCATGACTTGATCTTTGGGATATAGTCTGGCTAATTCTTGGATTTCTGGTTCGTAGACGATATCAGGGGTGAATGAAATATAATATCCGTTATGAATCATTCGCTCTACGGTGTTCGCAGATCCCTTGAACCAATGGAAGTGTGCACGAGTGACATTATACTGTTCTAATAAGTTACAAGCAATATCAGCATCTTCATATACCGCGTGCAGTATAATAGGCTTCTTGTGAATGCTGGCAAAAGAAATAAAGCGCTCCAGAAGAGTTACATAGGCCGCATGATTAAAGGAGAGGCCTGCCTCCTGCGCTTCTAGTCTAGAATAATACGGTAGCCCGACTTCACCCACGGCGACCATCTGTTTCAAATGTTCCTCCATAAATGAGAACAACTGAAGGATCTCCTCTTCTAGTGGTAGTGGTTGTTCCGGATGGAAGCCGAAGGCTGGGTGAATAAGTGAGGGATACTTCTGAGCCAGCTTTAGATTATATTGACTCGATTGCTGATGCATGGAGACTGCAATTACAGCGGCAATGGAGGGACTTAAGCTTGTAAGTAGAGCATGTTGTTGCTCTTCCGTATAGGTATCAAGGTGAATATGGGCATCAATGAAGGGAGCGAGTGAGGCATCGTCTGCGATCCGTTGGTCATTATGATTGTTCATCATAGCATTCCCTTCAATCGTTGCATTTTTTGTTGCTCCTCCCGCATCCATTGAGAAAGCTCACGTTTTAGCTTGAGGAAGTTGGGATCATCGGTCATCTCTTCTTTACGTGGACGTGAAAAAGGGACATCTACGGCATGTAGTACAGCAGCAGGTCTACTGGAGAATACGTATATACGGTTTGAGAGAAGGAGTGCCTCCTCAATATTATGGGTGATGAATAGTACAGAGCGTCTACTTTCCTCCCAAATATCAAGTAGCCAACGTTGCATATCACTTCGAGTTAGGGCGTCTAACGCGCTGAAGGGCTCATCCAGACACATCAGTTCTTGAGGGCTAAGAAGTGCACGTAGAAAGGCTACTCGTTGCTGCATCCCCCCAGATAACATATGCGGATAGGCGTTCTCAAATCCAGTCAGTCCTACTTTGGAGATCCAATGACGTGCTTCTTCCCGAGCTTGATTCTTTGGAATTCCGTTTACTTCCTGAGCTAAGATGACGTTATCTTCAATGGTTCGCCAAGGAAATAGGGCAGGCTGTTGCGGCATGTAGCTGACAAGGCCCTTTTTACCTGTCACCTCGCGGCCGTTCATTCGTATCGTTCCCGTCTCCGGTTGAACGACACCGCCAATAATATGAAAAAGGGTACTCTTCCCACACCCCGATGGACCAATAATGGATACGAACTCGCCAGGGGCAACGGTTAGAGAAATCTTATCTAGCACGGGGAGGTTCTGTTTACGTCCGCTGAACCCCTTGATAATATTGTGAACTTCTAAGGCTGGTGGCGTAGCGGGTAGATCTTGGTGTTGAATACTGTTTATTTGCTGTATTTGCTGTTCCATGACTAGGTGCACACTCCTTTCGCGAATTAAGATGCGAGTTCTTTTTATCCTAAGTTCACTAACGATCTTGACGTGGACTCCAGCGTACGAGTCCTTTCTCTAATAGGACAATGGCTGTATGCATAAATAGGCTGAGAATAACGATAATGGAAATACTTAAGAACATACGATCGGTACGGTAGCTAGCTTTTTGAAGCATCATATAGTAGCCAATACCTTTGTCAGAGCCAACCCACTCGGCAATGACTGCGCCCATAACACTGTACGTTGCCGCGATACGTATCCCTGAGAACATAGAAGGAAGGGCATGTGGAAGCTCTAGCTTGGTAAATATTTGACCTTTGGTAGCCCCGATCATTCGCATATATTCCAGCATCGTTCGATCTGCTTGTCTGAGCCCATCCATTGCAGCGACAGCTACAGGAAAGAAGCAAACGAGTGTAATGAGAATAAACTTAGGAAGTAGGCCAAAACCGAACCAAATCATAAGTAGTGGGGCAAGGGCGATGGTAGGGATATTTTGACTCAATATGAGAAGTGGATAAAGGGCAGAATGAAGAAAAGGAATTCTATGTAACACGAAGGCGATCACAAGCCCCACGGTTGTTCCAATAGCAAATCCACCTAAGGTGAGTTTTACTGTAGCTAGAGCGTGTTCCCATAATCTTGCGGATTCAGCGGAAGCCTCATGTGCAATATCTGATGGAGCTGGGAGAATCCAATCTTCGATGTTAAAGAGTGAAGTACTGAGCTGCCATGCCGTCAAAAAGATAAGGACCGCCACTAAGGGCGGCCACACTTTGTTCCATATCAAGCTCATGGACGATATTTCTCCGTTAATTTACCCATGCTTATACCTTTTGGATTGTGGGCTATTTTAATTTGAGAGATGACACTAGGGCTACCTGCGGCTATAAGCGCTTCATGCATATTCTTAACAATACTCAGCAACTCATCCAGCTCGCCTTCCATAGTGGTCTCTAGAGGATGAACCTCATGCTTAATACCGGATTGTTGTATGACTTCAATGGCGCGATCTACATAAGGAATAGAATCTTCATTATTGGGTGTCTTAGGGATTACTTGAATGCTTAGTAAAGTATTAGCCATGGTGATATCATCCTTTCAAAGTGAGGGTGTAGTCTTATTATTTTGCCTGAGGTAGAAAGTCATTCGTATAAGCACTTTCTATCTCTAATGGTTTATCCAGAAGCTTATGTTTGTACATCCAAGCGGAATATCCTTGCCATATTTCGGCTTTCTGTTCTCCCCAATTCTCAGCATCGTCTTTATAGAGTGGACTGAGCCATTTCTGACTAGCGAGTACTAGCTCTTTGTCCAGATCGGGTACAGAACTACTAAGAATTGCAGCAGCAGCTTCAGGTTTATCAATCGCATACTGATACCCTTTGGACGTTGCACGCATGAAAGCTTTTACGAGTTCGGGGTCATCTGTAATCTGTTTCTCATTCGTCACAATGACGGGTGTGTAATAATCAAGCTCCTTAGCGTAGTCTTTCACATACAACATATCAAGCGGCTCTCCACGAAGCTCCGCTTCAACTCCTGTCCATGCATAGAAGATCCATGCGAAATCAATATCACGCTTCACAGCTGTAAAGTAATCAGCCTCGCCCATATTCACTATTTTAACCTTCTTAACATCGCCTTTATCATTCTCCATGATAGAGTTCATTACAGCCTCTTCTACTGGAGAACCCCATCCCCCGTAAGTCTTGCCTTCGAATGCCTTCGGAGTCTTAATATTGCGATCCACAGGTGCAGCAAATCCAGAAGTGTTATGTTGTATTACTGCCGCAATGGACACAAGGGGTACACCTTGGATGCGTGCCTGGGTGACTGCTTCTTGATAGCTAATGCCAAAAGGGATGGCTCCCGATGCCACCATCGTATCCGATCCTCCAGCACCAGGCTGAATGATCTCAACGTTTAATCCTTCTGCTTCATAATAGCCTTGATCCTTAGCTACATAGAGTCCAGTATGATTCGTATTAGGAGTCCAATCCAGAACAACTTTAACATCCTTTAATGTCTTAGGTGTGGATGGAGTCTCACCTGCTGGTGTCGCTGCTTGTTGATTCGTTTCGTTGTTGCGGGTTGCTCCGCATCCTGCTACGACTAGTATGAGCATACATACGAGAAGTAACGTTCCTAACTTTCTCATTTCTTTCTCTCCCCTTTTGTGAAATACACTGTGTTATTGTGCAACAAAAAAAAGCGCCCCGTAATCGGGACGCATATGGGCGCAAGATAGATATATGGATGAACCATATCGGCTAGTTCCTACGCTGGCATTATCCAGATCAGGTATAAGGGTCAGTGTCTTGTGGGACACACTCTCAGCCGGCCAATTCCAGCACCCCTGTACTTATGAAATTAGATCATTTCAATGAGTATTATAGTCTACAAAGGAAGAGGTGTCCAGTAACTCTGACATGCTGACTAATGATATCCCTGAACTGTCTGATCATATCTATGTTGAGCTCTAAATGCAGCTATACTGAGCAGGAACAGACCTACGGTGAACACAGCAAGCATACCAGCCGTTTGGTTAACCACTAGATGATCCATACACCAGCCAATGATTAAGGGAAGGACAGCACCACCTACACCTCCAGCGGCAATTAGAATGCTTGTGGTTGACTCCTCTGTACCGGGCATAAGCTTGTTAGCAAATACTAACGTTATGGAGAAAAGACCCGACATGAATAGACCCAGTAGTGTGATAACGGTAAAAGCAGACCAGATCTGATTCGTGAATGGGAAAAGAGTAAGTAGGATGAGGGCGGATAGACTACTTATAAGTACATAGGAACGGTAGCGTATTTTCTCTGCTATATATCCTGCAAATAGGCGACCGATTGACATTGCAATCCAAAAGAAGGTGACACTAAGTGCAGCCCCTGCTTTGTCCATACTCATCTTCTCTACAAGCATAGATGGCATGAAGTTGGCTAAGCTCATTTCTACGCCAACATATAGAAAGAAGAAGACAACAAATATCGCTAGCGTTCGTTTTTGGCCCTTGTGATACACCGCTACTTTGGGTTGCTTCGGCTGTTGAGGGCTTACGTTTCGTGCATTCAATATGGAGTCTAACGCTCCAAAAGAACCCTTAGCCCAGAATATAAATGTAATGAGGGCAAAGAGGGAGACGACAAGGAATGACCAGCGCCACCAGCCAAAGTAGATCATACCGCTAGCTAGGAGTGGCATAAGCATAGCACCTACGCCGAAGAATACTTCGAGCCTGCTCATGGCTACAGCGGTCTGATGGGTAACCCCTGTGATAATGATGGTTCCGATGACAGCCTCGATCATTCCGAACCCAAATCCTGCGACAATTCCTGTGACATACATCCATTCCCAAGGCGGAAGGAGGGTGTATACGGATTCGGCAATAAAAAGTGCAACTAGGGCAAGAAGGAGACTACCCTTTTTGCCGAGACGGCGGTTTAACCATGGGGAGAGCATCACGCCACCTAAGAAACCGGCAAACTGAGCAAAGATCAGCTGTCCGCCTTCACTGTATTCACGATCATAATGCTCCAGAATGACTGGGAGCACAGAACCAAGTACGACATGTGCCAAACCAATTAAGAAATAAGACAAACAACCAATCCAAATTAAGCGTTTCATAGATGAATTTAAGCTCCTTTTCAAGACAATAGACCTATCCATCATACCCTAATATGAAGCTGTTCGTCATAGTAAAGTCACAACGTATGATAAAGAGGAGATGGGTTGAAAATAGTAGAGATGGGTACATTACTCATACGTGTGTTTTATCACTCAAATAAGAAAAGGAAGAGGTTATGACATCATGTTAGATAAAACTAGAATAGAACAGGAAATTGTCAAAGCATTGGATCACAATAAAATTTGCTCGTTTGCTACGATAGAGGGGAATAAACCGAAACAAAGGTATATGGTATTGTTTAATGAAGGGTTAAGCTTACACTTGGCTACGAACCGCCAAACACATAAAGTTGAAGAGTTAGAGGAAAATCCCCATGTGTCCTTGTTAGTGGGTTATGAAATAGGTGGAAGTAAGGATGTTATAGAGATCGAAGGGATCTGTTCTATATGTACGGATGAAAGTCTACGAGAAAAGGTATGGAGTCCTGAACTTGAGAAATGGTTTACAGGACCCAATGATCCCAATTATGTCATTTTAGATATTAAACCGACTCGTATGGCGTATACAGGTCAAGATAATGATAAGCGTGAATGGATCGTATAAACCCCCTGTGAATTGAGATTTTATAGATGGTTCAAGAGTGCTAATGTAATGCCTGAGGCAGGGTCTCAGGCATTGTTTGTTATGCGAGATAAATATATCTCTTTATTTTTAAGATGACTCGATATAAACTTAGGGGGGACTAAGTAATACATACTATTATTAAGGGGAGATACTATGTTTAACTCGCACCACAAAACGCTGAAGGTTGTAGCATCAACTGCTGTTGCTTTCAATTTGTTAGCGCTTTCACTTTCTCCAATCCATGCAGCGGGAGATAGTGCAATTGCTAAGCTACGGATTATGGAAACAACGGATTTGCACGTCAACGTCGTGAACTATGACTATTATGCTGATAAGGATACGGATCAGTATGGATTTGCCAAGACAGCTAGCTTAATTAAGGCTGCAAGAAAGGAAGCTAAGAACAGTCTTCTTTTTGATAATGGAGATTTGATTCAAGGTAATCCTCTTGGAGACTACGTAGCAAAAGTAGACCCACTGAAGAAGGGTGAAATCCATCCTGTTTACAAGGCTATGAATCTATTGGATTATGATGCTGGTAACCTCGGTAATCATGAATTTAACTTCGGTCTGGATTTCTTGAAGCAATCCTTAGAAGGTTCTAACTTCCCATACGTTAATGCGAATCTTTACATTGCAGATGGAGATAAAGATGAGAGCAATGATAAGAACTATTTTACTCCCTATCAAATTCTAGATAAGAAGATCACGGACGAGGCAGGGAAAGAGCATACCCTTAAAGTGGGTGTGATTGGGTTCGTTCCTCCACAAGTATCTCAATGGGACAAGGCTAATCTAGAAGGTAAGATTGTGGCTAAAGATATTGTAGAAACAGCTAAGAAATTTATTCCTCAAATGAAGAAGGAAGGCGCAGACATCATTGTTGCTATTCCCCATTCTGGATTTGAAGAAATTCCACAGACGCCTTTAATGGAGAACTCCGTATTGTATTTAAGCCAAGTGGAGGGCATCGATGCTATCTTATTTGGACATGCACATAAAACCTTCCCAAGCGCTGATTTCAAAAATGCTAAAGGTGTAGATATTGAGAAGGGTACCATTAATGGTGTTCCATCTGTAGAACCAGGTTACTGGGGAGATCATCTTGGAATCATTGATCTTGATTTGAAGCAGATTGGAGGAAAGTGGACTGTCGTTGATTCAGCAGTTGAAGCGCGTCCGATCTATGACATTGCCAATAAGAAGTCCTTGGTGGAGGCGGACCAAGCCGTCGTAGATGCTGTGAAAGATGAGCACAAACAAACGTTAGACTATATTCGGGGTCCAGTAGGTAAGACTAGTGCAGCAATTAACAGCTACTTTGCCCTAGTACAAGATGATCCATCCATTCAGATCGTGACCAATGCTCAGAAGTGGTATGTGAACAACAACTTACAAGGAACTGAGTATGAGAAATTGCCGGTATTATCTGCAGGTGCTCCATTCAAAGCAGGAGGCCGTGCAGGAGCTTCTTATTATACGAATATTCCGGCAGGTACAATCGCGATTAAGAATGTGGCAGATCTTTACGTATATCCAAACACCGTTCATGCGGTATGGGTAACAGGTGCAGAATTGAAGGAATGGCTAGAATGGTCTGCTGGACAATTCAATCAGATTGACCCAACTAGCAAGGAAGAACAGAATTTGGTTAACTCAGAGTTCCCTACTTACAACTACGATGTTATTGATGGAGTTAACTATCAGATCGATGTGACTCAGCCAGCTAAGTATGATGCTAAAGCTATCATTATTAATCCATCCTCTAGTCGTATCAAGAATTTGGAGTATCAAGGTAAAGCGATTGACCTAAAACAGAAATTTATTGTTGCAACGAATAACTATCGTGCTTCAAGCTCGAAGCTAGCCAATCCAGATGGCAAACGAATCGTGATGGCAGCACCAGATGAGAATCGCCAAGTCATTATTGATTATATTCGTGAAGAAGGTACAATCAATCCTACAGCAGATGGTAACTGGTCACTAGCTCCTATCAATGATACTGTGAATGTTACATTTGTATCTTCTCCAGATGCACAAGCTTTAGCGAAGAATAACAAAGCAATGTCATATATAAGCACAGGGGAAGATGGTTTTGCGAAATATAGCTTGAAAATGGTAGGTCAATCAGGCGAAGTTACAACTCCGGTGGCTCCAATTGAACCGTCGAAACCAGAGCCAACGAAACCAACACCAACCAAACCAACACCAACCAAACCAACACCAACCAAACCAACACCAACCAAACCAACACCAACCAAACCTGTAACACCTCCTGTTCAGGAGCCGGAAGCTTCAAAGGTTGTATATGTGATTAAAAAGGGTGATAATCTCTACCGTATCGGTCAAAAGTATGGCGTTGATTGGACGGTAATTGCTAAGTTCAATAAAATTGCGGATGTACATGCCTTGAAAGTCGGTCAAAAAATAACGATTCCTCAATAATACAACAAACTGACAGTGTTTTATTGCTGTCAGTTTATTTATATCTCGGATGAATTACCCCTGATGAATTATAAATGAGAACAAAAGTATTCCCACAAAAATAACCATCATGTTATAATAACTACAGCGATTTTCGGCAAAATATGCCAAGGAGGAGTTCTATTGATCTGCAGCGGCTGCGCTCCAATACAACCTATAGAAGACCAAGGTACGGTACGATTGAAACCCTTGAATTTACAGTTAACGGCTGCAATTCAAGAAAAGGGACTCAGCATGGAAGTTTTCACGGAATTTGTAGCCATTTCATATAACAGCAAAGAGGAGATGTTATATTTACTGCAATTAATACATAATTTACCAATAGAAGCTACAGATCAATTAACAATATCTATAACCGGAATTGAAAAAGATATCAAATTAAGTCCGTGGCTTACCTTATCACAGATTGAGGCTACCTTAGAGCATCACGTTGTTGTTGACATCATTCGTCAAGAAAGATTCACGAATCATATGCAGCCAATTGTAGATATAAATGAACAAATTGTCGGGTTTGAATTTCTGCTTCGCCCAGCCGTGGAAGGGGTATTTTTTCAGCCATCTAATCTTTTTGAGGTCGCTCGAGAGACGGGATTACACTCATTTCTGGATCGGGCGGCGCGGATCTCGGCGATTGAGACGAGTGCGAAGTGGCTTCCGACAGGGTACAAGAGATTTATTAACTTCTTGCCTTCTTCCATTTATAATCCAGAATATTGTTTGACGCATACCTTTGAAACGATTGACCGTCTGAACTTGGACCCTAAAGATTTCGTATTTGAAGTGGTGGAGACGGAGAAGATTGATGACCTACCTCATCTACTAGATATTTTTAATGTATATCGAAGTAATGGGATGACCGTTGCACTTGATGATGTAGGTTCTGGATATTCTACACTAGAGTTGATGACCACCCTTGAGCCTGACTATGTCAAGATTGATCGTAGTCTCATTGATCTTTGTGACAAAGAACCAGTGAAACAGTGTGAGATTAGAAGAATCATTGAAGCAGCAGCCCAGTTCAACGGATTGGTACTTGCAGAGGGTATTGAGCGGTATGAAGAATTTGAATTCTGCAGAGATGCAGGTATCAAGTTTGCTCAAGGGTATTTCTTCGGAAAGCCTGCAGGTCGTCCTCCACACGGTATTCATATTAACTGATAGATGATCCTATAGGGCCGTTTTTATTGCGTCTTTTCATCTAAAGTTATAGAAGATAACCAAACCAACTAAATTCGTATAACGTAACAACCCCCACGGCAGTCTGATGGCTGTGGGGGTTGTTACGTTATATGAACTGCTTTCTTATTGTGTTACAGGTCTACTTGAATGGTGGACAATCCAGTAACCGTATATTCACTACCATGTACATTAACTTGTACTTGGGTATCTGTTTCATTACTTACTGTAACATCATGTTCTGACACCGTTACTTTAAGGCGCGATGTGCGGAACATGACTTTGAAAGAGAAGGACTTCCAATAGCCAGGATTGAATGGGCTTAGGTGGAGTTGACCATCCTTTATACGGAGTCCTCCGAAGCCGTGAACTACAGACATCCAAGTTCCTGCCATGCTTGTCGTGTGGCAGCCATCCTCGGTATCATTATTGTAATTATCAAGATCAAGACGAGAGGTGCGCATATACATTTCGTAAGCTTTTTCCTTATATCCTAACTCACATGCCAAGATGGAGTGCACACATGGAGATAAGGATGATTCGTGAACGGTAAGTGGCTCGTAGAAATCGAAATTCCGTTTGACTGTATCTAGGTCGAAGCGATCTCTTAGGGTGAATATGCCTTGCAAGACATCCGCCTGCTTAATATAGCAGGAGCGAAGAATACGATCCCATGACCACTTTTGGTTGAGTGGTAGGTTGCTAGGATCAAGCTCACTGACAGGAGTAAGATCCTTATCTAGGAATCCATCTTGCTGAAGGAATACGTTCAGTTCAGTATCGTAAGGATAATACATTTTGGCTATAATATCCTGCCATTTAGACGTTTCTTCTTCTTTTAATTGCATTTTATCCATGAGTTCTTTATAGATGAGAGGTTCATTTTGTTGTAAATGAGTTAGTACCTCAAGTGTGTATTCCATCGTCCATGCTGCCATATGGTTTGTATACCAGTTGTTATTGACGTTATTCTCGTATTCATTTGGTCCTGTGACCCCAAGAATCATATATTGATCTTTGGCAGGTACATAGTTGACGCGTTCTTCCCAGAAACGTGAAATCTCTGTGAGTACTTCTAGACCATATTGTCCTAGATAAGCTGTGTCTCCAGTATAATTTACATAGTTATAAATAGCATAGGCGATTGCGCCATTACGATGGATTTCTTCAAAAGTGATTTCCCATTCATTGTGGCATTCTTCCCCATTCATCGTAACCATGGGATATAAAGCCCCTTTGCTGAACCCTAACTTTTTGGCATTTTCCTTTGCTTTTTCTAGATGCTTGTAACGATAGACTAGAAGGTTGCGCGCAATGGATGCATCTGCTGTACTGAGGTAGAACGGTAAGCAGTAGGCTTCTGTATCCCAGTAAGTACTACCACCATATTTCTCACCTGTAAATCCTTTAGGACCGATATTTAGTCGATCATCTTCACCATTGTAGGTCTGGTTAAGTTGATAAATATTGAAGCGGATTGCTTGTTGTGCAGCAATATCGCCCTCAATCACAATGTCGCTCTCGCGCCATTTACTATCCCAACTACTTATTTGTTCTTGGAGTAGCTCTTCAAATCCTAGTTGCATGGCTTCTTGCAGTAATGCTCGTGCTGTACTAATCAATTGACCCAGACCATGGTCACGTGAAGTCACATTAGCAACATATTTATAGAGTACAATTTGCTCCTGCTCTTGTACATCCATTACTAAATGGTGAGCCACATATTTCTCTTGTTGTACGGATTCGGGCGTAACCGTTAGGGGTTGCCCATTCTTACTTAGCGTGTAGGACATGACAGAAGTGACGTGAAAGTCTAGTTTCTTAGTCTTGATTGTGAGTACGGCATCATCAACACCAGCCTCTTTGAACACTTCCATCCAGAATTTCTCGTCATAATTAGAATCTTTATTCTTAATATCGCCATCAAGGTATGGGGTGAAGGAGATTTGCCCACTAAAGTTAAGAGGAGTCAGTGCATATCGAATGGCTCCAATTTCGCGGTGGCTAACACTGATGAAGCGAATCGCTTCCACTTTAACTTCTTTTCCATCAGGAAGCTCAGCAATGAAGCTACGAGAGAGAGTTCCTTCTCTCATATTTAATACGCGGATGAAATCCTTCACGTTACACGTAGCCAGATCAAGAGGCTGGCCTTCGATATTTACGTGAATTCCAATCCAGTTGGTGCAGTTAAGAACTTTCGCGAAATATTCCGGATACCCGTTCTTCCACCAACCAACACGAGTTTTGTCAGGATAATAGACTCCAGCCATATAGCTACCTTGCAGTGTGCTACCGCTATAATCTTCTTCGAAGTTAGCACGTTGACCCATGTATCCATTACCAATGCTAAAAACACTTTCTGAGATTTCATGGTTATGGGGATCAAATCCTTCTTCGATAATATTCCATGGGTCCAACTTCAAATATTGTTTCACATAAATCGTCTCCTTCAGAGGTTATGATATCGTATAGTGTCGCTTATTCTTACATTTCTATGAATGAAGATAGAATGGGTGCGGCTGATTTATTTTGTGGACATGATACGTTGTAATTTCTCAACAGACATTTCTTCAAGTGAAGATACGACATATTCTGCTTGGGTGAGGGTATTGGTTGATCCAATACCTATACTACGCATTCCTGCACGTAGCGCTGCCTCAATACCAGCTTCGGCATCTTCGAAGACAACGCAATGCTCTGGAGACACTTGAACTGCCTCTGCTCCGAGTATGAAGACTTCAGGATCTGGCTTAGCATATGAAGTTTTGGTTCCATCAATAATGGCATCGAAATAAGGAACCAAGTGGGCATTGTTTAATATGGTCATGGCATTTTTGCTGGCAGAGCCTAGGGCTACTTTAATCCCATATTGTTTCAACTCTTGGAGAAAGGTGAGTGCACCGGGTAAGATTTCGGACTCATCCATAGTTGAAATGTATTCTACATACCAGTTATTTTTCTTCTCTGCGAGCGCGATCTTGGTCGCATCATCGAGTTGAACATTACCGACCTCAAGCAAGATATCTAAGGAAGCCATACGGCTTACGCCTTTTAATCTTTCATTATCATTTTCAGTAAACTCAAAACCAAGTTCATCCGCGAGTCTTTTCCAAGCTAAAAAGTGATATTTTGCAGTGTCAACAAGCACGCCGTCAAGGTCGAATAAACAAGCTTGAATAGGGGTATTCGTAGTGTTCATTATTAGTTCCTCCTTATTTGTGCAAACGTTTGTACTACTTTTAAAAATATATGAAGCAAATGATTGCTTCACATGTTCTAATATTTAAGCAAAGACTATATGGAGTTCATAAAGTCGATGTGGAAAGGTAATTATGTCTAGATTTAATGGGTTGGATCAGCTGCCGAAATCATAGAAGATTCCCTTACGACGAGCCGATGTGGGATAATATGCCTTTTTTGAAATTGTTTTTCTCCATCATGCTGGATCGATTGAATTAATGCTTGTGAAGCAGTATAACCCAGATTATAAATACCAATATCGATGCTACTTATGGGTGGGGTTGAAAGTTCCGCAATGGATATATTATTAAAGCTGACAATACTTAGATCATCAGGAACTTTATATCCAAGTTCATGTAAACCACGTAGTACACCGAAAGATACAAGGTCGTCCACGACAACTAAGGCTGTAGGTCGCTCTGGTAAATTCATGAAGAATGACATGGCTCGGTATCCACTTTCTTGTAGAAACTCACCTTCAACAATCCAGTCCTTGCGCATTTCAAGTCCACTTTCTTCAAGAGCTTCTTGGTATCCTTTAAGCCGATCTAGTGAAACGACATGATTGGGGGGACCACTGACAAATCCAATTCGTTTATGACCGAAGGAAATCAAGTGCTTGGTAGCATCATAAGCGGCTTGAACATTATTATTATCTACAGATAAAAGATTAGGATATTTATCGCTACGCCCAATTAAGACGAAGGGGTGATTGTTACTTTGCAAAAATTCAACAACAGGATCATCTTTACGCGAATAGAGCAGGATAGCGCCGTCGACCCTTTTCCCATTAATTAAACGGGATACAACGTCAATTTCCTCTTGCTCGCTTCCTCCCGAACTAAGCACAACATCATAGCCGGAACGATTAGCTTGTGTCACAATACCACGAACTAATTCCATGAAAAATGAATTCAAGAATAACTCTTCAGCAGACTTAGGCAGAATAACGCAAATGCTGTTCGTTGTCTTAGACACGAGGCTCTGAGCCATGATATTGGGATGGTATTCCATCTCCTCTAGAATGATCTTTACTTTACGAGAAGTTTCACGGCTAATTCTTGGGTGATTTGATAGCACACGGGACACCGTGGAGGGTGATACGCCAGCTTTTTTAGCAACATCTTTAATCGTTACAGACATAATGACCTCCCAGTGATACCGTTTGCGTAAATCGTTAAATCAAACAAACGAGATATTCGTTTTTACAATTGATATCTTAATCTAATGTCTACTGCTTGTAAATAACAAACCTTGCATAATGATAATAATCATACCACAAATAAGAATAAATTAGATGAAAGTAGAGGGAAACGGAGAAATAAGAAGCCTATACCCCATATTATCTTCTCGAAATCAATGAATTATACGGAATATAGGAGTACTAACGTTTTGACTAAAAAGATTGTCCACTATGATGACACCCATAAAAAATCACAAGAAGTAAACAAAGGGATATTAGTGTGATAAATATTAAATCGCCCTCGGATTCATGGGGGTGATCTGCTAGGAACGCTATTGGTAGGCTGTAAATATAAAGCAATGCTAAAAGTAAGTACTGCCCTATATTCCACAGAGATAAAGAAGTAAATCATTGTAATAAGGAGTTATTATGTGCAAAAGAAAGATATAGGGACATATTGTAAATAAAATGGTTGAATATAGGTGGAATGATCATGTGCAAACGTTTTTACAAAACAACTTCTGTTGTGTATGATTAAGTCGTTAATAAAGCGCTTACCTCAAACAAAATAGATATAAATACAGATATTAAAGTATGTAAGCGGGTTGATTTAATGGATTTATGAAATCGTTTGCGCATATTGTCAGGCTTTTAAGAAGTGCAAGGTATAACCATTAGAGAGGGGTTTGAATTTGAAATGAAAATGAAAAAAATGTTGATGTTGTGTGCTACCGTTACTTTGGCTTTCTCCATTACAGCTTGTGGATCCAACGAAGTAAAGAACAATGCTACACCAGAAGCATCCAACACAACAACCGAGACAGCTGCACCGGAAGAAGTTATTGCTGACGGGGCGCTTCAACCCGAAGAGGGCGCTACTCTGACTGTTTGGGAAAGTAAGGAAGAGAGAACATTCACAGATGAAATGGCGAAGCAATTTGAAGAGAAATATGGCATTCCTGTTAAAGTTGAAGAAGTGCAAGCAACAGATCAAGTTACGAAATTAACTCAAGATGGCCCTTCAGGATTAGCTGCTGATATTGTAATGTTCCCACATGATAACTTGGGTAGAGCGGCAGAGGCGGGTTTACTACTAACAAATGAAGCGCTAGCTAAAGAAACAATAGCTAACAATACACCAGCATCCATTCAAGGGGTAACTTTTAATGGTGAGCTGTACGGTTACCCAAGAGCAGCTGAAACCTATGCACTCTTTTATAATAAAGAACTTGTAAAGGAAGCTCCGAAATCATTCGATGATGTTATCGAATTCAGCAAAACGTTCACGGATAAATCGAAGAACAGATACGGGATTATGTGGGAACCGGGTAATCTGTATTTTAACTATCCGTTTATTGCTACCGGTGGTGGATATATTTTCGGTGACAATGGTACGAACAAAGAAGACATTGGAATCAATTCGGCTGGAGCCCTTGTAGGATTACAAACGTATGTGAAACTAAAAGCAGCACTCCCTATTAAGAGCGCTGATATTACGTCAGATATTAAACGTAGCTTATTCAACGCGGGTGATGTAGCCATGGATATTACGGGTCCTTGGGAACTTGCAGGTTATAAAGAAGCACTAGGAGATAAGCTTGGAATTGCACCTATTCCAACGATTGATGGCAAACCTGCCATTTCGTTGTCTGGTATTAAAGCTTGGTACGTTAACTCTTTTACACAGTATCCTAATGCTGCACAATTGTTCGCTGAGTTCGCATCCACTAAGGAAGCACAGCTTCTTCTGAATGAAAAAGTGGGTTCTATCCCGACAAATAATGAGGCATTAGCATCTGATCAGATTAAGAGTGATCCGTTTGTGTCAGGTTTCGCTCAACAAGTTATCAATTCTCAACCTATGCCTACCATTCCTGAAATGGGGAATATATGGAGTCCTGTAAATGCAGCTTTCCCGGAAATTTGGGATAACGGTAAAGATCCCAAAGAAGCGATGGACAAGGCAGTACAACAAATTAAAGACTTAAATGGCGGTGCAACGAAGTAATCAGGATGGACTGCACGAGGAATAACAATTTGAAGTACCCGTCGCATCATGCGGGGGGTAATTCCTTGGGTTTTCTAGGGAGAGGAGAAGGCTCGTGGACCGATATCGCAACAAAGCCACAATACTGTCGCTTATAAGCATGGGACTGGGACAAATATATAACCGCCAGTTTATAAAAGGCTTCGTATACCTGCTAATTGAGGCGTATGCGATCATTTATTTCAGCAGTAATCTGGGTAGATCTTTGTGGGGCATTGTAACACTTGGAGATACGCCAAGAATGAGAGTCAATGGTAAGTGGATCGATGGGGATCACTCGATCTTTATTCTAATCCAAAGTTTGATAACCATTTTACTTTTGATTATTTTTGTCATTATTTATATCATGAATGTAAGAGACGCACGTAAAACTGCGGAGAAAAGAGAAAATGGAATCCAACCGAACAGTTTCAAACAATCCATTCGGTATGTTCTGGATTATAAATTCGCGCAAGCCTTTTTGACTTTACCGGCAATAGGTATTCTATTCTTCACGGTTATGCCCATCATCTTCATGGTTATGCTGGCATTTACAAATTACTCTGCACCTAACCACATCCCACCAGCTAAGCTGATCGATTGGGTAGGATTTGATACATTTAGAGATTTGATTTCACTCAAAACGTGGAGTCACACGTTCTACGGAGTTCTGACCTGGACCATTATTTGGGCCGTTCTATCCACGGTAACTACTTATTTTGGAGGCCTGCTCGTTGCGTTACTTATTAACCAAAAGGGTATCAAATTTAAGGGTTTGTGGAGAACGATTTTAATTATTCCTTATGCTATTCCGCAGCTTATTTCGCTGCTTGTGATGAGAAATATGTTTAACGGTCAATTCGGACCGGTTAATCAGTATCTCGGATATTTCGGATTTGGACAACTTCCTTGGCTGACTGATCCATTCTGGGCTAAGGTAACGGTTATTGTTGTAAACATGTGGGTTGGTATTCCGGTCTCAATGATATTAATTATGGGTGTATTGACAACGATTCCACGTGATATGTATGAAGCAGCTGAGGTAGATGGGGCAAGTAATTATCAGAAGTTTCGGATCGTTACTCTGCCCATGATACTCTTCACAACAGCGCCAACACTCATTGCACAATTTGCTGGAAATATCAATAATTTTAACGCGATCTTCCTGCTAACAAGTGGAAATCCTGTAGTGGGCGATTACCAATATGCAGGAGCGACTGACCTGCTCGTCACTTGGTTGTACAAGTTAACGCTAGATCAGAATAAATACAATATGGCTTCTGCTGTGGGGATCATTATTTTCCTAATTATCGCCTCGTTCTCAATCTATAACTACCGCCGAACGAAGTCTTTCAAAGAGGAGGATATGATCCAATGAGTGGACGAAAAGTAAAAAAATCCTTGCGTTTGACCCTAAGTTATATCGTTCTCGTTATCATGGTGATCGGTTCCGTGTATCCAGCGTTGTGGGTCATATTGGGTTCCGTTCGACCTGGTAAATCTCTGTATAGTAAGTCATTGATTCCTAGTAGTTTTACACTGGAACACTATAGAGAGTTATTTACATCCAAAAGTTATATGTTTGGTAGCTGGTACATGAATACGTTGAAGATTTCGATTATTTCTATGTTGATTGGTATTGTTCTCACGCTGTTAACCAGCTATGCTGTATCACGCTTTCGTTTCCGTGGACGGCAGACGGCGCTCTCTACGGTATTGATTCTGGGGATGTTCCCTGGATTTATGAGTATGATCGCCATTTATTTGCTTCTTAAAGAGTTTCATTTGCTTGATACACATCTTGCATTAATTATTGTATATGCAGCAGGTGCTCCTCTTGGGGGAACCTTTATAGCTAAAGGGTTCTTGGATACGATTCCAAGATCATTGGACGAAGCGGCCAGAATCGATGGGGCAAGTAATTTTACGATCTTCACACGAATCATTCTTCCGCTTTCTCGGCCCATGCTCACTTATATGGCGCTAACGCAATTTGTTGGTCCGTGGGTTGATTTTATCTTTGCGAAGATGGTACTACGGTCTAAGGAGAAATGGACAGTGGCTGTGGGGCTGTATGATATGGTGAGTTCGAACACGAATTCAAATTTCACACTGTTCGCAGCGGGCGCAGTTCTGATCGCACTTCCAATTACCATTCTGTTCATGTTCCTTCAACGCCTTCTTGTGGAAGGTTTAACATCCGGAGCGAGTAAGGGATAGAGCTCATCTAAAGGGGCTAGGTTATATAGGTGTGATAAAAAGGTGTAGACCCTACGTTGAATCGATAGCTTCATAATTACAATCCGTCATATATAAAAACAGGCATCTTCGCATAAATAGATTGTGCAAAAGATGCCTGTTTAATTTTTTGGATTTTTCAGTGGCCTCAAATAATTGACGCGTTTTTTGTTAAAAAGATGTCTATACACTATTTCAGGCCTTATATCGACTTCAAAAGGGCAGTGTCTCCCCAGGACAGAGCGAATGAAGCATGTGATGGCCTTCATGCCGTAGCACAGTGAGCAAACGGTCAGTGCGCGTCTTGGAGGCATGTGCAAGAACTGTCGCTCTGCTCGGCACCCACTCAAGCATGTTTCGAACATCGGGCAAACCTTGATGAACCTTATACCGGACATGGTGTACCTGAGCGCCAATGCTATTTTTCCTCAGCAGCAACTCGCCATAGGAGCCAGCAGCCAAATGACCCGTCATAAGGATAGTATTATACGTTGAGTTGGCTAGTCGCTTATAGTACCATTGCGCGGTTTCAGATTGCATCATACCGTCATCGGTGAAAATAATCGCCCCTTCTGATCGGGAAAGCGCCTGTTCGCGTTCCCCTTCTTCAGCAACAATGTGCAGCCTGCCGCAGGCAAGCAGCGCTTCGATACGTGCAAGCGCATTGTCATGCAGCCAGTCTGGCATAGCCGCAAGCTGATGAAGCTGCTCCATCAGTACTTGCTCCACAATAAGATCTGCTTCAGGGAAGATCTCGCTCGCCCACACCAGTAGCTCCTGGCCCCGACCATAGGTAGGGACGGGATAGAGCACAGTACCGTTATGCCGCAGTGTCTCTCTGGTTACTTTTTCAAGCTCCATTAGTCCGACGGCCTGAGAATCTGGGTCAGCGCCATAAGCTGCATCAATAATTGCCAAATCTGCGTAGGCTTGCTGCTGCGCCCCCTGCAAAAGCACAGGACGATCAGCAGCAAGCAAGCCGGACTCCTCTGTGTAATCCCCCGAAAAGTAGATCAGTTTGCCAGCCCAGTTTAGTACAAACCACACCGAGCCGGGAAGATGGCCACTGCGGCCCCATTTCATCCTCAAGCCGGGGAACACCTCGATCCAATCTCCCGCAGCAGATTTATCCTCCAGAAACACGTAATCAATAGCATCAATATGCCGGTCATCATAAGGCAGATCGATTGATTGAGAACGGGCATAGCGATTCCATGTTTGAAAATACAACGGGAGTTGTTGTGCTGTTGCGCGGGTTGTCCATACCTGTCCCTTAAATCCATGTTTATATAATAATGGGATGGCCATCGAATGATCCTCATGGGCATGGGACAGAAACACCGCCTTAAGGTGAGGTAGCACCTCTTCACCTATGAGCGGATACTGGCCCCCGCGCTCTTTTTTTCCTCCGCAATCCAGTAATAAGGCCTGATCTTCATGCTGTAATAAATAACTGGAGCGGCCGTGTTCTCCGGCCCCTCCCCAAATGGTTAAATGCGTCATAAGCTATTCCACTTTCTGTTTAGAACTAATATAAGACATTGCAAGTAGCAGTGCGGTCGTTATTCCGACGGAAATAACCGCCATAGCCATTCCCATGGATACTGCACCCTGTTCAAATTGGGCGAAGATATATGTCGCTGAGGTCTTCATCCCGGGTGGTAAAATTAGCAAGGATGCCACCAGCTCGCGATTAGATATCGTAAAGGTCATCATCCATCCTGCCAGCATTCCTGGCAGCAAAAGCGGAAGTAAAATTCTCCTTAGCACATATAGCTTGCGTCCGCCGAATACATGGCCCGCTTGCAGTAGCATAGGATCGATTTGTCCATAGCTGGATTTTACGTATTGAACGGTATAGGGAAGGAATAGAATGACATAGGTCAGCACCACCATGCCGTACGTATTATACAGCGGAATAGGCATCCATTTGGCATTCCACAGCAGAATCAATCCCACGACAATGACGATGCCGGGTACTGTATTAGGCAACAAGCTGAACAGGTCAACCAGCTTCTGTCCCGGCGTGCGGGAGCGCTGTACGGTCAGCGCCAACCAGGTACCTAGCACAACTGCAATTGTGGATGCAACGATCGACAAGCCAAAGCTGTTCAACAGTGCATTCAGGCTTTCCGACCCCGGAGCCAGTAAATCAGCGTAATGCTGCAGCGTAAGATTGCCCCAAGCGAGCCCTTCGCCGCGTAGCTTGAGTAGCGAGGCTGTAATAATTGAGAAATACGGAACTCCAATCGAAGCCAACAGTAGCAGGCCGATATAGAACCAGCATACGAAACCTCTCCAATTCTTAACGGAAGCGTATTTGCTGACCGTACCCTTGCCACCGACTAGACGATACGAATAACGGCTACTGATAACGCTCTGGATATACCACATGACCAAACAAGAGGCGAGTAGAACAGAAGCAAGCGAGGTTGCCTTGCCGAAGTCAATCGGCCAACTTGAAATGTATTTATGAATTTCCGACGTCATGACATAAAAGCCGATTTTGCGGCCAAAGGTTGCGGGCGTACCGAATTCCGCAATCGTCTTGACGAAGATTAACAAGGCGCCCATGACATAGCTCGACAGAAGCAAAGGCAGAATGATTCGTCTAATACGGTAAAAAAATCCCCCACCATGCACAGCTGCCGCTTCCTCCATGTTCCCGCTAATTTGGAGAAGCGAATTGCGAAGCAACAAATACAGGAAAGGAAACAGATGTAGGCTCATAATGGTAACCATCCCCCAGAAGCTGAAGAACGCAGGGGTCAGAGCCGAAGCAGCTGGGATGAATTGTTCCATATAACCATTGGTCTGCATAAAAAGCATCCATCCCATTGAACCAATGTAGGGAGGAGTCATGAACGGAATGAGTAGCACAATATCGAGCCACTTATGACGGCGCAGTTCCGTCTTCGCCATAATCCAGGCCAGCGGAAACGCAAGTACTGTTGTGGCCGCAATGACACACAGCCCCAGCCAGATGGAATTGAACAGTACCTGACTTACCTCACTCTGCATAATATTGCGCAGCGGCGCCTGCAAATCAAAATTCTGGTCAGGATACAGGCTCGTCCAAAAAATCATCATCAGTGGTGCCAGCACCAGCATGCCAAGTAGCAGCAGTGCCAGCACTAGCCAGATCCATGTATACGATCTGAAAGAATTGGTTTGCATTGTCGTACCACCCATCTAAGCCCGAACCGCCGGGCGGCTCGTCTTACTTGAACAATTGTGTGAATTTCGTTGTAACACTGTCGCTATTTTCATTCATCCACTGCCAGTTCACATTGAATGTGGCTATCTCACTGGTATTAGCGCGATCCTTCGCCTCAACATCTGAGCGACCGGGTAGTAAGTATGCGTCAGCCACCAGCTTTTGCGCCTCATCTGAAATGAGGTAATCAATAAATGCTTTGGCATTGTCGCTGTTTTTGCTCGTCTTCATAATAGCTGCTGGGCGCGGGCTGATAACACTCCCTTCCTTCGGGTAAACAATATCAATAGGCTCTCCTGCGGCCTTCGCTTTATAAGCCATATAGTCGACACCAGCCGCGACAACGGATTTGGCACCTGTAATAACCGGGTCTAGTGCTTCCTGATTAGCGCCAGCCATCGCCACACCGTTCTGTTTATAGCTGTCAAAGAGTGTCCAGCCGTTCTCGCCTACATCGCTCAGATAACCTGAGATGAAATCCAGTGCGGAGCCGGACAAGGATGGATCAGGGATGTTCACTTTCCCCTTCCATTCTGGCTTGGCTAAATCCTCCCACGAAGTAGGGGGAGTCTGAACGAGCTTTGTATTATAGACAATGCCAAGTGCAGACGCGCTATAGCTGAAATAATGTCCGTCTTTATCAGACCAGTCCGTAATTAGCTTGTCCGCGTTGGCAGCCTCCGGGTAGCCTAAGAGCATGCCATCTTGATTGAGACCTTGCATCGCCGGCAGTGAAGCAAGTACAACGACATCAACGGCTGGATTTGATTTCTCAGCCTCCATACGGGCGAGTATTTTTCCGGTTGTTCCCTGAAACATCTCTACTTTAACGCCTGTTTTGGCCTCGAAGCCCTCTTTGATCTTATTGGCTAAGCCTTCCGGTCCCGCGCTGTAGACGGCTAGAGTGCCGCTCAGTTTCTTATCGGTATCTTGCGGCTCCACGGGTGCTGATACTGAATTTGCTGGCGCTGTTTCTGCAGTTTTTGCATTGTTCCCCGCTGCTCCACAACCGACTAAACCTATTCCCATACATACAGTTAAAGCAAGCATCATACCTTGTTTGGCTATTCTCATTTGTATTGCCTCCTATTCATAGTGTGCCGCCTGTTCAGGCTGGCGTGATTCAGAGCTTTCATTAACGAGTCGAATGGCTTATAACACAACATCATGTACATGCTGTGGAGATACATATACCTGCATCGTCTCACCGATTGACAACCGGGAAGGAGAGTACGCTGTCCATATTCCAAGATCCTGATGCATGTCCAGCTCAACTTCGTAGCGGTCTCCCATATAGCTAGCATGGCGTAATGTACCCTCAAAGCGATGATCAGCGGTGTTCTCCTCCCTCCAGCGGATATGCTCGGGTCGAACCATTTGTTTATCCTTCATCAGCCAATTCGATTTACCTATGAACTGGGCGACGAAGGGATGGGCTGGGGCGTTGTAGATACGCTCAGGCGTCCCACGCTGCAATATTTCTCCTTCTTTCAACACCACAACCTCATCTGACATGCTCATTGCTTCTGTCTGGTCATGTGTGACATAGAGCGCCGTAACACCAATCTCCTTGACTAAATGCAACAGCTCTGCCCGCATCTCATCACGCAGCATAGCATCAAGGGCGCTGAGCGGCTCATCGAACAGCACGAGCTGTGGCTTCATTATGATCGCTCTGGCAAATGCCACTCGCTGCTGCTGCCCACCAGAGAGCTGATGCGGGAACCGCTTTTCCATACCCTCCAGCCGCACGGTTTTCAGCGCATGAAGCACGGACTCCCTTAAGCCGTTTTTCTTTCTGGCTGCGCGCAGGCCAAAAGCGACATTTTCGAAAATCGTCATGTGCGGCCAGAGCGCAAAGTCCTGAAATACCATCCCGAAATGGCGCTGGTGAGCCGGCTTATTGATTCGCTGCGCCTTCGAATAATAGCACTCTCCATCCACATGAATTTCGCCTGCGTCGGGTGTTTCAAGTCCAGCTAACATCCGAAGCAGCGTTGTCTTGCCACAACCGGAAGGGCCGAGCAGCGTAGTGAAGCTACCTTTGGCAATCGTTAGGCTTGAAGGCCGCAGCGCCTGAACTGAACCAAAGGATTTTTCTAAAAGACGGATAGTGATATCTCCCATTTTTGTTAACCTGCCTATTCTTTAAGCTTGTTATCAGTCTTGCTTTCAGTATAGCGGTGAACTATTTGTCCTTTATTCGAGCAATGTAAATGAAACATTAACTTTTTAGTGGATTTGCTTTAACATTCATCGAATTTTTCTATGCTACAGTGGATAAAATGGAATTGGAGGCGTTAACGCATGAATTTGCTGAAATTAAAAATCGTCGAGCTCCTGGAAAATCATAAGAAAATCACAGCTGTCGCAAACGTACTAGAGCTAAAGCAGCCGACCATCACCTATCATATGAAAAAGCTGGAGCAGGATATGGGCGTCAAACTGTTTGAATCGCGTGGGGACAAGACTTTCTTGACCGCGCCAGGACGGGCTCTGCTCCATTACGCCTCCCGCATCAACAAGCTAGCGCAGGAGGCCGAGCGTGTTGTGAAGGAATATGGAAGCCTTGCCAGAGGGAATCTCACCATTGGAGCCAGCTATGTTCCAGCCACCTATGTGTTGCCGGAGGTACTGAGTGATTTCTCCAAAGCGAATCCCGGTATTGAATTATCGGTACTGGTCAAGCCGGCGCCTATTATTAAAGAGAAGCTTTGGAATCACGAGATCGACTTGGGGATTATCTCCTCTGAGCCCTTTGAGAAACCTTTCTTATCGACGCACAGCCTCTGCGAGGATGAGCTGGTTGTTATTTTTTCGCCTGATCATCATTTGGCTTCCTATGAGGTGCTCAATCCTGGCTTGATAGCGACGGCTAATTTTGTGCTTCATGGTAAAGACTCAAGTACGAGGGAAATGACGGCGAGGTGGTTGGATAATCACCGGGTGGGTCTGATTGGCCCCATTGAGTTGGATTCGATTGAAGCCATCAAGCAGACTGTGCAGCAGGGCGGACACATCGCCTTTATCTCAGGTCTGGCTGTTCAAGAAGAGGTCAGGCAGGGGCGCCTACTCATGCGACAAATACCGAATGCCAATTTCCATCGTTCCATCTATTGCTGTTATAACAAGGATCGCTTTGACTCCCGATTGACTGAGAAATTTATTGATACACTGCATAGAGACTTTAAAAATTCTCATCTCTCATCTATTAATTATTGGTATAATTAACTAAATCAGTTAGTTTGTTTGATCTCTTCATGACAATGGACCTCTAGAGTAGTACTTGTAATCCCATTCTTGAATAGGAGTTGAGAGCATGAAGCATTGGTTGGCAAAAGCAAGTGCAGTGTTCCTGAGTGCGACGCTATTGGTATCAGTATTACAGGCAAGTGAGACGGTTCAGGCAAAGGGTCAGGAGGCTAACATGGTTCCATCCTACGAGGTCAAGTTACTGCTGGATTCTACGCAAGTATTGGATGGAAATCACTCATTGACTCCTGCTATCCAGTCCGAATTCAGTCTATCCAGTCCCAAGCAGGTTAATGTCGAGTACTTTGATACCAATAACCTGAATCTCGATGCACAGGGGTGGAATGTGCGTTTTCGAAAAAAAGAGAATAAAGACAACTACGAGCTAAACTACAAAAAGCGGTATGCGATTCAAAATGAGGATATCCAAGCGGCTCTGACTCTTGCGAATAGCGAAGGGTTTGATATTACGGATGATAATTATGAGGCTGAAGTAGATTGGGGATATGGCAAGCAAACCTTAAGCATATCACTAGACAAAAAGGTCAGCACTTCATTAAATGGCGCCTTAGGACTTCCGTCAGAAGCAGTTGCTCGTGGAATGCTGCTGGACAAGTTGCCCGGCAAGCTGAAAGACTGGAGCTCCAGCAATTGGGGGAAGACACAGCTCCAAAATTCTCGTGCTTACGGTCCTGTGCTTGCCAGTAAATACGAAGGTAGCTGGAACGGACTTGAGGTAGATGTGGAGATATGGCCTATACGTGATGCAGCGGGAACAGGCGTTGAACGAATTGTAGAAATATCGTTCAAAACGGCGGATTATAACGACGCCAGCACTAACCGCACAGCACTCATTAACAGCTTGAACGATAAGGGCTGGCTCGTTCCAGCAGATGGGTTGAAAACCCAATTGATGCTGAACCGCTATTAAACCCAGCTCCATGGAAATGCTATTGAGTAAAATCAATCATTAGGTTAATACGAAGAGACGGGGGTTGTAGGGCGATTTCCCCTACAATCCCCGTCTCGCGTAAGGCTCTGTGATTTCATACTCATATCATCAGCTCACTAAGCAAAGTGAAGTGGACTGAACTGGTTAGGTGCCGATTACACTTCCGTGATGATAGGAAGTGTGATCGGCTTTTTTCATTAGATTTCAGTCTCGCCTATTGATTGACGTCAGAACTCCGCGTGAATCAGAATGTCTTTCCTTCGCTCCTAAGTATCAAGTATCCGTAAGGAGGCAGTTCAGCTTGGAGAGATCCATTCTGAGACGTTAATACTTCACCAGAGTAGATATTTTCCCACGTTGTTACTGTCACGGGTACTTCAATGGATTGTTCAGCATCACTATTATTCATGAGAATAATGATGTGATCTGTATCATCCTCACGTGAATAGCCTAATAGGGTACAGTCTGCCTCTGCAGACAGGAAACGGAATGTGCCTGTCCGTAACGCGCTATAGCGTAGGCGGATCTGGATTAGATCTTGATAGAAGGTGAACAAATCCTGATTCTGCTTATCAGGTTCCCATTCCATACATTTCCGGCAGTCAGGATCATGTCCACCTGTAAGTCCTATTTCATCACCATAGTAAATACATGGTGTACCAGGAAAGGTGAATAGGAATACAACAGCTAGCTTCATTTTACGTATATCTTCATTGCACAGTGTAATTAGGCGAGCTGTATCATGGCTATCGAGTAAGTTAAAGGCGACTTCATTTGCTTGACGTGGGTAGCGGGATAACTGCTTTCCGATGGCGTGTGAGAAACCTTCAGCATCCGTAGAACCTTCTACGAAGAAATCAAGCGTAGCATGGGTAAAAGGATAATTCATGACGGCATCAAATTGATCACCTTGCAGCCAACTTGAAGATTCATGCCATATTTCACCTAGAATATATGCATTGGGATTTGCTTTTTTAACAACTTGTCGGAATTCTCTCCAGAACTGATGGTCTACCTCATTGGCTACATCTAGCCGCCACCCGTCGATGCCAACTTCCTTAATCCAATATTCCGCCACATGAAGAAGGTAGGCTTTGACCTCTGGATTCTCGGTATTAAGCTTTGGCATCAATGGCTCAAAAGCGAAGGTATCATAACTTGGAATGCCATTCTCTACATGAATCGGGAATTTGGAAATATGGAACCAATCCTTGTAACGAGAGGATTCACCATTCTCCTGCACATCCACGAATGGGGCGAATGTTCTTCCGGAATGGTTGAATACGGCATCCATAAGTATGCGTATTCCTCGTTCATGACAGAGGGCTACTAACTTCTTCAATAGGTCAACATCACCGAATTGGGGATCGACTTGAAGATAATCCTCAGTATCGTATTTATGGTTAGTCGTTGCGGTAAATAACGGTGTGAAATAGAGAGCATTGATACCAAGGTTACTAAGATAGTCGATGTGATCGATGACCCCTTGTAAATCACCGCCAAAGAAATTATCTCGTTGCGGCGTTCCTCCCCACGGAAGTGTGCCTTCAGGGTTAATGCTAGGATCACCATTGGCGAACCGTTCAGGAAAAATTTGATAGAATATGGCATCCTTGACCCAATCAGGTGTCTTGAACACATCAATGGGGTTTATGTATGGGTATTCGAATAGTCGATCAGGGTTTGGGGGAGCATTATTCAGAAATGTATATTCTGTCATCCAACATTTTTCTTCGTTCTTCTGTAGTACAAAACCATACTTTAATCGACGATAGGGTGGTGTAACCTCACATTCCCAGTAATCGAACAATTCATCGGAAGTTAGAAGGGTCATAGGAAGGTATTCCATCGTATGATCCCAAGCATATTTATCCCCAGTCATGGCGGATACGGTAGAGACATCGTTCTTTTTGGTACGGATTCTGAGATGGATTGTGGTGCCATTATAGGCGTAACACCAATTTTGTTGTGGACGGTGATACACGGCTTCTAGAAACATATTATGACCTCCTTGATGTGAAGAAAAAAAAGGGCACAACACAAGACTATAAATAGTCGAGGTTGTACCTTTCGTTAACGGTAACATTGCCTTTAAATTATAAATAATGATCATTTGTAAATATACCATTTATTTCTTAAGTTTGACAACAAAATTAATCTAAGTTGCCAAGAGACTTAACTTAATGATATACAGTTAATCCGTTGATATTATCGCGGATAATGTCACAAGAAGTGTTGAACAAATAGGATTCCTCTTCGTTCAATTGCAACTCCACAATTTCCTGAATCCCTTCACTGCTAATAATGGCTGGAACACCGATACATACATTAGACTGCCCATACTCTCCATCAAGTACAGCAGAAACCGCAATAATTTTATGATCATCGTTGAGAATGGATCTTGTAATGAACGCAAGTGCGCTGCCAATTCCGAAATGGGTAGAACCTTTACGGGTGAAAATCTCCCAACCTGCATCTTTGGTTTTCTTGGCAATATCTACGAGGTCTAGATTCTGAAATCGTTCCCGGTGCTGAGCTAAAATATGCAGAATAGGCTTTCCGCCAATAGTAACGTGCGACCACGCTACGAATTGAGACTCGCCATGTTCCCCCATGGCATAGCCATTCACACTGCGGGGGTCGATGGAGAATACATCTGATAGTAGTGTCTTAAGACGTGAGGAATCAATGGAGGTTCCAGTACCAATGACCTTGTGACGTGGGAATCCAGAAATTTTCCACACCATGTAAGATACAATATCTACGGGATTGGCAGCAATGACAAAAATGCCATCAAAGCCACTTTTTATAATAGGAGTAACAATTTCCTTCGTTATAATAGCAGCTTCATCTAGCAGGTCTAGCCGTGTCTGCCCTGGTTTCGGATTAGCTCCGGCTGCAATGATAATAACATTCATGTCCCCACAGTCGACGTAGGTTCCGGCATATACCTTGGTACGGGTGTGTGTGAATTCCATGCAATGCGATAAATCCATGGCTTGGGCAAGAGCACGGTCATAGGTGCGATCAACCATCATGATCTCATCACATATGGACTGATTAATCATAGAATAAGCACAGCTTGAGCCAACCATGCCAGAACCTATAATGGCAACTTTTCTAGATTTAGCCTTCATTTTACATCAATCCCTCCATAAATTGAGTATTTACGTACGACATTTTTTGTATAAGGGATGGAAGACCGCTTATTGTGGTCTATTGGATAGGTGAAAACCTCGAAAGAGCGAAAGGTTGTATCGTCTTAGGTGTTATGGATGAATGGATAAGGGAATTGGCAGTAGTAGAAGCTTATTCAATCATGAGGCCCTACCTTGAGTGGATCAAGGTAGAGTTGGTGATGAGAGTAGGAATGTTCATGTTAGTTACGGGTCAACTGCTTAAATTCTTTGTACATAAATAGACGCCACCGTAATATCATTCCAAAAGCTAATAAAAAGAACAGAGCTCCAGATTGTGCAATGGAAACGTGTTGTTCAATAACTTGATGGAGTGCTGTACGAATAACGAGCAGGCCGAATAGTATCACTATGAAACTTCGAGAACGCTCCGCGTAGATCAAATCCTCAATTTTTTTAAAGTGAGTACTACGAATAAGTGGGTAAGAGAATATAAACCAGCCCACTATGAATGAAACGAGAGCCCACCATAAGGGGATATGCGTCACAGGTACAACAAACATCAAGAAGCCTGTTGACATTCCTAGCGGGGGAATAATGATTTTCTTAATGGTCACAGGTTTGTTGCTAGCTTTTAGTCTAATGAATATAGTTAGCAGTGCGAGAACGATAGCACCAATGGTACTACCTAGTTGAAGATATGAGGGACTAATGTTAGGCAAGTTCTAAACCCCTCTCTATAATAATTTACAATTTGAAGTATATTTATTATAACACACTGTTGAAGACATTCAATTGAAGACTGCTGTAACTCATTATTACCTCAATAGAAGGGGGTTATCCCTGTTCTCTAATGCTTCAGCCCTTGAAGAAAAGTATCGATCATATAGTGTAGACTTTCATCCCGGTCGATACTCATACGGAAGCCGTCGTTCTGCTCAAGTGAAGCGAATCCGTGCAGAAGACTTCGTAAACCACGGACACTATGAATAGTCTGAACTTCTCCCAATTGAAAAGGTTCTAATACACGTATAATCATTTCAACCAAAGCATTGCCTGCTTCTTCTAAGTCCGAACTAGTTATAGATTGAGGGCGATAAACAGCTTCATAAAGACCAGGATGGAGTCTGGCAAATTTAACATAGCTAATTGCGAGACTACGTGCCGCTTCATTACCTGATTTACCGATGACTGCATCAATCATCATGTGCCGAAGTTGTTGTAATCCATACACGGCAAGGTCGACTCGGAGTCCGGGTAAACCATCGATGTGATTATATAACGAAGGGGAGCGTATACTTAGTTTCTCTGCGAGCGCGGAGAGTGTTAGGGTCTCTAAGCCGTGCTTATCGGCAAGCTCTGTTGCAGCAGCTAATATAATGTTGCGATCCAATCCCATTTTTTTTACCATTATGATTTCTCCTTCAGAGCAGCTTGTGCTTTCGTAATAGCTAGTTGTATAGCATGAGTAGGATTTTGTATAACGAGTCCATGGCCTACAGCAAGCCAAGTTGGTTCTAGTAGTGCTAGACGTCTAGCGCTTTCTAGTGCAATTGATTTATTCCATGTTGCGAGTGCTGGAAACGGAAATAGGGGATTCAGATGACCAGAGACCGCTAAGCCGCCGCGTGTCTGGAAGGCATCTCCGGCAATAAGTATATTACTGCGAGTATCCATGAATGCCATATGTCCAGGTGTATGGCCGGGGGAGGCAATAGCTTGTAATGAGCCTATGCGGTCATCGTCCCCTAGTAAAAAATCTGGTGTAGTCTTAATGTTGGTGGGTATATCTCCACGTATCTTAGTCTGTGGTTCATGAGCTTCAAGGTCCAAGTTTCCTGAGAGTAGGGCTTGATCACGCCGTGAAATATATACCTTCGAGTCAGGTAAAGCTGTCTTAAGAACATCAAGAGCCCCGACATGATCGCCATGAGCATGAGTTAGAACAATCCGGACAATCGGTTTACCTAGGTCAGACGCAGCTCTAAGTATTCCATTCTTACTAAAAGACATACCCGTATCAATCAGTGTTAACCCATCCTCTTCTTCTATAAGGTACACATTGATTGGAAATAGACGCGGAAGAAAGGAAATCTGATGTACTTTTCCTATCGATATTACTCGCATAGTAATCCTCCTAAATTTAAACTAATGTAGTTAGTATAATAACTAATGTTATTAGTTTTGTCAATGAGGCTTGTGATTATAGTTAAGGACCTATCCTTCATAAGGACTCATTTTTGTAGGATATGAGGTTACATATCGTAAGTATACTTGACATAAAAAACTGTTATATATATATTTACAGATGAGAGGGAGCGATGTAATGAATAGTGAATTTAATATTGCCGTCCATTGTTTAACCCTACTTAGTTTAAAAAAAGACCATATGGCGAACAGTGATGATATTGCGAAAAGTGTCTGTACACATCCTGCTCGTATCCGTAAAGTACTTGGGTTGCTTCGCAAACAAGGTTATGTCACGACAAAGGAAGGTGTTGGTGGAGGCTACTTGCTAAACATCAACAGTGATGAATTAACACTTGGCGATTTGTATCGATTGCTTGCGCGAGGTTCGCTACAACCGAATTGGTGTTCCGGTGGTGGAGAAGCCGCTTGTGTAGTATCTGAACACATCCAAGAGGTAATGGAACAAATCTATGATAGTGGAGAATTGGTGTTAGAACGTCATTACGATAGCATCACTTTAGCTGATGTAACTCGTGATATTCAAGCAGGTCCTAAATAAGATGATGGTTCTCTTTAACCCGGTGAAAACCGGGTTATTTTAGTTATACTGACATACGTTAATTGTCATTGTACATATATAATTAATGAATTATATTTAACGGTGAGGATAGGGGGGTATGAAGTCGGTTTGATATGTGGATTCTTAAATGGGGTAATAAATAATTTAAATAACCAAATAATAGGAGTGATTTTAATATGAATATGCATAATGAGACATTATTTTATACGGCTAATTCAACGTCGAGAGAAGAGAAAGGTATTTATGTGTGTGCTCTAAATGGAAATGACGGTTCTATGCGTATTGTAAGTACGATCGCTGGTATCGCAAGTTGCTCCTACCTGACTCTTAATTCAGCAGGGGATCGATTGTACGCAGTAAGTGAAGTGTCGGAGGGTGAAGTCCTAGTCTATTCGGTTGATAAGAAGACGGGTGAACTTCATCAGATAGATCGTAAGCCAACAGAAGGAGCCGATCCTTGCTATATTAGCCTTTCTAAGGATGAAAAGTTTGTATTCGTTTCCAACTATTCAGGGGGGCAGGTTAATGTATTCCGTCTTGGGAACGACGGCACATTGGATGAAATGTCATCCCTAGTTGTACATACGGGATCAAGCATAGACCCGGAGCGACAGGAAGCGGCGCATCCTCATTCTGTTTTTGCAGATACTTCAGGTCAGTATGTTATGGTCTGTGACCTTGGATTAGATCAGATTGTAATCTACCGCCTTGAAGATGGCATTCTAGTCACACATCATGAAGTGGATCTTCCGCCAGGATCAGGTCCTCGTCACTTTGATTTTCACCCTGATAAGAAATGGGGGTATGTTGTGAATGAGCTTAATAATACAATTACCGTATGTGCATATAACGAGACGTCCGCAGATTTGAGAATATTGCAAAGTATCTCTTCACTCCCATCAGATTATCAAGGAATCAGTTATGTATCGGACATTCATATATCTGCTTGTGGTCGCTTCTTATATGTTTCGAATCGTGGATTTGACAGCATAGGTCTCTTTTTGATTGATCCTGATACAGGTGGACTTGAGGCTGTGGAATGGGTATCCACTCGTGGAGTAACACCACGGAATTTTGCGATTTCACCTTCCGGGCATATTATTGTAGCTAATCAGAATAGTGCGAACGTGATATCGTTCTCAGTGGACTCCGATACAGGGTGTCTGACAGAGACGGGGTTCAACCTTCAAATACCTAAACCAATGTGCATTCAACCTGTGTAATCTCAATAATCAAGCGAAAATGAAATCAATTTGAATCATGAATAAAAAAAGGTTTGACAGTTAAGCCAATGCTCATTACAATAACGACATACCTAACTAAACAGGTAGGAATAATAAAATAATTGTTCTTACCGTACAGACGGAGGAATATCATCACTTGTAAGCTGCACACACGAATCTCTTGGAGATCGGTGTGACAGCTGGAGTTGATGTATTCCTTCGTCTATTTGTTGTTCCCAGACTTGCAGGGTAGAGAAGAATGACTAGGGGTGAAGAGGATGAAAAAGGGGATAAAACAAGGGGTTTTGATGGCTGTAGTACTACTGATGACTGCGGCGATGGCTGCATGCGGAAACAAGACAACAGAGACTAAGGTTACGGGAACTACGAATACAACAGGGACAGAACAACTGAAAGATGTAGAGTTACTAAATGTATCTTATGATCCGACACGGGAGCTTTACGAGCAATATAATAAGGCGTTCACCGCTTATTGGCAGAAGGAAAAGGGACAGAAGGTTACGATTAAGCAATCTCACGGCGGTTCTGGCAAGCAGAGTAGATCCGTTATTGATGGGCTTGAAGCGGATGTAGTGACACTGGCACTTGGATATGATATTGATGCCCTTCAGGATAAAGGTCTCATTAGTGAGGGCTGGGAGAGCAAGTTCGAGTTGAATAGCTCACCCTACACATCGACTATTGTGTTCTTAGTCCGTAAGGGGAATCCCAAGAATATTAAGGACTGGTCGGATTTAATTAAAGACGGTGTGGAAGTCATCACGCCTAACCCTAAAACTTCAGGTGGAGCGCGTTGGAACTATCTTGCTGCATGGGGATATGCTCTGAAGCAGAACAACAATGATGAAGCGAAAGCTCAGGAATTTCTAAAGGCATTGTTCGCTCATGTTCCTGTTTTAGATACGGGTGCACGTGGATCTACGACGACTTTTGTTGAACGGGGAATCGGGGATGTGTTGATTGCATGGGAGAATGAAGCCATTCTATCTGTCAAAGAATTAGGTCCTGATAAATTTGATGTTGTATATCCTCCATTGAGTATATTGGCAGAACCTCCGGTAGCCATAGTAGATAAGGTGGTTGATAAACGGGGGACACGTGAGGTGTCTGAAGCTTATTTGAAGTATTTGTATAGTGAAGAAGGGCAGACCATTGCTGCTGATAATTTCTATCGTCCAACACTGGGTAGTATTAAAGAGAAATTTAAGGATTCCTTTCCTGACATTGAACTTTTCACGCTAAAAGATGTATTTGGAACCTGGAGAGAAACGCAAGAGAAGCATTTCAATGATGGTGGAGTGTTTGATCAGATTTACGTACCAGGAAACTAGAACGAGAATGATCTAAAGTCATCGCGCTTTAGATCATTCTACATAGCTGATCGGTTCATTAAACCGAAGGCAAGGAGAGGATGAAAGGACCATGAGTCAAGTCAAGAATATCCAGCGTAAAGTAATTCCTGGGTTTGGGATTACGATGGGGTTTAGCGTCTTTTATTTAAGCTTGGTTGTATTGCTCCCCTTGACGGCGCTAATCTTCAATTCTACAGGACTTACATGGGATAAATTCTGGCATGTGGCGACGGATCCTCGTGTGCTCGCATCTTATCGTGTTAGCTTCACAACTTCAGCGGTAGCCGCATTATTGGATACTGTGCTTGGACTCCTTCTAGCTTGGGTATTAGTACGATACAACTTTCCAGGAAAGGCGCTGTTTGATGCGTTGATTGATCTACCATTTGCATTACCTACTGCGGTAGCTGGTATATCACTAACTGCGTTATATGCACAGAATGGATGGATTGGCTCTATGTTAGAGCCACTTGGCATTAAGGTGGCATTCACACCGATTGGGATTACAATTGCGTTGATGTTCATTGGCATACCGTTCGTTGTACGGACAGTACAGCCTGTACTACAGGATATGGAGAAGGATGCTGAGGAAGCCGCTGCTATGCTGGGGGCCGGACGTTTTCGTACTTTTCGTAAAGTGCTGCTTCCTGAGCTAGTACCCCCATTGATCACAGGTTTTGCTCTAGCTTTTGCCCGGGGAATTGGAGAATATGGCTCTGTCGTATTTATCTCAGGTAATATGCCGATGAGAACAGAAATTGCGCCTTTGTTAATTATGGCGAAGCTAGAACAATATGATTACGCCGGTGCTACAGCCGTAGCGATGATTCTGCTCTTCATTTCATTCTTATTACTTCTCATGATTAACTCATTCCAAAGATGGACCCGCCGAGCCTCTCGCTAATAAGGTAGACTAGATAGAATGAACTAAAGACGAACCCTCATATTCATGATCTTTACTAGAATTTATAGAGTTTAAACTTTAGTTCAATCTATATAGATGATTTGGATAATACACTTGAACAAAAAGGAGAATTTCATATGGCGGGTTCTGTACCTTTAATGATACCACCACGAAAGGCGACTTCCCCTTCGGCAACTACAGAAGCGGTGTGGGTCAAATGGTTATTGATTGGATGTGCCATCTTAGTACTTCTCTGGTTAATTGTGCTACCGCTTGTCATTGTTATTACGGAGGCACTCAAACGAGGTTGGTCGGTATATGCGATGGCATTAACGGACCCCGATGCTTTATCTGCTTTGAAGCTAACCTTATGGGTTGCTTTAATTACGGTACCTCTTAATACCGTATTCGGGGTGGCTGCAGCATGGGCAATTACGAAATTTAAATTCCGAGGTAAAGGACTATTCATGACTCTGATTGATCTTCCATTCGCAGTCTCGCCCGTTATTGGTGGATTGGTCTATGTACTGGTGTTTGGTGCACAGGGATGGCTCGGGCCATGGTTGTCTGACCATGATATCAAAATTATATTTGCTGTTCCTGGAATTATCTTGGCAACATTGTTCATCACTTTTCCTTTTGTAGCGAGAGAACTGATTCCTCTGATGGAGGATCAAGGGGTACAGGAAGAAGAGGCCGCGGTGACGCTAGGCGCACATGGTTGGCAGATCTTCTGGAAAGTTACTTTACCCAACATCAAGTGGGGCTTGCTCTACGGGATTATTCTGTGTAATGCAAGGGCCATGGGGGAGTTCGGGGCTGTCTCCGTTGTATCGGGACATATACGTGGAGAGACGAATACATTACCTTTACACGTGGAGATTCTTTATAACGAATATCAGTTCTCTGCATCCTTTGCGGTGGCGTCATTATTACTATTGCTTGCGATGGTTACTTTATTGTTAAAAAGCTGGTTTTCACGGCAAAATGATCGTTGACATCTCTTTTAGGAGCATGATACATTTAATTCACACTAAATTAACTGGAAAAGAAGGAATATAAAGGGTTGTTGTAAAGGAAGTAGCAAAATCATGAAGGAATTATGAATTGGGGAGAGGGAGGCGATCATCTTGGCAAAACCACTTAAGGTAGATGAGGTATGGATAGCGCGCATTACTGATCTTCTAAATAATATGGAATTTGGCTCACTACAGATTGTGGTGCACGAAGGTCAAATTGTTCAAATGGAACGAACGGATCGCAAACGTTTTGAGAACACATCTTCTGGGTCTGTTAAGTCTAATGAAGTCTCGCGCATCGCATCCCCACATTTTAGGAAATCTAGTTCAAGGTAATTAGCGATGAATAACAAATAGCCTCAGGTGTTCATGTGAAGCTCTCCTTTTGAGAAGAAGAGACAGGACACTCGAGGCTATTTCTAATGACTACACGAAATGTGTAATATATTAAAGGAGCCTTTGATGTTATTCTGTGTTGTTTCGGTCATTCTTGGAACTAGAAAGGATGCGATCTGAACGTGAACCGGGAACAGATAGAGGATCTTCCTCTTGAATTAAAGGAGTTGCTTCCGTAAGTGAAAGATCACGACCTGCATAAGGTCTCTCTCGGCGGGAACGATTAGGGGTAAACCTAAAGCCTGCTAAATATAGGATGAGCTGAGCAGCTAGAATATAAGGGGCGATAAATAATCCTAGCATATGAAACAGCGCAACCGCAGAGATTAATATACATAATAGAGTATATATAACACGATAGGATGTGCGTTTAGTATCCCTCAATGCAAGGTACAGTGAGAAGGTGGCTACAAGGCAAGAGACAAAGCGAACCCAAGCATGAATGGTTTCCCAGGGAAAAGAACCCGAGTTAACTGAGACCTTAAGAACTTGATACAGTTGAAAACTCCAGAGAAGAACGGCTATAGCTGTTGCGAAGGGTACGGCTGGCTTCAGTAATAGCCAGAAGCTTAGTCCCCAACTAGGATTATCTAGCTTTCGTAAAAGAGTACTTTGTTCCTCAATTCTACGATTGACCTCACGCTCTAATGATTTATATAGTAGTTGAAGCCGAGATTCATCTCGTTCTCTTATGTAAGCGTCGATCTGTTCTTGTAAATCACGTGTTAATAGAGGTGCTGCTTTACATTCCTGTAGTAGTGAAATTAGATGACTTAAATCGTCAGGGTCTAGAGTATTCTTAGTTGTTATTTCGCTGAGCGGACCCGTTACGCGGCTGTATAGTAGCAAAGATTGCTGAAGTCGTTCTAAACGCTCCTTGCTAGCTGTTCTCAGTTGCACAGCGGTGCGTATATACATCCATATAAACAGAACGACAGCGAAACCTATAACCATAACGCCTTCTATTGAGCTTATATATGTGGTGATAAGGGACAACCTCGATCCCTCCTTCATTTTTCTTTCTCCACTATTGCACAAGCAACGTGAATATTCAAGGCGGCGAAGGTTACAGAGATCGAGGTTGATACGGATAGAGGGTCTAATACCTTGGTTTGCTTCGCAATGAAATAGCCTCAATGAGTAGCACTAGTGCTGTGATAGCATGCATAATCCAACCTATAACAGGAATAATGCCCACTAAGGAAGTTATGACACCGAGCCCATTACCAATGATGGAATGCCGATCTTTCAGGAGCGACACAATGGCGATCACATGGAGTATGAGCGCCGCAATGAGTGGCGTCCAGCCATATGACAGGATGAATCCTCCTCCAATCAGAGGGATGGCAAAGAACGCTTCGACAGCAAACGTGATCCATTTCAATAGCCTAGACGTATTGGACATTCGTGAACACCTACCTTTCTACTTGTTATATACATATATGTATAACCCATTCTAAGGTGTTTATGAACATGTTAACATGTTATATCGAAAAGAAAGTTTAGCATGAGGGTGTAACCACAGGCCTACGGTGGTAAAATAACTTGAACCATTAATAAATTTGGATAGAATGGATTGCATCTAGATAGAATGAACTAACTATGAAAAGAGGACTTAGAATTGAAGATTGTATTGTTTGGAGCCAATGGGAACATTGGTCAGCGTATAGTACGTGAAGCACTGAATAGAAGGTTTGAAGTGACAGCTGTTGTACGTGATGCTAAGAAATGGACAGAACAACACGATAACTTGCGAGTGATCGAGGGGGATATTATGAATCCGGATTCGGTTGCCTCTATCTCTGAAGGTCATGAAGCTGTTGTTAGTGCCTATGGACCTTCCTTTGGTGGAGAAGAAGAACTCTTGGAGGCCGCTAGATCCCTAGTAGAAGGCGTTCGCCGGGCTGGAGTACCACGACTGCTTGTTGTAGGTGGGGCAGGAAGCTTGGAAGTATCACCAGGACTTCAATTGATGGATACACCTGACTTCCCCGAGGAGTATCGGCCATTGGCTATCGCACATGCTGAAGCTCTGCGTATATATACCGAATCAGACTTGGATTGGACGTATCTTAGTCCAGCAGCAACGATAGAATCCGGACGTCGTACGGGGCAATTCCGCATTGGAACAGACAAGTTAGTGCTAGATGAAGCAGATAGAAGCTATATTTCAATTCAAGACTTTGCAGCTGCAATGATTGATGAAGTGGAAGATCCTTATTTCTCACGTACTCGATTTACGGTGGCTTATTAAATATTTAAGATGATAGCCAAATATCGGGATTTTCTTTCGCAGGATGCCGCAACCGATCTCGCGTCATATAACCCTTCTTATAGTAATATCTGACCAAGTATAGGAATAAGCCATGCCATGAAGGGAGTCAGAAGAGATTCCCGAGGTATGGCTATTATGCCTGCGTAGAATATGAGGATGCAGCCTATTCCCATTACACCGCCGAACCATGGATTACCAACCTGATTTATAAACAGGTAGAACCCTGTTAGAAATCCTAGTACCGTATATAGGACTGCCAGACTTATCTTCGATAAAGAAGAGAATCTGGCATATATAATGTCACCGAGGAAAGAAGCAATCATAATACATCCGTAGATCCAGTGTTCCGGAGAAAGGGGGAGAATGACTGGTTCTAGTACAAGTGCATGTAGAACGTTAAAGAATAGCAACAACGTGAAGTAAGCAAGTCCTGCACAAGCTAGCTTATGCAATACATACCTTCCAATTTCTATTCGCCACATCATAGGGTATTGTTTAGCTCTCATTATAAGCCTCTCCTTCTGATTGCAGGGGTCATGATATCAGCATAATCGAGCACCTAAGAAAAGGTTCCTCATGAATTGATTTCACGATAATGTCACAAGAATGACACTGATATAGAGCGCTACACATTACCAAATGTTGTTAAATATGATATTATGAAAGCGTAACCAAAACTTGGCAGGCAAGACCTTGCTATATCCTTCAGTTCCTACGGATGGATGATTGTTTGCAAGGTAGATGCTTGCAAACATCCGAGGAGGGATAGCGTTATGTATGAAGGATTTCTAGAAATGCAAAGAGTGGTCACTCAAATTCAATATTCAAGCACCAAGTTTCAGGAAGATGGAGCATACCAAAGAATTGAGTATGGAACAGAACGAAATGTACATGCAACGGATATGATGGAAGAAATTGAAGAACTATCGAATGCAACGTCATTCGGAACACCGAAGGGTTTCAGATGGTGGAGACATTAAGCTGAATTTCGTAAGATTTCTAATATTATTTAGAGATTGGATCATATGTACCTCTGAGATCTACTTTAAATGAAGAACTGAAAGACCCTTCACACCCACTGAATGAGTGGTTATGAAGGGTCTTAATTATGTTTAGTATTGTGGGGTCATGGTTACAGCTTAAGTTGTTCAATTCCGCCCATATAAGGACGAAGAGCTTTAGGGATATAAATGGATCCGTCTTCACGCTGATGGTTCTCGAGTAGAGGGATCAGGATACGCGGCGAAGCCACGGCAGTGTTGTTAAGTGTATGACAGAATTCTAGCTTGCCATTATCGTCTCTGTATCGAATATTAGACCTTCTCGCTTGGAAATCATGCACATTTGAAGATGAATGTGTCTCTCCATAGGCCTGACGGCTAGGCATCCATGTCTCTATATCATATTGTTTGTACGTTTTTTGCGACATGTCTCCGGTGCATACAGCCATTACCCGATAAGGAAGTTCTAGTAATGTAAGAATTTCTTCGGCATGGCTTGTGATTTCCTGTAAAATTTGCTCCGATAGGATAGGGTCATTGGGGCATAGGACAACCTGTTCTACCTTAGCGAATTGATGTACGCGATACAAGCCACGAACATCTCTTCCAGCCGATCCGATTTCTCTACGGAAGCATGTAGATACCCCTGCTAATTTAATCGGCTCTGTGACATCTACAATCTCGTCGCTATAGTATGATACGAGCGATACCTCAGAAGTACCCACTAGCCACTTATTCTCATCTACTAATTCATACGTCTGATCCTCCCCTATGGGGAAGAATCCTGTTCGTCTTAATGCTTCGGGTCTAACCATTACGGGTACATCCATGGGTGTGAATCCGTAAGATGTTAATAGATCTAGCGCTAAGCGTTGTACAGCTAGGTGAAGGAAAAGACCCGCACCTTTGAGAAAATAGTTCCGACTTCCTGCAGTCTTAACGCCACGGGGAATATCAATCAGATCATGTAATTCACCTAAAGTAACATGATCTTTGGCCTCAAAAGTAAATTCAGGTGGCACGCCGTAGCTTCGGATTTCCACATTATCTGAATCGTTCTTTCCAAGCGGTGTGTCGGGAGAAACAACGTTAGGTACAGCGAGCAGTAGTTCGTTACATCGACGGTCGGCGTCTGCCCATGCTATATCTGCGATGGTGAGTCGGTCGTTAATTATTTTTACTTGTTGTTTGATCGGTTCGGCGGCTTGAAGATCACCTTGTTGCATATGTGATGCAATGGTCTGCGTCAAGCGGTTACGATCTGCTCTTAACGTCTCTGTCTTCTGGAGAAGTTCACGTCGCTTGACGTCCCACTCCAATAACTCAGAGATCGAGATCTCCATGTGTTTGTGATGTACTGTTTCCTGTATTAACTCTGCATTTTCTCTAATGAACCGAATATCTAACATGTCCGCAAGCTCCTTTGTCTATAAAAATACAAAAAACGCCCTCATCCTTTGGGACGAGGAGCGTCTGCTCGCGGTGCCACCCAACTTGATGAAATCTGACATGATTGCCAAATTTCAATCCTCTTGGTTCCGTGATAACGGACGGATGCCGGTTAACTTAGAGAGCTTAGAGTCTTGCTCCGATCGCAAACGCCTCACAGTTGGATTCTGATCATAGGCGCAATAGCACTGTTCAATTCTGTGAGGTTAGTATAGACTAAACAAAGGCAATTTACAAGGGGGGATAATGTATATATAGGTGTTGACAATACTAAAAATGATTGATACCATAAATTAAACACAGTAAAATAGTCGGAATAGATATTAATGATAAAATGGCCAGATGGATGAGGCTTGGTTGAAACATATCATGATGTGATGAGGAGAATGGAATTATGCCTAAAATCGTTGTAATTAATGGAAGTCCTACATTAACTTCCAGACTTAATGCAATCCTTGAATATGTAGAGGGTCTTCTCAAGAATTCAGGATTTGAAGTAGAACGTATTGATGTAGTGAAATTGCCAGCAGAAGATCTTATTCATACCAAATTTGAAAGTGAACATATTGTAAAAGCTAATGGACTCGTTGCGGAAGCTGATGGCGTGATTATCGCAAGTCCAGTCTATAAAGCTTCCTATACAGGTGTACTTAAGACATTTCTTGATCTTGTACCCGAGAAGGGATTAGCTGGTAAAATTACGTTGCCTTTATTTATTGGAGGAAGTTTAGCCCATTTGCTTGCTATTGATTATGCTCTGAAGCCTGTGTTATCTGCGCTTGGCGCACGCCACATTCTAGGTGGGGTATATACCGTGGACTCTCAAGTTGTTCGTACAGACGATGGAGGCACTGAAATTTCAGAAGAAATGCAGCTGCGTTTGCAGGCTGCCTTAGAAGAATTGGCTACAGAGACAAGATTCAAGGCAGATCGTAACGAAAGTGTATTGAAGCTATAAGGAAAGAGTATATTTGATTGTGAAATAGATAAATAAACAAAAAAGAGGTGACCCTAGGGTCACCTCTTTTTTGTTAGTATACGACTCAATAATGAATGTATACTAACATATATTGTGATTAATAAGACGGATAGTTGTACTTCTTGCCCAAATTATAGATCTCCGAACCCGTTATCATCGCCGACTTTACCATAGTTACGTGACTTCGCTTCAAAGAAATCTGTTTTTGTTGTATTTAGTGCGTCATCAGAGAATGGTTTAATCCAAGGCATACAGTTCACATCCACACCTTGATAAGCTTTCTCCATTCCCATCAAAGTAAGACGTTTATTAGCAGTGTATTTAATATAATCGGATAGTTCATCTAGATCAATTCCACGGACATTAGTAAGCGTATAATGCGCCCAATTGATTTCAAGCTCAACGGCTTGATCAATTGTAGTATACACATAATCCATGTTCTCTTTCGTATTCAATTCTGGGAAATCCTTCAGAAGTTGTTTGTATACCTCAGCGAAGAAATAGCAGTGTTGGTTCTCATCGCGCTGAATATACGAGATCATTTGGCTGGTTGCCATCATTTTCTGGTCACGTGCAAGATTGTAGAAGAAAGCAAACGTACTATAGAAGAAAATACCTTCTAGAATCAAATCTGCAACCATAGACTGGAAGAAGGTCTGTGGATTCTGATTTTCACGGAAATTCTGGTAAATATCCGCGATGAAACGATTGCGTTCCAACAATACAGGGTCTTTCTTCCAATATTCGAATATTTCCTTCTGCTCTTGATCAGACACGATGGAAGATAGAACATAAGAATAAGATTGGTTATGAACAACTTCCTGTTGACCGATAATCGCAGAGATCGCTTCAAGAGAAGAGTCTGTGAAATAACGTTTCACATCTCCTACAAACATCGTTTGCATAGAATCCAGTACAGCAAGTAAAGATATATTAATTTTGAATACACGTTGTTCTTCAGGATCTAGCCCTGGAAATTGTTGAGCATCCTTGGACATTGGAATTTCATCTGCAATCCAGTGATTGAGGAGCAGTACCTTATATAATTTATACATATGTGGCATACGAATATCGTTCCAGTTTAGAATGCCGGAGCATTCCCCTTCAATAATTCGTGTTGATTGGTTAGGGGCTTCCGTATTAAAAATTTGCTGCATTTTCATACAAACTACTCCTTTATTTATACTTGTGAACCCTCTCTTGAAAGGGAGGGGTTAGGTAGGATAGATTATCAGCTCGAACATGATTCGCATTCTTCAATCGTTAGTGCACGACTACGTACATAGTAAGTGGACTTCATACCCGCTTTCCAAGCATGGATGTGTAGATCCAAGAAGTCGGTAGCCTTTATGTCAGGACGCACATAGAAGTTGAAGCTCTGACCTTGGTCGACATGACGTTGACGGGCAGAGGCCATGTTAATGGACCAATGCTGGTCGATATTGAAGGCCGTCTTATAATACCAGATCGTTTTGTCTGATAAGTCTGGTGCTGGATTAGCGATTTTATATGTTGTCTTCTCTTCATAGGATAATAGATCATACAGTGGATCTATACTTGCAGTGGAACCGGCAATAATAGAAGTTGAACCGTTAGGGGCAATGGCGAACATCCATGCATTACGTACACCCGTTTGTTGAACTTCTTGTTGAAGTTCCTTCCACTCTGCAGTAGTTACGAATTTCCCTTCATGCTGACCATCGGTATAACCGCGATGATTGAAGTATGCACCACTTTCCCAATCAGAGCCATGGAATTTAGGATAATAGCCTTTTTCCTTAGCCAGCTCCATGCTGGAGCGAACGAGAAGATAGTTAATTCTTTCATACAGATTATCATTATATGCTACAGCTTCGTCAGACTCCCAGCGAATGCCCTCAAGTGCAAGTAAATGATGCAGTCCGAAAGTACCGAGTCCGACAGCACGATATTGGCTGTTGGTATATTGAGCTTGAAGAACTTCAATATTATTAATATCAATAACATTATCTAACATACGAACTTGAATCGGCACTAGACGATCTAGTACACCTGCAGGTACAGCACGCGCGAGATGGATAGAGTTCAAGTTACATACGACGAAATCACCAGGGATTTTGGAAATAACAATGCGAGTCTGTCCATCTTTAGTCACTAACTCTTCGTGTTCTACGACAGTCGCAGATTGGTTCTGCATAATCTCTGTACATAAGTTAGAAGAATAGACCATTCCATGTGCGCTGTTCGGATTGGCGCGGTTTACGGTATCACGATAGAACATATATGGTGTTCCCGTCTCAAGCTGAGACTTCATAATCCGTTTCATAATATCAATCGCTGGGACTGTAATACGTGATAGCAGAGGATGAGCAACAGCTTCTGCATATTTATCACGGAATGCTCCTTGACCTAGCGTTTCATCATAGAAATCTTCAAGTCCAAGTGGACGTCCGTTCGTATCTTTCCATCCCATCACTTTCTTAACTTCATGAGGACAGAACAAATTGAACTCACCACGAGCTTCCACTGCTTCCATAAACGTGTCAGAAATGCATACGCCGTGGAATACATCATGGGCTCTCATGCGCTCGTCACCATTGTTTAATTTCAGATCAAGGAAAGCCAGAATGTCCTTGTGGAATACATCTAAGTAAACGGCAATGGCACCTTTACGCGTTCCTAATTGGTCTACGCTAACTGCGGTATTGTTCAATTGGCGAATCCAAGGAATGACCCCTGAGCTTGTGTTCTTATGACCCCGAATATCTGAACCGCGTGCGCGTACTTTACCAAGATAAACACCGATTCCGCCACCCATTTTGCTTAAGCGAGCAATATCTGTATTGGAGTCGAATATGCCTTCTAGGGAGTCATCCACAGTGTCAATGAAGCAACTGGAGAGCTGACCAGCGACTTTTTTACCTGCATTAGACATCGTAGGAGTAGCAGCTGTCATATAAAGGTTACTCATTGCCCAGTATGATTCTTTGACAAGTTCCATACGTTTCTCAACAGGTTCCTTGTGCATGAGGTACATAGCAATGACCATATAACGCTCTTGTGGTAATTCCATAACATGTCCGTCGAAATCAGTCGTTAGGTAACGTTCTGTTAGTGTTAAAAGACCGATGTAGTCAAATAGAAGATCACGACGGTAGTCGATAGTCTGGGCAAGTTCTTCAATTTGATCCTTCGTATAGTATTCCAAAAGCTCCTCACGATAAATTCCTTTTTTGACTAAGTCTGAGATAAGCGGAAATAGTGCACCATAAGGTTCATCTGGGTATGATTTATATCTGCGATAATAAGCAGCTTTTTTATATAGGGTAGTAAGCAGAGAGCGTGCTGCTGCAAATTTCCAATTGGGTTCTTCTATGCTAACCAGCTCAAGAGCTGCCATTGTGAAGGCGTTGCTGATCTCCTCACTCGTTACTTCCTCACGGCGGAGCTTACTAATTACACTTCGGATTAGACGTTCTTTATTAAGTGTCTCTAGTCCTTCTAGTAGGCGATCAGAATAAACGGAGAGACGAGTTTCATCAAAAGCGAGCTGACGATTGTTCGGTTTTGTTACAAATTGGGGCATGGGTTTCTTCCTTTCAATATTTATCATCTCATATTGGAGATTATAATTTCTATAGAACGATCTTGGAGTTTCGAGACTTGCCTGAATATCAATAATACGCTGATTTGTACTTCCGCGAAAGGGAAGAATAATACGACAGGTATGTGAAAAGAATTGGTGTAATATTCACGGTCGGTTACACCCGAAATAGAGCCGAACTTCTCGTGGTTTTTCATCGTAAATTCGCCAGAGATAGACCTTCAGCTAATGTCAACGGAATCATCAGGATGGTGTAGAAGTTCACCACCTTCCTAGACAGCTTCATGCATCATGAGATATGAGGCTGAGGGGGTTGACGTTTCTGCATTGTAAAACGGTGTAATAGACTCTTCAATGCAATATCAAGGCAAGGTTGAAGATGAGGTGTACAGCCTTCCTCATCAGGCCTGTCCATTCCATTGACTACACCGTATGTAATACCTAATTTCACGAGGTTAATCGTGTTGAAAGACAGATCTCCTTTGCCGGATAAGTGGTTTCGTCCATGACGGTAAGATAGAACCCGTGTAAGACAACCCATCGTGGTGAATTCCGTGTTAGAATCTGCTGGATCGTAACATTGTAGATTGAATGGTGCATCTAAGTTGGACAAATTTGAATGGAATCTGACCACCAGCGCGGCTAGACATGGTGTTTAAGTTATGAATCAAGCTTTCTACCGCTTGTAGACATTCTGTTTGTACCTCTTGCATTGCAAGAGAGAACGAACGGGGATGAGAGTTAGCTAATGTTAAGTTACCTAGAGTAACTTCTTGATCTTCCGAAGGGTATCTCACTAAAGTAGTTTAACCCTATTTTCAATTTCTTCGCAAATGACTTAGCGACATAAGGAACAAGGTCATGATCGATCTTGCTTCCAGAAACTCCACCATACTGTGAGTTTTGCTGGCATTGAAATATAATTGCAACGAGTGTCATGACGGTGGGTCAAACAGTGCCAGAATATAAACGTTGCAGAGTAACACTTTCTAGTTCCTCGTAGGATCGCCTTGGGTGGTAAATCAGTAGCTAGAGTCCTTAGAGGCGCTATGGGCGTGTCCATGTCGGGGTTACCCTGTATTTCTATGAAGTCTCGGGTATTTTTCCTAATATCTTCTTTATTTGATTCCACTATATTTAGCGATCCGAAAGTGGTTTAATCAATATATCATCAATATATAGTATAGGCAACTATTGTTTTATGCAGGCGTAATGGAAGCGAATTTATGACAGATCGTTGCTTAAACCACTATTGTAAAGATGGACAAGGAACCAAATTTATAGCAAAATTATGTTTTTTTAGTGACTATTTACTTCCGCGACTAAAGGCTTTGCGATTGTTTAGCGCGTTAGTTACAATGAATAATGAATGTTTAAACTTATGAGGGAGGTACTAATAATGGCTATCGCTGAAGTGACTATAGTTCCTATTGGAACGTCAACAACCAGTCTAAGTTCCTATGTGGCAGACATGCAGAAGGTATTGAAACAACAGCAGGGAGTTACTTACCAATTAACATCCATGAGTACTATTATTGAGGGACCCCTCGATCAAGTATGGAAAGCTATAGCCGCTTTACATGAGTCACCTTTTCTATCCGGAGCTCAACGTGTGTCCACATCTATCAAAATCGATGATCGTCGAGATAAAGCTTCATCTAGTGCACAGAAATTAAAATCGGTACAAGAAAAACTTAATTTGTAATGTAGTCGCCGAAAAGAACACCAAAATAATAAATAGAGCTGTTCCTGCAGCAGGTGTTCCTCCTGAAGGACAGCTCTATTTATTATAATGCCAATTTAACTAGCAATGATTTTGGCGATGGCTTCAATTACGCGTTCCTCTTTAATTGGTTTTACAACGAAATCTTTAGCGCCTGCTCTAATGGCTTCTGTGATGAACTTTTGTTGACCCAGAGCAGAGCAGACTAGAATTTTAGCCTGAGGATTTATTTCTAATATTTCTTTGAGAGCTGCGATTCCACTCTTCTTAGGCATATTAATATCCATTGTGATTAGATCAGGTTGTAATTCAGAATATTTCAGAACGGCTTCTTCACCATTCTCTGCCTCTCCTACAACAAAGTGCCCCATATTTAAGATGATCTCCTTTAATATAACTCTCATAAATAGAGAATCATCAACTACCAAAATCTTTGCCATCGTAGTACCTCCATATTGAGAACAAAATAAACGTAGTACCCTCATATTCTTGATTACTTTAGAATTTATAACTATTGTAGAGGGCAAACTATAGTTCAATCTATTAATTATATCGTCATTTTTTGTCTTTCTCTAAAGGGAGAACATTGTCTGATATTTGACAGTTTGGGTAGGTTTTTTGCCGATGATATATGAAAATGAGAATAAAGTTAGTATACTTTTACAATCAATAGTTCATAAGAATCAAATGAAAATATGAAATAATGGATAGATCCCGAGGAGGGTAACATGACCACACTAACCTTTACACAATTAATAAATAGAACATTAGCATTAAATGAGGATGCAGGTAGCTTGGAAGCCTACCAATTCATTACAGAACATGCAAATGAAGTGCAGGGAAATAGAGCGCAAATATTTAATTTTAGATACGCCCTGGCCGGTGCAGCGGGACTCGAGCAAGAAGCATTGACCATTATGAGAGAAGCCATCATAGAACATGGGTATTGGTATGGGTATGAATATTTGATGGGTGATGAAGATTTACAACTACTTCATAAATATGATGTCTTTCAAGAGATGGCCCAATTGTGTAAGAAGCGAGAAGCTGATGCACAGCAAACGGTAACACCTACCTTAAAAGTGATACGTGATCAGAATAGTTCGGAACATGAATCCCCAACGCTAGTTATAGCATTACATGGTGATCAAGAGAATATAGAGATAACAGAGGGATACTGGAGATCCATCGTATCGGATCATTGTATGCTGGCATTGCCGCAGTCCTCGCAAATTCAATTCTCAGACAGCTATGATTGGGAAGATGTAGATAAGGGATCTGATGAGCTACAAGAGCACTACGATCGAATGCTAGATAGCCAGAGTATAGAACCAATAAATGTTATTGTTGGAGGTTTCTCTGCCGGGGCTAAAGTAGCCTTGAATGCAATTTTATCTGGACAAATATCTGCTAAGGGATTTATTTTGGTTGCACCATGGTTACCAGAGATTGAAGAATGGGAACATGTATTGGACACCCTAGCGGAGAGGAATATTAAGGGGTATGTGATATGTGGCAATGCTGATGAAGATGGTTATGAATCTACAATACAACTGGTGACTTTACTGGATGAAAAAAATGTGGATCATGTATTTATAGAGGTAGACGGTTTAGACCATGATTATCCAGCTAATTTCGAACAATTGTTAAATGAAGCTACCGAATATATCGTTGGACTATAAATGATAATAGCCTCAGACAGTAGAGAGTGGTTTATTAACTTATAGAGCCTTTCCACCTGTCAGAGACGCGATTAGAGTGTAATTGGTTTACATGAGCATAAATACGAATGGCTCCGCCCTGTGTATAGGGCGGAGCCATTCGTATTTATTGGGGGGGTTATTTATTTTTTGCTTTTTTTGGAGCGTTATCTTCTAATATTTTAAAGATGTTTTTTGCATTGTCTGTGTTATCAATAAGTCCTGAGAACATTTCCTTACCTGGACCGTATGCGAATACAGGCACATCTTCACCTGTGTGACCGCCTGTAGTCCAGCCGGTATTTGTACGGATGTCAAAGATAAGATCAATGGCATTGTCTATTTTATCCTGATCCTTTGTAGCAGCCGCATCCTTGACGGATTGAATCTCCTCAGTGGTTAATGTCAAGTCGATATATTTCTTGAGAGTTTGTTCTACACTTGCACCTTTGAATATTTCTTGAGACATGAAATCGGATGTGCGTTTTGCTGCTTTGATTGGACTTACGTCAAAGACATAAGTTCCTCTTGCTCCAATGGACAATCCGCCTGTTGAATGGTCAGCTGTAGCCACAACTAACGTATGACCATCTTTTTTAGCGAAATCAATAGCCGCTTTAAATGCCTTCTCGAAATCAGCCATTTCGCTCATTGCACCTACGACATCATTGTCGTGTCCTGCCCAGTCAATCTGGCTCCCCTCTACCATAAGGAAGAAGCCATCTTTGTTCTTGTTCAGTCGAGTAATTGCAGCGCTTGTCATTTCTTGTAAAGAAGGAGTTTTATCTGTTCGATCAATCGCTTTATCTAAGCCACCCGAGGCGAATAAACCGAGAAGGCGATCATTTGTATTCTTTAGTAGCCCTGCTCGATCGCTCACATAGCCGTAGCCATCTTTTTTAAACAAATCCGTTAAATTTCGATCTTCGCGGACGAAGTTTTTCGATCCTCCACCAAGGAGGACGTCCACCTTATGTTTGCCGTTCACAAGGTCATCATAATAATCATCCGCGATAGCGTCCATATTTTTACGACTGATATCATGTGCCCCAAATGCAGCGGGTGTAGCATGGGTAATTTCCGAAGTAGCTACTAAGCCGGTTGACTTCCCTAATTCTTTTGCGCGTTCAAGAACAGTTTTAACGTCTTTTTTATGTGTATCAACGGCGATAGCGGCATTATAGGTTTTGACCCCGGCAGACATGGCCGTAGCAGCAGAAGCTGAATCGGTCACATTTTCTTTCTCATCATGTGGATAAGTCATTTGGTTACCTACAAGGTATTTGTCGAATTCAGTTTGTTCCATAACAGGTGTAGAAGGATTATCTTTAAGGTAGCGGTAAGCGGTTGTGTAAGATTGACCCATGCCGTCCCCGATTAAAAAGATAACATTCTTAATTTTTGCTTGATCTTTGTCTTTATTTGCTGCGTGAGTTGTTGTTCCTGAGAAAATAGCACTTACCGCCAGTGATGATATAACAACGGCAAAAGGTAAGATTTTTTTTACTAATTTATGATTCATATTAATCCTCCTGTATTATCATTTCTATTTGAGATACCCGATTTTTCAATGGCTGGGTACACAGATAACATTACTGTTGTAATATAAAGAGAGACCTACTTTTATGTAAAAAGTATGTTAAATATGCTGATGGTTTCAATTTAGATATAAAGGGGGAGCGATATTGAGGAGATTACTAGGCATTTTACTTATTCTATTATTTATTTATCCATCATCGTTCGTATCTAGTGAATCTTCCAAAACAACGAGTATCCAGCTAGTCTTTGCAGGTGACATACTCCTAGATGGTTATGTGGGGGATCAGGTTTCTAAGTATGGTGCTAATTATCCGTTTGTAAAAGTAGCGCCTATATTAAAAAAAGCAGATATGGCCTTTGCCAATTTGGAGACTCCTGTCTCTGTTAGGGGGAAAGCAGCGGATAAGATGTTTGCCTTCCGCTCGAAACCTGCAACCCTAAAAGGATTAGTATACGCAGGCATAGACGGAGTGACTCTAGCCAATAATCATATTCTTGATTACGGACAAGGTGCGATGCTAGATACGTTAGTACATTTGAACAATTATAAGATTGGTTATACAGGTGCAGGTAAAAATATCGAAGCGGCCTTTAAGCCCTATACTCAAACGATAAAGGGAAAAAAAATTGCAGTCATCGGGGTAAGTCGTGTACTTTCAGATCCTTCTTGGTATGCCGGTAAGAAGAGTCCGGGGGCAGCCTCTGCCTATACGCTTGAACCTATGCTAGGTGAGATCAAGAAGTCTTCCAAAACAAATGACGTTACCGTGGTGTATATTCATTGGAACGAAGAGTTTAAGGATTATCCTGCAAAGTATGCACGTACGATGGCCAAACAGATGATTGATAGCGGCGCAGACATTATCATTGGATCACATAGTCATTGCTTGATGGGGATCGAATATTATAAGAAGAAGCCAATCTATTATTCATTAGGTAACTTCGTATTTAATCGCTCGACACGTGGCGGTGATAAGACGCTAGATTCAATGATGGTAGATTTTGAAATGCATAACAATTCAATTACAAGTAAAATCACGCCAGTAAAAATTATAAGAGGTCAACCTAATCTGATGGGTAAAAGCTATAATAAACAAATCATTACGAAGATGAATAAACTTTCCTTCAATGCGATAATTGATTCGAACGGTAAGGTAACAGAGAAGAAATAAAAGGATACCTATTTAGAAGATGTATAGCATAGTAGTAAGAGGGATCTTAGCAATAGATTGTTCTATTGTTGAGATCTCTCTTGCATCATTTCTATTATATAAATAAAATGAGAAGATAGAGTAGGTTATAAATGAGGCTATAATAAGACTATATAGATGAAGGGAAATATTAAAGATACTACATCGGCATATTAAATGGGTGAAATTTGTTGGTGGATGTTGTCATGAACTCACTTATTGTTGGCAAGATTATATGATGAGCAAATAAAGGACATCCAATGCGCTCGCATTATGTGTAATAGCAGTGTTTATTCAAAATTAATAAAAAAGCTTGCACATTACTTACAGACGTGATATATTATTTATCCGGACATTAAACGTCGGTCAACACGAACCAGAAAGCTTAACAATCACATGAAAATGACGTTGAAAATAAAGCTTGCATAACTGAGTCGGACATGATAAGATATAGTAGTTGTCGCCGAGAAAAACTGGTGATGACGAAAGAGAAATTGATCTTTGAAAACTGAACAACGAGTGAGTAAAGATTTCACGAAAGTGAAGTCAAAACAAATGAGAAATCATTTGGTAGAGAATGCAAATTCTCGCCAGTTTGTTTCAAAATGAGCATATCGCTCTTTTCAATTCTATTGGAGAGTTTGATCCTGGCTCAGGACGAACGCTGGCGGCGTGCCTAATACATGCAAGTCGAGCGGAGTTGATGGAGTGCTTGCACTCCTAATACTCAGCGGCGGACGGGTGAGTAACACGTAGGTAACCTGCCTGTGAGACTGGGATAACTACCGGAAACGGTAGCTAATACCGGATAATACATTTTCTCTCCTGAGGAGATGTTGAAAGGCGGAGCAATCTGTCACTTACAGATGGACCTGCGGCGCATTAGCTTGTTGGTGAGGTAACGGCTCACCAAGGCGACGATGCGTAGCCGACCTGAGAGGGTGAACGGCCACACTGGGACTGAGACACGGCCCAGACTCCTACGGGAGGCAGCAGTAGGGAATCTTCCGCAATGGACGAAAGTCTGACGGAGCAACGCCGCGTGAGTGATGAAGGTTTTCGGATCGTAAAGCTCTGTTGCCAGGGAAGAAGATTCAGGAGAGTAACTGCTCCTGGAGTGACGGTACCTGAGAAGAAAGCCCCGGCTAACTACGTGCCAGCAGCCGCGGTAATACGTAGGGGGCAAGCGTTGTCCGGAATTATTGGGCGTAAAGCGCGCGCAGGCGGTCATTTAAGTCTGGTGTTTAATCCCGGGGCTCAACCCCGGGTCGCACTGGAAACTGGGTGACTTGAGTACAGAAGAGGAGAGTGGAATTCCACGTGTAGCGGTGAAATGCGTAGATATGTGGAGGAACACCAGTGGCGAAGGCGACTCTCTGGGCTGTAACTGACGCTGAGGCGCGAAAGCGTGGGGAGCAAACAGGATTAGATACCCTGGTAGTCCACGCCGTAAACGATGAGTGCTAGGTGTTAGGGGTTTCGATACCCTTGGTGCCGAAGTTAACACATTAAGCACTCCGCCTGGGGAGTACGGTCGCAAGACTGAAACTCAAAGGAATTGACGGGGACCCGCACAAGCAGTGGAGTATGTGGTTTAATTCGAAGCAACGCGAAGAACCTTACCAGGTCTTGACATCCCTCTGAATCCACTAGAGATAGTGGCGGCCTTCGGGACAGAGGAGACAGGTGGTGCATGGTTGTCGTCAGCTCGTGTCGTGAGATGTTGGGTTAAGTCCCGCAACGAGCGCAACCCTTATGCTTAGTTGCCAGCACATTATGGTGGGCACTCTAAACAGACTGCCGGTGACAAACCGGAGGAAGGTGGGGATGACGTCAAATCATCATGCCCCTTATGACCTGGGCTACACACGTACTACAATGGCCGGTACAACGGGCTGCGAAATCGCGAGATGGAGCCAATCCCACCAAAGCCGGTCTCAGTTCGGATTGCAGGCTGCAACCCGCCTGCATGAAGTCGGAATTGCTAGTAATCGCGGATCAGCATGCCGCGGTGAATACGTTCCCGGGTCTTGTACACACCGCCCGTCACACCACGAGAGTTTACAACACCCGAAGTCGGTGGGGTAACCCGCAAGGGAGCCAGCCGCCGAAGGTGGGGTAGATGATTGGGGTGAAGTCGTAACAAGGTAGCCGTATCGGAAGGTGCGGCTGGATCACCTCCTTTCTATGGAGAATCGTTTCCTGCAACGGAAACATTCATATAAGAGTCAAGATAAGACTTATGGAACAATAGATTCCATGAATATTTCCTCACTCGTTGTCAGTTTTGAAAGAGCAATCTTTCAAACATGTTATTTCTCTTGTAGAAATGACCTTGATCCTTGAAAACTAGATAACGAAACGAATTTGCGATTTAAAACATTCTTTTATATTTAACATTCAACTCATTATGAATTGAATGTAGTGTAAAGGTAGCTAGCGAATTTGATGTGATGATCGATCCTTTGGGAATTCATTTTAACCTCTAATGGGTTCACTCAATAGATGAAATGAACGGACAAGAGAGCGGACAGCGCAACAAATGAGCGAAATGGTTAAGCTACTAAGAGCACACGGAGGATGCCTAGGCGCTAGGAGCCGATGAAGGACGTGGCGAACAACGAAACTGCCTCGGGGAGCTGTAAGCAAGCTTTGATCCGGGGGTGTCCGAATGGGGAAACCCAGCTGTGGTAATTCGCAGTTACTCATTCCTGAATACATAGGGAATGTAGAGGCAGACCAGGGGAACTGAAACATCTAAGTACCCTGAGGAAGAGAAAACAATAGTGATTCCGTCAGTAGCGGCGAGCGAACGCGGAACAGCCCAAACCAAGGAGCTTGCTCTTTGGGGTTGTGGGACGTCTCACATGGAGTTACAAAGGATTAGGTTAGGTGAAGAGGTCTGGAAAGGCCCGGCATAGAAGGTAAAAGCCCTGTAACCAAAAGTCTAATCCCTCCGAGACGGATCCCGAGTAGTGCGGGGCACGTGAAACCCCGTATGAATCTAGCAGGACCATCTGCTAAGGCTAAATACTACCTAGCGACCGATAGTGAAACAGTACCGTGAGGGAAAGGTGAAAAGCACCCCGGAAGGGGAGTGAAATAGAACCTGAAACCGTGTGCTTACAAAAAGTCAGAGCCCTATTTATGGGTGATGGCGTGCCTTTTGTAGAATGAACCGGCGAGTTACGTTCCCGTGCAAGGTTAAGGTGAGAAGCCGGAGCCGCAGCGAAAGCGAGTCTGAATAGGGCGAATTTTAGTACGTGGACGTAGACCCGAAACCGAGTGATCTACCCCTGTCCAGGGTGAAGGTGCGGTAACACGCACTGGAGGCCCGAACCCACGCATGTTGAAAAATGCGGGGATGAGGTGGGGGTAGCGGAGAAATTCCAATCGAACTCGGAGATAGCTGGTTCTCCCCGAAATAGCTTTAGGGCTAGCCTCGGAAATAAGTCGTGGAGGTAGAGCACTGATTGGGTGCGGGGCCCGCAAGGGTTACCAAACTCAGTCAAACTCCGAATGCCATAGACTCGAATTCCGGGAGTCAGACAGTGAGTGCTAAGATCCATTGTCGAAAGGGAAACAGCCCAGACCATCAGCTAAGGTCCCCAAGTGTGTGTTAAGTGGGAAAGGATGTGGAGTTGCACAGACAACCAGGATGTTGGCTTAGAAGCAGCCACCATTGAAAGAGTGCGTAATAGCTCACTGGTCGAGTGACTCTGCGCCGAAAATGTAACGGGGCTAAACACGCCACCGAAGCTATGGCTTGATGCTTTGCATCAGGGGTAGGGGAGCGTTGTATGCAGGTTGAAGGTGTACCGTAAGGAGCGCTGGACAGCATACAAGTGAGAATGCCGGTATAAGTAACGAAAAGATCAGTGAGAATCTGATCCGCCGAAAGCCCAAGGTTTCCTGAGGAAGGCTCGTCCTCTCAGGGTAAGTCGGGACCTAACGCGAGGCCGAAAGGCGTAGTGGATGGACAACAGGTTGAAATTCCTGTACCACCGTAATCCGTTATGAGTAATGGGGTGACGCAGCAGGGTAGTGACGCGGACTGATGGAAGTGTCCGTCTAAGCAGTGAGGCTGATGTGTAGGCAAATCCGCACATCAATAAGGCTGGGCTGTGATGGGGAGCGAAAATTATAGTAGCGAAGGTCATGATCTCACACTGCCAAGAAAAGCCTCTAACCAGGAGAAGGTGCCCGTACCGCAAACCGACACAGGTAGGCGAGAAGAGTATTCTAAGGCGCGCGGAAGAACTCTCGTTAAGGAACTCGGCAAAATGACCCCGTAACTTCGGGAGAAGGGGTGCCCCGGTAGTGTGAATAGCACGAGGGGGCCGCAGTGAAAAGGCCCAAGCGACTGTTTAGCAAAAACACAGGTCTGTGCGAAGCCGCAAGGCGAAGTATACGGGCTGACGCCTGCCCGGTGCTGGAAGGTTAAGGGGAGTGGTTAGGGGTAACCCGAAGCTATGAACCGAAGCCCCAGTAAACGGCGGCCGTAACTATAACGGTCCTAAGGTAGCGAAATTCCTTGTCAGGTAAATTCTGACCCGCACGAATGGCGTAACGACTTGGGCGCTGTCTCAACGAGAGATCCGGTGAAATTTTAATACCTGTGAAGATGCAGGTTACCCGCGACAAGACGGAAAGACCCCATGGAGCTTTACTGCAGCTTGATATTGGATTTGGGTACGATCTGTACAGGATAGGTGGGAGCCTGAGAAGTAGGAGCGCAAGCTTCTACGGAGGCGCCGTTGGGATACCACCCTGATCGTATCTAGGTTCTAACCTAGGACCGTAAACCGGTTCGGGGACAGTGTCAGGTGGGCAGTTTGACTGGGGCGGTCGCCTCCTAAAGAGTAACGGAGGCGCCCCAAGGTTCCCTCAGAATGGTTGGAAATCATTCGAAGAGTGCAAAGGCAGAAGGGAGCTTGACTGCGAGACCTACAAGTCGAGCAGGGACGAAAGTCGGGCTTAGTGATCCGGTGGTACCGCATGGAAGGGCCATCGCTCAACGGATAAAAGCTACCCTGGGGATAACAGGCTTATCTCCCCCAAGAGTCCACATCGACGGGGAGGTTTGGCACCTCGATGTCGGCTCATCGCATCCTGGGGCTGAAGTAGGTCCCAAGGGTTGGGCTGTTCGCCCATTAAAGCGGTACGCGAGCTGGGTTCAGAACGTCGTGAGACAGTTCGGTCCCTATCTGTCGTGGGCGCAGGAAATTTGAGAGGAGCTGTCCTTAGTACGAGAGGACCGGGATGGACGCACCTCTGGTGTACCAGTTGTTCCGCCAGGAGCATAGCTGGGTAGCTACGTGCGGACGGGATAAACGCTGAAAGCATCTAAGCGTGAAGCCCCCCTCAAGATGAGATTTCCCAATTAGTAAGACCCCTTGAAGACGACGAGGTAGATAGGTTGGAGGTGGAAGTGCAGTAATGCATGGAGCTGACCAATACTAATCGGTCGAGGGCTTATCCTAAAAGTTTCATGAAGTGAAACTACTTCGGAAGCATATGCTGTTTTAAACTTGCAAATTCGTTTCGTATCTAGTTTTCAAGGATTAAACCTTGTGCTGATTTTAAATTGCATCTCTTTAGGGGAATTGAATATTTTGTATAAGGTATACAAAGTAGACAAGCAGTTGAAAAATCCTGTTTGGTGGCGATAGCGGAGGGGTTCCACACGTACCCATCCCGAACACGACCGTTAAGCCCTCCAGCGCCGATGGTACTTGGACCGCAGGGTCCTGGGAGAGTAGGACGTCGCCAAGCAGTTACCACATCCTTGTGGTATTTTTTTTGCCTGATTTCTTTCACTTACATAAGCATAAATATTCTTTTAGTAAGTAAGTAGGTCAGCAGTTCAATTCTATTCCCTGATAGCTCAGTTGGTAGAGCACTCGACTGTTAATCGAGTTGTCACAGGTTCGAGCCCTGTTCGGGGAGCCATTTATGGAGAGGTGTCCGAGCTGGCCGAAGGAGCACGATTGGAAATCGTGTAGGCGCCAAAAGCGTCTCGAGGGTTCGAATCCCTCTCTCTCCGCCATTATTATTATTTAGGCCCGTTGGTCAAGGGGTTAAGACACCTCCCTTTCACGGAGGTAACATGGGTTCGAATCCCATACGGGTCACCAATTATTATTATTATTTTGAATGTGTATGGAGGCTTAGCTCAGCTGGGAGAGCATCTGCCTTACAAGCAGAGGGTCGGGGGTTCGATCCCCTCAGCCTCCACCATCATACGCCGTTGTAGCTCAACTGGTAGAGCAACTGACTTGTAATCAGTAGGTTGGGGGTTCAAGTCCTCTCGACGGCACCATCTTTATAATAGTGCGGAACCGTGGTGTAGTTGGTTAACATGCCTGCCTGTCACGCAGGAGATCGCGGGTTCGAGTCCCGTCGGTTCCGCCATTTTTAGTAAGGGTTATTAGCTCAGTTGGTAGAGCACCTGACTCTTAATCAGGGTGTCGAAGGTTCGAGCCCTTCATAACCCACCATTTTCTTATCAAGTGTGCGCGTGTGGCGGAATTGGCAGACGCACTAGACTTAGGATCTAGCGTCTATGACGTGGGGGTTCAAGTCCCTCCACGCGCACCATATGTTTGCGGACGTGGCTCAGCGGTAGAGCATCGCCTTGCCAAGGCGAGGGTCGCGGGTTCGATTCCCGTCGTCCGCTCCATTGTTACAATGTAATGTGCGCCCTTAGCTCAGCTGGATAGAGCGTTTGACTACGAATCAAAAGGCCAGGAGTTCGAATCTCTTAGGGCGCACCATTTTCATATATATAATATCGGGACGTAGCTCAGCTTGGTAGAGCACCTGGTTTGGGTCCAGGGGGTCGCATGTTCAAATCGTGTCGTCCCGATACTAATTTTTACGCGGGTGTAGTTCAATGGTAGAACTTCAGCCTTCCAAGCTGATAGCGTGGGTTCGATTCCCATCACCCGCTTCATAGTAGAAGTACTTTAAATCCTTGCCCTGCAAGGGTTTTTTCTTTGCATAAAATTCGATTAATGGCTGCTTATTTTTGTTTAAATGGATAGATTGGACGATATTATATGATGATTATTAGATTGTGGGTGTGGATATAATTGTTATGAAGTAAATGTGATATAGCAAAAAATGTATGATAATGCTAGAGTTAGCTTAGTAAATCTTATAGGTAGGTGATTCATTAATGGATGATAATATAGTAGAAGGAATACAAGAAATGAATATTGATGATTTGCGTGACGACTTATTAGCAACTTTGGTGTTTAGATCGAATAATGAGACCTTAGATTTAGATTTGACAGTGACCTTGACGGTTGGGGGAACTTTAATTAGTGGTAAGCTGGTATCGGGTAAGACATATTGTGATGGTGTAGCAGGGATGCTCAATAACACGGGGATGAGTGGGAGAAGACTTTCAGAATTTTTCACTGATTTCGGCAAAGAGCGATATGCTGATAATGATGGAGACTATGATGAGGACGGGGAGATTCAGTTACCATCATATATCCACTTGAAAGATGCTAGAGTGATAGTAGGAAATCTAAATCTCGGATGGTGGAGAGGTAAATTGACTTCTATCAATGGCTTTACGATTGGGGAAATATATAATTCATAACTTGTGATTATATCTAAATAGAATCATAAAATAGATATAGGAAACAGGTAAGTTCTTTTTTAGAGAATCTACCTACCTGTTTTAATGGATAAGCCGTATTTATTTAATGAATACACATTGACTGCGGGCTTACATTGGGAATATAATATATAAAATATTTTAACAGCTGTGATGAAGGGTAAGTAGAGGTACGATAAAGACTTTCAGAGAGCCGGTGGTTGCTGTGAACCGGTGTCTAGCGTATCGTTGAATGGCCTTCGGAGTTGCTTTGCTGAATCATCACCATGATGTAGTAGGGAAGGCCGGGGTTCCTCCCGTTATCCTCAGGAGCATTATAAGAGTTCGTACATGGAGCTCCGTAATGTTTGAGATAATCGATACTCTGCTATGTATGCAGAAGGATCGGTTAATTAAGGTGGTACCACGATAGCTTCGTCCTTTATTGGGTGAGGCTTTTTTGTGTATAAAAGAAAATGTATTTGAGGTAACCGAAAAGAACGTGGGTTAAAGCTCGAAGCATAGGCTCTACTTTGTGGAGTATTAAAGGGGGTGATGGCCATGGAGGATGGCTGGTGGTGGCGACTATATGTTGAATTACTTGTTGATGTACCTTGGGATGTTCCAAATATGAGGAGGCCTATTTATGTTAAAAGAAAGAGTATTAACAGGAGATCGTGTGACCGGAAAGCTCCACCTTGGTCATTACGTCGGAAGTCTAAAGAATCGGGTTATGCTTCAGGATCAGTTTGAGACATTCGTGTTGCTAGCAGATGTTCAGGCATTGACGACTCATTTCCATAAACCAGAATTAATACGAAGCCATTTAAGGGAGATTACCCTAGATTACTTAGCAGCTGGAATTAAGCCTGAATCTACAACGATCTTTGTTCAATCCATGATACCTGAAATTTCCGAGTTAACCGTATTATACTCCATGTTCGTTACTGTGAATGTGCTACGTCATAATCCAACGATTAAATCGGAATCGCGAAATAGCGGGCTAGATGATATGAATTACGGTTTCCTCGGTTATCCTGTGAGCCAGGCTGCGGATATTACCTTTTGTAAAGCAACGATTATACCCGTAGGTGAAGATCAGCTTCCTCATCTGGAGCTAACGCGTAAAATTGTACGTCGATTTAATGAATTGTATAAGCCTATACTTGTGGAGCCTAAGCCACTAATCAGTGATATGCCTCGGCTAGTAGGTACGGATGGTCGTGCGAAGATGAGTAAGAGTCTTGGAAATTCTATTGATCTTGATTCTTCAGCTGAAGATATTTCTCACCAAATACGTAAAGCAGTTACTGATCCTGCGCGAATTCATAAGCATGATCCCGGACATCCAGATATTTGTCCGATTTATGCTTATCATTGTGCTTTTCGCCCAGAGGGATCATCAGAAATTCATGAAAATTGCCAGAAGGGAACTATGGGGTGTGTTGAATGTAAAAAACTCATAAGTGTGTCTATTGAGGAGCTTCTAGAGCCGATGCAGGAACGTAGGGCTTATTATAAACACAGACCTAGCATGGTTGAAGATATTTTGATGACAGGAACGGAGCGAGCTCGTACCATTGCTCAATCAACGATGCATGAAGTACGAGAAGCGATGAGTCTTAATTATTTTGGTTGAAATCCAATATAAACAAAACGATTTACTATTAAATCAAAGCATAGGGTATTTGCTAGCTAACCTATGTTTTGATTTAGCCTCTTGTAAAATATTTGGGATACCGCTAGACTGGTATATGGCATAATATAGCAGTGTGGGAAGGGGAAAGAGCATGTTTAAAAAGTTATGGTCTGCGCTATTGATCACAACGATTTCTATGATGTTGGTTGTGCCGGCATTCGCCGCAGAATCACAAGTTGTCGTATCAAATGGTGGAACAAAGACAATTCACAAAGCGGATTCAAAAGGTTTCTTCTGGAAACTGAAAAAGGGGGACAATATAGTATACTTACTAGGTTCAATTCATGTAGCTAGTAAAGATATGTATCCGCTTAGTTCAACAGTGGAGAAGGCGTTCTCTATCTCGGACAAAATAGTTGTTGAAGCAGATATTGTACATATGGACCAAGAGAAGTTTGCGGCTCAAACTTTAGAAAAAGGAACATATCCAGAAGGAGAAACGATTCAAGATCATATTTCTCCAGAACTATATGCTAAGCTGACTGACTTCTTGAAAGCTAATGGATTACCAGAGAATGGACTCGACGGCTTAAAGCCATGGTTAGTACAGAACGTACTGTCATCGCTCGCTGTTAAGGAAGGTTACAGTGAAGTTCCGGGTATTGATAGCTATTTCTTAAGTAAGGCTGGTAAGAAGCCGATCCTGGAGCTAGAAGGTATGGATTTTCAATTGAATATGCTAGCAGATGTTACTTCTGAGTTTCAAGAAGTGCTACTAAGGGATATGCTTGTGACACCTGAGACAGAGGGTGCTGGCAGCGGCATAGATGTGTTAGCCTCACTTTGGAAGAAGAGTGACGCCAAAGGGCTTGCTGATCTATTGAAAGAGTCTGCGTATGTATCAGAAGAAGCATTTTTATATAATCAATATATATTTGAAGATCGCAATGTAGGCATGGAGGAAAAAATACGTGGCTATCTAAATGATGGGACGGGAAATACGTACTTTGTCATTGCAGGTGCAGGTCATTTTATTGGACAAGACAACATCATTCAAATGTTGAAAAAGAACGGTTATACTGCATTACGAATTCATTAGTCGTTCTTACATCATTGTTAACCCCCTAAAGCAACTGTTTAGGGGGTTAACTGTTTATAAGATATTAGGCCTTTAATAGATGGCTTGTCCGTCAAATGATTTAACATCTAGTGGGGCAGCCAGGAAGTTGCCAGCCTTACCTACGAAAGAAGTGAAGTGTGTACTAGCATTGTGGCTTGCTACTGCATCGGCATCTTGCCAAACTTCAACCATAGTGAATATATTATCTTTGTCGGTACTTTTGAATAAGTCGTAAGAGATATTTCCAGTTTCTGCTCTCGAGACTTCAAGTAAAGGTTGAATCTCCTCAATAAATGCTTGATGCTTATCAGCAATAACGTTAAATGTAGCATGAATAATGATCATTTAATGTTCCCCCAGTAGTGATCCGTTTTCCTTCTATATTACTTCCATTGAGCAATTGTATCGATAGGTAGACGTACAGAGTTATAACCGCTGTTTGCTGCTTTACCTATGGATATAAGCATAACAGGAACGTGGCGATCTTTATCTAATCCGAATGCCTCTGCAATCTGATCTTTCTCATAGCCAGCGATTGGATTTGTATCGTATCCATGAGCGCGAGCTACGAGCATGAGTTGCATAGATACAAGAGCCCCATCAATGAGGACGGTCTCTTTGTTAACTTGAGGATCAAGTGCTGAGAAATGAGCTGCATATCTTGAAAGTTGCATCTCTTTTACCTCTAGAGGCATATAACCAAGCTCAACGGATTTACCCAATATTTCCTCGGCTTTGTCGAAATTGTTTAGATCACCAAAGACAGCGATAACTGCTGAAGATGTCTCAACTTGCGTTTGATTGAATCGTGCTAGCGGCGCAAGGATCGCTTTTGCCTCAGGACTCTCAATAACAACAAAGCGCCATGGCTGTAAGTTAATTGAAGAGGGAGCAAGGGTAGCTTCTGTAAGTATTTCAGTCATCTCTTCACGACTAATTTTGACGGATGGATCATAAACTCGGATTGAACGACGTCCTGTAATAATTTCTGTAAAATCATTTGTTTTGATGGAATTCATAGTGTATAGCTTCTCCTTTGTATGTTAGATATAGGATGACCATCCTTTGGTCATATTTATTCAAGTTTCTAAATTTTAAAAATGGCTAATATGGTTGATCATCCGGTTGAGCATCTCGGACAGCGCACTGCGCTCGTGGTCCTTGAAGTCTTTAAGCAATTGCGTAATAAATTGTTGCTTCTCATTCTTATAGGCGATGATTTCTTGCCGTCCATGATTCGTGAGTGTCACGAGTGTGACTCGATTATCATTGGGATTGTTACGCCTTGATACCATACCCGCTACTTCAAGTTGTTTTATGTGCCGAGTGACTGCTGCATTGTCAATTTTCACTTCTTTTTGGAGTGTGGTTTGACTAATTTCATCTACTTGATATAGCTGATTTAAGATCTGCAATCGTGATGGACTAATACCTGCACAACGTTCAAACTTAGTACTAATCTGTTTATTAAGAGACTGCAATTGGTCAAAAATATGAGCTTCCTCAGATAATGATGGGGTCAAAGTATACCTCCTTATAAACTATGGACAAAATAATTGTGTGCTATTAATTGATATATCAATGATTGATACATCAATTAATATAAATCATCTGTACAGATAAATCAAGTGCGCAAATAAAATATTAGAGGTGTTTTTGTTGAAATGGAGTAGAAGATTGGGTGCGAAAATGAATATATCTTTAATTTAATGATGATAAAGTAATAGTTGTGTGTAAGTACTAGGTACTAGGCGAAAAATTTAGTGGTAATTGAGTACAGGCATGAATAAGGGTGTATTCATACACTGTAAAAAAGGGTGATATTATGCAGGTGAGAAGTAGCTCGAATGCACGAGGAATTGATGTATCTCATTGGCAGGGCGTCATCAATTGGCAGCAGGTTCGAGCCGAGGGGCACGTATTTGCTTTCATTAAAGCTAGCGAGGGTAAATCTGTTAAAGATAAGAAATTCATCGCGAATGTACAAGGCGCTACGATGGCAGGATTGTTAGTAGGCGCTTATCATTTCTCTCGTGCCGCAAGTCCGGCAGATGTGAAAGCTGAGGTGGATTACTTTTTAACAGTGACTGATCCTGTTGAAGATAGCATGAAATTACCGTTTGTCCTCGATATTGAAACGAATGAAGCTGGAAGTCGAACCAATACGGTGAAGACTGTGAGAGCGTGGGTTGACTATTTCAAACAGCGTACGGGGATATTTCCGATGATATATACGTTTCCAAATTTTATAGATACTTCGTTGGATGACTCTTCGTTCCGAGATATCAAGTTGTGGTATGCGTACTACAACAAAGATAGTAGTCCGAACGATCGTGGAGGATGGAAGGAATGGGAGTTTCTTCAGTATTCAAGTTCAGGTACAGTGAAGGGGATCTCAGGTAACGTTGATATGAATGAATATAAAGGTTCAGAGGCGCAACTAAGAGCAGCATATGATCCGAAGACTACGATTCCTTCAGAACCGCCTGAAGTAGAACCCAAACCGCCTCAATGGAAAGAAACGGGTAAGCAATGGCTAGTTGATCAATTAGGAATCAGTGAGGATTGGAAAAGCACGGATACGTTAGATGTAGGTACACTAGGAACCATTCTGGCTAGGTATGCGAATAAATTTGGTAAGTAGAATAAGACGTTAGATGTTCGGAACCGTTAATGTTCATTAACGGTTTTTTCTATATTGTTACAGTTGTATTCACCTGTTTAGTGGGTCATATTGTGAATATCATTAATTTTATAGGTACAATTATTTAAAAATGATGACAGGATGTGCATCTGGGGTAAATGTATTGTATGATTATAGAATCTAATACTAATTCAGAGGTTATGATAAGACAGCTATGAGTTGAGAGGGGAAGTGGAGTTGTGCAACGGAATACAGCACTATTAAAAGATGCAAAAAAGGCACTAGCAGAGACTAGCAGAACTTTTATTATTCCAATTAGTCATCTAGGCCCAGGATTGCAGGAAGCCGTTATATCGGGGTATTTAAGCATGAGAGCCATAGATGAAATTGAAGATCATCCGACGATGACCAAAGAGACCAAAATTCATCTGTTACAATCGGTGTCCTCATTACTAAACACATCCTACACAGATGAGGAGTTTAGTATTTTATTTGAACCCTATATGAAGGACTTACCTGCAGTTAGTATTCGCCTAGCGGACTGGATTAAGCTTGCACCTCCACAGACCAAGTCACTAATCTGTCAGTACACCTCTACGATGGCACAAGGAATGGCCGAGTGGGTTATGAAGAATTGGGACATTAAAAATAAAGAAGATCTGGACGACTATACCTATTACGTAGCTGGTTTAGTTGGAATTATGCTCTCTGATCTGTGGGATCTCTATGGAGAGTCTAATATAAGTAAAGATAAGAGTGTTGCTTTCGGACGAGGTCTACAGCTTGTTAATATTATTAGCAATCGTGTGGAGGACATGGAGCGAGGTGTCAATTTCCATCCGCCAGGCTGGAGTTTTGATGAGATGATGTCCTATGCTCGTCAGAATTTGAAGGATGCGGAGAGTTATACCAACCGTATAAAGCTTGATCCCATCTATAATTTCTGCAAAATACCACTTGCCCTTGCGAATGGAACACTTGACGCTATTGAAGCTGGAAAGACGAAGCTTAATCGTGTCTCCGTACTCAAGATTGTGAGTGGGGCAGTCAGATAAGGAATAGAACATATAGCCGTGTCTCTTAACGAATTAGCTGGACCTGTTCATTTCATGAATGGGTCTATTTTTTTTTTAATACATATCGAAACAAAACCATCTTTTTTATCGTCTAATATAAGATGCCTACTTATATAGATAGCAAGGAGTGCTTATGATGAATAGAAAGGCAGTAATAACTTTAGGGTGCATCATTATATTTGCAACCTACTTCTTATGGAGTCAAGGTACTTATACATATCATCCCCTCGTACGAGAGCATGGTCATAATCAATCTAGACCCGCAAAATTGTTAACTCAAGGTCCATTCTCAACAATGCCAACGCCAAATCGTATATATTATAAGAATAATGTCGCTGTACTGATGTATCATGATGTTTCTCCCAACCCTACAGATGAGAAAAGTATAGATGTGAACGTATTTGAACATCAAATACAATTGATGAGGGATAACGGATTTAAATGGATCACGATGGACCAGTATGTAAATTTTGTAGTTCATCACGAGCCTGTCCCTGATAATGCAGTGCTGATGACTTTCGATGACGGATATGAAACGTTTTATCAGCACGTATATCCAATATTAAATAAGTATAGTATCCCTGCAACAAATTTCTTGATCGTGTCTACGATAGATAATCCAAAGCATGTAGGGATTCCAAAGTTAAGCTGGGAACAGATTAGGCAGATGCATACTTCAGGCATTGATTTCTATAATCATACATTTGATTCACATGGGTATGCTCCCATTGCTATTGAAGGAAAAACAAAGTTACGGCCAGCCCTGATGGGGCCATTAAATGATAAGAAGCATAATCATATTGAAAGTGAGGGAGACTTTAAACAACGAGTTCATCATGATTTGGCTGAGGCCGGTAACATACTGCGTGAAAAGCTGGGGAATGTGAATGATGTGTTGGCTTTTCCATATGGGGGATATACAGATTCTCTCCTGAGTGTGAGTAGGGAGCTTGGAATTCAAGTGACTTTCACCGTGAAAAAGGGAATCAATGGACCCGGACAACAGAACGGATATCGTGTTAATGCAGGTGGAATGTATAATATTCCAGAGATTTTGATACAGTATTTAAAAGAAGGCGCGAGTTCAAGGGGATCTAGTAAGATTGCCCATTCAGGTTCGGTGCTGGATAACAGCAGCATTAAGGACGGATAGTCACACGTGTGCTGATAGGAACTAATGAAGCAAGTTGAAGGACATCATGATTGTACATGCGTATGCATCCATGTGAGACTAGCTTGCCGATAGAAGAAGGGTCATTCGTGCCGTGAATACCATAGTGTGGTCTAGACAAGCCCATCCACATTGCTCCATAGGGACCACCGGGGTTGACCTGTTTGTTAATGATTGTATAATCACCCGCAGGCGTTTGTGTTAGCATAGTACCGATCCCAACCGGAAATTCTCTGACAACGATATCTGAGTCAAGTAGGTACAGACGACGATCGGAAAGATCCACAATAATTCGATAGTTTGGCATAGGCATAATCACTCCTTTAACATAGGTTATGTCACGATTACTAAAAAGGGACTTTTCGGGTGATAATCACCGAAGGAGTTCCTTTCTTTATACTCATTGTGTTCGCTAATCGTAATAAATACTATTTACAACTCATCTAACTTCCTATAGAATCAGACTATTGACTAATTTATTAAAGTATTATTTGGAGTTACAAGTTTAAGATAGTAATGGATTGGGGGAGTAAGGATGATTTTATCTTCAATGCGCAACGTTGTATTCGGATATGATGATAAACCTGTCATTGAGAATGCTTCAATTGATATTGCAGTGGGTGAATTTGTTGGGATTACAGGACCTAATGGAGCGGCTAAGAGCACACTTTTAAAGCTAATCTTAGGACTACTTAAACCTTGGAGTGGCACTGTGACCCTGAATTTAGATATTATAAAGGGAAATAAATTGTCTATTGGATATATACCTCAGCAGGTAGCTTCGTTCAACAGTGGCTTTCCTAGTAAAGTGATTGAATTGGTTCGTTCCGGTTGTTATTCCAAGATGGGACTATTTAAAAAGTTCGGTCCAGAGCAGGAAGCGATTGTGGAACGTAGTCTCAAGCAAGTGGGAATGTGGGATTATCGTAACAAACGAATTGGTGATTTATCTGGAGGACAGAAGCAACGGATATGTATTGCCAGAGCATTGGCACAAGAGCCTAATGTGTTAGTGTTAGATGAGCCAACCACGGGGATGGACAAGGAGAGCAAAGTAGGATTCATGCAATTGTTACGGCATTATGTGGACTCTCATCAATGTACGGTCATTATGGTAACGCATGGTCTGGAAGAGGTAGAAGGCTATTTGGATCGGATTATTCACTTAGAACGCAAAGAACGGGAGGGATGGCAGTGTTTGACTACGACTTCATGCAGCGCGCATTTTGGGCCGGAGGTTTAATTGCTATTATTGCCCCAATCTTAGGTGTCTACTTGATGCTTCGACGTCAGGTTCTTATGGCAGACACACTGTCGCATGTATCTTTGGCAGGAGTTGCACTAGGAGCATTACTTCATGTGAATCAGACCTTGGCAGGATTTCTAACGGCGGTTATTGGGGCCATTGCCATCGAACAGTTGCGACGTAACTATCGGACTTATAGCGAGATGCCTGTAGCTATTATGATGACCTCAGGGCTTGCGCTGGCCGTTGTATTAATGAGTTTACAAGATAATATGAGTAAAAGCTTCAGTTCTTATTTATTTGGTTCCATTGTAGCTGTGAATGAAACACAGCTGTGGTTCATCGCAGGTGTAGCCATCATCGGTCTTTTATATTTTATTGTGCTACGAAGACCGTTATATAGCATGACTTTTGATGAGGAGACTGCTCAAATCGGGGGCGTACGTGTGAATCTACTATCGTTCTCTTTCTCGGTCTTAACGGGTATGACGGTTGCTGCGTCTATGCCAATTGTAGGTGTACTACTAGTATCCGCACTTATGGTGCTGCCTGCGGCATTAGCTTTACGTATTGCTACAGGATTTACAGCAGTGTTGTTCACAGCGGTAGGCATTGGATTTGTTGGTATTTTCAGTGGACTTACAGCATCCTATTATATCAATACCCCTCCAGGTGGAACGATTGCTTTACTATTGCTGGTATTTCTTCTCTTAGGCATCTTTATTCAAAAGTTATACATTCGTATAAAGAGAAAAAATAAAGCTCCTTCAGATATTTTAATATGATATCACCATGAATTCATTAACATGAAAAAACACCCGGAAATTTTCCGGGTGTTTTTGTTGAAATATTAGAAAGGTTAAACCTTCTAATATTTCGTTTATCCTTGGTGTATCAGCATGTGTTGCTGTATATTTAACCCCTGACAGCTAATTGAATAATTCAGCTACAGTTGGTTCCTTGTATAGATGGGTTACAGAATAATTGACTACCAATACAACAAAAGCCCTACCTCTCTTTTGTCCTTGCGGCTCCAATGACCGCGCCAGTGTGAATCAGATATGTCCTTAAAACTCTACTTGTTTTGGGTTTGGTCAAAATAGAAATTTCAAACTTCATCGATTTATGAAGGTTATTCTTCTTACGAGGAACAAATATGGGGTTAAATTAACGATCTAATAATTATTGTATCATAAATAAGTTCGGATATCAACGTATTTTCAATATTTAAAATAATTTGTCCATTTAAGGCTAAATATCAAATCTGAATATATATCATTTTTTTTGCGTGTTTAGCCGATATTTATAGTACCGATAATCTCGCTATTTAAATATAGGAAGGCGCAAATATGATGAATATCAAACAAGCCCATGATGATAAAGACCAGAGTATACGCGCTGTAAGAGAGAGGTTTTATAAGGCTTTTTTGATGAAGTTGATATTTAATTATATTCTAGGTTCGATTATGGCAGCCATGGTTATGGGAAGCGTAATGATGATTACGACATTGGAAAGTTCTTCAGTAGAGATTAAGCGACTAATTCTTATACTTTTGTTTTCTTTAGTCGTGATGATGACAGCAGAGATCACTGTTTTTTTTAGGCATATTCGTCCGATCCGCAGGGGCTTGCTTCATGAATCAACAGACATAAGTATTATGGAGAAGGCTTACATTCAGACTCACTGTCTTCCAAAACTTTCGGTATACCGTATTCTAGGTCCACATTTAGTGGGGGTGTCAGTACCAGCAATTTTGTTAGCAAGTTGGATGGTGCATGAGAAATTACTTCATTTTCCTTATTATTACATTAGTTTGGCTGTTATAGGTGCATTTTTGGTAGCTAGTATGCATGCTATGGTTGAGTTTTTCCTAACAACAGTAGCTATACGTCCGATCGTTATCGAGTTTAGGAAACAAGGGATAAATCACTGCGGTGTCGATTTCTTAGCTGAGGGACATTCTTTCTCTTCCATACGGCTTAAGTTCTTGTTTAGTGCCATGTTAATAGGAATATCTCCCTTAATATTATTCAGTATAGCCGCACAAATTCGGTTAGGAAATATGAACAGCGAAATAGTAAAGGATTACTGGGTATGGGCGGGACTTATTTTATTTATTAGTATTGGCTTTTCATATTTGGGTGCATGTTTGATTACACAAGATGTCCAGCGACCGATAGGACAGTTATATGATGCTATGGATAAGGTAAGGAAAGGTGAATTAGTACAAATAACCAATTCCTATTCGGATGAATTTTCTAAATTAGTCGCAGGTTTTAATATGATGGTTAAGGGGCTTGAGGAACGGGAGAAGAAAAATAGGGATATGTTAGATAGTTATTTCTCTACACTTGCCGCAGCATTAGATGCAAGAGATGCGTACACAGCGGGGCATTCAATTCGTGTTACAGAATATGCCGTGCTGATTGGTACTCTCGCTGGGATGTCCAATGAAGATATTGGGATCATCCGTAGATCGGCCTTACTACATGATATCGGTAAGATTGGTATTAGCGATGGTGTTCTGCTCAAGGAAGGTCGATTGACAGATGATGAATTTGATCATATCAAGACTCATACTACAATGGGAGTGAATATATTAGCGCAGATTCAGCCTAAGGAGGCGATGGCACCATATCTTTCAGGTGTAAGATCTCATCATGAACGTTTCGATGGCAAAGGATATCCAGACGGGCTGGTGGGGGAAGGAATTCCGAGATTAGGACGCATTATCGCTGTAGCAGATGCCTATGATGCTATGACCTCAGATCGCCCTTATCGTAGAGGGATGGAATATAAACAGGCGCTTTCTATCCTTGAAGAAGGAAGAGGTATCCAGTGGGATCCCACATATGCTAAATTATTTGTGGATCACATGAGGGAAAGAGAACAAACATAACGTGAAATGAACTCATCTAAAGGGGGTTCTTCCTTTTCTCCGTTACTGAATATAGAAATCCCCTGAATGCTTGAACGCCAAGCCATCAGGGGATTTTTTGTTAAATATTTATCAGTGAACGAATGCCATCCTTGTGGGATTGTGAACTGGAAATGGCATACCCTTGGTCATATAACTATTTCTCATTGCCCGTGATTAATGTGTATTCATCATTGGTCATCTCAAGTAGTTCCTGAAAGCCTGAGGAAGCATAGATCTTCTTATCCTTAGTGATGAAGAGCGCTTCTGTGTGTTCTAAATTCTCAATGAATTTCAAGCCTTCTTCAATGCCTAAGGCGTAGACACTGGTGGACAACCCATCAGCATCAATGGATTTATCTGTGAGTATGGTTAAGCTACTCAGGTTATTATCGATGGGGAATCCTGTCTTCGAATCAAGAAGGTGATGGTAATGCTTCCCGTCCTCTACAAAGAACCGTTCATAAATGCCAGAAGTTACAATTGTCTGGTTATTCACATGAATATTGCCGATAGGATTTCCACGTGATTCGTTAGGATCTTGAATTCCAATCGTCCAGAGCTGATCGCCAGGCTTCTTGCCCATTGCAAATACATTTCCACCAAGATCAACGATGGCGCTCTTGAACCCTTTGTCTTGTAAATATTCCACAATCTTATCCGCCGCATAGCCTTTAGCGATTGCGCCTAGATCAATAGACATTCCCTTTTCACTTAGGTAAATTTCTTTCTTGTCAGCATCGAGGGTAACGTTCTTATAATCAATAACTTTCATCGCATCTGCGATCTGGTCCGCTGTAGGAACATGCGCGCCCTCATGACCAATATTCCACAGTGAGACAAGAGAACCAATAGCCAAGTTGAAGCCCCCTTTGGAGCGTTCTGTATAGTCCAGTGCTTTGGAGACGACCTTGAAAGTTTCATCTGACACCTTCACAGGCTGTATTCCCGCATTTCTATTGACGTCGGAAATTTCACTCTTGTCATTACTTGGATTCATTTGAATCTCAATGGTATCTAGAATTTCTTTGATATCCGTAAAGTTCTGTTCCGTAGTTCCGCTATCGAACACCTTCACTTGAACAATAGTCTCAAAAACATAAAATGATTTAGATACGGGCTCGACTTTTGCAGAGGATTGTTTCGAGTTTCCGCAACCCGTTAAACTGATGACAAAAGCTAGCAATAGTAGTAGTGGTGTCATTGTTCGGTTTTTCATAAACATTCCCCATTTTTCCCTAGATTTCGACATGGATTATAACAAAAATAAGTAGTTGAAGAGTGTGATAAATATCATACAATGAACAACTATTTACTGATATTATCTCAAATTTGATGTTTCTGTGACATCCTTTAAATTTGAGGGGTTTTGCATTGATGCATCGTAGTATCATGGGTATAATTAAGGCGTCAAAGATTTAGATAATTAAAATATAAGGGAGTTATCCATGAAACGCGGAGATTTACTTATCATTACAATAGTTGTTGCAGTGGCCCTGTTTTTCTTAGTTCCTAGGTGGCTTCCTGAAAATGATAGTGAAAAAAGTCACATTCCTCTTACGGCAGACATCACGGTGGATGGAGAGTTTTATAAGACCGTAACGTTGACAAAGGAAGAACAAAATTATGACATCAAAACGGCACGAGGCCACAACATTCTGAAAGTGCATGACTACGGAGTCGAAATGTATGATGCAGACTGTCCAGACCAAGTGTGTCTGTCGTTTGGATTTATTACCAAGTCTAAGCAGAGCATCATCTGTCTGCCGCATAGAGTTATGGTTGAAATTAATGGGATACAAGACGTAGGAGATGAACCTGATGCCGTTGTCCAATGAGGAATCCACGTTAGCTTTGAAAAAAACAGTAATTATTGCCATCTTTGCTGCTGTTGCGGTTGTACTAAGTATAGTAGAGTCTATTATTCCTATTAACATACAGCTGCCAGGAGCGAAGTTAGGGCTTGCTAATATTATGATTCTCACCTGTTTATATTTCTTGCGGGGACGAGATGCTCTCTTACTTGTCATTATGAAGACCGTGGTGACCGCCTTTATTTTCGGAACTTTCTCTAGCTTACTGTTTAGTTTACTAGGATCCCTTTTTAGCTTTATTGTCATGTTCGCATTGATGAAATTGGGACGTAAACAAATCAGTCTTATTGGGATCAGTATTATAGGTGGGGTTGCCCATAATTTTGGGCAAATCACAGCAGCTTCGATCGTATTTCGAACGGCTAATATCTATTACTATATGCCGCTGCTGCTATTAACTGGTTTAGTGACAGGGATTCTAGTTGGAATCGCAGTTCAGTATTTAATACCTTCCTTATCTAAGCTGTCTTTGTTCGAAGATCTTCAGACCAATCCTTGAGTAGAAGAGAGGGAAACAACATGTTATCGCATCAAACAGGGGTGGAGGAAGAGATTGAAACCGGATGTGTCCAGAGTCAACGAGATCCAGCTGTTCAATTCACGGGTGTCAGCTCAGGCTATGGGAAAGATCGCCCTGTGCTGGAGGATATCTCGCTTAGTATCCCTCAAGGGCAATGGGTGACATTAGTTGGAGCCAATGGCTGTGGGAAATCAACGCTAGTGAAGCTCATTAATGGACTGCTTCCTATGACCGATGGACAGATTTCAGTAGAGGGTATGGCGCTTATCCCAGCAACAATAGGAGATATACGGAAGAAGGTTGGGATGGTTTTCCAGAATCCTGACAACCAATTTATCGGCGCCACGGTGGAAGAGGATATTGTATTTGGCCTTGAAGGTCAGTGTCTTTCCATAGAAGAGATGGAGAAACGACTTGCCTCCTATGCGATTAAGCTGGGCATCACCGAGCTGTTACACAAGCATCCTAGTGAGCTATCCGGAGGACAGAAACAGAGGGTAGCCATTGCATCCATTCTAGCCATGGAGCCTGAAGTTGTGATTCTGGATGAAGCCTCTTCTATGCTGGATGAGAGGACGAGAAATGAATTAACTACGATTGTATCTGAAATGCATCAGAGTGGACAATACACCATCCTATCGATTACTCATGATGCAGAGGAGATAGCTGCTTCAGAGCGAGTACTGGCACTGCATGAAGGGAAGTTAATTGCTGATATATCACCAGCAGAACTATTTCAGAATGATGAGCTATTACAAAAATGCCATTTGATAGCACCTTTTGCGGTAAGGCTAAGGAATGAGCTGCACAGGCGAGGGATAGACTTGCTTGATCTTGGTTGCGACAAGGAACTCTGGGAGGAAATATGGCCATTACATTTAATGAAGTAAGTTATATTTATGACTCTCGTAGCGTGTGGAGCCAAATGGCGTTGCGTCATGTGAATCTGCATATGGAATTAGGGAAGTTAATAGGGGTCTCGGGGGCAACTGGATCTGGCAAGTCCACGTTATTGCAAATGTTTAACGGTATATTGCAGCCAACAGAAGGATCGGTTCAGATATTAGATGTAGCCATTCATGCGGGTGAGAAAGCTAAGAAGCTGAAAGATTTACGCAAAAGAGTGGGACTTGTCTTTCAATTTCCTGAACAGCAGCTGTTCGAGGATACAGTGGAGAAGGATCTGTGCTTTGGTCCGTTAAACTTTGGTTGTACTTTGGCTGAAGCGAAACAACGGGCAGTAACTGCGATGGAACGTATGGGTCTTGATTTAGCGCTTCTGTCACGTAATCCATTTCAACTAAGTGGCGGACAAATGCGTAAAGTTGCGATCGCCTCAGTCCTTGCAATGGACCCTGATATATTAGTGTTAGATGAGCCTACGGCAACATTAGATCCTGTGAGTCGCGCGGAGCTGATTGAACTGCTCCATGGGCTATGTCGCGAGGAAGGACGGACGGTGATCGTGGTCACGCACCGGATGGATGAATTGTTACCGTATGCGGATCAATGGGTCATTCTGAATGAGGGAGAAGCTGTATTTCAAGGGACGGTGAAGGCATTAGTACAGCAATCGGCACAGCTGGAGGCCTACGGGCTAGCAGTGCCTCAGTCGCTACGATTGTGGGACTCTTTAGCGAAACGCTATGGAATAAGCGAAGAATCCCCTTGCTTAACAGTTGAAGCCATGGCACAACGATTGGAACAGTTAGTTCACTCTGAACGGTTGCAAGAGGAAGAAGGCTCGTTATGAATGAGAAACTATGGATTGGTCGAACGATAGATACCGGATCATGGGTACACAGATTGGATCCTAGAGCCAAATTGATAGCCATGATCCTGTATGTTTCCATCATTATCATGTCGAACACTTGGCTAGAGATAGCTCTTGTGCTTGCATTTTCTATAGCTATAATGGCGTTCACGCGCATTCATATTAAATATTATCTTAAGGTTACGAAGCCCCTTCGAATATTGATGATCTTTATTTTTATTGTTCAGTGTTTGAAGGTGAAGGATGTCACGGGTTCTGTGCTGATGAGCATTGGATCATGGCATCTGTATAGAGAAGGATTTGAAATGGGGTTATTCTCGGTACTGCGGATGGCACTGTTAGTATCGTTTACAGCGATTCTAACGTTTACAACGACACCAGGTCGTCTTAATCAAGGGCTAGAAGGTGTATTAAGCCCACTTCGATGGATACGTGTATCACCTGATCGACTCTCTCTCATGATCAGTATATCGCTTCGGTTCATTCCGACGATTCTGGAAGAGACCCAGATTATTCTGAAGGCGCAAGCCTCAAGAGGGGCAGATCTGAAGGAGCTACCGTGGAAGGAAAAAGGGAAAATGTTAGTATCCCTGCTTGTGCCTGTAACCGTAGGGGCATTTCGGCGGGCGGAAGATCTTGTCCATTCTATGGAAGCTCGTGGGTTTCGAATGGGAGAGCCCCGCACGAAGTTTCACCGTCTTGTATGGAGGAGTCGGGATACGTTGTTTATTAGTTTGTTTATTCTGTTGGCTGTGGCTATTGTAGTCATGTCGAATTATGGAGCTCAAGAAATATGGAGTATTTACTAACTCGTCTATAACATACATGGAGGGATCATTATGACACGAATTTTTAATGGTAAAGAGATAGAGTTGCTTGCACCGGTAGGTACATTTGATATTTTTAAGGAAGTTATTCAGGCATCTTGTGATGCTGTTTATTTTGGAGGACCAAGCCTTAATATGCGGATGATGCGTAAAGGTTATAACTTCACGTTAGAGGAGATTGTTACGGCAGCGGAGATGGCCCATGCTTTGAATAAAAAAGTGTATGTTACTGTGAATAACCTGCTCAGTGAGGAGGATGTAGAGGAAGCGAGAGCCTATCTACAATTCCTGGAACAAGCTAATGTGGATGCTATACTCGTACAGGATTACGCCATATTGATGTTGATCAAAGAAATGAAGTTAGATCTTACAATTCATTCTTCTGTCATGATGAATGTACATAATCTAGAAATGGTTCGGGCCTTGAAAGAGCTAGGGGTAGCTCGTGTCGTGGCCTCCAGGGAGATGGATCTTCAGACTGCACGTTACATCTGGAATCAAAGTGGAATTGAACTGGAGTATTTCATTCATGGAGATATGTGCGTAGCGGACGGCGCTAACTGTAGCTTTAGTTCGGTCGTTTTTGGGATGAGTGGAAGTCGGGGTAAATGCATGAAACCTTGCAGATGGGAATATCGCGTGAAAAAAGATGGCTACGTCTACCCTACCGATTATCCAATGGCCGTTAAGGATATGTATATGTATGAGAATATTCCGGAGCTTATTGAATCAGGCATTTGTTCTTTCAAAATTGAAGGTCGAATGCGGGATCTGAATTTCATTCTTTCACTTGTTAACAGCTACGGTGATGCTATTGATCGTTATATTGAAGATCCTATTGGTTTTAATCGTACCCAAGATAGTAAGACGTTGTATGATAACCGTAAACGCGATTTCTCTACTGCCTATGCTTTTGGTAAACCTGGTTTGACTAACATTAATCGCCGGTATGAAGGGACAGGGAAATTCTATAGCACAGGTAAAGTGTTCAGTACACCTACTGCGGAACGAGCATTAACAGGAGAACGAGTATTAGAGTTACAGCAGCGCCTACTTCAAGTAGATCGGAATGAGCATGCTCGTGCTGAGCTGGCTGTTAGAGTTAATAATATGGATCAGGCTCGTATGGTGATAGAAGAGGGTGCCGATCATTTATATCTCTCGGGAGATGTATTCCTTCCCGATGTACCTTTCACGAAGAAGGATATAGCTGAGCTAAGTGGTATTAAAGGCCAAACCAAGCTGTATCTGGGTCTCCCAAGAATGATGACAGAGCTACATTTCGAGCAATATAGTGAATTGTTATCCAAAGAGCCTCTTGGCATTGACGGAATATTGGTTACCAGTATCGGTGCTATTCATGCTTTTGCGGATAAGGGCTATGCCATGATAGGAGATGTTAGCTTGAATATCTACAATCATTTGTCAGCAGAAATGTATGCCAATCTAGGAGTTACACGATTGACGCTTTCCGGAGAAATGACAGCCGAGCATTTCGCAGGACTGTTGCAACATACAAAAGTTCCGTTGGAAGCCGTGGTACATGGAACGCCGACAGTGATGTATATGGATCATGACCTGTATGAGAATACAGAGCTATTGGAGCCAGTAGCGGAAGAGGATAATCAATATGTAGATAATTCAGTACTCGTGCTGATGACGGATAAGGGTGAGAATCCAGTATATCGAGATCAAAATGGACGCAACCATCTCACATCGGCTAAAGAGCTATGTTATTTACCGATGGTTACGGATTTAGCTGAAGCGGGTCTATCGTGCTTAAGGATTGAGGGAGCCACCTATGCTGTAAATGACCTGCGTACGATTATTCGTGCTTATAAATCTGCTATGGAAGGGCAGTCTTCTGCTGGAGAGCAATTTGAACAACTACAACCCGTATATGCTGGATATACGCTAGGAGCTTTGCAATTTAATTAAATATCTTTTGTTACATCGCATACCAACTAGACATGGAGGAGATTACGTAGATGAAAGCAACGATGGAACAACATATTGGACCGGAAGAGATTAAGGTTAAGCGGCAATCGTACTTCTATCCTTGTACCCAGCATTTCTATAAGAATCCAGCTCAAATCGTCAGTGGCTCTATGCAGCATCTATATGACGAGCAGGGGAATATGTATACAGATTTCTTTGCCGGTGTGTCTGTTGTTGCGTGTGGTCACTGTAATCCAACGATTACGGAAGCAACGGTCCAGCAATTGAAGAAGTTGCAACATACCTCGACCATCTATTTAACTCAGCCGATTGTAGATCTGGCGGAAAGATTGGCAGAAGTATTGCCGGGTTCACTCCGTCGTACATTCTTTGTTAACAGTGGTACAGAGGCTAATGAAGGAGCACTTCTATTGGCACGTATGCATACTGGACGAAAAGGGTTTATTTCACTAGAGCATAGCCTACATGGTCGTAGTAATCTGACGATGAGTGTTACGGGTTTGTCTATGTGGCGCACGGACCCATTCTTGGATGATGAGGATGTGTCCTTCATTCCCCGTCCATATGACGCTGAGATGACTCCAGTCGAAGCAGCCGAGCTATCATTGAAGGCGTTAGATGAGGTGCTGGAAGTTAAAGGTCATTCAATTGCTGCCATGATCATCGAGCCGATTCAGGGAAATGGGGGTATCATCCTGCCTGCGGAGGGATACTTCCGAGAGGTTAAGCGGCGTCTTGAATCGTATGGCATTCTCATGATCGCAGATGAAATTCAGACGGGGTTTGGTCGTACAGGTCGGATGTTCGCCATGGAGCACTTCGACGTTGTGCCGGATATTATTTCTATGGCAAAGGCGTTAGGCAATGGTGTTCCCGTGGCTGCTTTTGCTACAACAGATCATATAGCGAAGTCTTTGAATCGACCGTCAGCGTCCACCTTTGGAGGTAATCCAGTATCTTCTGTTACAGCCATGGCTGTGTTGGATTATATCCGTGAAGAAAAGCTTGTGGAACGCTCAGAGCGTATAGGGGATATGTTCATACAAGCGTTGGAGGAACTTATGCATAAGCATTCCTTCGTTATCTCGGAAGTGCGAGGAAAGGGACTAATGATTGGCGTTGAATTACTTACTAATCATCCGAATCTCGGTGCTGAATATGTGGATCAGGTGCTTGAGAAGATGAAGGATCAGGGCTACCTGATTGGTAAGAATGGCATTTATCGTAATGTATTAGCCTTTCAACCCCCATTAATTATTCAGCAAGAAGATATTGAGAATATGATAGCTGCACTAGATGCTGTATTAAATAGTTTAGAGCTTCCTGAGAAGGTAGAGATTTAAGAAGGGGAGTGGACCATCAGATGAACGCTGGAACAACGATGACAAGGAAAACAATATTTCATAAGACCAAACAATTTGGTGAACTTGTGATGTTCTCACACACGTTATTCTCACTTCCCTTCGCTATCATTTCCATGGTGTGGGCGGCGGAAGGCTGGCCTTCGGCATGGGTGATGATATGGGGATTGATTGCACTAATTGGTGCTCGGAATGGAGCTAATGCCTTCAATCGACTAGCGGATCGTAAGTATGATGCACAGAATCCACGCACAGCTAGTCGCCATCTTCCTCAACGGCTACTTCAGACGAGAGAAGTAACGATATTCGTCATCATCAATTATGTAATATTCATATGTGCCGCTTCGATGCTTAATCCGTTATGTATGATCTTATCGCCAGTAGCCATTGTTCTTATCACGGTATACTCGTACACGAAGCGGTTTACGTGGCTTAGCCATCTCTACCTAGGTTTTGTTATTGCCTCTGCACCGATTGGTGCATGGTTCGCTGTCACCGGGCAATTTGCATTCACACCTTTCGTGCTGGGAACCGTGGTGATGCTCTGGATTGCAGGGTTTGATGTTATCTATGGTACGCAGGATATTGAATTTGATCGAAGTCATGGTCTCTGGTCTATTCCAAGCTTCTTCGGATTGAAGTCTGCTCTATGGATGGCTAAAGGGATGCATCTGATCATGATGATGCTACTATTATTCTTATATTATGCTAGACATCTAAGCTGGATATATCTTGTTGGTCTAGGTATCGCTGCTATTCTTCTCATGACGGAACATGGGATCATTAAGCCTAACAATACTAAACTGATGAAGGTAGCATCCTATAACTTAAATCAGGTGATCAGCATGGTTATTGTTATCTTTACGTTAATTGATTTCTTCTTTGTTGGCTAACTTTAGATCATGATTGTTACGGTAAGCACCTTCCTAATCTAGCGGATGTAGGGGGTGCTTTATTTGTGTCTAATAATAAAGACTTAACACCAAAACTTGTGCTTGATAAACATTAGTGTTGGAAGACCGCTACGATGACGGATTATTCTTACGATCGCTGTTGCCCTTAGATTTCTTGATTATATACCGCCTATAGCGGTAGAAATCCAATGGCAAAGGCGAACGCTATCGCTTCTCCAGAACAATTCCGTCCTCTTCGCTACCCTCTGCATGATCCGTTGTATTCTGTAAGCACTGATATTGCTTTTGAGCCATAATTAATATTATTCATCTAAAAGGCGGTAAGCATGGCCCTTCTTCAATAAAGTGGTCATAGTACCGTCTCGTCTCTATTTAGTAATTATATTGATAAAGAAAATGAGAAAGGATTGAGCCATACGGGATAAACCCTTATAGCTCAATCCTTTCTCATTGTTGGATCATGTTTAGAATTACTTCTTCTAATTTAATTCAGGCTCCATTTATAATCAGTGCTTGCTGGAAATAGAAGTCTATGCTTGAATCATAGCGGAGAGGACGGAATTGTCGTGTAGAAGCGTCAGCGTTCGCCTTTGCCCCCGAATTTTACCGCAAACAGCGGTATATTTGAGAAAATTTGGGGGCAACAGCGATCGGAATGACAATCCGTCCGCGTAGCGGTCATTTATCAACACTATACATTTTTAATACTGATTTTAATATTGAGCCATCTAAGACTCACGCTTTGAGAAATATTGCAGCAGTACCTGTAGGTCCTGATGTGCAGGGAATGTGGACAGGCTATCGATGATAGCTTGAGCTTGTGCGAGATATTGCTGGCTTAGCTGTTCTGTCATTTCTAATGCGCCACTAGAACGGATAAGCTGTAAGGCGTTCTCTATTTCTTCAGGATTTGAACCAGCATGAATGGCACGTATGTGAGGTGATAATTCGGGCATTTGTAAAGCATATAGAACGGGAAGCGTAACTTGACCATGGATTAAATCGTTTCCTGCGGGTTTACCTAACATTTCGGGGGTTTGCGTGAAATCAAGTAAATCATCCTGAATTTGAAAAGACATGCCAACGTGTTCACCGAATTGATAGAGTAGATCAGCAACCTCGACTGATGTTCCCGTAGACAGCGCTCCAACCCGTAAACATGTGGCCATTAATTGAGCGGTCTTATTTCTTGATTTCTCAAGATACTGTTCTGATGTGAGGTCGTAATCATACTTATGATCTAATTGCTCATATTCACCTAGACAGAGTTGTGCAGTTGAAATAGCGGATAAATCATGTACAAAGCGTTCTCTATCCGTAGAATGCATGGAGAGAAGTTCAATTACGCGAGCTGACATATAGCTGCCAATATGAACAGCTTCTGCTACACCTGTCTTGGTATGAAGAGCAGGCTGACCACGGCGCATATCTGAATGATCGATGATATCATCATGAATGAGTGAAGCCGCATGGATGAATTCAGCTGCAGCTGCAAGTTTCATCTGGAGTTTCCCAGAGGGTGTAGTGCCGAACCTACTTCCCACGATGACCATAATCGGACGGATTCTTTTGCCACCAGATCGAATGAGAGCCAGTATACTTTCAGACAGCATAGAAGAAGAAGGAACATCCTTATCTTGCTTCACGATATTCTCGATATCTCGATTAATATGTTTTAAGTTAATGTTAAGCGCAACATGTAAGTTCATAGCTCTAACCCACCTGTTCGATGGCCTTAGAGGCCTGATGGTGTTGGAATTCAAGATTTAAGAACTGTTCCAAGTAGGTGAACAACGACGCTTCATTGGAATGTCCTTCAGCACCTTTGATTTGCCATTTCTTAATACGGGGTGCCATATATGAGATCAGATCATACTCATCAAATTGAAGAGCCAATTGAATATAGAGACTGTATAAGTAATCTCCGTCAAGTATTTTGCGTGTAAGATTAGGGTCAGTGTAACTACAGTCTTGATGACGTTTAGTAGCCAAAGACAACACGGCATATAACGTTAACAGATGTATTTTACGTGTATACACAAAGTCATAACTATTCAAAAGAGAACTCATAACGAGTAGATCGGTTTGATCTATAATATTCATCTCAATTCCGGCCTTGGGTGAACATTCGGCCTGAAGTAAGCGTAAGGATTCATTCATAAGTTGTGCGTTCATAAGCTTCACCCCTTGGAATCGGTTCTGTAGTCTTCATAACCTTAGAAATAAGGAGAGTAATGTACAATGACTGTACATTACTCTAATTTGTTTATCTGGTCGTTGGTGATATGATTCTCAATTGAAAGGTATCTTCACCTACGGCACTCATTCACGGCTTAATCTGTAAAGAGGTACCAACGCCGCACTAACGGTATTTTCTTCCACTGTTTCTTGAGCCAAGGAAGTACATAGTAGTCAAGACCAAATACGCTTCCTGAGCCGCCGATTGTAGCAATTGCAGCTGTTACAAACCAGAGCATTTCGTAAGGAGCCATACCAGATGTCCAGATCATGACGCCCATACCAACCGTTGCAATGGATGCGATGGCTGTGAACAGACCAAGAATGAGGAGAATACCAAATGTAATCTCTGCAAGCACCATACCGGTTTGGAATACTTGAGCTAGGATAGTATAGCTACCGTCCGCATGATAGAAGAATATGTCCATAAATGTATTCATCAGACTCGTAATGAATCCAGGAACAGGTAAGGCTGTCAACGTCTCTCCTGTTGAGGCAACAGCAGAAGCTGCAGTCTGTGCATCCACCGCTTGCGCAACATTACTTACTGCTTCACTTGCTGCAGAAGTGGCATCTGCCAAAGGAGAAGCAGGGATCAAGAATATCCTAGATGGTTCTTCTATAATTTTACCGAGTTTCTCCCAGCCCTCATGGAGCCACATCCAACCTAAGTAGATCCGAAGAGGGACAAGCCAGAAATTTGGAGAACGTTTCGAGAAATGGCCTCCTAGAAAGCTTCTACGGTTCTCAACATGGAAAAATTCATGCATCATATAAGTCCATACTTTATTAAAACCAGCAACCATGGATAGATAGAACATATTGATGAAGTGCTTAGATAATAGTGCCATAAATCCAGTGAGCATAAACATTTTGCTAGGGAGCCCTACATTAGCAACGCCATAGCGACTACCAATAGATACCATGGTGCCATGGAAAGTAGGCTTGTAGGATTTCTTATCCTTGCCAGTCACATCAGAATGAATGTTATGTGCAATGATTGGAGCAGCAGCTTCAGCATTCTCGACCATTTGTGGAACCGGGCGAGTCTCACCTTCAGGAATGTAAAATATATTGTCTCCGACAACATAGACATTCTCGTGATCTAAGCTTTGGAGCTTGTCGTTTGTAACAATACGTTTCCGACCTTCTTGTTTCACATCTAATGTACCAACAAGATCAGATCCTTCTACACCAGCAGTCCATATAATCGTATTGGCTGCGACTTCTTGATCACCCAGCTTAACGGCTGTCGGTTCAACACCTGTAATTTTGGCGCTCGTAATAATCTCTACGCCCATCTTACGGAGATGTTTCTCAGATTTAGCAATGAGCTTATCTGGGAGAATCGGCAGAATCTTAGGAGCCATATCGGCTACAACCAGACGAACATCCTTAGGTTCAATGTAGAATTCTTTGCAAAGCTCGTCGCGGAACTCAGCCATTTCACCCACGAGCTCAACACCCGTGAATCCAGCACCTACAACAACAAAGGATAATTTCGTCTTGCGTATGATTGGATCTGATTCCTTGGATGCTTCACTGAACATATTGCGAATCTGTTGTTTCAAGCGAACGGCATCGTCGAAAGACCACAGTGAAAAGGTATTCTCCTCGGCACCTGGAATTCCGAAGAAAGTAGGTTTACTACCTGTACCAATGACTAAGTAATCATATGCGTAAGTTGCCTTATCAGACTTCAGTTTTTTGCTTTTGAAATCGATATTTTGAATGTCGTCAAGGACAACATCCACCTTTTGATTCGCGAAAATCTTCTTGAGATCAACCTTGACGGCATCTTCAGGTGTGCGGTTAGCAGCAACCTCATGTAGTTCAGTTAACAAAGTATGATAAGGGTTACGATCGATCAGTTGGATTGCGATATCGTCATTTTTTTTGAATTTGCTGGCAAGCTTTTTGGCGGTAAGAACACCACCGTAGCCTCCGCCCAAAACGACTATTTTTTTCACTAGAAGTTCACCTCGTTTATGTCGGAAATATGATTACTTCGCACCTTCAAGTGCTTTTTCAGATAGGGTTACGAAATCCGCAACATGGATGGTAACGCCTGTAATCGCATCTGTCTTGCCTTCGGCATTGACAGCTAAAGCTGCTGGATCTTGTTTCTCTATAAGAAAGGCTTCTGCTGCCTGAGCTTCTTCGTGCCATTCACTGGCAGATCCACCTTTTTCCTTCATTCCATATTTACCTTCGATAGAGTAGGCCTGTTTGTCATCACCAGCTTCATTTACACCACTGTAAAAAGCATAAATAATTTTGCCATTAGCAACTGTCAGGTCAACTGTTGATTTCCAACCAGATTCAGGATCGAATTGGTCACCTTCTGCATGGTACGATCCGTCTTTGTAAGTACCTGGTTCAGCAGGGCCTGCATCTAGAGCTTTTTTAGAAAGATTAGCTAGGTCACTAACATGAATGGATACGCCAGTGATTGCATCTGTTTTGCCTTCTGCATTGAGCGTAATGGCTGCTGGGTCTTGTTTATCTATTAGGAATTTCTCTGCAGAAGCAGCTTGTTCATACCAGTTGGCTTGGGCATTTCCTTTTTCTTTCATGCCATATTTACCGGCTTTATCTAATGCTTTCTTATCAGGGCCACCCTTATTACTTACAAAGTTCCAATCCGCTGTAGCAATCTTGCCATCTTTAACGGTAAGAACGATATAAGGCTTCCATCCACTTGCTGCATCAAATTCTCCTTCAGCATAATAGGAGCCATCCGCATGCTTACCAGATTCTTCTGTCGCCGCTGGCGTTGTAGAATCCGTAGTTGTTGCTGGTTCTGTAGTGACTGGAGCAGCATTCTCTTCCTTACCACATGCTGCAAGCATCCCCACTAGTAACAAGCTGCATAAAAGAACAGACCATTTCTTTTTCATTTGTATTGACCTCCATTTTTTTTTATAAAGTATATATATTAAAATGTTGCGTTGCACATTTTAATAACATAATTGCATTTAATTACCTTAATAGTTAATTAAGAGAAAATATATAATTGATATATTTAATATTTTAAATATAAAATATTTATGTATTTCGGTGATATCGTACCACGATATGTATCCCTATTAATGTGAAAAAAATCACATCAAAGGGACAAGTTTTAAAAATTTATTTTATTAATGAGGATGAGCTCAGTTAAGAGTCCATTATAACAATTGCTGAGGAGTTGGGGAATGAAGAAAGACACATCAAAAGGAGGGATTAGCCCTCCTTTTATCATTAACTGTATCTCTCATACCATTTGATGTGGGCTTTTTTGCGTATTCTTAACGCTGCTTGTAATAATAGAATGACTGCTTCGCTGAGAAGAATGGCTCCAAGTGCATCATAGATCACATGCTGTTTAATCATAAAAGTGGAGACAATGATCAGAATTGAACAAATAGAAATAACGATTCTGGCACGTTTACGAATAACCTTCGAAATCCACGCGGCTCTCAAGACAAGATAGGAGTGAAGAGCGTGAATACTGGGGAAACAGTTAAAGGGCTGATCCTGACTATAAATATATTGGAGTATAAGAACGTCCCAGCTGTTACCTGTGACGATGGGCCGTGGAACACTCGTCTGGAAATAATAGTAGATCAAATAACAGAATATCAGGCTAATGTTCATAGTAATCAGTGTACGTATGTAAAGCTGACGATCCTTCCAACACAAATAAGCCATCGCTATAAAAATGAATGGATACCACCCTAAATATACGATTCCCATCGCAGGTATCACTGGAATCATCTGATCAATAGGTGAATTAAGAATAAAAGCACCATGAGATCTCCCATTCAGTAGGGTATAGAATATACCCATTATACCCAATGATCCTAGTAGGCTGAGGGATCTTAGATAGGTTTTAATAGGTTGGTCAATCACGTGTATAACCCCTTTATATAAATAAGTTCTATCATAACAATTATATTTAAATTGTAAACAATCAAAATTTGTATGAGGAGCATAAATCCTTGAGATCTAGGCTTCTTTTTCATGAGTACAATGAATCCCTTAATCTATCTTTATACACATGGAAAGCGTTGAAGGAGAGGGCAGTAAGTTTTCGCTATATTTACCACTAAATCATATTGACAGATGATATTGTGCGTGTAGAATGGGGACAAATGAGAGAAGTAAAGCTACTTTAGCTTTACTTCCTGATCAATAGATGGCTTTTTAAACAACCTTTATTAAAAGGAGTGCATCCCCATTCGTACGGCTTCTAAGGGAAGACAGCGACGGAAATTCTCGATTCAACGTAAACAGTTGTTCATTGCAACATTGGAAGGTGTACCAGCCACTATTTTCCAGACTCTTCTGGGAGGCCCTTTTCTGACAGCATATTTATTGTATTTGGGCGCAGGAGCAAGTGTAGTAGGGTTTGTGCTAGCGATTACAACCTTTGTTAACATCGCACAAATTTTTATTGCATTTATGATTCAGAAATTAAGAAGTCGTAAATGGACGCTCATTATATTTGTATCTCTACACAGGTTATTATGGAGTGCTACTGGACTGATTCCTTTTCTATTCCCTAAGGAATGGTGGGTCCCGATATTTATTATTGTTTATTTCTCGGCCTTTATGGCTAATGCAGTGGGGGGTATGATCTGGACATCTCTTATTAGTGATATCGTACCAGCAGCAGTCAGAGGAAGATACTTTGGGATTCGTAACACGTTCTTAAACGCTCTGGGAGGCATTTTGTTATTTATAGGCGGCAGGATATTAGATGATTATCCCGGTAGTGTAGCATTTACAATTTTATTTAGTGTGGCAGGATTTTTTGCAATTTGTAACATTGGTACGTTCTTCTTGTATCCAGACGTTCCCTTCGAACGCTCGGTTGAAAATCGCTTTCTTCCGATGATGAAGAGGCCATTACATGATGGACCTTTTATGAAATCAACTATTTTTCTTGCAGGATGGTTATTTCTCCAAACATTAATTGTACCGCTGTATTCTTACGTCATGTTGGACTTATTGCATATTAATTATGAAAGCGTTTCATTACTTACTGTCATTCAGACGGTGTCTATGATGGCTAGTTTTTATATTTGGGGCAATCTGAATGTGAAATTTAGTAATAAAACACTGTTATTCTGGACATTACCCCTAATAGCAGCATCTAGTCTCACATGGGGTTTACTTGCGATTCTTCCTATGATGCTAGTGTTAGTCGTCATACATATATTATTGGGCGTTGGGGTCGGTGGATTTAACCAGCTAGCCTTTAACTTTATCATTGGGGATACCCCCAAGAGTGAACGACCGATGTTTATTGCGATGTATTCAGCAATAACAGGTCTAACTTCTTTTCTCGGACCCCTGCTTGGTGGTCAAATATATAGGGTCATGAACGACTGGCCGACATGGATTCAACAGTATGGATTTCAAACAGCAGTAGGTGTTATTATGTTACTTGTTGCTCTAACGTGGGGGCGTCGTATTCTTAAAGAAACATAAGAGCGCTTTAAAAACGTCGAGGAGGAATATATGGGATTTCAAGCTATGGTGTTAGGAGCCACGGGCTTAGTTGGTGGATTCGTAGTTAAAGAATTGCTGGACCGCGAGGAATACGACGAAGTGAAGGTGCTGGTGAGGAGACCTCTAGAAATGGAGCATCCGAAGCTAACTCAGATTATTCTAAATTGGGAAGAATTAGATCAGTATGGAGATGAGTTTGTAAATGTACGAGATGTGTTCTGTTGTCTAGGCACAACAATTAAGAAGGCGGGGTCTCAGGAGAGTTTCCGCCAAATAGATTTTGAATATCCTTTACATGCAGCTAAGTTGGCCCAGCAGGCTGGAGTACGTCAATTTCTATCTGTGTCATCTATGGGGGCTGATCCTGCGTCCCGTATTTTCTATAGCCGTACCAAAGGGGAGCTGGAAGAAGCTCTAACGAGACTGAGGTTATCTTCAGTTCATCTATTCCGTCCGTCACTGTTATTAGGTGTACGAGGAGAGAAACGTTTTGGGGAAATGGCAGGAGCATGGTTTATGACGAGCTTCGATTTTCTTTTTCGAGGTAATGGCTTGAAATACCGCGCGATACCTGCGAAGACCGTGGCACATGCGATGGTAAATATTGCAGTAATAGGTACGCCAGGGGTACATATTTATCCTAATGATGTTATTCATGTACTAGGGCTGGTACAATAATAGAAGTTTCTACATATGAAAGGAGATATAAATAATGAGTAAACAAGTCATTGCAACGAAGTCTGCTCCAGGAGCAATCGGACCTTATAGCCAAGCGATAGAGGGCGGAGGCTTCATTTATACATCAGGTCAATTAGGACTTAATCCTGAGACTGGACAATTCGGTGAGGGCGTACAAGAACAAACACGCCAATCCCTTAATAATGTGAAAGCTATTTTAGAAGCTGCAGGTGCGGAGATGGGACAGATTATCAAAACTACTGTGTTTCTAAAAGATATGAATGACTTTGTAGCTATGAATGAAGTATACAGTTCTTTCTTCTCTGAGCCATACCCTGCACGAAGTGCCGTTGAGGTAGCACGTCTACCTAAGGATGCATTAGTGGAGATTGAAGTTATCGTATTGAAAAATTAGTCTTAATGATTTAAAAAAGCTGAGCCAAGCGCACAACTGCGTGGGCTCAGCTTTTTGTGTACATTGAACGACGCTAGTCCCGATCCCGATTGCGGATAAAGAATAACCATATGGCGTAAAGGAACAGTATTGCAGCGAGGATGCAAGCAGCAAGGAAGACCTTGTCAACTTCTCTGTGCTCCATTGCTATTGCAATGTATGCCCACACGAAGACTAATGGGAAGGCACTATCACGGTAAGGGAAGCTGACAAGGATAGCTAGAACACTGCCAACACAGAGCATGATGACAGACCAGGTGACATCGCTAATTTCAAAGGCACCCCACTCATTTTTGGTAAGAGCTATACTTACATTCAGAATAGTCGCCACGCAGATCCATCCTAAGTATAGGCTAAAGGGTAATTTCACGAACCAGAATTCACCTATTGTAGGATAGGAGATACGACGGGTCCGAACATATAAGACCATGAGGCTGAGTAGCAGTAGAACCATAGCAATGACAGAAATCTCTATGTATAGATATTGCCATAATAACAACCATGCGATATTAAGAAGGCAACTCACGATGAACCAAGTTCCGATGGATTGTATCGAATCACGACTTTCATTCGATCGACTGAACTGATAAATCACAAATCCTGCCAGAAGTATATAGATGACTGACCAAATGGTAAAGGCATATCCAGCAGGTGTTATATAGGTTGGATACATATCGGAGACATCCCCCGTCTTTCTTCCTCCCACTAAGGTAGTCGTACTGACTAACACGTTAATTAGCATCATCGCAAGAAAAGCAAGGACATTCCACCATTTGTAATTATTTTTTTTAACATAGACAGTAGCCTCCTATTCATAACCATAGATGTATTGTTACCACAATGATGGACTTACTATAATGATATACCCAAAATTATGGGGAAAGAACATGTTTAGAGTGAAAATGGATGTCTTTTAAATTTGTTGATACTTAACAGTTTGGTTGTTATTAATTCTGTGCATATGGTATGATAAGTAGTGCAGATTGAACCCTTGTTTAATATTGATCTGGAATGAAGACATTCGTTTTTGTCGTTTCTAACAATCAAAAACCTACCTTTCAAGATAAAACTTAAGGTGGGTTTTTTCACATTATAAAACCTTCTAAAGAGAGCATAATTATAATTAGACTTTTAAATTTAGAAGGTTTTATATATCCAATCTTTTTGTATAAAGTGCGTGTTCAAAAAATCGTCTATTCAGCACATAGCTTATGCTTACGATGCCGAATATTCTTCTTGCGTTACTTCGTGATCAATAGACGATTTTTTTGAACAGCCTCTATAAAGATGTAATTAAAATATGTGAGCAGTCGAATGACAGGAGACAACGATGAATCAACCGCTATATGGCGTATGGCTAGGTGATGTGTTTTTTTGCTTTTCCGGTGAGGTATCTGAGCCTAGAGTAGATGCTTGGAGCCGGGTTGTGAGACAACTTGAATTTAAGGGTGGATTCCGTCCTTTTGCAAATGCTACGCTTCGATTAGCAGAGCTACGTTATCCTTCTCCTACTTCGAATGCGAAGGTGAACAGACGTGGTGAGAGGCGCCAATTGATGGGCAGAACCTTGGAAGGGTTAGCTCTGTCTGCACAGGATGCTTTCTTTATGTTGCTTGCATGGGACGAAGAGGCTCTTGTAGCGCAGAGTATACAGTCAGGCGCTGAAATGCACTATTGGGTGAAGACAGCGCAATATGCATTAGAGTCGCTACTGCATGGACATATTGCTCCTGGCACTGCACCGCTTGTAACAGCGGGCTCTCGCAAACGGAGTGGTGAACAGGTAGTCACTGCACGCTGGAAACCAAGGATGGCGGAGAAGTCGGATGAAGAGCGTTTCTTGCAGCTTGCAAGCGCGATACCACCACTTGCTTTGGGGGTTCCTGCATTTGCTGGGATGGAGTCAAAAGAAGACGCTGGAGTAGCGGTGTTGCACTCTTTTCTGAGCGATATTATTCACTATGAAGTAAAGGATGCATTGCAGGGGATGGAGGCGAAGTTAACTCGTTACATAGGTAACTATCGTCGAGGGTATTCGCCACTTGCTGTGTTGTGGTGGAACGGACTTTTGACACCAAGTCGCGATCTTCCGATACAAGGATCTGTAGATGAAATTGGAGAGTTGAGTAGTACGGTAGCGAGCATAGGAGGTACTTCCATCCCTTCCATCGGAAATGATGAGGATCAGCCTCAGCAGAATGGTCAACTCAATTTAGGACTACGTATGGAGCCACGCATGTTGGAGGAAGAGCAGCGATGGTATGTATCTTTTTGGGCTGAGATTCAGGATGATTATGGAACCTGGTTACCCGCTCATTTCGTCTGGGGAAGATCCGAGCCTGATCTGGCTGTACGAGGTAAGGCATACTTGGCTATACAAGAGCAATTCTTGCTTGTATTAGGTGCTGCCGGGGAGATTTGTATGGAAATTCAGGAATCGCTATGTAACTCAGTGCCACCTGAGGGCATGTTGCTATCTCCTGAACAATTATTTGCCTTTGTTCGGCAATCGGTACCGTTGCTACAAGAAGTAGGGGTGAGCGTTCAGTTGCCCTCACGCTGGAGCAGTGAACGTCGCCGGGTTGGACTGAGTTTGAAAATGTTACAACCAGAGAGTAATGAAGGGCAGTCTTCAGCGCTCGGAATGGAACATCTTGTCTCGTTTGAAATAGAGGCTGCACTAGGTGGGGTAGTCCTTACTCAAGAAGAAATGGCATTACTTGCAGAAGCGGATATGCCTTATACGCAATTTCGTGGTGAATGGATTGAAGTGGATCTTAAGGAGATTAGGCAAGTACTTCGTTATATTAAGCGCCACGAGAAGGGCCAAATGGAAATGTCCGATTGGATGCATTTGGCTGCCGGAGATGGCGATGATCGGATGTGGAAGGGCCTCGCCGTCATGGGCGTGGAAACGGTGGGGATGTTATCCTCCTTACTGGAAGGCAATAGTTCACGCCGCGTTCCGGCTAGAGAAGTTCCACCCCAACTCCACGGTGTATTACGTCCTTATCAAGAACGTGGATTTCAGTGGCTTGCAGCGATGCGAGATCTAGGATTCGGGGTATGTCTGGCGGATGATATGGGTCTTGGAAAGACAATACAGGTGATAACATGCTTGTTAGAGCACATGACGGAGGAATCCGGTCCAGTACTTATTGTGTGTCCTACGTCGCTACTTGGGAACTGGCAAAGGGAACTACAACGCTTCGGTCCTGATTTATCGCTCTATATTCATCATGGGAATCGCAGGCTCCATGGAGAGCAATTCATGGAACAGACTGCGAAGCATCATGTGATACTTACGACATATCATTTGTCTGGTAGAGATAGTGTGGATCTAGCCCAAGTATCTTGGGACTCCATTGTACTGGATGAAGCACAATATATTAAGAATTACCGTACCAAACAAGCACAAAGTGTGATGCGATTATCTGCTCCGCACCGAATAGCTATGACGGGTACACCTGTAGAGAATCGTTTAGGTGAATTGTGGTCTATTTTTCAATTTCTCAATCCAGGCTATCTGGGTACTTCATCATCATTCCGCCATCGCTATACATCTGGGGAAGGTGATCCGGGACGTTTACAGGAGCTGCATAAGCTGGTGGCTCCGTTCATGCTGCGCAGACTTAAGAGCGATCCAGATATCCGTAAGGATCTTCCAGAGAAGATTGAACTGAAGTCCTATTGTACGTTAACGGATGTCCAAGGGGCGATGTATCAGGCTGTGGTAGATCAAATGCTAGTTCAGATTGAGCAGCAATCAGGTATCGCAAGAAAGGGCCTAGTACTATCTTCACTGACTAAGCTAAAGCAAATTTGTGATCACCCTCAGTTGCTAGGTAAGGAAGAGCACCGGGCAACGAAGCAAGAAGCTTCTGGCAAAATGGAGCGTCTATTGGAGCTACTTGATAACATTGCTGAGAATGGGGAATCTGCGCTCATATTTACGCAGTACGTAGGAATGGGGCATCTTATCGTATCACGCTTGGCTGCTAGGTATGGCAAAGCACCTTCCTTTCTGCATGGGGGAGTCCCTCAGCAGGAACGTGATGAAATGGTCCGTCATTTCCAAGAGGAAGGCGGTCCTAAGTTCTTTGTCCTTTCTCTTAAGGCTGGTGGCGTAGGACTCAATCTAACTCGTGCAAATCATGTGCTGCACTATGATCGTTGGTGGAATCCCGCTGTGGAGAACCAAGCGACGGACCGAGTATTTCGTATTGGTCAGAACAAGAATGTGCAGGTACACAAGCTGATCTGCCAAGGAACTCTTGAGGAGCGTATTGATGAGCTTATTGAGCATAAGAAATCACTTTCCGAACAGGTTGTAGGTTCCGGTGAAACGTGGCTTACAGAGATGTCTGATACGGAGCTACGAGATCTTATTGCCTTACAGGGTGAGGATTGGATGTAATTACACTTTAGGTTTAGGCATAAAGAGTCTAGGAGGGCTAAGGTGACAGAGATGGCAGAAATAACAATGGATATCCGTCCTGGCATGCTGAATGGGACAATCACAAATTCATTTAATTCAATGATAGAAGAGCGTATGAGTTATAATGTGAATATACTGGTGGCGCCAATATCTATAGTAACGAAAGAAGATATTCTTGTAGGTCTAAACAGTGTCCCACAGGATTTGTATTGTCTGTTACGTGGTTCGGTAGTGCCGTGGATTGAAGAGTTATTGCCCACAGCTGTAGAATTAGTTATGTTACCTGCAACTTGTTCTTGCGAAGAAGCTAGCTGTCGTCATGTGGAGGAAGTTCGTGAACATGCACAGCAAAGCTTATCCGCTGATCCAATGCAACGATTAACATTGATGGGATTGACACGAAAAGAAATATTAGCTGCAGTATTCGGATCTTGGGCATCCAGAATGTCTGCCCAAGAGCAAGATATTGCAGTAATAGAAGCTTCTTTAATACAGGAGAAGGGCAGGAGTGGCCCATCTCCTGGGGAATGGGTATCAGAGTCTGTGGAGCAAGGGCGACTACATGAACCGGGTCCGATATTCCAGAGTATCACTTTACGTTTATCACCTGTACAGGATGATAAGTTCGTCCCTGACGATTGGACGCCATTGCTTCAAGAAACGACTGGAGTGACCAAAGTACTTCGAATGGTTATGAAAAAAGCATCGGATAATGCAGAGAAACTTCGCCGTAAATGGGTGGAATAAGGGATTACACAACCTAGAGAAATAAGTCACATTGAAGGGAGAATTCAGATGAATTCACAGACGGAGAAGACAAGAAACTGGAGATGGGGGGTGTTTGCTGCTCTAATACTACCCGCCATGCTATTAGCAGGATGTGAATCGGATACGGGAGGCTCAGGGCAGCAGGAAGGACAAGCTTTGCTATCTCCAGCTGAAGGACAAGCTACGGCTGTTATGGCAAAGCGGAGTGAAAATTCACTGCAAGCGACCATGGAGCAAGGTGTTGGCGGTATTGCTATTGTTACCAATCCTGAAGCGGTCACGGTTGTTGTGAATAAGAAGCGCAGTCTTCCCGAGGGCTACGAACCGAAAGATCTAGTAGAGCCGAACGTCCCATTTTCTTTCGACGAACCTCATGAGAAGCGCCACATGCGCAAAGAAGCAGCAGAAGCTTTAGAGAAGCTATTTGCGGAGGCGAAGTCTGATGGTATAGAGTTACGGGCGGTATCTGGCTATCGTTCCTATTCTCGTCAAAAGTCTATTTACGAGAATAACGTTCGCACGAAGGGAGAAGAATATACTTCTCAAGTAAGTGCAGTTCCGGGGACGAGTGAACATCAGACTGGACTGTCGATAGATGTATCAAGTCCGAGTGTTAATAATGCTATTGAAGAAGTATTTGGTGGATCTGTGGAAGGACAATGGTTAGCAGAACATGCACCAGAGTTCGGTTTCATTATTCGTTATCCCGAAGGTCAAGAAGCAGTAACAGGTTATGTATATGAACCGTGGCATATCCGGTATATTGGTACCGACTTGGCGCCTGATCTAGCGGCTAGTGTATTAACGTTAGAGGAATACTTTGATGACGCTAATATTAAGCTGTAGTCCAAAGACTTCGTCGTCCCAAAAGAACGGCATTCGTTTACTGATGAAATATTAGAAAGTTTAACCTTTCTAATATTTATAATAAAAAAGGAGTTGCTCTCTAGAAAGTAGAGAGCAACTCCTTTTTAAAATATAAGAAAGGTTAAGTTTTTACTAAACTTTGCTTATATTTCTACGAGAAACGGTTACCGTCCCTTCAAGGACTTTAAACGTTTCTTCTTGTTATACTCATCAGGTATTTTTGTCTTGTCTTTTGTCGGTTATCATGATCACGTTGTTCTGTAACATTTCTTGAGATTGAGCAAGAATTTCTTTTTGAATTCTGAGCATCTTCTGATCGAGTGCTTCGGCAGCTACCGCAGCTTCTTTCAGTTCATCAAGTACATGCGGTGGAACCTGTTTGTCATACTTGTAGAATAGGATGTGTTCCATGCTTGCCCAGAAATCCATAGCTAACGTTCTTAGTTGAATCTCTACCTTGATCCAGCGCGTCCCTTCAAACAACACCATGGGTACAGCAAGAATAACATGCAGGCTCTGGTATCCGTTAGGCTTAGGATGTTCAATATAATCCTTAACCTCCAGTACGCGGATGTCAGATCGTTGCTGGAAATGTTCAAGTAACCGGTAAATATCTTTGACAAAGGCGCATACGATACGCATTCCGGCAATGTCGTGTATATTATTTAGCATATTCTCTACGGTGAGGTTATATCCTTTGCGTTTCATTTTTTCAATAATGCTCTTAGGTTCTTTGATGCGGACTTTTATATGTTCAATAGGACTGTAACCGTCTTGTTGTTTCAATTCTGTCTTGATCAGCTTAATCTTATTCTGTAGCTCATCTAGAGCTAATTGATATAACATCGGGAGTTTCTTCCACTCATCTAATTGCTGTAAAAAGTCATTGTCTAATTCCCACGACCCCAAATCCTGTAAAGAAATCTGATTGAGCACAAGAGGGCTATTTTCAAGTTCTTTCAATTCGTGTTCTCCTAATAATTCAGATTATGATGATAAGTCTATTTTACATGATAATGAATGGTAGAAGCAAAAAATGGACAGCGGATAGATAAAATAAAGTCTTAGACTGGATCAGAGTTCCAGACATAAATAACCCAATAACCATTTGTGTTATTACTATAACGCTTTTATTTGGAGATTTGAGAGAAATCCAAAAGGGGTGTTTGTTGGATTGCAAAATCTTTTTTATAAATTTTAAAATAATATAGGTCGGAAATTCTATTCACGCAGAGTTATTTATAGTAAAATTAGGTTAATATAGGATTCTATATAACAGGCAAACTATGCGAAAGCATGGGACGCAAAGCCACGGGTCTAAAGCATTTGCATGATAGCCGGGCTGCAGATCACATACATAGAGAAACATATTATTTATGTTATATGCAGACCAATGGGCCGCCTAAGCTCCTGTTTGGTCTTTTTTTATAACAAAAGCAGGCAGATCTTGTCCCTATACTCTATCTATATCGAAGGCAAGCATCTGAAGGAGCGATTGTAGAATGAGAAGACCCTCTGTTGATTTCAAATCCCATCGCAAGTGGTTCTTTTTTGTAGGCGCTTTACTGTTGGCTTTGGGAAGTGCTTCGCAACATCTGCAACTGATTTACGGCATCACGTTTACATTTACGAACATTCTTCTGTTGATGTTGGTACGACTATACGGAATGCGAATCGTTCTGCCAGTAACCGGGATAATTTATGCTACTGCCATATTCATTCATCATGATCCTTCTTATATTGTCATATTTCTGCTTGAAGTTTGCTGGATCGGGCTTTGGCAGGTGAGAAGACCAGGCTACCTACTCGGCCCCGACGCCATTTTCTGGTTGTGTCTCGGTGCCCCAATTACGTTTATTGCTTGCTGGTTATCCGGAACGTTCTCGTTAATTGAATTCATCCTTCTGTTTGCCATTACAGCATCTAATGGTCTATTTAATACCTTAATCGCTGAAATGCTCATCAATTATCTGCCGCTGGGTCGTTGGCTTGGACTTGCCAAGGACATGCCTCTTCCGGTTACATTCCGCCGGGTTTTATTTCATTTGTCAATTACGCTTGTTGCCCTTCCTTTTCTCATGAATATGATCGTTAACGGAAGGAATGCACACGATGTGTCTACCCGCACGACGCTGCAAACGGCGAGTAATACGGCGAATAGTATAAGGGGAGAACTGGATCAGTGGAAACAGGAGGATGTGCTAGGAGTTCGGTTGGAGGGTCTAATTCAGATCGGATATTTGCAGGAAATGATCAAACGCAATACAACGCAGAAGCTGTTCGATATCACCATTACGAGTCCACACAATAAGGTGCTGGCCACGAACAGTAAGGAATCCACTCTACATCGGGAGCAGACCCAATCTGTTATCCCTATTGAGGATAACTTTTTGATTGAGGTGCCTGTTCAATCCACAGTGCTTCTTCCGACCCAACAATGGCGAAATGCTCGTTACGTTTACGCAGCTCCAATGGAACGGTTTCCGCTGATTATTTCGGTTAGCGTTCCTGTCAAGTCATATCAGGTACAAATATTCCGGGAATACATTTATCAATTATTGTACATGCTCGCCAATGTCACCATCGCAGCCCTGCTGGCATGGATTATTAACTGGTGGCTTGGTCGAAGCCTTATGCAGCTTGCCAGATCGACGACCAATCTGCCAGTGAGACTGAAGCAAATGGTCTCTCTGGAATGGCCGAACAGTGGGATTCTGGAAATTGATTCACTCACTCATAATTTCAAGGATATGTCCCAGAATCTACTTCATATGTTCCAGGAAGCCTTGTGGATGAACCAGCGGCTTCGATCTTCTGAGAAAAAGCTGCATCAATTAGCGTATTATGACAGCTTAACCACGTTGCCGAATCGGTTGCAGTTCCATCAAGTACTAAGCGACTTGCTCTTGCAAGAGGGCGACCGTACCGGACGGATCGCAGTCATGTTTATGGACCTGAACCGCTTTAAACAAATCAATGATACGCTTGGTCATGCAGTAGGCGATGTTCTCTTGCGGAAAGTAGCTGAACGGTTCATAGAGATTGCAGATGAAAGTTGCAGAGTTTTTCGATTGGGAGGTGATGAATTTGTGTTTGTCATGTGCTACGAAACAAGTAATGCACCGCAAAACTTCGCGGAGCGGATCTGCGACTGTTTTGAGGCGCCATTTGAGCTGGACGGCTCATCCCTCTACACGACGATCAGCATTGGTATCAGCTTATATCCCGAACATGGGACTTCTATGGATGACATTCTAAAAAAGGCAGATATGGCTATGTATGTCGCGAAGGAGCAAGGAACAAGCAGTTACCATTTCTTTAGCCAGGCGCTGGAAGACTCACTCAATGAGAAGATGTACTTGGAGAATGGCCTACGGAATGCGCTGCTAGATGAACAGTTCTTCCTTGTGTACCAACCAATGGTCAGTCCGGCATCAGGGAAGATCACCGGAATCGAGGTGCTAATCCGTTGGCATCATCCAGAAGGCGGGATTATATCCCCGGCTAAATTTATTCCGCTTGCCGAGACATCTGGCTTAATTGTGGACATTGACCTTTGGGTGCTCCGGAAAGCATGTATGCAGGTGAAGGAATGGCAAGACCGCGGTCTTCCCAAGATCCCGGTGTCTGTCAATCTGTCAGCGAAGCAGTTCTACCGGACTGGCCTTCTTGAGAATATTCGCACTATCCTAGAGGAGACAGGGCTGAATGCACGTTACATCAATCTTGAAATCACCGAGAGTGTATTTATCAAGCAGATGGATCCCGTCATTGAGACGTTGACTCAACTGCGGAACATGGGAATTCAAATCTCCATTGATGATTTCGGTACTGGCTATTCTTCACTAAGTCAATTGCAGAGGCTGCCGATCTCCGTGGTCAAACTTGACAGGACATTCATTCAAGACGCGGAACAGAGCGAGATGAAATCATCCATCGTAAAAGCAGTGATTGAGCTTGCTCATAGTATGGGGCTGAAGGTCGTTGCGGAAGGTATCGAGACCGAGCAAGAACGAGACTTTTTTACTCGTTTGGAATGCGATAAACTGCAGGGATTCTATTTCAGTAAACCGCTAAATTCTAGCAATTTTGAGCAATATTTGATTACTGAATATAGTCAGTAAGCCAATCGGAGGAGCTTGATCATGAGAAAATCGTTCTTTATCATATTTGTATCTTGTGTTCTTTTAGTTACAACGTTAACAGGATGCAACCAACACGATATCGTTCCTGTTACTGAGGTGCCCGCTTCATTATCCTCAGGTAACTTGTCTACAGAGCCAGTGGAGTTGGAACTTTGGAGTTACTACAGCGGTTTGGAACAGGCGATAAAAGCTTTTGAGAAAAAATACCCCAATGTATCCGTGAAAATGAAAACATTCGGGTATGATGCTTATGTATCCGCTTATCTTCATGCCATTGCAGACGGCGTAACTCCTGACATTATGGTGAGTGACAGTGAGCAGTTCGGTCAGTTTACAGCAATTAATGGATTAGAGGACCTGTTGGATTACGGTGCAGAGAAATATCGTTTAGACTTTAGTGAACACCTGTGGAGAAGCAACCTTTCTCACACCGAGACGAAATTAATTGGTTTCCCGGTCGGTACCTCACCACTGGTCACGTATTACCGGTCGGATATTATGGAGCAGTACGGGTTCCCTTCCGATCCTGAACAACTTGGAAAGTTCATGGAGACACCCGAGAACTGGATTGCGATTGCTAAGGCATTGAAAAACGATGATCGGTACATTACTCAATGGTCACCTGAGGTTGTACAAATTTTCGAGAGTACCCAAGGTTTATTTGATTCTCGTCTTAATTTTTCGCGTAATAATGACAAATTTCTTCAGGCCATCAATATTGGTAAACAAATCAATAATAACGGTCTCGCGGCCTCAATAGACATATGGACACCTTCTGGGGTGCGGGCCCTTAAAGACGGAACGATCGCCATGTTATATTTAGGGACATGGGGGGCTGTACAAATTGAAGAATGGGCACCGGAATTAGCAGGCAAATGGCGAGAGACCCGCCTCCCCTTTAATCAATACGGTTGGGTGAATAGTACCAATCTCATGATGCCTTCGGCTGCCAAGCAAAAAGAGTGGTCATGGAAATTCATTGAATTTTGCGTAACAGAGTGGAGTAGAGAGGCAGATGGAAATGGGGTGCCTGCTTATATTCCGGCACGCGGTAATCCGAAAAAGTTGGCTAAAGAGAACGATTATTATGGCGGGCAGAAGCTGTATGCCTTGCACGAGGGCATGGTCCAAAAGATGAAAGAATACAAATTAACTCCTCTTGATTTGCAAGCACGGCAAATCTGGAGAGATCAGATTAATGTTGGCATTGAGCGCAACAAGGACGCACAAGCAATACTGGACAAAACAAAACAAACCATACTCATGAATTTCGGTAAGGAAATTACGATTCTGCAAAAAAAATAGAAATTGGATGTTGATGGTAAACGAAAAAGGCCTGATGATACCCTTAGAGTGTTACTTGAGTTACATTTGTTATATAAGCAATATATTTAGGGGGTTATTTATGAGAATTTTTTCGGGGATCATGAAGTGGTTTTTGGCAACATCAACTTGGGTGAAAGCATTGTGGTGGTTGGCTGCATCACAAATAGTGTATTTTACTATGTTATGGGTAACCATTCCAGCCATTCAGAATAAGGCCAATGGAATGAAAATTTTTGATTTGATGTTTGTTGGGTATTCACCACAATATGTCGCATCATTTTTGGATACGATTGGTGAGGAGGGGCGAAGATTATATTTGATGCACCAGATTCCATTGGATCTTATCTATCCGAGTTTAATGGCAATTACGGGTGCTCTATTCATAGCTCTATTCTCAAATACAATAAATCGTCGTCTAGGTGTCATTATGTTTGTTCCTATTTTTGGAGCTGTTTTTGATTATCTTGAGAATATTATGGTCGCTGTGATGTTATTCTCCTTTCCTGATGTCCCCGAACCAATCGTTATGATTGCAAGTGTATCCACTTTTTTCAAAACAGTTCTAGATACTTTATACTTAGTCTTACTCATGGTTTTACTCTTTATTTTTATATACAAAATGATGCGAGGAAAAGGAAAAATTGAAAGAGGGGGCATGAAAGTCAACTAGTGGATAATCTAATAGAGAAGCTTGAATCTAAGCGTAAGAGTATGATAGCTAAGATTCAAGAGTTTAATGGTTTTATGAAAAGGGATGCTTGTTCTTCTAAGAAATATCGCCTACAATAATGATAATCATTATCAATTAAAAAGACGATATATATGGAGGTACAGATGCATCCTTCTACGAAGTACGCAACCGAGGGTTCTCGTGATATACATCGCGTATTTAATGCCTATTTTGATTCAATGCTTCTGCCTCAGCAACAAACGGCAGACCCGGTAATAATGGGGAAGGCTCAAGTTGCTAGCGAAAGAGAAATCAGCCGAATGATTACTGCTTCCGGTATTGAAATTGTGGAGTCAGATTTATATATGAGGAAGGATTGTCGTGTAGAGGTTCAGTCCTCCGCTGCAATGGCGGAGCTAAGCTTTTGCATGCAGGGTAGTGGAGCGGTGGAAGTCTCGGGTCATGATAAGCACGAACTGGTACAGGGGAGCTGTTCCCTACAGTTGATCCGGGATTTTACCGCTTCTTTTGAGTATGAAGGAGGAAAAGCCTTTCGCTCTGTGGCTATCGGACTTCCTGTGAATTTGTTTGATCATTATTCGGGTGGGTTTGGAAAGAAGGATAGCCTGGGTTTCACAGCCCTACTCCGATCGAAATCGTTCAGGATGTTTCGAAAGCCGGTGGATTCAGTGACCACCCGGCTACTACATGAGCTTATGAACTGCCCTTATACACATGGAATGCGCGAGTTATATGTGGAGAGTAAAGCGCTGGAACTGATCTACAGATACTTGGAAATCTTCCTACTGGAGCTGAACAGCAGTGGAAGGCAGCCATCATTGGTGTCGCGCACGGATCAAAGTAAAATTTACGAGGCTAGGGATGTGTTACTGTGCAGGATGGATTCACCGCCTTCATTGCTGGAATTAGCACGGCTAGTCGGCCTGAATGATTATAAGCTGAAGGTGGGCTTTAAAGAAGCATATGGCAAAAGCGTTTATGCTTATCTGCGTGACAGGCGCATGGAGAAGGCTTGGGAGCTACTTAACGGAGGAATGAGCGTCAGTCAGGCGGCAGGGCTGGTAGGCTATGTGAATTTCAGTCATTTTGCCTTAGCATTCCGCAAGCAATTCGGCTTCAATCCCTCCGAATTGAGTAACTGGAGAAGCGCAAAACAGTAGTATGGTAGCGTCAGAACTTGGGTTCCGGCGTTTTTTGAAATATAAGAAAGCATAAGTTTCAACTATACTTTGCTTATATTTCTAGGAGAAACGGTTACCGTCGCTTGAAGGACGGCGAAACCGTTTCTTCTTGGCGAGAATAAAATCCGCCAGCCATCCTATTCTCCGTTTGCGGGTAGACCTTGGTTTCTTTACGATGCTATTCTTAATTTCATTATGATGAGAATGATTATCAATGAAGGAGAGTAGAGGCAGTGATTAAATTAAGTGGAATTTCATATGCGAAAATATTTATCTTGTTGGTTTTGCTGTTAGCGGGCTGTAGCAATTCAACTGGAGATGCGATCCATAGCGAGGAACAAGCGGTAGCTGTTCCTCAGGCTTCATCGAACGCACAGAAAGTTTGCGGGCAGACCCGTACGGTCAAGGATGCTAAGGGGGAGGTTATAATACCGGCGGCCCCGCAGCGGATTGCGGATATCTCCGGTTCGACCGAAGAACTGCTGATACTCGGTTTCAAACCGGTGCTGAGCGGGAATACGGATATGGCCGATCCTAGCGTGCTTACACCCATTATAAAAGACAAGGTTGGAGATCAAGTGAGTACGGCGGGCTGGTTCCAAACGGAGATTGATTTGGAGGCGGTGATGGCCGCCAGTCCGGATTTAATTCTTGCCGGACCGACCCAAGAGAAGATTTATGAGCAGCTGGAGAAGATTGCTCCGACTATTAGGGTGCCCTACGGCTTCAATGCCTTTCGGGACAGGTTTACTTTTGTATCCGAAGTTCTCGGTAAGACGGCGGAGATGGAGTCGTGGTTGAAGTCCTATAACGAGCGAGTTAGTCAGCTGAGTAATCAAATTATGGAGGCTACTGGGCAGGAGACATTTGCCGTCATTGAAGCCACGCAAAAGGAAATACGTATATATTCTCGCACGGGCGTAGCGGATACTATTTTTAATGACCTGTCTTTGCCGATGGCACCCGGAACGCCCGAACCTGATCCATGGGGCGGGAAGGTGACAAGTCTGGAAGGACTGTCAAGCTTTGATCCCGATCATATCGTGCTGCTGTCCGACAACAAGGAGAATGTAGTGGAGCGCAGCGGCACTTGGAAGAATCTCAAAGCGTTTAGGTCTGGGCATGTATACCGCATGACAACCCGGCAGAACTATAACGAGGCTTTTTTTGCGCTAGGCAAGCTCGCTGTTCTGGAGAACATCAGTAAAGCAATACTTGAGGGTAATGCGGACTGAGTATGACTGAGTACGGTTGAAGTTCGATAAAATGATCATTATTCATTACAATGAGAATTATGATGTATTGTTGGAATCACAGTACGTAAGCAGAGTAAAGATCTGTGGAACAATTACGTTTTTACTATAATTATAATCATAACATTGACCCGTTGGACCCGCCTCATGAAGGGGGTCTAACGGGTCAATAGTATATTCTTCACCTTGAATTCCGCGTTTTATATCCTCATCTCTAGCCTGATAAATATAATCCCCCCCTATTACACCGCGACACCATTTAGCATAACGCCATACAAGATTTTACTCTTTAGTACACGTTGCAGCTAGATTTGAATCACTTAAAAGACATGTGGATGGGTGAAGAAGTCTTAGGATCTTTCACACCAAAGGCTTCCATTAGGAAACGAGATGGTGCTGCAGGTTTGCCGTGATAATGAAGTGGTGAAGTAATGAATAGACGCTCTTTAGCTCGAGTTACCGCCACATAAGCAAGCCGGCGTTCTTCCTCTAGAGCTGCCTCAGATAACTTAGCTGTGCTACTTTCTGGGTGAGTGACTTTCATTTCTTCGGGCACTTTCTCTTTCAGAACACTGCTGTGGGGAAGAATCCCTTCACTCGCACCAATCCAGTAGACATGACGGAATTCCATGCCCTTAGCACGGTGAATCGTCATGAGCTGTACGGCATTCTCAGCTCCCCCATCCCGTAGAGACTCCATTTGTTTATGGCGAGAGATTAACTCATCTGCATGAGCTATAAACTGATCGACGGTGTCAAAGCGCGCTGCGGCACTCTCTAATTCGTCTAAACTATCGGTTAGCGTCTCTTTATATTGGGTATGAAGAAGAGGGTCACCCGCATCCATATATTTATCATAGAAAAGCCTGCGCATCTCTTGGATAGCATAGACAGGCTTCAGAGTCATGAGTTTTTTGATTAATTTAATTCGTTCTTTGACTGCAACTTGTTGATAGGGCTGAAGCCGATCCCAGCGCGTCAAATGAATGAGTGGGTATTTCTTAGGCTGTTGATTCTCTTTATTTGTTAAATAAGCCAATCCATCTTCTCGAGGAATATAGAGTGGACCAAGCGCACTCTGGAAAGCTTCTTTACACCGAGGATTCAAGGAAAGTCTAAGGTGATCTATTAATGTCTTCACAACACTCTGCTCGTAGAAGACAGAGTTATTACCATATTGGACAAAAGGAATCCCTCTCAGTAATAGTTGTTCCAACATAGCGCGGCTACTACCTGCGGTCCGATGTAGAATAGCAATATCAGCATAAGTTGCTTCTCCTCGTTCAACATGCTGTTCTAAATGGCTCGCAACAAAGGCTGCTTCTTCCTCAACATTCATTGGAGAAGCATACTGAGGGGCTGCACCTGCCGCTCCTGCCGCTACAAGATGCTTAACACGACGGTGATGATTATAAGCAATGAGAGCTGTACCCAGACCGAGAATACGATTATCACTACGGTAGTTAATCGGAAGCGCTATAACCTTGGCATCTGGATACAGCTTATCGAATTGCAGGATAGATTCCTGTTGGGCTCCGTTGAAGGAATAAATCGTCTGATCGTCATCGCCTACTACCATAAGATTACGGTGCTCTGCAGCCAGCTTACGTACCATCTCATATTGCACCGTATTTGTATCCTGAAATTCATCCACCATCATGTAGCTGAACCGTGATTGTAGCCTTGCGCAAGTATGGGAGTCATTCAGTAATGCCGTCGTATGGAGTAGAATGTCATCGAAGTCCCACTGGTGCCTTCCTTGCTTCCACTCCTCATAATTGAGTAGAATACTCTTGATCTTTGATTCTTCTTCGGTATGGTCTGGGAGATCCTCAGGCCATTGTCCGTTCATCTTCCATGCTGAGAGAGCAGCTAGCAGCGTCTCAGGCTGATAAGCTTCGCTCACCTTGTGGCGACGTAGGATAATCTTCATTATTGTATGTCTAGTGGAGAAGTCTCCAAGAATTTGTTCTTGTTGTCCAGATTGTCTTAATAGGGCTAGACCGAAGGAATGAAAGGTCCGAGCTTGCACCGCTTGTGCAATTCTTGCAGAAATACCGGGTAGGCGGGCAATGCGCTCTTTGATTTCTGCTGCAGCTTTACTTGTAAAGGTGACAAGCAAAATCTGAGAAGCAGGGATGCCGCGTACTTGTATGAGATATCCCGTGCGCGCAGCTAAGACAGTCGTCTTGCCGCAGCCGGCTCCAGCAAGGGTAAGTAGTGGGCCTTCTCCATGCCGGACAGCATCTATTTGTGGACCATTAAGAAATATCCCTTCTTGCTCTAAGGCACGGAAATAGAAGGCATCATCCATATGGTGATCGATGAGATCGACACTAGTGGCTGCTGGTGCATCGGGTGCTTGAGGGAACGGAGTATCTAAGGGCACGGTTGCCGGGTGTGAATGATAACTAAGGGTTGATTGCTGCACGTTCTTCCGCCTTTCATAGATGTAAAATATTTACTTTTTCACAAGTGGTCTATAAATTTGGTATGATAGAGTTATGTTTATTAATTTAGTGTACAAATAAATCAGTAAATCTAATTATAACGCTAATTATACGATTGAGGTTAAGCTTTCCTTTTGTTTACAAGTTAAGAAGAGAATATTCCCTGCTTGGAAGCATAGGGCTATTATATATGCTAATACAGAAGTGACTTGAATGAGAATGAAGGAGGAGCAATTTATGAGCTTTATAAAACGTATTAAAGATGGCGCAAACCGGGCAACAGAGAGGGCGCAAAGTGCTGTCGAGGTGGGCAAAATTAATGGACATATTGCCGAAATAGAGAAAGAGATGGACCTTCATTTTTTGAAAATGGGCAAAGTATTCTATGAGGGTTACTGTTCTGAGGATATGCGAATCGCTGAGAAGGAGATGGTTGCACTATCCAAAACATGTGATCAACTTAAAGAGAATATAGATGAGCTGCGAGGACGAATTGCAGATTTGAAGAATGAGCGACTATGTAAGTGTGGTAAGGTTGTGGCATTGGATGTGAATTTCTGTCCTCATTGTGGCACAAAGATGTCAGAAGATCAGCCGAAACAGCAGCAGGAGAATGAGGTTTATGGCGAGAAGAGAACAATATACCCAGAGCCGCTGAATACTCTTACCCCTGAATCAATTCTGTTCGAGGATGATGATGAGATTTTTGTAGAAGATGATGTAGAAGATGCATCTCAAGATTTAGAGCGTGAGCGTAGACAAGTTGAGGGACTAGAGCGTGAACGTGAGCGGCAACTCGAGCTAGACAGACGTATTCGTTATTGGAACGATAACAATCATAGTGAAGATACTGGCTTGGATGATGAAGAGGGTGCAGAAAAAGAAAGAACCTTTAAATGCCAAATTTGTGCCGCAGATCTAACGCTAGGTTCCAAATGGTGCCCACGTTGTGGTGCTGAACAGATTTAATTTAAATAATAATCTTAAATAGGGATTAGATAAGCTTTTCATACAGGAATGTGTTCAGGCAGCTTGGGAGGGCAACAGTATGGAACAATTGTTACATCATCTACGGACTCTAGGATTCATAGAGATGGAAGCCAAAATTATGGTCGAATTGGCAGGTAGTGGGCCTTCTTCGGGATATGAAGTTGCCAAAAGAATGGGTGTATCACGCTCGAATGTATATGCCACACTTCAACGGCTATCTCAGCAAGGTTTTCTTCAGTGCAGTACGGGAGAGCCCATCCGGTATAACATGCTGAAGATTGAGGAATTGACACGAATGATTTCTGGTCAAATGAAGGAGTCTCTGTCCTTCATTGAGAGTAGAATGCCACGAGCTCAGGAGGAGACTCCACCTTTCTATCATGTCGAAGGGGAACGCAAAGTTCTAGACACGTTAGTTCGTGAGATGGAAAAGGCAAATCGAGAAATTGTGATTGATGTGTGCCGTGAAGAAGCAGCTTTATTGAGGAATGAGCTAGAGCAAGTGGAGAGTAGAGGCGTGAAGCTGTTATGGTCTACGGATGGGGGCGATGCTGCTATGAGCCGTTACTCAACATGGCCCTCTTGGGACAATGGATCAGCCCGTGATTCTTCGATTACTGGACGTAAATTCTCGTTTGTTATTGATAGGCACTGGTGTATGTTGGGCATGCGCGGGGAAGACTCTAGTAAGACGGTAGCTATGGTAACGGATCACCCTGTGATGACGGAGTTGCTCCTAAGCCATTTCACTCAAGAAATGGTGCTCTACGAAGTAGAGAAAGACATCGGCAGTGAGTTGGTAGATCGTTATGGTCCGCATTACGAGGAAATTTATCGTAAGTATGTGGGCGCGGATATTCAGGATGAAGATTAATGCAATCTCAGAGCAAACTCACTTGTGAGTTATAACAGAAGCGGAGGACGAATCAATGGAATGTCTCGTACACTTTGAAGTGAAACATAAGAATAACGAGTCGAAACAACTAAGGGGCCTTATTTTCTTGAACGATCAGCAACAGCCTGGAGATGAACAGTTGCTGCAAATGTTTAGAGATATGAAGTTTAATATGGTCATTGCTGACCGAGATACACTCCTGTTCAAACCTGTAGATCCATCAGCAGACTATGTCTCGATTCGAATCATTGAATTAGATATGGGTGAGGATCGTTACACGGAGGATAGAGATTTGAAAACTATTCTCTCGAATTTTTTGTGATTTATTCCTAACGGAACATCCAGACAAATTTCTCTTTATTTTATGGTGTCATATACGGTATAATTCAGGCATTGTCGTTTGATGTCAGTCTTTGACTCTTTGTGTCAGATTGTATGTGACCGTTTTATATTGCTCTCGTATAGGTGCAGGAATAGGCCTGCATGTCTCTACCCGATCACCGGAATGATTGGACTACGGAGTAACAATACATACCATTGGTTTCTGTATCTTTTTCAAGATCTATGTTGTTTATAGCATAGAGCGGGAGAAGGTACAGGAACTTTTATGTTTGTTATTCTGAAACCCATTATTCCTATGCCGAGCCCTCGGTATTGGAGAATGGGTTTTTTTTAAATATAAGAGAGTAGTTTTTACTGTACTTTGCTTATGTTTTTACGAGAAACGGTTTCCGTTCCTTAAAGGACGGCGAAGCCGTTTCTTCTTCAATTGTGAATAAATAACAACGAATAGGGGATTAGTCATGCAACTATTGAGACAGAAAGTATTAAATGAAGGTATAGTCCTGAGCAATCAAGTACTAAAGGTAGATTCTTTTCTTAACCATCAAATGGATCCTATATTGATGAAAGAAGTAGGGAAGGAGTTCACGCGGCGATTTGAAGATCAGCAGATTACACGTGTGCTCACGATTGAGTCCTCAGGCATTGCTCCGGGGATTATGACAGCGTTGGAGTTAAATGTACCGCTTATCTTTGCGCGTAAGCAGAAGTCATTGACGCTACGAGAAGATATTCTCGTTGAGAAAGTCTATTCCTTTACGAAGCAAGAGAGTAATGAGATTACAGTAGCGAAGAAATTTATGAATCCGGGAGACCGAGTGCTCATTATTGATGATTTCCTTGCGAATGGCGAAGCTGCATTTGGGCTTGCTCGAATTGTTGAGAAGGCAGGTGCGGAAGTTGTGGGGATCGGAATCGTTATAGAGAAGTCGTTCCAACCTGGGCGTCGTTTGTTACTTGAGGCAGGGTACCGGGTAGAGTCGTTGGTGCGCATAGCTGCATTAGATGATGGACAAGTCACCTTTGTAGAAGATCAAGAGGTCTAATTATTATATAGGGGGAAGCAGTACAACATGGGACATCAGAATCAACCGAGGCAAGAGCCTGTATTTAACAAAAATCGTCATCCACTACAAACATTTTCGCTTGGTCTCCAGCACGTATTAGCTATGTATGCTGGCGCTGTTATTGTACCCCTTATTGTTGCGAGGGCATTAGGCTTAACAACAGAACAATTGACTTATTTAATCTCGATTGATTTACTAGCTTGTGGTGTGGCAACACTCCTTCAAGTGTGGGGGAATCGTTTCTTCGGAATTGGTCTTCCCGTAATGTTAGGATGTGCGTTTCAAGCTGTGTCTCCGATGATCGCCATCGGATTGAATGACGGAGTCTCTGCTATTTATGGGGCCATCATTGCATCGGGTATTTTTGTTATTGTCTTCTCTGGCTTATTCGGTAAATTAATAGCTTTCTTTCCACCTGTGGTGACGGGTTCGGTTGTCACAATTATCGGTGTAACCTTGATTCCTGTGGCATTAACGGATCTTGGTGGAGGCAATGGAGCTGCAGATTTCGGCAGTCCTACGAATCTCATGTTAGGATTCGGGGTATTATTATTTATTATTGTAATGAGCCGTTTCACGACAGGATTCATTCGTTCAATTTCAGTACTTGTCGGTCTAATTGTCGGTACAACTGCCGCAGCTATATTCGGTCACGTAGACCTTGGGCCACTGAGGGAAGCTAGTTGGTTCCACGCCGTACAGCCTTTCTATTTTGGCAAACCGACTTTTCATATATCTGCCATTCTTACGATGATTCTAGTTGCAATTGTTAGCATCACAGAATCTACAGGTGTGTTTATGGCCCTAGGTAAAATTGTGAATAAAGACATCACGTCTAAGGACCTTACTCGTGGGTATCGTGCGGAGGGGATCGCTATCGTTATTGGTGGATTATTTAATTCCTTTCCGTATACAACATATTCTCAGAATGTCGGTTTAATTCAGATGAGCCGTGTGAAGACTAGAGATGTCATTGTTGTAGCAGGTGGACTCTTGGTGGTCATCGGCTTTATACCGAAGATTGCGGCTTTAACACAGCTCATCCCTTCCTCCGTATTGGGTGGAGCGATGGTCGCATTGTTCGGAATGGTCGTCTCTTCGGGTATTCGGATGCTCGGTGACCAAGTGGATCTCAATCGATATGAGAATTTGTTCGTTATTGCCTGTTCCGTAGGGATGGGTCTTGGTGTAACCGTGGTACCCGATATATTCGCACAATTACCTGACTGGGCTCGTATCCTTGTAGACAACGGGATTATTGCAGGTAGTGTAACAGCTATAGCGTTAAACTTACTCTTTAATGGTCTAAAGGGGTCTAGGGCTGGTCAAGTACATGCAGATGAGAGTCATGCTTCTTAAGTTACCATAATATAAGTATTCAAGAAGAAACGGCTTCGCAGTCCACTCATGGATAGCGAAGCCGTTTCGTTGTTCGTAGGATATGGATAAAGCCAATATGATCATAAGTGCCGGAGCTGTCTTTCGGCGATTTCTCCAATCCAAGGAAGCTTGAACCATTTACCTTGAGCTGCTTGCATGATCAGAACGACCCATAACACAAGCGTTAGAATAGATAAAAGGGAGGCCACGAGTGGACCGATAAGAGGCACGAATCCTGTGAGTACATGGGCAACCATAAGACCTCCGAAAGCCATTACGGATTGCAGAGAGTGGAATAAGACCAATCGACTGCGTTTCTCTACAGCTAGAAAAATGATACCTCCAATAAAAGTGAATAAATAGCAGAGCATCGCAGCCATATTCTCAGGTATACCGGTAGAAGATTTGAATGGTGACAGGGAAGATCACTCTCCTTATTCTCTGGAAAAAACGATTCCTTTTACCCTATGAATGTGTTAGACAAGTTATGTATAGCATTTTTTGATTCACGTGGGGTGGATATAAAACACAGTCAGCAGGTGCCGAAGCACAATTTAATACTAGAGCATATCATGTCCGTATGGAGCATAGTTTTGGAGTATATACAGAATGAAATGATCTATATTCGGAGTCATGATGGGGGTAGGATGTTTCGGTTGATCACAAAAAGGCTATGTGTCTTGGGAGTGATTATGAGTGACTTGGGTATTTTATGCACCAAATGAAGATGAAATAGATGTTTTTTAAACAATTTTTAGGTAATTTAGGTAAAGATTTTATGGGATAGCTGTTACCTAGAACAAAATATGGTACAATAGAATGGAGTGATTCAGCTTCATCCTTATGGGGTATTTATAATGTTAGAGCCTGAGTGATGGTTCGAAGAGCTTCTATCCACTTCATACTGCTTACTACTTCACGATGTTTATAAGGAAGATCTTTTCGGCATTCTCTTAACCCGAGCTTTTCATTCAGCGTTATGGGAGGGAACAATTATGGCAACGAAAGGTCATAACGAAGTCAAGGAAAGTCTGCGGGAGATGACACGAATTTTCCGGCCTAAGGATCCAAAGAAGTTTGTAAAGGATTACGTCCGGAAATACCATATTATGGGAGGATACGAAGAGGAACTAACCTCAGTGGTAGAACACGAGCTTGGACGAATGGATTCTTCCGTTTCTTAGATGAAATAATGATTATTAACAATAGTGAAAGATCCCTATAGACTGTTTTCTGCGCTAATTATTGCAGATCACGGTTTTTTTTGTGCATAAATAGACATATAAAATGCAATAAATAGACATACAATAGGCAATGAATGTACATATAATAGGGAGAAATTAACTTTGTATTCTCTGTTGGGAGAACGCTTTATAATACTATGTAAACAAATTATTTATAATGTAAACGTTTACAAAAGCTTATTTGGCGCGATTTTTTAAATATTTGAACAATTTGTGAACTGTTCTTGAGTCATTGACAAAGTACTACCATAAACTTATATTAAATAGGTGATTGTTTTTATTGACAGAGCTATGTTTTTCGTGATAATACAGGTGTGTTTCCGTGCATGTGGTCGGTGGTACCTGTGAAATTTGTAAAAGTGGGGTAGATAAATGATGAAATGGTGGCAGCCTGTGAAGCGAATCCTTCCCATGTTAGCGGTGTTTTCCCTGCTGTTAGCTGGTTGTGGCCGTGAGGACTTGTCGGTATTAAGACCGCAAGGACCTGTGGCACAGGGACAGTACGATCTAATGAAGCTTTCAATCTCAATTATGGTTGTGGTATTACTAGTCGTGTTTGTAATTGCGGGATATGTCATGATTAAATTCCGTAGAAGACCGGGTCAGACAGAAATACCTGAGCAAGTGGAAGGCAATTTCAAGCTGGAGATCATTTGGACCGTTATTCCTTTGATTTTAGTGCTAGTTCTTGCAGTTCCTACTGTGCGGGAAGTATTTGCTTTTGCAAATGATCATTCCGATGACAAGAATGCTGTACATGTGAAAGTAACTTCACATCAATACTGGTGGGAATTTGATTATCCTCAGTATGATATTAAGACAGCACAGGATTTGATTATTCCAACGAATAAAGATATTGCGTTTGAATTGAAAACAGTAGATGTGATTCACTCTTTCTGGGTTCCTTCCTTGTCAGGGAAGATGGATACCAATCCAGATGGTACGCTGAATAAGTTCAGCTTCAGTACTGCTAAAGAAGGCGTTTACTTAGGTAAGTGTGCAGAATTTTGTGGTACATCTCATGGTCTTATGGAATTCAAAGTTAAAGCTGTGAGTGAGGATGCATTTGATGCGTGGGTAGCTTCAATGAAAGCACCTGTGGAACCAATCGCTGATCAAGCGCTTGCCCTAACCTTCAAGAACCAATGTTTGTCTTGTCATGCCATTGGTGATCAAGGGGGATCGGCTGGACCGAACCTTACAGGAATTGGTTCGCGTGAAACCGTGGCAAGTATCTTGTTGAATGCAGAAGGTAGTCAAGGTGGAGATCCTGTCGTGGATAACCTCAAAGAATGGCTTCATGATCCGCAATCTGTGAAACCAGGTAATAAGATGCCAGCACCTAAAGATCTCGGACTTACCGATGAAGAAATTGATGGTATTGCGGAGTACTTGGCTAACTCCACATTGAAATAATAATCTCAGTTGGGACTTTAGAAGGGGGTACAAACCTTGGCTCACGCACATAGTGTTAAGCGTTACAAGGGCTTGATGGATTGGCTAACGACAGTCGATCACAAAAAAATAGCTGTTCTTTATTTGCTTGGTGGAACATTGTTTTTTGGTATCGGCGGAATTGAGGCCATAATAATTCGTCTTCAATTAATTAAACCAATGAACGATTTAGTATCTGCTCAAACTTTTAATGAATTAATTACGATGCACGGAACAACGATGATCTTTCTCGGCGTTATGCCAATCATCTTTGCACTAATGAACGCACTTATTCCGTTACAGATTGGCGCACGCGACGTAGCCTTTCCTTTTCTGAATTCCCTCGGATTCTGGACTTTCCTATTCGGGGGACTTCTACTGAATTTAAGTTGGTTTATGGGTGGAGCACCTGATGCCGGATGGACGGCGTATACTCCGTTGTCTGGTACGAAGTTCAGCACGACTCACGGGGTTGACTTTTATACCGTCGGCTTGCAACTCGCAGGACTGGGTACCTTGATTGGTGGTATTAACTTCCTAGCTACTATCATCACCATGCGTGCTCCAGGGATGTCATTCATGCGTATGCCTATGTTTACATGGACTACCTTTATTACTTCCGCGATGATATTGTTTGCCTTCCCTGCGATTACAGTGGGATTGGTACTCTTGACCTTTGACCGGATTCTAGGAGCGAATTTCTTTGACGTTGCAGGTGGCGGTAACCCCATTCTGTGGCAACATATTTTTTGGATATTCGGGCATCCTGAAGTATATGTCTTGATTTTGCCTGCCTTTGGTATTATCTCAGAAGTTATTCCAACATTTGCTCGTAAACGTCTTTTTGGTTATAGTTCCATGGTGTTTGCAACCATCCTTATTGCATTTCTTGGATTCATGGTATGGGCGCATCACATGTTTACAACAGGACTTGGTCCTGTAGCTAACGCCTTATTCTCGATCTCGACGATGTTAATTGCTGTTCCGACAGGGATCAAAATCTTTAACTGGATGTTCACCATGTGGGGCGGTCAAGTGCGATTTACGAGTGCGAACTTGTTCGCTGTTGGGTTTATCCCGACGTTCACCATGGGCGGAATTACAGGTGTTATGCTCGCTTCTGCTCCGGCTGACTTCCAGTTCCATGATACATACTTTGTCGTAGCGCATTTTCACTACGTTATTGTAGGTGGTCTGGTATTTGGATTATTCGCGGGTCTACACTTTTGGTGGCCGAAGATGTTCGGACGTATGCTTAATGAAACGATTGGTAAATGGACGTTCTGGACATTCGCTATCGGATTCCATATGACATTCTTTGTACAACATTTCTTGGGTCTCTTGGGAATGCAACGCCGTGTATTTACGTATTTGCCCAACCAAGGGTTTGATACAATGAATCTAGTGAGTACGTTGGGTGCTATTCTGATGGGCATAGGTGTTATGCTCTTCCTTTTCAATGCGTTTCATTCATTTACTAAGCCTAAGGGTGTGGCGAACGATCCGTGGGAAGATGGACGTACACTAGAATGGTCTATACCATCTCCACCGCCAGAATATAATTTCAAACAAATACCACTAGTACGCGGTCTCGATGCTTTTTGGAAAGAAAAGATGGCTGGACATCAGGAAATGACTCCGGCAGAACCGGTCGGCTCGATCCATATGCCTTCACCAACCATTCTTCCTTTTGTCATGTCCGTGGGTATTTTCATCGCAGGCCTTGGTTTAATGTTCAGTGGTGAGCAATTCTCTAATTCGTTCATGAGCTTCATATTTAATAACTGGATTGTATGTGGATTAGGTCTTCTTATCACTTTCGGTTCTATGGTGCTGAGATCGCTCTTTGACGATCACGGCTGGCATATCGAACTTGAGGAATTGGAAGAGGAGGGAGTATAAGCATGGCATCAGCACACACAGAAGTTGACGGTAAATTGCCAAATGAACCTGAGAAGGCGACATTGGAAGGTCGTAACAAGATACTTGGTTTTTGGCTCTTTCTTGGTGGTGAGGCCGTGCTTTTCGGTACACTCTTTGCCACATTCCTTACGCTTCGTAATCAGACTAATGAGGGTCCAACGGCGAATGAACTGTTCTCATTACCGTTGACTGCCATGGCAACAATGCTCTTGTTAGTAAGTAGCTTGACGAGTGTATTCGCTATTCAGGCTATGCATCGTCATAATCTTCCTTCCTTGATACGATGGTTATTTATCACAGTTTTACTTGGGCTTGTATTTCTAGGCTTGGAAATTTATGAGTTCGCGGAGTATATGATTAAAGATGACTTTGGTATGTCAACGAGTGCGTTTAGCTCGGCTTTCTATACGTTAGTTGGCTTCCACGGAGCTCACGTAGCATTCGGGGTTGTATGGATCGGAATATTGATTGGACAGCTGTACAGAAAAGGATTGACGGTCGTAACCGCGCCGAAAATTTATGTGTCTGCAATTTACTGGCACTTTATTGACGTCGTATGGGTATTTATTTTTACGGTCGTTTACCTACTTGGAAAGGTGGGCTAAAGTATGACTGTAGACCAGCAAACAGAGAACCAAGTGGTTCATCGCAGTACTCGGCATGAGGGTCCTCAAAAACATATTGTTGCCTTTATTTTCTCCATTGTACTCACGGCGATCGCTTTTGCTGCTGTAGCAGCAGGCGACGTGAATCCAACGTTTACAATTTCTCTGTTGTTGTTCATGGCAGTGTTGCAAGTTATTGTGCAGATGGGATTCTGGATGCACTTGAAAGATAAAGGTCATTTGATGCCCATTCTCTTCATGGTCGGTGGATTTTTCGTCGCAGGTACGGCAATTATTACTGCATTGTTCTGGATGTGGTGGTAAAATGAGAAAGAGGTGGCTTGGGCCACCTCTTTTTTTAAATGATAAGGGTTTATGAATTTCACTCTGTATTCGTTAGAAGTTTAAAGTACTATAATAAGATGTAATAGGCGTTCATTCGTGATGTTTGTCACTAATTAGACAGAAAATTACCCGGTGAGTAGGAGGTATTCACATGCTGGGATTAGAATACTTTAGCTTTGCGGACTTGTGGAGTCCTTTGTTTCTAACAGCTATGCTCTTGGTAACAGCTACGTATTTACTCATAACAGGACCTATGAGTGAGAAGTTTGCAACAGCGGAGCCTACTTCAGTAGCTAAGAAGATTATGTTCATGAGTGGGATGTTTCTGCTTTATTTAGCTCAAGGGGGACCTGTTAGTCTATTAGGGCATATGATGTTTTCCTTTCATATGTTGACTATGGCATTCTCCTATCTAGCAGCACCACCATTAATCATGCTGGGTATTCCTACATGGTTGTGGCGAGCTATTCTAAAAGTGAACCCCTTCAAGCCTTTAGGATTTCTAGCGAGGCCTATTGTAGCGGCAGTTCTCTTTAATGGCTTGTTCTCGCTTTATCATATCGCGGTAATCCATGATTACGTGATGTTGAATTTTACTGCGCATCGCTTGTATTATATTGTATTATTCATAACTTCTGTACTGATGTGGTGGACGCTTATCAATCCACTTCCAGAAGGGAAACAAGGGTCAAGTCTGGCAAAAATGGGTTATATTTTTCTGAATATGGTTCTGCTCACCCCAGCCTGTGGTCTAATCATATTTGCTTCGCACACGCTGTATGCGACTTATAGTGATCCTGTTGTATGGGCTGAAGCTATGGGATACTGTATAAGTGGAGATCCAACGGTATTATTGCAAAATTTCGGTGGACCCACTTTCTTTAGCATAATGAGTCCACTGGTTGATCAACAAGTTGGCGGTATCGCTATGAAGTTTATTCAGGAGTTTATTTTTGGATCAATGTTGGCCTATGTATTCTTTCAGTGGTATAGGAAGGAGAACCGTGAAGATGAGGATGCAAAGTCTGATGATCTCTCGGATCAATCTCTGAATCATGTGTAAATTTTAAAGGTCTTTAAGGAGGAACATCATCATGGATTTGTATATTATACTTCCAACCATCAGTACCTCATTCATTGTCATTAGTGCAATACTAGTAGCTATTGGTTGGGGGCTCATTATTAAAGGGAAGAGAGAAGCGCATAAGAAGGTCATGATCGCTGGAGCTATAGCGGCATTATTATTCTTCATTATCTATATGTCCCGAACTATATTCGTAGGTAATACTTCATGGGGCGGTTCAGAGGAGCTTCAGATCTACTATCAGATCTTCCTGATATTCCATATTACACTGGCTACAGTAGCAGCTGTATTTGGAATTACGACACTTGTACTTGGGTTCAAGGAAAAATACTCTAAGCACCGTAAATGGGGTAAGATCACATCCATTATGTGGTTTTTCACCGCGATAACGGGCGTTGCTGTTTATGTACTCCTGTATGTTCTATTCCCGGGCGGACATACGAAACCTGTATGGGAAGTCATCTTGGGGATCTAAATATAGGAAAGTAAAAATTCCCACTACACTTTGCTTGTATTTCTACGAGAAACGGCTTCGCGATCCCTTTAAGGATGGCGAAGCCGTTTCTTCTTGTGTGGAATGTTGAAATTGACGATTGACACTTGAAATAAGTACACTGTATACTGTGTATAAAGATATATACAGTAGACACAGTGAGTGAGAATTTAACCATTCATAGGGAGCGATACTAAGTGAAACAAAAAGTGATGAGAGACGCTTGGATGGTTACTAAAAAAGATTTGAAGAGCGAAAGATTTATGATTCTATGGTCAATTATCTTTATGGTTTATACAGGAGGAGCGACTGGAACTCTAATTGAGAGCGGGCTGAGTCATCAAGACATGGAACAATTCTTTAGCCCCTTCGTTGATAGTATGATGCTTATGCTTATTCCTATGCTGGGGTTTTATTTCTCCAGGAAGTCGTTCAAGTATTTAACAGAGGACTCATATACACAGATGCTTGCGTACTTCCGAACATTACCTATTGCCCCTAATGTCATTATGAGAGCTAGACATATACAGTTGGGAATCGCATTCATTCTGAACAGTATCGTCTTTTTTACCGTCATATATGTTAGTAGTTATCATATTCGATTACAATTATCGATCTTACCGTATATGGCCTTCGCTCTGATATGGATTGGATATTCAATAGCAATAAATGGGTTATATATCTACTTAGAATTTTTGTGTAACGGGAAGAAATATTTCTGGATGACGATGTTCCTTATGTTGATCACGGTCATTGTAGGTTTAGGGATACACTTTATGGGTGTAAATATACTGGAATTAACATTAGATAGTGCCAAAGCGTATGGATTCGGATCACCGTTCATGTGGGCTGCTCTGATCGGGGGAGTAGTTACCCTAGTTCTATGTGGCAAGTTAACACTTCATAAGCTCCAGATGAGAGATCTGGTTTAACAAGGAAATATAACTGAATAGAGTGTAGAAGTGAGGTGTGAAAGGTGTGGATTCCAATTCAAATTAATGAGAATAGTGCGGAGCCGCTTTATCATCAAATTGAGACCCAATTGAGATCGCTCATTATTAATGGACAGATTGAAGAAGGCAAACTTTTACCATCGATCAGGGAATTTGCTGGGGGATTGAACTGTAGTGTCATTACCGTTAGAAGAGTGTATCAGGATTTAGAGAGTGAAGGACTTCTGAGAACGAAGCAAGGGACAGGAACCTTTGTTGCTAAAGTTGGGCAGCCACAACGTGAAATATTTCGAAGGGAAGCTGTAGAAGAAGCCCTAAATAAGGCAGTTGATGTTGGGATCTCTGTTCAGTGTAGTGAGGAAGAATTGAGCAAATTGTTTCTGAGCATTGTGAATCGTAAATATCATGGTGAGGAAGGGGATGAGTAACACATATGGATCAGATCGCAATTGAGCTCCGAGGTGTCAAGAAGGAACGTCGAACCACAACGATTGGGCCACTTAACCTCTCCATTCCTCAAGGCTATGTGATTGGAATGGTCGGTGAGAACGGCGCAGGTAAAAGCACATTAATTCATATGATGATGCAGACCATTATTCCAGATGAAGGAAGTATACAATGGTTCGGAGAATCTTACCAGAGTCCCCTCCCCCTAGGAATTAGACGGAATATTGGATATGTAGCTGAAAATACGAATAGTGAGGAAAATAACTTAACCGTAGAGGAGGCATCTAAATTCCGAGCCTATTGGTACCCTGAGTGGGATCATGAGTTGTTCGAAGAACTGATGACGAAGTTCAAGGTTCCGCGTGGGATGAAGTTGAGCAAGATGTCCAAGGGTGAAAGGCGAAAGTTCGAAATATCAGCGGCGCTGGCGCCTCATCCCAAGCTATTACTACTTGATGAGCCTTCTTCTGGGTTAGACCCTTTTGCCTGGAAAATGATGATGGATGTCCTTAATGAGTATATGATGCAAGGGGATACAACGATTCTGTTGTCCACTCATATTGTAGATGAAGTCAGAAGGCTTGCCGACTACATTATGCTTATGCATCAGGGGCAAGTATATGGCATGTTGGAGAAAGACAGTCTCATGGATAACTGGAAAGAAATATGGGTTAGTGGTGATGCCGATTTGGTAGAGGATTTACCAGGAGTGATAGAGTGGCATCAGGAATCTAAGGGTGTATTGCGAATAATTACGACGGAGTGTCTAAGTGTTGAACGAATTCTTCAGGAATCTGGGATTGCTATTATCAGGACACGAGGTCTAGAGCTTGATGAAATATTAAGTCTATGGATACAAAGACAAATAACTGCCTAAGTGCAGTGAGAGAGGGGTAATATGAATATGGAATCTTTGAAATTGGAACATGTAGTCAAGCAATACGGAGATAAGACAGCAGTAAATCAATTGTCTCTGAAGGTAGAAGAAGGGGAAATCTACGGACTTCTTGGCGCTAATGGAGCGGGTAAAACAACAACAATGAGGATGGTGCTAGGTCTCATTTATCCTGATGGTGGGGAGATAAGTTATAACGGTAAACCACATAGTGCAGAACTTCAGCAAATTATGGGGTACTTACCAGAGGAACGAGGACTTTATCCGAAGGTTAAGGTTAGTGAACAGATTACTTATTTAGCACAGCTTCGGGGAGTGTCTAAGAAACAGGCAGATAAGAACCTTCGTTATTGGCTAGAACGCTTTGAAGTTCCTGAGTATTATGATAAAAAAATAGAAGAGCTCTCCAAAGGTAATCAGCAAAAAATGGGCTTCATAGCTGCTGTAGTACATAGTCCTCAAATTCTTATACTAGATGAAGCATTCAGCGGCTTGGACCCTGTAAATGTAGAGCTATTAAAGTCTACAGTTAAAGAACTACGCGATAAAGGAACTAGCATATTGTTCTCCACTCACCGCATGGAGCATGTAGAGGAACTATGCCAGAACATTACGATTATGCATCGTTCGAATCCGATCATTCAAGGAAGATTGAAAGAAATCAAAGGCAGATACCCGCGTGAGCAAGTCATTCTTAACACAACAAGTGAAGTTACAGGCATAGAGAATATTGCGGGTGTAACGAAGGTAGAGCCACAAGAACAGGGAGGATATGTAATTACCATATCTGACGCATCAGCAGCGCAGCTTATATTGCAAACGGCTATGCAACAAAGTGTAGTAGAGCGTTTTGAAATAAAGGAACCCACATTAAATCAAATATTTATTAAAGAGGTAGGTGAGTCTAATGAATAAGATGGGGACTGTAATTGGATTTACATTTCGAAATAAAGTGAAAACCAAATCCTTCCTAGTAACGACCATTATTCTAGCATTAATCATGTCCATTGGTATTAATATTCCGTATTTCATACAGTTATTTACGGGGGATGACTTGAAGAATGAAGTTACAAAAATCGGTCTTGTATATGAGCAACAAGTCGAGCTGGCAGATCAATTGGATTCATATTGGCAAGCACAGAAGAGCGGCGACTTCACCTTCGTGAAATATGATATGGCAAATGAAGAAACCTTAAATAAAGATATTGAAGAAGGCAAAATCGAAGGTTATCTACAGTTTGTATCAGATGAGAAAGCAGTGTTCCCAGCTGTTCTTTATTCTTCTGACGAAGAGAACGGTCTGAGTCCAGTAGTTCAGGCAGATTTAACGGGTGCATTACAAGCTGTTAAGATGCAATATATTGTAAAGGGTGCACTAACTGCGGAACAGACAGCAGCGTTGGCAACCCCGGTGCAGTTGGATTCACGTCAAGTAAATAATACTTCGACGGATGTGCCTGATACAGAAGAAGAGGTTGCTCAGAAAGTGATCAATTATGGTGTGGTCTACGTGTTGTTAATTCTGTTCTTCTTCACTTCGATCTCTACTGGAAATATGATTGCCTCTGAAGTAACAACGGAGAAGAGCTCACGGATTATGGAAATTCTAATTACGAGTGTGTCACCAATTTACCAAATGTTCGGAAAGATTATAGGGATGTTCTTAGTAGGATTAACACAGATCGCTGTATTTATTATAGTAGTCATAGGGAATGTGATGATGCCGCAAAATAAAGCCATCCTAGCCGACTTTGACCTAAATCTTTCAAATGTAAGCATAGATGTGCTAGTCTACGGATTTATCTTCTACTTGCTAGGTTACTTCCTGTTTGCCGTATTATTCGCTGCAGTCGGTTCTATCGTTAGCCGCACAGAAGACTTAGCACAAGCGGTTATGCCGATTACGATGCTGACCTTAGCAGCATTCTACATCGCAACATTCAGCTTCGGAGTACCTAATTCCATGCTAATGAAAGTAGCAACCTATATCCCGTTCTTCTCACCTACTACGGTGATCGTCCGAATCGGTGTTGGAGATATCGCTATTTGGGAGATCTGGGTATCCATACTTATCTTAGTTGTATCTATTCTCGTATTAGGTTGGTTATCCGCGAAGATCTACCGTACAGGTGTACTGATGTATGGTAAACGCCCAACCATGAAAGAACTTCGTAAAGCGATGAAGGCTTATAAGATATAGATTTAAGTTTGAGAATGTGTGTAAACTTTATGGTATATTGACGTTCGCTTGAGTGTATAATGGCATTAGCTTTAGGTTATAATGGCATTGAATTTAAAACCCAGTTGCAGCATTTCCTTGCTGTAACTGGGTTTTTCTTTTGAACTGTACTGAATTCAATTGTTATGGAGTAGTTAATTTAGCCCAAACTGCACTTTCTATAATAATGACGTTTCTATGTAAAGTGAGGTTTTTGTTACACAGTAAAGATACATACAGTAGTATTGTTCAATGACATTATAGATATGGGGGAAATCTTGAGGGGATAATCAAAAAATCAATGGAATGAAGATTAATGAAAAATAAAGTTAAAAGCTACCCAAAAAGCAGCCATCTTAATCATCAATGAAATGAATGTCAGATGAAAATAAAGTATTAAACTCTTCATTAAGCTCCCATGAAAATTAAATTAGCTCAAAACCTGAAAAAGAGCAAAATAAAGTAGACCCAGAATAACACTTTTAAAAAAAAAGCTGAGCCTCGTGAGTAATCCATATAGAACTTGTAAGATCTTTAAAAAAAAGCAAAAATATCTTTGACAACAAACATAAAGGCAGGGCTGGTGCAACAACCAAAAAAGGATTAATCTCCCATGAGTGCTACCCATATAGGGCGCGACATTCTGTGATGCACCGTGGTGGTCGGAGTCAGACTAACGGTTGGGCTCTATGGCACGATAGCTTATCGACCTTCTTCGCCAGCCGTACAAACAGTATAGACAGTGGCATCCATTTTCATCCTCTGTGGTGCAGCGCTGTTCTTGCGCTGCATGTATGGCTAACGGGCAGTATAGCGTAATAGTCCTCTTCTTTATATATATGATACAATACCCCATAAAGGGATGTGGATTGTCTTTTACATGAAGAGGGGATTGTTAATGCAAACAGTTTATATAGTGTCAGGACCAGCAGGAGTCGGAAAGTCAACGACTTCAAGTATATTAGTGAGTGCCTTAAAAAACAGTGCAAATATTTCAGGTGATGATGTAAGCCATATGCACATTAATGGTCGTCAGAAGCCTTGGGAGAGTGAACTGGAGTTATCCCTTATTTGGAATAATATCTTGAGTCTTACTCAAAATTTCCTTCTCAATGGAATTGATGTTGTAATTGATTATGTTACTTTCCCAGATGAGGCATATTGGCTTAAAGATAAGTTGAAGGGGTTAACCGAAAATGTCGTCTATGTGGTTTTATGGAGTGACCATGAGACTCTGTTAAAAAGAGACCAATTGAGGTTGCCCGAACACCAGATGGGAGAGCGGTGTCTTATTTTAATCGAAGAATTCAAAGAATCAGGATTTAAAAATAAACATTTGCTCGATACGAGTAAGACAATTGCTGATGGTATCCATCTAGTTATCGAAGAGATTGTAAACAATAAACAATACAGGTTAGAGGATTAAGCTAGCGGGAAACATTGGTTGAATATCAGTCAACATATTAATTGTCGCCTTTTTTCTGTCGCATCCGGATGAAACTACGCACTTCTTCTTGAACTAACGGGCAGGATAGTTTAACAAAATATGGAATTGGACTAGGAGATTTGAATATCTGATTTAAATAGAAATGAGGAAATATCAATGGTAACTATACAAAAGGTCGAATATGATCAAAAATCAACTTTAAGAAATCTCCTCGAGCTGTATAATTATGATTTTGGTGAATTTGACCCAGAAGATGTAAATGAAAACGGCTTATATGGTTACTTGTATCTGGATCACTATTGGACAGAAGAAGGCAGACATCCCTTTTTTATACGTGTAGATGGAAAACTCGCTGGATTTGCGCTAGTAAGAAGGATTGGAACAAATGAACATATTCAACCAATTTATTCGGTGGCTGAATTCTTTGTAATGAAAAAATACAGGAAACTTGGAGTAGGTCTAATCGCTTCTAATGAAATATTTAATCGATTCTGCGGAATTTGGAAAGTTGCTCAAATAGAGACTAATAAACCAGCCCAAATATTTTGGAGAAAGGTAATTGAAAGATATACAAATAACGGCTTCGAAGAGGTTAGAGAAGATGATTGGGATGGTCCAATACAAACATTTTCTAACGAAAATCATATAGTCATCGATTGAACTAAAGGGACACTATAGTTCAATAAAGAAAGGGCTGCCGTGAGGTAGCTCTTTGTTCAACTAACGGGCAGGATAGTATGGTGGCGATTAATTATCTTTACAAAAGCTTCCCTTTTCCACGTTTGACTCTGTATGATAGTACAGAAGATTTATCAAGGGGATTAATCTTTTAATAAATTAGAAATACGGAGGCTGAGTAATGCTAAACAAAATTGTCCCATATGAAGAAAACTATCATGATAATTTAATAGATATTTGGTACAAGGCTGTGTGTCATACACACACATTTTTGACTGATGAGGATATTGAATTTTATCATCAGATGCTTCAAAACGGAGCACTAAATGAAGTTGAGATTTGGTTGGAATTGAACGAAAATAAAGAACCGACAGGGTTTATTGGGCTTGACGGAGCAAAGATAGAGATGCTATTCGTAGATCCCAAATATCACGGAAGGGGTATAGGTAGTCGATTGATAAAACATGCCGAAAAATTAAAAGGCAGCAATCTCCAGGTTGATGTGAATGAGCAAAACGATGGAGCGTACACATTCTATAAACGGTTTGGTTTTGTACAGATAGGACGATCGGAATTGGACAGTTCAGGACGACCTTTCCCCTTACTTCATCTAGTAATAAAGAGTTAAGCTAACGGGAAACGATAGTTCTATAAGGAATTATTGGAGTCAGCCAACATATTAATTGTTGGTCTTTTTTCTGTCGTATCCGGATGATACTATGCACTTCTTCTTGAACTAACGAGCAGTAGAGCGTTAAATGGGAGAGTCTATTCGAATTCTTGCTGTGACACAAACAAAAAAATCAAGAAGACTTATTGGGTAATGTAGTGATAGTAAACTTTAGCTTCAAAAATAATGTGTATTCAATGAATTTGGAGAAACGATCCTTCTCGGATGAAAACATTATCATGGAATTAACTATTTTTAGCGATAAACAGTCTACAGATTTAACTGATGAGTTATATCAATTAAAGTATCAAAGAAATAGCTCCCCCCAGATAATCATAGCAGTAAAAATTCTTAAATAAAAAAGTGCTGAAGTTAGGCAGAATCTCTGCTAGCTTTCAGCACTTTTTGTTTCTCTCTTAATAAGCACTCAAAAAGGTAAGTGGTTTCATACTAAAAAACCGCAACTATTTTATCAAGTATTCCAGTAATATCAAGAAATACGATGATAATGACTAAAGGAATAATGAATCTCATGATAAAAAACCATATATTAAATGCAGTAGCCCCTAACCGAGAATGCTGTAATAGTTCCTCCCGCAAAGTGCTTTTCTTAATCTTAAGGGGTACGAAGATAGAGATTAACAACACGCCTAGTGGCATTAAAATATTACTAACTAAATAATCGGCTGAATCAAATAAATTGTTCGAGAAGATTAAAATATCAGCAAAAACACTATAGGATAATGCAGAGGGAATGCCTACTACAAAGATTAAAATACCAATCATAAATGCATATTTTTTTCTCTTCTCCTCTTTTCCTTTAACTGTAGATGCTACAATGATTTCTAACATAGAGAAAGCAGAAGTTAATGTAGCAAATAGAAATAATGCTAAAAAACCTAATAAGAAAACTTCTCCAAAAATAATTTGATCAAACACAGCAGGCAATACAACAAACAACAAACCAGGTCCTTCAGCGGGTTCTAAACCTAGTGAGAATACAGCTGGGAAGATTGCTAATCCTGCCAATAATGCGATCAATAAATTCATGGCAACGATTGAAATAGCCGGTTGAATTAAGCTTTCTTTTTTTGAAAGATATGAACTATAAGTAACCATTACGGATACTCCGACACTTAAGGAGAAGAAAGCTTGACCCATCGCAAACAGAATGTTTTGAGATGTGATTCTCGAGAAATCAGGTGCTAGAAAGAATTTCACACCTTCCATGGCGTTATCGAGTGTTAGTGAGCGAATGATTAGAACTATGAATAGTACGAATAACGTGGGCATCAAAATTTTACTCACTTTTTCAATACCATTTTGAATCCCTTTTGCTACAACTAAAACGGTGATAGCCAAAAATACAAATTGAGCTCCAATAACCAAGATAGGATTTCCAATCGTTATGTTAAAGACCGATCCATAATTGGCTCCCTCGCTAATGATTCCACCAAACAAACCTTTTACAAAATAGATAACAATCCAACCACCAATGACGCTATAAAAAGACAATAATAGGAAACAGGTAAATACCCCTAACTTTCCAATCCAATGCCACTTGCTATTAGGAGCTAAACTACGATAAGCACTAATGGCTTCCTTTTGTGTGCTTCTACCAATAACAAACTCTGCTAATAACAATGGAAAACCCATAAATAAAGAAAATAAGATAAATAGAAGAAAGAATGCACCGCCTCCACTTATACCCGTAACATAAGGAAGTTTCCATATTGCACCTACCCCTATAGCTGAACCTGCTGCTGATAAAATAAAACCAATCTTCGATGACCATTGCTCTGTTGTTTGCACGCTAATCCATCCATTCTTTTTTATTATGTCCTTTATAAAACAAAGTAAAAGACAGAAAAAAGCCACATCTCTATCTTTAACGATAGGGACGTGGCTCATCACGCGGTACCACCCTAATTGGAAACAATACGTGTTTCCCACTTGGTCAAATAACGGTTTGATCCGTTTTTATACTAATTTCAATAAGTTACAGTATAAAAAAAAGCTCCAAGAATGAAATTCACCTAGTCTTTGTATCAGTTTCCACCAACCACTGATTCTCTGTTAACAGGGAGACCGGCTTAATAAAGTTCTTGTCGTCGCTCATTCGATATTTATAATAATAAACGAAATTATAGTATGATAGCACCTAAAGGTCAACCCCTTTCACATGACACAACAATCCATATTGATCTGGATTGTTCTTTTTTATCGTTCAGTGAATGGTGAAGACTCCCCTCATAATATTTTTATTTCATATTAACAAACAGTGACTATAAGTAAATGAACTCCGTTTTCCGATAAAAAAGAGTACTAAAGAAATAGAAGGTTGGAGATGAGAGTAAGTGGGAATAACCAAAGGTCAACAGAACAAAAGCATCAGAAATATGTCTTTAAAGGTCAAGCTGCCGATACTTATAAGTGTGTTGGTGGCGATCGTATTAATCAGTTCTAGCTTTTTTACGTATCTGATAAGCTCTGAGTTATTGCTCAAGAAAAGTACAGATGAAGTAGTAGCCAATGCGAATCGGCTAGGTGAAGGCTTAGATAGCTCAGTTCAATTGTTGGAGCAGACCTCGCATTTGTTTGCAGTTAATGGTACGATTCGCAAATTACTTGTCCTAAGAAGTGAGAATGAAATGTCGGATGACGAATTCTTCTCTAAGAATAACGAAGAGTATACGGAATCTCTTGATCTATTACGGGAAAGCTTGGAGGTGACACAAGGCATTCAATCTTTGACAGTAACGGATACTAAGGGAATTATTGTCGCGAGCAGCTCCCCTGATAATGTCAAAGAAGATCGCTTTGATCGTGGATATTTGCAGGAGGCTCTGAAGGGGAATTTCAATGTCAGCGAAGCGCTCATATCAAGAACAACGAATGCTCTAATCTCTGTGTTTACACAGCCTATTAAAGATAGTAGTGGCCAAGTTATAGGTGTCCTACTCGTAACGGTTAACACCTCTTTTTTTGTGGAGAAATTGGATGATATCCAAATTAATGGTGAGGGAAAGATATCTATAATCGACCGATTAGGCACATATATTTATGAATCCACAGACAAGAGTCTAATTGGTCAAAAGATAAATGAGGAGAAATATTCAGAAGCCATTAGTGCACAAGCGACTGGAGATGTTGTTACGGACACAATTGATGATCCACTAAGTTATGTGCATTATACTAAGATTCCAGAGGCGGATTGGTCCGTTATTGTAGAGGATAGCTATAAGGATATTAAAAGGCCGCTTGAACAGCTTCTACAATACAGTATTATTGTAACATTAGTAGCTGTTATGATTGCTGTAGCTTGTGGTATATTCGTATCTCGTTCCATTACGAAACCGATTCTTCGATTAACCGGCTTATTCAAAAGGTTAGCTGCGGGGGATTTAACTGTATCAGCGCAAGGTAAGTACGATAGCGAATTCAAAGATTTGGCAGATAGCGTCAACGTTATGGTTGAGCAAAATAAAACACTAATTGGTAATATGAATGCATCGATCGAAGTATTAACCCTTAGTACGGCGGAGCTCGAATCTAACTCTAAGCAGACATCTCGTTCTGTTAATGAGACTTCAGCCACAACGATGGAGATTGCCAAGGCTATGGAGTCACAGGCTCATGATACGGAGCATATGGTCGGGAAGTTCAGCCAACTAGGCGATAAGATCTTTACGATTAATCATAGAGCACAGACGGTAAAAGGTAGCACCGAAGCAATAATGGAAGTATTCCATAGCAGCAAAGAGGTTATAGATAATCTTATGAATAACAACCGTAAGAACGAAGAAGAAGTTAGCATCATCTCATCTATTACATTGAAGTTGGAAGAGAGCTCTAACAATATCAGTAACATCACTGGGGCGATCTCAAACATTGCTAAACAAACAAATCTTCTAGCCCTCAACGCTTCTATTGAAGCTGCAAGAGCCGGCGAACACGGAAAAGGTTTTGCAGTAGTCGCTACGGAAATTCGGAAATTAGCAGAGCAAAGCTCTAAACAATCCAATGATATCTATGATATTATTCAGCAGACATTGCAGTTCGTGTCGGAGAACAACGATAGCGTGTTGGAGATTAAAGGAATCTCAGAAAAGCAGGATGAGTATGTAAATCATACGCAGGCAGCATTCCAAACGATTGTGGATAATGTAGTTGAAATTACAGAACAGATCAAAGAGATGGCTAGTGAGGTAGCCTCAATGGAGCAAGATAAGAATGAGGTACTAGACGCTACACAAGGTTTATCTGCTTCTGGTGAAGAAGTATCAGCATCGGTCGAGGAAGTAACAGCGACGATGTATGAGCAATCCTCAATGGTTCAGCAGCTTGCTGATATGGTGGGGACGATTGATCAGCTTAGCATTGAATTGAAAGAAGCCGTATCAAAATTCAAAATGAAATAAAAAATTCCAGATAGTCAAGGACCTACATGACATTAACGATTCAGCTTGTTAATGTCATGTGGGTCTTTTGCCTGTTCGTGTTATTAATGTTTTTGGAAACAGGGTTAGGATTCTTGAGCAAGTTAAAATAAGGAGATGTGGGAGGCGTTCTAATGGAATTCGTGATGATATGTTCAACTGTAGGTATTTTGGGTTTGATCAGTATCCTACATGTTTATTGGGCTTATGGGGGTCGCTGTTGTTTTCTTTCTTCGGGCGATAGGTGACTTTAGATATATAGGATTTTCAAGAAAATAAAGAACACTGTATTCGCTAGGAACGATACGTGGTTCTATAGTCCACTTTGTTTGTATTTCGGGTTAACATGTCTGATTATTTTGCTGTAGCATTGATGATAAACATGGCGGACATATATACGGAACTTCATTATATTTTATAAAACCCATTAAATGAATTGGTTTACAATATTTTCTTTTAAATATATAATTTGTTCAGGCTCCTTCTCGAATAATATGTATAAGGGGAGAACAAAATGAATATTGCGGCAATGAGAGAGAGTATTGATGATGAAATACGAGGAAGGGACCTTTTTGAGAAATACAACACGGTCTCGTCAATTGATATTTTAGAAGTTATACACTTAAAAGAGAGATTAGAGCAATTCAGTTGGGGAATATTTTATTTATACATACACTCCTTTAAGAATGATCATATAGGAAAGCAAGATATAGCTATTGCGGCAAACGTTGAAATGCTTTGCCTATCCTCAAAAATACTGGATGACTTTCTTGATGAAGATACTTCGATCAGTGAAATAATCAGTAAGCAAAATGTAGTTCTTTTGTTTACCAATTTATTGATTGAATCGTTGAAGCAACTTTGTAATCATCCCTCCTATGAGCATGGTCTTGTGTACTTGCAAGAAGCGATTTATGGAGAGTGGCTGGATGTTAATAAAACGGTGCTTGATGGTATTACTGAACAGGAGTACTTGGACAATATCATTCAGAAAACAGTCTCTATCTTTAAATTTGTAGCCATTTTTGCAAATCCGGAAAAACGGCCTCTTTGGGATGGTTTCTCAACTTATGCGGGTACAGCTATGCAACTGTCAAATGATATGAATGCTGTCTTTAATGATGACAAAAGCGATTTATTAAAATTAAAACCAACGCTTCCTTTGCTTAAATCACTCAATGTGCTGAATGAGGATAAAAAAGCGGAGATGGAAAGGATGTTCTCATCCATTCTGAAGGGCAACACATCTCTAGATCCGATTAGAGAAGCGATAATAGCTAGTGGTTCTTTAGATTATTGTCTGTTATTACGTGAATTGTATAAGGAGAAATGTATTGGATTGCTCAATGAACATTTTCCTGAGAAAGAGCTTTTAGTACAAGAGTTACTGGAATATTTGGAATTGGTAAATTAGATGAACAATAAGCTGATTGGCTTTATTCCTATCAATGCTATATTAATGATCATTACCATTGTCTATTTCAATAATCAGAATAGTAGTGGCTTGGCTAATGACGTTATTTTTAGTTGTTTTCTAATATGTATAGGCACCGTTGTATACTTGAATTCTTCCAAAATATCCGCCTCCAAATGGTTCATAATACTGATTTATATTACGGCATGGATATTGCTTTTGCTGAATGGGCCTTCCCGTATCTTCTTCGGGTTAAGCCGTATTCTCATGAGCTTGGCACCCATCGTACTATTTATTTTTTTTGTACACTTTACCAACATTCCTCGCAAACGTCTCTATAAAAAATGTTGTGTTTCACTGTGGATATCCGGCTTTCTTACTTTGATTGCTTTGCTTAGCTTTAATGAGTACCTAAGTTATTGTTTATTTATCCATCTCCTTTTTGCGATATTTTATTGCATTTACCTTTCATTCAAGTACAAGTCTAAACAGCGAAAAATACTAAGCCGGTATCAAACCATTTTAAACTTGGCGATGTTGGTGTCATTGCTACCCTTTATTATTACGCATACTTTTTTAAGAAAATTTCTTTCAGAAGAGGTTCAACTATATTCCATATATACATTTGTTGCTTTGCCTATTGTCGTTGGGTATATCCTAATTAACCGAAATGAATTGCAAATAGGTATCAATTATAGATTTTTAGCAAAGATTGCACTCATAACACTAGGTGAAGTTGCTATATTTATTATTTTTTGTATTTATGTAACGGATCTTTCCCTAATACAATCACTATTGATTTTGTTCGTAGTAAGTATCATATATTTTAGTTCTTTATTAATTCAAAGGCACTTTTCAACCCAACAATTATACATAGTGAATCAAACGAAGGAAAAGTTAGAGAAAGAACGACTCGAAATTTTGCAGAGAATTACTTACGATAGTTATCTGTCCACATTAAGCAATTTGATCAATCAATTCATTCAGAAAACGATTTCTTTAAATGGTACCTTAATTATCTGGAAAGAAAATCATCAGAGTTTTATCTTGGAGCAAAGTGGTGTATTTGAACATTTATCATTAAAAAAATATAACCAAAATCAGTTGAAAAGCACATTGCACACGATAACCTTTGGGCAAAAACAATATTTTTCATTTCCTTTAAAATATAAGAATATAGTTAATGGTTGGTTGATTATCGGCCAAAAATTAAATAAGGAAAAGTTCACGCCTGAAGATATCAATAAGATAACGATCCTAGCCGATACGATTTGTGAAATACTAAAAACAACAGAAATCCTGCATGGAAATCAGCAACGTTACATTCAATTGCCCAGCATAAAATATGACGAATATCTTAATATCACTTTGGTGCAAAAAGTTGAAGAAATCAGGCGGAATTTCGCTTTATATTTGCACGATGACATATTGCAATCGATACTTGCCGTTAAGAATATGACGGAATCATTGGTAACACCCCAGAAAGATACTCAGCAACTTATTATAACGACTTTCCAAGATTTAAATAAATCCATCAGAGAAAAAATGTTCGATATTTATCCCTCGACGTTGTCTGATCTGGGGCTTTATCAAAGCATTAGTATTATGTGCGAGAAATTGAAGCGAGAAGCTGTTCATCAGCCGCATTTAAAAATACGATTAGAAGCTGAACCCTTATTAGAAGTGGACAACAAACTGCAATATACTATTTTTAGAACGGTTAAAGAACTGCTACAGAATGCTATTAAACATGCTCAGGCTAATGAGATCAGGATCTCTCTTAATATGTTGAACAATCGAATTCTTATAATAGATGTCATTGATGATGGCAAAGGATTTGATATTGCAGCTGATCTCGAGAAAAACAGGTATACAAATCATATCGGGCTGCTAACGATTAAACAAGAAATAAATGATTTACAAGGTGAGTTCACCATTAAGAATAATATGGAATCCGGAACACATATTCAAATTAGAATTCCAATGAAAGGAAATGAGTAAACGATGCATATTATGTTATTTGATGATCATGAACTTTTTGCCAAAAGCTTAGAAATCTCAATTAGTAACAGTGTTACCAAATTTGAAACGTATACCTCTCCCGCAAACATTTTGAACATTCTAGAAAAAAAGCTACCGGACATACTGTTGATGGATATTCATATGGGTGATTTTAATGGGTTGGATATTTCGCAAATGATATTGGAAAAGTACCCTAGTCTGAAAATAATTTTTCTGTCCGGTTACGACTTGGTAGAGTATCATAATAAAGCTATTAAAATGGGGGCAAAAGGGTTCATTAGTAAAAATATATCGATTAATAGTTTGATTGGAAAAATAAAATTGGTTGCAGATGGTGCCATTATCTTTCCTAAATATGATTCTGAAATTGAACCACTCACAGATCGGGAGAAAGAAATTTTACAATTAACCTCAGAAGGATTAAGACAGCAGGAGGTTGCGGATAAACTATTTATAAGTCGCCGAACGGTCAATAATCATATTCAAACCATTAACGAAAAATTCAGTGTCAATTCTAGTATTGCCGCAACGGTACGTGGAATTGAGCTAGGGATTGTAAAATTAAAACATAAAAAATAAAGACTGCTTATCCTATCTAATCAGCTCTTGTTTTCCTGAAAAAACGACGAACTGCGCCTGCTACTGAGCGGCTTACAGTTTCGTCGTAACATCGTCACTATCTTCTTTAACAAATACTAATATGTCAGAGGGTAAACATTGCAAGTTGTTACATAATTGGTCCAATAATTCAAATCGTATAGACTTGTGCTTACCATTTTTTAGATTAGATAGATTTGATGGTGTAATACCTATTTTCTCAGAAAGTTCTATCAGTTTCATTCTTCTTTTTACCATGACTAAATCAAGATCAATTTTGATCAATAGTACGACCTCCCACTATATTTTCTTCCATATGATATTAGATTGTATACAAGAAACTTTTTATGTTAATGAGTATATTGTGCATTAGGTTGTATTTCTTCACTGTATCAATAAATTGTTATCATATTGCACAATTTACTCATTCTTATTTCCTTTTCTTGTAATATACTTCAATCAATAAACAGAAATGGAGGATGAAAATGATGAGGACGGATATGCTTTGGAATTTGGTACAGGAAGTGAGGGGTGGACAATTGCTTTTGGCGGATGTTCAAGCTAATGTCGCTCCTAATGTTTTTGAGAAGTTAACACTTATTTTAGGTAATTCACAGAAACAAAATGTTTCTAATTTTGTTAAAGCGTCCAAAGGAGAATGGCCAACCTAATCAGCTATATGTACAAGTAACCAGAACGGAAAATGCATTTTTCTAACTAACCCATGTCTTACAATGCGATGTACATCATGCGCTTATAGGAGTATTAATACATAAATCTTGGCTAGAGTCGTTCCAATTAGATGCCAGCGACTAGGTACTGAACATTTAAGTGAATGAATGATTAAGTATCTCAAATTTTTAATTATCCACGCTGCTGCTAAATGGGCTATTCCTTATTGTTTATAGGATTTCTATAACTTATTTCATGTCAATAACCCAGTTAATTCTAACTGGGTTATTTTCCATTTTCAGCAACCTATTGCAATAAATAATGTTATCTAGTATTGTTTACTTACCGACCGTTAAGTAAGTATTTGGGAAGGATGTTAAGAGAAATGAATATGAATGCAACGTATGCTGTCATTTTGGAAACAGGGTACCACTTATTTGCTGAGCATGGTTTTGAAAAAACAAGTATGGCGATGATTGCCAAAGAGGTAGGGATATCAAAGCCTGCGCTGTACTATCATTTTTCGTCTAAAAAAGATATTATCGATGTGATTTTTGACGAGATTTGCCAAAGTATTGGGTTTGCTAACTTTTTTAGTGTCCAGGACTACACGAAGGATAATTTTGAAGAGAAGCTTATTTCAGATGGCCTAAGTATTATTAACAGACAATATGAAGACGACTATTACTCACGCATCATGAATCAATTCCAAGCGCTGGGTTACCGGAATCCAAACTATTCACACAAATTAATCGAAAGCTTGGAAGGATTTACTACGGGTTTTGTTGAGCTGTTGCGACACGGGGCTTCGATTGGGGCTGTCGATGACAAAGATACGCTTATTAAGGCACAAATGCTGACCATGATCATTGATAGCATAGATAATTTTATTAGCTACAAGTTGGAGTATCGCTACGATGACATCTGGACTAAAGCGGTCAAAACCATTGTAAAGGAGATGTCGTGAAATGAGTCAGTCTACACAGCGAATAACTGCTTTTGATTTTGCGCGAGCCTTGGCATTTTTCGGAATGCTTATCGTGAACTATAAGCTTGCAATGCAGGCAGAAAACGATGGTGCAGCATGGTTGAGAGCCATAGCAGGTCTATTTGAGGGAAGAGCAGCAGCATTGTTTGTCGTGCTGGCAGGCATTGGAGTGTCATTAATGACCACGAAAGCAAGAAATTCAATGGACAAGGACGTTATTCGTCAAAGTCGGAACAACTTGTACCGTAGAGCTATTTTCCTTTTCATAATAGGTATTTATCTTCTGGTCATGGGCTGGACCGCCGATATTTTGCATTATTACGCGGTGTTTATGCTTGTAGCTTCGGTCTTGATTACAGCATCTGATAAAATAATACTCAGCCTGTTTGCGGTTATCCTGTTAGCATCCCAGTCATTTTTGATCTTGTTCGATTATAGTAAAGGTTGGAACACGAACTTTCACGAATATGCAGGCTTTTGGACGGTGGAAGGATTTATTCGCAATCTCTTTCTCAATGGTTTCCACCCCATCTTCCCCTGGGTGTGCTTTTTCATAATCGGCCTGTGGTTAGGTAGAAAACGCTGGTTGTATAAGGGGAATCGATCAAGGTTACTGCTTTATTCGTTGTCAGGGACTGTTGTTTTTGAGGCAATTTCCTATGGCCTAATTAAAGGGACTTCTTCTATACTCGATATAGAGTCAGCGAACTATTTGTTTACGACGAAACCGATGCCACCTACGATATTGTATGTATTATCTGCAACTTGTTTAGCGGTGGCCATCATTACTATCAGTTTTTATTTGGTTGAAAAATTAGGGCATTTTCGTCTGACGCAGGCGTTAATAAACACTGGACAGCTTTCATTATCTCATTATGTCGGGCATATATTCATTGGATTGGGTTTTCTTGAGATCGTTGGATATTTGGACAATGGAAGCCTTTCTTTTGCAATCGCATACGGATGTATCTATTTTATTATCGCCATGATCTTTTCATATGTGTGGAGAAAATGGATGAAAAGAGGTCCGGTTGAACTGATCATGCGGAGATGGTGCTGAGTGTTTGATTTGAACTCAATTCATGTCAATACCCCAGTTAGAGTTAACTGGGGTATTGATCATTTATGGTTTACTAAGTCTTATCTATTGATAAATGCCGCTGCCGGATTTTTTGAATTCTTGTGCTTTAGCTAGCATTCCTGCCTCTATGGTTTCCTGTTCTTCTTGCTTGTGGGCTCTAGTAGAATCGCGGATATCGTGAGAAATTCTCATGCTACAGAATTTCGGTCCGCACATGGAACAGAAGTGAGCCGTCTTGGCTCCTTCTGCAGGCAATGTCTCATCATGATACTCGAGCGCTCTCTCAGGGTCCAGCGATAGATGAAATTGATCGCGCCAGCGAAATTCGAAACGGGCTTTAGAAAGGGCGTTATCGCGATCCTGTGCACCTTTATGTCCTTTTGCCAAATCGGCGGCATGAGCAGCGATTTTATAAGTGATGACACCTTCACGTACATCTTCCTTGTTCGGTAGACCAAGATGCTCCTTTGGAGTGACATAACATAGCATAGCTGTACCGAACCAACCGATCATCGCCGCTCCAATGGCAGAGGTAATATGGTCATAACCCGGTGCAATATCTGTAGTAAGAGGACCTAAGGTATAGAAGGGGGCCTCATTGCAGATTTCAAGCTGCTTATCCATGTTCTCTTTAATCAAATGCATGGGGACATGCCCCGGTCCTTCGACCATAACTTGAACATCGTGACTCCAAGCCATTGCCGTCAATTCACCTAGCGTCTCTAGTTCAGCGAATTGCGCTTCATCATTAGCATCAGCAATGGAACCAGGGCGCAAGCCATCTCCAAGGGAGAAGGAGACGTCGTAGGATTTCATGATCTCACATATGTCCTCAAAATGTGTATAAAGAAAGTTCTCTTGATGATGGGCAAGACACCATGCAGCCATAATGGAGCCACCTCTAGAAACAATGCCAGTCATTCGCTCAGCAGTTAACGGAATATAGCGAAGTAAGACTCCGGCATGAATGGTGAAATAATCAACCCCTTGTTCTGCTTGCTCGATGAGTGTGTCCCGGTAAACTTCCCATGTTAAATCCTCCGCTTTGCCATTTACTTTCTCCAGAGCTTGATAGATCGGTACCGTACCAATAGGAACAGGAGAATTACGAATAATCCACTCGCGCGTGGTGTGAATATTTTTACCAGTGGACAGATCCATAATATTGTCTGCACCCCAGCGTGTCGCCCATCGCATCTTCTCCACTTCTTCCTCTATGGATGAGGATACAGCGGAGTTTCCAATATTGGCATTGATCTTTACTAAGAAGTTTCGTCCAATAATCATAGGTTCACTCTCTGGGTGATTGATGTTCGATGGGATGATGGCGCGGCCACGAGCCACCTCATCTCGTACAAACTCCGGTGTCACATTCTCGCGAATGGCGATGTATTCCATTTCGGAGGTGATGATACCCTTACGCGCATAATGCATTTGAGTGACATTGTTGTCTTTTTTTGCCCGTAGAGGTTTCCTTTGGAGTGCTGGAAATACTTCAGCTAATGCTTTACCGTTGGTATTGCCGTTATCCTCGGGTTGTATGGTTCTTCCTTCATAGGTTTCTGTATCTCCTCGTTCTTCAATCCAGCGTAAACGATTGGGTTGTAACCCTTGACGGATATCGGTATGAATTTCTGTGTCCGTGTAAGCTCCGCTAGTGTCATAGACATGGATAGGTGCATTCTCTTCTTCTCCGTGAATGCCCGATGTTGGACTGAGTGTGATCTCGCGCATCGGTACTTGAATGTCTGTACGTGAACCCTGTACATATACTTTTTTACTTGCTGGGAAAGCCGATAGGTTAATTTGATCTTTTTTCATTTCGCTTGACATCTCATTTCCTCCTATATAAAGGTGATTTGATCAAGCGGAGCAAATTCTATTCCTATAGAAAAAGACTGCATCTGAGTAAGAGGCAGTCTTAGAGTAGACAAATAGAAATAGAACTCCAATTCCTCCGCTGGCATTATCCAGATCAGGTTTGACGGTCGATAGTTACAACTATCCTCTCAGCCTGGTCCCACCAAGCTCCCGTAATATATAATTGCTAAACAAAGTATAACCAATTAGTAAAGAATATCCAAGTTTAATTTAAACCGTCAACATGACTTATTCTACAATATGGATAAGGCCAAGGCACCCAATGATTATTCGTACTTCATTATCACACGGAGGTATTTAAACTCGGATCATTAACAACCTTATGCGAAGCACGTGGCTTGCCGCTGAGTGAGAGATAAGTCCACATCCTAAGAAGTCTCTCGATTGGACCGTTCTTAAATCGTCGTAGTAGCAGGCTCGTTAGTACAGCCTGTACAGTATATATGAGCAGGGCCAATAGAAAGCCGTTCACAATGCCGATTTGTCCGAACCAACCCAGCCCATAACCATAAAATAAGGTCGTACAAATGACAGTTTGCATCAAATAGTTCGTCATCGACATGCGACCGACCGATTCAAACGCCGATACGAGCACTGATCGCTTCGATAAGTGCGATAGCACCAGTGCTAGTGCAAAAATATATCCAAGTGCGAGAAGCTGCCCTCCCGCCGTAAGGAATACGCCGCTCCAAGGGGATTGTGGTTGGAGTTCAGCTATGCTCTTAAACGCTAGACCAAGCGGCAGAAGGATCGCCGTCGCCCACACGTATCTACGTCTTTCTCGCCGCGGATTGTGAAACCACTGTTTGCTTGCAGCGGCAATCCCGAACAAGAACATCGGAAGCAGCAGGAACGGTGTGAAGAACATCACGATAATTATAGCGCCTGGCGGCAAATCAAGCGGATCCTCGTTAAAGCGAAACTTAGTAATCTCTTGATAGGTCCCCTCACCATAGACTTCAATAGATGTTGCGACATACTGCTGCATCCGCGCTTCTTCTTTAACTGTCTTCTTCTCGATACCATAGCTTAGGCCCGCCATCAATATGCTCAGTATGATTCCCCATATCATTAGCGTCTTCGGCTTCCTCTTAACGAATAGTAGCAAAGTAAAGCCCGTTACCCCGTAGGCTAGTAAAATGTCGCCCTCCCATAGTAATAGGCTGTGCATCAAGCCTAACGCAATGAGCATGAAGAAGCGCCGAGCTAACACCCATCCAGGCTTTAAGTTACGCTTCACCAAGCTTCCCCGAAGCTTATATAAGCTATAGCCAAACAGGAACATAAAGATCGGCATAAAACTTCCGACAACTGTAATTTTCAGTATATGATGAAATATCGTGTCCAAGCTTGTAGGGTTAAATTGTTGTAGTTCCCCTTGTCCGTACATCCCATACTGGAAAATGAGCATATTTGCAATAAGTATACCGAGTAAGCAGAAGCCGCGAATCGCATCTATAACGCGAATGCGGTTTCCTGTGTCTATTTGATTCATCTTTACTATCACCTCTCTTACAATCATAATCAATCAAGCTGAACAGCTAAGGAACAGAACCATAACATGAACTTAACTTTTTATAACTCTGTTCAACAGATGTTAAGGTTTATATGCTAGCATTACATCAGGTGATGAAGAATGAATATGAATAAAATAGTTATCGTTGATGATGAACCCTCTATTGTAAAAATGCTGCAACTTGTGCTCCAAAAGGAAGGATTTCACCAATTATATACAGCTGGAACCTGCCAAGAAGCACTCGATACGATTGCTCGTAACGGAGCTGATATCGTTCTGCTCGATGTTATGCTACCGGACGGTAGTGGTTTTGAATTATGTTCGCAAATACGCCAATTAGGCAACCCACATATTTTATTTTTGACTGCCAAGGTGTCTGATCTGGACGTTCTGACTGGATTCGCGATGGGTGGCGATGATTACATTACGAAGCCGTTTAATCCGCTTGAGATAGCCGCCCGCATTAAGGCTCGTCTGCGGCGCATTGATGAGATTGGCAAACCTGTGGCAAGAAACAATACTGTGGCACAAACTGTGTATAGCTATGGCCGCTTTCAATTAAATGAAGCTGCAGGGGAGCTACTTGTAGATGGTGCTGTTGTTACCTGTCCGGCTCAAGTGTTTCAGCTGTTATTGTATTTCTGCAAAAATCCCGGCATTGTCTTCTCTAAAGCGCAACTATATGAAGCCGTGTGGAGTATCGATGGACTTGGAGATGATAATACCGTGATGGTCCATATTCGCCGCATTCGTGAACGGATTGAGCATGATCCGAGTTTGCCTACCCATCTGCTGACTGTCCGCGGACTAGGCTATAAGCTGGCTAAGGAGCCGATCAACGTATGAAGATACAGCGTAGGATGGCTTTCCATTTTACATACCAACTGATTGTGTACTCGGTTCTCATAATCATCTCGATGACGATACTCTTCCTAGTCTTGATTAATAAAATCACAAATGATGAGCTTAAACGTAACCTTCCCGTGGCTGCGCTTGATTCCGTCATAAGCGAAACTTACTATCAGAATGATAAGATTAAGTTCTCCTCTCATTGGAATAAGTTCATTAAGGAAAAAAACATGTGGTTGCAGATCCTCGGATCTAAAGGGGACGTCATTTATGAAGTGAATACGGATTCAGATCAGCCCACAGCTTATTCGGTCACTCAGCTGCTAACGCTTCAAGAAACGGGGAAATACAATCATTACTTCGTTAATATGAAGCTGGATAACTCGTATGAATCGCCTCTATTATTCCTACTCGGCTTTGAGAATCCTCGTCAGGAGCAGCTCGCGTTGTGGTACGACAGCTATCAGGAGGACGGACTCGTTGCCGAAGGTTATAAGGAAGCAATGCTCAAGCAACTAAAGGAGACAAACAGTTACTTAACGATCGTCAATCTGGAGGGTGAAAGCATTCAAACGATTGGCAAACCCTCATCCTCTATGGATAGCTACGAGCCACTGGAGATCTTATCGATGAAGCAGGCCCCTGGAAATTTCGATACGAATGTGGTCGTTTATCAATCAGATAAGAATGCAATGACATGGATAGTTCATACCCCCAATCAACCAGGAAGTTTCAACGATCAGCCTATTTTGAAAGAGTTCATTCATATCTTCATTTGGGTAGCCGGCTCGATTCTCGTGTTGTCACTCTCCATTTCAATCTGGCACGGCTATCGTTACGGTCAGCCGCTTATTCTGTTTACAGGGTGGTTCGAGCGAATGGGTAAAGGGCTCTATGCGGAAGTGCTCACGCCGAAAGATCGTCGCAGGGTGTTTCGTAAAAATGGTAAGCTCCGTATCCGTTATCGTCTATATCGGGAGGTCATTCAATCCTTCTATCAAATGGCCGAGCAGCTCGCACAAACAGAGAAAGATCGCTTCCAATTAGAGAAGACCCGTGAGGAATGGATGAGTGGTATTTCGCATGACCTGCGAACGCCTCTATCGACTATACAGGGTTATGGCTACATTTTGGAAAGCTCGCCAGCGGTTTGGAGTCAAGAGGAACTTCAGGAGATGGGCAAGATGATTCGTGAGAAGAGTGACTACATGCTGGACCTGATCACCGATTTTTCACATATTTATCAATTAAAGCAAGGTGCTATATTCATGGATCAGCATGATATCGAGCTTGGTGAGCTAACGCGTAGATCAGTTCTAAAATATGTGAATGACGTGACGCTTGCAAATGTGGAATTTCAATACGAGGGCGATGATCAGCCCGTGCCAGTTATCGGCAACGAGAAATGGCTACAGCGACTTATGGATAATCTGCTATCTAATGCAGTGAAGCATAACTCTTCGGGTGTAACCATTACTGTAGTGTGCGGTATGTTGAATGACGAAGCCTTTATTCAAGTGTCAGACAATGGCCGCGGTATGGACGAGGAGACGATAGGCAAGCTCTTCGAACGCTATTACCGTGGGACGAACACGGAAGAGACTACCGCCGGATCAGGTCTTGGTATGAGTATCGCCAAAATGGTCGTCGAAGCCCATCTCGGGCGAATTGACATACGCTCTACGATTGGCAGAGGCACGACTATTTTTGTATATTTTCCAATTAAATGAGCTATTAACCCGAATGATGGACACTTTGAAGAAAAGTGTCCATCATTCAATACATTAAAAATTTATAACATGAATAATAATATAAATGCACTTAATAAGAAGCAGTACCATGAGAAATATTTAAGCTGACCGCGTTCCATAATCCCCATGAACCATCTCATAGAGAAGTAGGAAGCCACTAATGAACAGACAAAAGCTAGTGCGTAGGGAAGCGCTAATGTTCCCAGATTAGGATCATGTAATAGGTTCGAGCCTTCAAGAATCATACCCCCTACACTTACAGGGATGTATAAGAAGAAGGAAAATTTCAGTGCAGTTGATTGCTTTAAACCAATTCCCATACCCGCTACAATCGTAGCTCCGGATCGACTGACTCCCGGAATTAATGCAACCGTCTGGGCAAGTCCGATGATGATAGCATCTTTAAGTCTAAGCCCAGCCTCATTCTTACGCCCACGTAGATTGCGGATCAACCATAAGGCAATTCCCGTCACTAAGAGTGCAATAGCGATCGTTAATAATCCCTTTAATGCCTCAGCGATCCAATCATTAAATAGAAATCCGATTAACCCAGCAGGAATCGTGGCAATCACAAGATACAGAATGAAGTGAAAATCCTTTTTGTATTGCTCATCACGGCCAGTTAAGTACAGCAATCCATGCTTTCCTAGCTGGATCAGATCGTTCTTGTATATGAGCAGAATAGCGAGTAGTGAAGCGAAATTGACAAGGACCTCAAAGCTAAGTCCTTCAATTTCTAATCCAAAAAGCTTTTGCACAATAATGACATGTGCACTGGAGGAGACAGGAATCGGTTCTGTAACACCTTGTACTAAGCCCAAGAAGGCGTATTTAAGCAATGTTATGAAATCATTCATCTTGTTTGTAACACCTCGTTAGTGAAGATTGTGGAGAAACACCATACCATGGACATACCGGCGAGAGAGAGACTGGAAGCAGGATGTGTGAACAGAGGTTAAGGCTACATGAATGGCCGTTTGTAATGTTTCCCTCTGTTCGTCAGACAACTCTGCTTTGTGTGCGACATAATCTTTTGCTACCTCATTAATCATTTGGTCCCATTTATAGACGAAATCTGTCCGGTCACCCCTGTAATTGCGGTAACGTTCATCAAGTTCCTCGAATAGCTCAGCATAGGAGGAATAGAAATCAAGGGGATGAATCAGATGCGTGTCTTGGTTATCCTGACCTCGAAATAAAATTTGGAAAAACTTACGCATCGTGTCGTAATCCAGCGTTGATCTAAGATCTTCAATGATAAAGAATAGTGCGGCTTGTTGTAACGAATACTTCTTACCTTCCTCTGCATGTCCAATAAAATGTTTGAAATCTCGTTTCACCCAGTTCTGAACGGATGTAATAGAGAAATAGGTGTACTCAATTTGAGATCCTAGGGACACAATATCATGAAGAGAAAAGGCGGGATGAGTATCGGTCTTGATCATTTTTTCGATAATAGGCGGAAGTGCGGTCGAGATGAAGGCAGACATCGATGTCCCTTTTGCGAATTCTTGTTTGTGGTTTGCTCTCCATATGTCTTGGATGACGGTTCGTGGAGAGTTCGTTGCACCTGCTTGTAGGGAAAGCAATAAGGTTGCCATATCTTTGCGTGTAAACGTTAAAGTTTCCATAGAAACACCTTTCTATAATGACTAGTTCATATGAACTCATCATAAAATGATTATACGGTTGTGTCAAAAGGATATATAGAAAGAGAATAACCACTGTAGTTCCATTAGCGAGGTAAAATAGTCAAATTTAACCTCATATCAACGCTAGAGCCATTTGATATGGAGAGTATAACACAATATAATAAGTTCATAAGAACTACTTTACTGAACAACTCAAACAATATAAGAGGGAGCTCGATATGTTACTGAATTTATTTCTGGTTGCTTTACTGATTGTGCTTACAGCATTCTTTGTGGCTACGGAGTTTGCAGTCATTAAACTTCGACCGAGCAGAGTGGATCAAATGGTTATGGAAGGAAAGAAGAATGCTTTAGCTGTAAAAAAAGTAACGAGTAACTTAGATGGTTATTTATCTGCCTGTCAGTTAGGGATTACAATTACTGCCCTTGGACTTGGGTGGTTGGGTGAGCCTACAGTAGAGAAAATTCTGTTCCCTCTATTCGAACGACTTGGAATTGGTGAAAGTACGGGACATCTTTTTGCATTTATTATTGCTTTCGTGTCCATAACATTTCTCCACGTCGTGATTGGTGAACTTGCACCAAAGACACTTGCCATTCAGAAGGCAGAGCAGATCGCGGTGATTACTGCGCCAATTATTATATTATTTAACAAGGTTATGTATCCTTTCATCTGGATATTGAATGGTTCCGCGAATGGATTAGTAAAAATGTTCGGAATTATGCCTGCTAGTGAACATGAAGAAGCCCACTCGGAAGAAGAGATTCGTATTATTCTCTCTGAGAGCTATGAGAGTGGAAAAATTAATCAGACTGAATTCGGATATGTAGATCGTATTTTCACATTTGATGAACTACTGGCTAGAGAGATCATGGTACCGCGTACGGATATGATTTGTTTAGATGCCAATCAGACACTTGCAGAGAATATAGCCGTTATCAAAATAGAGCAATATACACGTTTTCTAGTGACTAAAGGAAGTAAGGATCATATTATAGGTTTCGTGAATACGAAAAAATTTTTCCTGAACTATGATAACAATCCAGACTTCGATTTTAATGCACTCATTCAGCCTGTTCTGACGGTTCCTGAGACGTTGCCTATTAAATCATTGCTACTGAGAATGCAACAAGAACAGGTTCATATTGCACTATTGGTTGACGAATATGGAGGTACTTCTGGATTAATTACGATTGAAGATATTCTAGAAGAAATTGTCGGAGAAATTCGTGATGAATTTGATGCAGATGAGAAGAAACCGATTGAAGCATGTGGTGATGGTCGATACCTAGTGCAAGGTAATACTTCGATTGATGAATTGAATCAGCTTCTTGGCATAACCATTGAACATGAGGATGTGGATTCCATTGGTGGGTGGCTATATAGTAGACAACCAGAGCTTGGAAAAGGTGTAGAGTGGCGCTATGGTCAGCTTACCTTCATTATTCGAGAAAAGGATAAATATCGGGTTCGTAAAGTTGAGATTATTCGCCATGATGACGAAGTAACCAAAGAAAAACTTTAAAATATAATAAAGAGAGCCTAGCTAAATTAGGGCATCAAGGGATTTTAAGAATTAGTGTGAGTAAAAGGAATAAAGCTGGCGAATGACCCTAGACTTGTTAGTTAGTCGGGGTTATTCGCTTTTTTCAAGACGAGAACCGAAGATCATATTGTTTGAATAGTAAAGTCAGGGGGAACAATGGATAAAATTCAATATTTATCACAATTCAATTTACTGAATTCGCTGTCAATGGAAGATTTAATAGAAATGGATCAATTAACCTCTATCACAATTATCCCGAAAAATAAGTTTATTCAAACACCAGAAACTTTTTCTGAAGGATTTTACTTTGTGAAAAAAGGAAAAGTGCGGATATATAGGCTGAATGCTGAGGGGAAGCAATTCACCTTGGATATACTCAGTGAAGGAAATGTCTTTGGCGAAATGGATGCAATCTCGTTAGGAACACGGGATATGTATATTGAAACGATAGAGGAAAGTCACATTTGCTTGATGAATAAGGAAAGGTTTGAAAGTTTTATAATTCAGCGTCCACGATTTATGATGAAGTTAATCAAAGTGTTGAGTGATCGAATTATTGCTATGAGTCATTTAGCTCAAAGTTTAGCTCTTGGGAATCTACACGATAAAATTTTGGATGTTCTTATAAAGCTGTCTGATCAATTTGGACTTACGAGTAATGAAGAGTATTACAAAATTGATTTACCCCTTTCACATCAGGAGCTTGCGAATCTAGTTGGAGCCACTAGAGAAGCTGTGACTGTAGCTTTACAAGAACTTGCGATAGAGGGAATCATTAAGACAGGATTTAAAACAATTTATATCCATCGTGAAAAGCTTTTGGAGAGAAATATGGCTTAAAGGATGAGTTGTAAACTGCATTTACATCTTTATTGAAAATAAAGAAGTATCGTATAAACGTTAAATAAATATACGATATGGAGAAATGATTCTATGGAGAAGCCAATATCTCAAAAATTGCAAATGGATTTAGATTTAGCAACCGCACAAATGGAAGAGATGCTTCCCAAAGAAGCACTGGATGCATTCGATAGATCGATTCAGGATCAGCGAGCATCTGATTCCGGTAAAGGGTTAAGGGTTGGAACCAAGGCGCCGGACTTCACTTTAGCTGATCCTACAGGTAAAACAATAACTTTGTCTGAAGAAACAGCAAAAGGTCCTGTTGTTCTTATATTCTACCGCGGCATATGGTGTCCATTTTGTAACTTGGAGTTACTGGCATACCAGCGAATAATGGATGATATTAAGGAAATTGGCGCTCAATTGATCGCTGTTAGCCCGCAAACCCCAGATCATTCTGCATTTATACAAGAAAAGAACGAATTAAGTTTCCATGTTTTAAGTGACTTGGGAAATCAAACAGCAGAAAAATATAATCTTAAATGTAGAGTGCCTGAATATGTACATGAAATCTATAGATCATTGGACATTTCACTTGATACATTTAACGGTGATAATTCTTGGGAGATTCCAGTACCAGCTACTTATGTTATTGATAAAGAAGGTATAATCTGTTCAGCAAATGCTGATGCAGACTATAAAAAACGTATGGAGCCTACTGAAGTATTGCATATCCTCCATTCTCTTTAATAGAGCTTTCTAAGGCGATTGGATTTCATCGTATTAAAGGGGGAAGCGATTCATGGATAATGAAAAGGAAATTATAATTTCTGATGCAATTTTACAACGAAAAGGGGCTCGAAAAGTATTAGATATTCCGGCTGAAGTAGTCACACTGCTTCAGAGGGGGCAATTACAAACGGTTAATCTGACAGAATGGCTGGCAGTTGATCATTCAATGCTACTGGAAAATGTTCTTCATGAGCTTGAATTACAGCAAGACTCGGATACCATTTTATCCGGACTGGCTCAATTAAATGAAAAGAAGATGATGAGAATCATACCTGCCATCGCTCGCGAGTGGCTGAGTATGTTAGATAGGAAATCGGAAAAGGAAGGTTCTCGAATCTTCAATGCGCTAGCCACTCATCGTTCAGATAGCGTTCGCTGTTGGGCTTGCTATATTATTGGACTAGATCAACGGTTAAGTATAGAAAAAAAATTGACAAGCATTCGCCCATTTGCTGCGGATTCTCATTTTGGTGTTCGCGAGATTGCATGGATGGGCGTAAGGGAATCAATTTCAAAGGAATTAATGGAATCCCTTGATATCCTAAAAGATTGGGTGCGCGATAAAGATGCGAACATCAGGAGATTTGCTATCGAATCGACCCGTCCGCAAGGCGTGTGGGCCAAGCATATTACAGAGTTAAAGGAGAATCCTGAGATGGCTATTTCGCTTCTGGAAGCTGTGAAATCCGATCCAGTCAAATATGTTCAGGACTCCGTAGGGAATTGGCTAAATGATGCTAGTAAAACTAATCCTGATTGGGTGATGCACATCTGTGATGAGTGGTTGGAGGCCTCGGATATGAAGGAAACGAAACGGATCGTGATTCGGGCTCAAAGAAGCTTAATGAAATCACACCCGTTGACTAACCCAAATGAATAGCGCTAAAGAAATTATATTGTAATTACTCTTAAATCATGGCATAATGAAATGTTAGCTCATACAATGTGTATTGGGCATTATTGTCATATGACTTTATGGAGGTAAACAATATAGTGGAGCGTTATCCTTTCGAGCATGATCCTTCCAAGCCCTTTATTCCACAAGTAGGGGATTGGGTAGCAGATGTATTCTACGAATTATTGCCAGCAGCGGGCTTTGAAGTTCGTGATGAACAGATATATATGGCGTTTCAATTGGAGCGTGCTTTTGCCGAGAAGAAGGCTATTTTTGCAGAAGCGGGAGTGGGGACAGGGAAGACGCTAGTCTATTTACTATATGCTATTTGTTATGCCCGTTACACTCGCAAGCCAGCAATTATTGCTTGTGCGGATGAGTCGCTTATTGAGCAGCTCGTGAAGCCTGAAGGCGATATTGCGAAGTTAGCGCAGCATCTTAGTCTAGCGATTGATGCCAGACTAGGAAAGTCACCTGATCAATATGTTTGTTTAGTAAAGCTTGATCGGGCTAGACTCGCAGATGAACAGGGTGCGCAGTGGGAAGATCTATATGAGAATTTACCGGATTTTGTTCATAGCCCTGGACCCATGCAGAAATTCTATGCCTATGGAGATCGTAAGAACTATCCTCATCTAAATGATGAGCAGTGGCATAAGATTAACTGGGACACTTTCCAGGATTGCTTCACATGCGATCGACGGCATCGCTGTGGGCAAACACTTTCAAGAGAGTACTACCGTCATTCGACAGACTTAATTATATGCTCCCATGATTATTATATGGAACATGTGTGGACGTATGAGGGAAGAAAGCGGGAAGGTCAGTTGCCTCTGCTTCCGGATCATTGTACTGTCGTATTTGATGAAGGTCATCTACTTGAATCTGCCGCGATGAAGGCACTTGGATATAAGATGAAACATGTTGTATTTGAAGAACTGATTCTGCGGTTATTACAAGGAACTGTGAGAGAAGCGTTAGCAGTACTTATTGATGAAGCGATCGAACAAAGTGAAATCATGTTTGATGTGTTAGGTCGACAAAGTGAAAGTATTCCCGGATCTGAACGGAAGCACATTCATTTGAATGATCAGCTCCTGCGGGAAGTTCATCGGTTCCGGAGTATACTAACTGCGATTGAAGAAGAGCTGGTATTTGAGAGTGAGCTGTATACACTGGATGATTACCAACTACGTATAGTCGAGGAACATATTGAGATGATGCAGAAGGCTTTAGGATTGTTTGAGAACTCAGAAGCTTTGATCTGTTGGGCAACAGACAGTGAAGACGGATTGACGTTATCCATCATGCCGAAGACGGTTAAAGAAGTGCTGCAAGAACGGGTATTCAGCACGAAGATGCCGATTATTTTCTCTTCTGCGACATTATCTGTGGATAGCTCATTCGATTATGTGGCGGAGAGTCTAGGGCTAGAATCCTATTTATCCTTCTCTGTGAATTCACCATATGATTATGAACATCAAATGAAGGCCTTTGCACCGAAATTGGCAAGCGGTGAGACATTTACCGTCAAGATGGAGATTGCAGGGCAACTGCTGGAACGTACAAATGGGAGAGCGTTAATCTTGTTCCGCACCCATGAGGAGTTACAGCAGTTTAAGCAGCAGATTTCAAATGATAAGCGTTATGCTTCCATGACCTTTTATTATGAAGGGGATCAGGAGATCAGTTATCTTATTTCGGCTTTTCAACGAGACGAAGCGAGTGTGCTGTGTGCAGTTAGTCTGTGGGAAGGGCTTGATGTACCTGGACCATCCTTATCCAACGTCATTATATGGTCATTACCATTTCCTCCTCAAGATCCTGTATTTATGGCTAAACGTAATGCTTCATCATCTCCTTTTGAGGAAGTTGATCTGCCGTACATGTTGCTACGTTTACGCCAAGGAATTGGTCGTCTAATTCGCACAAGCAGCGATCAAGGTATCATTGCCATTCTATGCGAGGAATTACAACAGAATGCTGCTGTGCGAGAGCATGTTCTGTCGGTAATGCCAGAGGGTGTATCTCTACAAGAGACGTTATAGATAGGCAGAGGTCATGCCAAGCTGCGACATAGCTTGATGATATACAGTAAAAAACCTTAATTCATCAGAAATGATGGATTAAGGTTTTTGTGTATGTATGTCGTTAAGAATTTGAAGTCTGGAGTAGCTAATATGAATTAATTTCAATTGTAGTAGAATACATAGCAAGAATCAGAATTATAAGAATAATGGCGTAAATCGCAGTACCGACAATTCCGCATACAAGACCAGCTATCGCCAGACCACGTCCTTGTTCGTCTTTGTATTTAAGTTCTTTGAGAGAGAGACTTCCGAAGATAATAGCAAGGATTCCTATAATAAAACCAATGTAGGGAATAGCAATGGATAATATGCCAAGTACGAATGTAGCGAAAGATTTGCCGTTCAATGTAGCGAAAGATTTCCCGTTCGTTGTTGCAGGTGGCATAGGCGGTGGATAGTTATTAGACGGCCCATTTAAATCGTTGGAAAGTTGATTCATAGGATGAATCCTCCTTAGTGGTACTTATTACAGGTCTAAGTATACCTAGGTATGTCCATAATTACCACCATTTACTTATGAAGGTAAGTGACACTTCTTAACCTATTAGGGTTGTGTAACCGAACCTATAAATAACCAAGCCTTACTTTGTGTATCTTCAATCGCAAAGAAGAACGGTCGATTGAGGGTCATAGTCACAGGTTCTGAAGGGGGAGCGGACCCGGCGTCTACGAGTACACTCGTTACTGCTGTAGCTTCTGTTCCTTTTTCATTCACTTCGATTAATGTTTCATGCATGATTGAACTGATATAAAGAGGTAGTTCATTAGACATTTGCGAGAAATCAGCTTCTTCGGGCTGGAAAGCTTTCTTCATCCCTAAGTTCTGCAGCACGGTCTTTAATTGTTGCTTATATTCAACTTTGAAGCGGGGTAGACCTATGTCCACAGTATTGTAATCATAGGGTTGCTGCCATGGAGAAGGGTTATTCCAGAGCTCTTGTTGGAGCTCATCTAGTGACGATTGCTCACTTGGTAGAATAATGAGCATGGACATCCGTCCGTCTCCATAAGGGAGTCTAATCGATTTCCAGTTCTTGGTCTCAGCATAGGGAAAGGAGTATTGCTGCCGCATCATTTGAACTTGCTGAGTAGATCCGTCCTGCCGTGTGAATGATTGTTCCTGTGTATGATCTTCGGAGAATGGATGCTGCCATGTTCCATTGAAATAGATCACATTGATAAGAACAGACAGGGTGTCTTCACTTAAGGGTTGATTAAGAATGTGAGTGATTTTATCTCGGGTATGTTTCTCAACCCAATTATTAATTTTATCCATTGTTTTAGTATTACATAATTTCAAAGAGTGAATGTCAGCATTGTAGCTATCTTTACTCGCGCGAAGAAAAGGCTTTTTAAACTCCATTCCTTCTTTGACCCAGACTGAATTCGCTATATCCAGTTGAATGCCGTTATCGGAACCTGAGAGTAGCTTTCTTAATTGTTCATTATATGTATTCAATTCCTCTAAATCTAAGCCCTCCCACCCCAGCGTCTTTGCCATTTCTAACGCCGTTTCTCCGGCGCTCCCATTATAGGCGAGTGCTAGTCCAGTAGATATGCTATATGGAGAAATCATCACATTCTCTCCCCCACCACTTTCAACAAGCTGGCGATGAAGCTGTAAGCCCAGTGTATTCTCAGCCTGTATGATCTGAGGATCTATGAGATTTACGGCTTGCTGTCTTTCTTTCAGAGATAATGCGGGTGAAGCTTGGCTAGATGCTGAACAAGCCGGGAGTATAAGCGTAAGCAGACAGATGAGAACCCGTAATTTATACAAACAAGACAACTCCTTATATTGAAACTATATATCAATCGGTACTTGTTAGACGAAATAAAGAGAGAGGATGTTGCATGAAAATGGAAATATTAATCCTTTGATTGGCGGCATATTCAAAAAAAATTTGGGGGCAACAGCGATCGGAAGGACAATCCGTCGCGTAGCGGTCAGTTATCAACGCGATACATTTTTCAAGCACTGATTTTGGTGTTGAGCTCAATTCGTTACACTATATGATCTAAATAGGGGAATGAGCGGTGTCTAATAGTGCGTACTTTATTGGTAATAAATCATCTGATCAAGTGAGAAAGGCATTCGAAGCAGAGGGGATTGAAGTTCATTTATATTTACGTTTATAAGTCACAATGAAATGAGTAGCTAATAAAAGTAAAAAGCAGCCTTAGAGGCTGCTTTTCTATGTCTAAATGATGTACTCAATAGACGTATGTGTTCCCTTTGATCCCGGTTTGCGAGAGTCTCTAAACATACTGTAATACAGAATGGAAGCCCCGACATAGAGTGTACCTGTAATGCTGAACGTGATTGCATATCCCCAATAATGGCCATAGGAAGTAATAAGATAGGATTGAACAGGTCCCATTAATGCCCATCCCAGCATAAACGCTGTCTGTGTCATTGAATTGGCTATGCCTCGTTTAGAATCAGATACACGGTCGATTAAGACGGTGGATAGAATTGGATTCGCAGCGTTCATCAAGGCTTGTCTGAATAAAAAGCTAATGGCTGCGATAGCCAGTATATTAGTAAAACCGGTTAATAGTAGGAAGGGTAGAGAGAGCATCTGGAAGCATATGATGGCTTTTACAGATCCGATCCGTCCTGCAAGTGAGGGGCCGATAAGCATAGATACAATCGTCATAATTTGTCCTAATGAGATGAGTAGACCCACGGTGCTAAGCGAGACGGCGAAACGATTGGTGAAATACAGATTCAAATAGGGAATGACGAGTCCAGAACCAATTCCAATGATGAGCTGTACTAAGGCGAATTGACCTATGATTTTGTATTCAGATTTCAATGTGCGATTGCGGACGGGCACAGTCTGAGGAACAACTGTGGGTGTAGCGTGGATAGATTTAACTGCTTTAGATGGCTCAATGATGAGTAATAGCGGAATAAACGCAGCAAACGTAGCGATCCCTCCGGTAGTTAGTACGATCTGCAAACTTGAAACCCGATTCACCCCAAGACCTTGAAGCATATCTGCTAGAATCCCACCACCCATGCTTCCAATGACCTGTGAAGCTAACACAAGGGATGAATAATAGCTAAAAACCCGTAGGCGCTGTGAAACAGGGACACTCTCGGCTAGAAAGGGTATAGCGAGTACTTGGAATATCGAAGTGAATAGTCCAGTCAAGACGGCAAAGGACAGTAGATTGAACTCGGTCACTAGGAAAGAGCGCCCAATGAAAGCAAGACCGGTGAATAGAGCTCCAATAATTAATAGACGCTTACGACTTGTTCGGTCACCAAGTAGTCCGACAGGAATGAACATGAGCGCCGTAGCTAAGGACTGAATACTAATGATCCTTCCATTCATGGCATCCGCATAACCAAGACCTTGGATAAACAGATTATATAATACGGAGAACATACCGCCTCCGATCTGAAATAAGATATTGGCTAGAAAAAATAATTTGATATTACGAGATAAACTGTTCCATTCTCTCATCATTCGTTGTATGAAATTCACGATATTCCCCCTAACTCTCTACGAACTAATCTTACTATTCTAGCAGTTATAGTAGTGACAAGGGAATGATTTTTTAATCCAAGTATCCCTATTGAGTTGACAGTAATTGAATGTCGGGGTATGATCATAAATATAATCATTACCGTTGAATAAAAATACAATTGCATGTATAATATTCATCGTAATGAATGCTTGTGAAATTGAATAATGTGGAATTAGGTGCTTCAGTTGAACGAATTGAAGCTTAAAAGGGAAGTTCGGTGTAATACCGACGCGGTCCCGCCACTGTAACAGAGGAGTCACTGCTATATAGCCACTGATTGTATAATCGGGAAGGTAAGCAGATGGATTACGATTCTGGAGCCAGGAGACCTGCCTATTTTGACAGCACTGCGTTTACCTACGGGAGATAGGAAGGTGTTAGAGATGGCCGCCAAATCAGGCATATTCAAAAGGCATCTTTATCCTCTTTGTGTTGGGTAAAGATGTCTTTTTGCTATGAACATATAAAGAGATTTGAAATAAGAGGAGGCACATTAACGACATGGTAAAGAGTAGTAATCTAGGGTACCCACGTATTGGCGCGAACCGCGAATGGAAAAAAACGCTTGAATCTTTCTGGGCGGGTAAGATTAATGAAGAGGATCTGATTCATCAATTAGAATCTATCCGATTAGACCATTTAAAGCTCCAACAAAGCAAGGGGATCGATCTCATTCCCTTGAATGATTTCACATTCTATGATCACATCCTGGATACGTCTGCTATGTTCGGTCTTGTTCCAGATCGCTTTGATTATGAGGGTGGGGTTGTTCCAGTCTCCACTTATTACGCGATGGCGAGAGGTGACAAGAATGGGACGGCATGTGAAATGACGAAATGGTTCAATACGAACTATCATTACATTGTGCCAGAATTGAATGGAGCTACTCCAGCTCTGACTAAGAATCAGCCGCTACATGCCTATCGTGAAGCTAAGGAAAAGTTAGGTATTGAAGGTAAGCCCGTATTGGTGGGTCTGTATACGTTCTTGAAGCTTGCTAAAGGATATGCAGCAGATCAACTGGATGCATTAATTGAGCAGTTCCTACCCCTATATAGCCAGATTCTACAAGAGCTGGAGCAAGAGGGTGTGCAGTGGATTCAGATCGATGAGCCTATTCTAGTGACTTCTTTAACGAAACAAGATAGAGAGAGAGTTCAGCATATTTATACAGTGTTGCATGCGGCTGCACCTAAGCTTAACATCATGCTACAGACGTATTTTGAAGCAGTTGATCATTATGAAGAAGTGATCTCGCTTCCAGTTCAGGGGTTCGGACTTGACCTTGTTCATGGACTAGAACAGAATTTGCAATCGATTAAAAAGTTCGGATTCCCAGAAGGAAAAACACTTGGTGCAGGTCTGATTGACGGACGTAACATTTGGCGTTCAAGTCTTGAATCTCCACTCCAATTGTTGAAAGAGCTATCTGAATTCGTATCTTATGATCGGATTGTGGTACAGCCTTCTTGCAGTCTACTGCATGTTCCGGTTAGCACTAAACCAGAGACGGCAATAGATCCTGTGTTAAAAGAGGCTTTAGCTTATGCGGATGAGAAGTTAGATGAGATTGTTCTTCTTGTCCAAGCTGCTAGCGGTCAAGAGGGTACAGATGCGAAGCTAAGTAATAGTAGAAACGCAGTCGAAGCGCTTAATGCGTCTCAGTCAAGAAATCGTGTTGAAGTTCGACAAGCTGCTGCGAATAGGGATTCACAGCCGTCGACAAGAAAGAGTGCCTTCAATAAACGCCAAGTTAGTCAGCAAGAGAAATGGCAGCTTCCATTCCTGCCGACAACGACAATCGGGAGTTTCCCACAGTCACCAGAGGTCAGAAAGGCTCGCCAAAGCTTCCGAAAAGGAGAATGGAGTAACGAGCAATATGAGAAGTTCATTCAAGATCAGATTCAAATATGGATTAAAATTCAAGAAGAGATTGGCATAGACGTACTCGTTCATGGTGAATTCGAACGAACGGATATGGTTGAATTCTTCGGCGAGAAATTGAATGGATTTGCCTTTACGTTGAATGGTTGGGTACAATCCTATGGTTCACGCTGCGTGAAACCTCCGGTTATTTACGGAGATGTGGAGTTCATTGCTCCGATGACCGTGAAAGAAAGTGTCTATGCCCAGTCTTTAACGGACAAACCCGTAAAAGGGATGTTGACAGGTCCATTGACGATATTGAACTGGTCCTTTGTACGTGATGATCTTCCTCGTAATGAAGTGGCCTTCCAGATTGCACTGGCATTAAGGGAGGAAGTTGAGGCCTTAGAGAAGGCTGGAATTGAGATGATTCAAGTCGATGAACCTGCACTTCGAGAAGGACTACCATTGAAGAAAGAGAAGTGGGATAGCTATCTGGAAGATTCCATTCTTGCTTTCCGTCTATCTACATCAACCGTAAAAGACACAACCCAAATTCATACACATATGTGTTATTGTGAATTCCACGAGATGATTGATGCGATACGGGCACTAGATGCTGACGTTATCTCCATCGAAACATCACGTAGCCATGGTGAACTTATTCATACTTTTGAAGAATCCACGTATGAGTTGGGTATTGGATTAGGGGTATATGATATTCATAGTCCAAGAATTCCAGCTGTGGAGGAAATGGTATCTATGATCGATAGAGCTTTACAGGTATTAGACCCAGCATTATTCTGGATTAATCCGGACTGTGGGTTGAAGACACGTGGAATGGAAGAGACGGTAGCATCTTTGGAACACATGGTGCAAGCGACTCAAATCGCTAGAGAAGCAAGAAAAGTAACGAATTAAAATTTTTATAAAAAGGTTACGCACTATAAGCACTGATGATGGTGTTGAGCCATAATAAGAAGGCCAGATTTCCCTGATATAACAGGGGGATTTGGTCTTTTTGAAATGACATAACAAAATGACATCATGATGTGAACCATCTTTGGAATGTGATGGAGAACGACAACGAGCATCGTTTGAGAATTCCAAGCTTGGAAATAATTATGCTGTCTGTTACTATAAGTGTGAATATAGTAGTTCGACACAATTCTATCAAACCCGGGAAATGGGCGATCCATATCCATCATAAAAGGGTTTAACTGAGAGGTTACCGTGAGAAAAAAATCGATGAATGGCGTTTTAGCTCGAAACACGATGCTTGGAGATGAAGAAATATATCAAATTCGTAGAATATTATCCCGTAGTGAGCTGTCTGTTGTGTATATCGTACGTCATGTAGATACAGGAATCATGAGCGTGATCAAAGAGTTCTTTCCGAGTGCCTTGGCTCGTCGTTCTTCCGACGGTAAGACACTTCAATACTTGCAAGCTTCGGTCTCGCCACAATTTGTGAAGCTAATGGAGGCATTTCAGCGGGAAGCTTGGGCATTACGTGATCTACAGCACCCAGCAATCGTCCGTTATGAGGACTACTTCGAAGGGAACGGGACAGCGTATCTAGTGATGGAGTATTGCCGAGGTATAACGTTGGACCGAGTCGTGAGAAAGAATGAGCAGAGCATGAATGCTAACTTTCTACGAACTTCCATGCTTCCGCTGATCGGGGCGATGGAACATATTCATCAACAAGGATTCGTACACCGAGATATAAAACCTGCCAATATTATCATTGGGGAGGATGGACGGAGCAAGTTGATTGATTTCGGGTCTGTCATTCGTTATACAGAATCTGATGCCGATCGCCCCATCTTTACTACGGCTGGATATTCACCCTTAGAATTGTACTCAAATAAGTCGTTACAGACCCCTGCGGCGGATATTTATAGCTTAGCGGCAACACTATACTTTTGCTGTATCGGAGCAGCGCCTACAGCTGTGCCGACACGGTTATTTGAAGATAAGTTGGAGTCGGTTCGCTTCTTAAATAAAGACATTTCGCCTTTCTTATCGCGTGTCATTCATTGGGGGCTTTCTCTTTCCACCGATAAGAGGTGTGGCTCCCTTCGATGGTTTAGAGCGGCACTACGAGCAGAATATATATTACAAAAAAAGAGTGTGGTTCGGCTAACGGGTCGTAAACCCACAGCTGTACCACACTCCCTTCCAACAGAGCGAGAATTCCACCACTCAGACTAGGCTGAGTGGTTGGTATTGTTCCCTGTATAAATGGTAGTAACGGGTTTAACCGCCTTATAGCGAAGTTCAATCTCGGTCTTCCCATCTTCAAAGGTGATATACAATTTATCATTGAAGTGGAGGGCTTCTTTCTTGTTTTTAGGAAGAGGAGATTTCCCCCGAACCACAGCACAACGTGTATGATGTCTGACATATAATGCCCCATTCTTTCCCGGTTCGAATATAATATATTCGCTCTCCGGCAGGTTCTCATTCACATCAAGACTTCGGAATAACTGCATCAGAGTAATCTGTCTGCCTGGAAATGAAGTCAGCGGCCAAGACTTGACTGGAATATCCGTACCGCTGGCTGTATTTAAGAAATAGCCTTCCAGCTTTCCTGCAAATTCCGGTTTAGGACGTAACCAGAGGTACATAAGAATGCCAACAATGAGAATAACGGCTACGGCAGCACCTATAATCTTATAAAGTGTATATTTGGATTGAATAGTCAGGTGGAAGAGAGCCGTCACGGTTCCACCTTCAGAGTCTGTTGCCAAGATTGCTATTTCCGATTGACCTGTACGCTTGGGCGTTAAAGTTAGCGTGCTTCCAAGTAATTCTGTAGGTAACTTGTCCCCCATTGCCTCCGGCAGTGAATAGGTTATGAGATCCTGATTAGGGTCCTGAATATATTTCCCGAGATCCAATGTGATTGCCCCATCTTCTTTGATGAAATTCAAATCCAATGACCCTGTTACTTGGGGAGGGAGGTTAGTGATTTTCACTTTATTGGATGAGCTCTCACGATAGAAGTTGGGTCCGTCAATCATGACTTTCCAAACATACTCCCCTGAATTAGGAAACGTATAATCTGTTCGAAAACCTTTGTTAGTATTGGTCATAGGAATACGCTGTTCTTCCTTACTTTCAACCTCTTTGACTACCAATTCGGCCTTCAGGCTGGTGTACACCGCATCATCTTTCAACCTCGTTGTTGCTCCGGGTGTTGCAAGATAGGCTTCAATCTCTGAAGGTTTCCCCTTGATCGGTTTATCATGACTGAGCTTGGCCTCAGCCTCTAGATTATAACTTCCTAACAGATTGATCTTGATCCAATCTCCTTGTTTACCTTTGAACTTAAGCACTGCAGTTCCTTGTTTCGGGTTAGAAATTTTCATTAAGGAATACTTATCGGATTTGAAAAGTCTCGTATTCTCAGAGTTGAAATATATTTGTGTTTCTTTTAATGGATGTTCTGAGAGCAGAATAATATTTGCTTCCTCCATGCTTGAATTGGGAAGTTTTACTTTGACTTCCTGTAGTTTACCTGTCGCTGTAACTCCTGCAACAGGTACGAGTACAGATCGTATCTCGCTGGCGAAAATTTGATTGAATATTTCAGGAAGATCGTCAGCACTACTTGTCATGAATGACGCTCCCCCCGTCTGGGAAGCGATTTGTTCTAGTTCCTTCTGGTTTACGGTACCGTCATGATTAAGTCCGATCGTGTAAATCGGGAACCCGTTCTTATCTGCTTTGGCTATAGCTGCTGTTACGTCTTTATCGGAATCTTGTTTCGCTCGCTCACCACTAGAAGGACCGAAATCGGTCTCCCCATCGGATAATAGAATGAGAAAGGGTAATCTGCCCTGAACTTGAGAAGATTGATCTGAATTCCCCGCCTCTAGCACTTCAGCCCCTTTGAGGAGACCTAGTCCCATATCGGTATAATTGGATCGTTTTAATTCATTAATTTGTTGCTTGAGTGCCTTCTTCTTCTCCACCACAGCAATGGAAGTGAGAGGTTGGGAAGCCACAATACGATCATTATAGGCTACGAAGCCGACCCGTGTACGACTAGCTTCACTCATATCCATGAATAGTTGGATAACCTCAGCCGATATACGATCTTTATCACTAGTACTCATGGAGAAGCTCGTATCCAGAACGAAAACGGCATCAAAAGCCTTGCCACTAGTATCTTTAACAGATGCCTCTGCGTAGATTGTCGAAGCTGCAAAAAATATGAATCCGAAAAACAGGTAAAAAGTCCTTGATAATATTCTCATGTTTTTGTAAAACCACCTTTTTTTCAGTTACTAAATGGGTTGTAAGTATGTATAAAATAGGCATGGGAAGCGGGAGTAGAAGCTTTTGTGATTTATAAAAATAGGACTGTTGGTTTAAATATATTTTTGATGGGTTGTAAAAAGTTTACACAAAAAAGTTTATCGGTAATTGTTCCTTGAATATTAATAGTTATCCAATAATTAGGACCTTATACGGACTTCAAATGCCAGTTCTCTCCTAAATTTAGGTCCAAATACCCCGTAATATACTTCGGTTCTATATATTGACAATATAGAACATATTTCCTTAATATTAACCCCATGACACGGGAAATTTTTGGGAATGAAGTCTTATTTGCTCGAAATGAATCATTGTGATGATGGGAAGAGCAGAAGAAAGAATGACCACACTTCTCAAGTCGGAGTATGCAGTAAACGGGGAGAGGAGGAGGCATGAATTTTTATGAGCCGTCAAATCCTGAATTTTGGGGTCTTGAGACACGAGTGGCTTGTAAACATTGATGCTGACCATTCATGGACATTATCAATCAAACGAATCGGACGATGCTTTTTGAGGAAATCAATCCAGAGAAATTAGATCTTGTAACTATCGTAGGGGATGTTAAAGGAATTGACAGCCTGAGCGATGACAAAGTCAAAGAGATCCACCAACACCTCTTGGTGAACAATTTTGATGAATTTCTAGACAAATTTTCACCAAGTGTGTACTCATTCTTTAATGCTGCCAATCAGAAAGTGATGTATGCCTTGAAGAAGCCTGAAGGATTAGCAGAAGATTGTATTTCTGAGATCCGCATTGATCAGAATAATGATTTCTTAAAGATGTTATTTACACTTATCGATACGAAACGCAGTCAGGGTATTACGAATGTGGATTTCAAATTCGAGAATTTACTCGATATGATTTCTCCGAAAAAAGTGATGGATGATATTCGCCAAGTGCGTAAGGAAATCCACTACCTATTCGGACAGTATGAGAAGTTAGATGAGGGTGATCCCAAGAAGTTAGACCTTGGAGACAAGCTGAATACCATGTTTGAAGACGCAAGTCAGAATTACAACAATGTCATGGCGATGTTGCCACTTGCCATTGAGGATATTAAGACCCGTCTTCTACTAGGTAATTCTCAAGAAGAGAATATGTCTGAAGCGATCCGTATCGGTACTTTAACCATTGGAGACAGTGGGGAATTGAAGATTATCGAGGCACCAAAAAGTGAAAGTACAGAATTGCTATTGCTTGATGAGAGTGGAACCAATGAACTGGTGAACGTCTTTGAAGATGATTATAACAGTGTTACAGAATCCCCTTCAGGGTATGTCAAAGATCTTGTCGTGCGTACGTTCTGCCCACTTCCGGCTGTGCATGAAGAAGTAGATATCTCAACAGAAATTCAGAATTATAATACCTATTTAGAATTTTACAAGACAGCTAAGGATGATTTCGTCAAAACGGTCAAGCCATTGGTTGAGAAAATTCTTGGCGTCAAGATGTTCTTTGATCAATATGCGATTAAGAACAAAGGGATGTTACCGTCACTTCTGATTACGAATACCAAGCTTGAGATGATGGTCAAAAGTAGCAATATCCCGAGACTTGAAACATTCCTGAATACGGTGAATTCCAAGAATGAATTCTCTGATACCATCTGGTTCGGTATTGTGCCTTCCATCGAGCTAGAAACGGCAGGTCACGCTAAAGTGAGTCGTGAACGTTTCCGTGGGAATGAGAAAATCGTTAAGCAGGATGGGAATAACCTTGAATCGCTAACGATGCTTCTTCAGGTCATTAAGGATTACAAAGTGCAGTTGTTCTTCAACTTTCAATCTGGAGAAGATACAACGTTTAGCAGTATGGCAACAGCAGGCATTGATAAATACATCGACAAATGTGCTCCATTGCTTCGTAAGGAATACAGCGAATTTGCGATTCCTTGTGTACCTAACTTCACCATTATTCCGAAGGATAAATCGGGTGTGGTGATTGATAGTCGTATGCTTCAGACAGAGGATGGAGCGCAGCTCTCCAAGGAGAAGGAAGATATTCTGAAATTGTGGATTGAAGGCGTGTATGTAGGCGCTTCTTATGTAGCGGCGGGTATTGTGGCTGCTTATCAATGTCCAGAATATTTGAAAGAATCCTTCAAGAATGTGAGTAGGGAGTTCCCTGGTGTTCGCTATGATATTGAGGCTAAGGACAACAGTTTGCGTTCTGTCACAACGATGGCCAAGGAAATCACTGGATTCACGAACAATATTAAGGATTCTATTAATCGCAAGAACTTTGGATTTGTATTCTCCTCGGAGAGTGCTCAGCTACAGGATAAAGATATCCGTCGGATCACTGTCTATAAAGCGAGAAGCCTAGCTGCTTCGGAAGACGGGTTCGACTCGATCTATAAGACACTTGTCAGTACCTATATAGAGCGTATTCTTCGCTTTCAGACAGGTGACTTCAAACATGAGAATATCGTGAAATTCTTCAGTAACAATCCCGGCAGTCAAAAGAGTAAGTGGCTGGGTACGCGAGGATTCATCAACTCCATTATTCAAGATGGAGACGATATGACCTATGTGATCGATGAGAAAAATAACCTGTGTCACATTGACTTGATCTTTAACGGTAACGTGAAGAACTTGGAAGTGATGATTACCAAAGCAACGAGTACTGTTAAAGCATGATCGGTTCACTAAAGCGTATGTTCGAGGCGTTCTTTAATAAGCTCGCCTCTACACATAAATTCTGGAGACGATCAAACGCTCCAGACCCAATATTAGCCATTTTAAAGGAGGAAGTATTAATGGGATTTATTCTTAAAGTAGAAGGCGCAGAAACGATTGAACTAGGTATGGACAACATTCAGAAGGTTGTATACGACACGGATACACCGGATGACTCCAACGCAAGATCAACAGATGTAGGTTCAACACTAAGAATTAGTGGTAAAATCATCACCGCGACTGACGGGGACAAAGCAGATGATACGCTGAAATTGGCTAACTGGTCACTTGTACCTGCTGAGAAGGCAGATTGCTACCGTAAAGTTACATTGAAAGTGATTGCAGCGGACCAAGTTGTTCGTGAAGTAAGTTTCCCTAACGCCTTTGTGGTGGATTATACCGAAAGTTTCGGTGATTCCGAAGGGGTAGGAACATTTAACTTGTATATCAAGCAAAAGAAAGACAAAACAGAATTCGCTGCCATTCTAGGCGGATATGCATTCTCACAATAAAGCATTTGCATCATTTGCCGCCTAATGAAGGCGACAATCTTGCAATTTTAAGAGGCTTCGGCCTCTTAAAATGCTTTTTTTTCTTTATTGTTCAGACCTTCTATTGTAATAGAGAGCGTTATACATAAAGGCGGGGGATCAAGGTCAGTGACTAATTATTATCAAATTCTCGGTGTTGGTCGGGATGCACAAGCAGTAGAGATCAAACAAGCCTACCGACAATTAGCCAAGCGATACCATCCAGATACGAATCAGGGCAGTGAAGAGGCTGCACAACGATTCAAACAGATCCATGAAGCATATGAGGTTCTGAGTAAGGAGTCCTCAAGACAGGCATATGATGCTAAGTCAGCTAGTGCGAATAGTCAGAACACACATCAACGTAAGAATGCACAAAGTGAATCAACGGGTAGGTCGAAGACGAACCCCACAGCATTTAACGCCGAACAAATGCGTAAACAGTTTGATCAGTTTTTTGGATATCAAGATAAGTCGAAGGAAGGGTCTTCTCAATCTAAAAAAGAAGAGAACTCCAAAAATCCACTCGATACTTCTGCCATATTCGATCGTTATTTTGGAACGAAAAGAAAATAAATAAATGAATGAATCGTGAATACCCCTTAAGGAGATGGAGGTGGCGGATATGAAGGCGCGTAAATCCGTGTGGATTATAGTGATTGATGTGATCATGTACGGCATTATAGCCGGCATTATTCTTTACACTTTATTACACCCTGAGGATCAAATATTGAAAATTTCAGTCACCGTGGGAGCGGCCTTTTTTATAGGTGCAATCCTATTGCAACGCTTGACTAGAAAGACTTCACGTACTGTAGAGAATCAGGTCGTGAAGTTGGTTCTATTAGATGACGATGGAGAACGTATGAAGGAATGGTACATCGAAGGAGAGACATCGTTACTCATTGGAAAAAACAGTCAACGCGGTGAAGTTGATATAGATTTATCGGAATGTGAATATGCGTCACTCATTAGTTCAGAGCATGCGGTACTGAACCGAGCGGGTGCACGGTGGTACATTGAGGATATGGAATCCAATAGTGGGACGGGTATTAGACAAGCGGGAACAAGTACCGCTAGTAAGTTGGTTGTTGAAGAGCCGCTACAGATTGGAGCGGGAGATTTGATCTATATCGCCAACACGCGACTGCTAGTGAAATAAACGTATAGCCGCGCTTTGGACTAAGATATTTGGAGGAATGAAGACAAAATGAGCTTGACAAGATGCGCCAACGGACACATGTTCAGCACAAGAAAGCATGGTAATACGTGCCCCTACTGCAACATTACGGTAGAGGCTACGCCGAAGGGAGAGCCGAGAAGGCAGGCTCCAGTAGATGCAGAAGAGAAGACGATGCCCTATCTAGGGGAAACCATGAGTATTCATCCCGTTACGGGTTGGCTGGTTTGTATTGAGGGACCTCAGATGGGTCAAGATTATCGGGTAATGTCAGAGAAGAATTTCATTGGACGCGCGGAGGAAATGCATATTCGTATTCTCGGAGACAATACCATTTCTCGTAGAAATCATGCTGTTATCGTCTATGATCCGAAGAAACGGAATTTCTATCTGCTTCCAGGGGATGCTTCAGGACTAGCCTATCATAATAACGAAGCAGTCTATTCACCTGCCGAGCTGGCGGCATATGATTTAATTCAACTGGGGCACAGTAAATTCATCTTCATTCCTCTGTGCGGCGCTCATTTCGAATGGGAAAACAATTGAGGACGTGATGTTAGCGATGTTGCAGACGGTAGAAATAGAGCATTATATCGTTATTTTATCAGCACTTATCTTATGGATTGTATTGTACTATATCCGGCGAGTACTCGTACGACGTCAATCAACCACGACCCCTACCACTGGGATTCAGATTGGGAATGGACAAAGTATCGGAAGACGGGAAGAGCAGGATGACTATTTCTCCAGTTCAACCACTTCTGTCGGTACACTTGCAGTCATCGCCGATGGGATTAGCGGTTTGTCTAACGGAAGAATGGCGAGTACGCTCGCTGTAACGGTGTTTAGCAAGGAATTTCTTTTATTGGAGAAGACGGAGGATTTCACTGAATTTTTCTCCAAGGCAGCAATGCAGAGTAATAGTGGAATTCTAGCCAACCTAAGCGGAAGTAACGGTGGAACAACCTTGGTCACAGCTGTGGTATCTTCTGGAATGCTTCACTGGGCAGCGGTGGGAGATAGTATGATCTCGGTGTTCCGAGAGGGCGAATTTATCTCTATGAATTCCAAGCATACGGTCGAGACGTTACTTCACGAGCAAGTTCTTAGTGGAGAAATGACCAAAGAAGAAGCTGAGACAAGCCCTGTCCGTAAGCATTTGGTCAATTATTTGGGATATGAAGGCTTTAGAAATATGGAGATCGGTGAACCCTTTCGTTTGCGCAAACAGGATAGAATTATGCTTGCTAGTGATGGGATCTACGATGCTTTAAGTGAAGTAGAGCTTGAAGAAATGTTGAAGCAGAAGAAGCCAGTGGAAGACATCGCTGACGATATCATCGAACAGATTGAGGCTCTAGGCTTAAGAAATCAGGACAATGCGACAGTTATTATACTAGAAAAGGGCTGGTGATTCCTTGCGGCATCCGCAAATCCGGATCGCTAGAGACAAGGGGGAACACATGCGGAAGGAGAACAGTGATTTCAAGACCGGTTTCGTTTCTGAAGCGGGTTCTTTTATTAATAATAAGGATTATTTCGCTTACATAGAGCTAGATGATATGGCTTGTTATGTCATTGCAGATGGGATCGATAACGATCAAGAAGCTCACAGTGCCGAGATGATAGCCAAGACGGTATTAGAGAATTTCATAGAGCGTCCAACCTTATCGCGGAGACAACTTAAAAGCTCATTACATGAAGCACATGAATGGCTGAAGTTCGAGAGTCGGAGGGTTCGGTTGAAGGCCAGTCTACTGGTGGTAGTAACCAACTATACCAAGATGATCTGGGCATCCAGCGGTAACGCGAGGCTATATCATTTCCGTGGGGGAAGGCTCAATCAGAAAAGTAAAGATCAGAGTCTATCACAGGTTATGGCAGATGATGGTTTCCTCCCAGATGAGACTGTATCACAGCATGAGGAGCGTGGCAATTTACTTCATTACATGGGTAATCCAGATCGTTTTCACCCGTATATTTCGCCTCGTATTCCCTTGTCAGATGGCGATGTGTTGTTACTCTGTACATCGGGATTATGGGAGCAGGTTAATCTTCCAGAAATGCTTGATGCATTGGAGGAATGTAAAGAGCCAGAGGCTCTAACAGATACGCTTGAGGAGATACTTCTCAGCAAGCAGAAAAGAACCATCAACAATTACACGGCTGTCGCTATTTATACGGATAAGACGTATAAGGAGCCACCTAAGAATCGTAAGAAATGGATCAAACGTATTCTTATTGCAATGATGGCTTTGCTGTTAACAGGTGGTGGAGTCTGGATTTATAAAGTAAGAGAAGCAAATCGGATCGCTGAAGCAGCCGCTAATATGGTGGAATTCGAACGTGACGGAGACGAATATGCGGCAGATGGTGATTATAGTAAGGCGCTTAAATCATATAGCGAGGCAAGGAACGCAGCTTCCAAAGTGAAGGACAAGATTCATACCAACCTTATTGGAAGAAAGCAAAAACTGGCCCGGATGTTAGTTGACGGTGACGAATATTTGAAGGATAGCATCTACGATAAAGCCGTGTCTAGTTATACGAAGGCGCTAGAGAATGCGGATCATTGGGATATGTTCGATGAGGCGGATATCCAAGAAAGAATCGATCGTACGACGGATTATGAAGTTGTAACAGAACAGATTAGGCAGGGAGACCTCAAATCTCAGGGTCAGGATTATAGCGGTGCTCTAGCTATTTACAAGAAGGCGAATACGGCCGCAATTGAAGTGTCGTACACCTCAGCTCAGAAGGATCTACAAGATAAGATGAGTAAGGCTCAGGAGAAACTGGATGCCGTGCAAATGGAGACGATTAACCTAAAGGGTGACAAGCTGGAGCAAAAAGGCGACCGCAGCTTCGATGCTCAAGATTATGCAGGGGCTATTGATAGCTACATGCAGGCACAGGAGAAATATCAGTCCACTGGCAAGTTGGAGCGGGTATTGGCGATGGAGCGCAAGATTGCTAAGGCGGATGAGAAGTTACATCCTGTCGTTCCTGTGGTTCCCGTAGTTCCCGAATCAGAAGCTATGACAGATAATAGTAACTTTGCAGATCAAGGAACTCCTTTTCCCTACGAATCGGTGACAGAGACTGATCCACAGGCTTCTAGGAAAGAAACTGTAGCACCTCCTGCTGGTGTGGATGATAACAAACAGAATGTGAAGGATGTAACGACGGATGTAACAGCGGATGATTCAGACCCGATAAGCCCTACCCCTGAAAGCAAGGAGGAATTGTGATTTATGAAGGATATCGTACAGGACCGGATTAGCAGGATGGAGGATTTACAACAACGTCGCATGTTGAAGAATATGATGACAGGTGTGTTTCTGAATCTAGTAGAGTATCAGGATGATTTGAATCGGAAGTTGGAACGTCGGGTATTCGATGAGGTCGAAGGTGACGATGGGAAGCATGATGTCTTTACGGCGTTATGCTCAAGGGAAGAATTGGACCCGATACATGAATTTCTATACCCGATGATCCCACAGGATGCGGAAGTGCCTGTTATTGATATGAAAGGTATCGTCGATGCTTTGGCTCAGAAGGAAGAGGTACTGCTGACTACGCTATTTCTACAGTGTAATTATTCGTTAATTAGACAACTATTGCAAAGTGATAGGGAATTTCAGGGAGAACTACTCACCACGAAGGGACGATATACCGTTAAGGTTAGACTGAAGCAGAACAGGACTTATCAGGATCAGATTGAGAAACTGTACCATGTATTTATCACTAACAGTCTTCCATGGAGAACGGTCAATCATCCCTATATACATAAATTTGTTGATGTACTGTTGACGGGGTGTGATGGGGAATTAGAAGAAACGGAAGAAATCTCGCAAGTTACGGTTCATTTAGAAGAATACGAGGCATTCAAACGAATGAATCTTATACCGCTGTGGAACATTCAGAAGCTAGAGCTGAAGACGGGTGGATTTCCTATTCCGGCGGAAGACCGTGTGAATTATGAACATGTGCTTCCGTTACGTAAAACCGGGACTAGACATGGTTATCTTGTAGATGGCGATGAAGAGAACATCCGTTATATCAAGCGTACACAGGACGAGATTACGATCGTATCCCCCCGCGATAAATCAGATATATGGCATTTACTCCAGCTTGCAGAACCGGTAGACACGGTGATCGGTAAGCTGGATTATGACGTTATATCGAACCGTAAGGTAGAGGGGTTTATCGGCAAATACAGACATAAACAGGATCAAAGGGTGAGATCCAAGGGTGAGATCATTCGCATGACTCAGGCCTTTGCAGAATCGAAGATGCTAGAACTGGTCGATTACGAATTAGTAGAGTCTGGCGTGGGTCGTTCCGTTACCTATGAACTGAATCCTTTTGTTAGCGATCATGTACGGTCGGAGCAAGGAAAGACACGCATGCTTCTTCGGTTTCGGAGTAGAGAGAGTCGGGAAGAGAACCAGTTCATATTGGAGGATCTAATGAGCTTTCTCGTATCTGAGATTCAGCTAGCTTTCCCTGAATATAAGTGCGAAGGAGAATGGGCTTGAATTATATCTGGGACCTCATGATCCGCGGACAGGAATTAGGAATGGCCAAGAAAGACATCTACTTCATGCCTGCCAAAGTCTATTCGCCATATATGGAGCTTAGTCAAGAAGATCTGAATGCCATGACGGTTGGGCGTGACGTTGAGGTGAATCCGTACTATCGATTCCACGATATTTTTAATGGGATGTTCGATATCAATAACTCCGAAGATATAGAACTACGCGGTGCATTGTTCGATATCTTAATTCATTTTTTGGCCGATATCGATTTGATGCAAGGGATGAACAAGCGGGAGTATCACATCCGCTTTATCCTACGGGATATTCAAGAGGGTCTGCTAGGAGAACCCGTGAAAGAGAATATTTCACTGTTCGACCGAGAGGAACAGGAGACTATTGCAGCTAATGTGCTACGACTGTACGACACTGGAGAAGCACTTCATTTGTTGAGATATACAGTAAGTCAGATATTTCAACATTCGACGATATATGCGAACTGTGAGGAGAAGGATGAACTGCTGTTCTATATCGGACAGAAGGAGAATGAAACAGCACGTAACAAGCTTCAATTGATTATGGACCTGTTTCTCCCCATCCGGTATCGCGCAGAAGTGTACTGGAACGATCATTTCGGCATTATCGATGAAGATTATACGATGATTCAAGATCGTATCGCACTCTATTAACAATCAGGTCTGTACAGGCTGTAAGGATGACTTCACACATGATCAGTGAGGGGGAAAGGGCATGAAGGGTTATTCCTACAAATTGCATAACAATCCCACAACGAAAGTCTCCGAACGTGGTGTGGCTAAGTATGGCCGAGATGAGCTTATGGAGATGACCACATTTCAGTTGCGGAATATTTGCTATAAACAAAGATTAGTTGAAGGACTGGGCAATAACTTGGACCGTGAAAGTCTAATCCGCATCATTATGAAGTATTTGAGTGCGGAGGAACGGTTATTCATAGGCCCCATCTGTGAGGGCGGCTTGGATAGGGTTCAAAGTACGATTCGTAAGTATATGCAGCTTCCCTTACAGGGCGATGGAGGGATCCGTGTACCTGCAAGGCTGATTCTTTATTCAGGGATGGCTATGGATAAGTCTGATAGTTATCGTGTAACAGCTACAGCACCGCTAACTGAATCGAACGTGTTATTGGTGAATGATCGGATGGAGCTATGCGGCATCCTTAATCTGCAACAAGATGAGGGCAAGCATGGGCAATATTATCTGTCAACAGATCGTGAAACACAGTGGGTGCTTACATCCAATCGCCAGTATAGCCTATTATTCTTGCGCAAGCGTGAGTCGGAATACATCTACAATACCTATTATCAGGTGCATGACCAACCTCCAGCCAATATCCAATATTATAAGATTCCACTCGCAGAACTGGAAATAAGAGAACTAGAAGAGACAAACGCCGTGCTTGCCATTGATTTCGGTACGTCTAACACGACGGCGGGTGCCTTTCTATATAACGGTTACGCGGCATCGCCAAGTAGTCTAGATCTGCTAAATGGACAAATTCATATGGATGCCATTAACTACGTTAAGTTCCCTGATACCACGTATAAGAAGACGGAATGGATTGAAGCATTGCCCTCAGTAGTTAGTGTGGCGGACTGTTCTGATCCTACCAACATTCAGTATAACTTCGGTTATCAGGCGCTTCGAAGCATGCGTCATAGTAGTTATAGTAGCCGCGCCAGTGTGTTTCATGGCATGAAGCGATGGGTGAACAATTACGCCAAGCTAGAAGAAGTCATGGATACACAGGGGAATATTGCTGTGGTGCCTAGGAGTGATATTCTTCGTGCGTATATTAGCTATGTGGTGACTAGTGCGGAGCATCAGTTCAAGTGTAGATTCAGACATCTACATCTATCTAGCCCCGTTAAGATGAAGACACAGTTTATCGATATGTTCACCAAGATTCTACCTGATTACAAGATCGAGCGAGACAATGCGCTTGATGAAGGGATGGCCGTACTCTATAACACGATTGCCGACGGAATTGAGCGGGGAGTGTTTGAGGACGAAGAGGAATATAAGGCATTGGTCATTGATTGCGGTGGAGGGACAACGGACTTATCTTCTTGTAGCTTTCGAGTCGAAGACGGGCATATGTCTTACAAAATCGATATTAATACGACCTATGAGAATGGGGACACCAATTTTGGTGGTAATAACATCACATACCGAATTATGCAATTCATGAAGATTGTTTTTGCCGACTATTACATGGGTCAACGCAATCTGAGCGATATTGATAAGCTGATCGATATCCCTGGAAATGATCTATTCCGAGAGGTCGATGAGCAGGGTGTTGAGCAAATATATAGTGAATTAGAACGAAGGTATCGTGAGGCGGAGGATGTCATCCCAACGGCATTTACCTTATATGAGAATCGTTCACGTGATGAGTATTTACGTGTACGGGGTAACTTTCACTTCTTATGGGAAATTGCTGAACAAATGAAAGAACAGTTTTTTCGCAGAACCGGAATATTGCGTAATCGATTCCACTCGGATCACGATACGCTCGAAGAAAGCGACTTACAGATTACGACGATGGATCGCTGGTTCTTATCGGTGTCTCGTAATGGAGATATGAAGGACGAGTATGAATTCCCCGATGTCGTGTTCAACATTAAGGAAATCACGCAATTAATTAAAGCGGATATATATAACGTTGTCCGTAAATTCTTGGATGATTTCTACCGTGAAGGCCGCATTAGTGATTATTCGATTATTAAACTAACGGGTCAATCTTGTCGTATCGACGTGTTCCGCGAAGCACTTAAAGAATTCGTCCCTGGACGTAGCATTGAATTCCGACAGAAGCCAGTGGAAGGTAGGATACCCGACCTTAAATTATCCTGTTTACGTGGTGCGATTCGGTATTTAAATGCACGTAAATTCGGCAGTATTGAAGTAAATATTACGAATTATTCGGCGGTTATTCCTTACGCTGTCAGTGCACATACCCATAATAACCAAGAGAAAGAGTTGATCAGTAGCTTGGAACGGAGTAACCGAGTGCTCGGCTGCATATCACGTCCATTCGATACCGCAGAGATAGAATTCTTCCTCCATGGAAGTGACGGCGGACTTCGTCAGAGCTATTTATATATTAATAAAATAGAGGATTACCGTCCTGTTACGCACGAGGAGATTAATCTGACTTATGCGGATAAAATCCCACAGGATGACACGGACTCTATCGTCAATGGAGAGACCAAATGGTTCGTGTTCGCCGATGATAACCATTGGGGATTTCACGTGCTTCCTGTAGCACGGAGGAAGGACGGATTGCACTTGGGAAGGAAACAAATATTTGCATTTGAGAGCGATCTGTCCGAACTGGATTTCTTTGACGGATTGAAGTAAAGGTACCAAGCGGCAGAGGAGGAGCGCATTGTTTACATATCTATATCCCCAGTTCAATAAAGGTAGAATTCTGAAGACAGAAATGTTGACGAACTTGCGAGATTTCCCGCGTGAATTCGTAGATATCCACTATGCGGATTATTCCGATGGTATTGTGACAGGTGCTAATCTTGAAGTCGGTCCTAAGCATCTGATTATATCACCAGGTATTGTGCGGCATGAGGGTAGGCTCTATACATTGAACAAATCCACGGAGCTTGCATATTTGGCTACAGGCAAGGAGTTAGTGGTCAAGATTCGATTCCTTGAAGTTAAGGAAGGGAGTGATTTGACGGTGTACACTAGCGAGATTGTGCTGGATGAACAAGTCGAATGTAAATCAACTGAGCTGGAGCTTGGTCGTTTCAAGCTGAAGGAAGGCGCTAGACTCCGCCAGGATTACCAGAACTTCGCTGATTTCACGACCGAATACAACACCTTGAATGTGTTGCACACATCCTATGCTGCACATGGAGAGAGTACAGTATCTCCCCTTGTGATGCGCTATTTCGCAGATCAGATGCTTCGTAGTGGCAGTGCGGACCCTCGTGATCTAGTCTTCGCGATGATGTGTGCCAATGAAGGAATCGTGTCACGCAGCCTTATCCTGCACTATATCTCGGGTCGTATGGGCATAGCATACAAGGATTATACCCATGTGCAGATTCACAAGCATTTGAGTCGGATTCTGGATAACGTTCGGAGCGGCGGTAAAGCCCGTGGTAGCCTCGCAGCGGGTGGGCCGCAGCGGGTGATTGTGGATTAGATTGTTGTTAGTTGCTGTGGTTTAAACGGGAACATTCGGAATAACACTCAGCATTCTTATAGATGTTACCCCAATAAAGTAAAGGAGATGATCTAATGGCAACATCACCCGTTACCTATGATGGTTTACAGATAGTTCCCTTTGAGATGAGATTGCACGATGTGAAGTTGGTCAAGAAAATTCACAATCACGCGAGCTTAACCTTCACTGGGATTATTCCCGAAGATAAGGAAGACTCTTATGTACGCATGGCAGATGAAGAGATACCAGTAGAACTTCTATATACTGACGAAAATGGGAAAAGTAAGAGGTTGTTTCATGGCACGATTCTTCGGCTTCATGTGAGGGTTGAAAATTATGTTTATTGGTTGGAAGCGGAAGCTGTATCTCATACGTATGCGATGGACATCAAACAGGAGACCCGTTCCTTTCAAAATAAGTCGCTGTTGATTAAAGATGTGATGCAACAGATTAGTGGAGGCTACCCAAAAGGTCAAACTTTCAATACGTTCTCTGAGAATAAGTCACTAGGTGCATTTACCTTACAGTATCAGGAAACCGATTGGCAATTTCTGAAGAGATTGGCATCCCACTATAACTCTATACTCGTGCCACTAGTGACACAAGATAGCATAAGAGTTTATTTGGGTATTCCTGAAAGCCGAGATATCGGTCAAATAGATGCCATCAACTACCGCGTATACAAAGATTTGTTGGCTTATAAGAATGAAGGTGGAGGGGACAATACTGATCTTAGTGAACAGGATTTCATCTGTTATGAAGTGATGCTGGATCAGGTGTTGGAACTAGGTGATAGGGTCACGTTTAAGGGACAGAAGCTTCATGTATTTGAAGTGCAGACCGAGATGAAGAGTAGCGTTCTCACCCATAAGTATACACTCTGCTCGAAAAAAGCAGGATACAAGCGAAAGAGATACAATTCGAAACTTATTGGAGCTTCTATTCAGGGTAAAGTGATGGAAGTTGTCAGGGACGAGGTGAAAATACAATTGGATACGGATCAGGGTTGGAGTTTAGATACAGCCTATTTGTTCCCTTATTCAACGATGTATGCTTCGGAAGATCAGACAGGTTGGTATTGTATGCCGGAGAAGGGGGACGGTGTGCGCGTATACTTTTCGAATGCAAAGGAAGCGGAAGGTATAGCACTTAGTTCCGTGAGGAAAAAGCTACCGCAGGAAGAACATTCTAGCGTAAGCAAGCCTAGTAGCACTTCGAATGCACAATCAAAAAACGTGACGACAACTATTGTTCAGCAGGAACAGCTTCAGCCCATCATTCAGTACGATAAAGATTTGAAAGATGATCTGATGGCAAATCCGAACACGAAGTTTATTCTTACTCCGTCCGGTCAGAAGCTTATGTTTGAGGATGACAAAATTACGATAGCCTCTTCGAAAGGCGGTCCATCCATCACATTAACGAACGCAGGAACGATTATTTTGAACAGCACGGATAAAATTATACTTCAAACAGGAAAGCAAATTGAATTAATGGCTGAATCAATCATCATGGTCGGTAATCAGATAGATATGTCTACAAAGGAAGGAAAGGGTCGAATTACTATCGATCAGGGTCAGGTCGTTTTAACAGGGGCTGAAATTTTGATGAAGTAATCAGGACAGATTTAAGGGGAGAATGCAATGAAGGGACAAGAAGCATGGGGAAATTTTGTTAGGCATGATGCCCTACCGCAACGGAATAATCAACTTAGAGCCCTGTATGAACACTTTTGTATTCATAAAGAAACGATTAAGAAGGAATTTGTTCAGTTGTTTGATGAATTTTGTATAGATATTGAGAAGCAACAAGTATCTGGAATGATGGGGAAATGTGTGAATATTCAAATTTCACTGATGCGAACATCAATAATGATGGGGCGACCCGTTTATATGCTGGAGGCCAATGATTTAGTATCCATTAGTGAGGTTAGAATTTCTCCATTTTGTTATGACGCTAGTTGGATTTTTGATTACATGGATGCATGGATTACAGATTTAGAAGAATCTCGAAGAGTCTATTTCGATCAGATCAAGCGACTCTCATTCGAATCTTGGTTGAGAGAGCAGGTATATCCATTTCATATGTTCATGATTCACACTGTTCGCTATGCGATGGATGAGATTATAGAATTAGCTTCCTATCAAAAAATATCGAAAGAAGCATTATTTGACATCCGTGTTGGTGAATATAGGGATCAAGAAGTTAGTGAATCAGTATTTCGAAATAATGAGTTGCAGAGGTCCTCTATTACTTGTAAAGGATGGCTAGAAGGCCTACTACAGCAGGACTATATCTTTGAACATATTGCTCAAGTAAATTTATCTCAAGGAAAGTATGAAGGAATTAATTTGCTATACACACGATTTGAGTCAGTTGATCTAAGTGGAAGTGGCCTTAAAAATAGTGTATTACTCGGAAATAAATTCATAGATTGCAAATGTGATCAAGTAGACTTCCATGGAAGTGTAGTTTTTGATACGGATTTTCGAAATTGTAGTCTTGAGAATGTTATATTCGATCACTGCGTCGGACCTCGGGACGTAATGAATGAGAAGAAGGGTACTTTTTTTGGACTTCATGGCGTCCGATTTATGCATGCAAACTTGAAAAAAGCTAGTTTCAAGTTTGCTAGGATTGCGGGCGATTTCTCATACGCGGAGTTAGAGGGTACTGATTTTACAGGTGCGGAATTAGCAGGAAGTAGGATGTTGAAACGTGATATTCTCAAAGTTTCATTAACTGAGGATCAACGCCATAGCATTACCTGGTTAGAGGGATAATTCTATTAATTAGTCGGGGGGAAGACATGGAATATTTCATCGTTGAGCAAGATCGGCGGTTGATCGGTGGAGCCATATCATTCCCAGAACGGATTCTTAAAGGGTTTGAATATGCAGAACCAAATGAAGTTCTATATACAAAATCAGAAAAAGAACTTGAGTATAGCTGTATCATCGACCGCCCTGTGCTGCTTGTTTCAGATGAACTCAGAAGAATTATCACTGAATTTGAGCCTCAAATGGAACATAAGGCAGTTGTTGTAATGGATTTGGAACGGCAGTTGCAATTCCCGTATTCCATGATGAACTTCCAGGACGTTGCATGTGATTCCAATAAACAATCTTACCTAGCTACTGGCCGGATAGAAGAAATAGTTATAGATGAAAAACAGATCAACGGTCAAGCTATTTTTAAAATAACTTATTACCGAAGTTCCTATCTTGTGGTACGCCTAGATGTTGCTGAATACTTGCTTAGGAGAAGTTTGTATGGTCTAAAGCTAAACCGAATCCAATCAATGGAGGGTGATAAATATGAATGTACCACCAAATGATAGCTTTATAAAACCAAGTACTATTATTAAGTTAACAGAGGAAGAGGTTTGGAGAAAGGAAGAGACATATGTGGCGCGTGGTGCGCACATGTATTGCACTATGGGAACCCACGAGGAAGTACTGAACCAAATTGAAAATCATGGAGTATATGTAAATGGACAATCCTTGATGACAGTAGATGACTGCGTGGTGTCTTCCTCAGAGAATATCACTGGAAATGTTAATTATGATGAACCGGGAAACGAGATAGATGGTAATCTGTATTCCTTTGGGTTCTGTCGGAGTCTAATTCATCCCCAGAAGGTTGCAGAAATAAACAACATCCCCCTCGGACAGCCAGGTGGTCCTCCAGTTCCTGATGGATCTTATATATTTGATGTTGAGCCTGAGTCTGGTTCATTACTAGGAAATAAAATATATCCCTGCGTTCCTAAATTTGATCCAAGACCAATGGATACTTCCAGAGGGAATCTAACACTAGCAACCAGATGGTCAGGTGGTAGTCCAAATGTGACGATTCAAGGGGCGCCAGCGTTAACTACTAGTTCGTGCTTATATTGTCGCTGGGCAGGGGTAATTAAGTTTTTAACTAATGGAATGGATCCGATTCCGCCTGAGTTTTTGCCGTGAGAAATCTAATAGGAAGGAGGAAATTGATAAGATGGAAACATGGCATAAAGGTGATGGATTTCAACTGCAATGGGTCTACCCAATAAAGGCGATTCGCAGTTTTCGAATTGAGCGTAAGTTCAACGACCATGCCAGATGCTCGTTTACAGCGGTGATGTCAGAAGAACAAGCGAATTTATGTATGCAAAGAGGGAATTTTCAAGATAGTGTGTTAATACACCATACTTCTGAAGAAAGTACACAGTATTGGTTCTCTGGAGGTATTTCAAGTATCGATATTCAGATGGAGGACGGCATCCCGCATGTAGAGGTAGAGGCTATCTCAAGATCATATGAGATGGATTTGACACCGAAGAGCCGATCTTATCAGAATAAAAACCTTACTTATACTAAAATGATCCGGCAAGTTGTTGATGGGTATCCAAAGGGAGATGCTCAGAATGAAGCCACTGAACCACATGCGACGTTAGGCGAACTTATGGTCCAGTATGAGGAGACGGATTGGCAGTTCATGAAACGACTAGCCTCTCGTCTTGGAACGGTGATCCTCCCTGATGTAATGATGGATGCAGTTCGTATATACTTTGGAGTACCTGATTTTTCTTGGGGTAAAGAGCTAAAAGCGTATAGTTATTCTATGATTCAAGACCATGCGAGTTACCTTGGTTACATATCACAAATTGAAGATGGGGGGGCAAGTGGTGCTATTTCCGAATCTGACTGGATTAGTTATAGAGTAAAGTCTAAACAGTACTTTCAGGTCGGAGAAAATGTAGGATTTAAGCATCAGATTTGGGTCATTACAGAATCTGTTATTATATACGAAAAGGGCGTAATTCAATATGAATACGCTCTTGTAAAGAGACAAGCTCTCCGGCGCAAATCCCGTCTTAATAAAGCCATTCAGGGGGTATCGTTGGAAGGTAGGGTTGTAAAGCGAGCAAATAATATGGTGAAGGTTCATCTTGATATCGATAATGAGCATGATGAACAAGGTAATTGGTGGTTTCCATATTCTCCTGAAGGTAATAACATTTTCCATTGTATGCCGGATGAAGGAGCACAGATTAAGGTCTATTTTCCGAGTGGAATTGAAAAGAAAGCAATGGCCATTAATTCTATACGCGGTGGAAGCGAGGAAATGAAGTCCAGAACCGTGTTTCAAAAGCCTACGACAAAGGTGTTTCACATGCCGGGAGCAGCAAAAATGGAGTTTGGAGATGATGGAGTATTATTTGAGAAAGACTCCGTTCGAATTCATTTGGATGGTAGTAATATTAGGCTCGAAGCAGACAAATACCTTTTCGTAGTAGCAAGTAATGGTCTGGAACTGGGCAATAACAATTTTGTGGTAGAATCGATAAAAATGATAGCGAATGATTTCATCTCATTTCAAACCTTTGATAAGCAGGAGCCTATAGCGATTCAAGGGGATCGCGTGGGAATTAAGAGTAAGGAAGTACGGTTTGAAAAGAAAGAAATACCGCTTGTCGACATGTTAAATGCGACCGAACTGCAAGAGTTATATAGTGACTTATTGGTCAGAGAACATTACAAATCGCTAAGCAAAGTATATGCTATGGGGACTAGACCTTCACAAGGGGGAGAGGCTCCTAAAATCACCCCTAGTGAAGCCATAAGACAACGAGTCGAGAAAGATCCAGATGCTAAGCAAAAAGCAAGAGAAAGAATGGGTCAGCTCGAGGAAAGTGAACTGAGATCTCTGTATCAGACCAAGTATGTCAAAGAATCGCAGGACAAGAAAACAACTAAAAAAATGAAAGAGGAGAAAGAAGGGTATACAAGGAATTATAACTTACAAAGTTCGCTCATGACGAAGGCTAGTCAAGGCAAGACGCAAAGTGAGCAGCCTCTGGAAGTTAATGCTAAGAGTATTGAAAGTAAATCTATTAGTTCTATCTTAAATTTGGATCCTGTGATGGCTCAATTGCAGAGCTTGTTTGAGAAAAGCGGTCTGGATTTACTAGCCATCTCACAGAAACCAGAGTATTTAGGCAAAACAGAAGACACCTCGAAATTGTATTCCAGATTTACGTTCTATCAGAAAGTGGTTGCGCCACAAATATTGGGTGCAGAACTGAATATTTTACTTGGGGTAGTAGCGATCGTGAGTGCAGTGTTTACAGGAGGAGGATCACTCCTTCTGTATACCTTAGTAGCGGGAGAACTTATCCTTGGCGGAGCAGAAATCAAAATCAACGCAGAGAAGCTAGGTGATCTCTATGATGGAGAATATTATACAAACCCTAAGTTCCTAGGAATGGATCAAGATGTTGTCAATGCTTTAGGATTAGTATTGGGCGGAGCAGAGATTAGTTTAGGGCTGAAGGCATTGCTCAAATCAGGGGATTATGCAGCTTATGCGAGAACTATCGATGACCTCGATACTTTGGATGATACGCTAAAGGCTGGATGGAAGCGGAATTCGATTAATGATGAGTATGTGAATGAGTTACGTGCAAGGATTGAGGCAAATATTGCTAAGAGTAAAGCTGCGAGGGAAGCATCTAACTTTGATGTGTATTTGAAGAAAGAGAAGGAACTATTTGAATCTATTAAGAAGAAGGAACCAACGAGTAAATGGAATCCGAGTAGGACGGTTGATCCACCGAAAGATCGACCAAATACAAATAAGTCTCCTGAGGGGACGGGTAAAGTTGAAACTCATGACCCGATTAATAATTCCGAGAGTTGGATTAATTCATTAAACGAAGCTGAAATTAATGCGTTATTAAAATATAAAGGTAATGATATTTATCAGGAGTTAAATAGAGGGCTTCGGTATGACAGTTTGAATGAAAATCTTAAAAAATATGTACCACTATTAGATTCTACAATAGCCAAAGGTGTATTGAAGGAAGACAAGATATTATACCGAGGTTTTAGTAGTGAAGAAATAGTGGATAATTGGAATAGAATTATGAAAACTCAGTCATATAATTATTCTGATAACGCTTTTGTTTCTACAAGTACAGATCCAGGTGTCGCAGAGATGTTCGCAATGGCTCATGATGATGATGGAATTTTTGCTATAATTAAAATCAAACAAGGTACTTCCGTAGCAAATATTGGCGCTATTGATGACTTCGAAAGTGAAATATTACTTGGTCGGGGACATAGTTTTGAGATTACAAAAGCTTGGGAAGAAGACGGGATGAAATTCATTGAAATGGAGATCGATGACTAATGATACCGGAGTCAAAAAACAATAAAAAATCGACTATGGCTCAACGCTGGGAACTCGATGAAGATATTCAAGTAAGTAGCGTTTCTCAGTGTTTTTATTGTACAAATTTTCAAAGTAAAGACTGTTGTTTAGCTTTTCCACAAGGGATTCCTAAGGAAATCACAAATAATTTAGTTATCCATAAGTCAAAATATTTAAATGATAATGGTATAAGTTTTTCCCCAATTAAGGAGAGATACGGAAGTACTCAATTTAAGCCATTAAGTAGAAGAGGATCTACTGTAATCCCTAATAAAGTGTTAGATGGTTTAATGGGGTTATGTGTTGGAGATGCTTTAGGAGTACCTGTTGAATTTAGTTCAAGAGCCAGTTTAAAAAAGAATCCTATAATTGATATGATTGGTTACGGTACTCATGATCAACCAGCAGGAACTTGGTCTGATGATAGTTCTTTGACTTTTTGCTTAGGAGATAGTCTTTGTAATGGTTATTACATTTTTGATATTGCAGATAAAATGAAAAAATGGTATGAACATTCATATTGGACTCCGCATGGTGAAGTGTTTGATATTGGAACAACTACATCAGAATCTATAAAAAAATTAATTGAAGGTAGACATCCTTCAGAATCTGGTGCTAAACAAGTTAATGATAACGGTAATGGATCATTAATGAGAATACTCCCGCTAGCTTTTTATTTACAACATGTTGAGGATGAAGAATATAAGTATCAAGTTATTCAAGATGTATCGAAGATTACACATGCGCATCCTAGATCAATTTTAGCATGCTCAATATATGTTGAATTTGCTTTATTACTTTTAAAAGGATTCTCCCTTCAAGAAGCTTTTAATAATATGAGAAATAACATTTTGAATTTCTTTTGTAAGAAAGAACCCTTTTCACTTGAAATTGAATTTTTTGAAAGGATACTTACAGAGAACTTGATGGAATTTGCTGAAGAAGAAATAAATTCCTCAGGGTATGTTATGGACACATTAGAAGCAAGTTTTTGGTGTTTGTTAACTACAAATGATTATAAAAGTGCTGTATTAAAGGCTGTGAATTTAGGTAATGATACTGATACTACTGCTGCAGTAACTGGTGGTTTGGCTGGAATATATTATGGGATTCAGCAAATACCGATTCAATGGATTAACGATATAGCAAAACGAGAGAAGATTATTGAGTTAGCAAATAAAATGCATAATGTATTTAAAAGGAAACAATGAGGCGAATTAACTTTTCAAATAAATTAGGTAGCAAGATTGTAAAACACAACAAAAACCCTTATGAAAATTGGTCAAGACCTCATTTTGGGGTTTACTAAGAATTTTGTGTAAACTAAATTTATAACTCTAATAACACAATCGTACTATGCCACAATGCGAGCTAGCCATCCGTATTGTGGTTATTTGTTTATTGTTCTGATGCGGTGGCGGATGAAACATTCCCTTACCTAGTGCGATTCAACCAATCATTTAACCAATAACCCATATAACCCATATAACCCATATAACCCATATAACCCATATATAATACCCTTATTAGTGAAGGAAAATCACTGGAAATCGCATATATGATTGGTAATCCTTTAGGACGAGAGATACTCTTGAGATATAATGATTTTAAGGTTGATATCGATAATTATCTTGCTGTATTAATAGGTGAATTGTCCTGTTATGAGCGTGGAGGTAATGTAACTTTTGTTACATCTCATAGAGATTATACAATAATTGAAGATCTTTTTTATAATGAGGAAGAAGATGAAGTTGAACCGATCTGTAAATTAGAGACAGTTGAATTTGTGAAAATCATATTAGTATGGGCTTATGAAAATTATAAATATATAAGTGAGTTGGGGGCGATTCCTCGAGAAGAGGTAGAAATGGTGATGAACTGGATTGATCAGAAAATGATAGAAGTTAAGAGTATGGAAAATAACGAATAAATATAACAAACGCTAAACATATATAAGGTAATGAGAAGCCTATTCCTATGATAGTCATAATGAGGAATAGGCTTTTAATATGCCGGGAAAAAGTATGAGGAAACTGAAAAATGAAACTAACTTAAGCACAGATTAAGGTCTATTTTCCAAATGGAATTGAAAAGAAAGCAATGGCCATTAATTCTATACGCGGTGGAAGCGAGGAAATGAAGTCCAGAACCGTGTTTCAAAAGCCTACGACAAAGGTGTTTCACATGCCGGGGGCAGCAAAAATGGAGTTTGGAGATGATGGAGTATTATTTGAGAAAGACTCCGTTCGAATTCATTTGGATGGTAGTAATATTAGGCTCGAAGCAGACAAATACCTTTTCGTAGTAGCAAGTAATGGTTTGGAACTGGGCAATAACAATTTTGTGGTAGAATCGATAAAAATGATAGCGAATGATTTCATCTCATTTCAAACCTTTGATAAGCAGGAGCCTATAGCGATTCAAGGGGATCGCGTGGGAATTAAGAGTAAGGAAGTACGGTTTGAAAAGAAAGAAATACCGCTTGTCGACATGTTAAATGCGACCGAACTGCAAGAGTTATATAGTGACTTATTGGTCAGAGAACATTACAAATCGCTAAGCAAAGTATATGCTATGGGGACTAGACCTTCACAAGGGGGAGAGGCTCCTAAAATCACCCCTAGTGAAGCCATAAGACAACGAGTCGAGAAAGATCCAGATGCCAAGCAAAAAGCAAGAGAAAGAATGGGTCAGCTCGAGGAAAGTGAACTGAGATCTCTGTATCAGACCAAGTATGTCAAAGAATCGCAGGACAAGAAAACAACTAAAAAAATGAAAGAGGAGAAAGAAGGGTATACAAGGAATTATAACTTACAAAGTTCGCTCATGACGAAGGCTAGTCAAGGCAAGACGCAAAGTGAGCAGCCTCTGGAAGTTAATGCTAAGAGTATTGAAAGTAAATCTATTAGTTCTATCTTAAATTTGGATCCTGTGATGGCTCAATTGCAGAGCTTGTTTGAGAAAAGCGGTCTGGATTTACTAGCCATCTCACAGAAACCAGAGTATTTAGGCAAAACAGAAGACACCTCGAAATTGTATTCCAGATTTACGTTCTATCAGAAAGTGGTTGCGCCACAAATATTGGGTGCAGAACTGAATATTTTACTTGGGGTAGTAGCGATCGTGAGTGCAGTGTTTACAGGAGGAGGATCACTCCTTCTGTATACCTTAGTAGCGGGAGAACTTATCCTTGGCGGAGCAGAAATCAAAATCAACGCAGAGAAGCTAGGTGATCTCTATGATGGAGAATATTATACAAACCCTAAGTTCCTAGGAATGGATCAAGATGTTGTCAATGCTTTAGGATTAGTATTGGGCGGAGCAGAGATTAGTTTAGGGCTGAAGGCATTGCTCAAATCAGGGGATCTGGCAGCTAATGCGCGGTATATTGATGATCTCGAGGATATATTGGATAATGTGAGGTTGGTTCCTGAGGGGAGTAGGAACATACCAAAATCAGTGGAACCTTCGGTACTAAAACAAGTGGATCTGACGCCTGATCATGTAGATGGTAAGTATTATTATGAGGGGTACTTTGATCCTAATATAGATATAGCTCATGGTTGGGAAAAAGCTTTGGCAGGGGAGTTATCCCCTGAAGAAAAAGTATGGTTTAGGCAATTAACAGATCATGAACTAGATGAAAGCATACGAATGCAAAATGGAGAGGTATACCGTACTATTGAGTCGTGGGATCCTGTTAAGGGTATGACAGGTGATCCACCAGGTGCCCATGACAATGCACCGAAGCCACCAGGTGATTATCCAGATCCAAAATTCAAGCCTAAATATTAATCGAGGTGAAAATACACTGAAAGAAAAACTTGAAGAAGTTAGAACATGCATAAAGAATATTGATTGGTTAAATACAGAGGAAGATAAACCTTCACATGCAGTATTGCTCTTTGAATTTTACAGAAGAAGAGCGATATTTTTGGACTATCTTTCAATAGAAACCCCAATGAGACGTGCTTTTAATAGTGCGGCTAAAGAAAGTGAGATTCAACTGCAAGAAGATATTGAAATAATTTGTCCAGAATTAGAATTAATAAAAGAAAACTGGCTAGTTAAGTGGACTTGTTTATTTAGTCTCGAGTGGGCCTATTTAATCGATAAAAAGACTCCAATTGCCTGTCAGTTTCAAGATATGTATGACCCGATTATTGAACTATTCAAGCGAGGTGGACGAGTACATTATCATCATGCTGACGTTATTTGTGGACGTCTGGGAAGATCTCGTATACCAAGTAGTAGCCTTACTACATACGATCCAGAGGATATCCGTGATGAAGTATTGGATGAAATGGACAACGCGTGGTATTATAAACAGATACTAGATAAAAATTATTTGGATAATATAAACATTGGCGAGCATAGTGTCGAAGAGCTTGCTTCAATAATATTGGAGCGATTGAAGGCTTGTAACTGCACCTTGGGTGAGAATATTATTATTCAAACCACGCTCGGTGAATTACTCTTGAATAAAGAAATACATGCGCATGAACATCTTAAAATTGTAAAAACTGAACTTGAGCAATTTAAGATGAGCGACCTGAGCGTGTTATTGCCCAATACCGAAAGGGAAGATTTGTTTTTACGAATTAAGGAAGTGCTAGCTAGGCTCAGCGAAATATAAAATATTTTAATCCCCCAAACGAGTACTGGAAACTTGTCTGGGGTTTCTTTCTGTTCTACCGCTATATCAGTGACAACGCGAACTGCTTAGAGAGTATAGAAAACAACTTCCCATTACCAGATCTTGAACCGTTCCAAATATCATCTATAGAAGAAGACGAAGGATGAGGGAATGAGTTTGACGGTATGAAATTATCTAAATCATTTTCAATATCTTAAAATGTGTAGTACATGTAATTAGAATAGAATATTTATTATTTTCTTTGTATACATATAAATGCTTCAAAGCATATGAGTCAGATACCACCATGATTGACCTGTTTTTTGTTATCTTCGCTTTCTTGAGTTTTTTCAAAATGAATCGCAACGGGTATGTCTGTTTCAAGACCTTCTAATTTTTCAAAAGCAGACGAATTGCTTGCAAAGCAGTGGACAAAGGCTGAAGTGGCAAAATGGAGAGTGCAAAACAAGTACACTTGGCATGAGCTTAAAGATGGAAAAAACATGCAATTGGTTTCAGGTAGTATTAATTCTAAATTTGGGCACCTTGGTGGTGTAAGTGAAGTTAAATAAGAAAGGACGATAATCTGAAAATGAAAAAAGATGAGTTGTTTGGAGAAATTGTTTATGAGGATTTGTGGATAGGAACAACAGAGATAACCATGTTTGGAAAAAACCCAAAAATACTTTTGAACATTTATGGTGAAGAGAATGAGGAAATTACTCCAAACCAAAGGGATGCTTTTTCGCAATTTAAAGCAAATATAACCAACATAGTAAAGGAAAGCGAAGATGAGATTTTTAAGTATTATTTAGAAAACTTTGAAGATTATCGAGCGATGCAAAGTGATAGTGAAGAAGTTGAAAAAATTGCTCCTAAGATTTCATCAATAGAAGAATTAGGAAAACTTGTAACGCCTACATGTTTGTTAATAAGATATGATTTCGATGACGGTATTAGAAGAGTAGGGATATTATGCGATTGTACTTGGGAACGAGAACATGGATTAGGTATTAGTATTGAAGACGAAAAAGTATTAGAAGTAGGCCTTCAAGATATTGTACTTTAACTTTTAAAATAAAAAGGCGATGGCGTCCACAATTGGTTGATATAACAGAGAAGAGGGTAGTACCTTCATAAGCGGAGTGAGAATTCTGTTTAATAAGTTTGATAGATAGAATGTTTACTTCTTAGAAGCAGGATCATACAATAATAACAACAAACCAAACACTAAACAACTTGATAAACTTTCAAAGGCTTATTCCAACTTGAATTTATGAGGAGGAATTGGCTTTTTTTGCACTTGTCTCGGTAGCTTCTAAAAACCAAAAACTGGATTAACTAACCTTGAGTTAATGAAAAAAGGTAGACCACCGTATTGGAAAGATGGTACGAAAGTAGAACTTCACTATACCATCCGGTTAGAACCTGGCCCAATGGTAGAATTACCTGCTAGTTTACATTATGAATATAGTAAAATATTGCATGGGCTAGTTGAAAACGGTGGTAGTTTTAGGAATAATCCTGCATTAGAAAAACAGTACAACAATTTCAGGTCAAAGCACTGGAGATGGAGAGCCAAACAACTTAAAGGGAAAGAGTAAAATAATTTGTTTTTTTAGGAGGGGTAGAAATTGGAACGTGACGAATTGATTGCTTTTATTCAAGAACACTCTGACGATACTGATTTTACTGGTGGAATCTCTGATGAGAACCCAAGTTCCAGGAAAATGAAATTAGTGCCAACTAACGTCCACAAGGTAAACCATTTAGGTGGAAATTCTCTTTGGGGAGATGGAATTAGATGAGTCAATATGTTGAATGGGAATTAGCTTTTGGAAAAATTACAAAAAATCAGGTAACTGAAGTTGAAAATGAATTCAACGTAAAGCTTCCTCAAGAGTATGTGAAAATTGTAATGGAATTTGATGGAGCAACTGTGAATCCAAATGTTTTTGATGTACAGGGAATAGTGAAGGTTTTTGGTGGACTCTTGTCATTTACTTACGAAGTTGAAGGAGAAAACATAGTAGAAGTGTACAAGGAAATAAAGGATAGAGTGCCTTCTAAAGTATTTCCTTTCGCTTCAGACCCTGCTGGAAACTACATTTGTTTTGATTACAGAAATGCAGAACAACCTAAAATAGTTTTTTGGGAACATGAACAAGCCGTTTCGCACGAGGATATATCCGATGAAGAATTCAAAAATGGGAAACTTGAAGAACTGCAAGAACAAGCTATATTCTATGTGGCGGATTCATTCTCGAAATTTCTAACTAAGTTGTATGGAAACGAAAAATAATAATTACTATGCACTTAACCCATTTATCATCACTACAAAGATTTCATTAATCCGTTTGCACTTACAGTAGTGCTTTAATAATTTAAATAAAGTTGTAGCGTAACAAAAAACAGGTCGATTATGGTTCGGATACCATTATTATTGACCTGTTTTTGTTATCTTCGTTTTCTCCCAGTTTTTCAAATATTTTCTCAACTATTGAATACTCTGAAACGAAACTTTTTGGTAGATGAAAAAAATGCTGCGGAAAAAAACGAGCAGAAATATATAGTCAATCGAGTTTATACTGAAAGAGAACCCTGTAATCTTGGTGGTCATGAATGTAAAGAGTTACTTACCAATGAACTCCCTGATACTGAAGTAACCTATAGTTTTGAATATGGGGACAAGGCTTCAAGATATAAAAGAATACTGCCTTAGCTCGAGCACTTAAAAAATGGACAAAAGCAATTCCAAGCCGCCTCCAATGTGATGGATCTTGCAGGTTGGACAGGTTTGGCAAAAAGTGTGGTCAAAAAATCAGTTAAACTAGCCCCAAGAGGAAAGCTACCCGGAAACAGGACTGGCACGCCACTAATGGCTAAGTTGGCCGCTTTTTTCACAGATGCAGCGATGAAAGACGGTAAATTTAAAACGAATGCGATGACCTTGAATAAGTTGATGGATGAACTGAAACTATCCAATATCCTTCAAGGTAAAATGATGACCAGCTTAAAGAATAACCCTCCGTTCAAAGTGGTGACTCTCACAACAGGAAACGGCTTCCAAAGAAAACAACTTGTGAAAAATCGGGATTACCAATTCACGTCTAGGAAGATGGATGAGGGTGGGGGTAAGAGGGATGGTAGGGGCACTGAGGGGACGGGTGATGATACTTATCGTCACCTTAAGGACTACGAGAATAATAAGTATTTCACAAGAAGTGTAGAATATAATGCAGGTAAAGATGGAACAGGATTTACTTATAAAGTTTATCAAAGAAATGATATTGATTGGGATATGACTCGAACAACTGGGGCGAGAAAGGGACGTGGTTTAACCAACGCAGAAGCCTCCGCAAAACATGGTTTAGCTCCAATTCTTGATGATGCAGGTAGTGTTGCAACATTACATCATTCACAACAGAAAGGAATTGGGCCTTTATATGAAGCATCAACTAGGTATCATAATATCAGTAATACAAAAAGAGCTCCATTGCATCCATATAAAGGTAAACTGAATCCGTTTTACCCTATGGATGAAGCAACTAGAGAAGCATTTCAAAAAGTAGACTCTATTAACTATTGGAAAAAACGGGGACTTAATGAATTAGGAGGGAACTAAATGAGTAATTTACCGTTAAAATTAGAGGGAATCCTTGAAGAAGACACTTACAAGCGTCAAAATAAAACTGAAGTGCACGAAGCGTTAATTCGCTTAGATGTAGTTGTATCAGATACGTTTCGTGAATTTTACAATAAGTATATGGGGCCGTTTTGGGAAGAAGTAGTACCTTTTGAGTTACTTGATATCGTAGAGGAAAAAAATAATATTGAGTCGTATACATTTATTTCTCGGAGAGAGCATGGATGGCCGAAACAGTATCTTGTTTTAAGCGAGATGTCAACAAATGCGGTACTTGTTCTGGATACCGTTACGGATAAGGTCTACAAAGTTAATTTCGAGGTCGGAGATGATTTGCTTATACAAGGTCAGTTAAAAGAATCATGGTTAACCTTCCAAGATTTTTTGAAAGATTATTTTAACTGTTAATTGGGGGCTACCCAGTGTCGAATGAACCCATCATTCAACCAATAACACATCTAACCCATGTAATACCCGTATAAAGATTTCGTCATTTCGTTTGTACGCACAATAATGCTTGACAATTATAACCTAAATAACGCTAAAGCGTTACATAAAACAGGTCGATTAGGGTCAGATACCACCATGATTGATCTGTTTTTTGTTACCTTTGTTATCTTGCGGTTTTTTCAAAATTACTCGCAACTGTAGAATACCATATAACGATAGTGATACTGAGAAAGAAAAAAATCGCACCTTTCAAGATGGATGGCACGACAACTATAGTAAAGGTGTTATGCAAAGACGAAAGCGAAGCGATGGTGATCCATTTCGTAAGACTTGAACCTCAAGGCGAGTACATCGAGAAAAGTCAACAAAAGATGGGGAATCCGAGTGTGAAATCATTCGGTAATCCACAGGGTAAGGAATTTACCATGAGTGAAAGTGAACTCGTCATGACGGCCAAGGAAGGCTTGTTGTACATCTCGATGAATGGAAGCCACGGTATAACATTAAATAGTTCGACAACGGTACATATACAGTCAACCGAAAGCCTAAATCTTCAGGGAAATGAAGTTCATATTGAGGCGTCTGAGGGACTGAATATAATGGTAAATGCAGATAAATTGGACCTCGTAGAAGATGTCAACATGACTAGCAATGAGATTGTTTTATCAGCCTTGAAAGGGTATGAAACGACGTATCCCGCAATATTAAGCGAGTTTGAACAGCAAGTGGCCGATAAGGGAATAGAACAAGTGAAGTCTGAGCGGATTATTGCGTCAATGATTCAACAGAATAAAGCGGGTAATCAAGAGGCATGGGGTATGGTTGTTGGATTAGGTAACATGGTTAAGGATGCAGGGGACTATGTTTTAACCAAAGTCATTGAGAATGTTCTTTTTCCATCAAAGAATGTTCTGGGGATAAGGACAAAAGAAGAAGCAAAAGAGTCACAAAAGATGGCTGACGTGCTTGCTCAAGGAATATATTATCAGGTATCTGGAGAACTTAACCCATGCAATTTTAAAAAGATTTTAACAATATAGAGGTGATAAGAGTTGAAGTAAGAAAAAAATAATGAATCTTATTTTGAATATTCTGGAATACAGTTAGAAAAGGATGGAAATGTATTTGAGCCATGTATGCCTGTATCAAATCTCCATATTTAAAAATAAATCTCCGGATGCTAAATTTATCAATTCTGAAATCAAAAATTCTAATGCATTCATGGTCTTCAGTTTTTGAAAGATCTCAGTAATTACAATCGTATCCTCACGGGTCACACCTGTAGCTAGTATTATAACAGCCACGTCGGTGCTTTCAGTATACAAATGGGAATGATCAGAGATTTTACGAACCTTTCGGAACCAGAGATAACCCCCGGTAATATACATAGCATGATTGTAATCGACGAGGTAACCCAAAGCAATTTCATAACTAAGATCGTCAGCATCATATGGACCCAAAACAATACAAATTTGTTCAAGCAAGTAAACCAACGACCTTTCGTTATTTTTATAGTGACATACTTCGAATTCCAAAACCAACGGTGAACATGTATTTTTTTGTTGATTTGTACGCATAAGCGTACGTCATTTAAAGGAATTATATCGTACGCTTATAGGTACAGTCAATGACTAAAATGATGATAGTTTGGAGCGTGTGAATATGACTAAGAAAGTGCGTGTGACACTGGACGAATCGTTACAGCGAAAGGGTATGACCATGAATGAATTGTCTTTAAGGGCTGATGTCCGTCGGGCTGCTATTTCTGAGCTTATCAATGGTAAGAGAGAAAACATCAACTTCCGTCACATTGAGCAGATCGCTGAAATACTTAAGATATCAGATATTAGAGAGATCATTACGCTAGTTGAGGAGAATGATTAGGTTGTTCCTCCATATCCATCTACCGGGTAGCTGTATGGAGCTAGTTAAAACAATAAATCACAAAAGATTTTACAGATGATTCCAAGATATAGTTCTATAACTTGGGGGCTAACAGTACGAAGTGACTCCATCTTTCACGAAATGGAACACTTAACCATTGTAATACCGCCACAATGATTTCTTCGATTCGTTTGTACGCACAAGAAAAGATTGAATATTATACCCTAGATAACGTTTTACGGTTACATTAAACAGGTTGATTATGGTCAGATACTACCATGATTGACCTGTTTTTTGTTGTATTCGTTTTCTTGTATTTTTTTCAAATTGATTCGAAACTGACTGTAGAATACCCTATTTCGATATATAGGCAGCGATTCCATTCGTAGGATGGGGAGAAGCGGGAGCCAAGTTCGTGGGAAAAGGGATTAGTGCATTCAATGCAAGTAAAAAAATAGTGAAAACACCAGAGCGAGCCGTAGTTCGGATGAAAATCGCTAATAATTCACGGTCGGCTCTTTCGTGGATTATGTGTATTGTTGGAATAATTCTGATTCTTAATAGCTTGGATTATTTGTAGGGTTTAAAACTCATAAATTAAGCTATTATTCCGATAAAGTAAATAATGGATCTTTGGTAGAAAAGCAGGTGTTTATTCATCCGCTTTTTTCGAATAATTAAGAGGTTAACCACAAGTTGAAGAAGCTATATTTAATTCATGCCAATACATAAATTCATTCTGTTCTTCGGTTTGTTCTAGATTTATTCAACTAATAGCGCCATAAACCATAAAAGGAGTGTATAAATTGACAGAGCACGAGATGTTTAAAGCTACAATCTATCCCATAGATTCAGATTCAAATAAAGTCATCATTCTTACACCAGACTACATATTTGACGAAGTAAAGCAAGATGAAGCTGAACAATTTATTGAAAGTGTATATGGAGAAGAAGACTTTATTGATAGTTTGGATCAAAATAAGGTACATAATATTGACACTATAGTAAGAGTGTCATCTAACCAAAAAACGCATATAATCACGGTTAAAACTAAAGTGAATGGTAAGAAAGAAACAGACTTCCTCTCTATAGATAACCGCGAGCGAACGGAGCAATTTCTCCAAGAATTATACCAGTATCTTAAGGATGACTGCAGTTTCCAAGTGAAGGAGTATAGCCGATGGACTGCAGCATTTAAACCATTATTAGCACTGCTTATCATTATTGGTTCAGGTGTATTTTTGACTTGGTTTGCCCAAGAGGCACAGAATGGTCTTAGTAGAACTAGAGTAGTTAAAGCATCGGTATATTATTTATATAAGGCCATGGCTTTCATCGGACCTACCGGCGCTATAATTATTTCGGGGATTGCATTGTTAATTGGTATGGCAGTGCTGGCATACAGAGTGAAGAATCCACCAATCATGACATTTATCAAGAGAAACAACTAGATTACTCATAATCCAACAAGGTCGTATTTCTGTATCACAATAGAAATAACGGACGCTAGAAGTAATTCTAGGCGTCCGTTATTTTTGTATTGTTAAATTGAATTATACCCAGCCGAACACCCGAGCAAGCTGCGCAACAGTAAATGTAACGCCAATGGCGATGCCGAGCGGTATAACTCCTGATAGTATGGTCCACTTCATACTTTTGGTTTCCTTGTAAATGTTCACGAGAGTCGTGCCGCACGGATAGTGGAGTAGGGAGAACAACATCATATTCAACGCTGTTAGCCATGTCCAGCCGTGATTCAGGAAAACATCCTTGATACTACCAAGGCTGTCGATATCGACCATAGCTCCAGAGGACATATAGCCCATGAGTAGAATTGGCAATACGATTTCATTCGCAGGCAGCCCAAGGATAAAGGCCATCATGATATAACCGTCCATCCCTAGCAAGTGAGCAAAAGGATCGAAGAAAGAAGCCATGTGGTTCAGAATACTTTCTCCGCCAACGAACATATTGCCTAGTATCCAAGTGATGATCCCCGCGGGAGCAGCAACGATGATGGCCCGAGTAAGTACGTTTAATGATTTATCCTTGGAGGAGATAAGAATAGTCTTCCAAATTTGCGGACGGCGATACGGCGGGAGCTCCAGCGTGTAATGCGTGGGAACGCCGCGCAGCGCAGTTTTAGACATCACCCAAGAGACAGTCAATGTGACGATAATACCGATCAGTACCATACCCATCAGCACGGATGCTGTTGTTAAAGTACGCATTGCACCGGTTGCCGCCGCTCCTGACATGAATAGTGATGACAGCAGAATCAGGGTAGGCCAGCGGCCGTTGCAGGGTACAAAGTTATTGGTTAGAATAGCCAACATCCGTTCACGAGGCGATTCGATAATACGAGTAGAGAGGATAGCGGCCGCGTTGCAGCCGAAGCCCATTGACATGGTCAAAGCCTGCTTGCCGTGACCGCCCGATTTCTTGAATAACCGATCCATGTTGAAAGCGACACGGGGCAGGTAACCGAAATTCTCCAGTAGTGCAAATACGGGGAAGAAAATCATCATCGGTGGCAGCATAACGCTGATAACCCATGAAGTACCCCGGTATAGTCCCAGAACAAGTACACCGTGTAGCCAATCCGGGGCATGAACGGCTTGGAATCCTGCGGTCAGATAGCCTTCAACGAAACCGAAGAAGGAAGCGAGCCAACCTGAAGGATAATTGGCACCAGCTATCGTAATCCAGAACACGACACCGAGGATGGAGAGCATAATGGGGAACCCCCATATTTTGGAGGTGACAATATTGTCGAGCTTATAAGTACTGTTCAGCTTCTTCTTATCACGGTAGGTTACGGCATCACTACAGATGCCTGCGGATACACCGTAAATTCCGCTGACAATTTCATCCCGTATCGTTCCCCCATCAGCGAGTTTCTTTCCTGCGGACAGGAGGGAATCAAGAGCGTCAGGTCCCTTAGTGATATGCGGTGACTCCATGGCCGATAACCTCCTTTGTTACGTGAGTAGCTTCGCGGCCCATGTTTGCTTTGAGCGAAGCAAGGAGGCTGTCGTCACCGTCCAATAGACGTAGTGCGATCCAACGTGCCGGATATTTAGAACCGATCGTTTGCTCTACCATTGGCGTGAGCTGGGCAATTCCCCGTTCAATTTCATCGGTGTAAGTGATTCGCAGTGGCTGGGCAGTGAAGGCGCCAGTAGCGACACGTTCCACCTGATCCAATAACGCTTCAATACCTATTTTATTGCGTGCCGATATCGCTACTACAGGAACGCCGAGCCGCTTAGATATCGCCTTTAGGTTGATGTCGATGCCAAGTCTACGAGCTTCATCAATCAGGTTAATACAGACAACCGCCCGTCCGGTGATTTCCAGTACCTGAAGTGCGAGGTTCAGATTGCGTTCCAGCGAAGTAGCATCAAGCACGACAAGCGTCACATCCGGCTGCTCAAAAATTATATAATCTCTGGCGGCCTCTTCATCAGCGGAGTTAGAATACAGCGAGTACGTTCCGGGAAGATCGACCGCGCGATACGTGTGCTCTTTGTGGGTGAATTGTCCTTCGGCGGTAATGACTGTCTTGCCCGCCCAGTTGCCCGTATGCTGACGCATTCCGGTTAGCAGGTTGAATAGTGTGCTTTTGCCCGTATTAGGATTGCCTGCAAAAGCGACGGTATAATGGCTCATGTCTCTACACCTCCGATCAATTCTCCGTAAATCAGTGAGCTTTCTTCCTTGCGAAGGGCGATAGTCGTGTTGCTTACCCGAAAGGCTGTGGGATCTCCAAGAGGACTGCGTCGCAGTACCTCTACGACATTCCCAACCACAAAACCAAGGTCAAGTAATCTTCTTCTTAACACGCCCTGTACTTCGATGCCGCTGATGCGCAGCACGCTGCCGTTTTTGGCTTCAGACAAAGGAATACCTGTTCCAGCCATAGGATCTCCTTCTTTCATCTACTGATTCGTGCGATATATGTTGTCCATCGGATATACTTTTGTAGTCTGCCACAATATTAGTATACGTAAATAAATTTGTCCTTGCAACAAAAAAGTTGCGCTAAGGCAAAATGAAAACACCCTCGCGGAGTAGACAGACATGCTGTCTACTCCGCGAGGGTTAGGGGTGGAAGTTCTATCAAAGCCTTTCTTTTATGCTCCATTCTCATTCTCAGTTTCCGAAGTCAAGAGTCTGGCCGGTCTCCACCATGGTCTTTATATTGCTAATAATCTGACACCATGCGCTATCGCTTGCAGCATAAGATGGGTCGTTAGGGTGCCAGTCATCATGAATGAGAGTCAGCTTGGTGCAGCCGCCAACCGGTTCCAGCAGCCATGAAATACGGATTCATAGATGTCCTCTCCATTGAGGTAAGAGGGTCCTACCTTGTGAGTGAAGCGTAATGCCTTCTCTGGAGCATACTCTAGCAGTGTACCATACACATGAACGGTTTCATCTCCTTCAGCACCCGGCCCGACATATTCCAGAAGATCACCTTCCTTAAAGCTTGAACGGATTACACTCCCGTAATAGATTTGCTTTGTGTTCTCCGGAGAGATGAGGCTGTCCCATACCTGCCCCAGTGTCCCACCAATATAAAGATTATATTTCAGTTCCTTCATCCAATACTCCTCCTTATGTGATACTTTCATGTATACCTCAGACCTAGTTACACTATACAAAAGGATCACTGACAACTACGGTCAGTGATCCTGCGGAATATTATAAAGTTTCATAGTGGAGGGATAGCTCTGAAGCAATAGCCGCCAATCGGTGATTCAAAGCTAGAGGTTCTAATATGTGTAGTGCTTTTCCATAAGGTAGAAGAAAGTATGGTACATAGGTAAATAAAGAGGTCTCATCGAACAAAAAACGGGCTTGATCTTTCGTGCGATGCTCCAGCGTATGTCCGAACAACCAATGGCTGCACAGATCATTAAGTATTCTTTCGCTGGATTCTATGACTACCGTAATCAGATTCTCTATTTTACTGTGATCTGGAAGTAGACTCTGCAGCAGAAACTCGCGTGCAGAAAAATCGGTGGGGCGCACAAAGCTTGTCTGTGTTCGCAGCAGTCCGCTAATTCTGTCTACCCGAAAACTGCGAATTTCCTGCCGCAGATGGCAATAAGCCACGGTGTACCATTGTCCTCTCCACAGCACCAGTCCATAAGAATTAATGGACCGTGAAGAAGTAGTTTCTCCATTTCCCTTACGATATTCCATTTGTAGTGTGTTTCCATTTGCAATAGACAATTCCAGCTCTCCCAGCAGATGCTCCAGCGGCGCAGAAAGAGTGTAGAGCGTTTCAATGCCGCTCTCGTGACGCTCCATATGCTCTATTTGTTCGGTATTACTGTACCGTTTCAACTTGGCAATTGCCCGGTCAAGGGCATCAACATACGGGTATCCGGTTCCGCGGGTGAAGGCGGAGGCTTGAACGAGTGCCCGCTTCTCCTCGGAGTCGAAAAATAGAGGGGCATCGGTAAAATGCTTCGGCAGGCTGTAACCGCCGCCCGGTCCGGCATCGGCGAAAATGGGAACACCGCTAGCGCATAGAGCATCAATATATCGGTATACCGAGCGGATACTGATTTCAAGTTCCTCCGCGAGTTCCATGGCGGTTCTTCTCCGTTGCTTTAGCATCCAGAGAATGGATAGCATGTGATCGGCTTTAGACATCAGGATGTATCCTCCCCAAAGACTCATAAATTACACCCAGTGTAGCACTGAATCTTCAATTCTGCCAAATCTAGGCTATACCAGTTCCGAGCTTCAGTCTCGCCGCAGCTTGGAATGATGATTCGTAAACAAAGGTGTCTTTTTCTCCGCTTTTTTTCGCTTAATACCCTAAATTTGAAACATTCGTTTACTAGATTCATATTTTCTTAAACCTAAACTTCGAGGACGAGTTGTCCTCTCTTATCAGATGAAAAATGATATGAATGGATGATAATATACTTATATGCTAAAATCTGCTATTTCCTCAATATATCTCTATAATATATCCCGTTTTCTTCGTTTTTCATAATGTAAAATGTAAATAATTGTATGTACAAAATAAAAAAATAAATATATTTTTCAGAAAATAACAATAACAGCGCTTTCATAGGTTGCTATTTTTGGGTTTATTTACTATTATTTATTAATAATTACTGTCGAAGAATGTTAGTGAATTAAACCCGTTTATTTACATTATTTTGTCGCTTGGACACGATAAAAAGATCTAGCTCACACGTGGTGGTCTGAACCCGTTGGCAAAATGGATTTATCGGATTTAGTGTCGGATTAACTGTCTGGAGAGCAGTTTAATTCATAGAATTACTAGCTTTAAATAGATAAAAAGGAGTGAGGATATGCAGTTCTTTTTTTATATGTCAACCATCATTTTTATTGGATTTCAAATTCTTTACACAGTTATTCCCTTGTTTTCCAGTAAAGTCAAGAAATTAAATACCGATTGCGCTGAAAAATCTATCTCCGTTTTAGTTCCTGCCTATAACGAGGAGCTCACCATTAAGAATTGTATAGATGCAATGGAAGGCTTAAATTACAGTAACTACGAAGTCATCATTATTAATGATGGTTCGAAGGATCAAACCTTTCAAAAGTTAAATGAGCTTTTGGACTTATCGCTAAGTGAAAGAGAGGCAGATTGTAAGCTTACATACGCAGCTATTAAAGGAATCTATCATTCGGAAAAATATAAAAACATATTTGTAATTGATAAATTTAATGGTGGAAAGGCAGATTCTCTTAATGCGGGTATTGATTGCGCAAATTCTGATATTGTTATCACGCTAGACGCAGATAGCATGTTAGAAATCAACTCGCTTAAATATGTGAATCAATATTTCCATGATGACAAGATCATCGCTTTAGGCGGTACTGTAAAGATCGTACAGGGCGCTGAGAAAAAGAACGGAGTTATCATAGATAAATTTACTGGCAAAGGTATTATAAAAAGCCAAGTGATCAGTTACATCCATGGTTTCTATGTGAGAAAACTAACACAATCCGCATTTAATTCCATTGTCGTTATTTCAGGAGCATTCGGCGCTTTTTATAAGAGTTTATTGGTAGACGTAAACGGGTTTAGAAGCACTGTAGGTGAAGATATTGATATCACCTTAAAAATTCACGAGTACATTAAAGCGAATAACTTGGATAAGAAGCTTGTCTACGCACCAGAAGCTGTATGCTACACGGAATGCCCAGAAAACATAACTAACTTCTATAAGCAAAGAATACGTTGGCAAAAAGCTTATGTAGATTGCATATTAATCTATTGGTCTAAATTATCGCGAAAGTTTAGCTTTGGCGTCAGTATCTTTTTTGCTATCGATGGATTTGTTCTAGGCACATTAACTGCATTTACAACCATTTTTTATATCATACAAAGTCTCTTTCTAGGTACAAATTTTTTTCAAATTATCATTCTTATGTCGTCTGTTCTTTTAATTAATGCGCTGCAAATTGGGGTTTCTCTATGCTTATGCAAAAAATATGGCAGCAATTATTCACTTAAAGATTATTTCCGGATGTTTGTGTTTAGCCAGGTTGAATTATTAACCTATCGAAATCTGTTACTTTATATGAATATCGTAGGCACGTTTAAATACTTTGATAATGACGAGGGTTGGGGGTTCGTTGAGAGAAAAGGTGTTTCAAGCATAAGTTAATCCCTACAATAACTATGAGAAAACTACTGCTATAGGAGGCACAAATGAGTCATATACTAAAGGATAAACGAGTTATATTTATAGATATTTTAAGAATACTGTCCATCATAGCTGTCATTATTTTGCACTACACGGCAGACTTACTTATAAGGACAAATGATTTCAACACATCATCATGGTGGATTAGTAACATTTTCAATTCGATATCCAGATTTGCCGTTCCGGTATTTTTTATGATTAGTGGCTCGATGATCTTGAGAGTTGAAGTGAAGTCATATCGACGATTTTATATAAAAAAAGTACTTCCTTTAATCATTTCTTTAGTGAGCTGGTCACTTATTTATGCCATTTACACCCAATATTTCATTCTAAAAAGTAGCATGGGTGTCTATGATTTCTTCGTTCAGTTTGCGTATGGTTTAATGTACGATAGAAATTATGTGCATTTATGGTTTTTATATGCAATTATTGCGATTTACATAACTGTTCCATTAATTAGTAGGTTGGTAAAAGCGTGCAGTGAAAAAGATTTAAGATATTTTCTACTGTGCTGGTTCTTGATAAGTGTGGTTTATAGATTTATCTCAGATATCGTGTTCAGGACGACCTCCGAGTATATCAATATCCCTATAACCAATATCCCTTTATTCACAGGTTATCTAGGATATTTTATTTTAGGGTATTATCTCTATAACTATACGATATCGCTGAGAGCCAAAAATCTTTTCTATAACTTGGGCGTAATCTCCTTTTTTGTAGCGCCAATAGCTACGTATTTTGCATCTTTTTACAGTGGTATTCTAGATGAGATGTTCTACAACCCTTATTCACTCACAACATTTTTTATGGCTACTGGAATATTTGTTTATTTCAAAGAAAAAGAAACGGTTATTAGTGAGAAGATCAATTACAAAATCAAAAAAATAATTAGCTCCGTTTCCAAAGCAAGCTTTAGTATCTACTTAATTCATTTGTTAGTTGAAATCATGGTATCTAGAAAAGCAGAAATAGATGCTACTTTACTCCAAACCACATTTAGTCTTATTTTTAATGTGGCTGTTATTTTCTCAATTAGCTATATCACGGTTAAGGTCTTAAATCTAAATAAATATATCACACAAATATTATTTGGAGGTAAAAGTTAACATGATAAAAATAAGCCTTTATACGAAAGCCTTCTTAGCTATATTGGTTATAGGTATGGGCATTTACTTTTACGATGTCAATTATTCAGACCCCAAAAAAATAACCTCTGTGTACATACCGATATGGAAAGACTTTAAAGATATTAATCTAAAAGATAAAAACATCGATATCGCTATTATCGCCTTTGCCAAAATTGATAAAACGAATGTATATTTTGATCTAGACCCTGCTAAAAATGAGGAAATCAAAGAAAATATAAAGAAACTACAAATGAATAATAAAAAAACAAGCTTCATACTTGGCGTTGGTGGCTATAAAGCGGATGGATTTTCTGATGCTTCGCTGGATGGAAATCGGTACCACTTTACTGAGAGTATGATTGCAATGGTTAAAGAGTTAGATTTAGATGGGATCGATATAGACTGGGAATATCCAGCTTTTGATTCATGGAATACGACTAAAGCAAGACCTGAAGATACCAAGAACTTTACCAATCTGATGAAGGAACTTAAAGAAAAATTGGATAGACTCCCGCGTAAAAATAAGAATTACTATTTAACCTTTGCTGCTGGGAACGAAGATTGGTTCTTCAAAAACGTTGAGATTAATAAAGTAGAAAAATATGTGGATTTCATTAATGTCATGAGTTATGACTTAACGGGTGCTTGGTCAGATACGACAGGGTATAATTCGAATTTATTTAAAGATAAGAATGGGAAGAGTATAACTAGCGTAGATCGTATTATTAATTTATATTTAAAACGTAATGTTGATCCTAAAAAGCTTCTCTTAGGAATTCCAGCTTATTCTTACGCATGGGAGAATGTGAAAAGTGCTACGAATAAGGATGCCGCATTTTCCATGGGTAAACCTATTGATATAAACAAAGTAGATTTGAGCTACAAGACTATAAAAGAAAAATATTTAAATAAAGATGGGTTTAAGCGATACTACGACGATACAGCGAAGACAGCCTATTTATATGATGGTGATACTTTTATAACCTATGAAGATCCAGAGGCTTTGAAGGCAAAAGTTAAATATATCAAAGATAAAAATCTAGCTGGTGCCATGGTGTGGGAATACTCTCAAGACTCCGATGATGGCATTGTAAAGTACTTAGCTGATAACCTGAACAAGTAGTATCTGCTCTTCCCTGCGCTAAAAAAGGTAGAACTTCGAAGATTGAAGTTCTGCCTTTTCGTGTACTCACAAAAGATGATTTGTTCGTTGAACGAGCTTATGAAATCCGCACGAAAGGCTTATACTAGTAATGTGCGGGAAGATGCCGCCAGTACTTATTCTTCATAAAGACAAAATGATTCTCGATGCCGCTAAAAAGTGTTCTTGAAATCACTATCAAAGGAAGCTATAATAATCATATCGAAACGTTTCGATCAAAAACGTTCCGTCATAATATTTACAATCTTCGAAAGAAATACATTATTGAAGGCTACACTTATCTTAGGTATGAAATACATACACAGTAAAGAATTATATATATGAATAGGGAGCGAGAAATGTATGGCAACGATTAAGGATGTGGCGAAGCTAGCAGGGGTCGCTTTGTCTACCGCTTCGTATGCGCTAAGTGGAGATAGTAGGGTGAGCGTGAAGACAAGGGCAAAGGTTGTTGAAGCTGCTAGGCAGTTGAATTACCGCAAAAATGGGATCGCTATGGACTTAAAACGGAGCAATACGAACACAATCGCCCTTATACTGACGGACATGTCAGGTCCATATTATTCTGAATTGATTCATAGTGTACAAGAGGTTACGCTCACGAATGGCTACGATTTAATAGCATGTAGCTCTTTGGGGGGAAAAGATTCAACCGCAGTTAAGTTTCTGCGTGAACATAGAGTAGATGGCGCCATCGTACTTGCCTACAATATTCTGGATGAAGTATTAATTGAAGCGTCTGCGCAGGGCTTTCCTATTATCGTGATGGATCGTGAAATATCAAGTGATGATCTGGTTAACGTGCTGGTGGACGGTGAACAGGGTGGCTATGTGGCTACGCGTCATCTGATTGATCATGGACATCGTACGATTGCTTACATCAGTGGACCTGCTAATTCCTATGATAATCAGCTTCGGTATAAAGGATACTTACGAGCGATGGCAGAAGCAAATTTGGAGGAACAGTCCAAATGGCGACTTAATGGTAATTTCGTACGAGAAGGTGGATATAGCGCCACCAAAATGCTGATCATGCAAGGGGAGCTTCCTTCTGCTGTCTTTTATGGTAACGATGAAATGGCCGTAGGTGGGATGAAGGCATTCGAAGATAGTGGAATCTCTATTCCGGAAGATGTTTCAGTTATTGGATTTGATGACATTCAATTAGCGGAGTATGTTAATCCTCCACTGACAACGATTCGTCAGCCTAAGAGAGAGGCGGGGTCACTCGCCGCACATCTTCTGTTCCAGAAACTTAGTGGGGCAGACGTGAAGCGAAATTATAAATTAATGATAGAAATGGTAGAAAGAAATTCTGTGAAAAGAGTCTAACGATATAGAATGAACTAAAGACGAACCCTCATATTCATGATCTTTACTAGAAACTATAGAGTTTGGAGAGTGTAAACTTTAGTTCAATCTATATAGTAGTGTAGGAGGTGAGTTGAGTTGGCTTGGATTCAATGTCAGTTCTACTCAGAAATATTAAGCTTATCTACAGGTATTAACGTTTTTATTCCTCAACATTCTGCGATTCAGGTCAGTGGTTCTGGTAAACTTCCGGTCCTGTATCTATTGCATGGGTTGAGTGCTGATCATACAGATTGGATAAGGCATTCTTTCATAGAACGTTATGCTGAGAATAAAGGAATCGCTGTGGTCATGCCAAGTGTTGGTCGTAGTTATTATACAGATATGAAGTATGGATCACCCTACTTTACATTTCTAAGCGAAGAATTACCTACTATTGTCCGTGCCTTATTTCCTATTTCTGACCGTAGGGAAGATACTTTTGTAGCAGGCATGTCGATGGGAGGGTATGGAGCATTCAAGTTAGGGCTTTCTTTCCCAGAACGTTATGCGGCTGCCGTAAGTCTGTCGGGAGGGTTGGATATTGTTAGTCGCATGAGTGGTCCTAACAATCTCCAGCCCCATGAATTGATCGCAACTTTTGGTGATGTGGCTGAATTGAAGGGAAGCTCCAATGACTTGTTCTATTTATTGGATAAATTGAAGGAGTATGACGGAGATAAGCCTATGTTGTATCAATGCTGCGGAACAGAAGATTTTCTGTACACAGATAATCAAACCTTCAGAAAACATGCGATAGATCTAGGGATAAAAGTGACGTATGAAGAAGGATCTGGGGAGCATGATTGGGATTATTGGGACCCCAAGATGCAACGTGTAATGGATTGGTTGCCAATATCATGAATTTATTGTGTTTGTAAATCGAAACGTTTCGAATTTATGATCATTGAAGCATAGTAATGGTTGATGAATGATGAGAATCAGATAACTTTAATGGAGGTTGATGATTATGGATAATAAACAATTGGTTGGATTACTAGAACAGATGACACTCGAGGAAAAAATAGCACAGATGCTGCAATTGGTAGTGTCTTATTTCGTAGGATCGGAAGAGGATGGTCAGATTACGGGACCGATGGAATCGCTCGGAATTACCGAGGAAACCGTGAATCAAGTTGGTTCTGTATTAGGACTTGGTGGGGCAGCTAAAGTGATTCAAGTGCAACAAACACATTTGAAGAACGACAGACTAGGTATTCCAATGATTTTTATGGCGGATATCATTCATGGATACAAAACCATTTTTCCAATAACTCTAGCTATAGGATGCTCTTGGGATCAGGAATTGGCAGAACAAAGCGCCGCCATCGCTGCAAAGGAATCCGCAGTATCGGGTCTGCATGTTACGTTTGCACCTATGGTTGATCTTGTACGTGATCCACGTTGGGGACGTGTGATGGAATCAACGGGGGAAGACCCATATTTAAATAGTTTGTTTGCTCGTTCATTTGTGCGTGGATTCCAAGGGGACGATTTAGCGAATGATGTCAGCCGTGTGGCTGCTTGTGTGAAGCATTTTGCAGCTTATGGTGCTGGAGAAGGTGGACGGGAATATAACACAGTTGATTTATCAGAGCGACAATTGAGAGAGTATTACTTACCCGCTTATAAGGCTGCCTTAAATGAGGGCTGTGAACTAGTTATGACATCTTTTAATACCGTTCATGGTTCCCCGGCTACAGGAAACCGAGCTTTGATGCGTGATTTATTGCGAACGGAATTAGGTTTCGATGGTGTACTTATCTCTGACTGGGGCGCGGTGATTGAGCTCATTGCTCATGGGGTTGCAGAAGATGAATCAGCAGCGGCATACCTAGCCGTTCAAGCTGGTGTCGATATCGAAATGATGACCTCATGTTATGTTAAGCATTTACCGGAACTTGTAAGAAGCGGCAAGGTGGATGAGTCTCTGATTGACGAAGCTGTGCTTCGTATATTGAATTTGAAGAACAAGCTGGGGCTATTCGAGAATCCGTTACGTGGAGCTGATCCGGAAGCAGAACGAAAGGTCGTATACTGTGATGAGCATAGAGCTGTATCACGCGAACTTGCATCCAAATCGTGTGTTCTTCTTAAAAATACAGGTGTTCTTCCACTTCAACCTGAGCAACAGATCGCTTTAATTGGTCCGTTCGCGCAGAGCCAAGATATTCTCGGTCCATGGTCTTGGCTGGGCGCTGAAGAGAATATTAAGCCTCTGAATAAGGCTATTCAGGAGCAAATTACATCCTCCAACGTGTTAGTTGCAGAGGGTTCAGGGATCGATACGATTACAGAGCAACAATGGCAAGAAGCATTAGAAATCGCTCGTCAATCGGATGTAATCGTTCTTGCTCTGGGTGAGAGCTCACCTATGAGCGGAGAAGGGGGAAGTCGTGCAGACATTCGTTTGCCGGAGGCACAACTTCAACTGATTGCTCACTTGCGAACGTTGGATAAGCCTATGGTGGCTGTCTTGTTTAACGGACGTCCGCTAGATCTTCATGGTGTCCATGATCAGGTAGATGCTGTTCTGGAAGCATGGTTCCCTGGAAGTGAGGGAGCTAGCGCGATCACAGATATTTTATATGGTGACGTGAACCCATCAGGACGTCTATCGATGTCGTTCCCGCATGCTGTGGGACAAATACCGGTATATTATAACCACTACAATACAGGGCGTCCGAAGAAAGAGTCCGAACCAGATAATCGCTACGCTTCGCAGTATCTAGATATTCCGAATGAACCTTTATTTCCATTTGGTTACGGGTTAAGTTACACGGAATTTAAATACGGTGAAATGGTACTCTCAGCAGAGGAAATGACGTTAGACTGTCCACTGCAGATCACAACGACGATCACGAACACAGGCAATAGGGCGGGAGAAGAAGTCGTACAACTCTATATTCGTGATATCACAGGAGAGGTTGTTAGACCGATGAAGGAGTTGAAGGCTTACTCCAAGGTTCTGTTGCAGCCTGGGGAGTGCCAAGAAGTCAGCTTTACAGTGACGGAGGAACAACTTCGGTATCATCATTCCGATTTAAGTTACACAAGTGATGCTGGTGAGTTTGCCGTATTTGTAGGATCGAATAGTAGAGACGTGACGGAGCGTAGATTTCGTCTTTTGAAATAAACAACAATATCAACGTATGACCAATTTGACATTACAGAGAGTAGGAGTGAGAAGACAATGATAAAGAATAATGAACAGTTGCTGACTTTGGAAGCGGGAAGTTTAACGTTTAGATTTTTGCCAAGTGGAGATTTATTTCAGGCTACTTACGGTGGGACGATGATTAATCAATGGTTGTCCAATTCAATCGATGGATCACTAAACAATATATATCTACGAGTACATGATGCGGAAGGCATTCAAGCCTATCCCTTGCTCGGTGTTAAATCACAAAGTCGGGTTCGTAAGTTAGATCATGGACTTGTATATGAAGGCGTAGTAGCAGGTGTCCGTTATCAAGTAATGTTCACACCGACGGAGCAGGGCATATGGTTCTGGGATGTAAAAGTTGAGGGGCATCATAAACAGGTAGACTTGATTTATGGACAAGATCTTGGGATTGCTGATCCAGGAACTGTTCGTAGTAATGAAGCCTATTTATCTCAATACATTGATCATGCTGTATTTAAGGATGATCGTCATGGATATGTTGTATGTTCTCGGCAGAATCAGCCGCAAGGTGGAGTCTTCCCATACATTCAGCAGGGGTCTTTAACGAAAGCTGCTTCATATTCAACAGATGGCTTTCAATTCTATGGTTTATCATACAAAGAAACGAATGAACCCGCTTGTTTAACCCAAGACACACTAGCAAACGAAGTCTATCAATATGAATTTGCCTATACAGCCTTACAATCGGAACGTATCCAGCTAGATGGAGAAGCTAGGTTCGTATTCTACGGACTATGTAAGGATGACCATCCTACGGCGATAACTACCTTAGAGTTCGGCGAAGAAGTATTACAAGCTCGTAAAGTAGTGGAGACGCTAAGCTTCGAGGGAGGAGAACTTCTGGAACGGGTCTCTCTATTACCTTCCATAGGGACTCCGCTGCATACGGAGGTTATGAGTGAGACGGAGATAAACCGTTTATTCCCTAATCGTCAGCAAGAGGAAGTGGCAGGGAACGACTTGCTAGCTTTTTTCACAGATCGATATGAGCATGTAGTTCTCAAGGAAAAAGAGCTAAGAGTAGAGCGTCCTCACGGGCATATTCTAATGAGCGGCGATAATGTGAGCCTGGAAAATCCAGTCATGACAACAACTTCTTATATGTACGGTATCTTTAACTCTCAGGTTGTAGTGGGAAATACTAATTTTAATAAAATGACGACAAATGCGAGAAATGCGCTGAATGTACCCAAAACAGCGGGTCAGCGGATCTATGTGGAGATAGAGGGTGTGTATCGCCTATTGACGATGCCATCACTATTCGAGATGGGGTTCAACTACGTACGTTGGTATTATAAAACGCAAGATGATCTACTGATCATCACCAACTTTACGGCAGTAGGTACGCCAGAGGTACGATTGAATGTGCGTTCAGAGCGTGGTATATCATATCGTTTCCTAGTGAGTAATCAGATTACAATGAATGTTAATGAATATGAGATTCCTTATCACATGCGTGATCATGGCGAATATCTGTCATTTCATGCAGACTCGGCAGCGTTAAGTGCTGATATCTATCCAGAGTTGGAGTATCGGCTTCATGTTACAGGAACGAGCATGACAGTTTCAGATGAGCGTAAGCTGGTAAGCCATATCGAACCAGGAGAAGCTTCACTGACTGTGCTGGAGCTAGATGCCAGCAGCGAATGGACGATGACTCTTCAAGGATTGCTGAATGGTGGAGAACTGCCTTTAGTGGAACGGAAGGCTGAGGAAGAGATAGAACGTTATCGGGAGTTTTTCCGCTCTGTCATGAATGGATTTCATTTGTCGGCAGGGAATGGGGATGATGCGGAACTATTTAAGGTGAATGGACTCGCCTGGTGGTACACACATAATATGCTTGTCCACTACTCCGTGCCACATGGTCTGGAGCAATACGGTGGAGCCGCGTGGGGAACACGTGACGTCTGTCAGGGACCAGTTGAATATTTCATGGCAACTCACAAGTATGATCAGGTACGTGCCACGGTATTAAATATATATTCTCATCAGTATGAAGACGATGGCAATTGGCCGCAGTGGTTCATGTTCGATAAATATACGAAGGTTCAACAGGAAGAGAGCCATGGTGATATTATCGTATGGCCGTTGAAGGTGCTTGGCGATTATTTGAATGTTACTCGCGATTACAGCATTTTGGAACAACAAGTTCCCTATACCAGAAAACATAGCTTTGATTTCACAACGGAGACGGCGACAGTATTAGAGCATGCTTATAAGGAAATTGATTATATCAAGAATCATTTCTTACATGGCACGCACTTATCTTCATATGGAGACGGCGACTGGGATGATACCCTTCAGCCAGCCAATGCTCAATTGAAGCAATATATGGTCAGTAGTTGGACTGTAGCTCTAACCTATCAGACGTTGAACCAATTCTCACGCGTGATGGAAGTTGTTGATCCCACTTCAGCGGCAAGCTTACGGAGTCTGGCTGATGGAATTCAAAGTGATTTCAACCACTACATGCTACAAACCGAAGTTATACCGGGTTTCTTGTATATGGAGAATCCTGAACAAGTAAAATTGTTGGTTCATCCAAGTGATGCCGAAACTGGTATACAATATCGTTTGTTACCGATGACACGAAGCATGATTAGTGAACTATTGACACCTGAGCAAGCGGCGACGCATTACGAGATCATTCGTGAGCAATTGTTCTGCCCAGATGGTGTACGGTTAATGAACCGTCCTGCACAATACGTTGGGGGCGTAAGCACCCACTTTAAACGTGCTGAGCAAGCGTCGAACTTCGGACGTGAGGTTGGACTGCAATATGTACATGCCCATATTCGTTATGTAGAGGCTATGGCTAAGCTCGGTAAAGAAGAAGAAGTATGGAGCGGGCTTGCGCGCATCAATCCAATTGGAATCCAAGATGTCGTTCCTAATGCCGAACTACGTCAAAGTAACGCGTACTTCAGTAGCTCCGATGGTAAATTTAACACTCGCTATGATGCGCAGGATAGATTTGATGAATTGCGTAGCGGACAGGTGCCGGTGAAAGGTGGCTGGAAAATTTATTCTAGTGGACCGGGGATCTATATGAATCAATTGATCTCTAACGCTCTAGGTATCCGCCAAGAGGCAGGTAGCCTGATCATTGATCCTGTGTTACCACAGACGTTAGATGGTCTACGTTTCGACTTCGAATATGCAGGAGCTCCAGTGCAATTTGTGTATCATTTAACGAGCGGTGAAAATCGTGTCAGTGTAAATGGTCAGGATGTTGCCACGGAGACCACAACGAATCGTTACCGTACTGGTGGATTACGGATTGATCGACAAGAGTTCGATCGTGTACGTTCAGAGGGAACGAACATTGTGGAAATTTATATAGGCTAAGCATCTAAATCATAAATGCACCCCTTAGAACAGACATTGGAGACCCCCTTAGGTTAATCCAATGCGTTCTAGGGGGTGTTTTTTTATGCCTGTGCCTCTTCTGCAGTAACGATGTCCTCATAGATCGAGGTCTGTGATCATCTTGTCATTGTTGTTACCGCGCTTTATCCTCCGCAATCGCGATTCGGACATTGTTGAGATATTCCGTAAATGTGAATAGGAGAGTTCAATGTATAATGGATGATATGGATATGATGTATTTTTCTGGCGAGGTGCTGATATGCGGTATGAAGTTGTTAACAGGTTAGAACTTGTTCGCGAAGAACTTCTGAATGGAAATCTTACTTAGTATATTGAGAACTGAAGAGGTGTAGATAATGAAAGTTTATGAACTCAAGAATAATAATAAAGCAATGTTATTAGCTGCTGTAGAAGACAGAAATCATCCTATTAATTTTGGCTTTAATGGCGAAACGAAAGAACAGATTTGGTCACCTATTGAAGTAGAGACACTTTACAAGAGAACATATAAAGACTTTCCTGTGTATAGAATTGGGAAACCGGTTATTTCAGCAAAGGTTAAGAGAGCGATTGAGTCATTTATATCAAGTGAAGTGGAGTTCTTGCCACTGGTCCATAAGGAATTAGAACTTTACATGATTAATGTAACCAATATATTAGATTGTGTGGATTGGGAACGCACCGATGTTGAATGGACTGAAGAAAACAGTTTTGCAGGCTTTAACAAACTCGTATTTGATTTTTCGAAGATTCCAGAACATACGTACATTTTTAAATTTAAAGAACTTGCAACAGTAGCAGTGTATGTAACCGAGGAATTTAAGGAACTCATCGAGCGAAATAAGTTTAAGGGCCTAGACTTTGAATTTACTGAAGTATATGATTCAGAATTCACAGAGGAGAAGGAACAAGAACAGAAGCTTGCTTATGAAGCAGCGATAGCGGCTGTTGAGCAGAATAAAGGGCAGGAATTTTCATATGAAGAAGCAGTGGAACGAGTGAATCAGGGCGTAGCAGTAGCCAGCGGTAAATGGAAGATGCAGTTGGATGGTGAAGGTAGATTTTGGCTTGGTGAAATTATTCTAGGTTTAACCTATCAATGGATTATGCCGGTATACATACCTCCCGTGTTGCTTAGCTTTCAGTGGCATGAAATACAGAAGTCGGAAATTTAACCTACATAGTGATGGAAACGAATCGAAGTGCCTAATCCCTAATTGCGATTAACGGGTGAAGTACCTAATTCTAAGGTTAACTTAGCAAAGAAAAAAGCCAGATTCGAACGCTAGAAGCGCACGAACCTGACCATAATAAATACAACCTATTTTTTCATCTTAGTAACTCCAAAAGAGGAGACTTTTTTTGATTAAATTTACCATGAGATCTTATGAGTAATCTTACTCTGTGCCCGGCACAGATAGCCCAAGCCCCTCAGCCACACGCTGTCCAAATTCTCGATCTGCTTTATAGAAGTGTCCGATTTGACGAAGCTTAATTTCGTCGCTCTCCACAGGCATCATAGCACCCACAATATTCTGAACGAGACGAGCACGTTCCTCTTCACTGAAGAGACGGTATAAGTCACCTGCTTGTGTAAAGTGATCATGATGATCGTAGCTAACGCTATCAGCTTGACCCGATACAGCATAAGCCGCTGGTTTAGTCTCTGGGGATTCTGAAGGTCCACCCAAGCTGTTAGGCTCGTAGTAGACGGACTTTCCACCATTGCCATCTGAGCGCATTTGTCCATCACGTTGATAATTGTTGACTTCCGCCTGCGGACGATTGATGGGTAACGTATTATGGTTCGTACCCACGCGATATCGATGGGCATCGGCATATGCAAAGAGACGACCTTGTAGCATCTTATCTGGTGAAGCTTCGATACCAGGCACGAAGGAGCCAGGAGAGAATGTAGCCTGCTCCACTTCAGCAAAGTAATTCTCCGGATTGCGGTCGAGTACCATGCGACCAACCTCAATTAATGGGTAATCCTTCTGCGACCACACCTTAGTCACATCGAACGGGTCGAAGCGGTAGGTATCGGCATCTTCAATAGGCATGATCTGTACATGCAGTCTCCAAGCCGGGAAATCACCTTGATCGATCGCATTGAATAGATCCTCTGTATGATAATCTGGATTGTCACCAGCTAACTTAGCAGCGAGATTGACGTCTAGATTCTTAATACCTTGCTCTGTTTTGAAATGATATTTCACCCATACCGCTTGACCTTCCGCATTGACCCATTTAAAGGTATGACTTCCGAAACCATGCATATGTCTAAGTGTAGCCGGAATTCCACGGTCTGACATGAGAATGGTTACTTGATGTAAGGATTCGGGTGATAGTGACCAGAAATCCCAAACCGCATTGGGATTTTTCAAGTGTGTCTGTGGATGGCGTTTCTGTGTATGAATAAAGTCAGGGAACTTAATCGCATCACGAATGAAGAAGATAGGCGTGTTGTTCCCGACCAAGTCGTAGTTACCTTCTTCAGTGTAGAATTTAAGTGCGAACCCACGTGGATCACGTACCGTGTCGGCAGATCCTAGCTCACCAGCTACGGTAGAGAAACGAGCGAACATGGGAGTACGTTTACCTACTCCAGATAAGAAAGCGGCCTTGGTATATTTGGATAAATCATTCGTAACTTCGAAATAACCGTGTGCTCCAGCACCCTTGGCGTGAACGACACGCTCTGGAACACGTTCTCTATTGAAATGTGCCAATTTTTCTAACAAGTGGACGTCTTGAATTAATGTCGGACCGCGTGAACCGGCGGTCATTGAATTCTGGTTGTCTCCAACAGGAGCTCCCCAGCTAGTCGTAAGTTTATTGTTATCTATCGTCATATTGGAATCACCTCAACTAAGTATTTTATATAATGATTACTATAATCGCTCACTTAAATAAAATCAATACTTTTTAATAATTATTATAATCTGGGAAAATATCACGAATTTTCATGAAAAAAAGGTTTGGTGAATACCTCCTCTCAATGAACGGTATAACAATCGACTCTGGTAGAAAATAGTGTGACTTAACAAGCAATGGAGGTGCATTTGACGATTTTTTTGTGTGAACGTAATGAGTGTAGGCGTGTACCCATAGATAGACATGTTACAGTCTATGTGAACGTGTTTATGATATTCCCTATTTTTCATACGAAATTACTCCATATTTTGTAACTTTAACCTTCATTTAAGCGTCTCATTATTAAAAGCCTAACAAAGAGGGGGATTATTTTTGGGCAAGCATCCATGGAGGAGATATTTACAATATGGCTGTATATGTGGGGTTTGTGCAGTGATACCGATCTTAATATGGAATATGAATCAATCAGGGGGCATTAGACCGATAACATCTGCTATAACACCAACGAATGAAGTTCAGTTAGTAGAGCCAACGGAAGTGAACAGTGGAAGCCTTCTACAGCCAGGTGATGAGATTAGAATGAGGACGAGAGGGGCCTATTTCTCGCAGCAACTCTCTAAGAGAACCCAGATCGAAGCTTTGAAAGTCCAATATTACGGCAAAGAGGGAGAAGCTTTTCAGGTGGAATCGGTAGGTAACGAAATGTTGTCTGTACAATCCGATGATCGGGGGACGTTATGGATCCCCACCTGGTATACAACAGAGGCTTCTAGTCAGGTGGAGCGCAGCGATCCGAGCTATGTTACATTACACCCACAGACGAATCTATCTCTGTCACCAGAGAGTACCTTGAAATGGCCGTTAGCAGGTAGGGGTGACCAGCGTATATGTATAGCAAAGTGGAATGACTGGTATGGTGTGATCGTAAGTCCTACCTTATGGCATAATGAATATGATATTTTCCGCCCAGTATTGCTATGGGTGCATGAGAAAGATATTCTGGACAAACAGCTCGTCCAGAAGCGATTATTTGATCCAGATTCAAATATAACGACTGACGTTGTTCGTAATATCACGGAAATGATGCTGACAGAAGGTAAGAGTCAAACTTTTGTAAGGAACTTGTTAGGTGAACCTCATTACATAGAAACGTCAGATAATTTGGAACAGACGGGAGTTCCAATGCAACTTGGTGTAACGTGGAGGTATGAACGTTCAGATGCCAACTTTACTGTAACATTCTCTGCGGAAGGTCAGCTCAAGCGGATGAATTGGATTTTGCCGACAAAGGGGAAGTCATGGAGCAATCTCTCTTCAGGGAATGACTACTATTTCACCTATGATTTCCTTACGACACCGCTTCCTTCTACGCTGGATTGGACTCATGTGTGGCGTAACCAAGGGGATTTGAATTTCACTTATTTGATCGGTGCGAATAAAGAGGTTCTCTTAATTAAAGGGGATGACGGTGGTTTTAGTGGTATGCATAATGATTCCAGCATATATGCGATGAATAGACACACAGGTGAGAAACTATGGCAATTAGATGCTGGATTTGGCTGGATCACGGCTAAGCTAGATCATTCAGGAGAGAATGTGACCGTCTTTTCCGATTATGACCCTGGTATGAAGGAGTATGTAACTAGAATACAACACATTCGTCTATCCGACGGTAACGTGCTGTGGCAATACAATCCTTCGTTAGGAGACGGGGGGATTGAAATGACAGCCACTCGGGATTCTATTCTTGTGTATGATCGGCAAGGACCTGAAGATACGACAAGAAAGCTGATTGTACTGGATAGTGAGACTGGCAAGGTGAAGTGGGAGAAGAAGCTGAACGATAATGATCAAATGCTAAATGATGGACAGCAGGATCAATACGTTCTTATCCAGCAGGATCAACAGCTTCAAGCGCTTGATTCAGATACGGGTTCCATAGTGTGGAAACGTGAGGTGAGCGATCAGATTGTCACCAATCCGGAGGGAGACCCTTACTATGCTGGGGGTGAACGTATCGATCCGTTTGTTCCTAGGAGTTCGAAACGTTGGGTGTTACTAGGAGATCAGTGGCTTCTAATAGATATGATCTCAGGGAAGCATCTGGCTGCGTACACTGCCAAGTTAGGGGAGCGCTTCGAGGTGATCGACGAAAGGTATCTACTAGTACAGCGATCGGCTGATCATGAGCAATTCAATGGAGATGGCGTTGAAACGATCTTCTATGATACTAAGAACAATAAGGCATTATGGACCATCAAAGGATTAGCTTCTAAGGGTGTTATAGAGGGAATCAGGATGTACCTTGTCGTCAATGGAGTTCCGACATCAGTGGATACAGAGAGTGGGAAGGTCATCTGGCAGATGGATACAACGTCTGGTGCCGGCGATTATCTTGCAGAATTTACAGTAAGTAGTTACGTGGTTACGGATCAATATCTGCTCTTGCCCTATGGTACAGACCTTTTGTTACTTGGTAAGAATGACGGTAAGGTCATCGGACGTATTCAAAATATAAGAACAGGATACGCAGAACTTCGTGAGCAAGAGACGAGGAATGGGACTATGAATAGAATAGGTAATGAGGTTTATGTTGGCACAGCTAACGGAGGTTTTACACGATTTAATATAGATAGACTATTTAATGTTGACAAAAATCGATAATTTAAATACAATGATTTCATAAGGAAACACTGTTTCCGAAACGCGCTTAAGCTTTATTTTTAAAAAAATTTTAAGGAAGTGCACCGAATCATGTCTAAACCACTGCATTCCTATAAAACTTACCCGGAAGTGAAGCTTCAACAGCAACAATTACTTCGTAAAAATGTAATCGATGCTGCGTGTCTCCTCCTTTTAGAGGAAGGTCCTGAGTCAGTTACAGTACGGCGGGTCGCTCAGAAATTAAGTTGTTCAACAAAAATTATTTACAGTATTTTTGGAAGTAAAGATGGTCTTGCCAATGAAATGTACATGGACGGATGTCGTCTATTAGCTGAAACATTTCAACAAGTACCGGACACAGCGAAAGTACTTGATGATCTAACTGCTATAAGTTGGTCTTATTGGCAATTTGCACAGCTTCATTCTGGTTATTACAAAATGATGTTCGGTGGGGCGTTATCTGATTTCAAGCCGGATGAAAAAAGCCTTGAGGGAACTACTACTGCACTATTTCGAATCCAGCAAACTGTAATACGCGCTATTGAGCAAGGTGAATTAGAAGACAATGATCCGCTACTGGTTGTCCAAATGCTTTGGTCTGCTTTACACGGGGTTATACATCTTTATTTTGCTGGTCATTTTTCTGAATTAAGTATGGCTCAAGAGGTCTATGCATTTACTCTAAATAAGACGCTCTCTGCACTAAAGACATCCTCATTTCAATCATAAAAGATTGAGTATACTGAAGTCGTTATAAGATGACTTCAGTTAATTATTAGCTTTCGGTAACAGTGTTACCGAAATAAAATTACGTTACTATGGAGGTTGATTATTATGTTCACGTATTCAAACAAAACTGCTCTCATCACAGGGGCGTCATCCGGCATTGGTGAAACATTCGCCTATTCGCTGGCAGCCAAGAAATGTAATCTCATTTTGGTCGCACGCAATGAAGAGAAATTGAAGGCATTAGCTACAGTGCTTTCAACTACCTACAAGGTTAAGATAACGGTAATTGCACTTGATCTTTCTACACCAGGCGCATCACAAGATTTACTCCATGAGGTTCAAAAGCAGCAATTAAAGGTTGATCTCTTAATTAACAATGCAGGCTTTGCTACCTATGGATACTTTGAGCAGGTTTCAGGAAATCGGCAGCATGAGGAAGTGATGCTTAATGTCACTGCTTTAGTCGATATCACGCATGCATTCATGCCTGATCTGTTACGTAATCGAGATGGTGGGTTAATCAATGTGTCTTCCACTGCCGCCTTTCAGCCGGATCCTTATATGGCAGTTTATGGAGCAACGAAAGCGTTCGTACTCTCCTTTAGTGAAGCACTTTGGGCTGAAAACCGTAAACGTGGGCTTAAGGTTCTTGCACTCTGTCCGGGCGCAACAGAAACTGCATTTTTTGATGTTGTTGACTCAAGTGAAGCATCCGTTGGCTCCAGACAAACGCCAAATACCGTCGTAAATAATGCTTTAAGAGCACTCGAGAAAGGGCGTAGTCATATTATATCCGGTCGCCAAAATTATTTAATAGCCCAGGTTTCAAGACTTTTCTCTCGTCAATTTATGTTAGGAATCGTTGAACGTACTCTCCGACCACAGAATTAAATCTAAATGCTTGCAGTGTGAATGGTAGAAAATTTCTCGAAAGAAGAAGAATGACAACCGTTTCTAATTTTTGATGAAATGGCACTCTAAGATGGTGAAGTGATTGGAAAACTATAAAAAGCAGCTCGTTCCTTGTCAAAGGATGGGCTGCTTTTGCTCATTTCCTTACTTTTTTGATGATCAAAAATATAACTTCTTCTACTAATACGAGAATCATTCTGTGGCAAAGGGAGCATTTTATGATAAATAAATCGACAAATTCCGGTTTTTGTTGACAAAAGTCACAGTTTTCTTATAGGATAAGCTAAACAGAAGAAAAAAAGGGGAGATTCCAGATGAAAAGAAGTTTATCGTTCGTATTATCCGTGATTATGCTGACTGTTTTACTAGCCGCATGTGGATCAAATACCGCAAAAGACGAACAATCGACAAATTCCGGAGCGGGAGATCAGGCTAAGACGAAGAAGATTGCTCTGGTATTACCTGAAAAAATAGGAGTAAACCCATTTTTCGTTCAAATGGATGAAGGTTTTAATAAAGCGGGGGCTGAATTCGGAGTAGAAGTGAAAACGATCCAATCTACAGACCCAGCGGCATTTGAACAAAATTTGCGTGCAGCAGTCGCAGAGAACTATGACCTGATCATCACAGCAACATTTCAGGCAGAGGATGCTCTGAAGAAGGTGGCTACAGAGAATTCTGATAAGTCATTTGCTATTGTTGATGTAACCGTTGATCTACCCAATGTACGTAGCGTAGGTTTCCGTGAATATGAAGCTGCATACTTGTTAGGTGCAACAGCAGGTTTGTCGACCAAGACGAACATCGTCGGTATGGTAGCTGCTGTTGATATTCCACTTATTAAGAAATTCACTGAGGGATTTCGTCAAGGGCTGGCATCGACCAATCCAACTGCTGAATTCCTTGTCAACTATGTAGGTGGATTTGCAGATCCCGCTAAGGCTAAAGAATTAGCATTGGTGACTGCTGGTAAAGGGGCCGACTTCATTGCTGGTGCTGCGGCAACAAGCGACTTAGGCGTATTCGAAGCTGCTAAAGAAAAGGGCTTCTATACATCAGGTCAGGACGTGGACCGTACGGAGCTTGATCCTGAGCACATCGTGTTGTCACAGTTGAAATCCACAGATACAGTAACCTATGAAACTGTAAAAGATTTCGTTAACGATAAATTCGAATTTGGCGCAGTGAACTACGGTTTGAAAGAGGATGGTGTCGGTGTGACATTCATTACTCGTGATAGCAAGTCAGCTCTTAGTCCGTTCATCGGGCAAGAAGTTATTGATAAGGTAAAGAAAATTCGTGATGATATCGTAGCAGGTACAATTGAAGTTAAAGATCCGCTACAGCAATAATTACGGTGTGTACGGAGTGGCAAGTTATTGCCGGTTGCCAATGAGCAGCCGGCTTTGCTGTCACTATCGGTTGCTTATATATGAATTGTAAACGTGGAGACAAAAGAGGAAGGAGCATGGGCTATGCTGCTGCAGATGGGGAATATAACGAAACAATATGGTGGAGTTATCGCCAATCAAGGTGTGAATTTTGATTTGGTAGAAGGTGAAGTACATGCACTGGTCGGCGAGAATGGTGCGGGTAAAACGACGTTGATGCGTATTTTATATGGTATGGAGCAGCCAACCTCAGGCACAGTCAAGATACGGGGAAACAATGTCTCCTTTGCTAATCCCGCTAAGGCAATGGCGAGTGGGGTTGGTATGGTGCATCAGCATTTCATGTTGTTTCCCTCTTTCACGGTTGCAGAGAATATTGTTATTGGGCGTGAACCGGCTGCAGGGTTAAGATTTGATCGTAAAGCGGCCGCTAAACTTGTGGAAGAGCTAGGTAGACGTTATGGTATGCCGGTGGACCCATGGGCTAAACTATCTGATTGTCCCATGGGAATGCAACAGAGAGTCGAGATTCTTAAGGTGTTATATCAGGGAGCGGACATTATTGTATTGGATGAGCCTACGGGAGCCTTGACCCCATTAGAGGTCAAGGAACTATTGGCGAATGTGAAGGCGTTAGCTCTTCAGGGTAAAAGCTTCATTCTTATTACTCACAAGCTCCATGAGGTGATGGAAGTTGCGGATCGGATTACAGTATTGCGTGATGGACAGGTTACGGGAACCCTTGCTGCGGCGGATACAGATATAGAACAACTATCTCGTTTGATGGTTGGGAGAGATCTTATTTCACTGGATAAGAAGCCAGTCTCATTGGGAGAACCCGTTCTGGAAATACAGGGACTTGGTATTACAGGGCTCAAGGGTAAGCCGTTACTTCAAGATATTCATCTACAGGTTCGGGCAGGCGAAATCGTAGGTGTCGCAGGCATATCTGGAAATGGTCAATCGGAGCTCATTCAAGCAATTTCAGGCATTCGGAAGGGCGATGTAGGAACTATTCGTTTAGCAGGTATGGACACTGCCGGACTGACTGTTCGGGATATTCGTGAACGTGGACTGGCACATATTCCAGAAGATCGCTATTTGTGGGGCGCGGCTAAAGACGCTACTGTGCTGGACAATGGGCTGATGGGTCATCATCATAAGTTTCAGAATCGGGGCATAGTTACGCACAAAGCGGCGCGTAATACAGTAGGGCAATGGATTCGGCAGTTCGGCATTAAGGCAGGTTCCATGGATGATAAGGTTCAGCATTTATCCGGGGGAAATTTGCAGAAGCTTATTGCTGCCCGTGAATTTGCGCAAGAGACGCCGTTTCTAATCGCTGCTGAACCTACGCGCGGGGTGGATATCGGAGCGATGGAGATTATTCATACTGAGCTTATTCGTAAAAGGGATGCCGGGGCTGGAATTCTACTTGTGTCCTCTGAGCTAACCGAGATTCTACAACTATCCGATCGGATAGTCGTGATGTATGAAGGAGAAGTGGTTGGTGAGTTGTCTGCTTTGGAAGCAACGGAAGAGAAGATCAGTCTGCTAATGGCAGGGGGGAAACAACGGACATGAGTGTTATTAAACAGAGCCTACGCGGACTGATACAGCCGCTACTGGCTATTATTATTGGTTTAGTGGCTGGAGCTATTGCTATTCTGATTGTTGGCGGCTCCATAACCGAGACTTACGTGGAAATGTGGAATGGGGCGTTCGGTAGTTTTTATTTTCTAACGAATACGCTCGCGCGTGCAACACCCATTATTCTGGCAGGGTTAGGTATTGCACTGGCATTCCGTGCAGGCTTCTTTAATATGGGAGCAGAAGGACAGATGGTTCTGGGAGGAATATCTGCTGCGCTTACGGCACTTTACCTTCCAGGACCCGGTTGGCTTGTGTTGATTGTGTCCATTGTAGCCGGCATTGTAGCTGGCGGATTGTGGTCTGTTCTGGCGGGTTGGCTCGATGCACGGTTCGGAATGAACCTTCTTATTACGACATTACTACTTAATTATATTGCGATTCTCTTTGCAGGATATCTGGTCGCTTATCCATTCAAAGATACGACGGGTTCTGCCGCTATGGCACAGTCAGCGATGATTGATCAGAGTGTATGGTTGCCTAAGTTATTTCAAGGTATGGGTCTTCATGCCGGGTTTATTCTTGCTATTGTGGCTGCTCTATTATTGTATGTTTTTATGAAGAAGACGGTAGCCGGATATGAGATTAGAATGCTAGGTAACAACCCACTCTTTGCCTCTTATGGTGGAGTGCGGCGAGGACGCATGATGATGATCGCAATGCTCGTTAGTGGTGGACTTGCAGGTCTTGCAGGAGCGGGTGAAGTGCTAGGTACGCAGTACCGATTCCTAGATGGCTCCTTATCCTCGGCTAGTTATGCTTGGAGTGGTATTATGGCCACGCTACTAGCGAGTTCTCATCCTCTAGGTACGGCGCTTGCAGCCATTCTACTTGCTGCTTTACAGACTGGTGCGATGGGCGTTGAACGAAATACGGAAGTGCCACTAGAAGTGGCAAGTGTGATTCAGGCGGTACTCACATTATTCGTATCTGCAAGAATAGGATATACATTCTGGAAGCGCAGAAAGGAGAAACAATCGAATGGAACAACTTCTTGATGCCGCTCTATTCAGTTCCATGCTGCGCGTAGTGACTCCGATTTTACTTGCTGCATTAGGTGGGGCGCTCTGTTCCAGAGTGGGCCTGTTTAATGTAGCCTTGGAAGGATTCGTTCTTGTGGGTGCATTCTCGGGAATCGTGGGTAACTATCTCTTTGGTAATGTATGGATTGCGGTATTGTTTGCGGTATTATGTGTCATGCTGTTTTCGCTAATATTTGGTTATATTAGTATTAATCTTAAGGCTAATGTTATTGTTGTCGGGATTTCGTTGAACTTTTTGGCTGCTGGCCTCACGACCTTTTTGTTGCGGGCGATCTTTGATGTTAAGGGAGCTTATTATGATAACAATATGGTGGGACTTCCGAAATGGGACATCCCCTTTATCCAGGATATTCCTTGGTTAGGTAGCGTTATTTCGGGGCAAAGCCCACTCGTTTATTTAGCGCTTATCTTAGTTGCCGTGCTACAGTTCTTCTTGTTCAAGACCATCTCAGGCTTTCGGATGCGTTCGGTTGGGGAGAACCCAGTAGCCGCGCAAAGTATCGGGATTAAAGTACGCAAGCATCAGTATAGTGCTGTACTGGCATGTGGGGTGCTCTGTGGTTTGGCTGGAGCGCAACTATCGCTAGGGCAGGTAACGATGTTTACAGAGGGCATGACGGCAGGGCGAGGTTTCATTGCACTTGTAGCTACGATGCTTGGACAGGCAAGTCCGATAGGTGTGATGGCATCGAGCATGTTGTTTGGATTTATGGACGCTTTAGGTATACGTCTTCAAGGCTTCTCTATGCCGTCGCACTTTACACAAATGCTACCTTATATAGTAACGCTAATCGCGATGTTCTTCTTCAAAGATCGAAGTTATCTAGAGGATGCACATAAAGCAGGCGGAAGCTCACGTTAGAAAGATAGGAATACAGGAGGATGCCCACATTGCATACAAAAGCTGATCGTCTAAAATCTGCAAAAGCCCCCAAGGTTCAGCAGTTGGATACTACGCTACAACATCGTTTGCCTCCTGGGCAGTCATTGACCGAGAAGTTTCCCATATTGCATGAAGGTGAAGTGCCTGAATACGATTTGGCAACTTGGAATCTTCGCATATTTGGAGAGGTCGAAGAGGAAAGAACCTTTAGCTATGAAGATCTGAAGGCGATGCCCCAGTCTAATACGGTTAGTGATATTCACTGTGTAACGCGTTGGTCCAAGTTCGATACCCCTTGGGAGGGTGTACGCTTCACGGATTTATTAAAGGTTATCCAAGTGAAGCCGGAGGCTCAGTTCGTTATGATTCATGCTGATCCTGAATACGATACGAATCTTCCGCTAGTAGATTTGATGAATGATGATGTTTTGTTAGCTTTTAACTTTGATAATAAGCCTTTAACGGCTAAACATGGCTGGCCATTACGACTTGTTGTACCGCATTTATATTTCTGGAAGAGTGCGAAGTGGATCCGTGGAATTGAGTTCATGCGTGAGGACCGTCAAGGCTTCTGGGAAAGTAATGGTTTCCATAATACGGCTGACCCATTTCTTGAGCAACGTTTCTCAGGTGAAGATATTCCAATTCCCGAAGATGAATGGAGACGGAAGGAGTTCGATTAAGATGTTGATGTCAATTTTGCAAGTAGATTCAGAGGATATTCCCCCGTATGCAATTGTATGTGGAGATCCGAAGCGAGCTGAAATTATTGCTCAGAGACTTAAAGGGGCTAGAGAGTTAGCATTCAGCCGCGAATACCGGACATTTGTTGGGGAGTATGAAGGTGTGCAACTAGCTGTAGTGAGCCATGGTGTAGGTTGCCCTGGAGCAGCTGTCTGTTTCGAAGAGTTAATTCGTGCAGGAGTGAACACCTTGATTCGAGTCGGTACGGCGGGTTCTTATTCAGAGGATCATCCAGCGGGCAGCCTAGTTGTCAGTACGGCTGCGGTTCGTGCGGATGGGCTAACACGGCAGTTAGTGCCTGAGGGTTTCCCTGCTGTTGGTGATAGTCAGGTCGTCAGTGCATTATACGAAGCGGCAAGCTTTGAGGCTGGAGTGACAGCGAAAGGGATTACCGTCACATTAGATGCTTTTTTCGCTGGCGTTGAGGAGATTCCTCATCGTAAGTATAAACAGGCAGGGGCCATTGCAGTTGAAATGGAGATTGCAGCACTTTATGTGGTTAGTACGCTTCGTGGAGCTCGTGCCGGAGCCATTCTAGCCATAGACGGTTACGCAGATGCTGAATTAGCCGAAGTCTATGATCCCCATACAGATGCAGTGGCACATGCTGTTGAGCGAGAGATTGCAGCTGCCCTGCGTGCCATCGTGTCATTGGCGCTTGAAGATGAGAAGACAGGAAGAGCTTGATAAGTCATTGTAATAGAAGTAGAAACCGTTGAATATTATAAAAATAAGTGTAGTCCTTTAGCAGCTTGATGAATCGCGATTCTGACTTGCACTGGTGAAGATACAACTTCTCTGTTGTAAGACATTTTTTCATATTAATAGGTCAGCCAGAACTTCTGGTTGGCCTATTTAAAATATAAGGAAGTCGCAAAAGTCGCTTAGAACGATAAAATTTCTGAAGATTTGTGATTATTTTGGGAATAATGAATGTAATAGTATATTGGATAACTTCAATTTGATAAATCAATGAAACTGAAAGGGTGTTGTTCATGTGGTTCTCAAAATCGCAAGAAGAAGTTCTTCAAGAGCTTCAAGTAAATGCTGCAACTGGGCTGACAACAGAAGAAGCTAAATCCAGGCTTGAACGATACGGTGTCAATAAGCTGAAAGGGAAACCTAAGAAAAGTATGGTCTCACTCTTCTTCGCACAAATGAAAGATATGCTTATCTATGTTCTTTTAGGTGCCGCGGTTATAACGCTACTCATCGGAGAATTCATGGATACGATCATCATTGTTGCCGTCGTTATTCTAAATGCACTAATTGGTGTAATTCAAGAAAACAAAGCGGAGAAAGCTATTGAAGCGCTGCAGCAAATGACGACACCCAAAGCACTTGTTAGACGTGATGGAGAAGTGAAAGAAATCCAATCCGAGGACATTGTACCGGGAGATATCATCATACTAGATGCAGGAAGGTTCATCTCTGCTGATTTACGTTTATTAGAGAGCGCGAATCTACAAATTGAGGAATCTGCGTTAACTGGTGAATCCGTACCCACAGACAAACATGCGGATGCCATTCACACAAATCCTAAAACGCCTATTGGAGACAAATCCAACATGGCATTTATGTCCACCCTTGTGACCTATGGCAGAGGTGAAGGAATTGCAGTAGCTACGGCTATGGATACGGAAATGGGGAAAATAGCCAAAATTCTAGATGATGATAATAAGGAATTGACCCCACTACAAAAAAAATTAGAGGAACTCGGTAAGACCCTAGGGTATATTGCGATCGGTATATGTTTGTTTATACTTATCATTGCTCTTATCCAAAAAAGAGACTTATTCGAAATGCTTTTAACTGCCATCAGTTTAGCCGTTGCGGCTATTCCGGAAGGTCTTCCAGCGATTGTGGCGATCGTATTAGCGCTTGGCGTTACAAGAATGTCGAAGATTAATGCCATCGTGAAGAAGCTAACGGCCGTTGAAACATTGGGCTCAGTTAATATTATTTGCTCAGACAAAACAGGTACACTTACGCAAAATAAAATGTCTGTCGTGAAGCATTTCATATCGCCAAAACAAAGTAAGGATGAATCTCCTGCTGCGTTAATTAAAGCACTTGTATTATGTTCAGATGCAACCTTCGAACATGGGAAAAGTACCGGAGATCCTACAGAAATAGCTTTAGTCGTATTCGGTGATCAGAATAATTTAACCAAAAGAACCTTAGATGCCGAGTTTAAAAGAGTTTCCGAAAAGCCCTTTGATTCCGACCGGAAGCTGATGTCTACATTAAATACAATGGAATCCGGCTATCGTGTACATACAAAGGGTGCTATCGATCAACTATTACAGATTGCTACCTCGGCACTCGTTAATGGAGAGGTTGTGGCCTTGACAGAAGAAATGAAGTCCCAATATGTTAAGGCTTCCGAAGAGATGTCGAATGATGCCTTAAGAGTTCTTGCTGCGGCTTATAATGATACCGATCGTATGATAGATCCAGATGAGATGGAATCTGATCTTACGTTACTTGGATTCGTAGGGATGATTGACCCGCCAAGACTTGAAGTGAAGGACTCTATACGGGAAGCAAAAGTGGCGGGAATTACTTCAGTGATGATCACTGGCGACCACAAGAATACAGCGTTTGCGATTGCGAAAGAACTAGGAATTGCAGATTCCATCGAACAAAGTATGACTGGTGCTGAAATCGATGAATTGTCAGATGAAGATTTCTCACAACAAATTAGTAACTATAGAGTATTTGCTCGCGTTTCACCTGAGCACAAAGTGAAGATTATTAGAGCCCTCAAGGCTCAGGGGAATATCGTCTCAATGACTGGTGATGGAGTAAATGATGCTCCTTCTTTAAAATATGCTGATATCGGTGTGGCCATGGGGATTACCGGGACAGATGTTTCCAAGGGCGCTAGTGACATGATCTTAACAGATGATAACTTCACGACAATCGTCCATGCGATTAGAGAAGGAAGGAATATTTATTTAAATATTCGGAAGGCTGTTATTTTCCTGTTATCATGTAACCTTGGTGAAGTAATTGCCATACTCGCATCGATCCTGTTCTTTTGGCCCATACCGCTTCTACCAACCCAGATTTTGTGGGTCAATCTTGTAACGGATACATTGCCTGCGATTGCACTCGGTGCTGACCCCGGTGAGAAAGATGTGATGAAGAAGAAACCAAGGGACCCGAAGGAAAGCTTTTTCGCGAAAGGCGCAGGATGGCGAGCTGTTATAGGTGGAGTGCTGATTGGGACGTTAACTTTAGTTGCTTTTTATTTAGGTTTATATGAACACGGATATAGCCTAGGCTCAAATAATATCTCTGAGGAAGCTATGACTTATGCGAGGACGATGGCCTTTGTTGTTCTTGCAACGTCACAATTGTTCTACTCGTTATCGATGAGAAGCGAAACAAAGAACATATTTCAATTGGGGCTATTTACGAACAAGTACTTGCTAGGGGCAATAATCATCGGATTAATTCTACAGTTTGGAGTGATTTCCATACCGTTCTTTGCCACAGCATTTAAGGTAGAATTCATCTCATTTACGGATTGGGGATTAGTGATCGGATTAGGATTAGTTCCTCTTATCATAAATGAAATCATTAAGATGTTTCGGAGAAGTGCAAATAGCAGTGAAGCGTGAATCAAAGAAGCCTCCTAAACCACAAAAGTGGCTAGGAGGCTTCTATTCTATTATTATCGACAACAAGTGACATTTTTCATTGACGGCAGGTAAGTAATAGGTTAGTGTACAGTGATTATACACAAATATTATATGAGAAGTAGGGAACGGAATAACGCCCCTGCTTTTTTTTCTTTGGAGGGCTTAAGATAATTAAGATAATGGCTGACTCAACGTGTGATTTGACGGAAGAGATTATTGAGAAATATAACATTGGTATCGCACCATTAACAATAATGATAAACGGTAAAGAGTACAGAGATAAAATAGATATAAAAGCCGATGAGTTTTATGCTATCCTTGGAAATCTTGAAGAAGACCCCACGACATCCATGCCAAACCCAACCAAATATTTGAACATTATAAAGGAAGCCATAGAAGATGGTTGCACAGAGATACTATGTATTTGTATGTCAAGTGGTACAAGTGGATCTTATCAATCAGCTGAAATAGCAAAAGAAACTTTTTTCGATCAAAATTGTGACTCTTCTATTAAAATCCATATCGTAGATTCAACCTCAATGAGCCAAGGCAGTGGATGGCTAATTTTGAAATCTGCTATATTGAGAGAAAAAGGATTTAATTTTGAAGAACTAATACATTTTAATGAAACCTATAAAAGTAATGTGAAACATTTTCTCTGTGTAGATGATTTAAATCATTTAATTAAAAGTGGTAGGCTTACAAATGTTAGTGCATTAATAGGTAGGATTTTGAAAGTCAAGCCGATCATGTCTATGAGAAATGGTAAGGGAGCTATAGTAGCTAAGGAAAGAGGACTAAAAGGGGTATTAAACCATTATGTGAAAGAGTTTAACCAAAGAAATGATTGGGAAGTCACAGATTTCATTATCATAGGTTACACTTCGGAGAGAACGATTGCTGACAAATTGATGGATAAGATTAGACAAGAAACAGAATTTAAAGGGGAAATATTTATTATGCAAATGGGGGTAGCGGTAGGGACTCATGTAGGATTAGGGGCAGTTTCCATGTTCTTTATTGAGAAGGGACATAAGAGAGATGGTTTGTTGATCAATGAAATGAATGGAATAACCGAAAAGAAAAATGAATTCATACATAAAATAAAGAATAGATAAAAAAGAAGCCATTAGGACAGATATAAATCCTAATGGTTTCTTTTTGCGTGTGGATGGAGCATTCTAAGCTTTTAGGAGTAAAGCCTCTAGATAGGAACGTGTGTTTCCGTTATAATATAAATGATAGATATAGAAGCGTTTATTTGTCACGTCGTGGGCTAATTTGGTAAGCTATTCACTACATAGGGTTAAGAATAGTGATAGTTTTTAAGAGAATAGGATAGATGCTCCTGATTATTTAAATGCGAGGTGGAGGAATCGTCTATGAAATTGTACGTAACCGTTAAAAGCTTGGGTAAACGTAAGAATATACTGACAAAAAATGAAATAGAGCTTCCAGTCGTTCCGACAACACTGAGGGAGCTCATTACGGAAGTTGTTATTATGAATGTGCAGGAGTTAAAGGATAAGCAACAAAGTACGGCGCTGATGCCATTCCTAACAGGGGCGGAGATCGAGGCGCGTGGAGAGAGTGGAAAGGTAGGATTCGGCTCGGTGTATAACGAACAGAGTCCTGATGTTGCGAAAGCAGTAGAGACCGCATTATTAGCTTTTGAAGATGGGTTATATAAAGTATTTATTCGTGAAGAAGAGAATAGTCATTTGGAGTCACCGCTTAAGCTTATGGAAGAAGATGAAATTGTATTTATCAGGTTTACAATGTTGGCTGGAAGCTTATGGTGAAGGGAGACAATGAATAATGGAGAAGCATGAACAAGAGAAGCGTTACTATGCATTATTACAAGAAAGAGCAGAGGGGTTAGATCCTCATCTTTCTCCATTAGCGAAGTTAGTGGTAGAGTTGGGGCAAATGAGGCATGTGCGCCAGGATGAAGAGTGTTTTTTGAAATGCCAAGAGATATTGTATTCACTTGCTGCGGGAAATGACGAGGTATTATTCGAACCACTGGTGAAAGTTGTGAGGCAACTTACGAATGTGTACACGGGAGAAATTTTTGATTATATTACGACTCATGCGACTGAATACCCTTATGGCACAGGATACGTACGAAGACCTTTTCGTACATCGGAACGGAGCGCCCACATGGGTCAGGTGATAAGCAAGATGAGCTCGCTTTTATCCATGGATTGTCATGAATTCGCAGTTATTGATTATTTGACGTTAGCGGACTATCCATTGAAGCAGAATTATCAATTGGCACAGACGATTAGTGACGTTATTGCCTTCGAGCTAGATTGTAACAATACAGAGGTTATTACGGCACTTAAGGAAATTGTATATGGAGATAATCAAACGGCGTTACTCACTCATGGGATGATCAAAGGAATATTTATGAGTCATCATGCGGAGTTGTACGTAATGCTAGGCGAGCTATTAGCGGCTGCAAGATTGCAAGAGGGGCTTCGACAATCTATTGTGGAACGAATGGACGAGGGGACGCTCGAGGCGAACCTGTACATGCTGAAGGTCATTATTGACCAAGGATTTATTCGCTATAGTTCTGTCGTGAGGGCACTTGGTGTATGGACAGGTATGGGGCTGGAATCAGTGAATCAGCGAGTGGCTGGACAGCTTATAGAGGGAGCGTATCATGTTTTAAGTGATGAATCCGTTCGTGCGTCGTGGTTGTCTAGTGACAATGCGAACCACGTTTATTTAAGTTTATGGGCTACAGCAGTATATGAAGAACGTGATTTATTTAGTGGAATTAAGGACTTGATGGAGCACGGTGCGCTGTATCAGAAGATTATTGCACAGTACGTACTCGCGAACAGTGAGAATAGAGATGTTCGTTATGGGATTGCTAGACAATACCTAGATGCTACGGACCCTGAACTACAGTTTTGGATTCTATCCAACTATAGTTATGAGTACCTTCGTACTTGGGGAAAAGAGGAAGAGAATGGGCTTAGTATTACGATTGAGCGTATGCCTCTGCTAGAGAACAAGGAAGAACGTCGACTTGAATTCGAACAACTTATGGGAATGTTCCTTGGCATGACTCACAAAGAGATATCCGCACCTTCCAAAGTGTTGGATTTTGCGCATGTTCATTACACGCCAGACCTCCCTATTCGTAAGATGCTATACCTTACAGCTTATGATATGGACAGTGAATGGATCGCCGCAATCATTGCCTTGAAGGATCGATTAAGTGCGGAGTTGCGTGGTGAGCTATTGTCTTATTTCATGCAGGATACGGATCATTCGGCACAGCGTGAATTTATATTCACATCCCTATCAGATAAAAGCATGCTTAATCGTGAGGCGGCACTCGACAAGGCGAAGAAATTGACGTTATCGGATGAAGAATTGAAGTTGGTAGAAGGATTGTTGAAGTTGAAGACAGGTTCCTTACGTCAAAGTGCTATTGAGCTACTGTTGCGTCAGCCTGAGGGCAGTGTGATGGCCTCTCTAACTCGGTTGTTGCAAGGTAAGAGTGAGTTACAGCGCTTGGCGGGGTTGGAGACGATTGTCGTGATCTTTGAGGATAGTGAACGAACAGAGCAGTATGAAGGCTTGAGTTCGCTGCCTCATTTAATTGAGAATCCCACACCTAAGGAACAGCAATTGATAGGAAGACTTAGTCAAAAGAATGAATATACAGCAGCGAATGGCTTCGGTCTATTCGATCCGAACACAATCGAACCTTGGCTTACAGAGACTCCAGTAATAGGAGAATTCGACTGGAAGCATATCTTTAGGTTGTCGAAGGAAGATGTGATCGGTTTTCTCTCTGGGCTGGAGGAAGAAATTCATAACCATCGTGAGTTTGAGTATGAGGCAGAGTATTACTCTGGTTATAAGGATACGTTGCTGCTCGGTGCAGACTTAAGGAGAATTCGTCCATTTCAAGAGGAGGAGGAGGATACACCTGAGCTTACGAAATATCCGCTGCACGAGGTTTGGAGAGATTACTTAGAGCGGAGTAATTTAGGAGCCTCTGAATTAATGGAGATCTATTTCTATTCCATACTGGAGCCCCTTAATCAGACACTGAACCAGTATTATCGGTATTTCTCTGATGAGATGGATTACGCTGAGCTTGAGAAACATAAGCTACTCGAGGGTTGGCGTAAGGAGTTTGCGGAGCAGTTGTATCCTGTTGCTCAAATTCAAGAGATTAAAGATGCGCTCGAAGGATTTAAATATAGCAATCAGATCAGCATCCTTATTCATGCTTACTTCATGGATAGCGATAAAAGCTCAACATTTGATTTAACGCTGAATGCCTTGAATGCTGTGATGCAAGCGATGCCTAAAGAGAAAGTATCCAAAGAGTGGGGGATATTGAAGCTCTTAGCGAATCCATGGTTCTCAATGGCCCGTAGTCGAATGTATGATGATGACAGCTTTAAGCGAGTGTTCCATACTTTCTATACATTTAATATCATGAACCCGAATGAGAAGGTTGATTCGGTACTTGACCTTAAGGATTACTTACGTGCTTTTGAAGCGGGGATGATCGGTACAGGGGAAGTATATCGGGAATTACTAGGCAGTTATGACAGTCGCAATCATGTACGCAATATTACATCTAAACGATATGATTGGATAGATTCCAAGCCTAAGTTAGCTGCGATTCGTCAGACGGCTGTTGAGCGGATTCTAGAGGTGGAGCTCGAACGTGGTGATCTAGCTACTGAGGTAACACCTCTGGCTATGGGACTGGAGCGCATAGAGGGTATGGAGCATTTCATTCATATATTATCTGGGTTACAGCAGGAAACCTTCATCCGTGGTTATATCTATGGATATGGGGATAGTATTACAAAGAAGGAATCTTTCTGTCATCTGCTTAAGATCAGTGATCCACGTGAGGGTGAAGACGATACACTCTTGAAACAAATGTTAGAAGGTCTTGATATTACGGAGAAAAGGTTACTAGAAGCAGCTATGTACGCTCCTCAGTGGTTAGATATTGTAGCTAAATATTTAAATTGGGATGGTCTGCGTAGTGCGGCTTGGTATTTCCATGCGCACATTAATGAAGGATTCTCTGCTGAGAAAGAAACGGTTGTTGCACACTATTCACCGATTTCAGCGCAAGACTTTAATGATGGTGCCTTTGATATAAGTTGGTTTAAAGAGGCTTATAATACGTTGGGAGAGAAGCGGTTCGACTTATTGTACGATTGCGCTAAATATATTTCCGCCGGAGCCAATCACCGAAGATCACAGCTGTTCGCAGATGCGATACTGGGGAAGCTAGATATTACGGAAATGCAAAAGTCCATAGAAGAGAAGCGGAATAAGGATCACTTGCTCTGCTATAGCCTTATTTCATTGCGTGACCCTCATGAACAAGATATTCGTGAACGGTATGAATTTATTCAGCATTTTCTGAAGCAGAGTAAGAAATTTGGCGCTCAACGTCGGGCAAGTGAAGGCATGACTTCGCAGATTGCCCTTGGCAATTTGGCGAGAAATGCAGGTTACGGAGATGTCATCAGGCTGATGTGGGATATGGAAGCGCGGAAGCTGGACGATATGCAAACATTCTTCCAGCCACATGAGCTGGATGAGGAGACGACAGTACAGCTTCTTATTGATGAAGAAGGAAAGTCAGAGATTGGCATTACGCGTAAAGGTAAAGCGTTGAAATCCGTTCCTGCGAAGTACAAGAAGGATGAATATATTGCTGCTTTGAAAGAAATGAAGGTTGAACTGACAGATCAATACCGGAGAGCACGTAAGGAGCTAGAACGCTCTATGGAGTCAGGCAATACATTTACTTTGCAAGAATTGAAGGGATTGTCAGGGAATCCAGTCATCACACCCCTATTGCGGACGCTGGTATTTAAATCGGAAGAGGTACTGGGATACTTCGATGCTGCTGCAGGCGGACTTATCGATCCAGCGGGTAAATTAGCTCTAATTGGGGATAAGGAAGAACTCCTTATTGCGCACCCCCTTCATTTATATAAAAGTGGTCACTGGAGTCAGTACCAGAAGGACTTATTCGATCGTCAACTCCGTCAGCCATTTAAGCAAGTGTTCCGTGAGTTGTATCTTCCAAATGCGGATGAGCAGGCTCAGGGAACGATATCTCGCAGATATGCTGGGCATCAAGTACAGCCGAGTAAAACGGTCTCCTTACTCAAAGGTCGGCAGTGGACAGTTAGTTATGAAGAGGGACTGCAGAAGGTATACTATGCAGAGAATCTAATAGCGAATCTTTATGCGATGGCAGATTGGTTCTCTCCTTCGGAGAGTGAAGCACCTACGCTTGAGACGGTTCAATTCTTTGATAGGAACACCTATAAGAGCGTTGCCTTGGATAAGGTTCCTCCTATACTATTCTCAGAAGTGATGCGAGACGTAGATTTAGTCGTGAGTGTGGCACATGTTGGTGGTGTGGATCCAGAAGCTAGCCTGACAACGATAGAGATGCGAAGCGTGATCGTCACAGAATCACTTCGCCTCTTGAAGATTGATAATGTTCGTTTAGAAGGTAATTATGCTCGAATTGAAGGTTCCCTAGGTGAGTATGGGGTACATTTGGGAAGCGGTATGGTTTACAGACAAGCTACAGGCGCTATGCATATCATTCCTGTACATTCACAACATAGAGGTCGTATATTCCTACCCTTCATGGATGAAGATCCAAAGACAGCGGAAATTCTGTCGAAGATCGTGATGTTGGCTGAGGATAAGAAGATTAAAGATCCGCAGATTCTAATGCAATTGCAATCATAAATGATATCGTAATGATACCTGTTGAATAACTCAAATTTGTGAATACTTGGTATTCGTGTTAACATAGAGGCAACTTTAATGATCGGAGGGTTCTCGAAGATATGTACATTAAATTCCGTTACAACACTTTGTGCAACTAATTGAATAGTGCAAAGGCTCTGCTCCTGGGCAGAGCGAACGGGATGAGTCTGCATATTTTTCGAGGTACCCTAAATGATGGATTATGAAATACGAGGGAATCAAGAAAGAAGGCGCAATCTGCCTTCTTTTTTGTTTGTTTAAGACGATCTATTTAGAAAGACTGAAGCTGCATGATGATGTAGCTTAAACGCGTAAATAGACTCCTCTATCTCTTACCTCACAACATGGAACCATTCCGTTCGCTCAAACCACAGGAGATTTGCCTGAGGTTTTTTATTATGAGGAATGAGAATATGGAGGTTTTAATATGGAAGAACAACAACAAAGAGCGATCATCGTAGGGGTAAACTTGAGTCATCAGAAGGATTTTGACTTTGAATACTCGATGGAAGAATTGAGTAATTTAGCATCGGCTTGTCATGTAGAAGTGGTTGGCCGGATGACGCAAAATTTAGAACGAGTGAACAAGTCCCATTATATTGGTAAAGGGAAAGTGCTGGAGGTCATGAACCTATATGAGGCGGCAGACGCGAATGTCGTTATTTTTAACGATGAATTGTCTCCTTCTCACATTCGTAATCTGGAATCTGATTTGCAATGTAAGGTAATTGATCGAACGATTCTAATCCTTGATATTTTTGAAAGAAGAGCGCAAACAAGGGAAGCTCAACTTCAAGTTGAGGTGGCCCAATTGCAATATATGCTTCCGAGGTTGATTGGTCTTCGTGAATCCTTAGGTCGGCAAAGTGGGGGTGTGGGCACCAAGAACAAAGGGGCCGGAGAGACGAGATTAGAGCTGGATCGTCGTAGAATTGAGGATAAGATTAGTGCTTTGAATAAGGAACTAGAGGCCCTTGTAATGGGGCGGCAAACGCAGCGTAAGCAGCGTAAGAATAACGGTATTCCTGTGGTATCGCTAGTGGGTTATACCAATGCTGGGAAATCGACGATTATGAATGCCCTTGTAGAGTCGTTCGGTCCTGCGAATGATAAGAAAGTGTTCGAGAAGGATATGTTGTTCGCTACATTAGAGACGTCCGTTCGTAACATCCAATTACCAGATCACAAATCTTTTCTTCTCACAGATACGGTTGGATTTGTAAGTAAATTGCCGCATCATCTGATTAAAGCATTCCGTTCAACCCTTGAAGAAGTGGCTGAAGCCGATCTACTCATTCATGTTATTGATTATTCGAATCCGAAGCATGAGCAGTTGACCCAGATTACGGAGCATACGCTACAAGAGATTGGTATTACTGATATTCCGACTCTTTTTGCATATAACAAGTGTGACCGGATAGACTGTGATATTCCAAAGGTTGAAGATAACAGCGTGTATCTTGCAGCTAAATCAAGAGTAGGCATCACGGAGTTGGTGAATAGGATTCGGGATCATATTTTTAAAGATTATATCCAGTGTGAAATGATGATTCCGTATGAGCAAGGCCAATTAGTATCATATTTCAATGAACATGCCCACATTACGGCAACGGAATATGAGAATGAGGGGACGCGCTTAACCTTAGAGTGTAGAACGATGGATTATGAGAAATATGGTGAGTATGTCATTTAATAAAAGAGTATCAGCATAAACGCACGCAAATAAGCAAGGGCTCTAGGCGATCATGCCGAAGAGCCCTTGCTTATTATTTCATTTATTATAATGCTTGTTTATTTAGCGATTAGTTCTTCGACATTATCTATTGGCGTCGCCGGAGCTTCTCCAGTAGGAAGCATCAAAGAGAAGGGATTTGATGTAGTCGCTGAATACTTCGCAACGGGTTTATAGTCGGCTGAGATGTAGGTTACTACGGTAGACTTTGAGATGACCTGGAGGTACATTTGATCAGGATCACCACTGTTTACGGTAAAGTAAACGGTAGCTGTCTTATCCTTATTAAATTCAATACGTTCAATGGAAGCTGAATAGCCTGAGTTCGGTAGATTATCTACAGTAAGCGATACTTTGTTTACGTCAGCTGTAGCTTTCTCTACTTTAACAATAGCTTCATAGGATTTCTCAGGTGTCTGTTCTTCTTGTGTAGGGTTGATTTTCTTAGCGAATTCAGCAGCATCATAGATCCAAACTGCTGCTTCAGAGCGTGTGATGGCATCATTCGGACGGAATGTATCATCCTCATTCAAAGAAATGATCCTCGTATTCAAGAGTGTTTGCAGACTGTTTGTAATGCCCTGAGGAAGCTTCTGGCCATCTGTAATGTGGAAGTACATTTTGGTAGTGACGAAATCGCCCTTAGTAAGTAGAGCTTGATGCAGTAAGTGTGCAAATTGTGCGCGAGTGATGACCCCATTGGGATTCACTGTCTTATCCACGGATAATCCATTCTGTTGAGCGATCAGGAAAGCTTCAGCGTACCAAGCCGTATCAGGCACTTTGTCGAAATAATGACTAGCTTTGGATGAACCTGTTGACTGTGAATCTAGGGTCAGATCAAAAGCATTGACGAGAAACTGAATTCCTTGAGCAAAAGTTACTTTAGACTTAGGAGCGAATTTGTCATTATTGACACCGCTGATGACTCCAGAAGACTGTAGCGCATTGATCTTGTCTGCAGCAGGAACGCCGGACAGATCAGAGAATGCAAAAGCGGAAGCACTTAAGGATAACGATGCTGCTAGGATACCGCAAGCTATCATTGTTTTTCTGGCATTTGTTTTGATGGTTTGTTTCTTCATTATTAATCACCTCTGCTACTATAGATGGCAAAATGATCCAAAATGTTGCAGGTTGGACATAAAAATATTAATTCGTGCACTAGCATAGATTATTTTTTTGAGACACCTTGTTTACATTTATTGCAAAGCTCTTGCTAAATCTTCAATGAGATCTTCGCTATCTTCAATGCCGACTGAAATGCGGATGAGTCCGTCTGTAATTCCGAGTTCCTCCCGTCGTTCTTTAGGAATGGAGGCATGAGTCATTTTGGCAGGAACAGAGATTAGGCTCTCCACAGCGCCTAGACTTTCAGCGAGTGTGAAATATTTCAATTTACGTAGTATATCAGCTACCTTATCATCATTGCCTACATCGAAAGATACCATGCCCCCGAAGCCCCTTGCTTGTTGCTTGGCAAGATCATGCTGGGGATGGCTCGCTAGACCGGGATAATAAATGTGATGCACAGCCGGATGTCCTGATAGAAATGCTACAATCTCTTTCGTATTCTGTTCATGAGCCTCCATGCGTATTCCTAATGTCTTCAAACCACGAATAAGGAGCCAGGAATCCTGAGGTCCGAGTATTCCGCCTGTAGCGTTCTGGATGAAGTGTAGTTCTTCTCCTAGCTTGTCATTGTTCACAATAGCGAGACCAGCGACAACATCGCTGTGACCTCCGATATATTTGGTCGCGGAATGCAGTACAATATCTGCGCCAAGCGCAAGCGGTGTTTGCCAGTAAGGTGTGCTGAATGTGTTATCGACAATCGCTAGTAAATTCCGCGATTTAGCCCAAGTAGATAGATGCTTAATATCAGTTAATTTGAGTAGGGGGTTCGTAGGGGTCTCGATATATATAGCCTTCGTATTCGGCTTCAGTGCTTGTTCGACCTTGTTTAGATCTGTTGTGTCCACAAAAGTGGTTTCAATGCCAAGGCGATTCAATATTCTTGTGACAATTCGGTACGTTCCGCCATATACATCATCTGTCACTATAATGTGATCGCCAGTGTTGAATAGGGTCAGAACAGCATGGATAGCCGCCATCCCCGAACCGAAGGCAAAGCCACGAGTTCCTTCTTCTAGATCTGTAATGAGTTCTTCGAGGGCGTGTCTTGTGGGATTACCAGTTCGAGAGTATTCATATCCTTGGTGGACGCCAATCTCTTCTTGTTTGTAAGTGCTAACCTGATAGATTGGAATACTTACCGCACCTGTGTGAGGATCACCAGAGATCCCGCCGTGGATAAGCTTTGTTTTGGGTTTCATGTTAAATACCTCCTTGGTAAATTTGTTTACTTAAATAACGTTCGCTACTATCGGGGAAAATGGTGACGATTCTACTTCCAGGAGAAGCGGTTTGAGCTTCGATAAGCGCGGCATGAAATGCAGCGCCAGAAGAACTTCCAACGAGTAAACCCTCACGTAAGGTAAGTTCCTTCACTCTATTGAAGGCATCTTCGTCATGAACCGTATGAATTTGATCGAAATAAGACGTGTCCATAAATGGAGCGAGAGATTCCACGCCTATGCCCTCCGTCTTATGAGATCCGGACTCGCCTCCACCTAGGATAGAACCTTCCGGTTCCACAATAACCGTTCTGACCTCAGGATTCTGTTCTTTCAGATATCGTGAGGTGCCCATAAATGTGCCGCCTGAGCCTGCTCCAGCAACAAAAATATCAACCTTTCCATTTAAATCACGCCAAATTTCGGGACCGAGTGTCTTATAATACGTTAATGGATTGGCTGGATTAGAGAATTGCCCAGGGCTAAATGCACCTGGAATTTCCTGTACGAGTTCTTCAGCTTTGCGAATAGCTCCTGTCATTCCTTGCGCATTAGGGGTATTGATTACAGTCGCACCAAGTGCTCTCATGAGTTGTTGCTTCTCTGTACTGAATTTCTCAGGAACTACACAAATGATGGATACTCCTCGACTAATAGCGGCTATAGCTAGTCCAATCCCCGTATTTCCCGCAGTGGGCTCAATGATCGTACCCCCAGCTTGCAATTGCCCACTATTAAATGCACTTTCTATAAGCTGCATACCCAGTCGATCCTTCACACTTCCTCCTGGATTCATGAACTCCAATTTAGCAAACAATTGTACACCTTGGGGGAGTTCAAATTGGGTGATTTCCACGAGTGGGGTATCTCCTATAAGCTGCTGTACGTGATTATAAAGAGTCATGAGCAGAATCCTTTCTATACGTTTTAGTGACCCTATATGACAGATCGAGTCCGATCCCAATCTGAGTCTAAATCCGAACCGTAAGGTTGAGGTATCATGCCAGCCTTAATTGGTAATCTGTTCTCTTGAGGCTTCAATCAACCAAACGTAGCGGTTGAGCTGATTGAACCTGACGAAGAACCCGTGGCGTGTGAATATGTCTTTTAACACTCCATGTGTAGTGTAATATTCTGTTTGTAAATCTTTAAGTAAACGATGGTGACCTCGTGCTTTCACGTAATTCTCTGTATCCTCACGAGCTTGTTCATCTTTAAATGTTGTGTCTGCAAAAACAATTTTTCCAGACTTTCCGAGGAGTTTGTTATAGATAGAAACAGCCTGTTCCTTCTCAATATCCGTCAAGTGATGGAATGCATAAGTGCTGACAATCGTATCCACATTGTCTTGAATTGTAGGGAAGTCAAGGAAATCTCCGGTAAGTAGGATACAAGGAAGCTCGCGCTTCTCCATTTGAGCACGCATCCCTTCGGAAGGCTCAATACCGTACACCTTTAGTCCTCGTTGTAGTAACTTAAACGTTAGGTTACCTGTGCCAACTCCAAATTCAATGACAACGCCAGAAGACAGTGAGGCGACCTTATCCAAAATATGCTCATAGTGTTCAAAAACTTCTTTGTATTCGGGGTCATTCCCTGAAACCGTATGGTTGTAATTTTCTGACCATTCATCAAATAAGCCAATAAACTCTCTACCCATCATCTAGCACCGCCTTTTCGAAGAAATGAGTTTTGTTATATTCTATTCCGATGTGTATTATCGGGTTACTGAAATTAAAAATTAGAGTATTACAGCACTTGATGCTGAACTACAAGGACATTTCTGTATGGAATGTACTGGGTTTGTGCATGATTATTGTTGGAGCCGTTTCATCTTGTTGATAGAACGATCGGCTGATGTAGTCACCTTTTTCATGTACAGCTTCTTCAACAGAGGTAATATCATTCTATGAAATGATATTAATTCGTCAAAACAAGTCAAAATTTCACTTTTTTCACCCTAGTCACATAATATGTTTATTGCTATAATAGGATCAAATTTCAATTAATTTCCATATTGATGAAAAACGGGAAATTATGTCTCATGAAGTTAACCAATTAAGGAGAGGGGGAATGATGATATTGCATAATAATTTCTATTCGGGAATGATACATCTCAAAAATAACGAGTTCGAGCAGGCTCGTGAATTTTTCCAACAAATTGTGGATCTCGAACCTGATAACGCTGAGGCACATGCTTGGCTCGCAGCGACTTACGGGCGATTGCTGGAATTCGGAAGCATGCTGGATAAGATGGCTATTCTACCGATCTTCGAGCACGAAGTGGCTACTGCGTTAGAGTTGAATTCCGAACTTGTATTGGCTCGGCAAGTTAATGGTTTGAGGTTACTTCTTACGCCTACGGATTTCGGCGGTGATCCAGAAAAGGCGGTGCGGGAACTAGAATATGCCATAAAGAATGGCGTCTGTGAATGTGAAGTGTTCTATGCGCTTGGTTTAGCATATCTGGCAACGGAAGATGAGGTAAGAGCGGCTAATGCCTTCGCTCAAGCATTGGAGTGTGATCCGAAGCATGTTCCAACACAGCAACAGATCGAATTTCTACATAAAGAGCTCCCTCATCAATCTATTGAATATAGAAACATGAAGATACAGTAGGATAACATTACATAACAATAAAACCACCGCCCCATAGGGGACAGTGGTTTTTCGGTTGATTAAATATTATTTAGCGCTATCTAAGGCTTCTTGAGGTACTTTAATGTCTTTAACACCGTTATGGTTGCTTAATTTACTGCTCATGTCCATCACCATAGAGATCTTTTGACCTTCGATTTCCATTGCCATTTCCATCGCTACAATCGTGTCGACTGGGAAATATGTTTTCTTGTCAACAGAATAGGACATATTCATACTTTTGATGTCCATTTGCTCAAGGAGTTGAGCCGTCTGTGGGTCGCCTCCTGCGCTTTTTTCCAAGTAGCTCTTAGCGAGCTCTTTCACGTTGGCGCCTGATACGTTAGCTTTGAGCAAGTAAAAGTCACCTTCTTCAGTTACTTTTACTTCATCTATAATGGCATTGAATTGTTCGAATTGTTGTTCGGGGCTTCCTTGTGACTTCATTTGCTCTAATAGTGGAGCGGCAGATTCGTCGGGTAGCTTCACCCAAGTGCCACCGATAGAAGAGTAGATTCCGTCCGTTGTAATGTATTGTTTAATATCTTGTGCTGCATCTATACCTGGTGTAGTCATCTTAATTTCTTGATATACGGAAAGGGGTTCCTTAACCATATCCGTCTTCATCTTCATATTAACCTTTTGCTCTTGCTTTTGATCATTCATGCTCATGACCATGTTTTGATCAATCGTACTGTCCATAGAGAAACTCTTGAGCTCAGCGCCAGCTGCGGTCACTTTCTCGATTAGTTCTTTCGCCGTAGGTACTTTCGTATCCTCGCTAGGCTTTGCCTCCGCTGTTGTGTTCGTTCCAGAAGCGGCTGGTGTGTCACTCTTTGCCTCTCCACACGCTGTAATACTTACTACTAATAATGCCCCTAGTAATATTGCTGTCCATTTCTTCAAAATCTAATCCCCCTAAAAATATGTAGTCTATTAATAATAATAACCAAATTGTAAGCATAGAAACAGAAAATATTGGAAAATGGGTCTATACACCTAATAAAAACGTGACTTAGTCCTATCGTTTGACCAATATATTTTCTTTTTTCGAACATGAAAATAGGTATAATATCACAAAAATATAATTTGCAAATAAATGGTATGGAATATGGGGGGGGAGGAAGTAAGGAATATTCATAATTCATACTATGAATTGGTCATGATAATAATTTTACATTTGGTCCAAACTCTTCTTTACTGCTCTTCATATATTGAATGCAGAAAGGAGGTTGATCATAATGATAGAATCCCAAAAAGTAAGCATATCTCAGAGGTTTCCTCTTCTTACTGTGTATTCTGAAGAGAATTTTCGTGGAGCTAGAAGAATTTTCACAGGCAACTTAGGTATTAGGAACTTAGATAGAGTTCTAGGCGGTATTGAAAGTCTCAGATTCTTCTCCACCAATCCCAATGCGACGTTAGTCTTGTTTACGAGAACTAGATTCCGTGGAAACTTCCGAATTCTTCGGGGGAATCGTAGTATCCGCGACTTAGACGATCTTATTGCAGGGAATGATGTAGAATCATTGATTTCAACGAATCAAAGATTAACCGTGGCTCAAGTCAGAAACATTCGTAACACCGGCACTTTACCGCCTGGATATCGTGTAATTTAACGAGAATGATAAAGGGATAAGTGTAGGATGATAGTAAAAACAAGCTAATGCCTATTTCCTAGGCATTAGCTTGTTTTTTAGCATTGTATAGTTACTTCTGGACACCATGAACTTCGAATTCATAAATGCGAGCCGCTGAATCGCCACCCTGTGTTCCTTTTAGAACAGTTAATTTGGCGTATCTAGCGCTGGTTACTGGAATGGAGTGGGTGGTTTCTGCTTGTGTATTTCCTTGAACATGAACGACTTCACTCCACGTTTTTCCGTCTTCACTGACTTCGATTGTGAAGTCACTCGTATTCACAGATGCACCTTCTCCACCCGTTTCTGCATGTTTGATGACGAATTGCTTCAGTCTAGAACTGGAACCGAGATCAACGGTTAACCAGTGAGGCCCTGAACCTACTGCACACCATTTACTATTGTCTGTTACTTTACCATCAACCGCAAATTCGGGTGCTTCGCCTTTACTCACAAAGCTACTTGCTGTGGTTGTTTTACCAACTGCTATGTTACGTGCTAGGGCGATCTCATCTGTCGTTACGTTTATATAACTGTCTTGTGTGTTCACATCTTGACCGGCACTGTTAGTTGCCGTAAGTGTCACGGGATAGATACCTTCTTTGTCATAATAGACAATGGGGTTTTTGTCCGTGCTTGATGAGGGTGTACCCCCAGGGAATGACCATAACCGTTGTTCAGTTACTTCAGAAGAGAGGTCGGTGAAAGCTACTTTTCCACCCGGCATGATGACGAATGTATCGGATGTAAATTTGGCTACTGGTTTTGGGTATTTAGGCCAATCGAAATGTACCTGAGTACGTTGTCCTTGTTGGTATTGTTTGTTGACTGCAACAACTTCAAGCGTCGTACGATCTTCTTTGTTGTCGCGTTTCATTTGTTGTACATAGTAAGCGTTGTTAGAGGTTGCACCTAACCATTCTTTTTGTCCAGATGGAAGAACACGATAGACTTCATACTGCTGCACATCGGCATCTAGTTTGTCCCAGACTAATCTAGCATCAGTATAAATTTCTTCTTTAAAGTCTGTTTCGCTAATATCTAGATTGGATACGGCAGGGAGCTCCTTAGCTTTATTAGTGTTATAGACCGACAATTCGCCAATATGAATCGTGTAATCAGCTATTTCTGAGTCACTAGAAAAGAATAAAGATAGGGAAGAGATGCGTTTACCTGCATATTGTCCAAGAGATAGCTTCTTTGTCGTCCATTTATTTTCTTGTGTCTCTCCAGCATCGAGATACACAATTTGATCTGGTGCATCTGCAAAAGTAAGACCTACTTTTATGTTGGACGTTTTATACGGTGTTTGGTATGTGACTGCAAGTTCAGTGCTCTTCTCGACTAATAAATCCGTTTTATATAGTTGTACATTTGTCGCGTTGGCTGCATTTAATTTACCAGCTACTTTTAATGAGCTTCCACCGTAATAGGCGGTAGTAAAGTCGATGCTTGGTTGTAATGCGACTCCTTTGCTTTCTGTCATCCATCTCCAGGTAGGCAAAATATCTTGTAAACTGCGATTGCTCCAAGGTTCTTCTGTCATCAATTGTCCATTAACTGAAAAGAAATGACCATTACCGGTATTGAAATGGGTAGAGAAGGGTAAGTGGTTAATGGCTGATTGTTCTACAACATAATTAGAGATACCTTTCCAAGCATCCGTTGTTTCTGTGTTGTTAGGTGTACCATTCGGTCCGACCCAGAACTTGTTTTCTTTCATGTAATATTCATCATGTGTTTTGGAGCTGCTGAAAGTCCAGTCTGGCGCGTACAAACCGAGAGATACTTTGGCATTGTTACCGGTACCCCCTGGGAACAGACCATCCCAGCTTACTTTGGTGTCGTAGCCGTTGGCTTGTACGTCGATACCTGCATACAGATCATAAGGACTTCTTCCTAGTAGGATTGCTTTGTCACGGGAAGGTTGCATGTCTCTCCACCAGAAGTTGAGGAACATGTTGTCGGCTACTTTTTCTGTTTTATTTTGCAAAAACATTTGGTTTGAATCTGTTAAAGCGTTCTGCCAGTTAATGTTACCTTTGTTGGTCATGGAGTCGTACCAGACGATCTGCATGTTGTCTTGTTGATGTTTTTTCATATATTGAATCAGTGTTTGCATTTGAAGAGCATCTTCAGGCGTACCACCTTCTGTTTCTTGATTAATAAACCAGCCATCAAAACCGTAGTAGTTAGCGACTTCTAGAAGTTTGTCCGCTACTGGGAAAGTACCATCTGGTTTTTGCTGCATAAATTCTTTAACCCATTCGTATTTGCCCCCATACACAGTCGGTGGGAAGAAAATAGTTCCCAGTACAGGTACACCATTCTTATGACCAGCATCAATGACATCTGCACTTGGTGGAACGATGATCCCTTCTCCTGCTGATCCTCCCCATGTAACAAGCTTATCGACATATTGCCAATAACCGAATGTGAACGTATTGAACTCATTCGAACCTTGCGAAGGTGTATTGCTTGTATGTGGATTCATGATGGAAAGCGCCATTACTTTGGGATCTACGGAAGCTTTTGGATTTACCTTTTGTCCAGAAAATCGATCTGCAAGCGGAATACTAGCTCTGTTAAATGGCGCATCTTTGTCTTGGCTGGAACTCCAAGTGAGCAAATCCTTTGGATACCAGTAAGAAGAATAAGGTTGTTGTGCTTGGCTGCTCGGTGCCAGACCCGCTATGGATGCTGCAAGCACACCTGTTGCGACTAACATTTTAAATTTAAACGGAATATTCATGCAATAACCTCCTACAAGTTTTGAGAGACATAAGCGATAGCGCAATCGAACAAAACTACATCGAAAGCATGGACCTAAGTTTTGAGAGACATAAGTGATAGAAATTAATGAAAGCGCATTCAATATTCTGTACATATTGTCCTTAAAATCAGAAATAATTGAAAGTTGATAAATGTTAGATTGAGTGGAAAAAGTAAAGGTTTAGTTAATTGTTGTAGATATTAATGTGTAATGACACTATTGGTATGTCAAAAACAAATCCCCTTCCTCTTAACAAAAATAGGTTAAGAGGAGGGTATTGGGTTAATGAATGATCGTTAAATGTGGATTAAATTCTATGCGAGCAGTTCGATTTGGAATGTTTTAATTTCATAAGGCTCAAGTACGAACGTAATGACAGGCTCAGTCTGGACATCGCCCTCAGGTCGCTCCATTAAATTGCATTCTTGCCATGAGACAATCTTCAAATCGCTAGTCATATCCATCTGCTTGCGGCTTCCGGAATAATCGTGAACACGTACAATTAATTTATGACCATCCTCAGATTTCTTCACAGCAGAAATCATGACCGTATTCGTGGACAGACGAAGAATGGACTTCGTTATTGCTTCGGCCTGACCCATTGTGCTCCGCAGTGGATTGTTGAGAGACCAAGCTTGACGGACGGTTTCACCCTGTAGCCAATCCCCTGGATGTGGCAGAATGGAGTAGGTGAATACATGCTCGCCTTGATCCGCTTCAGGGTCAGGGTGAACAGCTGATTTGATTAATGATAGACGCATGACATTATCTTTGATGTCATAGCCGTATTTGCAGTCGTTCAGCAAGCTTACACCATAACCACGATCAGACAAATCCGCCCATTGATGACCTACGGTTTCGAACCTTGCATAATCCCAGCTTGTATTCCAATGTGTTGGACGCGTAACATTCCCGAACTGGATATCGTAAGTGGCTTCTGTAGCTCGTATCGCAACAGGGAAAGCTACTTTCATTAGCTGCTGTCTCTCATGCCAGTCTACCTTCGTCACAAAGTCGATACGACGATGATGCGCATGTAAGATCATTTGCTGCTTAATCGTTGAATCCATGTATACCCATGTAAATTGTACAACGGACCGCAGGGGGCCACTCTCTATAACTTCAATGCTCTGGCAGTCTGTGACTTCACGCATTTTTTGCTGATAGAAGAGGTCAATATCCCAGGCTTCATGTGCAAGAGGCTTATCCTCAAAAATTTGGAAGACGTTACCGTGGCTCCCGTTAGCTAATACTTCACGCTGCTCGTGTATATCATAAACGCGTGATAATTGGCCTTGTTCGTTCCACGTAATTTCGAAGAATGGAGTTGAGATTCCTTGTTCATGCAACGTGAAGGGTACGCTTAGAAGCTCGGAATTCAGATCCTCTACGAATGAGATGGTGGTGTATCCGAGTGAAGGAATATTTGCTACTTCAACGATCCAACGATTACCTTCACGCTGAGCTTGTAATTGTTCACCATCCGAACTTAGCCAATGGCCTGTTTCCATGCCCGTTTCTACAGGGATTTCTACGAGTTCAGTCGTTTCCCAGGAAGCGTTGTTCCAGATTGTATATTTACCAGCTTCACTTTCGTTCACAAGTGCCTTCGTAGATTGTTCCCATACGGAATGACCAATAGCTTCCGCTTGTGCATATTCAATCGTACTGTCTTCATACACTTCGCGAATGGAAGAGCCCGGAATAATATCATGGAATTGGTTGCGCAGAATAATTCTCCAACCTTCATCCAAGTCAGTCTGACGGTAATTCGACCAGTCGCCTGCGACGACACTTTGCAGTGCGTTTAACCATTCCGCTTCGCGGTAAAGAAGTTCAAGCTTTCGGTTCATCCGCTTATTGTATGCTTGACTTGTGTACGTGCCCCGGTGATATTCCAAGTAAAGTTCGCCATCCCATACATGGACATAACGATCTGTTTTTGCAACGGTTTCTTGCAGGTTACGGAAGTAGTCTCCCGCTGTCCCTGTTTCAATCTTCGGTAGGCCTGGAAGATCGTTAAGTCTACGGCGCATCTCTAACATTTCACGGTTAACACCACCGCCACCGTCACCATATCCGTAAGAAAGTAACAGATTGCGATTAACTTCTTTGTCCCGGTACGTATCCCAAATTCCTTTTACAGTCTTAGGAATGATACGGCCATTATAGGTGTAGAACCAAGAATCCTCATCAGACCAAGGCTCTGGCGTCGTAATGAAATGTGTTAATACCTCGGTACCATCAATACCACGCCATTGGAACGTATCGTGTGGCATCCGGTTGTATTGATTCCAGCTAATTTTGGTCGTCATGAACGTATTGATACCTGATTTTTTCAAAATCTGTGGCAAAGACCAGCTGTAACCGAATACGTCTGGCAGCCATAAATAGTCGCATTCGACACCAAATTCGTTACGTAAGAAGCGTGTTCCATATAGTAATTGACGGACGAGAGACTCTCCTGATGTCAAGTTGCAATCTGCTTCAAGCCACATGCCACCGCCAGCTTCCCAACGTCCTTCGGCTACGCGTTCACGAATCTTCTCGTAAATTTCAGGATAATCGTTCTTGATATATTCATATAGTTGAGGTTGAGTCTGTAAGAATGTGTAGTCTGGGAACATTTCCATCAGACGTAATACGGTGGAAAATGAGCGGGCACACTTCTCCCGAGTGTGCTTCAATTGCCATAACCATGCTACATCGATGTGCGTATGACCGACACATGTAACGGTGACTGGCGAAGACTTCTCCATGTTATTAATTTCATCACGTAAATAATTACGGGCTTCCTCGATCGAAGTGTAGAAGGACTCCGAACCTGGACGAGACCAGTCGATAAGGAGAAACGCGCGGTCTACTGCACTAAGAAGAAGTGTGTGCTCAGGCGTTTTTGAATCGAGTACATGCAGCGTCTCAAGCACAGCAAGTGCAGTAAAGTAGAAGTCATCCGTCACTTCGTCCAGCCAACAAATTTCAGCCATGCGAATGCCATGAGTCTGATCCTTCTTTACACCACCGCCTTCAAGTCCTGACCATAACCGGAACGTAAGTGGAAGATGAGTACCCACCGTTTCATTCGGCAAGAACACTTCCGTATGATTAGAATCTACGCCTTGATAGGGTTTGCCTTTGTAGTAGAATAAAGATTCAAATCCGGAGTTGTTCCCCGCACCTGTCTCGCCAAAATCAAATCGGCCAAGTACTTTGCGTCCTGCCCAAGTGGCAGGTACGTCAATATGTGTTGTTAACCATAAATACAAATCGCGACCCTTCCAGGTATCGCCGACTTGCATCATGGACCAGTCTCCATCTACTGGCGGTTCGGCTGCAATTTCACCTTGTTCGTCAATCATGGAGTTGAAAAATGGAATGTTTATACGATCCCGGTAACGAAAATCGGAAATCTCGTGTAGTTGGGAATTAAGTTTACGCTGAGTTAGAAACATGAATAATAGCCTCCCCATATTGTGGTGGGAGACGAGGAAATTGTAAGATCCAATCGGTTGTATTAGGGTTGTTGGGGGGATTAGAAATCAACTATAGTCCATTTTGAACGAGATGTAAACTTGTATGGTGGAGAAAAACAATGGGGGGGAATCATGACCTATACTTTTCTTGTTATATTTGGATGCGCTTCCATTGCAGATAAATAACGGTGGTGTTAAACTTCTAACCGAAAGAGGATAGACGGAAAGAAGGCGATTTGGGTGAATATAAGGAAATTTTATCACAATCATTTACAGCGGAAACTGTTCAATAAAATTTTAGCTATATATTCAGTTATCATCATGATTACGTTGATAGCAGCATCATTTACTGTTTATAAGTATTATGAACAGGCGATCACCCGCCAACAAGTAGATGCCAATCGGGAGGTGCTGGATTACGTGAGTCTGTACATGAATCAGCAGTACGAAAGTACTCAATTGGCTATCCAACAAATTTATAGCGATGCATCTTTAAGTGAGGATTTGACGCATTTCTTGCAACAAGATTATGAGGCATATCTCACATACCGTTTAAACCGATATGTAGAAAGTGGGAGCTTTATACCACGTACTTTCGATACCTTTTTTAAAACGTATCTAGATCAGCAAAAAGGCGTTCAGAATATCATCTTATACAGCACAGAGAAGAAATTTTATTATGTATATAATAATAGGACACGGCAGTTCTACACGAGTAACATAAATATTCCTGAACAAAAAGTGCCTATACCGAATAACGGATGGCTCTCACGGGATAATAATTCATTTCTTACAGATGTAAGAGCAGATAATAAAAATCTGTATACGATGACTAGGGAAATTAAGGATCCGATTTCAATGAAAACGATTGGTGTACTCATTATTGATTTTGATTCCGAGTTTATCTCTAAATGGATCGGTCCGAAATGTGCAGAGCAGAATGGACAGCTGCTAGTTCTAACACCAGATGGCGATGTCATTTACGACTCGATGAAACGGTATATCGGACAGCATTATCCCTATATGGAGGATCTTTATTCGGCTGATTGGGCTGCACTGGAGGAGCCTTCTAAGGTTAACTTGAATACAACGAATAGCTCAGGTCTTATTATAGCGGGGATTATTCCTAGGTCACAAATACATAAAGATATAAGTGTCGTACAGAATTGGATTATCGGAATTACGGTTGCACTCATTATTACAGCCATGGTTGTCACTTACGGATTTATTTTACGTTTTTCTAAAAAAGTAAAGATCATTATTAAGGCGATGAAAAGGCTGCAAGAAGGAGATTTAACCGCACGAATTCATCTTCATAGGGAGGATGAATTGCAGCTCATTGCCAACAATTTCAACTACATCTGTGAAAGGTTAGAACTGTATATTAATAAGGTGTATGTCTCGGAAATCATGCAGAAAAATGCTGAACTTGTTGCTTTTCAATCGCAGATTAATCCACATTTTTTATATAATACGCTGGAGGCCATCCGGATGCGAGCCATTTCGCAAGGGGCGAAAGATGTGGGTCAGATGATTTACATTTTATCGACATTGTTCCGTAGTATAGTCAAGAAGGGCATGATCGTGACTCTCGCCGATGAAATTGAATATTGTAAGTCATATCTTGAGTTGTTTCAGATTAGACATGAGAATAGGCTCCAAATTGAGTCTCAGGTAAGTGATATAGTTATGAATTGCTCTATCGTGAAGCTACTTATTCAACCCATTATTGAGAACTATATTGTTCACGGATTCCAACCTGATCTTTCCGATAATCTGATACGTATTGAGGTTGTTGAATCAGATGGAACGATTCAAATTATTGTAAGCGATAACGGAATTGGGATCATCCCCAGCAAGCTGGCGGAGTTGCAGGAAATGCTTCAAGCAAGTATGCAAATGGATGAACCACCCTCCTCGGTGGGACTGTGTAATGTGAATGAACGAATTAAAATATATTATGGAGCTGAGTACGGATTAACGGTTGATAGTGAAGTAGATAAAGGAACAACGGTTATCATGAATATACCAGCTGTAAGGGGGATAACTCATCATGCGTAACGTACTTATTGTGGATGACGAGCCACTTATTCTTCAAGGGTTGCGTTCGATCATCGAATGGGAAGATTATGGACTAAGAATTGCTGGACAAGCGTGTAATGGAGAAGAAGCTCTAGTATTTTTGCAGAATCATAACGAAGCTATAGACATATTAATTACGGATATTACGATGCCAAAGCTTACGGGACTTGAACTGATCCAGCAAGTAAAAGTGTTTGATTCAAAAATGAGATTTATTATCTTAAGCGGGTATGAGCAATTTGAATATTTAAAAGCAGGAATGAGTCTCGGCATTGAAAATTATATTCTCAAACCGATTAATATAAAGGAATTGGAATCGACCATTTCTCAGATCACTGAAGAGCTGAATCAGGAGGATGTTGAGCGATATCGTGCTATGGGCGATTGGAAAGTTTTACGCAATAATATTCTGAATCGCTGGGTGACTGGAAACATAGACCCACAGGAACTGCAGCATCGTTCAGAAGTATTAGGTATTTCGCTGGAATATTCATTTTTTACGGTAGCTGTGATTAGGCTTATTACGGAACATGAAGGTGATGAAGGTCAGCTTAAAGTGCATCGTAATCAACTCATGGAAGAATGCTACCGCATCACTATGCAGACAGTGGTCGAGTTGGGAACGATCAACGGTTTTGTGGATACGGAAGGCGATATTGTTCTTATTGTTGCCGAGATGGTCGAAGATGAGAACAAAGAAAGGATTCATTATGTGCTCAGACAAGTGCAATATGCAATCAAGAGTGAACTGGAACAGTCCATCTGGATAACATTAGGAAGCAGAAAGTGTATTTTTCAAGAGGTCCCACACAGTTATGAGAAAGCGAAAAGCTTATATGTAGATCATCTCATGCTGCCAGGGTATCCGATTATCGACATAGATCAACTACCGAAGATGGATTTGCATGAGGAGAAGCTAGAGATTGATTATGAGGCATTCTCCAAATTGCTATTATCTGGGGAACGCGAATCAGCGAATGAGTTTATCGCAGAAACGTTCAGAAAGCTGTTAGGCTGGGGCGGACTTACTCGCATTGATAATTACAACGTAGCGATTAAATTGATGTTGATGGCGAAGAACATGGAGAAAAACACTGATTTTAGCACGGTTTTCAATCCTTTACTTCACATACATACCATGGAGCAGTTGGTTTATCATGTGCAGGAGAATGTGGCAGCGACACTCGATCAGTTGTCGTTAGTGGATGATGAGCTGAGTCCGAATATGAGATATATGGTTGGCCAAGTAAGCAAACACTATAGAGAAGAACTGTCACTCAAAACGCTCAGTCAGCGAATGAACATGCATCCGAATTATTTGGGACAAATATTTCAGAAAGAAATGGGGCGTAGTTTCTCCGATTATGTCAATCAATTTCGAATTGAAAAAGCAAGACAATTGCTGCTTCAGACTTCGTTATTAACTAACGAGGTTGCGACTGAAGTAGGGTACTTAGATCCAACCTATTTCTATCGTCAGTTCAAAAAGTCAGTTGGGGTATCTCCGACAGAACTCCGAAATATGTACAAAAAAACAAGGGCTTAGAAACTCATGGAAATGTTCTCATGATCACGTTTACGAACGTTGATGAAGAGAATGTTTTCTTTTTTTGTCCAAATTAAGAAAGGATAAGTTTCACTATATGTTCTTATGACCTTTAATTTTTCCATATGATTCTGGAGTTTTTCAACTTTATGTAAACGCTTTTATAGCGCACTATTAAAGATAGTTAAGGGGGCAAGGAAAACAAAGATCTAAAGGGTATATGGGGTTTGTTGGGGGATAGAGAAGGGGGATGTAGAAATAATGTCTGCATTTTTCAAAAGCATTAAAAGGGATAAAGCACTGTATTTCTTGGCATTACCAGGGACATTATGGTTTCTAATTTTTTGTTATCTACCGATGTTTGGAACGATTATTGCGTTCAAGGATTTTAAAATTCATCGGGATGGATTTTTTGCAAGCGTTTTTAATAGTAAGTGGGTTGGATTGGATAATTTCCAATTTTTGTTTTCGACAGAAGACGCATATATTATTACAAGAAATACGATTCTTTATAATTTAGCTTTAATATTTATTGGTCTCGTTCTTGCGGTTACCATTGCGATCACCTTAAATGAGCTTGTAAACAAGCGGATGGCCAAAGTGTATCAAACGGCGATGTTTATGCCTTATTTCCTTTCATGGGTCATTATTAGTTTCTTTACGTTCAGCTTCTTAAGCGTAGATAAAGGGGTACTGAATCAAATCATTATTTTCTTTGGTGGCGATCCAATCTCTTGGTATGCGGATACACGATTCTGGCCTCTCATTATCATCTTTATGGGAATCTGGAAATCTATTGGATATTCAAGCGTTGTCTACTTAGCGGCCATTGCGGGCATCGACAAGTCTTACTATGAAGCGGCTATGATTGATGGCGCGAGTAAATGGCAGCAAATTAAGTATATTACGCTTCCACTGCTTAAACCGTTAATGATCATTCTTACTATTCTAGCTATCGGTGGTATTTTTAGATCTGACTTTGGTTTATTCTATCAAATCCCTCGGGATTCCGGTGTTATTTACTCGGTGACGAACGTTATTGATACGTATATCTACCGAAGCATGAGTACGAGTGGAAATCTAGGTATGAGTACTGCAGCGGGCTTGTATCAATCGTTGGTGGGCTTTGTCTTAGTTATGTTGACGAATGCTATTGTGAAGAAGATCAGTAAAGAGAACGCTATATTCTAGAAAGGAAGGCAGTGGACGTTATGGAAGTAGTCAAGCAAAATATGAATTCGCCTAAGCGTGTATTCAAGCGTAAGCCAAAAGAAGTCGACAACAACGCCATTTCTTCCTTTTGGAATGTGGTATTAAATATTATTATTGGATTGTTCGCTTTTACTTGCGTGTTTCCTTTTCTGTTTGTAATTGCGATTTCTTTTACAGATGAGAAAGTACTTGCTTTAAATGGTTTTAGCTTAATCCCAGAAAAATTTAGTCTGGCAGCTTATGAGTTTGTGTTTAACACGGGTGAGCAGTTGTTTCGCTCATTTGGAGTCACGTTGTTAGTTACTGTACTAGGAACGATCATCAGCTTAATTCTCATTACAACCTATGCCTATGTCATTTCGCGGAGATCGTTCCGTCATCGCAATTTTTTCAGCTTTTTCGCATTCTTTACGATGCTATTTGCGGGCGGAATGGTCCCTAACTATATTGTAGTTACGCAATTCCTACATGTGCAGAATACGATATGGGCCTTGATATTGCCTCAGGCGATGAATGCATTCTTTATTCTAGTCATGCGTACATTCTTCCAGACGACAGTGCCTGATGCACTTGTTGAGGCTGCAAAAATTGATGGTGCGAGTGAAATGCGGACGTTTGTGCAAATTGTACTTCCGATTTCTTTACCGGGTATCGCAACAATCGGATTGTTTAGTACGCTGGGGTATTGGAATGATTGGTTTAATGCACTGCTTTATATCGATAATGCGAACCTTGTACCCCTTCAAGCCATGCTGATGCGTATCCAGAATAATATGGAGTTCATCATTCAGAACAGTATGCAGATGGGCTCAAGCTTTGAGATTGCTGCGACAATGCCGAAGGAAACGGTTCGTATGGCGATGGTTGTCCTTGCTACCTTGCCGATTGCTTTAGCTTATCCGTTCTTCCAAAAGTACTTCGTTAAAGGCTTAACAGTCGGTTCATTAAAGGAATAACACTTGTGTTGTTTGTATTCCTTTTTGAAAATATAAGAAATGGAAGAAACTCATCAATATAAAGGGGGATAACAGAAATGAAAGTAAAAAAAGGTTTAACGCTCGCGCTAGTCGGAACAATGCTCTTTTCCGGTCTTCTTGCTGGATGTGGTTCAAAAAATGATACAAATACAGCCAATACAACGGAAAATTCATCAGGGTTAAAGCCTTATGAGCTGAAAATGTATTTAGTGGGTGGACCACAAAAGGATTTGGATCTTGTATTGAAAGAAATTAATAAATATACACAAGAAAAAATTAATGCGACTGTGAACATTCAAATGTTCGATTGGGGCGATTACGATAAGCGGATGCAAGTGATTACGGCTTCTGGTGAGCCATATGACATCGCATTTACAGCATCTTGGACGAATGACTTCCGTCGAAATGCAGCTAACGGTACCTTCATGGGACTGAATGACTTATTAGATAAATACGGAAAAGAGACCAAAGCAGCTTTGGACCCACGGTTCTTAGAAGGTACTAAAATTAAAGGTGAGATCTATGGAGTTCCTGTAAACAAGGAGCTTGGGCAGCAATGGGTATGGCGCTTCAATAAAAAATATGTTGATAAATACAACATGGACATTACCAATGTACGTACATTGGAAGAACTAGAGCCATTACTTAAAACAATTAAAGAGGGCGAGCCCGCCGATATTACACCGCTAGCTGTTCCTAAAAACTATAAACCATACATGCCATTTGACTATGTTCTAGGTGATGAATTGCCAATTGGTGTGTACATGGATTCCAAAGATGGTAAGGTTGTAAATGTTCTTGAATCACCTGAACTGGCACAATCGTTAGATACTATGCGTAGATTCTACACAGCTGGTTACTTACGTCCAGATGTAGCGACACTCGATGGTATTGACAACATTAAAACAGGTCAATGGTTCGCAGATCGCGAAATTACACAACCATATGCCGAAAAGGGTTGGTCACGTGGAGCAGGTTACGAAATTATATCCTCACCGATGCATGATCCTTATGTGTATACACAGTCTGCAGCAGGTTCTATGCATGCGATTTCAGTAACATCAGGTGACCCTGATCGTGCGATGATGTTCTTGAATCTCTTGAATACAGATAAATACCTACGTAATTTGTTCAACTATGGAATCGAAGGCACACATTATAAGAAAATTTCCGATAACGTCATTGAAGATCTACCTGCAATGAATGATAATTATGCCATGCCTGGCTTCTCCCTTGGGAATATGTTCCTGACCTATCTACATGCGGATGAGCCTGCTGATAAGTGGGATGCTTTCAAGAAGTTTAACGATTCTTCGAAAGAAGCACCTACATTTGGTTTTGCATTTGATCCAACACCTGTAAAAACAGAAGTAGCTGCAATCAATAACGTATCCAAAGAATTTATTCCTGCCTTATACACAGGTTCTATAGATCCTAAATCTTTTCTGCCAAAAGCAACGAAAAAATTCAAAGAAGCGGGCATTGATAAAGTGATCGCGGAAGTCCAAAAGCAATTTGATGAATGGAAAGAGACAAAGAAATAATTTCTATGGAACATAAATGATAATGATGAATGAAAACGGGCAGCCTAGCTGTCCGTTTTCTCTATTTAAATTGGGGGAATTTAATTCTTTAAGTATCATAGAGAAGTCCCTGTAGGATAGACCACTGAACCACAGACACATTTGTGGTGCTACGGTAGCGGATTATCTTTACGATCGCTGTTGCCCTCTGATTTCTTGATTTTATACCGCTTAAAATCAGAGGGCAAAGGCGAACGCTAGCGCTTCTCCAGGACAATTCCGCCCCCTTCGCTACTTCGAACTTCATCCATTACTTTGGTTTACACGCAGGCAGGTCTTCACGATGATTCCAAAGTAGACACCTATTACTTTGATATTGAAAAGTGTAAACAATATCCTTTGAGAGAGGGGAGAAGTACATAAAAAGGGCGACTTTTCATTCAGAATGGAATGGGAAGTCGCCTTTGTCAATTTAAATTCAACTTACCATTAATTAACAATAAAGGGGATGTGTTGTGTAGATAATCCCCTAATTTGTCACACAATACTACATAATTAAACAAAAGACATCTTTATAGACTAGCTAGTTAAATCTATAAAATCTAAGGGTTCTTTTTGCAAGATTGGTAAAGGATAACGAGTCCATAACAACAAATAGGCTACCTGATCTCAGATGAGATGGGGTAGCCTATTTGTTGTCTTGGTGATCTAGCTTAACAATCCTAGCATCTGGAGTCCGTGTAGGATACCGTCTTCATCCACTGGCTTGGTTACATATTTCGCGGCTGCCTTCGCCTCAGGGATCGCATTTCCCATAGCCACACTGTTGGTGATCGTTGACAGCATTTCAATATCATTCAGAGCATCTCCAAAAGCATATTGATATTCTGGGGCGATGCCTAGCTTGTCCGTAATTTTGCGAATGCCCTTCGCTTTAGTACCTCCCGCTGGAACGACATCTACAGCATTAAGATGCCACCTTACGAAATCGAAAGATTCAAACACCTCTTCATAGAAGGATTCATTTTCTGTTTGACACATGAGCAGAGATTGATAGATGTCTCGATCTACATGGTATAAAGGATCGTGGGAGGGGATAACTACGGCTTTTAACGTGTTAATTGTTTTAGTTACAAATTCATCATTAGGCACGTTCGCCTTCATATCCTCATGATCCATGTAGACCATCGCATGTTCATGCAGAAGGGCTAACTGGGTTAAAGCCTGTAAAGCTTTCCTATTCAAAGGATTTGTATAAATAACCTCTCCTCGAAGCACGACATATTGACCGTTATAGCTAACATAAGTATCAATTCCAAGCTGTTCACGAAGGTCTTTGAACATAAATGGCGCCCGACCTGTTGCGATGGCTACTTCGTAACCGCGGTCTTTTAAATCAAAGATCGCTCGTTCCGCAGACTGGGGAAGCTCTTTATTGTGATCTAAAAGGGTACCGTCGATATCAAAGAAAATAATACGATTGTGGGACATGTTGAAACACCTAATTTCTCTAATATTTGGTTTCTACTCATTGGATGAGTCATCGTGCCAAGAAAGAGCATGTCTTCATCATATTCGAAATATGGATGAGGTATTGTGAACAAATTGTGACGCGAAAACTTTTTGAGACTTTCCAAACGTCTACTTAGGGAGTGTAGCAAAGACTCACTTAAATAATAAGATGGAGCGTGAATTTATAATGAAAAAGAATCCTTTTAACATGTTGAAACTTGGTGTAGTCGGATGTGCAATGTTGGTTGGAGCGAGTGCTGCGATTGTACCTATGACGGGAATAGTATCCGCTAAGGCGTTGAAAATAAGTGAAAAAGGTTCCGTTATTACTTCAACAGGGAGTCCGATTTCTACCGTCTCTAATTCTGGGATCTTAGTTAAAGAAGAAATTCTTAAATCCTTAAACACAAATTTGAAAACAAATATTAAAGTACCGCAGTTAACAGGAATGTTAGATACGAAATATCAGGAAGAGATGAACGATATTATATTATCTCATGCTGGAAAGGATCTAGCAAAGTGGGAAAGTGATGCGTCTGAAGCGGCAGCAAAGGCTAAAAAAGAAGGTGTCGAGTATCGCCCTTACGAGCTAACCATTGATTATAGCTTAAAAGAAAATAAAACGAGTCATCCTTCTGGAATCGTGTCGCTTGTCATTACTACTGAAGGAGCAACAGGTGGAACCAGTATGCCTCGTGTAGATACATATAATGTATTCAATACTAAGCAAGCGCAGCGGATTACCTTATCGGACTTGTTCGGGGACAACTTCAAGAAAAAGCTGGACGCCGGTATACTTGCGAAGATCAATAAGGATCCTGAGAACTATTTCAAAGAAGATTTCAAAGGCGTTAACGAAGAACAGGATTTCTATGTTGAACAAGGTGAGGTTGTCATCTTATTCCCTAAATATAGTATAGCTCCAGGCTCAACGGGTACACCGGAATTCCATTTCAGTATTGCGGAGAACGGGACTGTGAAGCCGAAACCGGTAGTAACGACTCCAGCAGGAACCGTTAAACTGGATTTACAAAAGGTAGCTAACTACAAGAATGCTAAAGGGATTACCATGGTGTCATTGCGAGATGTGGCGAAAAATTTGGGTTATGAAATCAAGTGGAACCAAGCTAAGCAGTCCGCCGAATTGAAGAAGGGTGCGCAACAGACACATGTATCCTTAGGTAAAGATTCGTATTTCTTTGCTAAAAAGGCACCTGTCGCTTTAGGGGCAGCTCCTATTATAAAGAAGGGTGCGATATACGTGCCAGTTAAGTTTGTTTCCGATATTTTAGGTGTGGAAGTGAAGTAAAGAGAGGCTTAGGCCTCTTTCTTATATTTCTATGAGAAACGGTTACCGTCCCTTAAGGACGGCGAATAAATAACGTTGAAGGAATGAACTACCATGAAAGACATCAAGAATACATTTCAGAATAGAGTTAAGGGTAAGGCTGATCACTCCTCTCACAGACGATATATGCCGGGATTAGATGGACTCAGGGCACTCTCTGTAATAGCCGTTGTTGCGTATCACCTCAACTTGAGTTGGGCTCCAGGAGGACTCTTAGGTGTCGGGATTTTCTTTGTTCTGTCCGGTTATTTAATTACAGATCAGATTGTCACACTATGGAAGCACAACAGGAGGCTTGATCTTAAAGATTTCTGGATAAGAAGAGCACGCCGGTTACTGCCAGCCATGTTCGTCATGCTAGCCTTCGTTGCCGTATGGCTTACATTGTTCGATCGACCCCGACTGGCAGCGTTACAGGGTGACTTTATATCTACGGCGCTCTATTTCAACAACTGGTGGCTCATTTTTCACAATGTATCCTATTTCGAAAGCTTTGGCCCCGCTTCTCCTATAGGACATCTGTGGTCGCTAGCCATCGAGGAACAGTTCTATTTAATATGGCCATTGGTTATCATTGTTGGATTGCACATTGCACCTCAGCGCGGTAAACTCATTTTGCTGACTCTTGCAGGGGCAGTAGTCTCGGCTCTAGCTATGGCACTGATCTATCAACCGGGGATTGACCCAAGCAGGGTCTACTACGGAACCGATACTAGAGCCTTCGGTCTACTCATTGGAGCCGCACTCGCTTTCGCGTTGCCTAGCCAGAACATGGTTAGTACAATTTCGCACAGATCTCGCAACGTCCTTGATCTGACTGGAGGCATCGGACTTTTCATCATCATTCTTATGATTGGGCGAACGAATCAATATGGAAGTTTCCTCTATTATGGCGGTTTGGTCCTGATGTCGATCCTCTCTGCGATTGTAATAGCTGTACTCGCTCATCCAGCTAGCCGACTAGCTACAATGATGGGATGCAAGCCATTGCGTTGGATTGGCGTACGCTCCTATAGTATTTATATATGGCATTACCCAGTCATTATTCTAACCACTCCTACTGTGGATACGGGGGGATTCGATGGCTTCCGTGTTCTTGCTCAGCTAGGAGCTAGTATCCTTCTGGCCGCACTATCATGGAGGTTCGTCGAGGAACCCATTCGTCATGGTTTATTAGGAAGACTAAGGATGAAAATAAACGTTCGTCCACGTTATAAGTTTCGAGCTATATCCATTGTAGGGGTAGGGCTGCTACTCTTATTGTCCATTTCCTGCAATAGCAACTTGGATAAGAAGGCCTCAGTCCAACTGAAACCAGATATAGCTAATCACGATACAGAGGGTCATTCCGTTGTAACGGTAAATCCTAAAGATGAGGACAATTCGGAAGTCACGGAAGAAGCGGAACAACCTCTCGTCATACCCCAGACACATGACAACAATGAAGCACCGGAGAAGCCAGAAACAACGGAGAGAGAAGCAGGTAAAGGAGTTACCGCTATAGGTGATTCTGTTATTCTTGATGCGGCTCCTTTTCTAGGGAAGCTTCTGCCAGGCGTCGTGGTTGATGGTAAGGTGGGTAGACAGATGTCACAGGCACAGGAAGTGGTCGATCAACTTAAGAGAAATGGGAGACTTGGTAATCGAGTCATTATTGAACTAGGTACGAATGGGTCTTTTAATACCAAAGAGTTACGACAATTACTTACTTCACTTGATGATGCCCAGCAAATCGTACTGGTGAATACCCGTGTCCCGAGAAGATGGCAAAATACTGTCAACTCGGCGCTTACAAAGGTGGCTGCAGATTTCCCTAAGGCTACGATTGTAGACTGGTACTCTGCGAGTGAGGGCAATAATTCGTACTTCTCCAATGATGGCGTCCATCTCACACGAGAGGGGGCTGAGTTCTATGCCTCGCTTGTAGCTAAGGTCGTTCAGGAGGAGAAGTTATGAGGCATCATAGAGATGAAGGTAAGCATTAAAAAAGAGAAGGGTATTGCGATCATGACCAAGAAGAATATAGAAAAACTACTCACTCGTTGTGTAACCGACAACAAGGAGAATGTATATCGATTAGCTTACAGTTATGTGAAGAATCAAGAGGATGCATTGGACATTGTGCAAGACTCTATCTATAAAGCATTCACATCCATCGGACTACTTAAGGATCCTGAAGCTGTGAAGAGTTGGTTCTATCGAATTGTGGTCAATACCTCATTAGATTGTCTGAGGAAACACAAGAAAGTCCAACCTGTAGAGGATGAGAAACTCGAATTATATAGTCCCGGGATGGAAGACATCTATCAAGATATTGATCTAGAAAGAACGCTTGATGATCTGCCTGATAAGTACCGAAGTGTCATCGTGCTTAGATATTTCGAAGACCTAAAGATCGAGGAAGTGGCAAACGTATTAGGTGAAAACGTAAATACGATAAAAACCCGACTATATCAAGCGCTTCAGCTATTAAGAGTCGAAATGAGCGAATGATCTTCAAAGGAGATAAAGTAGGATGGATGAAAAAATAAAACAATCAATGCAAGAATATAAACAAGTACCTATTCCGGACGAACTGGATTTCGTAGTAGGCCATGCGTTAAAGAAAGCGATGAAGAAAAAGGTTAGTTACAAATGGATATCTGGAATCAGTGCGGCAGCCATATTCTTCGTGATTGGTATTAACACTAGCGCTTCCGTTGCCAATGCCTTCTCCTCCATACCCGTGATAGACAGTATTGTCAAAGTGCTGACTTTCAGAGAATATACAATGGACGATAAAGGCTATCAGGCAAACGTAAAGGTACCGATCATAACCAACTTAGATAATAAAGAGTTAGAGATGGGTCTAAATGAGAAATATCTCAAAGAAAACAAAAAACTCTATGATGAGTTTCTGGTTGAAGTGGAATCATTAAAGAAAGAAGGAAATGGTCATCTAGGACTGGATACGGGATTCGAGGTTAAAACAGATACACAAACGATATTTGCTATCGGTAGATACGTTATGAATACCGTAGGTTCATCGTCAACAGTGATGATGCACGATACGATTGATAAGGAAAATCAAGTATTATTGAGCCTGCCTATGCTATTCAAGGATGATCGATATGTTAGCGTAATTAGTGACAATATTAAAGAACAGATGAGAGCACAAATGAAGGCGGATCAAGACAAGATCTATTGGATTTCAACGGAACAAGATGATGCTCCAGTAGAAGAGTTTGAGGGCATAAATAAAGATCAAGATTTCTATATTAATGATAAGGGTCAGTTGGTTATATCCTTTAATAAATATGACGTCGCTCCAGGCTACATGGGTCTTGTAGAATTTATAATTCCTACAGATGTCATTAATGATGCTCTGGTTAGCAATAAGTACATTAAATAAACCATTGGGAGACCTATCGTGACAGCAGATTATATATTCCTCATGTGATAGAATATGCACAAGCTTATCTCTGCAGGTGAGTCTGAATATATGGTTATAGGATGTGATGACTGACATGATAGATATTCATACACATATACTGCCTGGAGTGGATGACGGGGCGGCGAATTGGGATGATACATTGAATATGGCCAGAGCAGCTGCTCTTGAGGGCATTACAACGCTGATCGCAACGCCACATCATGCCAATGGACAATATATCAATAGTGCAGACGAAGTTGTAGCGCTCACCCGATCTATTAATGAGCAATTAATAGCAGAGGGAGTGCCTGTAACGATTGCGACCGGACAGGAAATTCGCGTGCATGGAGATTTACTAGACGCGTGGTTCAGGAATGAATTACTTCCACTCGCTGATTCTCATTATGTGCTGATTGAGATGCCATCTTCGCGCATACCGATGGAGATAGATGAGTTGATCCATGAGCTGAACATTCTGAAGTTAAAGCCCATTATTGCTCATCCTGAACGGAATGCAGAAATTGTGAAGCATCCAGAGCGACTGGCCGAACTCATTGAGAGAGGCGCTTTCGCGCAAGTGACCACACATTCGTTACTGGGTGGTTTTGGTAGACGAATCGAGAAGGCGGCTTGGTCGCTATGCAGAAGTGGTCTCATTCATATCGTTTCATCGGATGCCCATCATATGGAACGTAGAGGGTTTCGGTTACGCGAAGCCTATGATGTGATCCGTGGGCGTATGGGGAAGCCGTGGGAGAACTATTTTTTGAACAATGCGCAGTGTGTGATTGAAGATAAGCCTTTTAGCAGTAAACCAGAACCACCTCTTTTAGAGGGTGTTATACGTCGATTGCTATCCTATTTCCCAAACAAATAAATTTTGAAGACCAAGAAAACCAGATTTTTTCGGTTAGAGGTGGTCTTTTTTGTTATGTTCGATGGAAATATGTCGAGTTATAATATTTTGTCTTGATTTTAGTATATATTTTAGCAATAAATTGATTAAAAGGTGAAATAATATCTATTTTATAAAAAATAGAAAAAATCTATGAAAAAAACGTTAGGTTGTAAGAAGAACAACGTTATATAGATATACCAATGAAGGAGGAGATTGAATGTTTAAAAACGTTTTCAGAAGATTTATGCTTGTTGCTATCATATTCGGCCTTTTCATGCCCGGTCAAATTTTTGCTAGCGAATCCGAATCAGAAGCTAAGACTATACCAGCGCCTACGGATATAAGCCTCTTTACCACCTTTGATCCTAGTTTTAAGTACCTTAGTAATGGTACGAGCTACATAACGGTTTCGGATGGAAAGATAAGTATGCGAGGGGAAACATACGCAGTTGAAGGTGTGGATAAAATTGGGGTTCAGCTTACCTTACAACGTTGGACTGGGTCTACGTGGATTGATGTTTACACTGGAGCGTCGAAAGAAGAATCGAAAATAGATTATGTGTATCAGGCAAACATAAATATTTCGGCTCAATCAGGCTATTATTACCGCATCAAAGGATATTATTGGATTAAGAAGGGGACAGTTCAGGAGAGTGGAACACGTTACTCTTCATCTGAGTTAGTAACTCAATAGTTCTTCAATAAGGCGAATGGGCATTCATGCCCGTTCGCTTTTAAATACAAGAAAATTTAAATTTTCACTATACTTTGTTTATATTTCTACGAGAAACGGTTACCGTCCCATCATGGACGGCTAAGCCGTTTTTTCTTGTTTACTGCATAGAAGTTCCGACTTTTATAATTTCTTCAGTAGAAATATTTCCTGAAATCGTAATTTTGAGCCTATCCATACTTAACCATTCCAGTGTTGTATAACCTTCAGGAGTAGCAACGAGGATAGCGAGGTTATCCCCTAATTGGATTTCCTCGATCGTGCCTGATTCCGCATGGACTTCCATTTTAATCGTTGTCTGTTCATTCAGTTCTAGTTCAGTTACTTTCAATGAATCGCCGCGATCACTTACATATCCCAAGTAGACACTTGTATATTCCCCATCTGCTTCTTTAGAAATCCGAGTATGATCCAATCTAAAGCTATCGGGTACGTAAGTAGGAAGGAGTAAAGGGAAGGATAGCTTCGAATTTGCTTCTTCTAATGTAATGATTTCAGTTGAACTGGTGTTTGGCTCTGAATGGGCTGAATCAACAGGAGGTGGTGTTTTAGCATCTGTAGGATTGGGTTCATGCGTTGAGTTTTGGAAAAAAATCTCTATAACCTGTTCCTGAATGTCTCTAAATAATCCAGCTACTTTGGCATAAGTGGTCATATTCCCAGTAACCAGAATATTAACAAGTAATGAAGCGGCTACAATTCCGGAAACCAACTTAACACGGGACAGCCACTTTTTTCGTTTGCGGCGTTGTTCCAATTGAATGCGGACTTTGTTCCATGAAGGAGTGGGGTTAGGTATTACAATATCATTGTAAAGCTTGGTGACAAGTTCCTTCATATCTTGGTCTTCATGATCATGGATACTATTCATTGTCATCAACCCATTTTCTTGAGAAATGTTGAAACAATTTCTTGCGCGCTCGAGCTAATCGTTGGGTAAGAACTTGCTCTGTTATAGCTAATTCGTTGCAAATTTCCTTATACGATTTCTGTTCCCAATAGAACATGAGAAGTATGATACGGTAGCTTGGCTTTAATTCATTGAGCGCCTGGTGTAACAGTTCGTCTCTCGTGTTGTTCTCTATCTCGCTAGCTACACTTATTTCTTCGTTAAACATACTGTTGCTTATATTAACGTCTAAATACTCATATTCTTGACGATTTTTTTTATTTTTTCTTATCCAATCGATAGCGCAATTGCGAGTTACCCGTCTAACCCAGCTCTTGAGATGGGTATCGTGTTTGAGTTTGGGGGCTGATGAAGTTACTTTTAAGAAGGCATCTTGGATGATGTCTTCGGTTATACCGTGGTCACGAATGAGGAAGTAAATATCGGCATAAAGTTGCTTGTAAAAGGAGTCATAAATGAATTGTTGCGTATTTATATCTAATTCCTCAATTTTACTGCGCAATAGAAAGAGCCATTGTTCCATAGGATATACCCCGAATCGTTTTGAATTGTAGTAGTGGACAGAAGATCGCTGGGGTGTTTGTATGTGATGGACTACCTCTGACGTTGTACTTAACTTTCTTTAGATATTTTCGTTAGTTTATGGTAGATAGGTTCGTTAATATAGTATACAACAAATTATTACATATAAGTTATTATAAAACATTGGGTTGACGAGATCTAACGCACGTGAAAGAAAGAAACATTACTTTATAGAGGGAGTGATATCATTTTGAAAAAGAGAAAACAAATATGGCTAATGAGTACGGCTGCGTGTCTTACACTGTTCTTGTCGGTACGATGCTATAGTGAATCAACTCACAGCGCTGAATCCAAACAATAGTCCAGGCATAAGTTTCAAAGATACTTTGCATATTTCTAATGGAAACGGTTACATTCCTTTAAGGATGGTAACCGTTTCTTCTTGGTGTTTATAATTTACAGAAAGATACTAGACCAGCAACGTTGTATAATAGAATCCGTACATGAGGTCGAACGTCATGTACGGATTCTTGTTGGAGGTTATCTCAGTAGAATCGAAAGATTAGATGGTAGGTTCTGCATCAGCTATTCAATTGTTGGACCATCCGTATGTTCTAATCCGTCCGCACCGTCCATAACATCTAATATACCAACGGCCAAAGTAGCTACGGCGGCAACTCTAATTAAACCTTTAGCACCGTCTTTAACTTTCGTATTATCATTTTCTGTGAAACCTACGACCACTTCCTTACCATTGGTGTAGGTGTATTTCACGGAACTGACAACACCATTAGCAGTTGTTGTTATGGCACCACCGATATCTTTCATTCCATTCTTGGATTGTTCCTCGTTATTTGTTATCAGACCTGCTGTCGTATCATACACGCCACTGGCTAAGTCCCCGGCTGTTCTTCCTGCTATAATCGTAGCATTCTCAACGCTATCGCCGATCTCCTTAACGAAGCGACTACCTGTAATTTCACCAACCACGCGGACGCTCCCGCCGATCACTCTGCCTGTTACTTCACCTGCGATATTACCAAGTCCTTTTAAGAAACTCATATGCATAACTCCTTCATAGTGGGCTAGTTCTTATATATTAGAATAATTCTATGATGAATTCGATGGAATTGATAAGAAATGAATACATGTCATTTAGTAGCCTGTTTGTTATAGTCTAATGTAATTATCCTATCCTCTGCAACCCATGTAGAGTGCTGTTCCCATCTACCGCATGTTGTATGAAGAAATCCAATGAGGTCAAGGCGTGTAAATATGTCGCACTCGATTAGTCACTGCAACAGTTTAAACCATATGGAGAAATCGAGATTCAGTATTATGGTAGAATGGATGACTGGAGCGTGCTGAGGTGCCGATAGATCACTGAGCAACCTGCAAGACGAGTAAGAGCTATACATAAAATTTACTGTAGCGGATGGATGGGAAGTAATTACATGGTAGATGGAGCTGTATTACTTGATAAGAATCAATAAGTATATTAGTGAGACAGGTTATTGTTCTAGGCGGGAGACGGACCGCTTAATCGCTGCTAGTAGAATCAGTATCAATGATGTGATATGTGAGCCAGGTGCCCATGTAGGCCCTGAGGATATTGTGCTTATTGATGGTCAACCGATACCGAGTAAAGCGGAACCCATCTATATCGTACTCAATAAGCCGATAGGGATTACGTGTACGGCAGCACCCCATGTAGCGGGAAATATCATTGAATTCGTCAACCATCCTTCTCGGATTTTTGCTGTTGGGAGATTAGATAAGGCGTCGGAGGGATTGATATTATTAACCAACGATGGGGATATCGTCAATAAAATGATGCGTTCAGAGTATGGTCACGAGAAAGAGTATGTGGTGACCATAGACAAATCAATTACAGTCGAATTTCTACACAATATGTCTAGTGGCGTGGACATTCTCGGCGTAAGAACGAAACCCTGTGACATGTTCCGAATGAATGAGTATGAGTTCCGGATTATCTTAACTCAAGGTCTGAATCTTCAAATTCGTAGAATGTGCAAGGCTCTCGGATACCGAGTGCTAAAGCTCGAACGGATTCGAATTATGAATATTACCATGAACGGCATTGAACAAGGGCAATGGAGAGATCTCACATCGGAAGAGTTAGAGGTACTTGAATCTCAATTGGGTTAGATGGGGGAATAGACTTGACATCTAGAATAAGCAAGTTATAATTAAATTAACAAATTTGTCAATTTAACATTATTGTATATTAAATTCTTTTGTATGCACAAGACTACTCTATGACATTAGATCAATTACGTACTTCTTTGCTTGTAACAGGCCCTAAAGATGGATCTCCATGGGATACGAATACAATGATGACTTTAGTAAATAACTTGGAGGTATTGGTTAATCAACTTTGGAGAGTCGGTATAATGGACATTTTTATAGATGGTTCGTTTGTTGAAGACAAAGCGAGCCCCGGTGATATTGATGGTTATTTTGTAGCAGACGTCAGAACCTTGCCCGACATTGTAAGGGAGTTTAATTTAGAAAAACACGCGATTCATTTGAACCAAAGGGAATTGTAAAAGTTATTAAATAGAGGAGCTGAGAAAGTTGATAAAAAACGAAGCAGCTTACCAAAAAGCACAGGAAAAGTTGAAACAAGATAAGGATTTTATTGCGAGAGAAAAGATGCGATTTAAAGAAATGGGTCTAAATGATGAGCAGATTGATATGGCGATTGAACCACTAATATCATTCCACGAACAATTAAAGGAAGAAGTGGAGTACTATGAAAGAATAAAAAGGGGTTCATTTAATCCAATTTACAAGTTTACGGATATAGGAAAAAGCCTCATTGCATTTAGAATTTATATAAATATGTCTCAATCCGACCTAGCTAGAAAACTGGGAGTATCGGATGCACAGGTTTCCCGAGATGAGCGGAACGAGTATTATGGAGCCACTGCCGAGAAAATTGAAGCTGTGATGAGCGCAATGGGGATGAAGGCAACGATAAATATTGAGGTTGTCGCAGGATAAGGCGTGTTTTGTGACACGTCAATGATCCAAGGATACAGATTCTATTCTATGAACAACAAACTCAATGCCATGTAGGCATTGAGTTTGTTGTATGTAGGAAGGAAATTATTGTTGTATATAATCATTTGTGAAACTATGTTTATAGAGGTTATGCACTCTCCTGTCGAATCCTGACTAAGAGTCACATTACTCTATCGCAAATGAGGTAACTTCACGAAATAAGGACTCTATGAGCAAATCAATATTCTGATTTCTTTCAGGAAAGTATAGATGAAAGTATGAGGTGAAGGTATGTTTATTGAATGTACTAAAAAATGTTCTGAGGCAATGAAAATAAAGACAAATGATGTTGTGCCTATGAAGCGAGAGCCTTTCTATGAATGGCATGCCAATTTGTTTATGTTTGATAGACGAAAAGGCGTTATTCTAATGAATAATCAAACGCGATACTGCATTGTGTTATACGGTTTAAAGGCTGAGCACTTCAAAAAGTTTGAAAGTATTGTTCTGAGTGCTATAAGAGAAACATTCCTTGCTGAGGGTTTCTCAGAGAATAAAGTAGATACTTATATGGATAATTGTGGGGAAGTTATTTATACAAAGACACATGATAGAAGTATTCTAAGTCAAATAAGTGAATTCCTTATTTCTATAACATGGGAAATCGAAGAATTCATACCCAATGATCATCTCAATTTAATAGAACTTAACAGATGGGTAGGTAATAATTTGATGTGCGGAACACTGGGTTATGCACACCCTATAGATTTATTGAATAAGGAAATGAGTAAGATAGAGGCCTAAGAAAAAATGCCTTGTTTATGGTTAGGACAATATCCACCGGATTGACAACTGACTTCTCATTCTCTATACTGACTTTAATCTAATATACGGTATACGTTGAAGGAATGAGTAGCAAACTGTCACTGTTGTTCAGAAAGCTAGGGGTTGATGTGACCTAGTACAAACAGTTTTGTGAATTACACTCTGGAGTATCTTAGGTAACACTAAGCGGACTAGCCAACGATAATATGGCTAAGAGTGGTATGAATAGTAGCTTGTAGCACTATTTATGCAATTTGGGTGGTAACACGGTTAATGAATCGTCCCTATGTCTATTGTAGACATAGGGGCGATTTTTGCGTAATGGCGTTATTGGACGTATAGGGGATCAATCAACACTTATATATAAAGGGGCTGGATGATGATGAGTAACATGAATATTATTGATGAGCTAGAATGGCGCGACGCGATTAACCAACAGACAGATGCAGAAGGATTACGTGAATTAGTCAGTGAGAAGAAGATTGCTCTGTACTGTGGTGTCGATCCAACCGGTGATAGCATGCATATTGGACATTTAATTCCATTCATGATGATGAAACGATTCCAATCATTTGGACATCTACCTGTTATCTTAATTGGTGGAGCGACAGGAACCATTGGTGATCCAAGTGGACGTCAATCAGAACGTCAATTACAGACATTAGAGCAAGTACAAGATAATGTGAACGCACTTACCGCACAGATGAAGAAGCTATTTGACACCGATAGCGATGCTCAACTGAAAATGGTAAACAACTATGACTGGACGCATTCATTAAACATTATCGACTTTTTACGTGATTATGGAAAGAATTTCAGCATCAATGCGATGCTGGCCAAAGATGTTGTATCAAGTCGCTTAGATAGTGGGATTTCATTTACTGAATTCACTTACCAAATTCTCCAGTCCATGGACTTCCATCATCTGTATGCAGAAGAAGGAGTTCAATTACAGATTGGTGGATCTGATCAATGGGGTAATATCACGAGTGGTCTAGACTTGATTCGTAAAAAAGAAGGTCCAGAAGCGAAGGCATTCGGATTAACGATTCCATTAATGTTGAAATCAGATGGCACGAAATTTGGTAAAACGGCAGGCGGGGCGATCTGGCTAGATCCTGATAAAACATCTCCATATGAATTCTACCAATTCTGGTTAAATACAGATGACCGTGATGTGATTAAATACCTGAAATACTTCACATTCCTATCTAAAGAAGCCATTATTGAATTAGAGAATAAGGTTACAACAGAACCTGGTAAGCGTGTAGCTCAACGAGTACTTGCGGAAGAGATGACCAAATTCGTTCATAATGAAGAAGCTTTAACACAAGCCATTAAAATCTCGGAAGCCTTATTTAGTGGAGACATTAAATCATTAACAGCAGATGAAATTGAACAAGGATTTAAAGAAATGCCTACGTTCGAAGCTGCCAAAGAAACAAAGAATATTGTGGACTGGTTAGTAGATCTAGGTATCGAACCGTCTAAGCGTCAGGCAAGAGAAGATATTAATAATGGAGCGATCACCATGAATGGTGAACGAGTAGAGGATTTAAACACGGAAGTGACCGTAGACAAATCATTCGATGGTCGGTTCATCATTATTCGTAAAGGTAAAAAGAAGTATAGTCTAATTAGATTAGTGGATTAAGCGGGCTTCCGTTATAACGAGCAACAGATTGAGAACTATCTTGTTCGTGGGTATGATCCACATATATGCACACTACTATTAACCGGGGAATCCATGACATGGGGACCTCGGTTTTTGTGTGTTACATATGCTGTAATCCACCTTAGAATTTTCGGTTCTCAATTAGTGGAATGTTTTTTTTAGATAGCATTCCTTTGGTCTAGCGTTTTCGACTCAGCAAACAATCTATTTCTAAATAGATTCATAATTACTAATTATTTACTTTGGAGGAAGTTTATAATATTATGTATCTACTTATGTACGTGACATGAAGCTTAGAAAGGAAACTCACAACGGATAACAAGAAAAAGGGGAAGTCTCAATGACTAAAAAATTATGTTTACTTCTCTTAATATTTTTTACTATTTTGGTCAGCTGTACGAATCAAAAAGAAGCGATTTCTGAGCATGAAACCCCAAGTGGTCCCTCTATCGCTTTAAAGATAGCTGTAATAGGAACTAATCACATTGCAGCAATTGATAATGTAAATTACGTGAAGACAAGTCTTCAAGATCTAGTTGAAGATGATAATCAACAATTGGATGGATTAATAATTTCTAAAGAAAGTTTTGAAGAAGCAGCCCAAGAAGAGTATAGAGATTTTTTCAAAAATATAAAATATCCTGTATTCTTCCTGGGAGCAGAAAACATATTAACAGCTGTGTTTCATGAAGATGGGCTTACTTTAGAAGATGGAAAAATAGGTGGCACGGGAGCTTATGCATCTGGATTTGTAAGTACTGAAGATGGGTACAAGGATTGGGGTTTATATTTGCCTAATAATCCAACTAACAACGACAAAAATATAAATATTATCGTACGAATCTGCAATGCCATACAAGAATATAAAGAAAATGAAGATACAGAATGATGGCTGGACGTTTGCTCGTAGCGTTTCTCCAGCATTATTCAGTAGAATACTAAAGCAACAATTGAAGATAGATAAGGCAACCTTCAATTCTAAAATTTAATGATAATAACAAGGGGAGCCTAGAATTTACATACAAGAAACTCAATGCCTACATGGTATTGAGTTTCTTGTATGTTAGGATAAAAGTAAAGAGAGTTAAATAAGGTTTCTATACTCGGATAAACAAATGACTGTATCGTTCCATGATCATTCACCATAATAAGAAATATTGTTGTATACATACTCATGGAAAACAATGTCCATAAAGGTTATCCACTCTATATGTCGAATCCTGACTAAGAGACACATCATTCTACATAAATGAGGTAAAGTCATGAAACAAGGACTCTATGAGCAAATCATTAATAATATAACGTCGCAGCAGTTATCTGCTTTGGACCCGGAACGCTATGAGATTGGTAGAGAACCGTTAGATGCGGAAGAAGCGCGGAAGATGCTGTCCAATTATTTGGCTATGGTGACCCGTAGGGCATTTAAAGTCGTGCGGGAACAAAGCAGCGATGAAGAAGCGGTATTGGCGCAAATTCGGATCTGTAATGAGATTATCGACACATTAAAGAACACGCTAGGGCACGAAGAGTACAACGAGCTCCTGTTAGATGAACAAGGTGAAGTACTCACCTATGTGTATTCGAAGTTAAATCATATCCGTGGGATCAAGGAAGAGAAGGTGCTGAGACCTGTCACACCCCTATCTCAAAGCTCTCTTTTTACCGGGTCTCATTCTGAACCTAATATGCTACATGAACTGAAACGTGAAAATGTAACGGCGGATCGAATCGATCTGCTTGTATCTTTTATCAAATGGAGCGGTCTGCGCTGTCTAATGGAGCAGTTCGAGCAGTTTACTGCAAATGGTGGACAGCTGCGCGTCATTACAACGACATATATGGAAGCTACGGATATGAAAGCCGTGATCGAGCTTAGTAATCTCCCCAATACCGAGATCCAAATATCCTATGACAGTGGTCGGACGCGGTTACATGCGAAGGCTTATGTTTTTAAAAGAGATACGGGTTTCACCACGGCCTATGTCGGCTCATCCAACCTATCCAATCCGGCGCTTACCAGTGGGTTAGAGTGGAATTTGAAGGTGACCGAGAAGGACTCGTACGATGTACTCAAGAAGATCGAAGCGACCTTCGAGAGCTATTGGAATGATAGGGAGTTTAAGAGCTTTTCCTCCGAGGATGTGATGATCGCCTAATCTTGTTGAACATTAGGTATTATATTGTTGGTTGTGTACATCATTATCCTTTATTGGTATGATACAATATATTTTATTGTTAGAAAGAACTGAGAGCATAAAATAAGTCTATAATTTGGGTAGGTGGATTTATGAAAAAGGATATTTTTGTCGTCGGAGCAGTTATTGTAAATGAAGATAAAATACTATGTGCTCAAAGAGGAGTGAGTAAATCATTACCTCTAAAGTGGGAATTCCCAGGTGGCAAGATTGAAAGTGGTGAAACTCCGGAAGAAGCTTTAAAACGTGAGATACATGAAGAAATGAATTGCCAAGTCGAAATTGGTGATCATGTTGAAGATACAACCTACGAATATGACTTTGGCATCGTTCATTTAACTACATATTATTGTAGATTAATTGAGGGGACACCGACGTTAACAGAGCATGTTGCGATTAAATGGTTATCACGAGCTGAGTTAAACATATTGGATTGGGCTCCTGCTGATATCCCAGCGATCCAGAAGATTATGAACCATCGAGTTGACAGTACCATATAATTTATTCGGAATTTAGGACAATCTGCATTTGTATGTAGGTTGTCTTTTTGTAATATACTGGATTGTGCTAATGGATTAATAATTATACAATTATGCTAAAAATTAAGGTGAGTGGAAATTACATGACTAGCGTAGCTCTTAACTTTGAGAATACCGTTCTATCACCAGTTGACGGTTCACTCGTAAAATATTCCCCTCAATTGTTAATTAATAATCCAGTAAAGAATGAAAATATATTGTCCTCGGTAATAGAAGAATTGACACATTGTCAGTCATTCATGTTTATTGTAGCTTTTGTAACAGAAAGTGGTCTTGCAACACTCAAATCTTATTTACTTGATTTAAAGGGGAAAGGAATTAGTGGAAGGTTATTAACATCAACATACTTATATTTTAATAACCCTAAAGTATTTCGAGAACTTTTAAAAATAGAGAATATGGATGTTCGTCTTACGGATTTAAAAGGATTTCATTCAAAGGGTTATATTTTTAATAAGGATGCCGATCATGCATTAATTATTGGCAGTGCTAATTTAACAGTGCAAGCTTTGAAGATCAATTATGAATGGAACGTTAGACTTAAGTTGAATCCGCAGGATGAGTTCCTACTTCAGATTCGTACTCAGTTTGAAGAAGTATGGAATGGTGCAAATATTCTAACAGAAGAATGGATATTGAATTACGAGAAGATCTATGTGGAATATCAAGCTAGAAACATACTGAAAGAAGAATTAACAACGATAGTCGAGAAAGATAAACAAGCAGTACTTCATACGATTGAACCAAATAAAATGCAATTAGCTGCACTTGAAAGTATACAAGCAGTACGTGATGCGAGTCAGAAGAGGGCATTAGTGATTTCTGCTACGGGAACAGGGAAAACATATTTGTCAGCGTTCGATGTTAGGAACTTCAATCCTAAACGATTGTTATTTATCGTACACCGAGAACAGATTTTACTTAAAGCTAAATCGGACTATATGAATGTAGTAGGCGGCGTAGATCAAGATTTTGGATTACTATCGAGTACAGAGAAGAACATACATGCAAAGTATTTATTCGCAACAATTCAGACGATGTCAAAGCCAGATGTTCTGAGTCAGTTTGATCCCAAAGCGTTCGACTATATCTTAATCGATGAAGTACATAAAGCAGGTGCGAGATCATATCGTAAAGTCCTTGAATATTTCAACCCTCAATTTATGCTCGGAATGACAGCAACACCAGAGAGATCGGATGATTTCAATATCTATCAGTTGTTTGATAACAATGTAGCTTATGAAATTCGATTACAAGCTGCTCTTGAAGAAGATATGCTCTGTCCTTTCCATTATTTCGGTGTAACTGATTTTGAAATGAATGGAGAAACAATTGATGATTCCTCTAAATTATCAAAGCTTGTAAATGATGAACGTGTAGATCATATCATTGATAAACTTGAGTATTATGGGTTTTCTGGTGTTAAGGTGAAGGGATTAATATTTTGCAGCCGGAAAGAGGAGGCTATAAACCTATCTGAGATGTTCAATGATAAAGGATATCGAACGGTTGCATTAACGGGTGATGATGGTGTAGAGGATCGAGAAATCCAAATACGAGCCCTTGAGAAGGGAACAATCGATTATATCGTAACGGTAGAAATATTTAATGAAGGAATCGATATTCCGAGTGTTAACCAAGTCGTGATGTTAAGACAAACCCAATCGAGCATTATTTTTATTCAACAACTGGGGCGTGGACTTCGTAAACATGAGGATAAAGAGTTCGTAACGATCATTGATTTCATCGGGAATTATAGGAATAATTATTTAATCCCAATAGCATTATCTGGCGATAAATCTTTGAATAAAGATACTATACGGAGAATAATGAAGGATAAGAGCTATATTCATGGCGTCTCAACCATTAATTTCGAAGAAATAGCAAATGAACGAATTTATAAATCGATTACGAATAACAATTTAACTGAATTAAGGAAATTGAAAGAAGCCTTCCATGAATTGAAGAATAGGATCGGTCACAGGCCAACATTGCATGATTTTATTACGAATGGATCTATTGATCCTATTGTTATTGTGAAGCGTTATAAGAGTTACTATCAATTCTTAATAAGGATTAATGAAGATATTCCAGTCTTAACTTCATATGAACAACAGGTGCTAGCTATGCTTTCTTTAGAAATGCTCGATGGGAAACGAATACATGAGATTATTTTGCTAGAGTTATTAGTTCAAGATGGTCAAGTTGCCTATGATGATTATGTCATGACGCTAGAACAATTGAACTGTCGAACAGATCCGAATACATTGTCATCTGTCAGAAGAGTGATGGATTTATCTTTTTTTATTGCAGAGCAGAGGAAGAAGTACGGGGATATACCCATTTGTATATTAAGAGATGGCGCGTTCTATTTAAATGATGATATTAGACGAAGTTTGGATACGAACCAAACATTCAAAGAAATGTTTCTTGATGTCATATTATGTGCAAAGGAAAAAACAAAAGTCTTTGATAGTAGCACCTCATTGACCTTATACCAAAAATATACCCGGAGAGATGTTTGTAAGCTCTTGAATTGGGAATCTGATGAAGGTTCTACCGTTTATGGATATAGGACGAAATATAATACCTGTCCAATTTTCGTTACATACCATAAGGATGCTGAGTCTGATACGATTATAAATTATGGCGATGAGTTCATATCTTCAACCATATTCAAATGGTATACGAAAAGAAATCGAACATTAAAGTCCGGTGAAGTTCAAAAGATTATTTCCGCTGAAAAAAATAATGTGGATATTCACATTTTCGTGAACAGAGTGAATAAAGATGAAGACTTCTACTATTTGGGAAGAGCTATTCCAGATCAATCCTCCATTCAGCAGACATTGACTCCGTGGAAAAATAATAAAGAAGTTCCTATCGTCTATATGGATATGCTTCTAAAAACTTCTGTAGAGCAGAATTTGTATGAATATATTAAAATGAATCCCGATTACTAAGAGTTAAGTGATGATTCCTGTATCGTGTCAGGAGTCATCTTTTTTAATATCTATTGATAACGATCAGTTTTGTAATAATCGATGTGGATATCTACACTTTCTCATAGTTTATTGAAAAGTTAGACTGTCACGATAATCTAATTCAACTTTCATATGGATGATTCCAATGGGATCATCCCGAACACGTGAAGCGCATTCCGGTACTGCTAAACTTGAATTCTCGCAGATGGTTGAAGTTCTTAATTAACTATTTGGATAATACTATGCAGCCACATGACGATGACAAGCACCGCATGTTAGTCATGTTTGCAGGGATTCAAAAGTATCGAAGAAGGTATTCAGGCAATTCTAGCCTGCTCTCAATTTAAGGATGAGTTTGTGGATATCCAAAAATATAACGAGGAACATCTTGATTTTGTAGATAAGAAACATGAATTCCCCTTCACTTGTCCACTAGATATCCACTGTATGTACAGTATGGATCAGATATTAGAAGCATTTGGCTACTGGAATGGGGATAAAGCAACCATCTTCCGTGAAGGTGTGAAATATCTCGAGAGTGAGTGAGCAGACCGATATCTTCTTCATTATACTAAATAAGTCCGATAAGGATTTCTCACCAACTACACTTTATGAAGATTATGTGATCAATGAAAGGCTGTTCCATTGGCAGACACCAAGTAGTGTCTCTGAAGACACCAAGACCGCTCAGCGTATATCCATCACCGGTGTACAGGTAACCGCATAGCGTTGTTTGTTCGGGAATTCAAAGAAAGTGATAGATATAACTCTCCGTTTGTCTTCTTAGGAGAAGCAGATTATGTGAGTCATGAGAGGAATAATCCGATGAGTATTGTGTGGAGATTGAGGGAAGAGTTGCCACCGCAGATGGTGAAGGTGGAGATTGTGTATGGGGAGGATTAATATTGGTATTATTACTAGAAAAACTTGCCAAATTATGTCGAAATATAGTATATTTATTTAGCGATTAATAATGGGAATATATCTCTGCATTTTAAATTTGCCCTAGAGGCGGTATAGGATGATATCCCCATGTGCATTTCATAATTCGATGCGTCGATGTGTTGTTGTTCTGATGTATGCACAAGGTATAGGATGTCGATAAAAATTATGCTCACTGAAAACTTGAGCAGAGTTTTAAGAGCAAGAGTTGATACGGCTAAAGTCCCGAAATTATTCTTCAGTTTGTTAAGCAGAGGGGGCGATTGCCCTACTAACAAAAATGGAGGAATATATATGAATAGTCGCAATAGCCGTGTTAAGAAACGAACTAGTAGAGGGTTTAATTTAAAGAAGGTATATAGTTATTTTAGTTTTATAGGTGTTATTATAATACTACCTAATATATTCTTATTTATTCACCGAATTCTACTTTTACTAGCCAGAATATCTGATGAACTCTATCAAATTCTATCGTTTATTATCAACTCTTGCTTTATTTATCAAATTAAAAGAGGAGTTATATGATAGATTATACTGTCTGCACCTTATATGGGGTTAAAAATAAAAAATATTTATCTGAATTATTAAAAATAGAATTATTCAAACTTAAAGAGATAGAAAAATATTATATTACACTACCGTTTTCTAAAAAAATGGGAAACAATAAAATTAGATTACTTTATAATCCTTCAAAAGAGTATAAAGATATTCTAAAAAGATTGAATTATTTTTTACAAAAGATTGTTTTACCTGATTATGTCTTTGGTGGAATTAAAAAAAGAGATTATATACAAAATGCTTCAAAGCATAAAGATAATAAGTTTTTTTTGATAATTGATCTTAAAGATTTTTTTCCTTCAACAAGTGATACATATGTTTATAATTTTTTTAAGAATAAATTAAATATGTCAATCGATGTTGCTAAAATTTGTACATTATTAGTAACAGAACAATCAGAAATAAATACAAGGTATTTGCCACAAGGTTATTCTACAAGTCCTATATTAAGTTATTTGTGTTATTTTGAAATGTTTAATAGCATTAACAGTCTATCAATTAATAATAATATTACCTATTCATGTTATTATGATGATAATACATTCTCTTCAAAAAATATTATTATTAAAGATTTCAAAAATAAAATAGTAGAAATAATAAAAAGTTATAATTTACAAGTTAATCCTAAGAAAACTATATTATTAAAAAATACTAAAGGTGTTAGAATAACTGGAACAATAGTGAATAATAATATTTTAAGTGCACCAAATCCGTTGCAAGGCAAAATGTATATTAACTTTAATAAGCTTGTCAATTCAGATTTAACTGATATGAATGAAGCCAAAAATATTATAAAATTATGTAATATAGTCCAAGGATGTTCATCCGCAATTAAATCAATAGAAAGACAAAGAAAATTCCCTCACATACTCAAAAAGGTCAAAGAAATAAGAAGTCTAATAAAATAAAGTGAAATACTGGGGAAGCGGGAATATTCACAAATTCTTAAATGAATATGAAAGTTCAAATGAGGGTATTCCAAGCTTTGACGGGGAATAAGATGTAATCTTTCTTTAATAAGGATAGTTAATAAGATGTAAAGCTACCCTTCGAATGGAAGGTTTTTTTGTTTGAATAAATTGTCTTATTATATTTAGGCTCAACCTCAAAATCAGTGCTTGATTATTTAGTTAAGTCGATTACGATTGCATCCCACTAAAATCCCTATCTTATAATGTCACGATTAAGTGTAAAGTAGTGACGACGTTGATAAACATGGGATAGACCGGAGTAACGTATTCATCTTTCGGGCTAACTAACTATAAAGCACATAACCAACTTATTGAGAAATTTTTACTCTGATGGGATGTTCGAATGAGTCAATAATATCGTTGCCCTATCATAATGGATTTTTGTATAGTGCAAATAGAAAAAACTTTAATTAATTTCTATAATTGAACATATATTCTTGTTTTTTAGAAGTTAATTTGTAATCTTAGGCCCATATTATCCCTTTGAGGAATAATATGGGTTTCAATGTAGTGAGGTGATTTTACTGAGAACGATATTAATGAAAATCATAGAGAGTCAATTCGGTGTTGTCCGCCATAAAAGGCGTAAGATAAAGCTAGATTGGCTGGAAAAAGAGTTTGTTCAAACCGTTTATACGGATCGCTCTGCCTATGAACTTGACGGAGGGTTCACTATCCTTGCGTTCGCTATAGAGGAACTGCTGACAGATAACTATTTGATTCCTGTGCACGCCAGTCAGAAGAGCTATAAGCCTCCTTTTATACATACAGCTTACTGGTTAACAGAAAGTACCCCTTCGTCCGGTGGTTGGGATAGCTCGGCCATGTTAAGGATGCAAGACCTATTGGATTTGCGCTATTACGATAACCATCCGGAAGAACAAGTAGAGAAAGTGTGGACGAGAATAGAACAGGTCTATACTTTTCTGCTAACCGTAAAGGATCGGGAAGTCATTACTAGAGAAGAAAGATCGTTGGAGCTGTTTGGTCGGGAAAAATGGCTCTCTGAACCTGAAGGAGAAGGTTTTCTTCGGAGAATCGGACTAACGCTTACTGACTTAAGAGCTGTAGTGGCTCGAGAGCCCTTTGTTCACTATGTCCAACCTGCCAAGACAATAGCAATAACTCTTATAGTGGAGAATAAATCGTTTTTCCACTCTGCTAAACAGTTGATGCGACAAGGGAAGACGGTATGTGGCTTATCACCCGACATGCTGATTTATGGCGAGGGTTGGAAGATTGACAGTAGCCTACTCTTTCTGGAGGAGTTGGATATTGATCCGCTTCGGATCATCTTGTTCTATGTGGGGGATATGGACAGAGCAGGATGGGATATATACGGCAAACTGAAGCACAGTTATCCTGATTTAGATCTTAGATTGGCAATTCCCATTTATGAGCAGATGATGGAGCATACCGGAAGTACTTATACGTATGACACGGAACAGAGCTGTAATCCGAATCATCTGACTACTGTGCTGCAAGAGTTCTCGGAGTATCCGGAACTACGGGAGTTCATTGACCAACTGCTGGATGAGAACCGTAGAGTACCGCAGGAAATATTAAATTATGAAGTGATGGCGAGGTTGACTTAAGGATGAATTGGTCGGATTTTGGTGAACGGAATAAACGGCTCAATCCCTTGTGGAACTTGGGAGCGGGTATGAACCTTGGCGAGTTGCAACCATATAAAGAGATGGTGGCATTGAGCGTCTTGCTGCAAGTCTATTATCTGGAACTAGAATCCAATGAGAGAAGATCCAAGGATGATATTATAGTCCTAGCCTGGACAGCGCTAGAGCACTTTAACATCGCAAATCTTGGGACGACAGAATATGTAGAGCGTCTCGTGGACGGTCTATTGTGGAGCGGGAATGGCGGGGATTTTGAATCGTTTTATTATGACGATGCGTCCCGACAAATGTTGGTGCAGAAGTATAAGTACTTCACAGTGGATGAGGATGCCACGCGAAGCAGCTGGGAAGAGAGTGGTAGAACGATCTACCGGCTCTCTGAATACGCTATGGAGCTTATTTTTATGAGCCATGAAATTATTGAAGAATTCCAGATCAGCATTAAATTGCTCGAGATTCAAATGCATATTAAGCATGGACGCGTGACGAGGGCACTCCAAGATGTGAATGAACTTATCTCCCGAGTCCGTAAAATGACACAGCAACAGCAGGAATACCGGAATGCTCTTCGCCGTAACCCGAAGCATATTTTTAGCGAATACGGGGTGAAGCGGCATCAACGGCTAGAGGAAATCCATCAGCAGTTTGATGAAGAACGCAAACATTTTGATAATATTCACCGCTCACTGGCCCGGCTGGCTAATGATGAGAAGGATGTTATTGACTTTAATGAGATCCGCATGCTCTCTGAACGGGTCGAGCTCTCTAGACGAGTGCACGATAAGTTAGCTGAGGTCGTATTAAATATTTTTGAGGTCGAGACCAATTTAAGATTGAATTTCCCTGAATTATTCTGGGGAGCCGTAGGCTTTAACTTCCGTACAAGTGTATGGGAGGAATGGGTGAAAGAAGAAGGCTTGCCAAGTGGCGATAGCTTGGAAATTTTGATCAGCGGGTTGTTCTCGCCGAATCAGGACTTCGTCTACCCACTCCCATGGGCTTGGGAAGAACAGGATGTTGGTTTTGTCTCAGAATTATTGATGGATGAGTCGGAAGAAGATAAGGATGCCCAGTCCGTTCAATATGTTCCTAAGGGTATTCCTTGGACGGAAGTGACTGATCTGTGGAGACCCATCTTCAAGGCTTTGGCAGAACGTGGGAGCTTCACCTTCTGTGCAGATGCCTTTACCATAGAGGAACTAGAAGGATGGGCTCGAACACCGAATGCGGTGGACTTATGGGTGCAGTTTTTTCATACAGAGATTACTGTTCAGGAACAAGTTGAAGAGGGTGGCAAAGGGTCAGATGAATGCCAGATGCTGATCCAGAACCTGCTCGCTAGTGATCCCGAATTGGCGGGCTTGCGTGGCAAGAAGCTGCGGACGACCATTATTTCGTCTGAGCAGACCGAACGGGTTCGCTGTGCTGGCCTGGATATGAGTCCATATACCATTACAATAGTAGAGAGGTGAGTGTACAACATGAGTTATTCGTTAGAACAATTGCAGCAAGCCTCACGGCTATTCTTTGAACTGCTTCGCAAGAAAGTGATACCGCTCGATGATCCTGTGGTTGCAGAATGCCTTCAGGATGCGGGAGCCTATGATGCACTTAAGTATGTCGCCAAAGAAGGTGGTTGCCGGGTGATGAATTCTGGACATCGCATCCATTTGCTAGTCAATCCGCTCGGTTCGGTATTCGCTACTAATTTCACACAGCTGAAGAACAAATATTCACGTATTGAGCGCAAGACGCATTTACATACGATCAATATTATCATCCTTGTCTTTCTGGCTGAGATTGATCAGGACGAGACAAATTTCAAGTCCGGACAGGACAGTATGTCCTATATTCAAATTGCTGATCAGGTATCGTCACTTTTTCAAGCATGGTTCCAGATGGATGTGGATGGTCGGTTCAGTGGGCAGTGGCAGTTGGATATTCAAGCGATGTACAAGGTGTGGAGCAGTCTGTATATGCAGACAAAGAGCCAGGAGGAGAGCGATCTTCTATCGAGGGGATCTAATTCACGCATCGGACTGATTCATGAAGGGATGAAGCTTCTCGAAGAAGAGAAGCTGGTGCTCATCTCAGATACGGAGAAGCGGATCTTCCCAAGGGAAGAGTTGTACGAGAGAATGCGGTATTTATATCATGATGTCGACCGATATCAGGAATTGAAAGGCTTGATCGGACGAACTTTAGCTGAGAAAGACGGTGGAACCGATGCCACGGATTGAACGAATACGCATTACCGGGCTCAAGTATGAGAAGATGCTCAAGAAATACGATGATCTGATCCTTGACCTCTGCAACGAGGAAGGTCCAGCCAATACGTTGATTACGCTGATGAACGGTGGCGGGAAGGGCGTACTTTTGCAAGCGATCTTTCAGCTGCTTATGCCCAAGACGCCATGGGGAAAAGATAGTGAGAATCAAGTTGAGGCGTTCTTTCATAATCATAAAAGACAGTTGAAACCTTATACCTTTCACGTAGCGATTGAGTGGCATCTCGACAACAGTGAGCGCAATGAATATATGACGACCGGCATAGCGATGACGGCGCATAACTCGCTTGATCAGCAGGATATCAAAGTAGACTACTTACTGTATGCACTCATGGATTATGAGGAAGGGTCAGAGCTTACACTTTCGACTTTGCCATTGTTCGACGAGACGACTGCTGAGCCGACTAGCTTTGAGACGATTCAGCAATTGATACGCGAGCGGCGCAATGAGATTGTACCATTCGGTAGTCATAGTTCTGATATGAAGAGATATTATGATTTCTTAGCCGTCCGGGATATCCATATTGCCGAGTGGCGCAATATGCGTCGGATTAATGGGGAAGAGGGGGGAATAAAGGGTTATTTCAAAAAGAATGATGCTTTTACGAACCATAACGTATTCGAAAAACTAATCATTCCGGAAATCGGCTCGAGCTTGAATGAGGGGCTAAGGGAAGACGATAATACCTTACAGCGGATGTTTATCGATGCGGCAACGGTTGCCCAGCGACTACCGATGCTGGAACAGAGGGAACAGGCATATACAGAGTTTCTCGGGATGGCTGCTCCTCTCTATGAGAAGGTGAAGCTGGGAATGGAGGCGGAGCGAATTTACAAGGAAACCCTTCTACTTGGGCGCCAGATCTACACGGTTATTCATGATGAGCAGAGAAATGCTGAAGGTGATCGTAGCAAGATTGCGAATGAATTGGTTGGGCATTATCAGGAAGCGAAGCAGATTCGCTTTGAGACGGACAACCTAAAATATCTTCGTAGTAAGGAAGAATGGGATTATAAACAACAGGAATTCAAGAGCTTAAGCGATGATCAGGCGCGAGCACGCTCTCGGTTAGATGATTCCAAGGCGCTGGAGAAGAAGTATGAAATGGATCATTATATGGCTAAGCGCATGTCCAAGACTGGACAAATTGAACAATTGCAGAAGGAGATTCAGGCGATTGAAGGCTCTCTGGAGATGAAAGAAAGTCAGGAGGGTATTCAGGCTGCGAAGGAAGAGCTTCGTAAGCAGTGGGATGTGGTGTTCCACCTCTGGCAACAGACGTTCTCTAGCTTCAAGACTGCTCATCAATCACTGACGGTTGAAGAAGTGGGACTACGTCAGGTGCGAGAGGGATTTCTTAGTGAAGCAGGCGGGTTGGATTATCAAATCAATGAACTCACAGCATCCATTCGGCGGTATACAGAGGATATGGGAGCAGTCGTATCTCAGTATGGAACGGAAGCCGCTAATGCGCCAGTAACGGCACTTCAACGAACGGAAACAACTGTCAGAAGTATTTTGGATACCATCGTCAGCTTGGTGGAACAGCGTAAGGAGGCTGAACTCCATAGAAGACAGCATGAGAAGACAGATGCCGAGCTGAGTGAGAAGCGTCGCAATTATGAGCGAGACGCGGTTGAGCTTAATAGCCTGCTCGATGTGCAGAGTCGTAAAGAGTCGCAGATCTGGTCAAAGCTTGTCACGTACTTGCAAATGTTTGAGGAACATAATCTTCTGGGGACTACAGGCCTCTTTGAAGAGAAGGGTGCCATTTCGGAACGCTTTATTCGCAAAATAGATGAAGTAGAGCACCAGATCAAACGGTCTAGACGTGATTATTACAATCTACTGCTGGATGTGGAGCTTCAAACGCAAAGCTACTGGCTACCGAATTTAGATGTTCTAGCGGTGAAGGATGCGCTCGACGCACTTAAAATTGTATCAACACCAGGGAGTTCCTACTTGAATGACCGTCCTTTTATAGAGCGGGAGGAAGAACTGGAGCGCCATCCACTTCTTCCTTATGGTCTGATCTTAACTAGACGTGAAGCTGACAGAATCCAACCTGAGATGTTGAAAGATACACTCTTAAAATCAGCGGTGCCGCTATTTATCCGTGAGGAGATGGCAGTTGTTGACCAGGAGTCTTTCTTACTGTTAACTAACCAAGGATCACAAATGGTCCTGCAGCCTGACCGCTTTCTGGAGTGGAGAAATGGGATTCAAGCAAAGCTCAAGGAGCAGGAACAGGAGCTTAAGGATAAGGAAGCATATTTGTCGAATTTAAAGTCAGCTCGTCAAGAATTCGAGCGGTTATTCCAAGCGGATAACTCTATGACTTTTAAAGCTGAGCTGAGTAACCTGGCACTCCTCCAGAAAGAACTACAGCATAACATTAGCAATCTAAATGCTGAAATGGAGGAGAATGAGAGCACTATTGCTCGGATTAGCAGGGAGCATGCGGAAGAAGAACTCCTGAAGGAAGATCATGAGCAAAGAGAAGTAGCCCTACGTGAATGGGTGGAGCGGACAAAGCAGCAAGAATTGAATTATAAGGAAAAGCAAGAATTAGTGAAGCGAAAGAGTCTGTTAGATAAGGAAATCTCGAATAAAAATCAGCAACTGGAAGAACTCAAAGCGCAAATGGTGAGTATCAATGAACAACGTGAGAAATGGACGGGTGAGACAAAATACTTACTTTTCCCAAGATTACAGAACTTGTTCCCTGAGATTGCCTTTCCTGCAGATTACCTTGTAACTGGCAATGAGAGCGAAGTCGGAATAGATCCTGACGCACAGAACATTCTGCTTCAGCAGCTCAGTATCGTTGAAAGTCTGCAGCAATCACTCACCCAGAATGAGGTGGAAATCCGTACAAGAACGAACCAGATCAAAGAAGCAAGCGAGAATCTGGCGGAGCTTGAAGTCAGTCTGAATCAGTTGGATGTAGATTGGCGGAATGCAGCTGAGCCCACAGATACGGCTGAGTCCATTATGTCTGCAAAGATTCGTCAGAAATCAAATACGACGTTGCTGCAAGAGGACTACCAGCATGTTCGTGACTCCTTCACCCGTTGTCAGACTGAAATGGTCAACCTACAGAAGGAGCTGCGCAAAGCTGAAAAAGCGATCAAAGAGAAACATGAACGTGCCGTGGAGTTATGGAATGATGCGCTGGATCGTAAGGATGACGAAATTCAGGAACGATCCCAAAATAACGAACGAATGCTTGACCAATGTAAAAGAGCTCAAGATCGCATTGATGCCCTCCTTCAGATACTATCGAACCAGAGCAAAATTATGAACGCATATATTGAGGATAGGGTGAATCTGCGTGATGTCCCAGAAGAGTTGAGGCTAAGTGTAAGAGAAGGCTGTGAAGCACTTGTAGCTTACTGGCTTCAACGGATGAAGGTAATTCGGGCTAGCCGAGACGAGATTTCGAGAAAAGTGAAGGAAGAGAAAAATTCGCTAAGCAGCAGGCTCGCCAAGAGTGGCTGGAATGCTGAGCTGGAAACCAAGATCCAGGATCGCTTGAATACGATTCACTGGGAGGATTTCTCGATTGCACAACAGGTGCTTGATTCCATGCTACGGAGCTCACAAGATCAGATTGAGAGCATACAGAGCGATAAGGAAGACATGGAGCTCTCTCGAAAAATGTGGGTAGGACGTGCCTCCTTGCGAGTCGTCCAGATCGTCGATATTATGAAGCGCATGGAACGGCGGATGATTATTCATAACGAGGGCAACTTCGCCTTCCCACTTGTCCGGCTGAACTATAAGAACATCAACGTACCGAAAACAAGCGATGATGTGGAACCAATGGTGAGCGACTACTTCAATCGTTGTATCATTGAATTACTCAAAAAGTATTCGAAGATCGAACAAGTGCCAGCGTTGGCTATTAGAGAGTTCATTAATGATGGACGAATTGTCTATGCCGCGCTCCAGAACCGGTTTCCGATTCTTCAGGTGTACAAGCCTGTTACAGAGAATTATTTCCTCTATGCTGCACCGGAAGAATACCATTATTCGGACTGGGAGGTCATCAATCGCGGTGCGCTGGATGAGGCAGTCGGTAGCGGTGGACAGCGTCAATCGGTGCAACTACTGGTAGCGATGATGATCATGACCCATAAGCGGGTGAACCGTGAGAACAAAGGCTGGACGGTCTTCTTATACGATAATCCTTTTGGAGAGATGGTCTCGAATAACGTACTCGATCCTGTGTTTGAAATCTCTAAGGCGCTCAAGTTCCAATGGCTAATCGTCACCCCTCCGGAGCTAGTTAAGAATGATGTGAGCGTGCGATTCGGCGTGTACTGGCAACTTTACTTTGGTGGCACCAAAGGGGACTTGCTAGAATCGACCCTGGTTAAGGGAGGACGGAAGATTATTCCGGTCTCATTGTTCTAACTTGTTTTAAGGGATTGTTCAAAAGCTTGTTTGAAGCTCTCACACAAATTTTATAAAATAAAACCAATAGATCCCACCACGCCTCTTAATAATGTTTATCAAGGTGGGCTTTTTTTATTGTTGAGGGAGCTTCATGTTTATTCAATCATATTCTATATTAGTGACAAGCAGTTTCTAGCTTTGCTGCGGCTCTTGAGAGATTCTATGAATTTTATATTCAAGTATTCTTGAAGAAGAGACGGGTTAATGAAGATGAGGTTATAAGGACTTGGAAGCAATTAAGTAATCAGTCAGAAAGGCAACTTGGTGCTTTTTATATTTTATATTTTATATTTGTCTGAGTTGGGCAAAGTTCCCCCTTTAATTGAAAATAGTAGAATTAAGTTTAGAAATGATGTCATTCATAAAGGTAAATTTGCTAGTTATGATGAAGCTTCCAACTATGGAGAAACTGTATTTAATTATATAAAATTAATAGCCTTAACACTGAAAGATAAATATGGTGATGAAGTTTTACGTGTTTATGATAAGAATATTTCTGATTATGTCGCTACTAAAGACGCTAATGATAAAGAACTAACTGTTTCATAGAGAATAGGGTGCAGTCTCGATATTGCTAGACCAATTGAAGAAGTAAGGAACAGCTCATTTGAGAATCAGTTAGAATATAGAAAAAAATATAAGATATTTGTAGAATAATTCGGGGAGTGTGATACTCAGTTAATATTACATTCCTACATCGTCGCTGACGATTTTTGGTCGCCAAGGGGGAAATCAGAGAAGTTAACTTAGGCGATACATTCAATCAGCTAAGTCTGGTGACCCGTTCCCTTCGGTCACTTAAGCTGCTTGAACGTTAGGAATGCCAAACGTTATCCGAAACTGCTGAAATACTTGATATCAGTTATATAGGTAGTTAAAATAAAAGAGGTGAAAAATAATGAAAGAAACTTATCTGTTACCAGAAATTAGGGAGGGGATACGTATACATGATGTTATATTAACAAAATATATAGGTAAATCACTTGAAGAAGAGCAGAAGATTTTCCAAAAAAAAACTAGTCAAAGTGTAATGAGAATCCGCAGTCAATTTTTACTGATAGAAAAAGAACTAATCCGAACATTTGAGTACGTTGAGCCTAATTATAATAATCTTAAAACTAATTCGATTAGATTCGCCTCTATAATTAGAGAGGCATGTAATTTATACGAGTTAGTATCAAAAGAAGTATATATAAGTTTATTCGACAAACCTGTCGAAAGAAAGTTAAATATTATTAATTACTTATCGTTAGATAAGATTTTGAATTTTCATAATGTATGTTTATCATCTCCTTATATACCGTCTATGCATGAAGATAAGCATAAATTATTTCCATTTGTGGAGTTATTGGAATGGGATGGATTATCTAAAATAACATCTCAATTAATCCCGAAATGGTGGAATACATATAATAAGATTAAACATAATAATGATGGAATTGATTGTGCAACATTGGAAAATGCACTTCTATCAGTTGGTGGAGTTTACGTCTTGATAAATAGTATTTATGGAGACGGAGTTTTGGTTGGAAACTTGCGAGAGTATACCAATGTAGATATGATTAATTCAATATATATTGATTATAGAATAGAAGATTCAAAGTTATTCACTTATGCAACTATTGGGAGCCAAAGCATAATTTAATTTGAACTTTATATTAGTATTCACGATTTTGTTCGAAGAAGTCAATCCGACATTAAATAAAAAGAGATAAATAATATAGATTGATTCGAGGATAATAGCAGCATCGGATAACACAAGTTCCACGCTTTGGCTTAAGTCCTTGGTTGGAAGATGACTATACATGAGGCAGAGCCTTATCCTTAGGTCCTGCTCATTCTATATGGCTAAAAGTATATAGTTTTATTGAAACAGTTCATAAGCTTTTTAATATGATTTGACACATATCAAATCATATATCCAAACAATTATGATATACGATTCAAATAGTATACTTTCTGACATTGAGAAATATGTAGGAACTAAGTGCTTCATAACTGTATTGACAAGAGAATAAGATGTAGCATTCCAACAGGGATTAGAAGGTGGTCTAGGCGTTCTGACGATATCATCAGGTATGGGTGGGGGATAGTTTACGTGAGATGACGAGATAGCATAATATTCCAAATTGTGGTATGGTTAAAACGTCCTAAATGAACTGTTGCAAAAGAGGATTGAATGATGCGTATTGCGTATTAAAATGGGTTTATTCCGGGACTTTGAAGATAGATAAGAAAACGAATACATAGATTTAATTGTTGTTGAATGTAATATCTTCAGGAGGTGAACTATGGCTACAAAAGTCCCTGTTAAAAAGGAGTTATTAATATGGGCTTATAATCGTCGTGTTCAAAAGGATAAGTTGCACGAAAAGTTTAAGTTATTGGATAAATGGCTGACAGGCGAGAAACAACCAACATTCAAGCAACTTGAAGATTTTGCTGCAGCTACGGCCACTCCGTTGGGATATTTCTTCTTGATGGAACCTCCAATAGAAACGTTACCTATTCCACATTACAGAACACTAGAGGATGGGGAAAGCGAACAAGTAAGTCCAGACCTGATTGAAACTTTACATATTATGCAGAGAAGACAAGATTTTATGCGAGACTATTATGACCAATATGTAGGGACAAAACTTGAATTTGTTGGTGCTTACCGAGATGCTACTGTCTCCCAATTAGCAAATACAATTCAAAGCTTATTAGAGTTACAACAAAATTGGGCACGTCAACATAGAACCTTTCATAATGCATTAAAATTTTTAATTGAAAAATGTGAGAATAATAGAATTACAGTAATGCAAAATGGAATTGTAGGTAGTAATACTCATCGTCCATTAAATGTTGCAGAGTTCAGAGGGTTTGTATTAGTGGATAATATGGCTCCATTGATTTTCATTAATGCAGCAGATACAAAATCTGCTCAAATTTTTACCCTTGTACATGAACTAGCGCATATTCTAATAGGCTCTAGTGCAGTTGTGGAGGCATCCCCATTAAATGCTCATGATGCAGACGTTGAGAAATTGTGTAATGAAGCAGCAGCTGAAGTGTTGTGTCCTAAAGAGTTATTTATGAGGCAATGGCAAATTCATTACCCCGATGGTGTAGCTTATGAAACATTAAGTAACCTATTTAAGGTAAGTCCAATTGTTATTGGAAGAAGGGCGCTGGACTTACACTGTATTACTAAAGAAGAGTTTTTTAGCTTTTACTATGAATATTTAGAAAGATTAAAAAATCAGCAATCTAGACCCTCTTCCGGGGGCGACTTCTATAATACAACTATGAGCAGACTAGGCAATATTTTCACAAATGCAGTGATTTATCAGACTATCACAGGAAACATTCAATATACTGATGCATTCAAATTAACTGGATTGAGAAATAAAACATTTGAGAACCTAGTTAATTTAGTAAGAAAAAGGGGTGTATAGAGTTGTATATATTAGATGCGAATGTATTTATCAGTGCACATAGAGGGTATTATGATTTTGATTTAGCGCCAAGTTTTTGGAAATCTCTAGTGAGCCATGCTGGCAAAAACAATATTCGTAGTATAGATAAGATTCAAGATGAAATAATTTCTCCTAACCCCAAAAACGCTGATAGACTGCATTTGTGGACTGCTGAAAACTTTAAGGTTTATTTTGAGCGAACAGATTCACAAGATGTGATTGAAAGTTATGCAGCTATACAACAATGGGCATATAGTAACCCACAATTTACTCCTAGTGCTAAAGAGGAGTTCGCTCGAAATGCGGATGCTTGGTTAATTGCCTACGCAAAATCTAAAACTTATACGCTTGTCACGCATGAAGCATACAATCCAGAAATGAGAAAGAGAATATTGATTCCTGTAGTTTGTAGAGAATTTAAGGTTGAATATGTAAACACTTTTGAAATGTTAAGAAGTTTACAGGTGAGTTTTTAGTTGAAATCATATTAGTTTAAATATAAAGAAATAGCTATAACACGGTTTATGCTCTCAGCATAAACCATCTATATGAAGAAACAACTCTTTCATTGTTAGCATCTAATGGAGAAGAAGGGGCATAACGTTCATCAGACACGCCACAGCTTCATAACAGGGCTTGTACGTGAGGGAGAAGATATCAGTGTCATACAGAATTTGAGTGGACACAATTCAGCAGATATGATTTTAAAATACAGTATGCCGAGTGAAGAAGATAAGCCGAAAGCTATAGATGGGATATTTAAGGACTAACCACTCTTTATGAGTGGTTTTTTTGTTGTTAAAATGGAAGCGGGTGAGGGGATGGTTAACAGTTGGATAACGTTTTTTGTTGTAGAGAAATGCTGGCACACATACAGCCTACTCGATAATGATTTTGAAGTTCCTATTTAGTCGGTTGGTTTTCTCGAGCCAAACGTAAGCTGAGGTCAAAGAGATTGCTTGAGCTTAAAATGAATACACTCTGTAAGATTCTGAAAGAATGCTAGAAACAAACATAATGTATAGCTGACTAGATTAGAAGTATCTTTGGGATGCTTCTTTAATTTTGTACGGTAAGGGTTTTTATGAATATGGAAGATAATCTGTTAAAGGATTATTTCGATAGTCTGTGAAAGCGGAGAGAACTTAGGTAAAACGTGCCTTATTCCGCAATTTTGCCTTCATTGTGGAATCATAGAAGATTAATACTCTATGAATAATGCAATGAGATTGGAACAAATGTTCTACGAAAAATATAGTATGTATAGTCTAGGTATGTAACGCAGACTATTAATTCTACGAATAAAACTACGATTTTTCATAAAAAACTAAATTAATAAATATATGCAATTAGTGTAACTAGAGGGTGTGAATCCATTATCTTAGTGTATATTTCACTTTTTCTCTTGTGTTATGGTTACTTATAACTGAAAATTAAGGTGGGTTTCTGGTGAGTGGAGTTAATTTGGATGCAATGATTCCAAAAGATGATTTTGAAATCGTAGAAGTAACTGAAGATGACCGTGGTGGTGGCAATTTCACTATTAGAATTATGGACATGGAGGTAAATGGTTGGTTCCTGGCTACTTATAGAAAACCAGATTTCCAAAGGGAAACGGTCAAGTGGAATAAGGAGACTATTTGTGGACTAATTGAAAACTTCTTAGATGAAGATTTAATTCCTGCAATTATTTTGTGGAGGAGTCCTAGTGGTATAGTCTTCATCCTAGATGGAGCGCATCGTTTAAGTGCTTTTGTTGCTTGGGTTAATGATGACTATGGAGACGGTCCAATCTCTAAGTTATTTTATAATGATTCCATACCAATCCGGCAAAGAGAATTAGCAGAGAAAGCCCGTAAATATGTAAACAAAAAAATCGGTCCTTATTCTGATTATAAGCGTGCATTAAGTGCCAAAAACAATACTGGTATTAAACCAGTTGTATACCTTCGTGCTAAAAGAATGGCATCAAGAGGCTTTGAATTTCAATGGGTGCGTGGAGATGCAAGAAAGGCTGAACAAGCTTTTATAAGAATCAACAAAAAGTCTGTTACTATTAGTGACTCCGAATTAGTTATTTTGGAAACAAGAAAAACCCCGGTAACAATAGCTATGAGAGCAATACTAAGAGGTGGCACAGGGTTTAAATATTGGGGGAATTTTGTTGAAGAGGTACAGAAAGAGATAGAGGCACTTGGTGATAAAGCTTTTCTGTTGCTCTACACACCACCTTTAGAAGCCCATATAAGGTCATTAGACCGCTTACCTGTTGCAGGTAACAATTACGCTCAACCAAGTTTACACCTGCTATTTGAGACAGTTAAGATTATAATAGAACACTTTTATCCAACCGATGAAGAACAACAGGTTTTAAAATTTTCGGAGGATGAAGAAGGATTAAAAACAGTCGAAGTGTTGAAAAGCTGCATTACAACTTTTAAAAGAATAAATAGCAATAGCACATCTTCACTTGGATTGCACCCAGCTATATATTTCTATAATCACAAAACTGGAAGGTATCAGCCAACTACATTCATGTCCATTACGTCATTTATTTTACATTTAGACGAAGGCGGGTTGCTAAACAGTTTTATTGAAGTCAGAGAAGACTTCGAAAAATTTCTCGTTGATTATAATTACTTTATTGAACAAATAGTATTGAAATTTGGAAGTCAAACAAGAAGTGTTGAACACCTTAAAAACTTCTATTTGGAGATTTTCAACAATCTTTTGTTAGGTCATAAAGTTGATGATATTCCAAGATACTTATTAACATCTCCTGAGTTTAGTTTTCTTAAGTCTAATAATGAGCTTAACAAAAGAACAGGCGTTAACTTCTCAGACAATACAAAGAACGCTATATATATAAAGGAAGCATTATCTAACGCAATGCAGTGTAAAATTTGCCACTCTTTAATTCAGCCTAAAGCAAGTTCTTTTGACCATAAAATCAGAATAAGTGAAGGTGGAATAGGGGATGTTGAAAATGGACAGCTTGCTCATCCTTATTGCAATAGTATATATAAGAATTAAGTAGAGTTAATAATTCTAATACTATTCAGAAAACATCCGATAAGAATTCTATGACTGAACTTTTTACGATATTAAAAGTAAAATAAAAAGCAGTACCCCATGAAAAATTGAGGTACTGCTTTTTATTTTCAGAAAAAAATTTTTTTCATCTAGTGTAAGTAAGAAAAATAAATATTTATGGAGTAGTAAATACTATTCTCTGTCAACTTAAGATAAACTCAGCAGGATAGAGTAAAGGTTTCCTAATCTGTGACTCTGTACTTGTGAGATTTTTATTGCAGGAATCGTGTTGACTGTAACAATTAGGCGGAGTGTCGTTAGGTAGAACAATTTTTTGTGTATGTATTTTTTTAGAGCACACAAGATTTGGTTTTGGTCTAGTTACAACGATTTATTATTAACTCAAAACGAACCGTACACCCTTGTGAATCAAGCATTCTTTCCTTCGACTAAGTCTACTAATTGCATCAATTTTGAGCTTATTGTGTTGGTTGCCGATAAAGACCAGTTTACATAAATTCATCACTACTTTAAAGTTAAAACAGCAATATAAATATGTGAAGTAGTCTATATTTTTTAAATAGAGAATAAACGTGATAATACCAATGGATTCAGCGTTCTGCATTGCAAAACGCAGCATCTGTTGCAGCTATCTTCTTGACAACTGAAGCAACTATTGTTTCGGTTTTTTTTGTAAGTATTTTATGAGTTTATAGGCTTTGAACTTGTATTCAAATTCATCACATATTACAATAATCACAGACCAATAAATTGTGGTCATAAAACCTATAAATACCTAGTGAGATGGGAAAAGTATATGGTTTATAAAACCCCCGAAACCCTTACGGCTCTAGGCGGCAACATCGTCAACGAATGAGCAATGCTAACAATTATTATCAATATCTCCAAGTCTAAGCCAACGAACTCGGAATTCATTGCCATGGTGTCGGATAACTACGAATGAATAGAGCTAAAGAGATTGAGGGATGATGTTAAGGTGAATAATGGATTTTGAAGTTAGAAATTCTTATATCGATACAGATCAGTTCCTGCTACTAGTGACTGAAAAGTCCATTTCCAATCTGGTGTGCTGTAATATTTTTATCCGCATTGTTATTAGTTAAAAGGGGAATGAAAGGAGGGACTAGCACAAATGCTACGCCCCTCCTTTTCACATTTAAAGAGTGTAAAGTGAGATTTATCTCTCACATTTTTTCACTCAATTCTAGATTTGAAGAATCTCTCTGTATCCTTATCCATGAAGTATACATAGCAGCCTTTCATACCACGAGTTAGAAGGACCCTATAAGTGTTTTTCACTAAATCAACAAACTGTTCCTTAGAACGCTTTACAACAGTATCATGGGAATGTTCTTTATGTCCTTCCCATGATTGATTATCAAAATCATAGGTTAGGTCCTTCCCGAATATGATGCCTACATAATCGAATTCAAATCCTTGTGCAGTATATACACAACCGACTTGATTAATTCCATTAGGATCATAAGCCCATAAAGATGATTGAGGAATATTTATATCCAATCTTCTTGCATTAGGCTTAGCATTCCATGGTCTTTTAAAGTCACCTACTATTACATCTTCAACTAGCGTTCCATCTGGATTTGGTTCTGACCATTTCCAACAAAAACCTGCTGTTAATCTTGCAGTGTTACCTTCGCTATCTTTTTCTTTTATTGCATTGTCTAAATCTAATGGGGAATTAAAAACTTTAAACTCAAAATCATCATTTGAATCCCAAATAACATTCGCAGTTTTTTTAATGGACAGCGTATTGTTAATCCAATTTATGAATCCATCTGAACCGTTACATCTGAATTGTGCATCTAGTTCTTCCAAATATATTTTGCAATTGTTTTCTAATGCATACTTAGTAATGTAAGATACAGAACCAATCTCATCTGGTCGCACTACTTGATCATCATCAATGAAAAATACAGATACTTTTGAGGCGTTAATAATTTCTGCAATTTGAGGTAGATCAGTTCTGTGTTCCTTTTTCATAAATCTATTATTACTAGTCTTCCTAATTCGATGGGCCTCGTCACAAATTAATACATCAATTTCATTGTCTTTTGCATCCATATAGCTATTGAAATATTTAAACTGAGCACTGCCTCGTTTGCCGATTATTTCACGTAAAGTCTCAGTAAATGCTTTAGAACCAGTTGCATAGTGGGCATTATACCCGTCTAATAAAAGGTCTGCCATTAGATTAAGAGCAATTACTGACTTACCCGTTCCTGGACCGCCTTTTATTATAACAACTTGTTTTTGTTTATCATGAAATCCATCTCGTGCAAAGGCAAATATTTTATCATAAATAATTTGTTGCTTATCTAATAGGATATACTCTGAATTACCTTTTATTGTGTTACCTACATGATCCATTAATTTCTTGCTAGGTCTGTACTTACTATTTTCAATTTTATTGAGAATTTCCATACCATCACCGGAACTCACCTTAGATCTAAGATAATCTTTAAGGTTATTAACATCGTCCCCTGTGAACAATGGGTATTTGTTTAAAGATTCACTGAATTTTTCGGCAAAAATCACATCATCTGAGTAATAGTTATAATTATGTAGATAGGCACAGGAATATAGATCAATAGGATTATCCCCATCATAAAAAGCAGTTAGTGTGTCTTGTAGGTACAATTGATATTGACCAACTTGCACAGAGGGATGGAGAAGGTCTTTTTTTGAGCCAGCCACCCATGTAACAACCTCATTTTGACCATTTGACTCTTCGCATTGATCCCATTGCTTAAGCTCGATAATAACGGCATTCTCTGTTCCATTAGTATTTTTTCCAGTAATCATGCAATCCAATCTTTTGGAATTAATAGGCAATTGGTACTCCAGAAAAATCCCATTGTCATCGGTTAAGTCTGAATATTGAAAAATTTGAGAAATTGCTCTCAAGGAATTCTTCCAGGATTTAACCTCAGAATCAGAGGGGGAATATCTGAAATGAAGAAAGAAGCTAGCTTTTAGTTTTTCAGCAATTTGATTCTGTATTGTGTCCTCTATAAACTGGGCAGATGTCCCTGAATAAAGTTTCATTATGATGCACCTCGATGTTATTATTTAAGCGTATAGGTAATAGTATATTCGCAACTAAATTCTTTCGACAAAAGTTCGTAGTAATCCTTTATTATGACGATAAGGATAATGCTAACTAATTAAATTATTTCAATTGAATTTATTTCTTATTAACGCATATTAGTGGTATGTTATAAATAATTAGTGCACACCTTAGTTAGTCCGGAAATAGACCTATTGATATCTATCAATGAGTTTATATTTTATACCTTGGGAGGTTTCGTTATTGCAACAACTTACATCAAAAATAGTTGGTTTTAGGGATCAGAGAAACTGGGGACAGTTTCATAACGCTAAAGATTTAGCGATTTCACTCTCACTTGAAGCGAGTGAACTCTTAGAGCTATTTCAATGGGAGCAAAGTGATAATGTTGTTACGGATAGGAGGGAGGATATTAAAGATGAACTTGCGGATGTCTTGTATTATGTGCTTTTAATGAGTCATGATCTTGGAATTAATATAGAGGAGGCTCTAGAATCTAAGCTCAAGAAAAATGAAAAAAAGTACCCGGTGGATAAGGCGTATGGGAGTAATAAAAAGTATACGGAGTTTTAGAGGAGGTAAATATACGCGTAGTGCAATTACAATTATGTACCTCTTGTAAATGGTGCGCAACCGCATGACTATGAAGAGAATCGAATGTTAGTAATGTTCTACTACACATTTTATCGGGCAGAGGCTTTCAAGCAGTGTTTCAGAGATATAGAAGAAGGAAGTCAAGAAATTCTAAATTGATTATACCTATGCCTATTAGTTGAAGATGTTGATGTTCAAGATGAATTTAATTTACAATGGGTTGATGTTGCTCTTGAATTGAAAGAAGCTCTTCACTATCAAATGTTAGCAACAGCAGCAATATCAGATCATAAAGTTATTCATCAAGAACCAATAGGAAATAAAGTTGTTTTATCCATAATCGATAATATTTTGTTGTGCATGGAATTAGATGGTATACACGTGGTAACAGTTCAAACGGGAAGTAATTTAATAAGAATCACGCAAATGAAAATAACATCTACTCTATTACATATTAATCCTATTGTCGGTCATCAAAACGAAAAAAGTCGTAATTAACCTATTTAGAGGATTTTCCATTTTTATGTGACAGTTAAATACTACAACTTAACTTATTTATTATCTTCCCCATTCACAATCTCCCGTACTACATTCCTAACTAACCTTAATTCCTTCGGATTCGATTTTCTCAACATCATCACAATTTCACTGATTTCCACATCAGCTCCCGTCGACTCGCTATCTTCATTAACATAGCTAAATAGCTGAGAGACGCTGACATCCAGTGCACTTGCAATCTTTGCAAGATTAAGCAGAGCGATATTCTTTTCTCCTCTTTCAATCTGTCCAATATATGAAAAATGAAATCCACCTTTTTCTCCAAGGGATTCCTGTGACATTCCTCTTTCTTTGCGCAAAACTCTTATACGAGCACCAACCAACTTAAGGATTTCTTTATCTGCCATTGATTACACCTCTCTATTCAAAAAGTGTAGTCAAGTTTCCCAATAGTAAACATCAGTATATTAATATCTTTTTAATAATTGATATTCAAAGATATTAATATGATGTATAATAATGGTATTAGTGAAATCATTTGGAGGATAAATATATGGTTAATGATGTGTCTATGAAAGATTCGAATGAATCCGCGATATTACACCATGATCAATACAGATATACAACTGTGCAGAACTTGCATAATCTTTCTCAAACTTTTATGAATCTCACTATACTTTTTACAAATCAAAATTTACTCTATACATGTATAGGGTTATGCGATCGAGCGTTGGAAACGATGCTTAAGGCACTTTACATCAAACAGAAAGGTAGTATCTATCCTCCGCATATATTGTCCTTGGATGATTTGTATGAGCTTATTTCACTTGAATCAGGTCCAGATTTAGATAGTGTCATGTTCGTCGATTCAATTCGCTTTTTGGCAAGGCTCAAAGACCACTCATTTTTACAGCAGATCAAGATAACACATTTCAAGAAACTAATAAAGAAAGTAGATGACCTATTGTGTCGATTATCACCAAGAGTCACAATCCATCCATCGGATACATACCAGTCCATATTTTTAAAAATAACATTTCCATAATCTCTCTAATCCTTTCCATAATGATATAATGATGTGAGGAAACCACGAGCAACATGAAATAGAAGTTACAACATAGAAGCTTATACACCAAATGCAATCGGCACATCTCAAGATGTTGATGAAGAGAGTGGACGATGTATTAATTCGATTATCAGAACGAATCACAAACCATCCTTCAGAACAATATCGCTCTATTTTCTAAAAGAAGTATTCCTAAGTAGAGAAGTCAGATACATCTCAATGGTATGCGTTGCCGTTTTAGTGTTGATCCTGAACTTAGACGAATCCAATCGGATGATCTCATAGTAAGGGGACTTTGTTTGGCTATATGCCATTCAAGGTCTCTTTATTTGGGACCGAGTATTTGATATGACAGTGTCATATCCAAATGCTGACTGTTGTGAATATCGTACCCATCGGTTCAGAGATACAATGAAGGTACTTACTGATGAGGGGATGATTGACGCAATGGAGAGGGACAGTGGAAGAATTCGCTTGCTAGATATATTGAGAGGTTTTGCTGTATTAGGTACACTTGGAACAAATATTTGGATATTGGCACACTTGGGGGATTTGAACTATATATTTTCCTTTAATCACAATGCGTGGTGGGCTTCAATCCAAGATTTTGTAAGAAATTTTGTATTGTTTTTAGTCAATGGCAAGCTCCTTGGCTTGTTAACCATTATGTTCGGAGTAGGACTTGAGATGAAGTATCAGCAGGCATTAAGAAAAGGTACCGCTTGGCCTGGTGTATATATATGGACATCCATTATACTTATGGTGGAAGGATTCATCCACTTCATCCTTGTGTTGGAATATGATATTCTAATGAGCTATGGCGTAACAGCGATCATTGTGGCTTTTATTATAAAAGGCGGCGATCCCATCATGCGGCGCGTGATGAAGATTGTTGGCGGACTGCACGGGGGAATCATGCTCCTTCTATTGGTTCTTGGAATCTACCTTGGCCTAACCGGAGCCCATATTTCTTTAGGAAATATGAATGAGAATATATTATTATATAGAGATGGTAGCTGGGTTCAGCAAGTGCAGGAACGGTTTACAAATTTTGTTATGTTGCGATTAGAAGTCATTTTCGTTATTCCAATGAACATTTTTCTGTTTCTATTAGGGATTCGTTTAATGAGATCCGGGACGTTTGCTCCTGATGAGAATGGGAGAAAGAAAAGAAAGAAACTACTTCATTTTGGACTATATATGGGTATTCCGTTGAATTTACTTATATTTGTACCAGGCGGCTACTTTGATTTACCCGTCCGTTATTTATTTGCACCCATCCTTTCGCTCGGATATATTGCGCTGATTGCTAAATTAGTAGAAGCTAATCAGAAGCTTTGGCTGTGGGGTAGACTTGAGCAGGTCGGTCAAATGTCACTCAGCTGCTATGTACTTCAGAATGTGATCGCTACGGTGATTTTCTATGGATGGGGCTTCGGTCTTGGCGGTAAAGTCGACTCCGTAACGATTGTGTTTATATGGCTGGGCATAAGCTACTTTCAGGTTATATTTGCTTCCCTATGGCTGAAGCGCTTTAAGTACGGTCCGATGGAATCAGCACGAAGGTTTACTTTTAATCTATTAAGCAAATAGTTAGCGGAATGATTAAACAAATAAGGTGTGCATCTAATCATGTTGAAGAAGATTTACCCCGCAGATCAGATTGAAAAATATCTTCTTATTGATTTGATCGCTGTTATATTTCTAATTTATCGCATTATTATTTCTGAATGGGCCATTCATTTTGCAGTCAAATTATTATTCATCGCATTATTTGTAGGTTGCTATTATGTTGGCTTATGGCATCGGGATTGGCGTTTACTCATGGCCAGTCTCGGGGGATGCCTGTTAATTGTAGCACTTAGCATGTACGTCGATAGTTGGCTATTAATGTATGGCTTTGTGTTTGCAAATCTGCTTGGCAGAGCGTATCACAAGTGGATTATCAGTGTAGGGATGGCTGGAATCATAGTTATGTTTATGGTGTACTGCTGGATCAATGAGGGTAGCCTGATTGGAGTGTTCACACCCAAGTATTTCCCAATCCTTATTGCCCAGCTTGTCACACCAATCGTTATTTATACAAGAACGAAGGCTAATTTCTTGAAAGAAAAGCTTGATATAGCCAATGCTCAGCTTGAACGTTATATTCAAGAGGAAGAAAGAACCCGGATCGCAAGGGATCTGCATGATACGCTGGGGCAAACGTTGACGATGATTAAATTAAAGAGCGAGTTAACGTTAAGATTGGTTGATAAGAACCCAGAGAAGGCAAAGGATGAACTGAATGATATTGTGAACACATCCCGATTTGCTTTGAAACAAGTGAGAAAACTAGTCACGGATATGAAATTTATATCTCTTGAGAAAGAAATTGAATTATCAAGGGATATTGTTCAAAAGGCTGGGATTGAATTGGTCGTAAACAATAAAGAGTCCAGACCTCTGCTAACCAATGTGGCTGAAACGATGCTGGCGCTTTCCATCAGAGAGGCCATTACCAATATTATTAAACATAGCGAAGCCAAACAATGTACAATTAGCCAATTCCAACAAGATGAGCATTATCATATTCAAGTGGGCGATGATGGGAATGGAAACCTAATGGAGGGGCAGGGCAACGGTATTCAATCTATTAGAGAACGTATGGCCTTACTGCAAGGAGAAGTTCATATTGTGGCTTATCCGAACAATGGAGCTACGATTACCTTAAAGGTTCCACTGATGAGGAATAGGAGGGTGAAGTAGGCGTGATACGTGTAGTCATAGCAGAAGATCAGCAACTTCTTCGAGGGGCATTAACGTCTTTATTATCCTTAGAAGATGATATTGAAGTCGTAGCGGAAGCAGCGGATGGTCAAGCAACATGGGAGGCTATTCAGCAATATCAGCCGGATGTTTGTTTACTCGATATCGAGATCCCCTTACTTACAGGTCTTGAAATTGCGGAGAGACTTAGACAAGAAGGGAGTTCATCGAAAATAATTATTGTGACCACGTATGCCCGCCCTGGTTTTTTGCAAAAAGCAATGGCATTGAAGGTAGAGGGCTATTTATTAAAAGATGAACCGATTGATTTCTTAATTGATTCCATTCGTAAGGTAATGGCTGGTAAGCGGATCGTAAGTATGGACTTAGCAGCGGCGCTTTTTCTGAAGGAAGAAAATCCGCTTACCGAGCGTGAAACGGAAGTGCTGCGGATGGCACAGGAGGGGCTGACGACTAAGGAAATCGGAAAGAAAATATTTCTAACAGACGGAACAGTCAGAAACTACTTGTCTTTAGCCATTCAAAAATTGGAGGTAGAGACCAGACAGCAAGCCACCGAGAAAGCACGTGATCAAGGTTGGATTTGAAATATAGACCATTTGCCAAAAGACCGATTAAAGTATTGTGCACGCCTACATATAATAAACTAGTAGGAATCGAATTCCATTCATTATTACATCAAAAGGTATGATGTAGAGTTATATCAGCGAAAGATGAACCGTATTCAGGCAGAGAAGCTAGACAATCTATGATTCTCTGCTAGAAGCGAACATCACAGATCTAATTATTTGGGCTGAGCATGATGAAAAGGCTAGTAAATGGAATCAAAATAAGCAACATAAAAGCTACTAACAATAAAGGATACTAAAAAAGCTGATTGGAATTCTAATCAGCCTTTGCTAGTTACAACATAGTATAAAATGATTACTCTTCCAACTCTATCTCGAAATTCTCTATGAGAATGGATGGTTCAATATGTAAGCCTCTGGCTAATGAGATATTGGTGAGTAAATGATACTCAATCAGTTCAGAAAGGTATGAATTTTGTCTAAAACTTCTTGTGTAACGGAAATAGGGGCTTGTCCAACAATTTCGCAACGACGTGCTTTCCAACCTAAGGTTTTTATCTGATCGCTCAAAATCACTCCGGTTATCTTATCTTCCTCAGTTAGCTTTACTTCAAATGGATAACCCTTCGATTGATTGGTGATGGGACAGAAGGCAGCGAATCCGGTGGCTTGATTAAAGGCCTTCGGGGATAACACGATAGCTGGCCTTCTTCCAGATTGTTCGTGTCCTGCTTGTGGGTCAAAACTTAGATAGACCAAATCGCCACGGTCGGGAACACTCACAGGGATTCATTCCCTTCTGATTTTCCAAAGTCTATTTCTTTGTGCCGATTTGTTGGGGTGATTTGAGAAAGCAATTCTTCCAGCGTCGGCTTTTGTATTACAGGAACTAAGCTTAGACCACCCTTATCATCGAAATCTAAATGCATTTCAGTACCTTCACCAATACCTAATTTTGAGGTGAATTGCACAGGAATTCGTAAAGCTAAACTGTTCCCCCACTTTTGTACTTTAACAGACATTGCGCTCACCCTTTTCCCATTTGATAAATCCATGATAGCACTCCCTCCCCTTCGCGTATATACATAGTATATACGCGAAGGGGAGGGAGTGCTATCATGTTTCCTCAAATTGAAATTAATTACAGATAATCTGGTGGATGATTGATAGCAGGGATAATGAATGCGTAGGCTGAACCGTATACGTGAGAAGCAGTAACAGAAGCTAATGACGAGAAAACTAGATACACCAATAGGGATATTTGTAATTGAGACTAAGAATTATAATGGGGAGATTAAAGGCAAGCTTCTTCATTTGTGCGATCAACCCCAAACTCTTATCATATTGTTCTAAGTTGTATTTTTCCATTTCATGAACAACTTTAATGTGAAATGATTGTAGTTGGATGTAAACAGTGTTATTCTATCAACTCAACGGTAAACTTTAAATCTATGCTCTTCACTACATCTAATAATAGTCACCATTTTAGTTATAAAGAAAGGTAACACTATGATAAAAGTCGATAACTTATCCTTCTCATTTCCGCAAAAAGAACTATATAAGAACATTTCATTTACGCTTGAAGAAGGACAGCATTGCGCTTTCATAGGAACAAGTGGCAGTGGGAAAAGTACACTGATCGATATACTGATGGATCCAGAAAGATATTTGTTCGAAGGTATGTTAGAGATGGACCCAAATTGCAGTATCGGGTATGTAAGTCAGTTCTCCCAACTAGACAGAACGAAAGAAACAACCGTTTTCGAATATATAGGGGAAGAATTTATTAAGATACAAAATGAAATAGAATCCATTTGTGCTGAAATGGAAACATCAACGGATATGGATTCGTTACTTGAAAAGTATCAATTCGCTTTAGATGCATTTGATGCCATGGGTGGGGAAGATTTTGAAAGCAATATTAACAAGCAACTAAATCTAGCCAACCTCATGAAGCTAAAAGATGTTAGGGTATCCGACCTGAGTGGTGGGGAATTCAAACTTATTCAAGTAATGAAGGAAATGCTCGAGCGTCCAGACCTCATGATTATGGATGAACCCGATGTATTTTTAGACTTTGACAACCTTAATGCGCTTAAAAATCTTATTAATTCTCACAAAGGAATGCTGCTAGTTGTTACGCACAACAGATATCTATTAAATCATTGTTTCAACAAAATCTTACACCTTGAGAATATGGAGATCCAAGAGTTTGATGGGCGATATATTGAGTATAACTTCTCATTACTTCAGACGAAGATTGAGTTACAAGAACTCACGATCGCTGAGGGTGAAGAAATTGAGAGAAATGAGAGCATCATCGATAATCTTAGACATATCGCAACGTATAATTCAGAAGCATCTAGAGGGAGAGCGCTCAAAGCTAGAGTTAAATTTCAAGAACGATTGGAAGCGCGTAGAATTAAAGCACCTTTCGTAGATATTAAGCAACCGAATATTAGTTTAGATATTGATAATGACATTGAAGAAGAGACCATTGTTGTAAATGTCAATAATTATGGTGTTTCCTTTGATGAGTTGCTGTTAGAAAATGTTAATTTTGAGATCAAATCTACAGATAAAGTAGCCCTGATCGGTGCAAATGGTACGGGGAAAACGACTTTGCTCCGGGAAATCTTTAAAAATAATCATGAATCCATTGAAATAAATGCTGATGCTAAAGTGGCTTATTTATCTCAGTTCCAAGGCGAAGTTCTAAAGGATTCTAATACAATCCTAGAAGAATTCATCGATGCTGGGTTTGAAACGTATGAAGAGGTTAGATCATATCTTTCCAACTATGGCTTTGAGGGTGAAATCGTTAATCAGAAGATTGAATCTTTATCTGGTGGAGAAAAAAATATTCTTCAATTAGCTAAAGTTTCTGCCAGTAAAGCAAACGTATTGCTTCTTGATGAACCGACAAGTCATTTAGACACCTATACACAAATAGCACTAGAGAAAGCCATTGAAGAGTACAAAGGCGCGATTCTCATGATTTCTCATGATTTCTATTCTGTGGTAAATGGGATGGATTATGTTCTAATCGTTGACGATAAGACAATTAGAAAAATGACTATACGCAAATTTAGAAAGATGATTTATGCTAATCATTTTGACAGAGACTATTTAGAAACGGAACAAAAGAAAAAAGCAGTTGAAACGAAAATAGAATTGGCTTTAAAAGATAATAATTTTGAACTTGCAAAAGTATTGGTTGATGAGCTAGAAGAGCTGATTAAGTTGCTTTAAATCATAACCCTCTGATTGAAATGATTACAAGAATCAATTTATTATACTGGGAATTACGGCTACGAAGTCAGTTACAGCTAATAGGGCTAAAGTGAATTAGTCTGAGTTCAACGATGAAATAAGATGTTGGTGGAAAAGTATCAACAAAAAAGACACTGATGAATAGGATCTCAGTGTCTTTTTACTGCATTGATTTCTTGATAGCTCTTGCCGTGGACAGTGGTTCACTTATTATTAAATATCTCTCTTAACACATTCTTTGTTCCTTCAGAAAAAATCGAATTCAGGCAGAGAAGCCAGACAGGGTATTATCTGAATCGGATATTCAGAAGATCTATGATTCTCTGCTAGAAGCGAACATTACAGATCTAAGCATTCGGGCTAAGCATATTGAAAAGGCTAGTAATACTAATAAAACGAAGTAACATAGAAGATATTTGTACTAGAAGAATATGAATAATGGATACAAAAAAAGCTGATTGTAATCCCAATCATCTTTTTGCTAGTTACATAGTACAAAATAGTTAATCTTCCAACTCCATCTCGAAATTCTCTATGAGAATGGATGGTTTAATATGTAATGCTTTGGCTAGTGAGATAATGGTGAGTAAAGAGGGAGCCTTTTCTCCGTTCTCCAGTTCACTAATATAAGATCGATCAACACGGGAATATAAACTGAGTTCGTCTTGGGTTAGTTGGTTTTCTTTTCGAATCTTCCGAAGAGCCCTTCCAAATGCGAGGAGTTCAATTAACTTCTTCTTATCATTAGTTGCCAACTTTAAAACCCCTTATTTGATAGTTAAAGATAATCATATGTCTTTCTATAAGGTTATTTCAGTAGGCTATTGCCTACAAAACATAGTGCGTGATAGAATACATATACTGGGAATGTTTATAATGATAGGATACAAAATTTCGTAGTTACTAGATTGGGATAATAACATCATTTTTTATTAGATTCTAAAAAGATACATAATTCACCAAGATGAATCGTACAAGAATCAAATTGGGAGCTGAAGCATGTGAATAATCTAACCTCCATGGGTGAATGCAGAGATAACAGGAATAAGATGACAAGAATGCAGGCGAATAGCTCAACTCAAACAAAGACCATACATAAACTACATGATCTCTCACAGATCCATATGAATTTCACATTTCCCTTTATACAGGAGAACTCACCCCGTGTATGCTTTATATTAAGTAACCGAGCATTAGAATCGATGCTTAAAGCGCTGTATATGAAAGAAAATAATAGTGTATTCCCTCCACATTCATTATCACTGGAAGATGTGGTTCAATTCACAGCTCAAGAGTCAGGCCCTGATTTGGATACTGTTATGTTTATTCACTCCATTCACTATCTAGCAAGTCTCAAAGACATCTCCCTTATACACCAAATGCAATCGGCACATCTCAAGATGTTGATGAAGAGAGTGGACGATGTATTAATTCACTTATCACCGCGAGTCACGCTCCATCCATCAGAGCAGTATCATTCCATTTTCTAATAGAAGCATTGCATTAGCTATTCGAGGGTTAAATTGTGGATATCTTAAAATATAATGAGCTCTATGCTGATTTTGTGGATAACAAATATGAGTTTCTTACACTTGTACACCGGATTATCCAGTGTATCAACAGGGTAGGCGTTGTTTATCCGGGAATATAAAGAGGACGATATATAAGTTAATAAATCCTCCATTGTATTTCAGTAAACATTAGTTTGATTTGTTTCATAAAGATCAGATTTAAACACTATTTTTCATGCTAATATATGATTGAGCCCCAAAAAGGTCATCTCATTTGTGATATAGACCTTTTTGAGGGCAATCAATATATAACTATTAAAAAGGGTGGTGCTTTACTTGTTAGATAGGGGAAATAAGATTGCCAGTGTACTTACATGGATCGGGGTTGTTATTATCGTAGCGGGTATCATTGTAGGTGTGGTATTAGGGAGAGAGAATGTCGGTACCTATACAGAGACATATGAACAAGTGTGGTCATTAACAATCATTTACTGGGTTACAGGATTGATATCAGGAATGTGTATTATCGGATTATCAGAAGTTATAGAACAATTACATAGAATAAATTTGAAGATTGGGAAAGGACCAGAGCCAGAAGATGATGATTTGGAATTATTAAATGGTTAATTCGGGGGTTGAAATGTTGGTAAATATAGAATGTCCTATAGAATTGCTTGAATATGAATTATATGAAAGCAAAAGTACTGGCAAGATTTACTGTTCATTAACGTTTAATAGCGTGTCAGACAAAATTATTAAAGGACTTAAGGCTACGATCTATTGTTATGACCAATTTGGCGATTCTATTGGGGAAGGAAATAATAGCTTAGAATGTAAAATCGAATTTAAAGAGGGTTTAGTACGGAATCGAAAACGAAAAACGGACAACAAGATACCACTGTCCGATTTTCAAAATATTAGAAAAATAGAAATTGATGTAATAAAAGTCTTATTTGATGATAAATCGATCTGGAATAAGGACACATCAGAATCAGAAAAAGTCGAATTGACCAAGATAGAGAATAAAATGCTTTTAGAATTTGTTAAGGGTCGTGCAGGAACGGATGCCAAGTACTTTGCTAAAAAGTATGATGATAAATGGATATGTGTTTGCGGAAGACTAAATCATGACGATCAATCCACTTGTAAAAGGTGTAAAAGAGGAAGGGATGATGTTTTAACTGAGTATAGCGATGAGGAAAAGATTAGGAACGATGTGAAAGCCAATGAAGAAAAGAAGGCTGAAAGACAAAGAAAGGTAGAGGAAGAAAGAGAACAACAATTAGAAATCACCAAACAAAAGGCAAAGAAAGTGACTAAATATAGTTCTATTGTTGCTGTTATAATACTAATCGTTGGAGTAACTGTATTTGGATTTATAACGAAGTTTACGTTTTCTATGGCAAATCATCAGTTGTTAAAGGATAAGGATAATCCAGTGGTAGAAACAATAAAAGATGAGAATTTAGTGAAAGATGATTTTTTATTAGAGAATGGGGCTGAAGAAGACCTTCAGAATAGCGGTGAAGAAAAGCCATTACTTGTGGACGGCATTATCGACACTTCATTTGTATGGGGTGGAGGAAACAATGCGCGTGGAGATTTCACAATTAAGTATCGTAAAAACGGTAGCGTCAAAAATAAACAGATGAATGGTATTCTTGAGCCCCTCATTGTGGATATTGATAACAATGGCGTGAAAGAGATTGTGATGAGTTATAGAATAGATTTACCGGAACTTAGTAATGCCGACATGCCGTATTGGGACGATGTATATGATTTCAATATTGCCAAGGAAGAGTTGGTTTTTGCGAGCAGAGAATATCCAGAATATTATCGAAGTTATTTCATACCGTCCATTAAGAAGCGAGAAGCTAGAAGCACTAATGCTGCTGAAAAACATACACACGAAGTGCTTATACGAGCAGCGAATGATTTGATTGATGGGAATTTCAATCCTGATGTTAATCAAGAGAAAATCACCAAACTACTGGAAGATAATACATTTCCAGATGATCTGAAAATTACTATACAAAAAAATAATTTTTACATTCACGGTATTACACTTGATATGAATATAAGTCAGGCCATTAAAATGCTGGGTAATCCTGATGAATCTTTTGAGGTTGACTCGAAAGTCGCAGTTTGGTATTTGGAACACAATTTAGAACTAGTTGCCGAATACTACGGTGAAACAATACATTATATCGCGTTAGGAGAATTTGATCAGATGGCCATGGAGCAAAGCATGAGTAACTTGGGTGAGGCTACTAAAGAACACCAAAACGGACACTTGTACATTACTCCTAGTCAGCATCTTTTTTATAGCGTCATGTCAAAGCCCGGAAGCTTCAGGGTAGAACTTACGCTTCCAGGTGAGCCATAGAGCTAATTAATACTAGATACTGGTTCGACTCCCCTTGGCTCCATCCGTAATAGCAGTGAGTGTGCCCTTAAAGGGCATGCTCACTGTTTTTTTTCTGTATAATGAACTCCAATGAATATATATATATAGAAATCAGCTACAAAAGAAAAAGAGAGGCACTGAAATGCCTCTCTTCCCTAGAATAATCCTTTCACCTGTATTCCTAACAATCCCCGCCAGATCTGGTTCAAGCTCTAGTCACTAAACAGGATATCGTTTATTTGAAAATGAACTTTTTTAAGATCATAGATAACCATTGCAGGTAGAGCTGCGTCTCCTGGTGGTCCGTCGATCCGGCCAAATATAACAACAAACGCTTGGCCTATGATGAGCCCAAGCGTTTGTTGTTTGCTGGTTGAAAAATGATATCTTATTGTGCTTTTACAAATTCAGCCGATTGTATACCAGCTTGGCGACCGAAGATAATGATCTCCGCAACAGAGTTGCCGCCGATCCGGTTTTGGCCGTGCAAGCCGCCAGTAAGCTCGCCTGCTGCAAACAAGCCAGGAATGGCTTCGCCATCTTTATTCAACACTTCTGTGTTCGTATTGATCTTCACGCCACCCATGGTGTAGTGAATCCCAGGGGCGATTTTAATTGCATAGTATGGTCCACTGGACAAGTCGTTGTCCATTGCAGTTGTTCTGCCGAATTCGGCATCCTTTTTATCCTTCACCGCGTTGTTCCATGTATCCAGTGTGGTTTGGAGCTGATCTGCGGGAACACCTATTTCTTTGGCTAATGCCTCGATCGAATCCCCTTGAATGACAAAGCCCATTTTTTCATATTGTTGAATCGCTTTAGCGCGGGATTTTACGCCGGAATCAAATACAAGATAAGCCGATTTTTCAGGCAGTGTATTGATTGCAGCGGTGACATTGTCCCGAGTATCCAGTTCGTTTGCGAAACGTTTACCCTCACTGGAAACGAGGATCGCTCCTTCACCGCGAACCGCTTCCCCAATGAGGTAGGATTTCTCTTGCTGTACCGTTGGGTGAACTTGGATTTGATCCATATCGACCGTTACACCGCCGAGTTTTTCAATCATCTTGATGCCGTCACCGGTGCTGCCTTCTTGGTTTGTTGTCACAAGACCTTTCAGATCGGAGCGAACCTCGGCAATCATGTCCATATTGGAGCCGTAACCCCCGGCTGTAACAACGACAGCATCCGCTGCAATATTTTTCTCATCATTCTGGTCGAAGATAACTTTGACGCCACTTACTTTGCCGTCTTGTTCCGTAATTTCCATTACATTTGCGTTCACAAAAAGTGGGATTTCTTGTTCTTGTATGTTTTTCAGCAAACCGTTAACAAGGTATTGTCCTACCGCTGAGCCATCTTCAGGACGGTGTGTACGCTTTTCGCTCATACCGCCTGTAATCGTGATATTGTTCAACCGAATCCCAATGGAATCCAGCCAATCGATCGCACTCGCAGAATTGTCAACGAAGAAACGAAGCATCTCTTTGTCGTTTGTATCATGACCGCCTTTTAACGTCTCTTCATAAAATGAATCATTGCTGTCGTTAATGCCTTGCTCTTTTTGGAACTTGGTTTCAGAAGCATTCATTCCTGAAGATGATTTTGTTGTATTTCCGCCGGCCATCGGCATTTTTTCAAAAATAACCGGGTTCATGCCTTTTTCTTTTGCCTCAAGTGCAGCAGACATAGCAGCACCACCTGCACCGACAATGATAATATCATATTTATCTTTGAGTTGATCGATTGGTGTATAGCCGACTTGAGACGCCCCCGAAACAGCTTCCGTTTCTTTGGTCTCTTCTTTTTTGTCATTGCCCTGACTCTGGTTTTGATTCTGGTTCCCGTTGCCGCATCCCGCGATCGCGAGCATGAGAGAGAGAACGAGAATAAGCGTTGTTGCTACGTTCTTTTTCATGTTTGACCCTCCGCTTTTATATGTCTGTTATCTAGATGAACGTAAAGAACCCAACAAAAAAGAAGGGAGTAACGGAGAAATTGAGAAGTGGAGGAGCGTGAGCTTCGCCTTTGTTCTCCGAACTTCAAATCTATCACGGTTACCTCCCCTGTCTGAATCGTTAGTCTTTTAGGTTCACTTCATTGTAATACACCATCGGTCCTATATATAGTGATATATTTCACAATGTTTTGGTTTTCGTCTGTAATCATGCATCAGGCGGGAGGGCTAGATGGCTGATTGCAAGGTCTAAAGTCTGTAGGTAGCTCTAACTTTAAGGACGCTAAAGGTCATTGGGCAGTAGATGCAATTGCTACATTAAAAGCAAGTGGTATTATTAATGGTTACTCAAAGGGTCTTTCAAGCCGAATCAAAGCATCCCTAAAGCGGAATTTTGGCTATGTTTTCAAAAGTAATTAACACGACTTCACCTTCAAACCCGACTAAGTTCAATGATGTTTTGGGTAGATGGGCAGAGGATGCGCTTAACGGATTATCTGATAGCGATATTGTAAAAGGGCGGGTGAAGGGATCATTCAAGCCTAACGCTAGAGCTACAAGGTCAGAGTCGTTACTCATGATCCTGCGCATGCTAAACGTCAGTCTTGGTCTTTTACTAGACATAGTAGTTTCATATTACATGAATAAGGTAGGTACTGATAATACATAATTTACCGTATTTCTGTCATCCAATATAATTTCAAAAATCCTTTGTTAATATAACATACAACACATGTGGAGTGCTGTGTGTTGCTGGTTAGAGGGTAGTGACTAGGACCACATCAGAACAGCCCGATCATTTGGTGACCGGGCTGTTCTGATTTTGCAACCAGACTGTGACTATACCAGTGTAAACTAGGGTAAGAATCTTATATGCTACAAGTCTATTTATTCTTCAAATTAATTTTGAATGCATCCCCCTCATTGCCACCAAAAACGATCATCCCACCTTCAGGTAGTACTACCGAATGATTGCTCGTTGCCTTTGAAAAGTTCACAACCATTCCATTCGCGTCATAAACGGCAAATCCCCCACTTACCGGAGTCTCAACGTTCATGACTCGATTGGCTGATTTTCCATCAATCTTATACCATACAGCCTGACCATTGGATGGTATGGTGCTAATCGAGGAGTTCCCTTCATAAATGGGTTGAATCGCATCTTCACTTATATAGGATTCTCCATCGATCATTAATTGCTCTGTATGGTCCATGTTATAGAAATTCAAATCAAAAGCATCTCTTCCGCTAAAAATAGGAATATCAAATACATTTACTGCTTTATTCTTATCAACAATTTGAGTGCCGGATGCGTATCCATGGTTGACATCAACGGATAAATTTAAGGCCAAAGACGCCTTAATCATATACTTGAATGAAGTTATCTTTTCATCCAAAGCGTAGTAATTTTTTCCATTTCTTTGTTCCCATACCGTTTGAGTTGACTGATTTAGAGGATTGGAATCTAACTTTTGATACTCATACGTTACCATAACCGTTTGACCTAATCCCGGAAAATTCAAATAATTGCTAAGTTTTAAATAGGTTTTTCCATTCTTCGGTTGGTCAAAGCTTATGGTTACATCCCCATCGTTGTTTTTGAATTGTCCTTTGCCTATATATACATATTTTTGAGGCGGTATCAATCCGCTTAGAGCGGGTAAATCAATCTCTCCGTTCTTGAACTCCAGATTTACCGTTTTACCTACGTTACCGTATAATCCAGAGTAAGCAAGCAAATCCGACGGCATATCCACTTTCAATGGAGGTTCAAATGTTTTTTCAGGCAGGAGCTCTTTAATGATGCCTTTGACTCTTATATATTCCAATAAAACATTGGATGCAAAAATACCATTGTAGATAGATTTCCCTCCAGATGAAAGTATAGCTATAGAAATATCATGTTCGGGTAGGGTAGTCAAAACAGCGTGATACAGTTGCGTATCTCCACCTTTGGATAAAGCGGTTATTCCGTAATCACTAAACGGTGCTAAACGAACGGCATCCCAACCAAGACCATAATTAATGCTGTTTGTCTCTTCAGAAACCCACACTCCCTTTCTATACTCATGACTTTGCATAGCCTTTGCTGACTTCTCAGATAAAATATCCGTTCGATTTCCGATTAATACTTCAGAGAACTCAACTAATTCTTCGGCCGTGGAGTAGAGGCCTCCTGACCCAATGAGATTGACATTCTCAACGGGTAAAGCCTGATCTATCGCAGGAAAATAAGTTTTTGCGAGCTTGTCTCTATCAAATGAATCACGTGGTGTTTTAGTAGAGCTTAAATGAAGAGGCTTGCTAATAAAGGTTTCAATGAATTCGCTGTAACTTAACCCGCTTACTCGTTCGATCAAGATTTCAAGCAGTTGAAAACCATCGTTACAATATACCGAGGATTCGCCTGGGTTTGACTTTAACCTTTCTGATTGTAGTTTGACCAATAATTCATCATGATTTTTCGTATCATTGTCATCGAGCAAAAAGCTATTCTCGTAGTGACTACCATAAAGTCCTGAAGAATGATTCATCAACATGCGCGGTGTAATCTTTGTGTATCGTTCATCTGCCATTTTAAAGTCCTTGATATACGTGGTTAGTGGTTTATCAATATCAATTTTATTAGAATCAGCTAGCATCATCGCTGCAGCAGTTACATACACTTTACTTACCGAGCCTATTCCAAACATCGTGTCTTTGGTTATCGGATTCTTGGTCGCTTTATCGTATACACCAGCGCTACCCGATAAAACAATGGATCCATGGTCCATAATTGCATACTGCAATCCACTTACACCATAATCGGACACGATCTTCGAAGCCAGCCCCTGTGCCTTTTCTTTTACAGTATCAGGATTCGTTTGAGCAAAAGCAGATGTGACCGGTATTGCAATAAGCATAGTGGTCATTAATATAGAAACCATCTTCTTCATTATTTGTTCCTCCTCGTATTCTATCTAGACTTTACTTGCTGAATTCAGCATACAAGGAAGAGGGCTGTTATATTAAAAAATCACCCTGAAACGAAAAAAACAATCCCTAAACAACATGTTGTCTAGGGATTAATCAGAAGCCCGATCATTTGGTGATCGGGCTCTTCTCGATAAGAATCTTATGTGCTACAAGTCTATTTATTCTTCAAATTAATTTTAAATGCATCCCCTTTATTACCACCAAAAACGATCATCCCACCTTCAGGTAGTACTACCGAATGATTGCTCGTTGCCTTTGAGAAGTTCACAACCGTTCCATTCGCATTATAAACGGCAAATCCTCCACTAACCGGAGCCTCAACGGTCATGACTCGATTGGCTGATTCTTCATCAATCTTATACCATACAGCCTGACCATTCGATGGTATGGTGCTAATCGAGGAGTTCCCTTCATAAATGGGTTGAATAGCATCTTCCCTGATATAGGATTGTCCATCGATCATTAAATGCTCTGTATGGTCCACGTTATAGAAATTCAAATCAAAAGTATCTCTTCCGTTCAAAATAGGAATATCAAATACATTTACTGCTTTATTCTTATCAACAATTTTAGTGCCGGATGCGTATCCATGGTTGATATCAACGGATATATTTTTGGCCAAAAGCGGTTTGAGCAGATACATCATTGAAGTTATCTTTTCATCCAAAGCGTAGTAGTTTTTTCCATTTCTATGTTCCCATACCGTTTTAGTTGACTGATCTAGAGGATTGGAATCTAACTTTTGATATTCATAGGTTACCGTAACCGTTTGACCTAATCCTGGAGTATTTATATAAGTGTTAAGTTTTAAATAGGTTTTTCCATTCTTCGGTTGGTCAAAGCTTATGGTTACATTCCCATCGTTGTTTTTGAATTGTCCATTGCCCGTATATACATATTTTTGAGGCGGTAGCAATCCATTTCCTAGCTCGGGTAAATCAATCTCTCCGTTCTTTATCTCCAGATTTACCGTTTTACCTACGGTACCGTATAATCCAGAGTAAGCAAGCAAATCGGATGGCATGTCCACTTTCAATGGAGGTTCAAATGTTTTGTCAGGTAGGATCTCTTTAATGATGCCTTTGGCTTTTGTATATTCTAATAAAATATTAGATGCAAATATACTAGTGTAGGTACCACTCCCTCCAGATGAAAGCACAGCTATAGAAATATCATGTTCAGGTAGGGTAGTCAAAGCAGCGTGATACATATACGTATCTCCACCTTTAAATAATGCGGTTATTCCGTAATCATTAAACGGCGCTAAACGGACGGCATCCCAACCAAGACCATAATTAATGGTGTTTGTCTCTTCAGAAACCCATACTCCCTTTCTATACTCATGGCTTTGCATAGCCTTTGCTGACTTCTCAGATAAAATATCCGTTCGATTCCCGATTAATACTTCAGCGAACTTAACGACTTCTTCGGCCGTGGAGTAGATGCCTCCTGTCCCAATGAGATTGGCATTCTCAACGGGTAAAGCCTGATCCATCCCAGGAAAATAAGTTTTTGTGAGCCTGTCTCTATCAAATGAATCACGTGGTGTTTTGGTAGAGGTTAAATGAAGAGGCTTGCTAATATAGGTTTCAAGGAATTCACTGTAACTTAAACCGCTCACTCGTTCAATCAAGATTTCAAGCAACTGAAAACCATTATTACAATATACCGAAGATTCGCCGGGGTTTGACTTTAAGCGTTCTGATTGTAATTTGCCCAATAATTCATCATGATTTTTCGTATCATTATCATCAAACAAAAAACTATTCCCATAGTGACTACCGTAAATTCCTGAAGAATGATTCATCAACATGCGTGGCGTAATCTCTTTATATCGTTCATCTGCCATTTTAAAGTCCTTGATATACGTGGTTAGTGGTTTATCAATATCAATTTTATTAGAAGCAGCTAGCATCATCGTTGCAGCAGACACATAGGTTTTACTTACCGAGCCTATTCCAAACATCGTGTCTTTGGTTATCGGATTCTTGGTCGCTTTATCGTATACACCAGCGCTATCGGATAAAACAATGGATCCATGATCCATAATCGCATACTGCAATCCACTTACACCATAATCGGACACGATCTTCGAAGCCAGCTCCTGTGCCTTTTCTTGTACAGTATCGTTATTCGTTTGAGCAAAAGCAGGGGTGACCGGTATTGCAATAAGCATAGCGGTCATTAATACAGAAACCATCTTCTTCATTATTCATTCCTCCTCGTAATTCTTTCTAGATTGTACTTGCTGAATTCATCATATAAGGAAGAAGGCTGTTATATTAAAAAGCACCCTGAAACGAAAAAAACAATCCCTAAACAACATGTTGTCTAAGGATTGTTCGTTTAAAATGGCAGTAGGACCATATTATTAAATTCGTTATGTTTCGTTTCAATGGTCATATGACCACCGTACTTGTCGCAGATTCTAGCTATGTTTGTTAATCCAATACCATGAAATTCCGGGTTTGGTTTGTGGCTATGTAAGTGGGCAACTTCATTCTCCATATGATTCAAGATGTGAATGAGAAGGGTAGACTCGGTAGAATGTATTTTGATAAGAATGTACCTATCTTCTGCGATTTTTAACTTTTTAGAAGCTTCTATTGCGTTATCTAGCATATTTCCAATGACAACACATAAGTCATAACGGTCAATATGGATTTCTTCTGAACATAAGTTAAGCTTTGTATCTATTCTTATGCCATTGGCTTGTCCAATATTAAGCGTATTTGTGACAAGGGCATCTATAACCAGATTCCCCGTATTCACCCGTTGATAGGCTCCTTCGACTTTATTTAATGTAGTCTTAATATGTTCCAGGGCTGCTGCTAACTCATTTCGCTTAATACACTCTTCGATATACAAAAACTGTTGATTCGTATCGTGAATGATTCTTTTAATCGATTTGAAGCTGTGAACGACTTTTTCGTAATTCGCATCTTGATAGTCCATCTGATGTTGCAGCTGAGTATTCTTATGCATGAATTGAAATTTATCAATGATATTATCAAAAAGAAAGACAATCATAACGTTTAAGAAAAGAAATCCAATGACTGTAATGAAAGAATAGACGTTCTTATAAGTTAGAATATCCAGTTGGTATATACTTACGATAGGAATAACCAAAAATAAAACGTGGTAACGATAATGCAAAGAGAAACTTCGGCGTTTTGCAAGTAGTCGTATGATCTGAATGACAGCAAACATGATCATGTTACTGAGTAAAATAGCTTTCGTGTAGGCGATTTGATCTTGTTCATTTCCAGGGTCAAAGCTAAAGTCAACGGAATCTAGGGTATAAAAAAGATAAAGGGATATAAAATGAGAGAGAGACATTAAAACACAGTAAAGTATAGAAAAAGTGAACTTGGTTTTAAATTCTACTTTATAAGATTGCGCAAAACTAAATATCACAAGCAAAGATAGAATCGAAGATAAAATAAGAGAGACAGGAATAACTAGATATAGGTAATCGAGCAACCCAAAGATAATGAAGTAAATGAATCGGTTTTGCTTTTTAACTGATTTATCAAAAACCGAGTTGAAGAAAAAATTAACTTGAACACCCATCACAAGTACAATGCTAAAGACAATAAGAAAATGATTTGGAATCATATCAATCGACCTTCATAATCATAAATTTGGTGTAAACATCTTTAACCTCTTTAATTTTAGAACGGCCTATGGGTAATTCCAACCCATTGGACATTAGAACAACTCCGCTAGCAAACTTCCTCACATGAAGCAGGTTAATAATAATGGAACGATGGATTTGCAAGAAGTTACAATCTTTTAAGGCCAAAGCATAATCTGAAATGATGCCTTTGCTTTCATAGGTTTGATTAGCAGTAATAAAATGTAGTTTGCTTTTCATAGTTAGGCTTTTGGCAGCTTCAATACTAATGAGATCATCATATTTTATAACGATTTCCTCATAGGCTGATTTGATGACCATAAACTTTTTATCAAGCGCTTGAAAGTATTGGCATAGCTTTATGATTTTCTCCTCCAAGATCGAGGGGGCAATGGGTTTTATTAAATACTGGAATGTCATGACGTCAAAACTTTCCACCATATATTTAGGGTAGCTTGTCAGAAAAATAATTTGTTCATCCAGGTTATTTAACCCTCTTATTGTTCGGGCTGTTTGAATTCCGTTTATCCCACTCATTTCAATATCCAAAATCAGAATATGGAATGGAGTTTCATGACGCTCATAATAGGATACCAACTGCTCTCCCGAGCCGAATAATTCGATTTCAAATTCTATATTTGTCTTTATCGACAAAGTAATGAGGATGCTTTTAACAAGCTCTCTTTGTTTCTCCTCATCATCGCAAATAGCCACTCTATACATAAATGATATACCCCTCATCCATTCCCTTTATTCTAAAACTCTATATAAGCATGATACAACCTTTTGACTTTATATAGATAACTTTTGGATGAAATGCAAATTTGAATCCCTCAAAATCACTTCTTATGTGATGAAATGCCTTTTCAGAGATGAAACCTAATCTAGAAAGCATGATCAGGGTCTCTAACTTGAATTTTTTTCTTCCAGTCTCTGTATTGTTGTTTCGCTTGGAATAACATTTGATTTGCTAGAGTTGCAGGTTTGGTGAGAATAAACCAAATTCCATAAATAATCACTATACAAATACAACCAAGGAATTACATGATCAATGGCCGGTCTCATCAATGATTTTATTTCCACAATGAAAACAACTAAGAAAGGTGGGGGATTACAGAATGGATTACCTATTGGGGTACAATGGAAATGAGGTTTAACGAAAGTCAGATTTACCAGATTGAGAGTAATGCTAACATTTTACGTGTTTTAGAGCGTACATTACCTATCAACCAGAATTAAAGCTAGCAGCGTATTAAATCCGATCAAGACGGTAAAAGTACTGCAACATAGAACTGTTTCCAGTTTTATTCACAATATTTACTTTTTTTGTATTTTTATGAAAATATTAATATGTTATAGTTATCTAGTAATTAAAAATAATGTAAAAAGAGGGAGATTTGAAATGTTGAAAAAAGGCAAACTATTTGTTGGATCTTTGTTAAGTGTGATGTTATTGTCCGGAGTAGTAGCGTATGCTGGTACTAATTATACTTGGAACGAGTCTAGAACATTACCTGGTGGTAATGGTAATGTTACCTCATCTATTCAAGTAAAAGCCGGTCCCGGTGCTGCAGATTTAAGCATGCATGCCACTGCAGGATTGAATGTGGATGTGCGGACGGACGGACCTGGAGCTACAGGATCGTACACAAGAAATGTACGAGGTGGAAATACCTATAGACCTTCTGCGCCACAACCAAATGGTTCAGATGTTCATTTATTCTTTAGCTCCGATCTCTTTAGTCCTGATTCTACTATTACTTATGACTGGAGAAGCAATTAAATTAGTTCCCATATTCCCATATTCAGTACTAATTTTATATTCATTCTTAAAGAACGACATAGATTCTGTCGTTCTTTAAGAATTTTGTTTTTCAATACCAAGAAGGCTACAGCTAAATATGTTGGAAAGATATTGAAAGGATGTTTTCATGACTACACAATACTCCATAGTGAAAGAGATAAAGAATACCCTCTCGGTCAAACGCATCTTGATCTGGATCCTCCTTATGTTATGGCCTTTTTTGAATTTTATGCTTCAGCGCAACAATTATTCTTTCCGAGACAAATTGGATGTGTTCACTTTTATGCTTGAGGGTGTATTGCCGCTTGTTTTCGTACTGCTTGCTACATTAGTTTATTTAGGTTCTTTTTCACAGGAAATAAAAAAACGATTTTTAGTGTATACTCGTTTGCGAATTCCACTTCGAAAGATGCTACGCATCAAGTTTGCTGCTAATTTCCTGCTTACGTTCGGTGCTTTTTTTGTTTTTACGTTTGGATATTTCCTTTTTTCTTTTTATATTGCACCTATACTAGGATTAATTCAATATCATCCTGAGGTGTATAAACTTAATGAAGTTACTGTTGTTGAGGACTCTTACACGCGTCATACGTTCACACAACTGCTACAATACGGCTCCTTAACCTATGGTTTTCTTTATTCTTGTTGGGTGGGCCTTAACGCTGCTGTCTACGCTGCACTGGGTTTCTTTATGGTATTAATAGTACGAAGTCAGTTTTTGGCCCTATCTATTCCATTTCTCCTGTACATTGTTGGAAGCTTCGTGCTGGGTGCAGCTGGTTTAATGCATTTCAGGTTTCCTGATGCTATATTCCCTTATAGTTATATGCAGGTGCCGATATGGACAGCATTTGTACCCTTTCTATTTCTTATCTTCATTTGTGTCATTATATATATATATGTTAATAAACGTTTGGAATGGATGGATAACGTCATATGAGATACCTTAAACAGACTTTGGACGAATTCACAACATGGAAATGGATTTTTTTAATGGTCATTCTTTTCCCGTATGGATGGAGTATCCGAACAACTGTTGTAGCAAATGCAAACCTTCAGCAGCTTCCGCTGAACCAATGGGATATCATTTTCACCTTTTTGAGTAATCCATTCCTGAACATTTATTTTTATTTACCTTTTTGGTTGTTTTTTTCAAGCCGCCTCATCATAAAAGAATGGGATTACACACTACTCATTCGAATAAAGAGTTTTCCCAAATGGATACTCTATACCATGATTAGAATAAGCCCCATTCTCTTGATCCTTCAGTTTCTCTGGATTGTGATCAGCTTTTTAGTAACGATGGGTATACCACCAGAAAACAGTTGGAGTATCTGGGGATCAACAGCTACTTCTTTGAATAATTTTATTTTTACTTTGCAGCTGACCGGGTTATCTCCATGGTTGGTGTTGTTTTTACAAACGGCTTTGTTAAGCCTTTTTTTGATTACTCTTCATGTTATCATGGCTTCGGTGTATGTACTTTTTCCAAAGATGAGTGTTATAGCGGGGATGGGTTTGTTTCTTTTTATCGGAACCATCATCTCTTATAAAGTTGTCCCTGATCAATTCAATTTGGGAAGAGTATCAAACTATATCATTCTTGCTTTTTCGTATTTCTCTTTTGGTTCAGTTTTGCCGGCCTTTATCGTACTGACCTTAATTATAACAGTCTGTTTTGCCCTCGTAATCCTGTGGAGTAAGGGGCAATTCCAGTATGTATCAAATTTCGTCTCTGATAACTATCGCTTTATTGTGTATAGCCTAATTTGCTTAATTGGGATTGCCTCGCCATTCATAAATTCAGGAATGGAAGATATGACGGTCTGGGAAAACCTATATTTTCATTTTTATGGTGTGTCTGAAGATGGGTTTTCATTTTATGTATATATATATTTCTGTATCGTGTTTTTAGGTTTTGTGTATTTATTTCAACTTCATCTGAGCCACATAATGGATGGATACATTTATTACCTGATGATTCGGTACAAGTCCTTATATCGTTGGTTTGGCCAGTTAATGAAGAAGACGATTTTGGGTGTGGTAGCGTTACTACTGCTTTTGGCTGGTATCACAATTGTACTAGGTCTTATGCAAGGACGGACTTTGGAACCGTATGCTACCCAAATTATAGCTGGACGATTTCCTTATCTACTGTATCAATTTTTTGTTAATGGGTTGTTACAGATGCTTAATTACATACTTATTGTATTTATTGTAAGCTGGATCTGGCAAGAAGCGACGTACAGTCTGATCGCGTTAGGTGTCCTCATTGTGACAGGCTTGCCCTTTCTTAATATTCATCAATGGTTGCCGTCAGGACTAAATAGCATGGGCTATATTACCGGAGACGGTAGAGGCATCTTTCATATAACGATAGTGTTAGCGATTTATCTCCTCATAGAGCTCGGTATTATTTTCTATTTGTTTAGCAAACGAAAAATTTCATTTTAGCAAAGGAGCCCCATCTTATGACATTGATTAACATTAAGAACGTGAGTAAATCCTTTAAAGGCATTCAACTATTTGAAAATGCATCGGCACAGTTTAAAAAGGGAAATATTTATGGGATTATTGGGCATAACGGTTCCGGGAAATCGGTCTTATTCAAAATGATCTGTGGATTTATACGTCCAGATACAGGAGAAATCACAATTGATCCAGCCTACTCCGATAAGCAAACAAATTTCCCGAAAAACTTCGGCATCATTATTGATCGTCCAGGCTACATAGACGGGTTGACTGGATTTGACAACTTGAAGAGGCTTGCCGATATTCAACAGTTAATTACTAATCAGGAGATCAAAGATGCAATGACACTCGTTGGTCTCAATCCTGATGCTAAACAGAAGGTGAAAAACTACTCACTAGGCATGAAACAAAAGCTTGCACTGGCCCAGGCTATTATGGAGAATCAAGAAGTTTTGATTTTAGATGAGCCGTTTAATGCTTTGGACATTGATAGTGTTCAATCCATCCGCGACATGCTTTTAACTTTCAAAAAAGAAGGGAAAACCATTATCCTAACGAGTCACAACCAAGAAGATATTGATTTATTATGTGATTACGTCTATCAGATTCGCCAATATGTGCTCGAGGAAGTATCATGTAAAAACTAAATGTCAAAATCAGTTGGCAAGCTGTTGCTTTGGCTGATTAAACTAACGGTGGCGATTGGTTCACTTACTAAAACGTATCGAATTCGAGAATATTACAATAGGAATAGATACCTGATGAAGTGAAAAAATAGATCCTTATTTTATTATTATTGAAGATTACTGTATCAACAGCATGCATCAAATATTAGCGGCATCGGGCTACTTATTCGGGATAGAGCGCCAGATAATTGGTTGGTTGGAGATGACTAAGAAAGTCGTCCTATACATTTTTGATAATGGAAATAGATAACTCTTCTTAATCAAGAGAAGATTGGTAAAATGAGACTACATCTGTATACCTCTTTCGTTGTTAGGTGGTACTTTCAACTATAGAGGATACAGGTGTTTTTTTGTATATTCACCTTCAAGAATAGACTTTGATATTGAGCCGTTTAATGACATAACTTATTAATCTTATTAAGCGTTTAATCTTTATGTTGAAAAGTATCTTTTTCCGTTGATTATACAACTTGTTCGGACGATACAGTCTAATTTATAGTAATATTGGGTAAGAACGGAGTTTACTTTTTTTAACATTACAAGAACATTATTTATAATTTTATTATTTAGAGTGAAAGAAACCAAATACCCCTATTTTTACGTGACTCTATTCTTTAGTCTATGAAAAATATGAATCATTTAATCTTTGAAGAAATAAGAGCGCTTTCAAACATCGATTGGGAAGGGATGTTACAGAAAAATCGAACATTATTTATATGTACCAAATGATAACTATAATGGAGTGGTATAGATGATTCAGGTGGAAGGAATCTCGAAGGAATACAAACAATTCAAACGATCATCAGGCATCATTGGATCGATGAAAAATTTATTTTCAAGAGAACATACGCTACTTAAAGCCGTTAATCAAATCTCCTTTTCAATAGAAAAAGGTGAGGCAGTCGGATATTTAGGACCCAATGGTGCAGGGAAATCAACGATGATTAAAATGCTTACGGGCATTTTAGTTCCGACATCGGGGACGGTCACAGTCAATAACCTTGTTCCACACAAACATCGTAAGGAAATCGCAAAAAGGGTGGGTATTGTATTCGGTCAACGGAGTCAACTGTGGTGGGACCTTCCGGTACAAGATTCGTTCGAGCTTCATAGACGTATTTATAATCTTCACGATACGGACTATCGAAAAAATATGAATATATTTTTGGAATTACTGAATTTAAAAGAATTTATTACACAACCAGTAAGACAATTAAGCCTTGGTCAGCGAATGAGAGCAGAGATTGGTCTTGCACTTCTACATAATCCGGACATTCTTTTTTTAGATGAACCAACCATTGGATTAGATGTTATTGCGAAGGATAACATTAGATCTTTTATAAAACAAATGAACCGTGAACATAAAGTATCTATTCTATTGACCACTCATGATCTGAAGGATATTGAAGAGATTTGCCCAAGGATGCTGATTGTGAACAAAGGGGAACTTATCTTTGATGGAACCGTTGATCAATTAAAGTCAAACCTTTCACCAGGGAAAATAATTACGATTGAATTCGAATCTAATCCTGGAGATGATGTTGAGTTAGAGAATGCTGAACTAATTGCTGATCATGGAATAAGGAAAACTTTTAAAATTGATAAAGGTTTGGACTCTGCCATTGATTTTGTCCAAAGTGTCTCTAAGCGCTATCCAATTAAAGACTTCAGTCTTCATGATTCTGATATTGAGGACATCATTCGAATGTACTATCGGAGTTTGGATAACGATAATAACATTGGATTCGCCAACCAAGAGAAATTGAGTGTGATTTAGTTATGATGAGAGCCTATTACGCAATCACATGTAAAGCATTTTTCCGCAATACGGCGTATCGTTCAGAAGTCTGGCTACGAATTTTCGGCAATATCTCCATCGTATTTATTCAGATTTCCATTTGGAAGGCATTACTCGGAACTGGAACGTTGAATGGCATCGATATAGAAGCCATGATTACATATTCGCTTATCAATGCATCTGTTTCTATGATTTTAATGAACAAGGTCATTTATGTTGTAGATGATAAGTTGAAGACAGGTGATATTATATCGGATCTATTGAAACCGATCAGCTACCCGTTGCTATTATTTTATGATCAGTTAGGCAATGTTGTTTTCCAAATCATGTTTACCGTGGTTCCGACGATATTCATTGCATGGCTGTTATTCGGTTTTAGTGTCCCAACAGATCCTTATACCATTGTGGCATTTGCAATTAGTCTATTGCTAGCGTTAGCAATTTCTTTTTTGATGGGCTATTTAATAGCACTGGTGTCGTTCTGGTTTCTGACAACATTCGCCTTGGATTGGATGGTTACTGCATTGATAACCGTATTCTCAGGCTCATTTCTTCCGTTATGGTTCTTTTCAGCGGAATGGAAATTGGTTGCTGATATTCTCCCGTTTCAATTCTTAGGATTTGTACCAGCAGCCATATATATGGGGAAGATGGATGCAAGTGAAATCATATGGATGATCATGAAGGGAAGTGTGTGGATTCTGCTACTTTGGCTTGCAACCCAGTTCCTCTGGGGCAGGGCTATCAAAAGGCTAGTGGTACAAGGTGGTTAATGCAATATAGCTAAGGGTGGGAATCCATGAATATACGTTTATTTTCATATTTTGTTACATTGATCATTAAATCTCGCATGGAATATAGGGGCGCATTTTTGATTGGTGCAGTTGGCCAGATCACAGGTTATGCAGCCAACTATCTCGTTATTTGGCTACTTCTACAAAATTTCGATACCATTAATGGCTGGAGTTGGTCAGAAATTGCCTTCTTATACAGCTTAAATATACTTACATATGCCATAGGAGCATCTTTTACTTACACACCGATGGTGAGTTTAGACCAAACTATCATTAATGGTGATTTTGATAAGTATTTAACGAAACCATTATCTCCATTTACGTACTACTTGGCTAACTTGTTCAACATCGGTTATATTGCGCACATTGTTATATCATTACTTGTCCTTCTGTGGTCGATAACTCAAGTTGATGTGAGTTGGACGGCTGTTAAGATTATCTACCTTGTTCTCGCAGTTATCAGTGGTTCTTTCCTGCAGGCAGCAGGTTTAGTTGTGATTGGTTCTTTATCCTTTATTTTTCTGCGTGTAAGATATTTGTTCGAGATTTTCTTTAAGCTGAAGGAGTTTATTGCATATCCAATTTCGATATACGGAACCCTGCTGCAAATGATTCTGACCTGGATTATTCCTATTGCCATGATTAATTATTATCCAAGCATATATCTGTTTGATGATAGTGTACTAACCAATAAGATCCTTGGTATCGTGGCACTAGCCATTGGCCCCTTAGCTTTCTATATTTCCTATAAGTTATGGATGTATGGAGCAAATAAATATCAGGGGGCAGGAGGTTAGATGCTCATTTTCTAAAGGAAGCATTCCTTCATTAGTTCGAGGCGAAGTTGTGGATATCCTAAAATATAATGGGCTCCATCTGATTTTGTGGATAAGAAATACAAGTTTCCTTACACTTGTCCACTTGATATCCACTGTATCAACAGTATGGATCAAATATTAGCGCATACACTTAATCAATCCGATAAAGAGTTCTCACCGTCTACGCACTATGAATGTTAAACTCAAAAACCTCTTGCCATTAGGGCAAGAGGTTTTTCGGATTGGCTTATTCAATGCGTAATAATGAATTGGTTATCATCAAGAATGATACCGTTGATTTTCCTGCACCAGCGGGTCCAGAAATGATAAATACAGTTTTCATAGATAGATTATCCATAGGTACAACCTCACCTTGGGCGTAGTTGAGCTGTAGATTCCCGCTCAATCAGTGTCGTAGGCAGCAATGTTTCCATAAAGGGTTCATCTTTATGATTCATTCGCCAGAAAAGTTGTTCTATCGCTTTTTTTCCATATAATTTTAAATCGATCGCCATACTGGTCGTTGATGGTGTTGCGATACGTGAGAGCTGTCCGTTATCAAAGCTGCAGATGGATATATCCTCTGGAATTTTGAGACCCATTTGTTGAATTGCCGCATTGATAAGAAAACCCAATCCGTCGTTGACGCAAAACCATGCGGTCGGCTGAACGGGAAGGTTTACTAGGCGTTGTAAAATCACATCCCCTTGTTCGACAGCATCATTGATGATGAAGTGTGGATTCGGAGTGATTCCTCGCTCCTTCATTGCCATGGTGTATCCTTCCAATCTTTCATAATAACTTGGAGAAAAATGAATATCTCCCATAAAGCCAATGTCATGGTGTCCTAAATCAAGTAGATACTGAACAGCATCAAAGGCACCAAATCGGTTGTTTGTTAGAATGGAGTCGGCATAAATTCGTGGGTGATGATGGTCAATAAGTACGACAGGGATACCCGTAGAAATCACTTTTTTCGTATATTCCGTATCAATATGTGAAAGGATTAGGATTCCATCTACATTTTGGTTTTCTAAAAAAGAGGGAAGGATCAATTGATCGATCGCTTCTTGTGAAATGGACTGAATGTGCAAATTCATGCCCCGAAGAGCGGTCTCGCGTTCAATAGTGAGATAGATTTCTCCAAAAAAATTGGTTTGGGAAAAGGCGAAATCAGAAGCGATCAGCGCAATGTTGCCTGTTCCTTTTTTTATTTTCAGTTTACGGCTTTGAGGGTACATGTAGCCCATCTCATCTGCTGTTTTTTGAATTAGGTTTCGAGTTTCTTCGCTGACCCCATCTTTTCCACTGAGCGCTTGCGACACGGAGTTTTTAGAAATATTTAATTTATCCGCTATATCTTGCATGGTCAACTTTCTTTTCATCATGTCATACCTTTCTAAACAGTATTGTTCCATACAAATTTCGGTATAAGGATCTGCAAATAATCTCATAATGTATTCATAAGCAATTTCATGAAGCATGTCAAGTAGAGAGTGGACAAAAAATGAAGGTTTCATGTTATCGCTTTCTTCTATGTGTTACGTGGTGTTGCGTGAAAAAAGCTAACGAATAGGTTATAGAAACATAATAACATACATTTTGTAACGTTACAAATTAAATGTTGTAATTTAACAACTTCTTTATTTTTTGATAAAAGTTAAAAACAATTGACTTTAGCGCTATTTAGATTAATAATGTGAATACAAACGCTTTCAATCAGGTTAATAATTAATTTGGTAACGTTATTTATTAGTTACAAAAATAACATTAGGGGGTTGAAGTAATGAAAAAGAAGTTGGCCATGTTATTAATTTTTACTGTTGCGATTTCAATGCTCGCGGCATGTGGCTCGAAAAGTACGGATAACAAAGGTACGGCTGAAGGTGTCACAGCGATTGAGTTCTGGACAGCGAATAATCCGCCTCAGCAAGCTTATTGGGAAAGTTTGGCTAAAGAATACGAAACTGTGAACCCTAAAATAAAAATTAACGTAAGTCCAATGAAAGAAACACCAAGCTCTGAGGCGAATATTCAATCCGCTATTGCTGGAGGAAGTGCGCCAACGCTATCGGAAAATATTTCTCGTGGTTTTGCCGCACAACTTACAAACAGTAAAGCGCTTGTACCGTTGAATACAATGGCGGGTTGGGATGATATCGTTGCGGGACGTAATATGACGAATACGATTGAATCTTGGAAATTTTCCGATGACAACCAATATGTTCTTCCCATTTCTTCCAATGCTATGTTGTTCGGATGGAGACTTGATATTTTGAAAGAACTGGGCTATAACGAGCCTCCAAAAACATACAGTGAAATGCTAGATGTTGCTAAGAAGTTGAAAGTGAAATACCCTGACAAATATGTATGGGCAAAAGCAGATCTTGCAGATCCAGCGGCATGGAAGAGATGGTTCGACTTCTTTATGCTCTATAATGCAGCTTCCGATGGTAATAAATTTATCGAAGGTGGTAAATTCGTAGCGGATGATAAGGCGGGAATTGCAACGTTAGGTCTTATGGACAATTTGCGCAAAGAGAAATCGTTGCTTGCAGAGAATATAACAGACCCATTCGAGACCGGAGTAGGTATTTTTACAGATATTGGTCCATGGACACTCAACTACTGGGCAGAGAAATTCCCGGAATTGAAATATAACGAAACATATACATTAGCAGCGCCTCCTGTTCCGGATGATGTGAAGGTAGATCATCCAAAAACTTTTGCAGATACCAAAGGAATAGTAATCTATGCATCTGCACCAAAGGAAAAGCAAGAAGCAGCTATGGAATTTATGAAGTGGGTATACTCTGATGCGAAACATGATTTGCAATGGTTTGAGAAAACAAATATGCCTCCAGCTCGTGATGATTTGTCGACCAACGATGTGTTTAAAGCATTCCTAGATGAGAATCCAGCACTTAAGAAGTATGCTGAAGCTGTACCGTACGCTGTACCTCCAATGGACAACGCGAAATTTAATGAATTGCAAACTTTTATCGGACAGGAAGCTGTGAATCCAGTTGTTCGCGGCCAAATTGATCCGACAACGGGTTGGAATAACATGAAGAAAGCTATTGAAGAGGCTCTTAAGTAATGGAAACCAAAAATAATAATAAGTTGGGCTGGTTATTTGCCAGCCCGTACCTTATTTATGGATTCGTATTTTTCCTTGGTCCATTAATTTGGTCACTTTATCTTGCGTTCACCAACTGGGATTTGATCGCTCCTAATTACGATTTTGTTGGATTTTCTAATTTTATTAAAGCTTTTAAAAATCCAGCGGTACAATCGTCATTTTGGGTTACTTATAAATTTATGATGGTTTTTGTGCCATTGGTCACAGCAGCATCACTTGCAGTGGCAATGATTGTACAGGGACTTCCGAAATTGAAAAGTGTTTTTTTAATTGGTTTCTTCTTACCGTACCTATCTTCCGGTGTTGTATCATCGCTGATTGTAAAAGGACTTTTATCTTACAACAGCCCGGTTAACGCTTTTTTAAGGGACACCTTTGGCATTAAAATAAACTGGCTTGGCACACCATTTACAGCACTGATGATCGTGGCCTTAATTATTGCTTGGAAATTTGCCGGTTATTATGCGCTAATTCTCACATCAGGCCTTGAAAGTATCGATAAGGAAGTCTATGAAGCGGCAGCGATTGATGGCGTAAGTCGTAGACAACGTTTCTGGACAATCACGCTACCGTTATTATATCCAGCCATCTATACGACGCTGATTTTATCCTTTGGCGTAACATTTGGTATTTTTACCGAGGTGTATCAATTAACGGGTGGTGGTCCAAATTATGCGACTAACACATGGCAGATGGAAATCTATAATCAAGCGTTCAAAAACTTGCAAGCAGGTTATGCTTCAGCGATAGCTATTCTCGCTGCGATTGTCACATTCATTTCGATCTTTGTCATTAAAAAATTGTTAGAAATGTGGGGGAAACGAAATGGTTGGGTCTAATGATAAAAATAAGCTTAGTTTAACCATCCGTTATAGTGTGGCTACCCTTCTGCTTCTAGTAATGGTATTTCCGTATCTTTATATGGTGTTAAACTCTTTTGCGGATTGGAGCCAAGTCGATCGACAACTTATTCCATCAAGCTACTCGTTAAAATCGTATTCATGGTTGTTTAGCGGTGGGGAGACTGGAACACCAAGACCGTGGCTGAATTCCTTTTTTAACAGTGTTATCGTTTCGGTTGGTTCTACAGTTCTAATGATGGTGTTTGGGATCATGGTAGCTTATGCGCTTGCTAAAATTAAATTTAGAGGTCGGGATGCAGTTAACAATTTCGTTCTGTTTCATATGTTTTTCCCGGCGATTATTTTGTTGATTCCGAATTTTTTGGTCATCCAAAAAGTTGGCTTATACGACACCTATTGGGCGATGATTATTCCAAAGGCAATGAGTTTATGGGCGATATTTATGTACACAAACTTTTTTAAAGCGGTCCCGACGACGTTTATTGAAGCGGCGAAGATAGATGGGGCTACGGAGTTTCAAATTTTGTATAAAATTATGGTTCCGATGTCCAAGTCCATTACGACGGTTATTTTCTTATTCCTACTTATGGAACGCTGGACAGAACTTCTGTGGGATATGATCGTGGTACGCAGCGACGAAATGCTGACACTTAACGTGTTATTGTCACAAATGTTCGGTCCGTATGCAGGTTATCCGGGCCCAATGTATGCAGCATCTGTACTCTTGACGTTACCGATCATTATTCTATTCATCATTTTTGGTAAGAGATTTAAAGAAGGCATGCAGTTTAACTTAAAATAGTCGTATTTTATACTAAAACAAAAAAAGGAGTTAATACATCGTGAGTTTCACACAAAAAGAAACGAAAACGTGCGCGACATTGTTACGTGAGTATCAACAGTCGAATAAAACGATTCGTAATCCAGAAAAATTAACATTCATGGGTGTTGGCGATAAGGATGTCTATAATATTACAGCCCCGTTTGAAGATGAAGGCGAACAGGTTATTGCGGGGCGCGTAGAATCCCGGGATAGTGAGTATTCTGAAATTGTTTTCTTTGTGGAGCGGGATGGGGCTTGGATACCACGTGAAGGTGCGCCCATTTTTACGCTTCAAGATCCGTTCTACACGAAAATTGCCGGGGAGCTTGTGCTTGGGGGTGTCCAGATTTATCCGCATCCCAATCCAACCAAAGATAGCATATTTTCATGGCGTACGGTGTTCTATAAAGGCGCTCGAATTGCAGAGCTTAAACCGTTTTTTACAGGACCGAGCGGTATGAAAGATTTACGGTTGGTGGAATTGATAGATGGAAGCATCGGTGTATTGACAAGGCCGCAAGGCGAAAAAGGCGGACGCGGTAAAATTGGTTTTACACGTATTTCATCTTTAAAGGATTTGACGCCCGAAGTGATTGAGGAAGCGCCGCTATTGGAAGGGCAATTCATCGAGGAAGAGTGGGGTGGAGGCAACGAAATTCATCTGCTTAACAACGGATTGTTAGGAATTCTTGGTCATATTGCCTGCTTCGATACGGAGTTAGACCGCCATTATTATTCTATGGTATTTGTATTAGATCCAGAAACACGTGAATTTTCGGATATTCGCTTGATTGCCGTTCGTGCTGAATTTGTACCAGGTGTATCGAAACGTCCCGATTTGAGAGATGTCGTTTTCAGTGGAGGGCTCGTACGGAATTTGGACGGTACAGCAAATTTATATGTAGGTCTCTCTGATGCAGAAGCGCATCGTTTGACGATGGCCGATCCATTTATTTCATTTGAATGATAAGGAGTGTTTATTGTGAATATATATCGTTATGAAGAGAATCCAATCATTACCCCAGCAGATGTGACACCCTATCACCCTAATTTTGAAGTCATTGGTGCTTTCAATGCAGGTATTGCTCAATACAACGGTGAAGTGCTTATGTTGCTTCGCGTTGCGGAGCGTCCCATCAGCGAGGATCCACAGATTGTAAAAGCGCCGATTTATAATCCGAAGACGCAGGAGCTTGAATTGATCGAGCTACGTACTGACGATGAGCGTTATGATTTCTCTGATCCACGTGTGATCAGAGATCGTACAGGCAGTTCTGGATTTGCCTATTTAACGTCGATCTCCTATATTCGTATTGCACGTAGTAAGGATGGACATCACTTTACCATAGATGAAAAGCCGTTTGTATATCCTTCAAATGAGCAAGAAACGTTCGGGATTGAGGATCCTCGTGTCACTCAAATGGGAGATACGTACTATATTTATTTCTCTGTCATTTCCCCAGTAGGTATTGGTGAATCCATGGTTTCTACGAAAGATTTTGTGAATATCGAGCATCATGGCATGATATTCAGTCCGGAAAATAAAGATGTAATTATTTTTCCAGAGAAAATTAACGGTAAATACTATGCGCTTCATCGCCCGACGACGAAAAGTATCGGGAATCCAGAAATTTGGATCGCTGAGTCTAACAATTTATTGTATTGGGGTAATCATAAACATTTGATGGGGCTCCGTAAAGGAATGTGGGATAGCGGACGTATCGGTGGAGGTGCGGTACCTTTCAAGACGGATAAAGGCTGGTTAGAGCTCTATCATGGAGCGACACTGGATCATCGTTATTGTATGGGTGCAGTTCTCCTTGACTTGAACGATCCTACAAAAATTATTGCGCGTTCGGACAAGCCTGTAATGGAACCTGATGCAGACTACGAGAAAAAAGGTTTTTTTGGAGATGTCGTATTTTCCTGCGGCGTTATCGTCGAGGGTGATATTGTGAAAATGTACTACGGTGTAGCAGATACCTCTATGGCTTGCGCGGAACTAAGTCTTCAAGAGATTCTTGATAGTTTGATATATGTATAAATAGCGTTACGCCAAGGCCTGATTCGTTAGGCTTTGGTTTTTTTAGTTAAACGCTTCAAAATTTAAGATTTAGACAACAAGGAGAACAAATATGAAGCTGAACGACAATTGGAAAATTCGTGATTTTGTTGTTGGGGAAGCGAGAGACTTAGAAGTGGCATCTCCCGAATATATCGATTACTACTGGATCTCTGCTAACGTACCGGGAGATGTGCACTCTACATTAATAGATCGGAACATCATTGACGATCCATTTTTTGGTCACAACGATCAAAAATGCCGCTGGGTAGAAGAGAAGGTTTGGTGGTACCGAACGGTGTTTCATTGTGACGATCCATTACAGGATGGGGAACGAATGGAGCTGGTGTTTGATGGTCTGGATACATTCGCTACCATTTACTTAAATGGGGTTGAACTTGGCTCAACCGACAATATGTTTATTCGACATACGTTTGAAGTGACACGGGAATTAAGGCGCGGCAACAATACGCTTGCTGTTAAATTTGATCCGATCCGTGAACGGGTAGGCCATCAAGTTCAGAATTATTGGTCTGGGTTCAGTAAAAAAAGGATTTGGACTCGCAAAGCGCAGAACCATTTTGGTTGGGATTGGGGACCTCGGCTTGTATGTGCAGGGATTTGGCAGGATGTTCATCTCGAGAAACGGACTTTCGCTAAAATTGATCATGTGTTTGCCAGAACTGTGCGTTTGGATGAAACGGCGGCTGAGGTGCAGATCGATGTAGAGCTTCAGACTTTTGACAAAAACAAAAATTACGAGACACAAGTTCGCTTGGCTTACGGTGATCAAGAGATCACGGCAACTGCCATGTTTGAAAAAGGTAAAGCGTATATGACGATGCGGGTGGAGGATGCCAAGTTATGGTGGACACATGATCTGGGCATCCCTCATTTGTATGATTTGCATGTCGATGTTCTCGCCGATGGTGCATATATAGATGCACATGTTCAGAAGTTTGGTATTCGTACGGTGGAAGTGCTCCGTCACGATGAGCAGGGGAATGCTTGTTTTACGTTCGTGCTAAATGGCGTCAAAATATTCGCCAAAGGAGCAAACTGGATTCCAATAGATAGTTTTATTGGAAGTGTTTCCGATTTCAGATACTCTCACCTGATACAAATGTCCAAGGATGCGAACATGAACATGTTACGAGTCTGGGGCGGCGGCGTTTATGAACGCGATATTTTTTATGAGGACTGTAATCGACAAGGTATTTTGGTATGGCAAGACTTTATGTTTGCTTGTGCACTCTATCCTGACTATAACAAAAATTTCATGGATAATGTCCGTCGTGAAATTACGGAGGTAGTCAAGCGCCTCCGCAATCACCCTTGCCTTGCGATGTGGTGTGGTAACAATGAGAACGATTGGCTTTATGAAGCGCTGCATTCCTCTGGTGAAATTAAAGATCCGTTCTACGGAGAGAAAATATATCATGAAATGATGCCTGAGATTTTAGAAGAGCTAGATCCTACACGGTTGTTCTGGCCAAGCTCGCCGTACGGCGGTAATGATCACAACTCGCGTGAAGAAGGCGATACGCACAATTGGCAAGTATGGCATGGAAACATAGAACCGCGGACATTTGGGGAACCTCAGCTGCAAGATTATAGTGTAGAGGGTCTCTCTTTCAAAAAATTCAAAGGAGACACCACTAAATTTTCTAGTGAATTTGGGATGCATGCTTCATCCAATCGTTATACGCTGGAACGGAACATGCCGAAGGATATGTTCTATTGGGGCAGTGAAGAAATGGCTTATCGCAATAAGGATAAGTATTACCCCAAAGGGATTTTACTGATGAAAGGGTACACTGGTGTACCTGAGGATATTGAGCAATATATGGACTTTTCAATGCTAACACAGGCGGAAGGCTTGAAATATGGAATCGAGCATTATCGACGTAATAAACCGGAAACGAGTGGAGCGTTGTACTGGCAGTTGAACGATTGTTGGCCGGGTACGAGTTGGTCTGTTATCGATTACTACGGTTTGCCGAAGGCTTCATATCATTATTCACGTAAATTTTTTAGTCCAATTTTGCTTACGTTGGATCACGATGAAGGTGAAGATTTGAAATTATGGGCTTTGAACGATCTGCGATCTGCGTACAATGATGAGGTAGAACTTGCTGTTTATGATTTCAATGGGGAGAAAAAGTTCAGCCGTACCTATAGCGTATCGATCAGAGCGAATAGCGGTGAACAAATCGACGTGTTGCCTGAAAGTGAGGCAATAAACGGGCTTGATCCAGCTGAAGTGGTTATCGGTATTCGTTCTATGCAAGAAAGAACGGAAGTGAATTATTATTTTTTCCGGGACCATAAAGATATGAAGTATACGACCGCCAAGCTGACGGTTGACATTGACGAAGGTAAATCAGAACTACGTATTTCGACGGATCGGTTTGCACGTATGGTGAAAATTGAACTTTCGATGGCGTATCTAGTTCTTAGCGACAATTTCTTTGATTTGCTTCCAGGGGAGACGAAGGTGATTAAGATTCATCAGGCACAAGGACAGGCAATTCCTTGGGAAAGTCTACGAGTACAAGCGATCAACAGCAAATGAGAAAGGGAGTGGGGAACATGAGAGCCGCAGTGTTGCGAAAAACGGGAGAAATAGAGTTATCAATATGGAAGGAAGAGATGCTGGCTCCAGGTGAAGTGCGTGTTCGGGTGAAGTGCTGCGGCATTTGTGGTACAGATCAGCATATTTACCACGGCCATCCTGGATCAGCGGCAGTAACTCCGCCGATTGTTCTAGGACATGAACTTGCCGGTGAAGTCATTGAAGTCGCTAGCGACGTCATTTCTTTACAGATGGGTGATCGTGTTTCGGTCGATCCGAATATATATTGCGGCAGCTGTCGTTACTGCCGTAGTGGTCGGGCGCACCTGTGCGATCGGTTAGAGGCGGTCGGTGTTACACGGGACGGTGGAATGGGCGAGACTTGCGCTGTACCTGCAGCGAACTGCTATCGTTTGCCGGATGGCATGAGCGACATCGAGGGCGCTATGGTCGAGCCACTTGGCTGCGTGCTGCACGGAATGAGGAAGCTTTACATTCGTTCGACCGATACGGTGCTTATTATCGGCGGCGGCTTCATAGGCCAACTTTTCTTACAGCTTGTCAAACGGCAGGGAGCGGCCCGCATTGTCGTAAGCGAGCCGGCAGATAGCAAGCGCGAACAACTGCTTCGACTCGGGGCGGATGAAGTAATGGATCCCCAAGAAGCGGCACAGCAGCTAATAAACGATGCCGATGTTGTTATTGAGTGCGTAGGACGCAAAGAATCGATGGAATTCGCCATAGAAGCGGCGCGTAAAGGCGGGCAGGTTCTTCTCTTCGGCGTGTCTTCGCCCGAAACTACAATTCAACTATCGCCATTTTCGGTATTTTCCAAGGAACTGAAAATTATGGGATCTTTCATTAATCCCTATACGCATGAAGAAGCGATTTCACTTCTTCATAAGCAAATCGTACAGGTTGAGCCGCTGATTAGTCATCGTTTTCGCTTGGATGAAATTCCAGATGTGATGGGATGTTATCCAACGCTCCAAGTAAGTAAGGGTGTTATCCTTTTTTAAGTTACTAGAGAAACCTTGCCTGGAAGGGGCAAGGTTTTTTTGTTCACTTATATTCTCGACCTAAGAGATAAGCGTGGTTCAGTAGGCCTTCGATGTATTCGTTGGATTCGGACAGTGTGTCGTATAAGAACTCGACCTTGGATTCTTTCACTCTTGCGTAACCAGCGATCGCGTTATTCAGGTAATGAGTAATCATATCGTGGTATTCATATTTGATTAAATGTTCTTGATCCCCGCCGGCTAAGCAAATCCATAGTACTTTCTTAGAAGTGAATTCCTTGAGTAAACCGATGTTCCATACTTTATCCAGATACCCTTTTAACATGGAAGGGACGCTGTACCACCATAGAGGGAACACGAAGACAAGCGCATCGGCAGCGACAACTCGATCCATTTCCTTCCGTATTTCAGGTGAAAATTGCTTATCAGGACTCATCCAATCTCGTTCATCTTCTGCTGTATATACGGGATTGAATCCGTCTCGATCCAAGTCCATTATATCTACTTCGTGGTTATTCTGTTTCAAACCCTCAACAAAACGATTCATGACGGCATAGGTAAGGGAATTTTCTCTGGGATGAGTGACGACTAATAGAACTTTCATGTGTCAGAAACCTACTTTCTCATATATGATGTGGTGAACATGATTACAGATGTTATTATGAGTAATATGATATTAGATGTGAAGTACGCACTTTGAAGTACAGTAGGTACTTTGAAGTTCCTTAGTTCTTTTTCGGAGGTATGAATGAGTGGGAAGGAGAAGGTTCAATGAAAGAAAATACAAAAAAATATACGATAGGGATTGAGGCAACGCTAGAGGTAATCAGAGGAAAATGGAAGGGGATCATCGTATATCATTTGACAACGGGGAGAAAACGAACCTATGAACTGCGAAAGCTAATGCCTAGCCTCACCCAAAAAGTACTTACGCAGCAGCTTAGAGAGCTTGAAAAGGATGGAATCATTATTCGAATCATCTATAACCAAATCCCCCCAAAAGTAGAGTATGAGATTAGTGATTATGGGTGGGGTTTGATAAATATACTGGATAGTGTTTGTTTATGGGGAGAAGAGCATCTAGATAAAGTTTATGGAGATAAAACATTGGTACTAAAGGCTCAAAGTGACGTGAATTTCTGACACTGCAAACGAAGCGTTGAGGGTCGATGTCCTCGACGCTTCGATGTCCCTTTCGATAGAAACTCTTATTTATTAAAATTCAAATTGAAGTCTTTGAATAAATCTTTTCGAAACCTGTGAAGGATGCTTTCCCTTATGAAGAACCCATCCATAGTGAATAGGTTTTAAATTTGGTATATCAAGCTCTATAAGAACAATGTCAGATATGTTGTCCGCGAATGAATACTCCAGCCCGATCGTAATAGCCAACCCACGTTTCACTGCATTTTGAATGGCCTTCGTATTATTCGTTGTAAAAAGGATATTTGCATTTCCATACTTAGAAATTAAAGCGTTCGTATCGTCCCAAAGATCCTTATCATCATACAATACCAAAGTTTGTCCAACTAATTGTTTGGGAGTAATTTTCTTTTCAAAGGCAAGAGGAGAATTTTTATTTACTCCTACAACCATTTTCCCTTCTAACAGCTTTTCAAACGTCAGATGCCCATTTCTTTCTATAACATCCTCCGATAACACGATTAATCCAATATCAATCTTACTTTGTTCCAGATCATTTAATATTTCATTAGGTCCCTTTTCAAAAATCTCTATTTTGACATGGGGATAATCTTCTTTGAATGCCGAAACCACATCTATGAGTAAATGCATAGGACCTGGTATGGTAGCTATCTTTAATTCACCGCTCAAGGTGTTGCTGAAGCTTCTAGCTTCTTCTTTTAGTTCATTCACCTTTAATAAGACTTCATTCGCTTTCTTAATGATCTGTTTTCCTTCTACTGTTGGGATGGCACCTAAACCACGGGAACGTGTAAATAAGGTGATGCCTAATTCTGTTTCGAGTAAGGAAATCGATTGGCTGATTGCTGATAAAGTGACATGAGAGTTCTGAGCAGCTTTTGTAAAAGATCCCGTATTTGCTACATCTACAATATATTCCATCTGTTCAAAATTCATCGTCAGTTCTCCTTGTTAAGTTTTAATTAATTATAAGTAAGAATAATTAAATTTTATTTAAATTTAAAGAGAGTTAAAATAGGCCCGAGGAAACTTATAAACCCAATTGAATAACCTCATTGCTATTTAAGTATAATACAATACCGCATAGGAGGAATAATCGATGAACAATAAAAGAGTAGCCGTGATCACAGGTGGCGCAAGCGGAATAGGGAAAGCAACAGCCTTAAAATTTGCAAGCAAAGGGGATCAAGTGGTTGTCGCTGACTTTAATGAAGAAGCCGGCAACGAGACGGTTGGACTCATTAAAGAGAGCGGCGGCGAAGCTATTTTCGTCAAAACGGATGTATCCAAGTTTGAAGATGTTGAGGCACTCATTGAACAAGCAGTGACTGCTTTTGGCAGAGTAGATGTTATGTTTAACAATGCTGGCATCGGGCGAAATACGCCTGTCTTGGATCAAAACATAAATGACTACCATAGTGTAATCAATGTGAATCAGCATGGGGTTGCACATGGCATTATTGCGGCAGGCAAGAAAATGAGGGAATTAGGTATTAAAGGGGTTATTATCAATACCGCTTCTGTGTTTGGATTCCTAGCATCACCAGGAACCTTTGCGTACCATGCTTCCAAAGGTGCTGTCATTATGATGACCAAATCAGCGGCTTTAGAATTGGCGCCGTATGGCATACGGGTCGTTGCGGTTGCACCAGGTGCAGTTGACACACCCATTATTCAGGGATATAAAGATCAGGGCTTAGTCGAATCCATGAAAGCAAAAGTAATCGGAAATAAATTAACACAACCTGAGCAGGTAGCCGATTCCGTGTATTTGCTGTCATTAGAAGAAGCAAGTGCAATCAATGGTAGTGTTGTCATGGCTGATGAAGGATATGCTTCTTTTAAATAAATGAATGCTAAAAGGCTAAACACCGTTCAACCTTTCGGTAGTGAAACTAACTACTTCGATAGAGAGCTACCGGTATAGTTAGTTTTTGTGTTTTAGACCTATACAGCATGATTTGTGGGTTCAATTGCTTCTTTCTGCTGAACAAGCTCGTCTAGCTGTTCATTACCCCAGTTGCCGAGCTAACTGGGAGTAGAAGCTCCAGCTGGATACGTACTAGAAGGTACTGTAAAAGACGGAGTAACAGGAGACGAATTGACCGTTGTTGATCATACGATTATGGTTCAATTGTCAAGCACTACTCCTAATAAGACATTTGTTTTTGCAAATGAAGCCGTTAATTCGAATGTTCAATTCACGAAACAAAATGAATTAGCTGGTCCATTGCAAGGTGCACAATTTGGATTGTATCCTCGTGGAGCGTCTGCAAGTTATACACCACTAGCTACAGCAACGAGTACAAGTACAGGTGCCGTGTCATTTACGAATGTAGACTACGGAAGTTATGATATTCGTGGAATTTCAGCGCCAACTGGTTACCGTACATTTACGCGCGAAGAGATGATTGTCATGCTTATGCGTCTTGTGCAAGCAGAGGCTTTGCCTAGTCAACAGCAAGTGGACTTTAAGGATTGGAAAGATGTTGGTGGATTTGCTGAAGAAGCTGTACAAGAAGCTGCAAAAGCTGGGATCATTAGTGGCTATCAAGGGCGACTACGTCCTAAAGGTGAGGCTTCTCGTGCAGAAACTAGTGTGATGCTGCTTCATTTGTTGGAATTGGAAACACGAATTCAATCTATTTTAGATAAGCAGTAACTAAAGCGAGTCTTCTATTTAATGTAATCATGTAAGAAAAGCTGTTGAGGCTACCATCCCATAGGGCCTAACCACGATGCATCGGCGAATTGTGGATTTAACCAACCACAGTTCGCCTCCATATGTCAAATCCACATCATGGAGTTTAAAGATGACTTCCACATGCCTTTCGCAGACGATCACCTTTTCCACATTAGCTACCGATGAACTTCTTGATTTCAGGAAGATCGCGGTTTGCGATGTGGGCTCCAAACTGAGAAAGCAGTTGTCGCAGAGTATTCTCTGTGAGGGCTGCTTTTTTTGTAACTTTCTCAGCCGCTATCGGCTGGGTTTGGACTGGAAGCGTAATGAACTGGACTTACAGTGGTATCCAATAACTATGTATCGGACTCTTGACAAGTGAGGTTTACTACAATAGACTTATTGTCACAAGGTTTACTTCAATAAACTTATAAAGGGGGCGATCAGAATGGAATCGTACAAATTATTCGATGCCGAATACAAATTTGCATACCTGATTTGGGATAATGAACCCATTAATTCTACAGATCTCGTAAAGCTAAGCCAGACGATGCTTGGCTGGAAGAAGTCCACGACCTATACCGTTTTAAGAAAGCTGTGTGAGCGGGGAATCCTTAAGAACGAGGAAGCAACGGTCACTGCCATTGTTAAAAAAACAGATGCACAGAAATACGAAAGTCAGACGGTTGTTGAAAAAACCTTCAACGGGTCTTTGCCGCAGTTTTTAACCGCTTTTCTAGGTGAAAAGAAACTGTCTGAGAAGGAAGCTGAAGAGTTGAAGCGGATTATTGAGGAGGCAACCCGATGACGAACCTGTTTCTTATTATCCTTAATATGAGCATTACGGCAAGCTACGTGGCACTTGTGGTTATCATGGGGAGATTTCTTTTGAAGCGTGCTCCTAAAATATTCTCTTATATCCTATGGTCTGCCGTAATCATCAGACTGGTCATCCCCGTTAGTTTCACTTCAAGCTTCAGTATATTACGACTGGTGCAGCCCCAGGCCAAAGCTGGCACAGGTTTCATGGAGTTTGTGCCGCAGGATATTGGGATGCAGCTAAATCCTGTTGTGGATGCTGGAATTAGTGGGATAAGCCGTTTTGTAAATTCATCCCTTCCAGCTTCTAACCCGATGGCGAGCGCAAATCCTATGCAAATCACTATGTGGATCGGAAGTATAATCTGGATAACAGGCGCAGCCATTCTCCTTCTTTACAGCGTCTTTTCGTACTTGAAAATACTGGCCAGCGTCCGAACGGCAACCCTCGTCAAGGATAATATCTTTGAGACTGACCAGATTGCGACACCCTTTGTTTGCGGTTTTTTGAAGCCGAAAATATACATTCCGACCAGCATGAGTGAGCATGAGCTGTCTTACATTTTACTGCATGAGCAAACGCATATCATGAGACGAGATTATCTGATAAAACCTCTTGCGTTTATGATGCTTATCGTCCATTGGTTTAATCCGCTTATGTGGCTGTCTTATGCGCTTATGAGTAAAGATATGGAAATGTCCTGCGATGAGCGTGTCGTGGGCAAGATGGGCCACCAAATTAAAGGAAGCTACTCAACCTCCTTGCTTTCTCTTTCAGTAAGCAGAAGTGGGTTACTAACTGGTAGTCCTCTTGCCTTTGGAGAGAGTAATATTAAGGAAAGAATTAAAAATATTCTCACTTATCGTCAGCCCTCTTCTTGGATGGTCGCAGGCTCTATGCTCGTTATTACAGCCTTGGTTGTAGGATGTACAGCCAATCCTAAGCCTTTACAGCAATCGTCGCAGCCATCCTATTCCGGATTTAATATGGATAAGCTTATGGAGAACAAAACACTTTATGTGGGTAACCATAGCAAGGTAGGTGGTCTCATCAGTGGAATGCCCAAGCCAATAGGTTTTGAAGTTAATGGAATTGAACTTCAAACGAAAGCTCAGCCTTATGGATTGACCATCAATTATATAATGAATGACTCTACTGATGTGAAAAAAGAGGGGGCAATAAGCGGCGAATCTTTTTATCATAATTCCATTCTGCTCTTAAGCCTGATTGATAACGTCGATAGTATTACCACTTCGATTGTTGACAATACGGGTCAATATGATGGCGTAACGTATAGCTTTACGTTTACAAGAGAACAGGTCGACAAACTGCTTGGAGAGGATGTCCAGCATTATGCTACAGACGAAATAAGCCTGAGGCAACTGATCGATCGTTTAAACAGTCTACCCATTAATGAAATCAGTAAGACCATTTAATGTTTGTCCATGAAAATAAAACCCGAGCGATGGACACTTTCATGTGGCCTCACTCGGGTTTTACAGAACATCTATATAACTGCTTCATTTCTAGTGGTAGTCGATAGGAGGTGATTGACGATCATTGCTGCCTGGCCTGCCCAGTCGACTTGCATCTGCTCACTTGGCTTGCGCTGAATATGCATCGTTGCTTTCGTCGTTGCAACAGGGGGGGCTCTCACATATTAACTCGATGGCTCTTTCGCATTAAAATATTCAGAATGATAGATGAACAAGGTTAAGTTATTTCTAAGGGGAGATCCTAGACGGGCGAGATTACGCCACCTCCCCAACCAACCTCAACATTACGATTCGGCGAAATGTGGTTTTGCACAGCCACGGCTCGCCTCCATTAGTAAATCCACAACCGAATGAGGTTGTGGATTTACTAATTTTGGAAGGGATAAAGTTTCTATAAATTGTAGCGCGGTATGGGTTATTAATGTAATGGGACGAAATCAGGAATTCTAACCGGAATTCAGTGGTGCTTACACTTATGCTATAATTTAATAAAGCGCTTCTGTGCTTTTACGAAAAATTGGATAAAGGGTGCATTGACCAACCATGTATGAGAATCAGACTTCTATGCACCACAAGCTGTTTATTATCGGCGCAGGTGCTGCAGGACTAATGGCCGCTGTTACTGCGCGGGATCTGGGTATCGATACTGCCATTCTGGAGAGTAACGACCGGATTGGAAAGAAGATATTAATGACAGGTGATGGCCGTTGCAACATTACGAATGAATCCACTGCGACGGGTACGGATGAAGCGGTCGCTTTATCGCGCAAGTATCACAGTAATCAGGCTGGATTTCCATTGACGGTATTGCAGCAATTTGGCATCCGTCAAACCATTGATTTTTTTTCCGCGCTCGGGCTTCCGCTTACAAGATTGAAGGAGGGCATGATGTATCCGATGTCGCTGCAGGCTGCATCGGTGCTGGATATTTTTGAGCTTGCGCTGGAGGATCGGAATGTTCCGGTATACCTCAATAACAAAGTGTTGGATGTTACCGTTTCGACGGATCATCCGCGCTTCACGATAAAATGCCAAACGGAGACAGAGGAGCAGGTTGTTTATACCAGCGAATACCTGTTTCTATGTGCGGGTGGCCTTACCGGTCCGAATGCGGATAAAGATAGTCCTGGTTATACGCTTGCCGAACGTCTGGGGCACACCTTGGTCGAGCCAGTGCCGGCCATTGTGCAATTGAAGCTACAGAATCCGCATATGAAGGCACTGTCCACTATCAAATTTCAGGGACAAGCTCATATTATCGTCAACGGTAAAGTGATAGGTAGCGAATATGGTGAAATTGCCTTCACGAACTATGGCATCTCCGGCCCGCCAATTCTCCAGCTAAGCAGGAAGGCTGCGTATCATCTCACAAGAGGAAAATCTGTAACAGTGTCAGTTGATCTGATGCCAGGACGCACGGAGGAAGAGGTAGCTGAACTTTTGGAAATGCACTGGGAGAGCTTCGGACACCGGACTGTTGTGGATTCGCTCGTCGGAATCTTCAACAAGAAGTTGGTTCCTGTCCTGCTGAAGGAAGCTGGTATCGATCAGCAGCCAGACCTGCTTTGCCAGGATCTATCGTGGAAAACCAAGGGAAAACTTTATCGAATCTTGAAGCATTGGGAATTTAAGGTGACTGATACCAATGGTTTCGCGAATGCGCAAGTGACAGCGGGCGGCATCGATACGACTGAGATAATAGAAGGAACGCTAGAATCCAAGCTAGTACCTGGGCTTTATTTGGCTGGCGAGGTGATGGATGTAGACGGGGATCTCGGCGGCTATAATTTACAATGGGCCTGGAGTTCCGGTTATGCGGCCGCGATGGCGCTTGCTAAGCAAATGTAATGAATTCATAGGAAAAGGGATGCATCGATCAACATGTATGAGGATCAGACTTCTAAGCACCACGAGCTATTAATTATCGGTGCAGGCGCTGCAGGTATAATGGCTGCCGTTACTGCACGGGACCAAGGTATTGATACCGCAATTATTGACAGCAATGACCGAATTGGGAAGAAAATATTAACGACGGGCAATGGGCGTTGCAACATTACGAACGAATCCACTGCGACGGGTACGGATGAAGCGGTCGCTTTATCGCACAAGTATCACAGCAATCAGGCTGGATTTCCATTGCATGTGCTGCAGAAATTTGGTATCCGCCAAACTATCGATTTTTTCTCTTCGCTCGGGCTTCCTCTTATAAGCTTGGAGGATGGTCGGATGTATCCGATGTCGTTGCAAGCTGCTTCTGTTCCCGGTGTTTTTCGGCTTGCGCTGGAGGATCGGAATGTTCCGATATATTTCAAGAATAAAGTGTTAGATATTATCGTTTCGACGAAACATCCGCGCTTCACGATTAAATGCCAAACAGAGACAGAGGAGCAGGTCGTTTATACCAGCGAATACCTATTTCTATGTGCGGGTGGTCTTACCGCTCCGAAAACGGGAACGGATGGATCTGGTTATACGCTTGTCCAACGTCTGGGACACACTCTGATCGAGCCTGTGCCGGGGATTGTGCAATTAAAGTTAGACTATCCATATTTGGAGGAACTGTCCGGCATCAAATTCGAGGGACATGCTCATATTATCGTAAACGATGAAGTTATCCGCACCGAATATGGAGAAATTCTATTTACGGCCTATGGCATCTCTGGCCCGCCAATACTCCAGTTAAGCAGGAAGGCTGCGTATAATCTCGGCAGAGGAGAATCTGTGACATTATCGGTTGAATTGATGCCGGACCGTACGGAGGAAGAGATAGTTGAGTTTCTGGAAACGCACTGGGGGATCTTCGGACACCGGACTGTTGCGGATTCCCTTATCGGCATCATCAACAAGAAGCTGATTCCTGTTCTGCTGAAGGAGGCGGGAATTGATCAAGAGCTTCATCTACTTTGTCAGGATCTATCGTGGAAAACGAAGAAAATATTGTATCGAATCATGAAGCGTTGGGAGTTTGAAGTGACCGATACCAATAGCTTCACGAATGCGCAAACAACAGCCGGTGGTATCGATACGACTGAGCTAATCGAAGGAACGTTGGAATCTAAGTTAGTACCTGGGCTCTATTTGGCAGGCGAGGTGATGGATGTGGATGGAGATTGCGGCGGTTATAACCTGCAATGGGCCTGGAGCTCCGGTTATGCCGCCGCGATGGCGCTTGCTGATCGACGACGTGCAGGCACCACGTAAGGGGATAGATGCTTACTGACTCCTGGCACGTTGCGGTGGAATACTTGCATGCATTGAACACACGGCGGCGAATTGTGGTTTTGATCAGCCACGCCTCGCCTCTCCATAATAAAAACCCGCTCATTGAGCGGGTTTTTGCCTATTTAATGGTTAAAAGAGATATTTATAGACCCCTTTTTTTGTTGTTGTGACTGTAATGCTTCTATTCTATCATTCCATTCTTCCATTTTATGATTCAGTGGGGGAATTAACATACCTTTTACATCTTATTGACGCGGAGCGCATACAAGGCTGATATATTGGGGGTAACAAGGGGTGATGGATATGAAAGAATTGGAAGAATCGTCCTCCGTGGCTTCCCAGCCTGTTCTTGCAAGCGATAGATATGGTTGGGATAAGCTTCAGGTTTCGCAATGGTATAGCCCGCAACAAGCTTTCAGCCCTTCGTCGGAGTCTAAGTATTTGATAGGGATTCATTGCACAGCCTACTATGAAAATTACTATACGATTCATATTACCCCATGTAATGAGAGTATTCTTTGCCCTTGGGGCAGAACCTCGCTCTATTTTCTGAAAATTGAAATTACGCCTTCGGTCATCGAAGAGATCGCTCGTGAATCTGGTTTTCTGACAGAAGGCCATATACAATTGGATCGCAAATTTCATGTCAAAGATTCCAAGCTTCTGCAACTAGGACTCTGGATGCTTGAGGAATTGCAGAATGGCGGAGCTAAAGGAAAAATATACAGCGATTCATTAGCTAACATGTTGATCATTCATTTGTTACAGCACTATTCTTCCGTGATCCCCCAGCATTCGAACAGCAAAACGCCAGTCAATCAAGAAATTTTTCAGGTTATCCAATATATGCGCGAGAACTTGGAAGAGGAAATTCAACTGACGGAGCTAGCCTCGATGGCCAATATGAGCCAGTCCCATTTTATTCGTATTTTTAAACAGCAGACGGGATTTACGCCTCATCATTATTTAATTCGCCTAAGAATCGAACGTTCAAAATTTCTTATTCGCTCAGGTAAAGTCGGCTTAAAGGAAGTTGCCGCTCAGGTTGGTTTTGCCGATCAAGGGCATTTCACCAGATTGTTTAAGCGTGAGACAGGTCTTACCCCGAAACTTTATGCTAATCAAATCTCTTCGAAACCTAACCACGCGATTTATTGATTTATTGTTGTAAATGAGAGTTTTGTTCAAGGAAAGAAGTGTTTTGTTCAATTGGAGGGATAGAGGCTAGCCCTATAATAAGGTTGAAGCAAGGCGCGAAGGTGTCGGGCTACAACCTTATTAGGAGGAGAGAAACATGAAATTAACGAGATTATTCAGTCTGGTTTGTGTGGGAGTTCTTACAGCCGGTTCCTTATCTTTGGTAGCATCCGCGGCGCCTGTCGAAACGGGTAACCCGGCAAGCGAAGCTGTAGTTGCGACTGCAGATGCAGCTGCGGCTACTGAATCTTGGCATGAGGTATCCAAGCAAACCTTCAGGTTGCTTGACGCCCTTGAACGAGGTCAAGGCGTAACTACAGATGGAAGTTCATGGATCTTTAGTTCGCCGTATGGTCTCTTGCGTACTGCATTGGATGGCAAAACCGTGAAGGCGCGGAATGCATTGGCTATTCCGTCGGAGATTTCCGCCCTAGGTGGAGACCACATCGGCGATATCTCCTACTACAATGGTAAAATCTATGCTCCCATTGAAGACGGCAAACATTACGAGCATCCTTATATCGCCCTCTATGATGCGAATACCTTGCAATATACGGGAACTTCATACGCGTTGCCGCTGAGCTTGCATATCGGTGGCGTGCCTTGGGTTGCGGTAGATGCCGCCCGCGGACAGGTATACACTGCCCAGTGGAGCGATGCCAGCGTATTGAATGTGTTGAGCCTCGATGACATGCATCTAATTAAAACAGTTCCTCTTTCTCAAAGTATCGATCGAATTCAAGGCGCTGAAATGTATAACGGTTTCCTATACGCATCGTCGGATAACGGGACCCAGACCGTCTATCGAATCGATCCGGATACCGGCCTCGTGTCCGTTGCCTTTGACCGAAATTTATCCAGCGGCTCTGAAGCGCAAGGGATCGCCGTTTTACCGACTGACAATGGCGCTCAACTCCATATTCTTGACGTAGGTTCGAATCGCATCAGTTTGAACTTTCGCCATTATGCGCTCTAATACGAAACGAAGCGAAAGAAGGGGCTACCAAAAATGTTAAAGCAATCAAAGTTAATTTTGTTGTTGCTATTGGTTTCTATAATGGCGGTAGCAGGCTGCGGCCAATCGAATAACAATTCAGTGGGGACGGACGGCAACGCCGCTCAACCTTCAGCAAGCGCAAGTACACCAGAATCACCGGAATCTAAGACAGTCGAGATCACATTCTATTATCCGGTTAACGTTGGCGGTCCGCTGACTAAAGTGATTGACGGGATGGCAAACACATTCATGGAAAAACACCCGGGTATTAAAGTTAATCCCGTGTACACAGGCAATTATGGCGATAATACTGTGAAAATCCAAGCAGGCGTTCAGGCCAAGCATCCGCCGGATGTAGCTGTCATGATGTCGACGGAATTATACAGTATGTTGGATATGAATGCGATCATTCCGCTTGACGATTTTATCGCGAAAGACGCGGATATCCAGATGACGGATTTTTATCCTGCCTTTTTGGAAGATACGCAGACGGAAGGCAAGACGTACAGCATTCCGTTCCAACGGAGCACGATTGTCATGTACTACAACAAAGAAATGTTTAAAGCCGCAGGTATGGATCCGGAGAAGCCGCCTGCAACATGGGATGAGCTTGTGACGTATGCCAAGCAGCTGAACAGGGACGGTCATGTAGGCTTGGAAATCCCGGGTAATGACGATTCCTATTGGATGTTTCAAATGCTTTCGCGGCAAAATGCTGCTGATCCCAAGCAAAATATAATGTCCGCCGACGGTAAAAAAGCGATGTTCAATACTCCGGAAAACGTTGAGGCGTTGCAATTCTGGCTAGACTTGTCCCATAAACACAAGGCAATGCCGGAAGGCGTTATTGATTGGGCTACGGTGCCGACCGACTTCATTCAGGGCAAAACGGCGATGATGATGCATACGAGCGGCAACTTGACGAATGTGAAAAATAACGCCAAATTCGAGTTCGGCGTGGCGTTCCCGCCAGCGCAAAAGCAATTCGGATCGCCTACGGGCGGCGGCAACTTGTACATTTTTAAGGACACGCCTCCCGAGAAACAAGCTGCGGCTTGGGAATTCGTCAAGTACATGACAGCTCCGGAGCAGTCCGCGCTATTCAGCAGCTCATCGGGTTATGTCGGTGTACGGAAATCTGCGTACGATACGGAAGCGATGAAGAAGTATACGGCGGATTTCCCGCAAGCTCTCGTTGCACGGGATCAATTGGAATACGCGTTCAAAGAACTATCGACCCATAACCATGGTAAAGTGTCGACGGCGATTACAAACCAGATTCAAGCTGCTTTGGCCGGACAAATCGATGCGGCTGGAGCGCTTAAGAAAGCGCAGGAAGAAGCAGATCAGGCGCTTGCTCCCTTCAATAAGTGATCATGAATGCAGCTAAAGGCTAAATGTTCGAGTTACGTCAGGACGGCCATGTTCGCTTGTCCTGGCGTATTTCGTTCATTCGATTATCATGAAACTCTGATAAGGAAGGACTGAATGGTATGATTGCCGGATGGAGTGAGAAGCTTAGACGAAACGGATTTGGCTGGGGACTTGTTTTACCTTCGCTCCTGTTTCTATGTCTGTTTACCTATTACCCCATGCTGAAATCTGTTTGGCTTAGCTTGTACGAGAAAAATTTAGCGACGCCTGAACCCATATTCGTGGGATTCGGCAATTACGCGAACCTGTTGAAAGACCCTGTCTTTATAAAAGTGTTCGGTAACAATATATGGTTTGCTATAGGAACAGTACCGACCTCATTAGGGTTGGCTTTCTTGATGGCACTGTTTGCCGACAAGGCGATGAAAGGCAGGGGACTTGCGCGTCTTGCTTTTTTCTATCCGAATATGATACCGATGATCGCAGTGGCGAACATTTGGTTGTTTCTGTATACGCCGCATTTCGGTCTTTTTGCGAGGCTTGCTTCCTGGATCGCGGAGCAGCCGATTAATTTACTCGGAACGCCGAATACGGTGATGGGTGCTTTAATGTTCATGATGGTTTGGAAGGAAGCCGGCTACTTCATGATTTTTTATTTAGCGGGAATGCAGCAGATTCCGAAAGATTTATATGAAGCAGCTGCGGTGAACGGCGTCGGCGCGCTCGCTTCCATACGGCGGATTACCATACCGCTTACGATGCCGACAACGTTGTTCGTGGCGGTTGTAGCCATAACGAATTCTTTTAAGCTAGTCGACCATCTCTGGATAATGACTAAAGGCGGGCCGAACAACGCGAGCAACTTGCTGCTTTACTATATCTACGACACGACCTTCAATTTCTACGATCAGGGAATGGCCGCTTCGATGACCGTGGTGATGATTGTGTTGTTGCTCGTCATTTCTTCTATGCAGTTTTTTGGCTGGGATCGTAAAATCCATTATGAATAGGAGGGAGTTCATGGACAATCCATTAAAGCTGCCACTGTTGATGAAACAGAACAAACGTAAGCCTTTAGAAGAAGATCGCGCTCTGAGCTCGGAAAGTTCGAGACGTCGAATCCTTCAGGTGCTGTGGCATGGGATCGGCTTCGGCTTTGCTGCTCTATGGATTCTACCTTTCGTTTGGGTCGTCAGAACGGCCTTCCTTCCAAAGGAATCCGCCATTGGTTCAGGGTGGTCATGGGGATGGACGTTCGACAATCTCATCCATGTGTGGCACGGAGCGCCATTCGGGCAATTTCTTTTGAATACTTTGCTTGTTTGCAGTGGCGTTCTTGCTGTCCAACTCATCACTATGACGATGGCTGCTTATGCGTTCGCGCGGGTTCGTTTCGCTGGGAGAGATCTGTTATTCATGTTATTCTTGGTGCAAATTATGGTGCCACCCGATATTTTGATTTTTTCTAATTATCAAGTGTTGAACGAAATGGGATTGCTGGATACAAAGCTCGGGATCATGCTGCCTTACTTTGCATCTTCATTTGGCGTCTTCCTACTGAGGCAATCCTTCAAGCAATTGCCTAACGAGCTGGATGAAGCAGCCCGCGTAGAAGGAGCCTCGCGCCTGCATATTCTGTCACGAATCTACGTTCCGCTGTCTCGCCCGATTTACGTGTCATTTGCTATCGTGTCCGTCAGCTTTCATTGGAACGATTTTTTATGGCCGCTCATCGTAACCAATTCAGAGGAAAATCGTTTATTAACCGTGGGTTTAGCCATGTTCGCGAAGTCCACCGAGTCGGGTGCGCAATGGTCTGACGTGTGCGCGGCGACTCTGATTGTTTCGGCACCTCTTATGATAGGTTTTTTATTGTTCCAGAGGCAGGTTATCGGTAGTTTTATGAATTCTGGAATTAAAGGTTAGGGGGAAGATTAACATGAAGTTAGCCATTATTGGGGATTTACACTACCCGGACGAACTGACAAATTGCAAACCATCGATTGAAGAAGCACGCGATGCTTACTACGGGCACTTTATGGACATGTTCTTGTCCATCAATGCTGATTATCATATCTCAGTGGGGGATATGGCTCATGCAGGAGAATTTACCGAATTCAATTATATTATGAGGAAAATCGAAAGCAGCAAGCTTCTTGGTCGTTTCCTTCACGTTCTAGGCAATCATGATACGTACACCTACCCGAAAAAAGACATTCTTTCTATAACTCGGCAACAGCGATACGGAGTCATCGAGGAGCCGAATGCCATAATCCTGCTGCTGGATACTGCGCGTGAAAACCGTGATGATTGGAGCGGAACGATCGATGAAGAACAGTTGGTCTGGCTTGAAATGCAAATGAGCCGGAAAACGGATAAGCCGCTGTTCGTATTCGGCCATCACCCTCCACATGGGACGACGGCTAGATCAACCGAGCCAATGATGTCCCTTGACCCGACCTTAGACATTTGGCCGTTACTCGAACAGTGGCAGGGAATCGGATTCTATTTCAACGGTCATAATCACATTCATTCCATCTTCAGGAAAGAGAATTGGAATTTCATCCAAACAGCAGCCGTGCCGGATGTTCCCGCTGTTCGAATCGTTACCGTTCTTGACAATGAAGTCAGGTTGGAAACGGTTAGCATGGCAAGCGAGGAATTGACCGAATGGGCGTCTGTCTTTACCGGCAACATGTTTGATTATGAGAAGTACCCGAATGCAGAAGGGGATCAGGCAGAAGTCGAGCTAATCGTCAGCCGCTTGCACACGGAAAGAAAGCGGGTGGAACACAAGTGATTCGTCAGCCTGTGCGGTTAGCTATCGTTGGTGGTAATCGGGGAGCAAGCTTTATGAATGCTCTTTACTCTCTTTCGGATCGGATTCAACTGAGCGCGACCTGTGATTTGAACGAGTGGGTGCTCAATCAATGGAAGGAGAAATTTCCGGAAATCCGAACTTACCGAGATTATCAAGAAATGCTTAAGGATTCGTCCATTGACGCGGTATTTATATTAAGCCCCATGCATCTGCATGCAAGGCAGTCCATCGATGCGTTAAAAGCTGGGAAACATGTCCTGAGCGAAGTCATTGCTATCCAATCGTTAGAGGAAGCCTGGGAGCTTATAGAGACGGTAGAACAAACAGGACTGAAATATATGATGTCCGAAAATTATTGCTTCTCGCGCTCGAACCTGACGATCAAACATATTGCAGATCAAGGGATGTTCGGAGAAATTACTTATTTGGAGGGCGGTTATATCCACGATTTGCGTCACTTGACCCACCATCCGGACGGTTCCCTTACTTGGCGAGGGCAATTGCATCAACAATATAACGGCATCAATTATCCGACTCATTCCATAGGTCCGGTTGCGCAATGGATCAATCTGAACAAGCCGGGCGGAGACCGACTGGAAAGCGTGTCCACCTTTGTTTCCAAATCAAGATCCTTACAGCATTACTTCGGCGAGCATTACGGCAAAGATCACCCAGCAGCACGGAAGGGCTTCTGGCGGCAGGGAGATAGTGCGGTAGCGGTCATACAAACGGAGAAGGGAGTGCTGATTGAACTGCGTGTCGATTGGACTTCCGTAAGGCCGCACAATAAAACGCATTACTTGCTGCAGGGAACCGAGGGGGCGTATATTACGGGCCGCCATCAGCAGGAAGACGATTTGATATGGTTCAAAAATCGCTCGCCTAAAAACATAGAAGACGGGTCGGATATGTGGGAACCTTTGCGGAGCTATCAGCCCTTGTATGATCATCCGACATGGAAGGAATGGGGTAAATACGCTGCCGAGACGAAACATGGCGGGGGTGATTTTCTCGTGCTGGAGGAATTTATTTCGGCTATTCAGGAAGATCGAACTCCCTCGGTGGACGTGTATGATGCAGTGACTTGGAGCTCTGTTTTCTCCTTGTCGATGGAATCGGTCGAAGCAGGCGGTAAAGCGATATCATTTCCTGACTTCAAAGCGAAAGAGAGGAAATGACGATGGACCAGGCCCTTTCCAAACTCATTATGAAGAAAGAAATGCTGTCCGACTTGCCTGTATTTCATTGTCCGTTAGGGTACCGATTTCGTCATTTCCAGCCGGGAGACGAACGAAACTGGGAGGATCTCATTCGGCATTCTTTTACAAGGGAAGTGAAATTTGCTCATAAAATCGGAGATCAGGTACCGTGTTATTCCGATCGCGTTTTGTTCATCTGCCGAGGGGAACAGCCTGTTGCGACAGCTACGGCTTGGGAAACGGGTAGTGGCAACAACAAGAACTGGTACTTGCATATGGTAGGTGTGCTTCCAGAATACTCGGGCAAAGGTCTTGGTTTTGCTGCGAGCCTTGCGGCTTTGCAAAAGATAAGAGAAGCGGGTGGGGAAACGGCATTTCTGGAAACAGACGATTTCAGACGGCCTGCGATCCGGATTTATTTGAAATTAGGATTTCAACCTCTGCACATAGACGAGAGTCATCCTGGAAGGTGGAAGCAGATCCTTCAACAGGACAGGATTTAATTGAAGAGCAGCCGTACTTCTTAACTGGGAGGAAACGCTGAATTATCGTAATGCCTTTGAAAAAGAATGGATGTATCTTGCAGGAATAAAAGATGGCATGAAATGTCTTAAGGAGATTCAGGATTTTACATCAAATTGAAGATAAAGAGCGGAAGAGTTAAGCATTGGTGCTTACCTTCCGCTCTTTATTTTGTGTTCAGGATTTAAGTTTATCGTACTCGATTTCAATTAAATGAGAGAAAGAAGAAGGCTTAATATTCAGCCCATCACATAGTTCAAATATCTTGCTGACAGAGGGCTCGTTTCGATCTACCTCGCATTTTCCAGCTAAGTCCTCTTGATTAAGCCCTTCTTTATTCATATAGCTTTTAAGGTTTTACCGATAACTTGTTTGATAGTTTGCTCATTATGGTCCAAAGGAAAAGACTCCTTTTAAAACCATTATCAATGAGCTATCATCAGGCGCAGGAGGATTTGCAAAATGGGTATTTTAGCTATCAGTATCGGACAGAACAACGACACTGATAAAACAATTGAATTGACAAGAAATTTGTTTTTTTGCTACTATAGCAGTGTTACATATATGATAATGAATATCATTATCAGTAAAGGGAGCTATTTAGAAAATAAATCATTCTCTCTTTTTTTTGAGAACGCCCGAGAATGATTATCTTTATCAATTTACTAAGCTATTTTGAGAGGAGATGTGAGCAACAGGTTCAGGTTTGATAACTACAGATTGATTCGTGCCAACAAGAATGGTGAAAAGGAAAGTGAGACAATGAAGAAAAGTATATCAATATTTTTGAAATGTGTTTTGTCAGCTACTGTGATGTCGTCCGCGCTGCTCGTCGGATATGGAGAGAAGGCGTTCGCTGCTCCCGTGTTTAGTCAATGGGGAGAAGATGGCGAGGAGGAGGGGCAATTTAGTTTTCCCCAAGGGATGGCGATTGATCAAGCAGGAAATCTTTACGTAGCGGATACAATGAACAGCCGTGTGCAGAAATTCACATCAAATGGGCAGTTTCTGCAAGAATGGGATATTGACGGAATGGTCTACGGAATGCCACGGGCCATTGCGGTTGATCATAGTGGGCTTGTCTATGTGAATAATGGGCAAGGCAACATTCGGGTATTTCAGCCAGATGGCACCGAACTGAGGCGTTTGAATGATGATAAGTTTCTAGATTTTGGCGTATTGGGGATGGCTGTCGATCAGGAGGGCAACGTGTATGTATCGAACGCCGGATTGCATCAGGTGCGAAAATATGACCCAACTGGACAAATTTTGCTCACATGGGGAGCGCATGGAACCGCTCCCGGGCAATTCAATGCGCCGTCTGGCATCGCGATCGATCGCGATGGCACCATTTTTATCGCTGATCCGGGCAACTTCCGCATCCAGAAATTCGATGCCATGGGCGACTATCTTGGACAATGGGGAGAGGGGGAAAGCGCCGAACCGGGGCAATTCAGTTTTCCACAAGCGCTCACCTTTGATCGGTACGGAAATCTGCATGTAATGGAGACGAAGAATTATCGGATTCAAGTGCTTGATCCGTATGGGAAATCAATCAGGATGTGGGGCACGGAAGGCTCAGCTCCTGGAGAATTTGAGGTTACATTCGGTGTTGCCACCGACAATGCCGGAAATATCTATGTAGATGACTCCATGCTGCGCCGTGTGCAAAAATTTTCACTCACCTTGGACAGCCCGCAAATCGTGACAACTTCAGACCAGGCGACTGTCACATGGCCTGAGGTAGAGGGGGCAACCGATCTCGAGCTTGAATGGTCGAAAGACGGAAAAAACTGGAGCAAAAAAGCCTTGGCCGCCAATGAAACGCGGACAACGATTTATTCATTGACAGACAATACAAACTATCAGTTCCGCCTGAGTGCAAATTTTGCTCCAGGCTACAGAATGGCCTCCAATCTGGTGGAAGCCAGAACCGCGAACCTGCCATCGCCATCGCCATCATACTATCCGGAAACGGGTGTGTCTTCGACACAATCAACGTCACCAAGTGAAACCAAATTGACTTCAACGAATGGTCAAATAACGCTTCCCGTGGGTAAAATGGGCGAGGTTAGTCTTGAAGATATGATCAGGATCTCGATTCCGGCTAATGCAACAAATAAAGAACTGAAATTAGCGATAGAGAAAGTCCTGAACTCCCAAAATACTCTAAATAATAAAGAGGTTTTGGGCAGCTCGATATTTGAAATTCTGAAAAACTTCCCGGAAAACTTCAGTAAACCGGTAATGATAACTCTAACATTTGATCCAACAAGTTTGAAGAGCAATCAATCGGTGGGTGTCTTCTATTATGAGGATGGGAAGAAAGAATGGATGGGGGTCTCCGGGGGGAAGATCAACGGCAACCGCATTAGTGTGGAAGTTAATCACTTTGGGAAGTTTGCGGTACTCGTTGTAGATCAAGCTACGGGTATGCCCGTAACGAACCACCCAACGGAAACGTCAACGGTAGCTAGTATTAGTGATATCTTTGGGCACTGGGCAGAGGCGAACATCAAGCAAGCAATAAGTAGCGGAATCGTCATGGGTTATCCGGATGGTACATTTAAGCCGAATCATACCGTGACACGTGCGGAATTTGCTGTAATGCTGATGAATACGTTGAAGCCGCAAGGAGCAGGAGAGACACTGACCTTCACAGATTCTGCGAAGATCGGAGCTTGGGCGCAGAAGGCGGTCGCGCAAGCTGTACAAGCAGGTATAATTAAAGGGTATAAGGACAGTACCTTCCGTGCGGATGCTGAGATCACACGCGCTGAGATGGTAGCAATGATTGGGAATGCTCTGGGTCAGTCTATCGAAGCAAATGCCGTAACTGACTTCGCCGATGACAAGGATATTCCGACGTGGGCAAAAGGCAGTGTTGCTAACGTGAAGCAAGCAGGTATTGTACAAGGTAAAGGCGCGAACCAATTCGCCGCTCAAGACCATGCAACGAGGGCTGAATCCGTAACGGTTCTGCTGAAAATGTTGGTTCAAAAGAGCAAGTAAAGTAAAAATAACAAGCTTGGACGGTCCTTGTGGACCTTCTAAGTTTGTTTTGCATTCGGTCAAATTTGAAACCAAATTTGCGATAGTATTAGAAAGATATTTTCTCAATATTAAGCATACGACTCATGTGGAGTGCTGTGTCGGTTGTGTGAATGCATTGAATAAATTAGCTCATTTACCGTGATTTATTATTAAGCTTAAGCAGAGATAGTGCTTGAGCTTTTTCTGTTTTTGGCTGATTAAAAATTACTCTATTATAGGTTGGCTTCAAATGGTCTTCTAAACCGACTTTACTTAACACAGCATCTCTATAGCTTGACTCGCCCCTTTCTGAAGAGTTATCTCGGTAAAGACCAGGGGGATGGGTCTCCTCTTGTTAGGAACCCAGATAAGCTGAGGTATTTATTGAAATGAAACGAATTCGGAGAACGGAGTTTTCTGGATTGTGACTTGATTAGGACAGGCAATCATAGGGTAATGGACTAGAGAGATATACATATTAACTATTATGGAAAATAATAATATTATTAAAAATGCCGTTGAATATAGTCCAGGGATATATAGTTATGGCGGTGATCAGGGCTGGTATACTACGAACACCAAGCAAGACCGAGGGTGTGGTCCAGTTGCAGCAGCTAACATCACGAACTATTTAGCTACCATAAAGAATCCAGCAACGTATGGGGCATTATACACTGGGAGTACGCTTTCTAAAGCAAACTTTTTAACGCATATGAATACTTTATATGATTATGTATCTCCTGGAATATTAGGTAAAATATCTGTTGATGGCTTTGCCTCAGCGGTGGAGAAGTACGCATCCGACAAGAAAGTGAAGCTCAATAGAGTGGAGAGTAGTACATCCTTCACGTTAGACAATACAGCTAATTATGTAAAAGCCGGATTGGCGATCAATTCGCCTGTAGCGACACTGAATTTATCTAAGTGGTCTGACTATGATTATGAATGGCATTGGATGACTATTACCAAGTATTATCGTGATTCAACGGATAGCCGATGGATTGCCGTATCGACATGGGGTGAACGTCGTAGTATTAACTATAGAACTCATTTTGACGCCATTGAGGGCTTCAAGAGCTTGGGTGGAGGTTTCATGTATTTCAAATAAGGGTGGTGGGAATTAAGCATGAGACGATTTATAGGGGTAATGTTATTGCTAGTTCTCATTGTAGTAGTAGGATGTACTCCGGCTACCAGGATTTCAACGGATCAAGTGAAGGCATTCGTGAAAGATGTGAAGAACTCAAAGAATTTTGTGAAGGACATGGATGTCCAGTTTAGACCCACACAAATTGAATTCATCTATACGTTAAATGAGAACATAGACGAGACGGATCGGATCGATCTGTTAAGTGATACTAAACAGTTGGTAAATAGCGAAGAGTTTGGTCAGGAAGTCATTCAAGAAGATTATTTGAAAAAATATGAATCCGGCGGCTACCCTGATATCGCAATTATCTTCGATGCGAATGATGATGGTGAATACGATTACCAATATACTTCTAGTTATGATCAAGATGAGTTGAACACGACGGATGAACCATCCTATTTGGAGTGGTACTATCACCAGGATATGAATGCCACGGGCGAACCTATATCCTTTAAATGACCGATAAGAATCTCTAATTTCTCATAGAGATTGTGTATGGCGAACATACGAAGCAAGAAAATTTTTAATAACAACTCTACTACTCGAGACGAAATTGTGGATAACTTAAAAAATAATGAGCTGTTTTTTGGTTTTGTGGATAATTAATACGCTGTTATACGAATTTTATTGCACTTATCCACGTGATATCCACGCTATCAACAATGGTTCGTCCTTTCGTCTCATCTCAATCCTATAATCACACCCACAAACATCCTTCTATCCTGTTTATCGCAGGATGGAAGGATATTTTTTGTGTGATAGTTCGTCCTCAGCTTAAGTGCATACTTGCATCATCTTGCGAACACACTAAACGAGACTTCAAGACTGATTCAAGGAACAGGTAATAATTCCATCTTAAGAGAGGGAAAACTCTCTCTTCTTTTTTTATATTCTATTTGTGTTATAATAATGTGTTATGACGTAAAGGAACGATTTGTGGAGACGTTACAAGAAGCGTTACAAGAGATGTTATAAAGTTCGTGATTAACAATATATGTATTTAAAATTAAGGAGATACAATGACATTTAACGACTTGAATATTATACCTGAGATTCTAAAAGCACTAAGCAAAGAGAACTATACTACCCCAACACCTATACAGGAACAGGCGATCCCTGCTGTGTTAGAGGGCAGAGATTTCCTTGGCTGCGCTCAGACGGGAACAGGGAAGACAGCTGCTTTTGCTGTACCGATGATCCAACTGTTAAGCGAACAAAAAAGTAAACCTAATGCAGGGCGTCGAATTCACTCATTGATTTTGACACCAACAAGAGAACTTGCTCTTCAGATCTCTGATAACATTAAAGCATATAGCCAATATACCGATGTGAGTTGTACGGCGATCGTGGGGGGCGTATCCCAAAAAGTGCAGGAACGGGCGCTAAATCATGGTGCGGATATTATTATTGCAACTCCGGGTAGACTCATCGATCTAATAAACCAAAAACGTATTGATCTACAACACGTCAAAATATTAGTACTTGATGAAGCCGATAGAATGCTGGATATGGGCTTTATTCACGATGTGAAGAGAATTATTACAAAAATGCCTAGTAAGAGACAAACTCTTTTCTTCTCAGCAACGATGCCGCCTGAAATATCCAAAATGGTCAAATCACTACTGGTTAATCCAGTGAAAGTAGAAATCACACCGGTGTCTTCTACTGTGGATAGAATTAAGCAATCTGTTTATTTGCTAGATAAAGGAAATAAGCAGAATCAATTGAATCACCTTTTACAAGATAAAGCGATTGTTTCGGCACTGGTGTTTACCCGTACGAAACGTGGCGCTGACCGGGTTGTACGTGATCTGACGAGAGTGAACATTTCGGCTCAGGCTATTCATGGTAACAAGTCTCAAACGGACAGACAGAAAGCATTGAGCAATTTCAAGAGTGGTGCAACGCGAGTGTTGGTAGCGACGGATATTGCAGCAAGAGGAATTGATATTGAGGAACTTTCTCATGTAATCAACTTTAATCTCCCTAATATTCCAGAAACCTATGTTCATCGAATTGGGCGTACAGGTAGAGCAGGACTGAGCGGGACCGCTATTTCCTTTTGCGAAGTAGATGAACTGCCGTTCCTCAAGGATATTGAGAAATTGATCGGAAAGACCATTCCCGAAGTGAAAGACCATTCCTATCCGATGCCGAGATCATTTCAGCCTGTAAAGGCGGAACGCTCCTCGAAATCAGCTGCTTTTGTAAAACCAAAACCTGCTAAATCCAAGGCCAATCCGGCGCGCAAGCCCAAGTCCGAATGGTTTAAAAAAGAAAAAGGTAGTAAAACAAGCAGATAACATGATAGCGGAGTAAAAGAACCTTTATTCGATAATCTTTCGAATAAAGGTTCTTTTATATTTCTACGAGAAACCGTTACTGTCCCTTTAAGGACGGTAACGGTTTTTTCTTGGTTAGTTAATCGAGGGGCTTGCTTGTTTAATATATTTTTCACCAAGAATTTCTCCGAACGTAAACATACTAGGTGAAAGTTCCTTTTGTATAAATGTATCAACTTCATGTTGTTCAAGGTCATAAAAGACCTCAAGTTCTTTCGCGAACAAAAGAACTTCTTTCTCCAAAAGTTTGGTTAATGCAGAAAGTGGCTTAACTTGAAGAGTTTCTGTGGTCAGAGCTTGTCTTAGTGCTTTCACATAGGTTTCAAGTGGCTGTGCACCGACAACTTTGATGCCCTTATTCTCCTCATTCACTATGATGATCGTTGGAAAACCACGTACACCTAGCGAACCGGCAAGTGCAAAGTCTTGCTCCAACAACTCCTGTGCAGATGGAAATCCTGCTTCGTTCACAATGGTTTCTCCATCGAGATCCATTTGATTAACAATGTCAATTAACACCTGTTCATCCCCGATATTTCGATTAAAGGCAAATACAGCTTCTCTTGCACGGCGTAAAAAGGTCTTAGCAAGCTGCTCATCTTTTTGCTGAACCATTTTGAATACACGAGAAGGTGGATAAGAGGACTGGACTGGATTATCAAGCCATAGTGAACCGTCAATGGGCATGCGGGAATGTTCCCCAACTTCTCTCCAGTGGCCGGCAACATCTGCTGGACGACCAATGCCATTCTTTACGTCGGCAAATCCATCCCAGCCTTCCAGCAATCCTCCCATCACGGTATGGAATTTGACATACTGCCCGTATTGCTCTTCGAATCGTCGTAAAACAGGCTCAAGCGCCCAACAGTGGGAGCAGATTGGGTCAGTGACATAATAAAGGTTAACCTTTTTGTGGGGCGGGTTCAGATCAATGATTTCCATTACCTCGTCCCCAGTTTCACCGCATATGCCCGTTTCTAGATCACAGATCAGTTTGTTGTTATTCATTATAATCTCCTCGTCTCTTTATTGATTCTTATAGTGTTGAGTCCATTGTTGAACAGGTTCAAGTACAACGGTCAAAGATCGTCCTTTTGTCGTTAATCCATATGAAATAGTGACTGGGGAGCCAATAGTTACTTTGGCAGCGTCAAGAATTATGTGTAAATGAAAATAACCTTATCTTGTAGAACTAGGGTTAGTCTTTGGTGGAGAACATAGCTAGCAGTTCTGAACGAGCTTTATCAAAACCAATGTGACAACGGGTAGCAAAGCGTTGGTTATAGCTTTCAAACTGTGCAACCAAGAATTTTTCTAGTGCTTCTTCATGGGGGAATTGCTCCTTACGATTCGTGTATTTCTTAATCTGTTTGTTAAACGACTCGATTAAATTCGTCGAATAAATGCTTCTCCATATCGGCTTAGGAAAACTGTAAAACGTAAAGATATAGGGGTTTTCTCGTAGGGATTTAATGACCTTAGGATAAGCGGTTTTCCACTTGTCACAGAAGGCTTTTAGCGCTTCTTTACCAGCTTGTTCATCGTCGGATCGATAGACGGATTTGAAGTCCTCACAGACTTCTGCTCGATCTGAGACTCGAACTTTATGGGCAATATTACGAACTAAATGAACACAGCATGTTTGGTACTTCGCATGCGGATAGATCTCCTGAATCGCATTCACAATGCCTGTGAGTCCATCGGAGATAAACAGAAGGATTTGTTCGGTACCACGCTCTTTCACGTCCTGGAGCAGTTCTTTCCAGATGTAAGCTGATTCGGTCGGTGCAACGGCGTACGTGAGTACTTCCTTGGTGCCATCCTCACGAATTCCTACGGCAATATAGACCGCTTCCTTAGATACGGTTTTACGCTTAACCGCGATATAGGTAGCATCGATATAGACGCACACATAGCGCTTCTCAAGTGGTCGTTTCATAAAAGCATCGACATGTTCGACCATTACTTTGGTCATGTTCGATACGGTTTGCGGCGTGTAGTGGTGACCATACATTTTCTCGATTAGGTCGGCAATCTCCGTCATCGTGACACCCTTTTGAAACATGTGAATAACGAAAGATTCTAGCGTGTCATTTGAGCGTTTATACGGTGCTACGGTCTGTTGCTTAAACTCTCCATTACGATCTCGAGGAATGTTTAACTGCAGGTCCCCATACTCGGTATGAAGCGTTCGACAGTAGCCACCGTTTCGAGAATTACCTGAATTTACGCCTATACGGTCATATTTTTCATAGTCTAGAAATGCAGTAAGTTCCGTCTCTAGCAGATGATTCATGGCAGCTTCTAAGTGATTACGAAAAACCTCCGTCACATCTTTTTTTGTGACTAGAGCTTGAACTAAATCTGTTGTAAAATGATTCATAGGGAAGACCTCTCTCTGTGAATTTTGTGTGGTAACTCAATTCTACAAGAAAAGGTCTTCCTTTTTCTATTTATCTATTTACACAAAATATTTTACGCTCTCGTTACTTTATAGTATATAAAATATATTAAATATATTAAATATATAAAGTATACTTATTATCCATTTTAGTAAACCGAGAGGGGACGCATGTATCTAATCGATGTCAATGAAACTTAACATCTAGTAGAATGATTGAAAGGTCTATTTTTTATAAATACTTATACAGTTATCGGAGGGAGCCTTATGATTATTCAATTAGGAAATTTTGAAGTTACTTCTGGCAAATTAGTTGTGTCTGATCCTTGTTATGAGCTAAACACGGAAACTATTATTATGGGTGTGTTAGATAAAGTGTTAAATGGAACATGGGTCGGTCAAGTAGAGAAGACGGAAGTTAGAGATTGGGGCGAAGCGTGTTCCAAATTAATGGCTTACCATAGTTCAGTTGCTGAACAAGAGGAACATTTGGAATGGGTGAAGTGTCATTTTATTATTGGAGTGGATAGTGGGCAAGCAGGGATCTTTGACATCAATAAGTATAGAATCCCTGATGTGGAACCTCAGGAGAGTGATTCGCAGACAGATAGTGATTGGTATTTATCTTGTTGTGATATTACTGAGAGTGGTCATGAAGCTGGAGTTATAGATGGAGGTGTAGTTTCACATACAGGTATGGGGGACGGTACCTATGGAGCATATATCGCCTCAAATCATGAGAATCACATTATCGGGGTGAAGATTATATTTATTAAGACTGCAGATTTCTAAGAGTCTGGGTGAATATAAAGAGCTGATTGGGAATCCAATCAGCTCTTTATGTTACTTACGAACCCTCCCGTATGTCCCCAAACGCCATATATATTCAACCGGTCCTATTGGAAAGCGGCGGAGCCAGAGCGTGCTTCCGATCATTTGACTAATCAGAATGAGGATAGCCGTCAGGAAGAGAGTAGAGCGATGAACAGTCCCTGACCAGTTGAAGGTATGATCGATGGTAAGAATAATAACCGTCTGTAATAGATAGTTGGTCAGCGCCATTCTACCTAAATTAGCTAAAGGAGTGAATAGGCGTTGATTCGAGCTTAATCGCATGAGAAGTATCATTGTAGTGACATAGAACACGCTGACGGGGAGCCCGCCTATCGCTAGTGCAATGTCTAAATATCCGGTTTCATTCAGAATCATTTCTTGAAGGAAGTACATGGGAATGATTAATACGAATGTTGCAATTTGTGTTCGTCTCAAGCCTTTTTTGTAGCGCTCTGGATCTTCGAATAGCTTAATTTGTCCTGTCCAATGTCCAAGTAAGAACATACCTAGAATAAGGACTGGGAAGCCTAACCAGCAGCCTATTATGGTGAAGAACAACCCGGAAGATAGAACGATCGTAGGTTTAGCGTTGTGGAATGGAATAAGCAATAATCCTATAATCGCATAATAGAATAGTGATTCTCCGGGTTGAAAGATGTGATGGACAGCCCCGAAGATGAGTAGAATAAGTAGTCTACGAAGAAATAGAAGTATCGGACGGCGTCTTTTAGCCTTGGCTCTAGAAGTAAAGAGATAGAATCCTACACCGAATAGGAAAGAGAAAATAACAAAGAATCGATGGCTGATTGCGATAATTGATACTTTGAAGAGCAAGAGATCGAGGGGACTAAAGTCTGTATTCACATAAACCATTTGCTCAATGTTAATAAAGATAATGCCTAGAAGCGCGAATCCTCGCAGAACATCAAGTGTAATCATTCGTTTCATAAGGAGTTCCTTTCTGATGACCGCTTAAGTTGTGTATTTAATGAAGGTTATACTCAACTGTAGCAGAGACCATTAGGAATTCCGATAGATTTAGATTACACTTTTCTTACAACGATTTAAGGTTATGTTCGATGGGACACTCACTTGCTTCAATGGTTATCCAGGGGTATTCTCTAAGTGAAGCTATATAGGTAAAGGAGTGTTAATGATGCAGACGATCTTGATTATTGAAGATGACCCTCAGTTACGGCAAATACTGAAGGAACACTTAGAAAAATATAATTATGAGGTTCACGTTATCGTAGAATTCGGGACCGTATTGGAACAGTTTAAAGAGGTTAAGCCACATTTGGTTCTGCTCGATGTGAATTTGCCCAAATTTGATGGCTTCTTCTGGTGCAGACAAATTCGTACCGTGTCGACCTGTCCCATTCTCTTTATCTCGGCGCGTGCAGATAAGATGGATCAAGTCGTAGCATTGCAGAACGGCGCAGATGACTATATCACCAAGCCATTCTATCCGGAAGTGGTGCTTGCGAAAGTTGAAAGTCAATTAAGACGTGCCTATGGAGATTATGCTTCATCCTCTACCATCATGACCGTAGGGGAATTGAGCTTGAAATTAGATACACATGAGCTTTCTTACAATGGTGTCACGGTTGAGCTTAGTTTTAAAGAAAAGACTTTACTAGCGCTACTAATGGAGCATTCTAATCAAGTGGTAAGTCGAGTATTTCTGCTCGATGCACTGTGGGATGATCATCGTTACGTGGGAGAGAACACGCTCAATGTCTATGTCACACGTTTGCGGAAGAGTCTTGAGATCATCGGTCTCGAACAGTCGATTGAGACGATCCGAGGTGTAGGGTACAGGCTGAAGTTGGGTGATGATACATGAGACTTTTTGTAAAAGATCACCTGATGCTCATCGCTATGAATCTTCTGCAATTATTCTTTTTATTATCGACGCTCTGGTTGGAAGGATTCACAAAGGTATCATCCCTCATGTATATTTTCTTGCTAGGCTTTGTTCTACTCTGCCTGTATTTAACCGTTCGTTATGTCCAGAATCGTTCTTACTATCATCTCCTATCTCAAGTTGAGACGATGAGCAAGCTGGATGATACCATACAGCTTAAAGCGAATACCTACGCAGCGAAGCGGACAGAAGACTTGTTACATAAGCAATATCAGCTATATATGAAAGATGTTGGGCAGTTTGAGTCGCGTCAGAAACAGCATATATTGTTTATGAATCAATGGGTTCATCAGATGAAGACACCTCTCTCCGTTGCGAATCTAATGACTAAAGGGCGACCCGATCCGTTATTTGTAGATATCCAAGAGCAGCTTGACCGGATGGAGAAAGGACTTGATATGGTGTTATATATGTCGCGTCTTGAGAGCTTTGAACTGGACTTTTTCCTCGAACAGACGGATATCCTTGAATTATTAAATGAGGTGTTACGCGATCATCGCCGTCTATTGATTAAAAATGAGCTGTATCCTTCCGTCCATGGAGAGGAAGGGTTGATCATCATAACGGATAAGAAGTGGTTAGCTTTCATCATGTCGCAGATTGTAACGAATGCAGTACGGTATTCTATGGCGTCTAGTCAGCTGGATGTTCGATTGTTTAGGGAAAAGGACTCGATTGTTGTTGAAGTAGAGGATTACGGTGTAGGTATTGCACCGCAGGATGTTCCTCGTGTATTTGATGCTCATTTTACGGGTGAGAACGGGCGACTATACCTTGAGTCAACAGGGATGGGTCTGTATATGGCTAAGGAAGTATGTCTACGCTTAACACATACGATTGAGGTGACATCCGTTCAAGGGTCAGGTACAACGGTTCGTATGACCTTTGCTGTGCCAAGAGACTTATCTTACATCGATGTAAGATAAGTGTAAGGAAAACAAGTCGATCCCTTGATTGTGATTACGGTAAGTTGTAGGTAACACAATAGAAGGGAAGAGGTTGGGCACATGAATACAGTACAAATAAATCAAGTGAGTAAGATATATAACGGCAAAGTATCCTATAAGGCATTATCAGATATTTCTTTTACGATACAGCAGGGAGAGTTTGTAGGAATTATGGGGCCATCGGGTAGTGGGAAGACAACATTACTTAACTTGATTTCCACGATTGATCCCCCTACATCAGGCGAAATAATGATTAATAATAAACGAGCAACAGGTTTATCGAAAAAGGAGCTTGCTACGTTTCGCCGTCGTGAATTCGGTCTTGTCTTTCAAGATTTTAACCTTCTTGATACGTTGACGGTCAAAGAAAATATCATCTTACCGTTATCGCTTGATCGCAAGAGTCTCGTTGAGATGAATATACGTGTCCAAGAGATTGCTGAACGAATTGGGATTTCAGAGATCCTAGATAAACGTACGTATGAAATTTCAGGGGGGCAGCTTCAACGCGCAGCGATTGCACGAGCCGTGATTCATCAGCCTTCACTATTACTTGCGGATGAGCCTACGGGTAATCTTGATTCCAACTCGTCTCGTCATGTGATGAGAATGATAGAAACGCTGAATCGTGAAGATCAGACTACGACCCTTCTAGTCACTCATGATCCTGTTGCGGCAAGTTATTGTCAGCGCATTATCTTTATAAAGGATGGTCAACTTCACAATGAACTGCGCCGAGGAGAGAATAAGCAGACCTTCTATCAGGAGATTATTAACACGTTGTCATTTCTAGGGGGCGAGTCTCGTGACATTTAGTCAATTCGCCTGGAACAATGTAACCCGAAATGCGCGAGCTTATGTAGCCTTCTTCCTGTGTAGCACATTCTCTGTGTCGATTTTCTTTTCTTATGCGATATTTATGTTTCATCCTAAACTGTTGAACAACGAACTCGGAATGTCTGTTAAAGCTGGAATGACAGCAGCAGAATATGTTATTTTCTTATTCTCTTTTTTCTTTGTTCTCTACTCCGTTAGTTCCTTCTTGAAAGCAAGGAAGAAGGAATTTGGAATATTAACCATACTCGGTGCGGAGCAAACACATATGTATACCCTTATTTTTATGGAGAATATAATCATTGGAGCGCTTGCTATAGTAAGTGGTCTAGGTTTAGGTCTATTGTTTTCTAAATTGTTCTTATTATTAAGTACCGAAATGACAGGCCTTGAAGGACTGAATTTTTACTTCCCAACACAAGCTATAGGGTTGACCACAGGTGCTTTTGCAGCCCTTTTCTTTATCATTTCGTTTACAACGATGTTTTTTCTACGAAATCAACAAACGATGGAATTACTGAAAGGGACGAGTAAACCGAAAACAGAGCCGAAAGCGTCAATTTTTCTGTCGCTCCTGTCGGTCGCTTGTATAGGTGGTTCTTTTTTCCTAATTCAGAGAGATATTGGTCAAACTTATTTATACGTGCTTGGCTTAGGTAGCATCGGTACGTATTTCTTTTTTACACAGCTAAGTGTATTCATGATCCGTATTTTGAAACGTAGTCAGACTTTCTTTTACCGTGGAGTCAATCTTCTCTGGCTATCAGAGATGGCGTACAAAATTAAAGACAGTGCACGTATATTCTTTATCATCACAGTCGTAACTGCGATGGCTTGTGGGTTCCTGAGCATTGTATTGAGTGAAGACAGTCAGAATAAACGAGAATTCATCAATAAACCGTTTGCGATTCAATATAAATCATATGATACGTTAAACTCCGAGTGGGATCAGGATGTACAGAGAATCGATCAAATCTTAGATCACAACGAAATAGCCTATGACAAAATACAATATGAAAGTGTAAATGTGAATTTTGAAGAGGAGGCTTCGGGTTCGTTTGCAGTAACTCGTTTATCGGACTACAAGCAACTAGCAGGGATTTATGATCTCCCTAACATCGATGCCTTAGCGGATCGAGAATTAGTTCTTCTCAACAATTCTTCAAGTTCATTTACCGATTCTGGTCAAAGGAAAACAGATGGGTTTAGATCATATACAAATCTGACAGTTAGTACATTTTCATTCGATGTTATGATGCAAGAAACGGTGACTATACCGAATATCTATGATGAGCAAATAGTAGTCATATCTGATCAGCAATATAACGATTTGTATGAGCAAGTATTGGAAGTTCCTAAAGGTAGGTCATCCTCTGCTGCCGTTTTTTATAGGATAACGGAATGGTCGAATGATGATCTTCCTGTAGAAGATTCAATAGAATCGAAGGTTACAGGAGAAATCAACAACGTGATTAATCAAGATCTAGGATTCATTTCTCTTCGTGCGCTGGACTTCTTACAAGTACAGCAAACAACTAGCATTTTTAAATTTGTATGGATCTTCATTGCTGCAATATTCTCAGTGTCATCCATCAGTTTCTTATATTTCAAATTGTACAGTGATTTGCAGGCGGATCAACGTATGTATCAGTCATTATCACGGATGGGTCTTACGGAGCAAGAAATGAGTACGTCAGCCTCGATCCAGCTGGCTATTCTATTCTTTCTTCCGCTATTCATTGCATCCCTTGGAGCGATTATAACGGTAGAGCTCATTCGTCCAGAACTAGCGATTGCGAGCACGATACAATCCTCTTTAACAGTTGTATTGGGTTACTTCATTATACAAGTTGTTTATTTCATTCTAATTAGAGCTCTCTATGTCCAAAAGTTGAAAAAGGCCATGTTCTAAGCATCGAAAGACCTGAAAGAAGGAGCCTTTGAGAAAAATGCCTTTCTTTTAGGTATCTTGCACGATGCCTCTAGATACTTCTATTGTTCTATTGGGTACAAATGGTGTTCGCCTAAAGAGCAGAAATGCAGCTATTCCTAGTATGTAGGAGTAGCTGCATTTTTGTTAGAAAGCATGTCCCAAATGACCTATTTGTTTTTGATGATTGAAAAGTATCATTTTTAGTTGTTCAGGTAGATAGTAATGGTTTTGCTCTCAGGATAGAATGTAAGAAGAACAACAAGAGCAAAGAGCAAGGGGGATTGAATAGTGGCGCAACTTTCCGTAGAGAACGAGTTAAGATTGAAACCGAAAAAGCCAAAAAGTGTGTTCAGTCGGTTTATAGCACAAATGGATCTCCAATTGATGGTGATTCCTGGGTTGTTGCTTATCTTTGTATTTAGTTATATTCCGATGTACGGTGTCCTAATGGCTTTTCAAGATTACAGCATTTTCAAAGGTTTTATGGCGAGTGAATGGGTTGGTCTGAAGCACTTTGATATGTTCTTCAACTCCCCAGAGTTTTGGAACGTCATGCGAAATACGGCTATCATAAGCTTATTGAAATTTTGTATTGGCTTCCCAGCACCGATCGCTCTCGCATTGATGCTCAATGAAGTAAAGAACATGATGTTTAAGAAAGTCATACAAACGGTAAGTTATCTTCCTCACTTTATGTCTTGGGTGATCGTCGCTGGATTGATCATGTCAATGCTTTCGACAGACAATGGAAGCGTAAACATCCTGCTTGAGAAGATGAATTTCATTGACGAACCGATTAACTTCCTATCGATTCCCAACATGTTTTGGGGCATTCTCGTATCAACGGGTGTCTGGAAGGAAATCGGCTTTGGCTCCATTGTATATCTAGCAGCTATCGCTAGTATTGATCCTAGCATGTATGAGGCTGCATCCATGGATGGAGCAAGTAAGTTTAAACAAATCTTTTTAATCACACTCCCTTCTATCATGCCTGTTATCATTATATTTATGATACTAGCGATTGGGAATTTGCTGAATGCAGGTTTTGAAGATATACTCCTGCTTGCTGTAAACCCAATACTCAGGGATGTTTCCGATGTCATTGATACTTACGTGTATCGAGTGGGTATTCAAAACTCAAGGTACTCATACGCCACTGCAGTAGGTTTATTCAAAGCAGTAATCAGCGTCGGACTTCTAACAATAGCCAACTATGCAGCACGCAGAAATGGCAACAGCTTGTGGTAAACAAACAACAGTCCGGAAAGGCGATGATGCAGTTATGAGACACAGCTTGGGAGACCGCATTATGACGGTTACCATTTACATCCTACTTACACTATTGGCTTTTGTGACCTTTTATCCCTTCTGGAATGCGCTTGTCATTTCATTTAACACGGGGATAGATACCTCGAAGGGTGGTATAACTTTTTGGCCACGAAGTTGGACTTTAGAAAATTACGGCATTGTATTTAAGGACCCTCGATTGGTCAACGCATTTATGGTCTCGATCGCAAGGACGGTTGTCGGTACTGCAGCATCGATACTGTGCACGGCGATTTTCGCTTATGGCATTTCGAAGAAAGAGCTGATGGGCCGCAAATATTATATGATTATGTGCATCATTACGATGTATTTCAGCGGTGGTCTCATTCCTTCCTTCCTGCTCATTCGGGAATTGCATCTGATGAATACGTTCTGGGTATTTATTATCCCATCGCTTATCAGCGTTTGGAATATGATCATTTTTCGCACCTTCTTTCAAGGCTTGCCTGCAGGTCTTGAGGAATCGGCCAAAATCGATGGAAGTGGCAATTGGGGCGTCTTTTTCCGGATCGTTATTCCACTATCCGGACCCGTTATCGCAACGCTATCGCTTTTCACGGCTATCTTTCATTGGAATGATTGGTTTGGGCCAAGTATCTACATTACAAATGAGAAGCTGGTTCCTATACAAACGATGCTGAAGCAAATATTGAACTCTAACACCATATCGGATTTGTCTCAGCTCGATTCAGCGGCACAGGGCCAACTGGCTAAAATGAGAACGGTATCAAGCAAGTCACTGTCCATGGCGACGATGATGGTGGCCACGCTTCCGATCATTATGGTGTATCCGTTCGTGCAGAGATATTTTGTAAAAGGTGTTCTCGTTGGATCTTTGAAAGAGTAGCAGCCAGCGTGTGAAAAGTGGTTTTTAGCGAAAGCTTTAAACATATAAAAATGAGCTTGAAAGGGGAGTTTTAACAAATGAAGTTTAAAAGTAAACTGCTCGTCCCGATCGTCTCCACATTTATGGCTGTTGCTTTAATAGCGGGCTGCGGCGGAGGTAATGGAGGTAATTCCAGCAACGGTGAAGCTGCTAAAACTCCAAAGGAGACTAATAGCGATACGCCAGCATCTGTGTATGAACTTGGCAAGGAACAACTTGATTTCACACTTTATGGTCATTATGACTGGTATACCATGCCTGCATGGGGTGGCGATATTTCAAGTACATGGATTAAAGATACGAAGAAAGTAAACGTTAAAGCGATTCATTCCGGTGGGTCAGCTGAATCTAAGTTGAACACGATGATTGCGAGTGGAGAGTTACCTGATGCGATCTGGTTGGAGCGTCTTAATGTTGAGAAATTGCGTAGTAACGATTTACTCGTACCATTGGACGATTATATAGACAAATATCCGAATCTGAAAAAGTGGTTGGGCGAAGAAGGTATTAACATGCTTCGTTCTGAAGACGGTAAATTGTACCAATTCCCTAACTGGTATACAAATCAACCTAACGGTAACGCGGGTTATGTTGTGAACAAGAAAATTTACACTGAGCTTGGCTCTCCTAAGCTAGAAACAACGGATGACCTATACAGCTACTTGAAGCTTGTAAAAGCGAAATATCCGAATGTTGTTCCTTATGAGCCAGATTTAGCGAAGGACGGACAAGGGATTGACATGTTGTATTCAGCTTTCAAAGAAAACGATCAAAAATATCCGGGTCTGCGTGCTGTTAAGAATGGGGATAAATTGACTTCGATTTTCCTTGATCCTGAATACCGCGAAGCACAACAATATGTCTCTAAGCTGTTCCGCGAGAAATTGATTACGCAAGATGCTATGACACAAACAAAAGATCAAATTGAAGAAAAAGTAATGACAGGCCGCGTTGCTGTTTACGCAGGTGCAAGTCCGACGGAATTCGCGATGAAAGCTCATGCTGAGCTTACGAAAAGTGATCCAGAAGCAGGTTATTTCATGATTTGGCCGATTCACAAGGAAGGTCTTGATAAAGATAAGATTTTCCCTGGAACATACAATATGCTTGGTTGGAACGTAACGGTTATTACGAAATCAGCTAAAAACCCAGAAGCGATCTTCGCCTTCTATGACTGGCTGACAGGTGCTGAAGGACAGAGTGTAATAACATGGGGCCCTCCAGGCATCTATTGGGATGGCGTAGAAGCAGACGGCGAGACTCCGAAATTCACAGACAAATATACGTCTGACGGAGCTACACTAGCGAAGTTGCAATCGGAGACAACGAACCTGAACTGGGTTGGTAATACGGTGTTCCTAGATACAACGAAAGCGAAATTTGAAGAGAAATTGCCAGTTGAACAACAAAACTGGTCAACTCGTTACCAACGTGAAGTTACGTGGAAAACGCAATCCGATGCCACAGAATTCATTGGCATTGATCCACCAGCAGAATCAGAAGAAGGTATTATTCGTCAGCGTATTCAGGATCTGTACCTTGAAGTGAGCGCAAAAACATTGTTCGCTAAATCCGATGCAGAGGTGATTGCCATCCTTGATAAGGCGGAGGCGGATGCTCAAACTGCTGGTTATGACAAACTACTAGCTTTCAGAACCGAAAAATGGCAAGCAAACCTTGCAAAAATGAAAGCAAAATAATTAAAATTATAATTAATGCTTTTCAAAAAACGGCGGGTATACTAAGCTTCTTAGTATACCCGAGTTTTTTCGTTTTCAGACAAATTCTCATGTTATGGATGATTTTTCAAAAAAAGGACAGCGATAAGGGTTGGCTGGAAATGCAAGCCCCAATCGTATTTCCAAAAATGGAGTTGAGAGCATCATGTACAAAGTACTGCTGGCAGATGACGAACAGCTAGATTTGGAAGGTATGCGTACATTTATTCCTTGGCAGGAACTCAATATGGTGGTCGTTGCTGGGGTAATGAACGGCTTCGATGCTTGTAAGGTGCTGGATGAGGAAAGGATCGACATTCTAGTAACGGATGTGCGAATGCCCAATATGTCGGGTCTGGAGCTTGCGAGACGAGCACTCGAGAAATCAAAGGATATTAAAATTATATTCGTTAGTGGCTATCAGGATTTTAGTTATGCGAAGCAGGCGTTGTCGCTTCATGCCGTCAATTATTTACTGAAGCCGATGGATGATCAAGAGCTTATCGATTCCTTAATCAAGGTACGTGCGGATTTGGATCAGGAGCGGGTACGACAAGATACATATGGGCAAATGGTCCCGATCGTCAAAAATGAATTTTTACTGCAGCTGCTTGAAGGGCCGAGCAATGAGAAGACAATTGATACGCTTAACAAGGAGTATAAAATGAATCGTTTTGTTTGGCCAGGCTATGCGGCAGTTCTTGAGATTGATGATCTGTCGTGGAAGATGGGCGATCAGAATCGGATCGAGCAGGGCGAAATGCAGCAGGTCGTATCGATTTGTACAGAGCTCGGCGTAAGGCATATTTGTAAAATAAGCAAAACACGGGTAGCAGTGCTCATAGAATGTTCAGATAACGATTTTTTATTGCAGCAGATTATGGATCGAGTGAACGAGGAAAATTATTTTTCGATTACGGCCGGTGTTGGGGAACTACGCTACTCAATCTCTGAATTAACGGCATCTTATCATCAAGCGGTGGAAGCGTTAGATTTGAAAATGTTCTATGGCAAAGGTAAGATCATCGGTTACGGCGAGGTTAGACCTTCGGAGAAGGAGGATATGAAGTTTTTAGATACAAAGCTTGAGGCGTTATTCGTAGCGATGTCGGACTATGAGCTTGTCCGCATTCATGATGAGCTGGATACTTTGTTTCAGGTGGCCAAAAGCTTGAAATCAAAATTTACGCTGCGTAATTATGCGCTCTATATCGTAATGAAGCTTGATAATTATTTACAAAGTACGAATGAAAGCGTATTTCAGTTGTTAGGGATGGAGCTGGATAATTACGAAATCATACAGCAATTTGAAACGATAAGTGACATTCACTCATGGCTTAGACGGAGAGTTTATGAAATTTCGGAGACACTGCAAGCGAATAAACATAGAAAAAATTGGAAATTTATTAAGCAAATGATTGAATACATGAAGGAACACACGCATGACAACATTACGCTGCGTGACTTAGCTGAGCAGTTCTCGTTCTCGCCGAACTATCTCGGATTAATTTTCAAAGAGGAAACAGGCAAAAATTTTAGTGAATATTTCATCCAACTGCGAATGGAGAAATCATGCGAGCTACTCAAAACGACGAATATGAAAATATATGAAATTGCCGATCAGGTTGGCTATCGCCACTTGCCTTATTTTAGCAGACAATTTAAAGAAACGTACGGTATGACGCCATTGGAGTATAGACGAGCATGACCGCGCACAAGAAGGAGCATCATTATATTCCGTTTGGCATCAAGCTGATGATCACGTACAGCTTGTTTATTATCATACCTGTGCTTCTCGTTGGCTACGCTGCTAATATGATCTTTACGAACTCGATACAAGAGCAAACTCGCGAAATCAATCACGGAACGTTGGAGCAGATGAAGGATAATATTTCTTACAGAATAGAGGATATGTCACGCATTTCAGGTATGCTTTATTTCGATAGCAATCTAGCCTTTTATTTACGACATCTTGAGGAGGGCTGGGTTAGCTACGAGGCAACGACGAAGCAGCTTCTTCCGAAAATACAGACGACAATTGAGTCAGCGAACAATAAAATGAGGCTCGCGGTCTATCTCCATAACGATACACTTCCAGAGATTTATCATAACTACAATAACAGCGATCCTCTGAAGGCCGAAGGTCCGTTATTCGATTTGTACCATATTGCTAGAATTAAGGATAGGCCGTGGTACATGAATTATCCGAAGGAGAAATATGGTCAAACCATGCAATGGAAGCAGGTGGAGGGCGACGCGAAATTCGAACATATTTCACTCTTAAGACGGCTTGTTGATACGAATAGTCCGTTGGCGCTTAAAGAAATCGGTTTCATTCGCATTAGCTTGAGAATAACGGATCTTCTCGGAAGCGTTGATTTCCAGAAAATCGGCAACGGAACGAAAATTTTTGCGCTGGATGAAAGCCGTAAAATTATGTTCTCCTCTGGCGATACAGACTATAATCTCGGTGAGACGCTAAGTGAGAAGGAAATCGCTAACTATTGGGTCATTGACGAGGTTATTCCGCAGCTGAATTGGCATCTTGTCGCGCTCGTCCCGAACGACATTATGGAGCAGGCGACCAGTAAGGTTAGACTGTGGACGATATTCATCTGCTTAGCCTGTTACATCATATTTTCAATAGCTGGCTTATTCGTATCCCGTTTCTATTCTCGTAGGGTATCCAAAATAGTCCGCGTTCTCGATGCATTTCAAGAGGGGAACTTCCAGAAAAGCATACATTTTAAGGGGAAAGATGAATTCACACGCATTTCGGTAGCCCTCAATGAAATGGGTCAGAACATTGATGAATTAATTCAAGAACTGTATATGACGAACCTCAAGAAAAAGGAAGCCGAGCTAGAGTCGCTACAGGCGCAAATTAATCCCCATTTCTTGTATAACACGTTATCCTCGATTAGCCGCTTGGCGAAATTTGGCGAGGTGGACAAGTTACAGCGGATGGTGTTGGATTTGGCTAAATTTTACCGTCTATCGCTTAATGAGGGAAGAACGGTTATACCGATCAAGAATGAGTTGGAGCAAATTAATGCCTATATCAATATTCAAAAGACGAAGTTTGGTGACAGCTTACAGGTGATGTTTGACGTTGAGTCGGATATTATCCGGTATCAGACTGTAAAGCTTATTTTACAGCCTTTTATCGAAAATGCGTTAGAGCATGCCTGGTACGGCGATCGTATTAACATTCGTATAATCGGCAGGCTGGAGGGAGAGCTTATCACGTTCCGAATTATTGATGACGGCATCGGCATTCATCCCGAAATACTTCGCCAACTTTTTGATCCTGCGGAGAGCTTAAACGTTGGCTTTGGCATTCGTAATGTGGACGAAAGAATTAAGCTTCATTTCGGGCCAGAATACGGTGTGAAAATCGTGAGTAAGCGGGGCATGGGAACGTCTGTCAACATTACGATTCTTGCCCAAAAAAAAGATAAACCCTCGGGCCGTCTTAGTTAAAATATTAATCAATGGCTTATTCCAACTTGTAATGTGAGGAGGAATGAGTCTTTTTTGTATGCTCAGAATCATAAGCAAGCTTCGGATCTATTAACCATTTATGTATCAGCTCGTCGTATTTGATTCATACTATGACCGATGCTGATATAGAAGGGGGAAAGTAACTTTGAGGTTTCATTTGATTCTATATGTTTTATTTATATTACAACAAATACATCCTCTGGAGCCTTTGGTGATTAAGGATCAAGGACAAGTTATAGCAGAAATGAATCAGTCGGATTACACAATACCCGGAGTAGCGCTCGTTGATGATATTAAAGTAAATGTTCTAATGGACGATTTGGATAAGCAAGTATATCGGGCGCCTAGTAATGCTGTTATTGATGGAGGAGGCAGAATTATATCCGAGAAAATAGGTAGGCAGCTTAACCGAACGAAATTTAAGGAGCAGGTTTACAGCTATATTTTCGAGGGTAGCTTCACTACATTGGATGTGCCTTTGCGGAATGTCCATCCAAGGGTAGATAGCGAGCTGTTGGAATCTATTATGGCTAAGAAGATTGGGAACTATTATACATATTACAATGCAAATAATAAAAACCGTTCTCAGAATATCGGACTCGCCGCAAAAGCAATCAATAATGTTGTCATTTTTCCTGAAGAGACATTTTCGTTCAATACGGTTGTAGGGAAGCGAACGAAGGAGAAGGGATACTTACGTGCTCCTATCATTGTAAGGGGAGAAGCATCCGAAGATATTGGCGGAGGGATATGTCAGATTTCATCGACACTCTACAATGCGGTTGATCGAGCCGGGTTAGAAATTATCCAGCGATATTCCCATAGTAAGAATGTCCCCTATGTACCTCCTGGTCGCGATGCAACAGTAAGCTGGTATGGACCTGATTTTTCTTTTAAAAACAAGTACAATCAACCGATTCTCATACGAGCTTTCGCGCATGGGGGGCAAGTTAGCATCATGATTTCCTCTTCTGATATGATCGATAACAAACCGCGAGAAGTGCCTAGCGCCTCTAAAAAAATACCGGAGGAGATTACAACCGACCTGAATGCTAATCATATGTGAATGGGTCGAACGAATTGCTCGATTCTCTCATTTGGCTATTTTTCTTTGTTGGGGACCTTGGTCCTAGTTTGTCGGATTCAAAGCTTGGTTTGTATTTCAGAAGTTAACATGCTCTTTTGGCTTCCGTTTTTGGTATAATTTCCTTACTGATATTACTTACAGAAGGGAGAACATCACAAGATGCATCAACGAATGGAGATATGGGGGCAGCAATGGGATATTCTCATTTCAAAGCTGGATCAAAAAGGGGCGGATACGCATCTCACATTGGACCCACCAGCCAGTGAGGCGGAGCTAACCGAAGCTGAATCTAGGCTTGGGGTTCGGCTGCCAAACGAGTTACGTACTCTGTTAGGACAGGGGAGTGCTAAAGCACTTGTGTATTGGAATCTTCCAGACGGTATTATTATACCGTTCGAGGTGAGCGGAGACGTAGGCTGGGATATTCAATCTTTAGATTTCCCGGATTTCGCAGATGACAATATGATACAACAGCAACGTTACATGACGTTTCATCTCGCTGGGAACGGCGATGAGCTGCTACTCGATCTAGAAGACGGATCGGGGCAGCCTGCCGTTGTGCATTGGGCGCATGAGATGGGAGAATTCCTGCGGCTAGCCCCTTCTTTAGGTGAATTTATAGATCGGATTACAGAACTAGGCTGCGTGGGGGCAGAGGAGTGGCAATATCCGCCGTTCTGTGATGAGGAGGGGCTGAATCCAGTTGGGACGAATGCGATGAAATGGAAACATTGGCTGCATCAGTACACGTCACTTACACTCGATAAGGTACGGACTGAATTGCTATCGCTCATCTCCTATACGACAATGAACGGTATAGATGCGGATGTTGTGGCTTCGTTTGCATCATTTGATCCAGATGACGTTCTTCAAGCATGGTTGGCTCGTATACAGGCGGAGCCGGAGCGGAACGTGCGGCAAAGTCTAATGCGGTATGTAGGTCAAAGTATGGGTCCATATGCCGCTGAATGGGTGCGTACGTTATGGTCTGATCCAGCTACGGATGGAAGCATTCCGCAGGTTCAGGCTTATCTGGCTGCGTTGTGCCTACCAGAAGAAGAAGGCTTGCAGCTCGTATGGAATCATTTGGACAGCGAGTCAAAGGGAACCAAGCTGAGCGGTTACCTGGCGAATTCTATGCTCTCTCCATTTCATAGCCGACATGTGATCGCGTGGATGGAAACAAGGGTGTCTTTTCCCTACGGAGGTTGGGAGACATTATTTGCACAATCTTGCCCAGTTACAGAAGATGTTATTCGCTGGCTGAATGGCAAAGATGTGCAGCGCCAAGTCGTCATCTCAGCCCTGTCCAAACTGCCGGACGAAACAGAGTTATTGGCAAGCGAGTTAGATCGTCGAAGTATGCTGGAACTGCTGAAGCAAGCACTGGATCAAGCGGTGCTTAAGAAAGAAAAACAGTTGGTACAGGAGGCAATTAGTAGATTTGAACGTGGGTAACATCGTACCCGTTAATTATTGCGTTATGTATATCATCTTCATCCGTAGTGGAACATGAAACAGCCACCCTATATTATTTTACGAGGGAGTGGCTGTTTCTTTTTGTAAGCCATGTTAATTAGATATCCATAATAATATGTCCTTCACCGAGTTCAATCTCTGTGAAGCCGGCCATATGACGTGCTTGAAATACGATGGGCTTATTACTGGCAATGATAATAATATTTAGGATATCGTTGAAACCATCTGACGGTAAGAGAAACAATTTGGTATAGGCGTATTCTTTGCTAACGGTTGTATAGATGGCCTTAATTAGCTTGTCATTCTCACCTCTTCCCGTCAGATTCATGATGATAGCTCCCTCGGAATCGAGTTTTTCTTTGGTAATCTTGAAAAATTCCTTGGATATTAATTGCCGTGGAGTTCCCTTAGCGGTGAAGGCGTCCAGAATAATATAATTATAGGCATGTGGTTCTTCACTCTCGAGAATATGACGTCCATCACCGATGATTACATTATTCTTGAGGTAACCGAAATACCTCTTGCTTAATTCAACTACTTTATCATCAAGTTCTGCTATTTTAAATTTCTTCTCTGCAAAATGGCTGGCGATTGTTCCTATTCCATGCCCGATTAGAAATACGTCTTCAAATGATGGGTTGTTAAACTCCATTAAGTGGATCATTGCTCTCGGATATTCAAACATGATGCGTTTCGGATGATTTAAATCCATCGCACCTTGGATAGCTGCATTCGAAAACTCCAGAACTCGGAATTTTCCTTTCTCCCCATATAACTCGTTAGTATCATAAACCGCTATTTCATGATTGTTACTGAGCTCTTTAAATAGTAAATGCAAGTCAACGATCTCCTTTAAGTTTCTTTATAACAGTATACCATCAGATATCTTAGGTACACATAGGTCGGACTTAGAATGGAGTTGATGTATACATGAATGGTGGATTGTTACTATAAAAAGCATTAGTTGATATGTATAGTAGATGAGGCCACCATTCGTTATGGGTCATCTTTTTTATAATCGACTACTATAGGCAGTGGTTTGGTTGAATAGGTTATAATATACATATGAGTTCAAAGTTAAACTTTGTTTTTACTAAATCATCGGGTCTGCTTGGAGGAATGTTATGGGTATCATCTTTTCTTTTCTTAAAAAGTATCGGGTTGCTTCGATCGTGGCTTTAAGCATGATGCTCATTGAGCTGACTGTGGAGTTACTCCAGCCATTTCTTATCTCAAAAATTATTGATGAAGGAATCCTAAAGAAGGATTTATCTGTCGTATGGCTGTGGGGAGGCGTGTTGGTCGGAAGCGCAGTCGTCGCATTTATTGCTGGAATCTCAAGTTCATTCTACGCATCCCATGCGAGTCAGGGATTGGGTTATGATCTTCGAGATAAGTTATATTCCAAAGTCCAGTCACTCTCTTATTCGGTATTTAATCGGTTCGCGACCGCATCATTGATCACACGTCTGACCGGTGATATCTCACAGGTTCAGGATACAGTGTTTATGAGCTTGCGGTTCATGACACGCGTACCTCTACTAGTGGTGGGGAGTGTGATCATGGCATTGATTGTGAATGTAAAGCTGGGATTGTTGTTGGTGCTTACGATCCCCGTATTGTTGTTATTTATATTGTGGATGATGAAGAAGGCGTCCATGTTATTCCGGATGGTTCAATGTCGACTGGATGGGGTGAATGGCGTTATTCAGGAGAATCTAACGGGTATAAGGTTAATTCGTGTCTTCGTACGTATGAGTCATGAGATTAATAGATTCGCGAAATCTAGTGGGGAATTGATGAAAGGCACGATATCTGCGTTACGATTAACGGAAAGTACGATGCCTTTTATCCTTCTCATGATGAATGCTGGGATCATCGCTATATTATGGTTCGGACGAATGGATATTGCAACGGGAAGCGCGACAGTGGGCGAAGTGGTTGCGGTCGTCAATTATTCGTTGCGGACTATTGGAGCAATGTCAGCATTGTCATGGCTAGTCGTTACCTTCTCTAGAGCTTCAGCTTCGGCTCAGCGGATTCAAGAGGTATTATCTACTGAGAATGATACATATGACAATGAATTGGATAATAATGTAAACGAACTTAATCGGCAGACCATCGAAGGTCGAGTGGAATTTGAGGGTATTAGCTTCCAATATCCGGGAAGTGGAATTGCTGTACTGGAGGATATCTCTTTTGAAGCAGGCATAGGTGAAACTATCGCGATCATGGGAGCGACTGGAGCGGGTAAATCTTCGCTTGTTCAATTGATTCCGAGTTTATATGAGCAGGACAGGGGTGTTGTTCGTATCGATGGCATCGATACGCGGAAGCTTGACGTCTCATCGTTACGTGGAGCGATCGGTTATGTGCCACAGGAAGTAGTTCTCTTTACAGGTTCCATTCGTGATAACATCGCTTGGGGTCTTGAAGATGCAAGTCTAGAGCAGATTAAGGAAGCTGCGAAGCGGGCGCAGATCCATGATACGATTGCACACCTACCGAATGGATACGATACAATGCTTGGACAACGGGGTGTCAATCTGTCTGGAGGACAGAAGCAACGCCTATCCATTGCAAGGGCACTTGTAAGAAATCCTAAGATTCTAATCTTAGATGATAGTACAAGTGCACTGGATGTGGAAACGGAAGCAGCACTCCTCGAAGCACTGAAAAGTTTATCCTGCACTACATTCTTGATTACCCAGAAGATCAGCTCTACGACATCGGCTGATTTAATTTTATTACTCGATGAAGGCAGGCTAATTGAGCGAGGGAACCATAAGGACTTAATGGCAAGTTCGTCTCTTTATTGTCGTATCTATGAATCTCAGTATGGGGAGGTGGCACAGCATGTTCAAAGCGTTCATTGAGCCATTTCAACATCCTGCACCAAAGCTAGATCTGGGCAAGAATAACAAAGGTAACTCTGGGCGTAAGCCGAAGGCCAAAGCCAAAAATTGGTCAGGCACGCTGCAACGGATCTGGAACTATCTTGCTCGCCGTAAAGCGAAGCTTAGCCTTGTTCTATTCATGGTTGTGCTTAGCTCTGGGCTTTCGCTTCTAGGCCCTTATCTGATAGGTGTTGCAGTCGATGACTATCTGCAGGGAGCTGGAGGTCAGACATGGGTTTATTTCCTTATTGGGTTGAGTGTCGTATATGCGCTGTATTCACTTACATCTTGGTTGCAGAATATTTGGATGATCGAGATTGCACAGGAGACGATCTACCGAATGAGGTTCGATTTATTCGCACATCTGCACAGGCTACCTATTCCGTTCTTTGGTAAGCGGCAACAAGGAGAGATTATGAGCCGATTGACGAATGATATTGAGAATGTTAGTTCAACGCTAAATAGCTCAGTCATTCAAATATTCTCTAGTGTATTGACCCTTATAGGTACGGTCACTGTTATGCTATGGCTTAGTCCATTATTAACGTTGCTTACATTCACCATCGTGCCTCTAATGGCGTTAGGAATGCGCTGGATTACAAAGCGTACAGGTCCGCTCTATAAAGAGCGACAAAGAAATTTAGGAGAGCTGAACGGATACATTGAAGAGACATTGTCAGGTCAACGGATCATCAAAGCATTCTCACAGGAACCACGGGTTATTCGTGGATTGGCTGAGCGTAATGAACAGATTAAACAATCAGGCTTCTGGGCGCAGACGATCTCTGGATTCATTCCGAAGCTCATGAATGGACTGAACAATCTGAGCTTTGCCATTGTAGCGGGTGTCGGAGGGATTCTAGCCATTAAAGGCTCGATCACCGTTGGGGTAATTATTGTATTTGTTGAATATTCAAGACAGTTTACGAGACCCCTTAATGATCTGGCTAATCAGTGGAACACTGTACTATCTGCCATTGCGGGTGCAGAGCGTGTATTCGAGTTGTTGGACGAGGATGCGGAGGCTAAGGATGAGGGCGCTGCAATAACGTTAGATACCATGGAAGGTGCCGTGTGTTTCTCGAATGTTTCTTTTTCGTATGATGAGGATGGAGCCGGAGATACACTAACTGATATTAGTTTTGAAGCCAAGCCGGGTGAGATGATTGCTTTGGTAGGTCCTACAGGTGCAGGCAAGACGACATTGATTCAATTGTTATCACGATTTTACGATCCAAGTGGTGGTAATATTACCGTTGATGGGCATGACCTCACTACGATCCGTCGAGATAGTCTGCGTTCACAAATGGCATTTGTTCTGCAAGACTCGTTCTTGTTCCAAGGAACAATCCGTGAGAATATACGTTTTGGTAGGCTAGATGCGACGGACGAAGAAGTGGAGGAGGCATCGAAGCTTGCGAATGCCCATTCATTCATTATGCGGATGACAGATGGATATGACAAAATGCTTCAGGGGGACGGTAGTGGGATCAGTCAAGGCCAGAAGCAGCTACTTGCGATTGCACGTGCCCTTCTCGCTAATCCTTCAATGCTTGTACTTGATGAAGCAACGAGTAGCATCGATACGGTAACTGAGATCAAGATACAGGAAGGATTACAGCGACTCATGGAAGGCCGAACAAGCTTTGTGATCGCCCATCGATTGAATACGATTCGGCAGGCGGATCGAATATTAGTGCTGAAGGATGGCCGATTGCTCGAACAAGGGACACATGACGAGCTGTTGGCGCAAGGTAGATTTTATAGTGCTCTGTTCCAAGGACATTTGAGGAAAGAAGCTTAGTACTCCTACAGAAATTCAAACGGCTACTCCGGTGTATTACCAGAGTGCCGTTTCTTATTGTTTGTCTACGAATTCATTACATCAAATAACACTCTGACCACCAGATCATGATCAAATAGTTTTTAAAAATTGGATTCTAGTAAAGAATAGACATTTGTATTATAGGCAACACCATTTTGATACATATAATTCTTTAGAATACCTTCTTTTTGAAATCCTAGTTTGGTTAGTAAAAGGTTAGACCCTTCATTTTCAATGAATACAACTGCACCTATTCGAGTCAAGTTTAAGTCTCTGAATCCGTAAGAAATGATTTGTGCTATAGCTTCTGATGCATATCCTCTTCTCCAATGTGCAGGATGAATTTCATATCCTAACTCTGCCCGTCTATGTTTTGGCATCCAAGCATTAAATCCGATAGTGCCGATAATTCCCTCTGTCCCTTTTACTTCAATCCCCCATCTAATGCCACGTTTCTCTTCGTAGTTTTTTGCGAAAAAGGCAATGACCTGTTTTGCCTGTTCTATGTTTTCCAAGTTGTTTTGTCCATAATATCGCGTCACCTCATCATTGGAAAAACAAGCAAAGATACCTTCAGCATCTTGATTTGTGATTTCCCGCAACAGTAGCCTTTCTGTTTCTAATATAGGAAACATTTTATCAACTCCATTTTACATAATGGCTCAGACCAGCCTTAGCTAGATTCAAGTAATTGCTTTAATTTAGATTCGGTTGTGGAATCAGGGGCAGGGGTATAAATGCTACAGCGTAAATCTTCACTTCCATGAACCTGCAATGAGGTTAAATGGAACAGCATTTTCCCTGCCTTGGCATGTCGGAATTCAAGCAGAACATCGGGAGCCGAGCTTACGTCGCTTTGTTCCCATAATTCATCGAACCCAGGATGAATTCCACGCATTTCATCAAGAAATTGATTGTACCAGGGGTCCTCGACATATTGTCCATAATAAGCACGAAATATAGCTAGATACCCCTTAACAAACTGCTCCCAGTTGATGGCTAATCTCTGGAATTCCTTCCGTATAAATAGTAAGCGAATCATATTTCGTTGCTCATATGGGATTTGCTCAAAGTCCAAAAAGACATGGGATGCCGCTTGGTTCCATCCCACAATATGACAACGACGATCAGAAATAAGGGTTGGACAGTGTTTAAGTTCTAAAAGGATCCTATGGAGAGACGGGCTGATCTGAGGCTCGGCTTGTTCATGGATCAGCGTAGTACCGGGTCCTGTCTCTAGCGCTAATGCATAGAGATATTTGCGTTCATCTACACTTAGCTGTAATGCAGTAGAGATACAATCCAGAACAGAGGGAGATACTTTAATGTCACGGCCTTGCTCTAGCCAAGTGTACCAAGTGGAACTAACACCTGCTAATTGAGCAACCTCCTCTCTCCTGAGGCCCGGAGTTCTTCTGCGGGTACCTATAGGTAGACCGACAGACTGAGGCTGGATCTTAGCTCGGTGTGCTTTCAAAAATGAAGATAATGCTTGAAGTCTTGTCTGATGATTCATATGATCCCTGCCTTTGATTAGATACGTTATTATTGTAGTACTAATTATACTAGTATAAACAACAACTTGTAATAGGATAAATTACATGGCAAGATACGTTCATAAAGCAATCGTGAATGGAGGAAATAAGATGGAGCGGGTAGTGATTACAGGTATGGGTGTTATTTCGCCCCTTGGTAATAATGTAGAGACCTTATGGAATCGTTTGGTTCAAGGAGAGTCAGGGATTTCTCATATTGATACATTTGATACATCTAACCACAAGACGAAAATCGCGGGTATAATACGGGATTTCAATGCTGAGGAACGATTCGGTCGTAAAGAAGCAAGGCGTATGGATCGTTTCAGTCAGTTTGCTGTGGCTGCTGCGGAGCAAGCTGTACAAGATTCAGGACTGACCCTTGAGGATATGGATAAAGAACGTCTAGGTGTCTATGTCGGTTCTGGTATTGGAGGTATTCAGGTTCTACTCGAACAAGCCACACTATTACGAGAGCGAGGTCCAGCTCGAGTTAGTCCTACGTTAGTCCCGATGATGATATCTAATATGGCAGCGGCATTGATTAGCATTAAGTTCGGGGCGCTAGGTCCAACAATGTCTCCAGTCACAGCCTGCTCTATAGGGAATACAGCGATAGGGGAAGCAGCACGTCTTATCCGCTATGGGGGGGCCGATGTAATGATTGCTGGAGGAACGGAAGCCGCGATTACAGAAGTATCTTTGGCTAGTTTTGGGAATGCCACGGCTTTATCCACTCGAAATGACGAACCAACGAGAGCAAGTAGACCCTTTGATGCGGGACGTGATGGCTTCGTTATGGGCGAAGGAGCAGGGATTCTCGTGCTTGAGTCGCTGTCACATGCTCTACGTAGAAATGCGAGAATACATGCTGAAGTTATTGGGTATGGGGCTACTTCAGATGCCTATCATATGGTAGCTACTCATCCAGAAGGAGAAGGTGCTTACCGAGCTATGAGATTGGCACTACTAGAAGCGAATATTCAACCTGAAGAAGTGGATGTCATTAGTGCACATGCGACAAGTACAGAAATCGGTGATCAGTCGGAAACACAGGCAATCAAAAAGATGTTTAAGGAGGCCTCATACCGAATCCCGATTACAGCTAATAAATCGATGATTGGTCATATGTTAGGAGCATCGGGTGGGGTGGAAGCTATCGCTCTGGTAAAAAGCTTGGGGACAGGAGTCATTCCTCCTACCATTAATTTAGAGCATCCAGATCCGAAGTGTGATTTGGACTACGTGGCGAATACAGCTCGACAAGCCAAATTAAATATTGGGATGTCTAATTCCTTCGGTTTCGGTGGTCATAATGCCGTAATTGTGCTAAAAAATTATACAAATGAATGACGGGTTTATTTTTAGAAAACTTGCAAGTCTTGATTCTTATATTACGTTCAGGAGATTCATCATATGATGAATCTCCGTGTATAAAATAACCCCAAGCTTATATAAGCTTGGGGTTAAAAATGATTATAGTACAATGATTACTCAGATCTATCTGTCTTAAAAGTATTCACAACCTTATATAGGTCCTGTGAAATATCGAGTAGACCCTTAGCTGAAGCAGCAATCTCTTCTGTAGAAGCCAACTGCTCTTCAGCAGCAGTGGCAACCGTCTGGGCAGTAGCGGATGTCTGTTGAGCCACAGCGCCTACATTACTAACCGTTGCAGCAACTTCTTCAGAACTTGCTGCCATTTGTTCAGCCGCGGCGGCTGTCTCCTGAACTTTTAGAGCGACCATCTCGGAAGACTTAACAATCTGATCGAATGCTTTCTCCGTTTCACTTACCTCAAGTAAACCTTCATTCACTTCTAGTAGTCCCTCACTCATGACTTGTACCGCCTTAGCAGAATCCTGTTGGATACTATTAATCAATCCGGTAATATCCTGAATGGACTGATCTGTCTGGGAGGCAAGCTTACGTACTTCATTGGCTACTACAGCGAAACCCTTACCACTCTCACCTGCACGAGCCGCTTCTATGGCAGCATTCAGCGCCAACAGGTTAGTTTGTGCTGAGATGTTGCCTATTAATGTTGAAATCTGACCAATATTATGTGAGTGGACTTCTAAATCCTTCAGAACGCCATTTGCATTATCAACCGCTGTACTGACGGCCTGCATTTTATGTAAGACACGCTGCATAGATTCTGTACCCTTTTTTGCATTGTCCGTTGCAGAGATTGATAGCTCCGAGACGTCGGACGCCGTTTCTGCGATTCGTTGAATACCTACTGACATTTCATCCATGGCTCTGCTACACTCAACGGAGCTTTGAGCTTGTATCTCTGCCCCTGTAGCAACTTCTTGTACAGATATCGTAACGTGATTCGAGGCATCAGCATTATTCTTAGAGTTTGCGAGTAATTGCTCAGAAGATGAAGCCACTTTATTAGAAGCATCGTGCATTTGATTAACGGATTCACGTAAATGTAATACCATTCGATTAACGGCATGAATCATTGTCCCGAACTCATCCTTGTTTCTAACGACTATAGTTTCTACCGTAAGATCACCATCTGCAATACGATTAAGTGCTATAGATGCTTTTTGGACGGGGATGGAAACGCTCCGCACGATTAATATGGCTATAACGACAATAAGAACGATTATGATACTAATACCCAACAGTATCTGCTGCGTATTAGAATTAGATAAGGCGGTGTTCTCTTGTTGAGCATTCGCGGCTCCATCCTGATTGAATAACACCATAGGAATAACAAGCTGCTTCACATTACTAAGTGCGTTATCAATGTTGCTCGTAGCTTCCTTCATCTCTTGGGAGTAGAGCTTTGCCTTTTCAAATACAGTAAAAGCATTCTTGTAAGCGGTCCATTCTTGTTCTAATTGAGTATAGTTAGCGATATCTACTTCACCAGTCAATGATCTTTTATAATCTAACAATTTCTGATCAACATCAGTCATCGTATTGGTTAGATCCGTAAATAATGCAGTTCGCTCCTTAACAACTTGGGTCGATACAATTTGGTACTTAACGAAGTCAATATGTTCTACGCTATAGTGAATGTTCTCTATGATTTCGATCCCTTTCATCCAGTCTAGCACAATTTCATTAGTGTTTTTTTGGAGTTGTTGCATTCTAACGATATTCATCCATCCGAATAGGCCCACTAGAATCACTACACTAACAAATACGGCTATAAATTTAATTTTTACTGTTAAACGCATGCCAAAGTACCCCTCTCTCACAGTCCTATTCTACTATCTCTAAATTTTATATCGTCATTTTATAGGGAAATAATAATAAACCCTTTTAATAATTTTAAAATGAAAATTCTTCACATTAAGGATATGAGCATTGACAATAAAAAAAGGCAGCAGAGGCTACCTTTCAAGTGATAATTATTTGGAAATAATTTATAAATAACTATTGAATGATAAACATTTATAATTAGTAATCTCCTAACTGCTTCTTGCTAAAGCTATAGGGTGATTGTGGATTCTTCATCCACATATTTCCTTGAATGATAAGTAAATAGACGGCGATGACAAAATAAACTGTCCCCATGATCCAGCCTGATAAGGATACGAGATTGTGACTAGTAATGTAGTGGATATACCAGATACCAATTGGCAGGTGGAGAAATAGCGCCGCGAATAGTCCGGGATTGTAAATGGATCTCGCCTTTAGGTTGGCAAAGACGCCATGCCAGATGATCTGGAAGAAACCCATTAATATCGGAGCAAGCCCCAGCCAAATGACATCGGGGAAGAGGACGGGTAGTAAATAAAACAGATAGGCAATGAGTAGGTTTATAACCATAGCCGAATGCGAATTCAACGGATAATGATCTGGATGTGGGCTCTTGAATATAATGACGTTAAATAAGCCTCCGAAGGTTCCGGGCCAACGGTATTCCTCGAATTGATGAATGAGGATGGACACAAAGCTGAGCCATAAAACAACTCTTATTTCTGCTATATAATCCCAGTTTGACAATATATATACGGATACGACTGCGGCCAAGAGAAGTCCTAGATCTTGCCAATGTCTTCTTAATATATGCATTGTTATCGCTCCTCGATATATTTATTCATGAAAATAACGTTCGAACAATAGCTCAATCTGCTGCGCTGTTGTTGAAACGTTCACCCCTGTACCCGAGACGATTAAAGGCTTCATCAGTTCGGGAAGAAATATGGCTCCGAATATTTGCATGATCATCATCATCAGCCGATCTGGGTTTGATTCATTGGTCATTTCCGATAACGTGCGGCTTACTTTGTCGAAGCCTGACATTCGGAGAAACTGACCATATTCGTACTGAGAGGCGAAAGTCGCATTTCCTAGGGCGATAATCTTGGATACCAGCTCTGGGTATTGGCTAATAACTTTGACATAATCGGTTAAAAATTGCTTCAGCCGTTCTTTGGGTGACAAGGACATGTTATCCAATATCGTAAAGCTTTCTTGAAAACTGCTCAATAAGGATTGAATGGCTTCGCTAATCAGCTTATCTTTGGATCCAAAATAGTAATTGACCAACGAAATATTAGTATCGGACTGCGTGGCGATTTTCCTGATGGTAATAGCCTCGAACCCTTCCTTCTTGATTAACTCTAAGGCCGTATTCAAAATTTTAACTCTCGTCACATTTTGTTTGTCAGATGCTGTCATGCTTACCCTCCTCGTATTTGATAATGCTGATATGAAATTAAAACAATGTTTAAAACATTGTTTTAATTATTCTAACATTATTTTGTTTGTAGTTCAATCCAGAAACGAATCGCACCAAAGGGCGGAATTTTGCGCGATTACAATCCTATTGCAATGGCGGCCAGATCTACGCGTTCTAGACCTTATGGCAACTTGTACCTAACTTGTTCTTCTTCCTGAACTGAGGGGAGAGTGTTCCTAAGGAGGATTTAGTGCGTTAATACAAATTCATCCAGCTTCTTTCCATCCACATCGTAGGCCTGATAAGTAAGTGTATTACCGTTAATATGAACACCTGCATACATCTGTTTATTATATTGAAAGTGTACTTTATGATAGAATTGATCCTCTTTCTTCTCATTGAACTTTTGTCCCGAAGTAAGGGGAACCACATAGACTGTTCCTTCTCCATCTTCCACGATTTTGTTACCCTTCAAAGGGAATGATCTTGAATATTCATGGTTGTGACCTTGCAATACGAGATCAACGCCGAATTCGTCAAATATGGGAACCCACCGTTTAACGACTTTGTCATCTTGATTACCACCGTAAGCAGGACGATGAATCGCTACAATGATCCAAGATTTATCAGTTGCTACAAGATCGTCTCGAAGCCACTGGGCTTGATCTTTGACGCTTGATTCTGTATTCATGAACACGAAATGTGCAGTTCCATAATCGAACGAATAACTTGTGCCAGGGATCGTGTCTTCAGATCCATTATTAGGAACGTTGAAGTGCGAAACAAAACGATCAGCAACCTTATCTACTTCGTCATGATTACCCGTAACAGGCATCAAAGGATAGTTAGTTATCCATTTTTTTGCTTTTCCAAAGAAGTTCTCCCAAGCGGATTCATCCTCAGGGTATTCGATTAGGTCTCCTCCATGGATAATGAATTGTGCGGTCGGAAATGTCTTGAAAGCTTGATCCAATGTATTCCCCCACAGGTCGAAATCCTGCTCAGTAATTCCTTGTGAATCCGTCACATTAATGAAAGTGAAGTCGGTTACATCCTCAGCTTCAGTCGTGAATAATGCGGGATCACTCCATCCTTCAGCATCTCCATTACCTACTCTATAAGCATATGTTCTACCTGGTTTAAGGCCCGTTATATTGACTTTATGAACACCCTCTAAGGTTCTATTTCCAATGTCTATCGTCGTTGTTGTTCCTTTAGTGGTCGTAACGTCTTGTTCTTCTAGTGACTCGACGTTGTTCCCCTCGACCCACTGAATGACGGTACCCGCATGGGGACTCTTCGTATACCAAGTAAATGCACGACTCGTTCGGGCATTATCTTTAAATGTGGTCACTAAAGAAGTAGGAGTAGTGGTTGGATTTGTTGTGGATCGCAACATTTCTATAGTAGCAAATACGATAATTAGCAGAACTAATAAAGCGCCTAGTATCCAGTAACCCTTTTGTTCGATCAAATATAATCCCTCCTAAAGAGTAACGTACATATCTTAATTTTTAAGCTTAACGGTCAGAATTATCGAAGTCAAATAGGGTATTTAGAAGTTGTTTCTGACTGTTTTGATCGTTGCAAGTCCCCCGTAGAAACATTCAGCGGACGCTCAGTTGCTTTTAAGCTAGCAATAATCTTCGTCATGTAAAGTAATTGTAAAGCGCATAGTGAAGAGGGGGGAAACATATTGAGTCCAAAATTAAAATATCGCCATGAGTTAAAATACAACATTAACTATCATCAATATCTGATCATACGGCAACAGTTGAAGAACCTATTGAAGCAAGATAGGAATGCTGATTCAACGGGAGAGTATCATATTCGGAGCTTGTATTTCGATGATATCGACAATAAGGCACTGCATGAGAAGCTAGGCGGAGTTCGGGATCGGGAGAAGTATCGGATTAGAATTTATAATCTTTCTGACGAAGTCATTCATTTAGAGAAGAAGATTAAATTCAATGATTATATTACGAAGATTAAGGAATCCCTAACGAGAGAAATGGTAGACGCTGTTCTAAGTGGAAATTACGAAGTGCTGAATATGCCAGAGAAGCCTTTGTTATATGAGATGTACACAGCCATGAAGCATAAGCTACTTCGTCCTAAGGTCATCGTGGATTACGTACGCGAAGCCTACATAGCACAATCGGGTAATGTTCGGATTACCTTCGATAAGCATCTGAAGACAGGATTGAATTCTGTCGATTTATTTAACCCGGATGTGCCTATGATTCATGCGCTTGATGATCATACGATTGTATTTGAAGTCAAGTACGATGAATATCTTCCTGAATATATTAGGGCAGCTGTTCAGAGCAATGGTTTAATCCAGCAATCTAATTCCAAGTACGTTATATGTAGGAAATACCTTAAATTCAACCACTGGGAGGATCAATAATTATGGATCAGACAACAACAACTCAAGCAGCAGCGGACACAACAACTAATTTTAGCGATATTATTAAAAACTCGGTGTTAACGAACTTTAGTTCAGATATCAGCATTGTCAAAATGTTACTTACCATGTCAATTGCTTTTTTAATCGGACTATTTATCTTCATCTTGTACAAGCGGGTATTTAGTGGGGTTCTTTACTCTAAGAGCTTTAACGTATCCTTGGTCGGAATGACCTTAATTACTGCACTTGTTATTATCGCAATTAATTCTAGTCTAGTATTGTCACTTGGTATGGTGGGTGCACTGAGTATCGTTCGTTTTAGAACACCTATCAAAGATCCAACAGATTTGATCTTCTTGTTCTGGGCAGCCGTTGCAGGGATTGTAACAGGTGCGGGATTCTACACACTAGCCATCATCGGTTCTGTCATCATCGGTCTTGTATTGTTTATCTTTATCAAAAGGGATTCGTTCGAAACGCCATACCTGCTTGTTATTAACTGCGAGGGAAATGAAAGTGAGAAGTCTGTACTTGCAAAGCTAAACGCTGCTGTTAAACGCTTCAATGTGAAACAAAAAACAGTAACTGCTGGAAATATTGAAATGACGCTAGAAGTACGATTAAGCAATGATGAATCGAGTTTCGTAAATCAGATTACGGAGCTTGACGGGGTAAGAAATGCCGTTCTAATTAGCTACAGCGGCGATTATGTATCACAATAATGGGGGGGATGAAGATGAAGTTCAGACCCGTTGCTACAATCGTCGTATGTGCCTGTGTTGCTCTATTGATCATTGGCATCACAACGTATATGTCTCAAGATACGGAGAATGAGCATGCCACAGGGGAAGCAAGTATCTCTGTAGTTGATAATACGGAGAAGATTATAGAGAATGTATTTCCAAAGGACAAAGTCGTCGATGTGAAAATTACGATTGATGAAGACGACTTTCAGAGTATGATGGACAATGCTTCAGCGGAAGAAGTGAAGACGGCTTCCGTGGATTACAATGGGATTCATTATGACAACATTGGCGTTCGTACCAAAGGTAATCTTAGCTTACGTAGTGTGGTCAGTATGGATGATTCAGATCGATATAGTCTGAAGCTCTCCTTCGATGAGTATCTATCGAGTCAAACGTTATATGGTATCAGTAAAATTAATCTAAACAACAACTATAGTGATGCCAGTTACATGCGAGAGTATTTAACCTACGAATTAGCGGAACAAATGGGTTTACCTACGCCAGGTTATTCATTCGTTAATGTCTACGTGAATGATAAGCTGTGGGGGTTCTATCTAGCTGTACAGCAGGTAGATGAACAGTATCTAGAGTCCAACTTCGGTAATTCTTATGGAGCGTTGTATAAAGCAGAAATGATGGGGACGGGTAGTGACCTTGTATGGATTGACGATAAGATATCATCCTATTCAGGACTTGCTATGAAATCAGAATCTTCTAATGGAGATATCCTAATTGATATGATTAATGAGTTGAATAACGGTACGAATATTGAGAAGTATTTGGACGTTGAGGAAGCACTGAAATACATTACACTTCAAGTGGTTACTAACAATACGGATAGCTATATTGGCTCTAATAAACAAAATTATTATCTGTATGAGGATGACGGAATATTCAAAGTTCTGCCATGGGATTACAATATGGCCTTTGGTGGTCTAGGGAAATCAAGTCTCTTGATTGATGAACCTACACAAGGAGCATTGGCAGAGCGGCCTCTCGTTGCTAAGCTTCTTGAGGTAGACGAATACAAGGAAAAGTATCACGAAATGATTCAAAATGCGACTGAGGGTTATCTTTCATCTGCTACATTTAAAGAACGTGTGACGCAAGTGTCGGATATGATTTCTTCCTATGTGAAGGCAGATCCATCAGCTTTTTATACTTATGAAGAGTATGAAACTGGCGTGAAACAGCTGATCCAGACCAACGATAGTCAAGTGAGTAATATGAATCAGCAGCTTGATGGCACCATTGCCTCTTCCGGTGACGGAAGTGGTAGTGGCTTTGACATGGGTGGCTTTGATAAGGCTGGTGGCGGAATGGGTGGCAGGGGAATGGGTGGCGGTCAAATGCCAACAGCCAATGGAACTGATGGAGATTATGCTGTCGCAGCAATAACGCCTCCTGATGGCAAAGAAGCAGGAGGCGTAGCGCCAACAGGGGAAGCAGGCCAAGGAGGCGGATTCAATCGGGGTCAAGGTGGTGGTTTTCCAGGTGGAGGCCAAGGAAGAAGTCCAGGCTTTCCTGGAGGCGGCGGTTTTGGTGGTAATCAAGCGAATAGTGCCCCACAAGGAACGATGAAGGATGTCATCATTACGCTAGTTGCATTAGTAGTGTTAGGATTGTCCTGTGTATTTGTTCTACTCTATAAGAGAAAACGAATTTAAAGAACAATTTCAAAGCTAAAATAGTAGGCAAGGTATGATCCTTGGCCTATTGTTTTAGTTTTTTTGGTCTGTCTTTTAGGATTCCTAAATAGGGTTGACGATTCAGTTTCGACAACGATATGATTTAAACATACATGAACGTCTCTCGATGACGGTAAATATATTAATTTTTCACGATAAGATCCATGAAAATAGGATATTATGATAACTTATCTGTTTTTGAGAGAAGAGAGGAACGATAGACATGGAGAAATTCACATTTTTTTGGAGTACCCAATCACCCTTTTCACAATGGCATCCATCCCCCTTTGTTATAGATGGGAACACCTTTAATTGCGCAGAGCAATATATGATGTATGAGAAAGCTTGGTTATTTGGTGACGAGGATACGGCGCATCAGATTCTAGCAGCGACTTCTCCAGGAACCCAGAAGCAGCTCGGACGGAAGGTAGCTCCATTTAATCCAGAAATGTGGAACAAACATTGTAAGCAGATTGTACATGATGGGAATTTCGAGAAGTTCACACAAAATCAAGAGTTGCTGTTGAAACTGTTGGCAACGAAAGGTACAACATTGGTTGAAGCAAGTCCGTTGGATCGGATCTGGGGCGTAGGACTAGCTGAAGATGATCCTAAAATTCATAACCGTAAGACGTGGCGGGGCACGAACTGGTTAGGTGAAATATTAACGGATTTAAGAGAAGAATTACTCAAATTAAGAAATAAGAATGAGAAGTAAAGGTATTAGAAATGATGTGAAATTTAAATTTAATATTTACAAATATTGCAATTGTAGATTTTTTCCTTCAAAGGTATAATATCTATAGGTAATTTGTCGCAATATGTAAAGATGGGAGTGATGGATTTTGTTGAATTTATGGCCATATCTCATCTTATCTGTTTTTGAGACTGGTGCTATGTTCTTTCTATCATTCAAAATATTCAAGATTGACTTGTTCCTTAAGGAGATTGTATTTGCTAGTTTAATAATGGGCTTTATTTCTTACATATTAAGAAATGATTATCATCTGACTCAAATAGACATCGTCTTGCAGTATATGCTCATGTTCTGTTTTCTATGGCTTATGTTCAGAATTCACGTATTTTATGCTGCTATAATGACGGGGATGGGCTATCATGCCTATTTACTAATTCAGACTTTCTTTTATTTCATCATGGATCGCATGGATTTCCTATCCTATAGTACCCAAATTGGAATAAATATTGGCACTTTAATTCTTCAATCGTTATCTGTATTTACGGCAATTTTAATTGGAATGTATATAGGTAAGAAACGTAAAGGTTTCGATTTCATTCCAGATAAACCTAACGGTAAAATTCATATTTGCTCTAGAGATAAAATTTTATTTGCCTTAAATATTCCATCCATTCTCATCGTATTCTCGACCATGTACTTTGCCAATTATTTATCACAGTGGTTTTTTATAATGCCATTTTCATATGCTCTGGTATTATACGGTTATCTACATTTATCTTACAAAAAGGATAGAAGTAATAATGAAAACTTTGGCTTATAGAATCGCAGAGTCAATCAAGCGCACGGATCCGGAACGAACGCATTCTATTGAAGTCATGCAGTATGCGCTTGGTATTATCCTTAACACGCTATTCATTTTTATTACTTCTCTACTTTTGGGATGGGCTACTGGAAGAATGGGAGATACCTTATTGGTATTTTTTGCAATAGCAATATTGCGTATGTGTTCAGGAGGAACTCATTTAAAGTCTGTGTGGGCGTGTAACATCGTTTCTATCGTCATTTGTACTGGTATTCCACTTTTGTCACTATTGTTCGACGATGTGCTATTGTACATAAATGCTGTCAGCTTAGTGGTCATGCTGTTGTTTGCTCCAAGACCTGATGCTAATGTTCATATATCTAGGGGAGCATATCCTTGGCTAAAGGTTATATCTGTTCTATTGGTAGCCCTTAACTTTATTATAGGCTCATCCGTTGTAGGACTAGCATTTCTAGTTCAGTCCTTGACAATCATCCCTTTGAGAAGGAGGAAAACCACATGAAAAAAATGACTGCTCGTTATGCCTCTAAGGCATTGGCATCATCAGCTCGACTTTTTACTGCTGTATTAAAACCGATGTTCCACAGCCCAGAAGCGCCACAAGAGCTCCGCAAGTAATTTGATGAGGGTGGGGAAAGTATGCGTGTTCTGAATAAAGACGGGTCTTCCAACGAAATTCAGGAAGAAGATATATTGTATTTCTCCAATCATAAGAATACAATATTCGTTCATACCAAAGAAGGCGAATTTCTACTCCCCACCACGTTGTCCGATTTACATACCGCCTATCAATGTAAGGGTTTTGAACGTCTTGATCGATCTAATGTTGCTAACATTAACAATGTTACCGATTATGATCAAGATCGAAAGGTCGTATTCTTTGATTCCAAGCAGAATTTTACCACAGTATCCGAATCCAATGAACCAAGGATTAAGAAATATTTGGCTTCGATCAAAAAGAGCTAAACCCGTTAGTGGGTTTAGCTCTTTTTTAGATAAATATTCCATTATTCCATATTATCCATCATTTGTAAAGAGAAATTCGGAGGGTGGAAAAACCGAGACATTTGAAGGTTGGAATGGTACTCTTTTACAAGGTTATTAATTATACAAATATCTATGCCTTGTGGAGGAATAAGATGAAAAGTAAATTCTTACCGTCTCCTCGTCCTTCTGCGCTCGAGTCGCTGAACGACCAGCAACTGTTAAATGTGTATGAGTTAGCAGTCCAAGCGGAGACTTCAACCGATTTTATTGAAATACTAGAAGAGACTTTGGAAAAAAGACATATTAACTTTAGAAAGTAGTTATACAAGTTTAGATTGCGGTTTAAGCTGTAACATTTCCTTTCGAGCCTGATTGCGAATAGGTGGCTGAATAGTCATGATCAAGATAAGAGAGATCATACATAGAACACCGATGACGATAAATGTGGGTTTGAATCCACCAAGGTAAGAAGCGATAAAGGAGCCAGATAGGGCACCTAGTCCAAAGCCTTGGTAGATGATCCCATAGTTCTTACTATGGTTCTTCAGGCCGAAGAAGTCTCCGACAATGGCTGGGAATACCGTAATATTACCACCGAAGCAAAAAGCAATTCCTGCTACACAAGCGAAGAAAATTCCGAAATTTAAATGAGCAAAGCTGAGAACTAGTACGGCTACGGAAGTTACAGCAAGAGAGCCTGCTACTACACGTAAACGTCCTACTTTATCAGATAACGCACCGAGAATAATTCGACCAGCGGTATTGAAGATTGCTATCATGGCAACAGCATTAGCAGCGGTATTAATACTAAGCCCGACCATTTGGACTCCTATATCTTTCACGATCCCAATGAGGTAGAGTCCACTCATACAAGCAGTGAAAAAGATAATAAATAGTACATATGCTTCTTTGGTCTTCAACATTTCTTTGACACTGAAATTAACTTCTGTGTTATTAAGGTTCACGTTACCATTGGTGTTATCCTGTACTGGAATGGGGGCCTCTTTGACCAGCTGGGCTCCAGCAACAACCATGATCATCACGATAGCTCCCCATAATAAGAATGCCTGCGATACGCCCATAGAGCTAATAAAGCCTGAGTTAATGTATTTGAATATGAGACTGCCCATTCCAAATGCACCGACGGACACCCCAGAGATTAAGCCTTTTCGTTCAGGAAACCATTTAATAAGATTAGATAGAGAAGTAATATAAGCAATACCATCTGCGAAGCCTACGACTATACCAGCTAGCAAATAGATGAGAGCTAATGAATGAACCTGAGAGCTTGCGATTAGACCGAGCCCAAGCACAATTCCAGCTATGGATATCAGTTTACGAATGCCCCATTGTTCTTGTAGTTTACCTGCAAATAGAGTAGCGATAGCTAGAGAAAAGCTAGTGATAGAGAAGGTCATAGCTACAGAACTGAGTTCCCAGCCGAATTTAGATACTAGAGGTTGATTGAATAGGCTCCATGTATAGATCGTACCGAGCCCCATCTGAACAATGATTGTTCCGAGTACTATGAGCCAGCGGTTCATGGTTGTATTTTTCATTGTGATAGCCTTCTTTCTCATAATGTTAACCCTTACATTCTGTATTATAAGGCAAGAAGTAAGGGGATAACGGTTTTGAGAATGAGATGCAAGGATGGCAGTATCAAATGCATTTAAATGTTCATGATCTGCCTGAATTCTTTGATTTTACTACGGCTCACAGGTACTTCATAGTCTAGATCCTTCATTTTTAGAAGGTAAGTGTTATTAAACCATGGAATAATTTCCCTTATCTTTGAAATGTTTATGCTATATGAGCGATGGCAGCGAAAGAACACATCAGAGGGTAAACTGTTGTGGAAATCAGATATACTCATATTCATGGTATATTCTTCGTCTTTTGTATAGACAAAGGTTACTTTCTCTTGCGCTGAAGCATAATAAATATCATCAATATCGACTACGATAATCTTCTCGTTTTTCCACAAATTGATCTTATTCTTAACTCCTGTCCGCTCTACTGGACTGAGCTTGTCCGCTCCTCGCTCACGAGTGTGTGTAGCTTCTAGCTTATGAAGCATTGAAGTGATACGGGATTCATGATATGGCTTCAAAATATAGTCAAAAGCTTCAATTTCAAAAGCCTCAATGGCATGCTCCTTGTATGCTGTAATAAATACGATATAAGGTTTAGTGGAGAATTTACTGATGCTCTTACCTAGTAGTACGCCGTCCAGTGAAGGGATACTAATATCTAGAAAGATCACATCCACTTCGTTATCTTGTATAAATTTGAGCGCATCAATTCCGTCCTCGAACTGGCCGACGATGTCGATATCGCTATGTGCCTTGATTAAATATTCTAATTCCTCTCTTGCTAAATATTCATCTTCTACGAGGATTGCTTTCATCGGATCTCCTTCTGAACATAGAAATGGATTTCGGTCCCTTGTGTGAGCCTAGTGATCACTAGACCTTTACCATAAGTAAGCTTTACCCGCTGGTGTACATTGTATAGACCGATTTTGTGGTCTGGAACTTGGTCATGATAAATGTTATAAATGGTATTCTCATCAATCCCTACTCCGCTATCCTCAATGGATATTAACACATGTTGCCCTTCATCCTTGACTCGGATGGTGACAGTCCCTGGACCTTTGGACTTCAGAATACCGTGGACAATGGCATTCTCTACTAGCGGTTGGATGATGAGGCTTGGAATTTGCACATTCACATCGTCAATATCGTAGGTAACCTGGAGTCGGTTACCGAATCTGGCAGTTTCAATCTCAACATAGTTACGGACCTGCTGTAGCTCCTTATTAATATCAATGAACTGGTCATTTAATTCTAGGTTATACCGCATGTACCCCGATAAATTAACGATTAATTCCCGTGCTTTGTCAGGGTTAATACGAATTGAAGAAATAACAGCGTTCAGTGCGTTGAATAGAAAATGTGGGTTAATCTGGCTTTGTAGCGCTTTAAGCTCTGCCTTATTAGCCATTTCTTTAACTTGCTCAATTCGTGACACTTCCATCAGTGTGGAGATGATTTGGGACAGACCAATCGCCATGGTTTGCAAGGGATAGGTTATTTTGTGAGCCTTGTGATAATAGATTTTTAGTACTCCGGTCACTTCACCTTTCTCTTTAAGCGGAATAATAATGAGTGATTTAACCAATGGATTTTTATTGTCTTCATCATTATTTCTAATTGTAATTTCACCGCTTCGAATGGTTTCTTTCGTCACATCACTAATAATCTCATTTCCTAGATTGTATAACTGTGAACCCAGTCCAACATAGGCCAGAATACTTCTCGTGTCGGTTATTGCTACAGCATCAGCTTGGATATCTTCTCTGATGATTTCACATATCTTACGGAGTGATTGCTCATTAATGGAACGGAAGTAAGGAAGTGTCTTGTTCGCGATATCGAGCGCTAGCTTAGCTTGCTTCGCAGCAATGGTATCTTTCTCATTCTCAACACCTTGTATAAGCAAGACAATTAACCCGACACTAATCTCTCCAAGAATAAGAGGAGCGGCAATCTGTGACACTATATCCACACCAAGAGTGTGGGGATCGGCTAATATCAGAATGAGGATCATAGTCAAGGCTTCACACAACATGCCTGCAATGATACCGGCAATCCATCGTTTGTTTTTACTTATTTTAATATGAATATATCCAGCCACGACTCCAGCCACGATACTTGCGATCAGACAAGGCAGTGAGGTGATCCCATGGATATCGATAACATATCGATGCACTCCTGATAGAATCCCCGTACTGATCCCTACTATAGGACCGAATAGGATACCGCCTGACATGATGGCAATGATCCGGACATTGACTAAAGAACCTTCTACATTGATTCCTGAGTATGTACCGAGGATCGCAAATAGACTAAAGATAGCCGATAGTATGATTAGATGTTGGCGATTGTAAATTTCTTTCTGAAAAATTTCCTTGAATTGCGGAATGAGGGTCAAAAAGAATAAACAAGTTAGAAGTAGAGACGCACGTTCAAATTGTTGTATAAGAATCATATAGTTAGCATGCAACTGAATTTCCTCCAGGGTGGTGAAGCTAGGGCTGGCTCATGGGTAGGATTTGTCCTAAGCTCCATCTATATTTTATTTAGTTCAGTGTTCTCTATTATCCGCTATTCATTGCAAAAATCAAACATAAAAGGACCTAAACGGATTTTTACCGTCAGGTCCTTGAATAGTTTTAGTTTACAATAGGCTGTACATTTGAAATGTTATTTCTCTGTAATCTTAATACCATTAATCGTGACTTTCTCTGTAGGTGAACTAGGCTCGCCTGAAGGTCCTACCTCAACGGGTGTTGCTGCAATTTTCTGGATCACATCCATACCTTCACTGACTTTACCGAAGATAGTGTAGTTTGGCTGGTTATTCAGTCCAGCACTATCTGCTCCAGAACATATGAAGAATTGACTGCCGTTCGTATTGGGACCTGCATTTGCCATAGCTACAATACCAGGTTCATATTTATACTGGGTCTTCTCATCCTCAAAAGAATATCCAGGTCCACCTGATCCGTTACCTCGAGGATCACCCGTCTGTATCATGAATGATTCTAAAATACGATGGAAGATTATATCATCATAGAAACCTTGCTTCGCTAGAAATACGAAATTGTTTACTGTGAGCGGTGCATCTTTAGCATATAAATCGATCGTGAAGGTACCTTTGGATGTTGTAACTTCAGCTTGATAGGTCTTACTGCTATCAATCTCCATTGCGGGTGGCTTGTCCCAACTCATGGGTTCAGCTGTTGGGGTCTGACCTGTCTGTTCTGCCGGTTTTGTTGGTTCTGTCACTTGCTCTTCTGCTGTGGGTGTCTCGTTCTTACCGCAGGCAGCTAACAAGAGGACTACTGCCATGAGCGTAATTAACGATAGGAATATACGTTTCTTTTTCATGAAAATTTAATTCACTCCTTCATAACAACTCTTGTCTTATCATAGCTATTTTTTGCAATAAAATCTAGTTTACCTTCGAGAAGCGCACTAAAAGGTTCTTTATTTGAAACTTATTTACAACATAAACGTTAATGAAGGAGAGAGGTAAGGAATACAGAATGGAGGTAGAGGCATGTTTGAAGATCTGAATCTTAGGCTTGCTGTAGTGAAGGAAAAGGGTCGTAATTACGAGAAATGGGAGCAGCGACTTCAGGCGTTAGAGATTGAACGTGCTGAACAAGAGGAGCAAGCAGGTAGGTGGAGGAAGAAACTTAGTGAGGAAGAGAATGATGTTGATAGATTGATGGGGATGACCTTATCAAATTTAATCTATAGTATGATCGGTAAGAAAGAAGAGAAGCTGGAACGTGAGCAGATCGAGGTACTTGAAGTTAAGTTGAAATATGATGAGAGTGTTCGCACATTGGAAGATATAGAGAAACAAATGGACAATATCCGTTACAATCTGGAGCGGATTAGCGACTGGGAAGTTGAGTATGAGCATATAATGCGTGAGAAGGAACAATATATAGTCCATCATAGTCGTGAACTTGTAGATATTGCTGAAGCGCAGACAGATCTTACCCTTAGGCTTAAAGAATTAAAAGAAGCTATTAACGCAGGGATTTCCGTGATGGATAGTCTTGATAATGCAGTAGAAGGACTTAAATCTGCTAGTCATTGGGGAACTTATGATATGCTTGGTGGAGGAATGATATCTACGCATATTAAGCATAATCATATCGATGAAGCCATGGATTATGTCCATGAAGCAAGAAAGGGTATGGGTCACTTTGAGAAGGAGCTGAACGATATTCAGATGTCCTTGTCAGTGGATATTGACATCGGGGCAATTCTTACATTCTCAGATTACTTCTTTGATGGAATTATTGCGGATTGGATGGTGCAGGGGCGGATTCAAGATACATTGTCTAACGTCGAGAACAAAGCAACAGCTATTAGCCAGTTGCTGGGTCGCCTAGACGAAGAATATGATAGTCTGGAACTTGAGCTTGTCGATACCAAACGTCAATATATATCGATTATTGAGCATGCTAAATAAATAATGAGTAGTCATAGGGGGAATAAGAATTATGAGTTTTTTTGATAAGCTAAAATCCGGTGTATCTGAAGCAGGGAATAAAGCCAAGGTGGCTGTGGAAATTAACCGTCTCAAAATGCAGAATAGTAGCAAACATAAGGAAATTGACCAGCAGTATCAAGAAATTGGACGTTCTGTTTTTCTATCACTAACGAATGAGGATGAAAGCATTAGTTTAGATAAGCTACAGCCATTTATACAGCAAATCTTAACGTTGCAAGATGAGATTCAACGGAATCAAGCTCAGATAGGATTAGCTGGGGATGAGAAGAAATGTGTATGTGGAGAAAAGGTTCCTATGGAGACACGTTTTTGCCCTATTTGTGGTCATCCGTTCGAAGTCATTGATATCGGCTAGAGAAGGTCATAGTGCAGAAGTTCTCTCTCAGAGGACTTCTATTTAGTAGATGAATCGTACATAATACGCTATCAGCGCGTGCCGATACTCAATCGGTACGCGTTATTTAAGTTCAGCTAAAAGCGCGTTACCCAGCTTGTATGTCTGGAGAACCCAGATATGCTTGAGCTACGAATGTTTCATGAGTATGTAGGTAAATAGCAAAACACCCAAACACATAGCCTCTGATTAGAGTCTGTGTGTTTGGGTATTCGGTGGTCATGATGTATTACATCAAATAACGAAGGTAGATGTATAGCGTGGATATCATAATAGACAAAATCATGAGAGGAAAGCCGTATTTTAAAAATTGTAAGAACTTAATAGGTTGTCCCTCTTTGGCAGACATACCCGCTACAATAAGGTTCGCACTCGCTCCAATCAATGTTCCATTCCCTCCAAGGCAGGCTCCTAGAGCTAGACTCCACCAAATCGGTTCAAGATTGGTTATTCCCATCGTACCCATATCCTGAATCAATGGGATCATGGTGGCTACGAACGGAATATTGTCTACGAAGGCTGAAGCAATGGCACTAAGCCAAAGAACGAGCATAGACGTTGAGACTAAATCACCACCCGTCAGCGCGATAGCTTGTTCAGCCAAGGCACTTATGACACCTGTCTCGATTAGACCCCCAACAAGTACAAATAATCCGATGAAGAAAAAGATCGTGGTCCATTCTATTTTGGCAAAAGCGGCCTCTAAGAAATGTTCTCCCGTCAGAAGAAGGAGTAGAAAAGCTCCGGTTAAAGCAACAGTAGCGGATTCTATATGCACTAGCTGGTGTACGAAGAATCCGATGATCGTTAGACCTAGCACAGTTAAACATTTGATAAGTAGATTACGGTTAGTAATCACACTCTTCTCGTCGATGTTCATCATACTCTGTCTTAATTCTGGTGTTGTCTTCAATTGTTTACGAAACATAAGAATTAGAATAGGAATGATAATGAGCATAATGATCACGATGACGGGGGCTAAATTTTCAATAAAGGCCATAAAGGTTAATTCTTTAACAGCACTACCGATCATGATATTGGGTGGGTCCCCAATCATTGTAGCTGTCCCACCGATGTTAGAGGCCAATATCTGTGCAAATAGATAGGGAAATGGATTAACTCTTAATTGACGGGTTATGCTGAAGGTTACGGGTACCATTAATAATACGGTAGTTACATTGTCTAAGAATGCCGAACTAAGTGCTGTAATAAGCGTGAGCGAAATAAGAATACGGACAGGTTGCCCTTTCGCCTTCTTAGCTGCCCAGATTGCAATATATGTGAACAAACCTGTTTCGGCTGTAATATTGACGATAATCATCATTCCGATGAGAAGGCCAAGTGTGTTGAAATCGATATGGTGTAGTGCCGTTTCTTGGTCTACAATGCCGAGAATAACCATAAGTATTCCGCCAATCATAGCTAGAATCGTACGATGAATTTTTTCGGCAATAATAAACCCATATACAATCAGGAAAATACCAATCGCTAGAATCGTCTGATGTTCCATAACTATAAAATCCCCCTGTAATTTGTTACGTGATATGCCAAGACAAGAATAGCCTACACAAAGGTAGGCTGTCGATCAATAGAATTCATTATAGAGGATAATGAAATACACAACAAGGAGATCCGGCATGAATAAGAAATGGTGGAAAGAGTGTGTCGTGTATCAAATATACCCAGTAAGCTTCATGGATAGTAATGGAGATGGCATAGGGGATATTCCAGGGATTATATCGAAGTTGGATTACCTACAAGATCTTGGTGTAGAAGTACTATGGCTTTGTCCTGTATATAAGTCACCTAATCATGATAATGGGTATGACATCAGTGATTACTGTGACATCATGACTGAATTTGGCTCGATAGAAGATTTCGATAAGTTACTCACGCAAGCTCATGCACGGGGGCTGAAGATCATGATGGACCTTGTACTGAATCATACTTCCGATGAGCATCCGTGGTTCATTGAATCAAAGTCTTCGAAAGATAATTCGAAGAGAGATTTCTATATCTGGAGAAAAGGCAAGGATGGTGGACCGCCTAACAATTGGGAGTCCTACTTCAGTGGTTCTGTATGGGAATATGATAAGGAAAGCGACGAATATTATCTTCATTTGTATTCTAAGCATCAACCTGATTTGAACTGGGAGAATCAAGCGGTAGTCGATTGCATTTATGAGATGATTCATTGGTGGCTCAAAAAAGGGATCGATGGCTTTCGATTTGATGCTATTGCCCATATTGTTAAAGCGGAAGGGTTGCCAGATGCAGATAATCCTAATGATCTTCCCACAGTGCAGGCTTATGAATTGTTCTCTAATCTGGAGAATGTTCACACAACATTAAATCAACTGTATAATCAACTGCTATTTCACTACGACATTATGACTGTTGGTGAGACTTCGGGAATTGGCCCAGAGCAGGCGCTTGATTATGTGGGCGATACACGCAGTGAACTCAATATGGTATTTCAATTTGAGCATATGAAGCTAGATGCGGCAACTTTAGGAACAGGGAGATGGGACAAGAAACCTTGGACACTACTTGAACTTAAGAAGATCATTAGCAATTGGCAGGTTGTGCTACACAACAAAGGCTGGAATGCTAACTATTTATGTAACCATGATCAACCTAGATCGGTTTCTCGTTTCGGTAATGACGGAGAGTATCGGGTACAGTCGGCAAAAATGCTAGCCACTTTTATTCATATGCTTGAGGGAACCCCTTATATTTATCAAGGGGAAGAGATTGGGATGACTAATATTCACTTTCAATCGGTTGATGACTATCGGGATGTGGAGACGTTAAATTATGTTGAAGAGTCGATAAAGCAAGGTGTGCCGGAAGAGAAGATTATGCAAACGCTATGGGATAAAAGCAGAGACAATGCTCGTACGCCTATGCAGTGGAACAACTCTGAGAATGCAGGGTTTACAGAAGGTGCGCCTTGGATCCATATCAATGCTAACTATATAGACATTAATGTGGATGCTGCCCTCAAGGATCCTCACTCTATCTATCATTATTACCGTGAACTGATTAAGCTTAGGAAAGAGCATGAGGTCATTGTCTATGGTGAATATCGTCTGATACTACCCTTACACCCTGATATTTATGCGTATACAAGAACGCTTGGGAATGAACAACTTCTTGTCATTTTGAATTTTTTTGAAAGAGAGTCCGTATTTGAACTTCCGAATGATCTCGACATGGGGAGTATAGGCAAGTTACTGATCTCTAACTATCCGATAGGCAGTGGGAATAATTTAGAATCTTTGCCGCTTCGTCCTTATGAAGCAAGGGTGTATAAGATGAGTATGAAGTAGCATGTATGATTAGGCATATATCGTTCTACGTGAAACGGTTATCGTCCCTTTAAGGACGGTAACTGTTTCTTCTTGGTTGTATCGTTAAATTGAAATTATACTCGCTGATGATTATACTGAAGCACAAAGGGATAATCCATCGGTACATCTTTTATCTATATTTAATCATGGAAGGAAGAATAGGAATATGAATGCTCATCATCAAATAGAACAAATCAAAAAAATTAAGTATGACATTTCTCGATTCATGTTGATCTATAAATTTGCCTTGGACGAAATAGAGACTAAAGTTGAAATATTGAAAGAGGAATTTCAATCTTTACATGACTATAGTCCGATTGAAAATACCAAATCGCGGTTAAAGTCGCCAGAGAGCATTATGAACAAGATGATCCGTAAAAATTATGAATTATCATTCGCTGGGATAAAGAATAATATTAAAGATATTGCGGGTCTACGGATCACATGTTCATTTATTTCAGACATATATCGTATTAGTGAAATGCTTCAGAGGCAGAGTGATCTCACGATTCTGGAGGTGAAGGATTACATAAAGAATCCTAAACCAAACGGATATAAAAGTCTTCATTTGCTAGTTGAAGTTCCTGTTTTTATGTCAGATCGTCAGGAACTTGTTTGTGTAGAAGTGCAGATCCGTACGATTGCGATGGATTTCTGGGCAAGCCTAGAGCACAAAATTTTCTATAAATATAATCAGTCAGTACCAGTGAGACTTACCGAGGAGCTGAAGAATGCCGCAGACTCCGCGAATGCTTTGGATTTACAGATGGAGCGACTCCATCATGAAATTAAAGAGATCAAAGATGCTCAATCCGATTCTTCGGAGGAAGAATTGAGACGAATTATTATTGATAATCAGCAATTTACCCTTCCCTTAAATTTTCTGAAACTCCTTAACGATGAATAATAGTGGGCACAAGAGAAACAGGGTAACCCACTATTGACTTTCAGTATTGAAATTGTTAAATTAGTGTCATCCTAACCAAAGGGAGAGATATTGATGACGGGGTATGTTCTTAACTAACCTAACTCCATATGGACCGTATGTATGACAAGAAATTTTCGCTTGTGAGAGCGGGTTTATTTTCTTATGTCTGTGTACTGGTCTTGGAATAGTTAAGAACACGCGAAGCATCAAACGGCGCCTTTGGCTGTTTATTTCTTTGTAATCATACAGGTGTGGAGCTTGAGATGGGCGCTAATAAGAGCGCTATCTCTTCATTCACACTGTAAGACGTGCTCTTGTGAGCACGTCTTTTTGTATTTGGTTAGATAGTATTAGCTTCATACGATACACTCTAATCATTCATCGGTACAAGTAGCAAGCACCTTATCCTAGGTGATGGTCTGCGTATCTTTGGGTTTACTCAAGAAATAACGGTAGGACTTTAAGGGCAAAGAATGACATCCGTCTATTCTTTGCCTTTTTTTTGTTATTCATAATCAAGAAAGAACAAAGGAGGTTCATGAACATCATGGACAATGTAACATTAGCGATGTTGGAATATGACAAAATGAAGGAAAAGTTGTTGGATTACGCGATTTCTTATGAAGGTAGAAGGCTGATTGAGGAACTCAAGCCTAATGATCAGCTTAGAGCGATACAACGAGCGATGGAGGAAACAGAGGAGGCTAGAGCGCTGCTTGAGAAGGGAGCAAGTATTCCATTGCCATCTTTGGATGGCATTGAATATGTAGTATCTCTCTTGTATACAGGATATATGTTCACAGAACAGGACTTTGCTTCTATTAATACCTTCTTGAATAGCTGTAGTCAGCTAAAGCGGTATATGGCAGCAAAGGGGAATATTGCTCCCGTAATTAGTACTTATGCCTCGTCGTTAAGCGAGTTGACGAAGGTGAGGAGTGAAATTGATCGCTGTATTAAGCACGGGAAAGTGACCGATCAAGCTAGTAAGAATCTAGAGCGAGTACGTAAGAAAATGTTTGTGATCAAGGACCGCATCCAGAAGAAGCTAGCCACGTTATTAAGTAGGCATCAAGCCATTCTACAAGAGCACTTGGTAAGTGTTAGAAATGGACGGTATGTTATTCCAGTGAGAAAAGAGTACCACAAACAGGTCAAGGGATCGATACTTGACCAATCTACTAGCGGGCAAACGGTATATATGGAGCCAGAAGAAATCGCCTCCCTACAAGTAGAGCTTAGCATGCTTCAAGCAGACGAATCTCGGGAGGAGGGGATTATACTTTATGAGCTCACGGGTCTAGTAGAATCGGCCGCGTCCGATATTCAATTGAATATTCAAATTACAGGCACGTATGATTTTATTATTGCAAAAGGGAAATATGGCAGGTCCATCGGAGGGGGGCCAGTTCTGTTGAATGCGAATGGGAACATTGCTGTTTACGGCGCTAAACATCCATTACTACTTAGGACGATGATTCCGCTTGATATGGCTATTGGAACAGGATATCGTTCACTAATTATTACAGGTCCTAATACGGGCGGGAAGACGGTTGCGTTGAAAACGCTAGGGATACTTACGCTTATGGTGCAATCAGGATTATTGGTTCCTGTAGATCCAGGTAGTACATTTGCTGTGTTCTCTAAAGTGATGACTGTCATTGGGGATGGACAAAGTATCGAACAGTCTCTTAGTACTTTTTCTGCTCAAATTCAGCGGTTAATTCATATGGTAGAAACAGCTAACTCATCTACCCTTCTTCTCATTGATGAACTTGCTGCTGGGACAGATCCTGGTGAAGGAATGGCATTGTCGATTGCTATCCTAGAAGAGTTGAATCGTAGAGGGGCATGCATGATGGTGACGACTCATTTTAATGAACTGAAAACTTTCGCTTCACACACCGAAGGGTTTCAGAATGCACGTATGGAGTTCGATGTGGAGACGTTAGAGCCTTTATACCGTCTTACCATTGGTGAAGCCGGACGGAGTTATGCTATTGAAATAGCGAAGAAACTAGGGATGAGTCAAGGTATTGTGCAGCGTTCGCAAAATATTGTGACTGGACAGAAGCAACGCCTTAGCAGAGAAGAACAGCCGTATGTAGATGTAAAGGTTGATTCGGGTTTTAATTCCCAATCGAGCTCAGGTAACAGTAAATCTAAAGGGAACTCTAAATATCATCACAACCTTAAGGATCAGCAGCAGAGTGCTCGTCACTTAAGAAGGTTCGAAGTAGGGGATAGTGTGTATGTGAGCACTTACGGGAAGAATGGGATCGTCTATCAGTCAGAGGATTCTATGGGGATAGTCGGTGTAATGATCCAGACTCATAAGGTAAAGGTCAATAAGAAGCGGTTGAAGTTATTTATTGAGAAAAAAGAGCTGTACCCTGAGAATTATGACATGAATATTATACTTGAATCCAAAGAAAATCGGAAAAAGTTGAGGACGATGGAACGTAAACATGTAGATGGACTTACCATTATCCGAAAGCCTGAACAATAATCGTTTTTTTATCTCTTCATGAACAAGATATCTTCACGGGTCTATTTCTAGAAATGAAAAATCCCCATGTAAACAAGCAGTAAGTTCTTTTACTGTCTGCTTACATGGGGATGATATTTGTAAATCGCAAACTTACAAATGAGCCGATAAAATTTCTACAAATTGCTCTAGAAATTGGCGTTCTTCATCATCGAATCGGTTCTTAAGTGGGCTATCTATATCTAGTACCCCATACAGTTCACCGTCTTTCATGATCGGCACCACAATTTCACTGTTGGAAGCCTCATCGCAAGCGATATGACCAGGAAAGGCATGAACATCATCGATAAGGAGTGTACGACGCTCGATAGCAGCAGTTCCGCAGACACCGCGACCTAAGGGAATACGTATGCAGGCTGGAAGGCCTTGAAAGGGTCCAAGTACGAGCTCCTTACCATCAAACAAGTAGAATCCGACCCAGTTGGTATCCTTCATAAACAGGTTAAGTAAAGATGAGGCATTAGCTAAATTAGCGATGGAGCTAGGTTCGTCATGAATAAGGGATTTTAATTGATCTAATACGGCTGAGAATTGATATCCACGGTCGCCCTCGTAGGGAATCGCTTGAAACATTAGACACTCCACCTTTCTTATAAACCACCGGTTAATTATAAAAGAGTAGTACAGCGCAGCCTCTGTCGTCAAGTGAAAGTTATATAAGGAGAGCCGTAGTATGAGGATGGAGTGTTTCCTGCTGAACATAGTAGGGTAATCATTTGTGGAAATACTAGGGTATTCTCCAATCTGTCCGACCGAATTCATCTATATAGAGATAAAACAAGAGTTCCCGATATGTTATATACTTGTATTGGAAGTTTGAGTATAGATTGGAGAGTGAAGAAATTGAAGAAATACTTTTTGTTGATCATGTTAATGAGTTTGTTTATGACTAATGGTGTAGAAGCAGCTAAGGATTCGACTACAACGAGTCAAGCGTCGTCATTGTCTTCGTCTTCAAATTTTTTAGTATCAAATATTTCTGCATCTCATACGCAGCCGAAACCTAATGAAGATAATTCGCCCAACAGAATCCCTACTTCTGGGGCCGTTCTCATCGGTCTGGGAAGTCTGATTGTTATTGTTCTAATAGGAACAATGGGTGTTATCCTTGGATTGGGTAATGGGAGACGCAAACAAATAAGACAAGTGGGTATAGACCTCGCTGAACTTATGGTACAAGCCAATCATATGTTGGATTCTATTCAATCTTTTAAAGGCATATCCCAAGGGGTTACCGGTGAGATGGTTGAAGGAATCATTGAAAGGTTATCTAATAGTATGATTGAACTATCACGGATTCAATCTGAAATGTCTACTGTGCAAATATCGATAACTCACCTATCTACGCTTAAAGCATCATATGAGCACTTTCTGTCTGAACATAATAGAATGAAGGCTTTTGTTACAGCAGAGGAGATTCAAGTAGATGTTGTGATTAAGGCGGATCGGACATTGAAACAGAAAAAGGATGCCGTTAAGAAACAAGTGAGTAGCTTAAATGAGGACATAAAGACATCTACTGAGAATAGGGATTTAACACCCGCAGTCATTCAGGGACAATTAGATCAGATCGATGTTCATATAAGCAAAGTTGAAGAACTAGAAATGTTTGATCCGTTGGCTGCATTGACACTATTAGAAGTTATAGAACAAAAAATAGGGCAAGTCCGTAAAGATGTATTTCAAAAGTAAGCTTACTAGAAAAGAGTACAAATTGACACCTCTATAAATATTGTATACAATTAAGTTTTTAACAATTGAATATGAAGAAAAGAGGAGAATCATATGAGTACACTATATACGGCAACAGTAACGGCAACAGGTGGAAGAGAAGGTAAAGTGATATCTTCAGATGGTCAGATTGATTTAAATATTGAAATGCCAAAAAGTTTGGGTGGTAGCGGCGGAGCTGGAACAAACCCCGAGCAATTATTTGCTGCTGGATACTCGGCTTGTTTCGACAGTGCTCTGAACTTGGTCATTCGTTCAAAAAGAATGAAGGAAGTAACAGGAACCGAAGTAACAGCGCATGTCTCCATTATGAAAGAGGGCGACGGTTTCAAGATCGGCGCTATGTTGGATGTGAAAGTATCTGGTGTGGACAAAGCTACAGCTCAAGAGCTTGCAGACGCAGCACATCAAGTATGTCCGTATTCTAAAGCAACACGTGGTAATATCGACGTGACAATTAACGTCGTTGAATAAGAGCGAATACCGTATAGGTATTCATATATAACCCAACAACCTGACGATTTGTCGTCAGGTTGTTTTTTTTGAAAATATAAGAAAGGTGAAGTTTACTTATTCCGTAAAGGAAGCCAGTTCAATACGTCTTGGATTTTAGTATCCCAGTATCCCCACTCATGATTTCCAGACCCTTCCTCATAGGTTAGGTTTAGATTGGTTTGCTCACAAGCTTTCTTGAATATTTGATTGTCCTCGTATAGGAAATCCTCAGTTCCGCAGCACTGATAGATGAGAGGATTGACCCCTTCGGCTTGATTTCGTTGTTGTAGCAACCACAGGATATCATTATCTGTTCCTGCTATGGGTTGATCACCGAATACTTGATTATATTTGAGTGGCGAATCTTTCCACTCCTCTTTGAACATGGGATTAGACATATTAAGAGCACCAGATAAGCTTGCGGCAGCTGCGTATTGATTAGGATTACGAAGGGCTAGCTTCATGGCACCGTATCCACCCATAGATAATCCAGCTACAAAGTTGTCTTCTCTAGCAGCAGATAGATGAAAGAAGGAGCGAGCAATCTCAGGTAGTTCTTCACTTAGAAATGTGAAATACTTATTCCCTTGTGCCATATCTGTATAGAAGCTTAGATGAACCTGAGGCATAACGACCGCTAGGCCAAGTGGAGCGACATAACGCTCTATGGAAGTGCGACGCAGCCAGACGGAATCATCGTCTGTTAAACCATGAAGTAAATATAAGGTAGGGTGTTTATCTCCAAATTGCGAATTTTCCATACCGATCTGCGTGGTAGTACGTTGGGGTAGGATGACCGTCATAGATGTGCTTAACGCGAGTACCTCAGAGTAAAAGTGGCATTGGATCATTGCCATCGTAGCTATCCCCTCTCATTCGTTACAGGTATAAAATATATGTCTATTATAAAATAAAAAGGTAGTTGATAGAAGCAAGAGTAATCAGTTACTTTTTAACATGAAATAACTTGAATACTTTTCATTATTAATATATACTAACTTACATAAAGTAATCAGAAATAAAAAAATGATTCACTAAAGGAGATTTTATGAGCTATCCATTAAACCAAGCGACGACTATCGGCTATGTCCAATTAAAAGTACAAGATTTGAATCGATCCATAACTTTCTATGAGGAGATTATTGGGTTGAGAATATTAACACAAGAGGCTAGAACTGTATCACTAACGGTAGATGGCATTCGTCCATTGCTCGTTCTAGAGCAGCATCCAGATGCAGAAGCTAAACCAAGACATTCAACAGGGCTATATCATTTCGCTATTCTTGTTCCAGATCGTAGAAGTCTGGGGCAGTCTCTGCTTCATATGATCGAATCCAAGTACCCACTAAGTGGAGCTTCAGATCATCAGTTCAGTGAAGCGGTATACTTGTCTGATCCTGATGGGAATGGAATTGAGATTTATGCGGATCGTCCACGTGAACAATGGGCACGTGATAGCTCCGGACAATTCGCTACAATGAGCGATCCAATGGATGTTCAAGGTGTAATTGATGAGGCTGGGGAGCATGTGTGGAATGGACTACCTTTAGGTACAGTTATAGGGCATGTTCATCTTCATGTTGCTAATATTCAGAAATCGAAGGAATTTTACGTGGATATACTAGGTTTTGATGCAACCATTTATTATGGCGATCAAGCATTGTTTGTTTCAGCAGGGGGATATCATCATCACATTGGACTGAATACATGGACAGGTGCAGGGGCACCAACACCACCGGAAGGATCTGTGGGATTGAAATTCTTTACCATTGTTGTTCCTAATGAGGAAGAATTAAAGGGGATGGAGAACGAACTTAAATCCGCTGGAATTTCTACTGAACGAGACCATGGTGGAGTATTCGTCAAAGATCCTTCTGGAAATGGTATTGTGATCGTAGTTGCAACGGCCTGACCCTCTATTCTAGTGTTTGACTTGATTCTAGTTAATTATTATAGTTATATCATAATAATCCATATAGGGAAGCTGTCATTGGCTTCCCTTTAATTTTGGGAGAAAAGGGGCTGAAGAAAGGTTTATGCAACCGAAAAAGAAGACAAATATAAACACTGCTGCACAGCGTAGATTACAGCAGGAATTACAGAAAAAGCGTATGCAGAAGATCATGTGGATTACCGGATCTTGTATCGTAGTATTAGTTATATTACTTCTTGTTATTAAACCAAGTTCTAATGAGACAACGGCGGAATTTGCTTACGATCAATTGCCCGTTATAGGTGACGCAAGCGCACCTGTCAAAATCGTAGAGTTTGGTGATTATAAATGCCCAGCCTGTCAGGGGTTTAGTCAGTCATTTAAACCTCAAATTGTAAAGGACTACGTTGACAAAGGCCTTGTCTCTTTTTATTACATGAACTATCTTGTCATTAGTCCAGAGACAGACTCTAATACAGCAGCTTTAGCTGCTCAGGCTGTGTATCATCAGAGCAACGAGGAGTTCTGGAAGTATTATCATGTATTGTATGACAATCAACAGGATGAGCGGAAAGAGTGGGCAACACCTGAATATTTAGTAGAGCTTGCTCGCGAAGCAAAGCTTGATATTGATTATGACAAGCTTGCGAAGGACATTGCAGACAAAACGTACCAAAAAGAAGTGGACGAGCAGATGAAGTTCGCTAGTTCTTTAGATATAAGAAGTACACCGACGGTTTATATTAATGGACAGAAGTTAGCGGATGGCAGTTCTTATGCATCTCTGACCAAGGAAATAGATGCTGCAATAGCATCGAAAAATGCGGTCAAAGAGGAGAAATAACGATGGAAGGCAAAGGATTCTTCAGAACCTATTCCCTATATCTGGCCTGGCTTGTCTGCGTGATCGCGACATGCGGGAGTTTATATCTAAGTGAAGTGTTACATTATGAGCCATGCAGACTCTGCTGGTTCCAGCGGATTTTTATGTATCCCCAAGTGATTCTTCTGGCTATTGCCAGCTATAAGAATGACCGGAGTATTATTCCGTACTTGCTTCCTTTGAGCATTATTGGTGGAAGCATTTCTATCTATCATTACTTGGAACAGCAGGTTCCTGCATTCGCTAAGATTGCTCCCTGTACTGTAGGCGTGCCTTGTAATGTGGACTACTTGAACTGGTTCGGATTTATTACGATTCCGTTGTTAGCACTAATTGCATTTGTGATGATGATTGGTTTACTATGGGTGGGTAGACAGAAACGGGAAGAAGAATAGATTCTGTATGAATTATTAAAACAGCTATCGTCGGTGAATTCGACGGTAGCTGTTTTGATTCTGACGATAATAAATAAAGTTACACGCTCCTTGAGTAGGAAATGGGTTAAAGTACGTGTTAAAGTGTATGTGTAAAGTTATAGAATACATGCTGAACAATGGAAGGTGGGTCATCTATGTACATATGTGGTGGATTCGTTCCGCAGCTAGAGAATGCGCGCCTGATGCTTCGCCAATTAGAACTTGATGATGCACCGGATTTACTATGTTGTTGGTCAGAGGTAGAAGTGCGTGAATATTCAGGTATTCCAGAGCTTGAATCCATCGATCTGGCTAAGGAAATGATTACATTTCTTAATAGTTTATCTGCCACTGAGGATGGGATCCGGTGGGGAATTATAGATAAGCAGAGCGGTGTATGGATGGGCAGTTGTGGATTCAATATGTGGCAGTTAGAAGGAGCTTATCGCGGTGAGATTGGTTGTGAGATGTCCAGTTTGTTCTGGGGGCAGGGCTATATGAGAGAAGCAATCAACCTGATCGTGCAATATGGCTTTCAAGTGATGGGGCTTAATCGAATTGAAGCTTTAGTAGATCCTAGTAATACTCGCGCTAGTAGGTTATTCACCTCGCTCGAATTCATGCCAGATGGGAAGTTGCGAGAATATCGTCACACACCGGATGGGTTTAGAGATGTCTTTGTGTATTCTATACTGCGTAAGGATTGGGAAGGAAACCAGAAGGGAGGATAACGATGATCATACCTTATCAAAGAGGGAGTTCATATCTACATAAGTTGGATCCACTTAGTAAGCTAGTGCTCATTCTATGTATTGCTATTCTAGCGATGACTTTTCAACATTCAGGTGCGCAGGTTTGCTTGTTATTATTTACTACTGTCGCCGCTCGTTATGCCGCCGGGATGGTGTGGGGCAGGCAGTGGAAGATTGTACGATTCCTAATCCTATTTACACTCCCCTTATTCGTTATTACTTTATTTACAGCTTCTGGGAGTCATGAATTACTACGTTGGGGTTACTTCCAACTGACGGTGGAGGGACTGGATGGAGCGGGCTCAGTCACACTGCGTATGTTTACTTTATTTCTGTCCTCATACGTATATATTATAACTACGGACCCTCAGGATTTGGTTGCCGCATTAACTCAGCGGTTGAAGATCCCTTATCGCTTTTCATTTGGAATTTCTATGGCGCTTACGTTTCTGCCTTTACTAGAGGAAGAAGGGCGGATGATATCGGCGGCTCATCAGGTGAGGGGACGAAGACCACGGGGATGGGGTGACAAATGGCAGTGGTGGCGTATGTATATGTCCACTGTTCTATATAATGCGCTTAGACGTGTACAGCAGACAGCGGCAGCGATGGAGGCGAAGGGATTTGGAGCATATCCTGACCGCACCTACTTACGTCCGCTTATGTCATGGGAACGAGGACGTATTGTAGCTTTGCTAAGCATAGGGATAACAGGTTATTTGTGGTGGTTCGTTCAGAACGTTAACCACTAATTAAATATTGGTTGACGATAGAGGGGTCATCATGTCAGAATGGCAGAAGACAAGTGGAGTGCACACCACCTTGTAATGACCTATTAGAGGAGTTGACTGGATTTGAACTTGTTATTGCCTTTCACTAAGAAACGTGAAGCGTTCACCACGTTAGATATCGTACTTATGGCGATGCTAGCCACGGCTAATGCTGTGATGACCTTTTATTTATCGTATATTAACAAAATGCTGAATAGTATGGGCGGGCCTATCGCTACATCGACTATTGTAGGACTATATATGGTATATGGGCTTTTGGCGTACTATATTATTCGTAAACCTGGAACAGCTGTGATCACCTATGGTATTGGTGGAGCTATTCAATGTTTCGTAGGAACGACTTATGGGATTGCTTCCTGTATCGTCGCTGCACTATGTTATATGATTGTAGCTGAATTAATTTTTGCTATGTTTCGGTACAAGCAGTGGGGAGTAAGTGCTCTTATGTTAGCAGGCGGTGCGCTCGTTCCACTCTGGTTTCTCTGCGCTGTATATATGTTTGGATATACCACATGGGGCTGGCAAGTGCTTACACTTGCGCTGGGAATGCGGTTGTTAAGCGGGACCATATTGTGTGGTCTGTTAACCAAGCTACTTGGTGATGCTATCCAGCGGACAGGATTGCTAAGACGTTATAAGATCTGATCGAAGGGGGCTGGCTATGTCGACAACAGCGATAGAACTGCAAGGACTAACCTATACATTTGATGAACAATCAGAGCCCGTGTTGAACCAGATTACGTTGTCTATACCGAAAGGGCAGTGGGTCGCAGTTCTTGGACGTGGAGGGAGTGGTAAGTCCACCTTATGTCAACTGTTGAACGGCTATTTACCACGAAGCGGCGGTGGACGCCGAAGTGGTCTTGTGAGGGTAGAGGGAATGGATCCAGCGGTGGCTTCGCTCGCTGATATCGCTCATGTCATTGGCATCGTCTTTCAAGATGCCGATGCCCAGCTCGTACAAGGCAACGTTGAAGCCGACGTTGCCTTCGGGCCCGAGAATCTGCGGGTTCCCCCCGCAGATATCGCCCACCGCGTTACAGCTGCGCTGGCGGCGGTAGGCCTAACCCCGCACCGCGATGCGGCGGTGCGGGAGCTCTCCGGCGGCCAACGTCAGCGGGCCGCCATAGCCGCGGTGCTTGCGCTTGCGCCGCGGCTACTCGTCTTCGACGATGCGACCGCGAGCCTTGACGGCGCGGCGCAAGTGCAGTTCGTGCAGCTATGCGAAGCGCTGCACGAACAGGGCCGGACGCTCTTATGCGCGTCCGGCCGTTTCGACGATGTAGCGCGCGCAGCAGAGCGCGTCATCGTCTTAGAGGGAGGAGCCGTCGTGCTCGACGGCACGCCGCAGGAGCTGCTCGCCAGCTATGCGGAGCAGCTGGTGCAGCTCGGTTTGCTGCCCGCCACGGAGTGGGCAGAGCATCCTTCCACGCCATCATCGACCCCAGTCCTATCCGCTGGGGTGACCCCCAAAGGGGTTGATCTTGAAGGTGTTGCTGCTTCATCTTCATCTATCCCAGCGCTTGAGGACGATCTCAAGTTGGTTGATCTTGAAGGCATATCTGCTTCATCTTCATCTATCCCTGCGCTTGAGGACGATCCCAAGTTGGTTGAACTTGAGGCCGTGCCTGTTGCTCCATTGTTCATTCCGGCGCTCCCAGTGATAGAACAGCGCCCTTCTTCTAGTCGCTTTACTACAGGTAACGAAGAGGAAATATCGCTACTTGCAGTAAAGTCACTGAGTTATGCTTATCCGAGTGGGACTGAGGCCTTGCATAAGGTCAGTTTTACTTTGCAACCTGGGGATTGGGTTACTCTCATGGGAGAGAATGGATCAGGAAAGACGACGCTGAGTCGTTTGCTGATGGGACTCTTAAGAGCGCCCGGTCAAATGGTATATTGGAGAGGGCAAGATATATCGAATATACCTATCTATACGCTTGCGGAGGAGATCGGATATGTATTCCAGCAGCCTGAGCATCAGTTCGTTGCTCATACGGTTTGGGAAGAGATCACTTACGGTTGTGTATCTATGGGGAGAAGGAGACGTGGAATACTTACTCCAGAGCAGCGAGATACAGCTGAACAGATGCTAATAGGAGCAGGGCTGCTTCACAGGCGAGAAGACTCTCCGTACTTGCTTAGTCAGGGAGAGAAACGACTTTTGAGTGTTGTTAGTCAATTTATGACGCCCAAACGTATGTATATTTTGGACGAACCTACATCAGGGATTGATTATATAGCGGCCCAGCGGATACTGAAGTTATGCCGTCAGCAGGTTCTAAAGGGGAATGCATTACTGATGATTACCCATGATCCTGATCTTGTACAAAGAGAGGCTACTTTCAGCTTGAAGCTTCATCAAGGTCGGCTAGTATAGCCGTTCACCACCCATACTAATAACTAATCTTTATAAGGAAGAACTCCAAATTCACTTTCGTGATATGGAGTTTTTTTCTTGTTTAGCATGCATTCATGTCAGTTATGCGGTACAATACATTACGGTAAATTGAATGCAAGAAAGGAACTAAAAACGTGAATACACTGGCAAAAGGTAAACGAAGTCTCATTATGGTTGGAATACTACTTTCTACCTTCATGGCTGCAATTGAGGGCACGGTTACAGGACCCGCTGGCCCAGCTATTGTAAGTAATTTTGGTGGTATGCAGCTCATGAGTTGGATTTTTACGGCATATCTTCTAACGATGGCTGTCACCACACCTATTTTTGGGAAAATAAGTGATATTTATGGTCGTAAACCGGTATTCTTAATAGGTTCTTTATTGTTCGTTATAGGGTCACTTCTGTGTGGATTCTCAGGGAGTATGGAACAATTGATTGTATTTCGGGCAATTCAAGGGATCGGTGCAGGGGCTGTAATTCCAGTTACCTTTACGATCATTGGAGACATATATCCTATAGAAGAGCGAGGTAAAGTACAAGCACTACTTAGTTCAGTATGGGGGATATCTTCCTTAGTAGGACCGCTACTTGGAGGTTATTTCGTTGACTATTGGAGCTGGCGCTGGATCTTTGGATTTAATGTGCCATTCGGAATCATATCCATCTTGCTCATTGTCCGTTACTTACCTAAGCATAATGTCAAAAGAGAGACAAAGATTGATTATGCTGGAGCCATTACCTTTACCATCGGTATGACAGCCTTGCTATTCTCATTGGCAACAGGAGGTCAATATTTTGAGTGGGATTCGCCTTTATTAGTAGGATGTATCTTCATCGCTGTTATTTTCCTCGTCCTTTTCTTTATCGTGGAGAAGCGAGCTGAGGAGCCTATGATTCCGCTGAAATTATTCCGCATTCGTGACATTGCTGTCTCTGCTGGAGCAAATCTACTTATTAGCTCGCTTCTTATTGGTCTAACAACGTATACACCCCTTTGGATACAAGGTGTGATGGGGAAGAATGCAACTTTCTCGGGATTAGCTTTGGCTCCGATGTCTATCGGTTGGATGTTGGGATCTGTAGCAGGAGCTAAACTATTACTCTCAGCAGGTTCTCGCAAAACGACAATGATCGGTATTGGATGTATTGTGCTTGGAGCGCTAGGGCTTGCCATGATGACGGGAAATACGCCCAGCTACATGTTACTTATTTTCACATTTATATATGGTATAGGATTTGGATATTCTTCAACGGTGTTTACGATTATTGCGCAGTCTTCTGTGGGGTATAATCTTCGAGGATCTTCGACCGCACTCAACACGTTTGTTCGCTCGCTTGGTCAGACGATTGGGGTGGCGGTATTCGGTTCTTGGATTAATTTGAAGATTGTAGCACTCCTAAAAGACAATCCAGAGACGACAGGCAGTGTAACGCAGGACGATATTAATAAACTGCTTTCTCCTGAAGGTAGTGAACAGGTCCCTGCATCGTTATGGAGTGCCATGCGTCATGTGATGGAAGGCAGTCTACATTCTCTCTTTATCGTAATGGCAGTCATTGCAGTGATTAGCTTCTTTATTGTGATGGGACTTCGTAATGCTCCGCCTTCTCCAGAGAAAGAGGAGCAGCAGGTTAGAGTGTAAACTTCATAAAGGTTTCATGAATACGACAAGAATAAAGGGTACCCTTCCGAAGAAGGGTACCCTTTATTCTTGTGAAAATATAAGAAAGGTTAAGTTTTCACTATACGTTGCTTATATTTCTACGAGAAACGGTTATCGTCCCTTTAAGGACGGCGAAGTCGTTTCTTCTTGGTATGTGGATGATTATGTGTGTAAGTAATCGTTATCATAAATCGTAATGAAAAATTACTTTCGCATGGAGGGAGATAAGCGTTCTGCTTGAAGTCCCATTTTTTTCAGAAGTGAAATCATCTGATCTTTCTCTTCAGTATTTAGCCCACTCAACGCTCGGTGGATTCTTTCGGCAAATTTAGGATACAACTCATTCATAAGTTGTTCACCTTCATGCGTAAGTTCTGCGAATATAACGCGGCGATCGGTAGGGCAAGGCTTGCGAAATAGGAAACCACGTTCTTCTAGCTTATCGATAACGTACGTGACATTTCCGCTTTGTAGCAATAGTTTGGCACCGATCTGTTGAATCGGTTGTGGTCCTTTATAATAAAGAACCTCCATCACGGCAAAGGCGGTGGGGTTAAAGCCTTCAATTTTACTACCTGTTACGGTGTGTTCGTTTACACTCTTGAATGACTTAGCAAATACACGGTACAAATGCAGCGACAATTGGGTATCCATTTCTTGGATCTGAATCATACTTCTCACCGCCTTTATTTTCATAAACTGGATTGGGATTTTGTGTTTGTTCTTTAATATTAAGTGAATACTTTCGAACTGAACATGTGATTTATCACAATCATACCGTTTTTTAATATTTAAAAAGTAAAGTTTTAAGTTATAGGTAGGAAAACCTTTGGATGATCCATTATTTACTGGAGGGGTTACTGCGTAGAAATCTCATTCTGCAGGGCAATGTCTTTATCCGCCTTGGGACTGATGATGAAGAGGGATACCTCAGTTACTATTATGATATCGTTAAACATTAGATTATGAGGAGTAGATGTTATGGATCATTCTAGTATGAGTGTAAGCCTAGAACCAGGCCCAAGCCCAAGTATTCCGCTTTCTCGCAACCGTCCCTATGTATTATTGATGGCAGCGCAGCTCGTTTCTAATTTAGGAGACTGGCTACATATTCTTGCATTACTGACTCTGGTAGGGTTCAAATGGAATGCTACACCGTGGCAAATTACGGCAGTCTCCCTATGTATGGCATTGCCAATGCTGCTTGGAGGACCTATTGCAGGTTACATAAGTGACAAATTTAATCGTAAACACTTGATGATCAGCTCAGATATAGTTCGGGCTGTCGTTGTCACTGGATTGATCTTTGTTGAATCGTTATGGCAGGTGTATGTGATATTGATCTTTAAGGGACTGATGGATGTTTTGTTCTCTCCAGCAAAAAATGGTAAAATCAAAGAAATTATTGCAACCGAGGATATGGGAAGAGCCGTCGCTTTCAGTTCGAGTATAGAACAGATTACGAAAATTGTAGGGCCTGCACTCGGAGGGTTATTAGTCGCTTTAGTAGGTCTGAAATATTGTTTCTTAATTGATGCTGGCTCCTTCTTGTTATCTGCTGTGATCTTGCTCGGTGTTCCGGGACATCGTATGGTGTCTGATGAACAATTTGAGGGCCAAGGATCAGATTCAGGACAAAAAAAACCTTCATTTTGGCAAGAATTAAGTGCTGGTGTTACCCATATTGTAGGAATGCCACTGCTGCTTTGTGGGCTCGTTGTGCTGATGGCAGTGTTGCTTGTGCTTCAGATTGCAGATTCACAGACCGTAACCTTGTTTAGAAATATTCCCGGTGTTTCAGAGAATCTTCTGGGGTGGTGTATAGGGGCAAGTGGACTAGGTACCTTGCTGGCAGCGTTGCTCGTGGGCCGGGTGAAATGGCAGCCACTGGTCAAGATGGGTGTAGGAGCTGCGTTGATGGGATTCGTGTTTGCTGTTGCGGCTATCGTAACGTTGTGGAGTGAAGCAGGAGAGGTCTTTATATTTACGACACTATTCACTTCATTCTTCCTTGCGGGATTCGGGGTCGGATTTGCGTTCATTCCTTTTCAGACACTACTACAGCTACGGACACCATCCACATTGACGGGTAGAGTGTTCGGAACGGTTAACAGTTTGACGAGCGTTGCTGTCATTATGGGACCTGTGTTCGGAGGAGCGTTAGTGACAGCCTATGGACCTGTTCCAGCGTTTATTGTATCGGGTTCACTGATGGTGACGATGGGCTTAATCGTTCTTTTATTAAGGAAATGGATTCAGAGGCAGGATCAACAAGTTATGCCTGCTATGGATGTGGCTAAATACGTAACCTGATGTGTTGGTGTTACCGTAGGGAAAGGTGCAGGTGTACAAGATATGAATCTACTCATAAATGATCTGGAACAAGAGAACGTACTGGATGTGTGTATAGAACATGCGGGTTATGAACAAGGGACACCCTCTATATCGAATATTTCTTTTCGGGTGAAAAGAGGGGAGCTTCTTGGTATTATTGGGCCTAACGGTGCGGGGAAGAGTACCACCATTAAGGCAGTCATGGGACTTCTTAAGCATGCCAAGACTTCTGTAAGTATCGCAGGAGATTCAGGGAAGTATGCTTACGTACCGGAGCAGCCTGTATTTTATGAAGATCTAACGTTGTGGGAGCATTTGGATCTCGCAGCAGCTGCGTATGGTTTAGAGTATGACTCTTTTACTAGATATGCTGATGAGCTACTTACACGTTTTGGAATGAGTGCAGTACGTGATCTTCTGCCAGGCGGATTCTCCAAAGGTATGAAGCAAAAAATGATGTTAATGATCGGTTTCCTAGGGCACCCAGATGTATATATTGTCGATGAGCCTTTTATTGGTCTTGATCCTCGTGCAACGAAAGATTTCCTTAGCTTGCTAGAAGAGGAAAGAAAGCGTGGGGCGGGTGTTCTAATGTCAACTCATGTACTAGATACTGCTGAGAAGATATGTGATACCTTCATTATGATTTCTGGTGGTGAAATGGTAGCTCAAGGCACATTAGAAGATATTCGTCTGGCTGCAGAGCAGCCAGGAGCATCCTTGTTTGACTGTTTTGATGTTATGACTAGCTGAAAGGGGTTCTTCATGACAGATTCAAGGACATCTTATCAAATTAAAACACCGGACAATCTCTTTTGGCGGCGATTGAAGGAATATATGAAGGAACAAGTCACGATATTACGTTTTGTTGCTGACTGGACTGTGATGCTATATATATTGATCCCAGGAATTCTTCTTGGAGCTAGATTATACTATGGATTATGGGTGGAGGATCTTCCGCAGTGGAGTCTTCAGGTCCCCAGCATACTATTCTCATCATTTATGTTATTAGGGATATATAGTGGAGGTATTCTACTTTTGGTACAGGAAGGGGATGCCTTATTTATACGAATGCACCACCGCTGGATGTCAGGTATAATTCTTAGAGGATCTTTATATAGTATGGCTGTTATATTAATGAAGGTTGTCATCCTATTTGCAATCGTGTCTCCATTTCTAGTGCGGATTCTGGGTATGAATACATTTGAATTGACAAGTTTTCTGATATTATCTATGGCTACTAGCTGGATCGTATCTTGGATTCGTCATTTTGTGACTATTACATTCAGTGGATGGCGTAAACGGCTGCTATTGATTTGTGGAATAGGGATTCCTTGTGCGCTCTATGCTAGAGTAACCATCTTGTGGATACATCAACCCTTCTTCATGATCAGCACTGCTGTATTGTTAATTGTAGCCACTCTATTGTTTATGAAGAAGAGGGTGCATCTTCAGGGGACATTCATGAATGATGTGCAAGAAGATAGTAAACAACGGATGAAGTTAACGGGGTTTTTGCTTAAGCAAGTTGTAGACAAGCCCATGCCAACACGAACTAAACCATGGATTTTTCGGCGTTCCCCTTACCTCTATCGCTCACGTTCAGCAGAACATAGGTTAGCGGCGGCTGCGGTTAAGGCATGGTTTCGTAATCCGAAGCATGTATTACTTTATTTACAATTTACGGGTGTGAGTTTACTAGCGATCATTGTACCGCCCGGAATGATTAAATGGTTCGTACTCCTGGCGGTTTCAATGATGCTCGTTTATTGGCTTTTTCGTTATTGGATTCATTTTCTTTACGATGAGTGGGTGTCGTTATTACCATGGTCACCTGAAGTTGCCTTGAAGGCTGGAATGCTCGCGGTTCGCACCATGCATCTTCCATACATCCTTGTGATCTCAACAGCATTTTCCTTAACCTTACTGGGTATAGGGTGGGGCTGGATGCTCATACTTCCATTGACGTTAGTCATGAATCGACTCTCCGTCTATTTATTTAGTTTCATGAATTATTCAAAAGGCTAGTAGGATGTCTCGGATACCGTTGAGGCATTCTTACCTGCGGTATATCCAGTCGTGAAGGCAGCGGTAATATTGTACCCTCCTGTGTAGCCATGAATATCCATCACCTCGCCGCAAAAAAATAGTCCTGGCATAAGCTTAGATTCCATCGTTTTGGGGTTAATCTCCTTCAAGTTGACCCCACCACCAGTGACGAATGCTTCTTTGATGGAGAGGGTCCCATCTATTGAAATAGGAAAAGATTTGATCAACTTGGTGAGTTCCGTTAGTTGCAGTTTAGGGATATGGTCAAAGGTCAAATCTTCCTCGATTCCAGCTTTAAGTAGGAACCGTGGGATAAGGCGATCAGGAATATAACCCTTCAACGCATTCTTAACTGCTTTTTTAGCTTCATCTTTAAGAAGGATCAATGTTTCTTGAGACACTTGGTCTGCTGTTTTATCTGGAAAAAGATCCAGAGTAAGGGCTACGGTTTTGGTTTTATATTGTTTGATAGACTTTACAACAAATTGGCTGCATCTTAGCGCCGTAGGTCCAGATATGCCAAAATGGGTGAAAATCATATCTCCTTGATGTTCGATTACTTTTTTATTCTTAGGATTCCAGACCGAAAGACTGATATTTCTAAGGGATAATCCTTGCAATTCTTTATTCTGAATGAAGGGCTCGTTCGAAGTTAGAGCTACTTCAGTAGGGTATAGATCCGTAATGGTATGCCCAGCTTGTTCAGCCCATACATATCCATCCCCTTCTGATCCTGTTTGTGGAACAGATTTACCACCTACAGCGATAATGACGTTATGACTTTTGATGACTTCCCCAGAACGTAATTTAATACCTTGTACAAGACCATCTTTATATAGTACTTTATCCACAGGACATTGAAGTCGTATCTCAACTCCTTGTGAGCGAACTTTGGTAATGAGAGCATCGACAACGGTCTTAGCCTTATCTGTGATAGGAAACATTCTCCCGTTATCTTCTTCCTTTAGTCTAATCCCCAAGTCCTCAAAAAAAGCCATAATATCTCGGTTGCTAAAAGTAGCTAATGCACTGTGCAGAAAGCGACCATTGCCCGGTATATGTTTTATTAATTCATCGAGTTCCTTTGCGTTGGTAACGTTGCAACGACCGCCGCCAGAAATCCCCAATTTACGCCCCAGCTTATTTCCCTTTTCCACTAGAAGTACTTTAGCTCCGTGTTGACTTGCTGATACTGCTGCCATGAGACCAGCAGAACCACCGCCAATAATGATTACGTTATATGTCAATGATGATCTTCCTTTTCTATTAACTTAATTACATAATGTTATTATATGCAAACATATGAGAAAACAACAGCGGACGCAGATAATAGAAGACATTGTAATATTTTGTAACATATGATTTAATCAGAATTAACTTGGTTAAATAAGGAAGTTGTGTGAAGGAGGGATTTTATATTTATTATGAATATAAGAACATCTTGTTGCAGGTGTTAATTTCTATCTCATTTGCGCTTCTATTCCCACTCGTGTATCGATTTCTTAGATCTCGACTGAATCAGCAGCGATTGAACTCTAAAGGGTTTATTCTGATTATTGTGTGGTGCGGCGCAATCTCTTTAGTTGTTTGTTCCATATTTGCATCGAGATTATTTGATCTTGTCCCACTGAATCTTGGTCTTATCCCGCTCTTCATTGCTATTCTTTATGGAGGTTACAAGTGGGGGATTTTTTTAGTGTCCCTCAATATGGTTTGTTATTTTGTATTTGATGATCATATTACGAGTATCAATTTTTTGCTTCATACAGGAATCTTAGTATATCCCTTTCTTTTTCACCTTTCTCCTTATTTTTTGAAAGACCCTCTTTTAGGTAAAACCAAAAAACTAGGAGTAAGCTTACTCATAGCGATGACGCTCATTATATTATCCCCTTTAGTCGATGGATATGATATTAGTATGCTTGAGATAGAACAATTTGCAATTGGTTTATCTTATGTTGTTATTGCCACTTTATGTGGCATTATGGTGCTACATGTTATTGAGTTTACGTTTGAAAAGTGGCTTCTTAGGGAGCAGCTTGATGGGATATCGGAGAAATATATACTTGGAGAAGAAAAGCTTCAACAAGTTATGGATATTTCTCCGATATGCATGGTTTCTGTGGATCGTGATGGACTTGTCACGAGTATCAACGATCGGATGATGACATTATATCAGGTGCGGAATCCGGAGCTTAAGAAATCAGATGTGCTTGGACATCCTATTCGTTTATTTATAGATCCACTAGAAGAGGAGCATGTTAGTTATCGGATTTCACAAGCTCTGCAAGGGGTAAAGGTAGATCAAGAACTTGTTAAAAGTGATTCTCGTATTAGCTATATGAGCACATCGCCACTGACGAACTCCTATACAAAGGAAATATTAGGGGCAGTTATGATTACTCAGGATATTACAGAGCTAGAAAGATTGCGTAGTGAGCTTGGAAATGTAGAAAGACTAAGTCTAGTAGGACAAATGGCTGCGAGCATTACCCACGAAATTCGTAATCCAATGTCTGTTGTACGTGGCTTCCTACAATTGATGAAAGAGAAGAGTCCTAGCTCACTAGATCATTATTACCGTATTGTTATGGAAGAACTCGATAGGGCTAATAGTATTATTGACGATTTCTTATCGCTCGCACAGAATAGGGTGTCTGAGAAAGAAGAATGCCATATCGACAGGATCATTAATGATCTGAGTCCTTTATTATGGGCAGATGCTAATTTACGAGGTCAGACGATTGAGCTCAGGCTCGATGATACAGCGCCAAAGCTTATGTTGAATGCGAAGGAAATTAAGCAATTAATTCTTAACTTAGCGCGTAATGGCATGGAAGCCATGGGGGAGAAGGGACAACTTATGTTACGGACCAAGGCAACAGCAACAGGTGTGGAATTGATTGTACAAGATAATGGTTCTGGAATTCCTAAAAGTAAGCAGGATAAATTATTCACCCCTTTCTTCTCAACCAAAGAGAAGGGCACAGGACTCGGATTATCTCTATGCCTTACAATCGTGGAACGTCATAAAGGGAAAATCATTTTGGATTCGGAGGAAGGAATTGGAACCACAATCATTGTTAATTTTCCTGCTTCCTATTTACCTAAAGAAAATGAACATGTGATTTAAGGTCAATTAAGATGCTTACATAGATGAGTTTAATGATTACCTGGATAGATTGAACTAAAGTTTACTTTCCCCAAACTCTTTAGATTAAGAATATGAGGGTCCTCTTTTAGTTCATTCTATATAGCAGTCTTAAGTTGCTTGCTTTCAAACTGTAGGAAGGTATAATATGAATTATTAGCATCGTTATTATAACGGTTATTATAAAGGAGTGATAGATCATGTCTATGTCTTTTGATCGATATATGAAAGATATGGTTCAACCGATGCGGGATGAACTGACAAGTTTAGGAATTCAAGAGTTGACAACAGCGGAAGAGGTAGAGAATAACTTACCAAATTCCAAAGGTACAGCGTTGGTTGTTATCAACTCCGTATGCGGTTGTGCTGCGGGCCAGTGTCGTCCTGGAGTCGCTATGTCGCTTGATAATGCGGTAGTCCCTGATCATTTGTACACTGTATTTGCTGGACAGGACAAAGAAGCGACTGCTAAAGCACGTGAGTATTTCGCGCCGTATCCTCCATCTTCACCTTCCATTGCTTTGATGAAAGATGGACAGCTTGTCCACTTCATCGAACGCCATCAGGTAGAGGATCGTTCGGCACAAGATATTGCCGATGAACTCTCGGAGGCATTTAATCGTTTGTGTCAGTAATCTAGTCCACTGCACAAAAGCTCTGAGGTTGCGGCATGCCGTCAACTCTGGGGCTTTTGTTCTTTTATATTATTTCAAAGAAAAGGGGTTCCTAAGGAAATGAGTTTACAAGAAGAAATTATTGCAGATTTAGGTGTTAAACCGTCTATTCATGTGGAATCTGAAGTAAACAACAGAGTGGCCTTTCTGAAGGAATATGTAAAAAATGCGGGTGCAACGGGTCTACTAATAGCGATTAGTGGGGGCATTGACAGTGCCGTTGTAGCTGGATTATGTAAGCGGGCAACAGATGAATTGTCACAAGAAACAGGCAAGGACTATATGACACTAGGTGTATTCCAACCTTATGGATCACAATCGGATATTGAGCATAGTTATGCTGTCGCCAAAGCCTTTGAGCTTAAGCATGTGGTGGAGACCAATATTGAAGATGCTGTGAATGAAGTGGCATTGGAGGTTGAGCAGGGCTTCAAAGTTCTAGGTATACACCGCCATATGAGCCATAAGGGCAAAGGGAATGTGATGGCAAGAACACGGATGGTTATGCAGTATGCGCTATCCTTTGAATTGAATCTGATTGTAGTGGGTACGGATCATGCTTCTGAAGCCATTACAGGCTTCTATACCAAATGGGGCGACGGAGCAGTAGATGTGACGCCTATGAGCTCTTTGAACAAAAGACAAGTGCGTCAGATCGCTGCTTACATAGGCGTACCGCAGTCTATTCTAGATAAGGCACCTTCCGCAGGTCTTTGGGAAGGTCAGACAGATGAAGCTGAGTTAGGGATTACTTACGATGAGAATAGTGATTACCTTGAAGGTAAAGAGGTCGCTCCAGCAACGAAAGAGCGTCTTGAGAGCTACTATGCCAAAACCGCTCATAAGCGTAATGCGATTCCTGGAATTTAAAAGGTTACACGAATGAATTAGTTTCTTAATCTGCCCAAAAGAACCTCCAAGCCCATAAAGAGTAGGGCTGGAGGTTTTTTTGAAAATATTAGAAGTGTAACAAGCTCTAATTCATAATTAATGCTTACAGAAAAAACAAATCTATGATGGTGGTAGCTTCGATACTGGAATTGTCGTGGAGAAGCGAAGCGTTCGCCTACAAGTTTTCCGTAGGAAAGCTACTTCGAAAGCATACGCTTTGCCCATGAATTTTTACCGCAAAGAGCGATAGATTCAAAAAAAATTTGGGGGCAATAGCGATCGGAAGGACAATCCATCCGCGTAGCGGTCATCTATCAACTCGATACATTGGTCAAGCACTGATTTTGGTGTTGAGCCTATAAACATTCTAATATTTCATCAGTAAAGTAATACCGTTCTTTTGGGACGATAAAACTGATACAATAAAGGGATGGATGCCAACAACGGAAGGCGTGAGAAAGAATGATTTACGGAATTGGACATGACATTCTGGAGATCAAGAGAGTGGAACGATTGCTGAGTGGCAAATTGTCCGAAGCTTTTATGATAAAAGTACTAACGACTAAAGAATGTGAGCTAGCCAGAAATAGAGGCGCGAATAAGGCTGAATTTGTTGCCGGACGATTTGCTGCTAAGGAAGCGATCACCAAAGCCTTTGGTTGTGGCATAGGTGCAATTATAGGATTTCATGATATCGAAATATTACCAGATGCCTGGGGGAAACCTTGGGTGCAATTAAGTGAAGAGGCTTGGGAAAGGCTAGATCTATCAGGTCAAATTGTTGATTATGCTATTCATCTGAGTATTTCCCATCAGCGGGAGATGGCGTCTACATATGCCATCGTAGAGCAACTAACGTAAGAGAAGGAGAAGTAATATGTCGAATGAGCAACAACGTTATTTCAGTGAACATTTGCTGGAATGGTATTTTAAGAATCAACGGGACTTGCCTTGGAGACGCCATCGTAATCCTTATTATATTTGGGTATCAGAGATTATGTTGCAACAGACACGTGTGGATACGGTCATTCCGTACTTTAATCGATTTATAGAGAAATTTCCGACGATTGAAGATTTAGCGGATGCTCCTGAGCAAGATGTACTAAAGAGTTGGGAGGGACTAGGCTACTACTCTCGTGCCCGTAATTTGCAGTATGCTGCTAAGCAAGTGAAGGATTTACATGGTGGACAAGTACCTGATGACAAGGAAGCCGTGTTTGCGCTTAAAGGTGTGGGACCCTACACGGCAGGAGCGATTCTTAGCATCGCTTTTAACAGGCCTGAGCCAGCCGTAGACGGGAATGTAATGAGAGTTCTCTCTAGGTACTTCCTAATCGAAGAAGACATCATGAAGAGCAGTACGCGTGTCGCTATGGAGAAGCTAGTCGTGGAATTGATTCCTGAGGGACAAGCTACCTACTTCAACCAGGCACTCATGGAACTTGGGGCTTTGGTCTGTACGCCTAAGTCTCCCCACTGCTTAACATGTCCTGTCATGGTGCACTGCGAGGGACGAATAGAGGGCAAAGAGGCAGAGCTTCCTATTAAGACGAAGAGTAAGCCACCGCGTCCTGAACAAAGAATTGTTGGACTCATTGAAGGCGAAGGTATTCATGCAGGCAGAATACTCATTCGTCAGCGGGCAGACAGTGGACTGCTTGCTAAGATGTGGGAACTTCCACACTTCTTGTCGCCTGTGACTCGAGGCGGAAGGATGCTAGACGATACTGCCCAAGATTTATTGAAGGGAACTTTGAAGGATGAAGGAATATCTGCAAAGCCTGTACAGCATTTCATGGATGCAGAACATATTTTTAGCCACATCCGTTGGAGTCTTCAGGTATACCGTTGTCTAGAAGATGATGTGTCATATGTGGCAGAACAAGCTGTGAGTTATGGGGATGAAGAAGAGAGTAAAGAAGAGGTCTACGCAGAATATAGATGGATTAGCGAACAGGATATGGAACTGTATGCATTTCCAAATGTATTTCTAAAAATTATTCATGCATATTATGAAGAACAACGTAATCGTGTCGTGTAAGCTGAAATAGGGATGAAAGTGCATACTCTCTAATATTTCGCCAAAAAACCGCATTTCAAGTGGAATCACTCCCACTATGAAATGCGGTTTTTGACTAGCTAAGATATGACTTAGGATGCTGTCTTACTTAGCAGCGCTATAACGTTTAGCAACTTCATCCCAGTTAACTACGTTCCAGAAAGAGGAAATATAATCAGGGCGTTTGTTTTGATATTTCAAGTAGTAAGCATGCTCCCATACATCAAGACCTAGGATCGGAGTCAAACCTTCACTTAGTGGGTTATCTTGGTTCGGTGTGCTTGTTACAGCGAGTTTGCCGTCTTTGCCGACAACAAGCCATGCCCAGCCGCTTCCGAAGCGAGTAGTAGCAGCTTTAGCGAATTCTTCTTTGAATTTATCAAGACCACCAAGCTCACTATCAATAGCTTGTGACAGCTCACCCGTTGGGTTACCGCCGCCATTAGGTCCAATAATTTCCCAGAACAAGCTGTGGTTAGCGTGACCGCCACCATTATTACGAACGGCAGTACGAATTTCTTCAGGTACACTTCCTAGACCTGTTAGAAGTTCTTCGATGCTTTTGTTTTGTAGCTCAGGGGCTTTTTCCAGAGCCGCATTCAGGTTTGTTACATACGTATTGTGGTGACGATCGTGGTGAATTTCCATCGTTTGTGCATCGATGTGTGGTTCAAGAGCGTCGTTTGAATAAGGTAGTGATGGTAGTTGGAATGCCATGGTAAATTACCTCCTGCAAATTGGTTTTGGTTATTTTGAAATATGTAGAAAAGTGACTACTTCTATTATTAAACCGTATTTAACCGATTAAATCAACATTTATGTTTGTAAAGTCGGTTTGTTATCGGATTGTTGTCGATTCTTTGTTTAATCCGGAATGATGTTTACCCTTAGCAAACAATAATATACCCAATAAGTTTACAATAAAAAGCCCAATAATTTAATAAAAAATGAAAATATATCAAGTTATAAAATGTAAACGGTTGATATAAAGCGCTTACAGTAGAAAACAAGTGTTTTTTGATGTAATATGTGGTTTAATGGACTAGCAAGCACGAATTTCACGTTTTTTTGTCTTTATTTTTGTCTTTATTATTATGTTCGGGTTTATATAAAAAGTGTTTCTTTTTTGTGTAAAAACCGGATAAAGCTAAACGAAAAGGGAGATTTAATACATGCATGTTCGTTCCTTTCAGTTAAGTGATTGTAATCTAGTGACAGAACTTCTTCAGGTTGCGTTATCTGAAGATTGCTTCGAGAATACGATACAACCATTCTCAAGGCAGCTCTCGTGGGATTCCGATCTAATTATGGTAGCAGAAGAAGATGGTGAAATCGTAGGGGCTCTAATTGGTACAATTGAGAATAACCGTGCCTATTACTTCCGTATCGCTATTCATCCAGATTATCGACGCCAGGGTATTGGGAAAACTCTCGTATCCGCTATGGAGCAACGTTTCCAACAGCGTAAGGTAAGTCATATTATGATTGCTGGTGATGAGCAGAATCAGGCTGTAATGCCTTTTTTTGAAGCTATGGGATACGGAGCTAACAAAATAATGGAAGCCTTCCAGAAGCTTAGTATTATTGCACAGCGTTAGAGCGATGGAAGGATACTTATAGAGATTAGGATTAATTTACTACTATTATGAAGCATATCTGTCAACCGTTGCAAAAACGGAGCAGATATGCTTTTCTATTTATAGAGGGTGTTTCAAAAAGTCATCTATTGCACACGTAATAGTAGATTGAACTAAATGGGGAAATTCGTGTAAAAGAGGTGTGTTATGAATGTAGATCGTGTAAAGCCTAGTTGGAAAGCTGAACTTTGGGATTGGATTAAGACCATGGTGATCGTCTTTGTCATTATGATGCTTCTAAATGTATTTGTCTTTAATCTGTCTATGGTTAAGGGACAATCTATGCAGCCTACGCTAGTCGAGAATGAACGATTGTTTGTCAATAAGATCGTATTTGATTTTACAACGCCAAAACATGGTGATGTTATTGTGTTACGTGATCCTAGTGAAGGTGAGGGTAAGAAGGAATTCCTCGTGAAACGAATTATTGGCGTTCCGGGAGATAAAATTGAAGTGAAAGACCACAAGCTATATGTTAACAGTCAATTACAGCAGGAAAATTATACGGATATCGAAATTCAAGATGTCGATTTTGATACAATAGAACTTGATGAAGGTCATTATTTTGTCATGGGTGATAATAGACATTTAGGTGCAAGTAAAGATAGCCGAGCATTCGGTACAGTCAAGGAAAGTGGTATTGTAGGCAGAGTTGAATTTATTTTATGGCCACTGAATAAGATCAGAGGGCTTTAAAGTTAATGATCGTTGATTGGGGATGACTACGACTACAAAGGAGGCAGAAGGGATGACTACAGAACAGACACAGCCACTATATTCCCCTTCGCCGTCCGTGTGGGAGCAATTGAAACGGGACATCCAATTGGCAGCACCTAGTTTTGGAATCGATGATATCGGTTTTGCGACCGCAGATCCCTTTGTATCATTGAAATCAATTCTAGAGGAGCATCGTGCGAAAGGATATGAATCAGGATTCGAAGAACCGGATCTGGCTAAAAGGGTAACCCCTGCACTCCCTTCATCTAAGCCAGCGTCACTTATTGCCATTGCGGTAGCTTACCCATCTAAGCTAGTTAACCCTCCTAAATCGGAACCGGGAGCCAATCGTGGAATTCTAGCCCGTTCTGCATGGGGACGAGACTATCACTATGTGCTACGTGAAGCGATGGCGAAGTTAGAAGCTTTCATTCGGGAAAGAGTGCCGGAGGCTGTCCTAGACAGCATGGTGGACACCGGCGCATTGGTCGATAGGGCTGTAGCAGAACGAGCAGGCATTGGTTTCAGTGCGAAGAATTGTATGATCATTTCGCCGAAGTGGGGTTCATGGATATATCTCGGGGATATGGTGACGAATATTCCCTTTCCACCAGATACGCCTGTTACAGAAGATTGTGGAGAATGTACGAAATGTATTGATGCTTGCCCCACAGGAGCATTAGTTGGACCAGGGCAACTAAATGCTCAGCGCTGTGTATCATTCCTTACACAAACGAAAGGTCTCCTCGAAGACGAGGCGATGGTTAAGATCGGGAATAGGTTATATGGCTGTGATACATGCCAGATTGTCTGCCCTAAGAATAGAGGAAAGAATTGGGACCATCACACGGTACTGGCTCCTGATCCCGAGCTTGCAAAACCTCTTCTTTTACCGATACTTGATCTTACCAATAGAGAATTCAGGGAGAAGTTCGGTCAGACTGCAGCTGCTTGGAGAGGTAAGAAGCCGATGCAGCGTAATGCAATCATTGCGCTTGGTAATTTCAAAGACAAAACAGCCGTACCTAGGCTGGGAGAGATATTGTTACAAGACCCTCGGCCTGAGATGCGGGGAACTGCAGCTTGGGCTCTGGGACGTATAGGAGGCGAAGAAGCATTGAACATCTTAGATAAAAGCATAGCCACCGAACAGGACAACCAAGTACAAGAGAAACTGTTGCAAGCTACAGAGAAGCTGCAACCACAAGTGATAGAGGAATCGACTATCTCGGAGACGATTTATTATGATGAGGTATCGACCCCGATAGGTACATTGACAGTATGTATGTCAGAGAAAGGGTTATGTCTCATTGAATTTGGAGCTTATAGTGTGAAAGAGGCTGTTATACAACAATGGTCTCGTAACTGGGCAGATGGCATTCCGTTTGTACACAACGAAGAGAAGTTAGCACTTGCGAAAGAACAGTTGAAACAGTACTTTGCTGGGGAACGCAACACATTTACTTTACCCTTAGATATGAGAGGAACCTCTTTTCAACTACAAGTATGGGGCTCACTTGCCGATATTCCTTATGGGGAGACTCTATCCTACAAGCAATTGGCGATATTGATTGAACGTCCGAAGGCGATAAAAGCTGTCGGAGGAGCAAATAACAAGAATCCACTACCGATTGTAGTACCTTGCCACCGCGTTAATGGGGAAAATGGTTCACTCGTCGGATACGGTGGAGGCTTAGAAATTAAGCGCCAATTATTGTCATTGGAAGGCTCATTGCCTGAGAGATCTGCTAGAGATGGAGTATGAAGTAGGCTGAGGGGGACCATTCATTGAAGTATGTAAACATTGAGAATGTTGAGGCAGGGCAATTTCTAGGTAAGTCCGTGTATTCAGGGAATGGCACCGTATTGTTGTCAGCGGGGGTTCAACTAACGGTATATATGGTCAATACGCTTAATCGAATTGGTGTAACGATGATATATATTCAGGACCCGCTATTTGATGATATAGAGACGGATGATCTACTAGATGATGCAACAAAACAAAGCTTAATTCATGGGATTAGTGATACATTCGATGCTGTCCGGTCAGGCAAAGAATGGAATACACATCTGATCGGAACAAGTATAGACAAGCTCATGAATGATGTTACCAGTAATAGAGAATTACTCGTGCAATTAACAGATATCCGTACCAGTGATAATGAAAAATATTTACACGCTATGAATGTCTGTCTACTGTCTACAGTGATGGGCATTAATTTAGGCCTCAACTATATTCAGGCGAAGGAACTCGCCGTGGGCGCACTTCTGCATGATATAGGTAAAAGTGGAATTCGTGAAGGGGATGAAATGGCTTCAGGCGTCAAAGTACACCATACATGGCTCGGATATGAGAAACTCAAGAATAAGCGAGAATTCAATCTACGTATCGCACATATCGCATTGCAGCATCATGAAAGAGCTGATGGAACAGGGATTCCTCGTGGCCTTGTGGGAGAGGAAATCCATTTATACGCACGTATTGTGGCTGTAGCTAACATGTATGATCATTTGATCAGCCAACTAGAAGGAGAACCGAAGCTTCTTCCACACGATGCTTGTGAGAAAATGATGGCTATGTCTGAATTACAACTTGACCGAGATGTCCTTATTCAGTTTAATAGAATGGTGTCTATTTATCCTAATGGAATAGCTGTACGTTTATCGACGAAAGAGACGGGTGTTGTTGTACGTCAACACAGAGGTTTACCTGGTCGTCCAGTAGTGCGTATTGTTCGGGGTAGTGGTGATGATCTTAACGTTAAGGAATTGGACTTAGCACAAGAAACGACCGTATTTATTGAGTCTGTGTTAGCTTAGTTTTTGATTTGCTAGCCGCTTATGGAAATGCTATGATATGTTCGTATAACTATTGTGAATGTTGAGGTGGGGGAAATATGCAAGTTATAATTCCGATTATTACGCTAATTGTTGGACTGGTTGGGGGATTTTTTATAGGGGTATTTTATTTGCGTAAGCAAATGGAGAAGATGCAAAATGATCCTCAAATGCTTCAAAAGATGGCTAAACAGATGGGCTATAATTTAAACGGTAAACAAATGCAGCGCGCGCAACAAATGATGAAGAATCAGCCGCCTGTTCCTAATAAAGGCCATAATCGCAAAGGTAAATAAACATTAATCTTTGGGGTAATGTTCTGTGAAAGGAGGATGCAATGTGGCTGGAGTTAAAGATTATGTGAATACTAAGGTTAGTAATAACCGTGACGCCATTGAATATCATATTCAGCAAATCTTGAATTTAATCGGTGAGGATACGGAGCGTGAGGGTCTACTAGAGACACCAGCGCGTGTCACACGCATGTATGAGGAGATTTTTGCGGGATATGAAGTGGATCCTCGTGAAGTGCTTGGCGTAACATTTGATGAGAACCATGAGGAATTAGTCATTGTGAAGGACATTGTCTACTATAGCCAATGCGAACATCATATGGCTCCTTTCTTCGGTAAGGTTCATATTGGATATATCCCTAGTGGTAAAATAGCTGGACTAAGCAAGTTTGCGCGTTTAGTTGATGCTATTACGCGTCGTCTACAGGTTCAGGAACGCATCACCTCACAGATTGCAGATATCATGGTTGAGGTATTACAACCTCATGGTGTGATGGTTGTTGTTGAAGGGGAGCACTTATGTATGTGTTCTCGTGGTGTGAAGAAGTCTGGAAGTATGACGGTGACTTCGGCCGTAAGAGGTCTATTTCGTGAAGATCCTGCATCTAGAGCAGAATTTCTATCTCTCATTAGAGCTTAATTTAAAGAGAGTCTACCAATCATTTGGTAGACTCTCTTTTTGTGAAATACAAGAAAGTATAAATTTTCACTATACATTAGAAGACTAAATTTATGAATCTCAATGTCACTATAGTACTCAAAAAGGCTTCCAGCGAAGCTGCCGAGCGTGTAAATAACGATTATCTACAGCAGGCCAGTAGACGACGTTCCACCAATCCTCTATATATTTGTTACGCTGATTCTGATGCTTGAGATAGTAGGCATGTTCCCATACATCGAGAGCTAGCAAAGGGATGGCATCCCACTGTGTTAAATTCTGATGTTTCTCTGCTTGTAGAATTTCTAAACGCTGGCTGCGAGGATTCCAGACGAGAATACTCCAACCTCCACCTTCCACTTTATCAGCAGCTTCGGAGAATTGCTTCTTGAATTTATCGAAGCTTCCGAAGTCCTTTTTGATTTGTTCTGCCAACTCTCCTTGTGGGAACCCACCGCCTTTAGGATTCATAATCTCCCAGAAGAGGGTATGAAGTGCATGCCCTGCGCCATTGAAGGCTAGCTCTCGTTCCCAATGTTTTACAAGTTCGAAATTTCCTGTCTTCCGAGATTCTGCCAACTTGTTCTCGGCCTTATTCAACCCATCTACATAAGCTTGATGGTGCTTGTCATGGTGGATTTTCATTGTAGCCTCATCAATATAGGGTTCAAGTGCATTATAAGCATAGGGAAGAGGAGGAAGGGTATGACCCCCTATAGGAACAGGTTGGTATTTCACAGTAGGCAACGTCGTCTCTGGTGCTGCATGGATATGAGCTAGTTTCTTTTCTTCTGGAATAATAAGAGCTGCTGTAGGGGGAGGATCTACTAGCCTTTCTGGTGATTGCATATGCTTATGAAGTGCTCCAGGGTGACACAGTGTCTCCAGGACGGCTAAGAAATACTCTGACTCCCGTATAATATGGAGTAGGACGGTCTTAGCGAGTGCATTTTGGCGTACTGCCTGACTCTGTTCCATCATCATGTATAGTTGCCTGATAAATTCTCGTGATTGATGTGCGGAGGTGAGTAGTAGCTGTTGAGTATCTGCTATAACTTGCTGAGCTGAGGAACTACTAGGATCAAGAGCTTGATCAAGTAGCTTCTGTGCTTCTAGTTCTGTTTGTCGAAATACAACAGCCCATTCATTCAATAAGGTCACATATTGCTTCTCTAAATCGGGTACAATGGCTTGGATCACTTCGGTGTGTTCCATCTCTTGTTGTTTCCAAAAACGAATTTCTTCCAGAATACGAATAGGTAGCATGGAACCATACACGTAAAGCATAAAAGGCGACCTCCTGTGAAATGTCATTAAGACACTTTATTCAGGAGAAGGTTGGACTATGTGGAAATATCAAGAATCAACAATAAGCCTGAAGCTTTAATAGCTTCAGGCTTATGAGGGATGAGTTCGTATTAATTTTGTTGCTCATGTTGTCCAGCAAGACTTGTCTTGACGTTAGCAAGAAAGGAAGAGACACGCCGTAAGTATTCACGTGAATGCTCTCGAAATATCAGCTCATGATGGCTGTCCTTCACAATCCATACATCTGATAATGGATTCGTCTGGTTTGAGGCGAGTTTTTCTGCAATGGGATAGGGCGCTTTCTCATCTTCTGTACCATGGATGAAGAAGATGGGGAATGGATAATCTTCACTTTTTACTTCTCTGTATGGGATCTGACTAAGACCCGTACCATTGAGTGCAGGGAACAAAAGCTCTAATATTTCTAAAGAAGGATGACGCGGCAGATCAATTTGGTTCTTAATGTTGTGGTATAGCGTATCTGGCTCAAGTAGGAATGTGCTATCAAGAATCATAGCATCGACATCTTGAGTTTGTAGTCCCGCCTGTAAGGCAGTACCCGCTCCCATAGAAAATCCCCATACGATAATGGACTCCGCACCCTTATCCTTGGCTAATTTGATGGCCCCGAGTAACTGCTGCGATTCAATCTTACCGCCGGTAGCAACATCTTTGTTGTACTCTGCTGCGAATCCATAGTCAAACATGATGACATTGTAATTCAATCGGTGTGCGTAATGAGCTAAATCATACATAGGAACCCAAGTTTCCTCACGATTTGCACCATAACCATGACTGAACACAATCGTTTTTGTGGAACCATTGGCAGGGATATACCATCCGTGCATCATACGGCTCTCGTCAAGAGCTGGGAACGTGATATTCTCATAGGCCATAGATTTGGCTATCTGAGGATTAGAATAAATAGGTGCAACCGTAGGATTGGATAACACCCAAGCAATATAGGCATGTAGAGCAATGAAACAAAATAACAGAAAAAATATGATAGATAGGAATAGTGCAATCAAAACATGTTTCAAACGGATAAACCGTGATGATACAGGTGTATGGATGGTGGGAGCAGATGTAGCATTATTTTGGATTGAAATATTCATAGGCCTTTAGCCCCCCCCCTTAAATCATATTATTTATGGTATCCTTCGGTTCTATTAAAGTCAATGTAATGTGGACATTTGTAAGCTAATTGTAATATGTAGACTTTATCTATTATATTTCATATAATTTATGTAACCACGTTTCACTTGGTGAAACGAATAGAGGGGCGATTCCAATTGGAAGAGGGTAAATTGACGGTACGTTCGGTAGAACGTGCATTAGATATATTGTTGTGTTTTACAAAGAATGTTGATTTAGGATTAACAGAAATAGCAGGACAGATTGGTCTTCATAAAAGTACGGTTCATCGTTTACTAGCGACACTTGAGGAGAAGGGATTTGTTACTCGTGATGTAGCAACAGAAAAGTACCGACTAGGTATGAGAGTATGGGAGCTTTCTGTACATATGTCGCGTAGTGATGATCCTGCGATCCTGCTTCTACCTGCGATGGAACGGTTGCGTGACCGTCTGGGTGAGACCGTGAGTCTGTATTTGCTAGAAGGTAAGGAACGACTAAGGATTCAAGCTGTACAGAGTAATCAAGCCATTAGAAGAGTAGCACAAGTGGGAGCAAGACTTCCGTTGTTTGTAGGTGCTTCTAGTAAGGTGTTGGTCGCCTTCGCATCATTGGCACAACAGGAGGAGATCCTTAATGATCCCGAATGGTCAGCAATTTACGATGGTGATGAATACATGGAAATGTTAAGGAAGATACAGGAGAAGGGATATGCGACAAGCTTTGAGGAGAGAGAACCGGGTGCAGCTGCTATTGCAGTACCTATTGTTAACAGTCAAGGTGTAATGACCGCTGCGTTGTCATTATCAGGACCTGTAAGTAGACTCTCGAGCGAAACGTTAGAGCAATATGCGCCTGTATTAATAGAGACTGCACGCGAGATGGGCCTTATGATTCCATAAATCATTTTTTATTTATTTGTTATTGAGAATAATTATCATAACTGGGTTATGTGTAACGAATTGGAATGTCTCTGGACTCATTTATATGAAAAAGCCGTATTCCCCAATTTGTTAGGGAACACGGCTTTTTGAGTGGTTAACGTGAGGCGGGCAATTATCATTCAGAGCATATTCACTTATTGAATATTAGCTGACTAAGAGAGCAGTACCTATAACGATAGCTAGAATACCCAGCAATAAAAACCAACTCATCGGTCTGGCAAAATTGATAGTCCAACCTATACCCATACGTTTCTCTATAAATAGCGAAGGGTCATGGGGGTTGAAATAGATCCCCCAAAACTTCCAATAGGCATCATTATTAGTAGGCTCCACATTAGAGGGGGTAATTCTTCCACCAACACGACTGCCACCTTGCCCAGTAGTAAATGAGAGAAGTAAAGATCCTATTAGAATCATAGATACAATTGAGATACTTACGATGAATAGAATCTCTATATTAAGCAGAAACATCATATTGAGCTGGATGAAAGAGAACAATAGCACGATAAGTAATCCAGTTAAAATAATGAAAAGGGACCATCTACGACGAAAAGTAGTATTTTGATGAATCGATTTTTGCGGATCATTAGCATTGATTTGCTGTTTGCTTTTTAGAATCGACCAGTTAATGAACATGAACAACAGTGTCATTACGATTTGCATACAATTTAGACCTAAAAGCGTTCTATAGGATTTATAGACACTCCTAGTCACCTGTCCGTTGAAGTCAAATTTCATAGGAAGTATTTCTGGGAATCGGTTGTAGTTAAGCAGGACGAGTGCGATGTTAGCTATAATAATAGCAAAATGAATTAGGAACCATTTGTTGGAGAAAATTAGCTTGTGACGTCGGAACGCTGTGTCTATCGCGAGAATTGTTTTTTGTAACGGCACGGATGGGAAAGCGGATTTATATTTCTTCATTTTGAGATGAAATATAACATTGATGATAGTAGAACAGGTAACTAGACATACGACATAAACAATGATTAACGTACCTTGCTGACCGGCATTCGTTATCAAAGAAATGCTGACGAGACAGAAGAGAAGCAAAATAGAATACACGATACTACTGATCCATACATATTTCTTTCGCATGGTGCTTAATTCATCACTGTAGTACATATCCTGACTAATGGAGACGCCGAAGCTATCCCTTTCGCTTGTAAGGTAAGGCATACTGATGAGTACTACGGAGGTGGAAATAAACATTAGAAACAGCATAAGCATAGAGAGCCAATACATTTATACATTCTCCTTTCCTGAGTGGGTAATTTCGGTGTGGATTTGGTTCACGATATCCGTTAATTGTTCTTGGGTCATGCCTCGGCAAAGGGCTTCTGCGATAATGGGTCTTAGTTGTGAGTGTTGTTTTAGTTCATATTCTGGTGTGACTCCAGGCATTCCCTCTGGCTGAATGACAACGCCCTTTTGCCGATGGATTTGGATGAACCCATCTTGTTTGAGTAGGGTATAGGCTTTATTGACGGTGTGCAAGTTAACGCCAATGTCAGACGCTAGACTTCGTACTGAGGGGAGAGGCTCTCCCGGCTGTAAAGCCCCGCTGGCTATGCCTTCGATGATTTGATTCATTAACTGCGAATAGATTGGGATATCAGACTGCATATCAAGTTGAATAACCAAGGCTGAACCTCCATACAATTAGATAACTGTTATACTACGAATATAACAGATGCAACATACGTAGTAAAGGGCATATTAGTCTATAATTAATTAGAACAAGAAACAAGAGTGACATTGAAACTGTAGGACACAATAAAAAATGCCCACAGCTGATCTTAGCTGTGGGCATTTTTTCCTAATACTTTAATGATAAGTAGTAACGTAGAGTAGGATCTTCTACTGGTTCTTAATCATTTCTCTGAGTACCGTTTGCAGAATACCACCGTTGTGATAATAATCCACATCAACCATGCTATCTAGGCGAGCGGTTACTGTGAACTCGAATGTTGAACCATCTTCACGAGTAGCAGTTACCGTTAATTCTTGACCTGGTTTAATGTCGTTGCTGATTCCAACAATATCGAAGGTTTCACGACCGTTAATTCCAAGACTCTCCCAACCATGGCCATCTTGGAATTGGAGGGGAAGGACACCCATGCCGACAAGGTTACTGCGGTGAATCCGTTCATAGCTCTCTGCAATAACGGCTTTAACTCCCAGCAAGAAGGTACCTTTAGCTGCCCAGTCACGGGAACTGCCCGTTCCATACTCTTTACCTGCAATAACGATTAGATTCTGACCTTGTTCTTGATAATCCATAGAAGCATCGTAGATGGACATGACTTCATCATTCAATAGATTCGTTGTTACGCCACCTTCGGTGCCTGGAGCGACCTGATTCCGAATACGAATATTCGCGAACGTTCCGCGCATCATGACCTCATGGTTACCACGGCGAGAACCATAGGAGTTAAAGTCTTCACGTCGCACGTTATGCTCTTTCAAATACAGACCGGCAGGGCTAGATGGAGATATATTACCCGCTGGTGAAATATGGTCTGTTGTTACAGAGTCACTTAGTAGAGCTAACACACGTGCAGATCGGATATCTTGAATATCTGTAAGATCAGTCGATAGATTCTCAAAGAATGGTGGATTCTGAATATAGGTTGATTTGTCATCCCATTCATACAGTTCACCTTCTGGAACTGGAATAGCATTCCAACGCTCGTTAGCCGTAAATACATTCTCGTATTTCTGGCGGAACATCTCTGGAGTCAGAGACAGCGCGATCGCTTCTTTGATCTCAGCTGAAGTAGGCCAAATGTCTTTCAGATAGACGGGTTGGTTGTTTGGATCGTAGCCGATCGGATCATTCTGTAAGTCGATATTCACTGTACCTGCCAATGCATAAGCGACAACTAGTGGTGGAGAAGCAAGGTAGTTGGCTTTAACCTGGGCATGGACGCGACCTTCAAAGTTACGGTTACCAGACAATACCGCAGCGACGGTTAGGTCATTATCAGCAATAGCTTGACTCACTTCATCAGGAAGTGGCCCTGAGTTACCAATACAAGTGGCACAGCCGTAACCAGCAAGATAGAAACCAAGAGCTTCTAATGGCTCAAGTAGGCCAGCCTTCTTCAAGTACTCTGTTACAACGAGTGATCCTGGAGTTAAACTACTTTTCACATAACCAGGCTTCGTAAGTCCACGTTCTACTGCTTTTTTCGCTAGTAATCCAGCACCTAACATCACGCTTGGGTTGGAGGTATTCGTACAGCTTGTTATGGCTGCAATAACAACGGCGCCAGTTCCGAGTTTACTGATTGAACCGTCCTGGTGCTGAATGTTCACCGTTTCTGCTATTTTGCTATCTGTAAGTCCGTAGCCGCCTTTATCTACTGGGGTACGAATAATATCGTTAAAGGAATCCTTCATTTGAGTTAGCTCAATACGATCTTGTGGACGTTTAGGTCCTGCTAGACTCGGTACAACACAAGCTAGATCCAATTCGATAACGTCTGTGAACTCAGGGTCAACGGTATCCGGCGTACGGAACATGTTCTGAGCTTTATAGTAAGCTTCTACTAGATTGACCTGTTCTTCCGAACGGCCTGTATTACGTAGGTAAGAAAGAGTCTCGGCATCTACTGGGAAGTAACCGATAGTAGCACCATATTCTGGAGCCATGTTAGCAACCGTTGCACGGTCCGCCAGACTAATATTGAGCAATCCAGGGCCGTAGAATTCTACAAATTTACCTACAACACCCTTTTTGCGTAGAATTTGAGTCACTGTAAGCGCAAGGTCTGTTGCTGTAGCGCCTTCGTTCAGACTTCCTGTTAATTTAAAGCCTACAACTTCCGGCATTACGAAATAAAGAGGCTGTCCTAACATACCCGCTTCTGCCTCAATACCGCCAACACCCCAGCCTACAACTCCAAGTCCGTTAATCATGGTCGTATGTGAGTCAGTTCCTACAAGTGAATCAGGATAAACAACCGTTTCACCATCAATAGTCTTTGTTGCTGCTACAGAAGCTAGATACTCTAGGTTAACTTGGTGAACGATTCCTGTTGCAGGAGGAACAGCACGGAAATTATTAAAGGCTGTTTGTGCCCAGCGAAGGAAGCGATAGCGCTCTTCATTACGCTCAAATTCAACATTCATATTGTAATCTAGTGCGTCTGCTGTACCGAATGCATCAACCATGACAGAGTGGTCGATAACAAGGTCAACCGGAACAAGAGGATTAATTTGCTTAGGGTCTCCCCCAGCCTTTTTCACAGTATCGCGCATGGCTGCAAGATCGACTACGACAGGTACACCCGTGAAGTCTTGTAGAACAATACGAGCTGGAATAAAAGGAATTTCTTTGTTCGAGTCACTGCCTGCATTCCAATCTGCCAGTTGACGAACATGCTCTTCTGTAATAGCCCGTCCATCGAATTGGCGAACAGCGGCCTCAAGAAGTACTTTAATGGAGAAGGGGAGAGTAGAGATGCTACCTACTCCTTGTTTCTCTAGAGCTTGTAGACTGTAATAACGATATTTTTTGCCTTCAACCTCTAGGTTTTGAGCGGTAGAGAAATGATCCTTTCCTGACATACGTGTTCCTCCTTAGTAGATGTGGTTTTTAACCCTCTTAAGTTTTTCGTTTGTTGTTTCATTAGGTGAAACTTAATTTCATAATTTGTTGTTTGATTTAAGTATACCGTTTACATAGAAGGGAGTAAAGAAGTTTTTGCCTCTAACTTCGTCCAATTATTAAGAAGAATCATGGATAGTGTAGGGTTTACTTTCATATATTGGTGTAGATATGGGTGAAGTAGAAATGAAGATGAGGGGAGTCAAGAAATCATGGAAAAGGAATGGAAACAAACCCTTTATACTTATGTGAATCAGCATAATCAATGTCATATCGATTACCGCTCAGAGTTGGTAGAGCAGATCGTAACGGATATGAACTACTTAATGGATAGATCGAAAATGTTGAAAAGGATTGACCAAGGATATGAAAAGCGCGGAGTTAAGCCGTTACGAAGTGAGACACGCGCCAAAATATTGCGTATGATTCTGGATTCAGAGCAAGAGGTGGTAGCCGATGTTCAGTTACATGGGCAGCTGCTGTATGTTAAGGGTGGCGCTACTCATCGAGAGGATTCTATTCAACATCAGCGTTTAACAATGATCCGTGATGGAGATGCTTGGGCCGTTGTGAGTATAGAACAACTAACAACAGAAAGACATTCCGTCTTGCCTAAGATAACTCATAAAGAAAGAGAAGTGTACTCAGGTGAACCGGAACCCTACTTAAATTCTTATGTATTAGGGGGTGGCGCTGGTCGCCGTCCTACGAAGTATCATCGTGAAGAAGCGGTAGCTTACGCGGATCGCTGGTGGGATTCTGATAATCCAGAATTCACCTCATTTGCAGTGAATTGCACTAATTATATCTCGCAATGCCTCTTTGCAGGGGGGGCTCCAATCCACTATACTGGTAAAAGAGCTTCAGGTTGGTGGTACAAAGGGTATGTTAACGAAAAAGAGTGGTGGAGTTATAGCTGGGCTGTATCAAACAGCTTGGAACGTCTGTTAACCTCCAGTACTTGGGGACTGAGAGCAGATGTTGTAGAGCGTCCGGAGCAACTAAGTCTGGGTGATGTCATTATTTATGATTGGGATGGAGACGGCTCCTACCAGCATAGTACGATTGTAACGGCTTTCGATGCAGGTGGCATGCCACTTGTCAATGCCAATACCGTCAGCAGTAAGCATCGTTATTGGGATTATAAAGATTCCTATGCGTGGAATGAGAACACGAGATACCAGCTTTTGCATATTCCAGACGTATTTTAATAGTAGAACAATTCAAACGGATAATAACCGAGTATGGCAACAGATTGTGGAATGAGCAGGGTGAACCTGTAATTATGGAAAGAGGTTAAGTAATGACTAAATTGACGGTAGGTCTTGTTTATGGCGGTAAATCAGGAGAACATGAGGTCTCACTTCAGACAGCTTTTGCAGTGATGAGTGCCTTTGATTTCAATAAATATGAAATTGTTCCCTTCTATATAACGAAACAAGGGGAATGGAACAAAGGTGACAAAATAGGTGCTCCATTTGAGCGAATTGAAGAACTGAAGCTTACAAGCCATTCTACGGGAACACAGGAAGCATTGAATTCGTTGTTTAGTCGCTTATATCGCAGTGAAGCTTCTGTAAAAGTGGATATTATGTTCCCGCTGTTACATGGTACCTTCGGTGAAGATGGAACGATTCAAGGATTGTTCGAGATGGCCAATATGCCGTATGTAGGCGCTGGAGTGTTACCATCTGCTGCAGGTATGGATAAGGTGACGATGAAGAAACTTTTTGCAGAGGCTGGAATACCTCAGGTTGGTTTCCGATATTTTACGCGAACTCAGTGGGTGAAAGATAATCACGATCTTATTAATAATGTTGAGGATAGTTTAGGGTATCCATGTTTTGTGAAACCAGCTAATCTAGGTTCAAGTGTTGGGGTATCCAAAGCGAAAGACCGTGAGGAGCTAGTACGTGCTGTTGAATATGCTTTCCGTTATGACATTAAGGTTATAATTGAACAATTTGTCGATGCTAGAGAAGTAGAAGTCAGCGTTTTGGGTAATGATGAACCTATGGCATCTGTTCCTGGTGAGATTGTATCTTCAAGTGATTATTATGACTATGCAGCTAAATATACGGATGGGCAATCACAAATGTTGATTCCGGCTCCGCTGGATCCTGAATTGGCTGATCGAATTCGTGAAGCTGCCATCGTTGCATTTCAGGCAATTGAAGGTAACGGAATTAGTCGGATTGATTTCTTTATTCGTAGATCAGACCTTGCGATTCTCATTAATGAAGTTAATACGATGCCAGGATTTACTCCTTTCAGTATGTATCCTCTACTGTGGCGGGAAACTGGACTTAGTTATGCTGCACTTCTAGATCGTATGATCGAGTTAGGGCAGGAACGATATGCAAGCAAACAAGCATTGAACTATAGTAATGATCTGTAAGAGGTTGTTCAAAAATTCATCTTTTGATCACGTAGTGTAAGTAATACAACCTATTCTGAATAGAAAAGAGGCGTCTGGTATGGGATTTCAAACGGAATTCAACTCTGTATGCAAGTTCAAGAATGACCAGGAATTATACGAACTATTCGAATACGGCCGTGGCAAAATGGTTAAGGAAGGATTTCGGGTATTTCCTACTGGACAAAAGGTCATTGCATACACACCTGATAATGTGGCGGTTGCGATCGTTCGAATTGTAGGATGTATTGCTGAGATTAACTTTCAGGGTGAGGAAGTAACGGAAGTTGAGATGGAGTTTATTCGTAAGCTGAATGAAGAAGAATCACGGATTCAAACTAAGCTTGCTTTTGAAATGTTTTTTGGTGAGCAAAAGGTATGATTGTCCGGTTTGGATATGTAGCGATGTCCATGGTGGTAATGAATGCATCTCCTTCTCGTACGATGACTATGGCCAGCTTCAATAAATTAGGTGACCGTGAAGCTGCTATTCGGAAGCTCGAACGTATTGCGCAAGAGAATTTGCACAATACGCTCAGGCTTCTTAGGCATAATCTAGCACATGATATTCAAGTCTATCGCTTCTCATCGAAGCTGATTCCACTGGCAACTCATGGAGATCTTGTAGACTGGGACCCATTTCCTGCGTTGCAGGAGCCATTCGCTGAAGTAGGTGAATATGTGAGAAATCATGGCGTCCGTGTATCTTTTCATCCTGATCATTTCACTGTCCTAAGTACACCACGACCGGAGGTACTTGTTAATTCTATTCGTGATCTTGAGCATCATGTTAAAATGCTTAAAGCGATGGGACTAAATGCTACCGCGAAGAACAATATTCATATTGGTGGCGCTTATGGGGACAAGCCCTCCGCAGCTGCTCGGTTCGAAGAAAGTTTCTCGGGACTAAGTCCTGATATACAGAAACGGTTGACATTAGAGAATGATGATAAGACATTTAATGCATTCGAGACGCTCGAGGTCGCGCGTAAGGTTGGGTTGCCGATGGTCATGGATATTCATCATCAGTGGGTGAACAATGAAGGGGAGAAACCTTGGGAAATCTGGCCTGATATTGTTAAGACTTGGGACGGTGAGTTAGCCCAAGCGGATACGGAGTTGGATAAGCCTCTTGTACCTAAGCTTCATGTATCTAGTCCAAGAAGCGCAACGGATCTACGAAGTCATGCGGAGAATGTGGAGATTGGACCTTTGCTGGATTTCTTGAGAAGAATTGCTAGTTACACACCCGCGTTGGATGTTATGATTGAAGCTAAGGGAAAAGACTCTGCGCTATTCGAACTCATGAAGGATATGGGACAATATGCTGCCGAAGGGGTTCGTATTCTGGATGGGGCAAGTGTCGCTATTTCTCCTTAACTCAGGTAAACTTAAGGTTAGAATATATTCAAATATACAGAACATGATTATAAAGTCCGTTCTTGATCCAAGCCGAGGCAAAGGCGCGGCTTTTGGACGGGCTTTTTATAAATATAAGAAAGTATAAGTTTCCACTGTACTTTGCTTATATTTCAACAAGAAGAAACGGTTACCGTCCCTTTAAGGACGGCAAAGGCGTTTCTTCTTGTTGAAATTAGCTTTACCCAGAACAAACAAATGGACAGCGATAGTAGTAATTCGGGCGAAACTTTAACATCGAAGTGGCGTATACTTGTTAACATAAGATTTACTAGATTTTTAAATAGAAAGTAGAGTGAATACTTTGGATCAAAAGAATAAAGTTCCTTATGTCGTGTCGAGCAAGAGCCATACGGCGGTAGCCATTAATGCAGCATCGAAAGCCGGAGAATGGATCAAAAGTAAATTGGGTACGGTAAAAGAACTGAACACTAAATATTCTGCTCAAGACTTGGTGACGGAAGTTGATAAAGGTGCGGAGCAGATGATTCGCAAGCTTATTCTGACTCATTTTCCGGACCACTTTATTCTTGGCGAAGAAAGTGTACAGCCTGGACCAGAGGCGTCTGCACAAGCCTTACAAGAAACTTTAAACGAAGAATATGTATGGATTGTGGATCCTGTAGATGGAACGACGAATTATGTTCATGGTTTCCCATTCTACTCTATCTCTATTGCTCTTGCTTACAAAGGAGAGATTATCGTAGGTGTCATCTATGATCCGTCTAGAGACGAAATGTTCGTAGCTGAGAAGGGTAAAGGGGCTTATGTTCATGGTAAGCCAACCTCTGTATCTGGTGAAATTACGCTTGAAACAAGTCTGCTTGCTACTGGATTTCCTACCGATCAGAAATTTGCATTCCCCATCAATATGGCTGGATTACAACATCTTGCACCTCAAGTACGCAACATCCGTTCAGGGGGATCGGCAGCATTGCATATGGCATATGTAGCTGCTGGAAGATTGACTGGCTTCTGGGAGATTGGACTGAATGCTTGGGATTTAGCTGCGGGAGTACTGCTTGTAACGGAATCTGGGGGTACGGTTAGTGATACAACAGGAAGACCATACGAGCTGAGCGTTCGCCATGTAGTTGCTACTAACGGTGCTATTCATACACAACTGGTGGATGCATTGCAGACAGCCAATGCGACAGGTTATGAAGTACAGTAAATATTACTCACACGTCGACGAAGGAGTGTTATTTGTCCATGAAGGATCATGATGAATTGGAGAGAGTCATTAGTGAATTGCTAACCGAAGGTGAAGTTCAGGAGCAGTTCAAGCGTGAGGAGCAGCAGCGTAAGCTGAACTCACCTAAATACGAAGTCCGTATTCAGACGACAATGGACCCGATCGTGGAAGAGACTCTTAAATATCGTAGCATAGCACGTGAATTAGATGATCGATATAATGGTTATATGGAGAGGGCAGAGCAGGGCGCGACTCCTCCGAAGGAGAAGTGAATGGTAAGTGAATATAGAGATGACTTCTGAATTTTAGGTGTCATCTTTTTTTGTCCAATTTCGTGAGGAGACAGGCTAAGCTTTAGAAAAATGATTCCATGTGTGATATTTGATGCTAAACTAAAGGAAGGGTATTAGCAGATATACACTTTGCTGCTAACCTATGAAGAAGGAGTGGTGGAATGCTACATTATTGGAAAAAATGTTTCACAGGAGTTACGGCAGTCGTACTCATGTCAAGCATGTTATGGGTACCCCAAAGTTCTGCTGAAACAGGCTCGGTTGTTGATAATCAACCTACACCTTATCGTATTGTTGCTTTAGGTGATTCTCTAACTGTTGGGTTCGAACCAGGCTTGGAAGATATGAAGAAAGCTCCTTATGGTTTCGTAGATCGGCTTCAGGAGCAAGGATTGTACCATAGTCGAACAATTACGAAGAACTATGGTATTGCTGGATTGAAAGGTACAGGCTTAGAACATTTTGTGAAGGCGACTAAATCGGGTCAATCCATTACAGCAGAAGCTATTCAACCGGCTCTTCCAGATCCAAGAGCTGAACAAATTGCAGCATCTTCCGGGGAACTCAAGAAGGATCTGGAGTCAGCAGATCTGATCACAATTACTATTGGCGGCAATGATATGTCGGAAATTTTGAAGAGCGCGGGTACACTGAGTAATATAGAGCTTACTTCAAGCATAGATAAATTGTTTAAAGCGTATACCTCGAACATGACAGCAGTCTTGGACGATCTTCATGTATTGAATCCAGATGCACTTATTGTTGTCGCAGATCAGTATCAACCTGTACCGGAAATTGCAGATGCCGTGGTATATCCTAGATTAATAGAAGCTTCTACAGCATTCTCAGGCGTAGTGGATCAACTCGCTGCTACATACCAAGAAAAAGGAACAAAGATTAAGGTAGCACATGTGGCAAAGGAATTTGTGGGTGGGGAAAGTACGATGACTCATATTCTTGTAAAAAGAGATATTCATCCCAATCAATTAGGATACAGTTCTATGGCTGAAGTATTTGCCAAAACAATCTGGGGTGAATATTTGAAACCGTCGTCTATTCATAGTGATTTACCTATGACGATTGTAGTGAAGGGCAAGGAATTAAACACACCCTATCATCCTGTCCTACGAAACAATCAGAATTACGTAGCCATTAAGGATATTGTGGATGCCATTGGAGCAACCTCTACATGGGATAATGTAACTTCAAGTGCAACTATTACTTACGGTGATCGAATCGTTGTGATTAAGATCGGATCATCCACTATTGAGGTTAATGGACAGTCGCTCTCTGTGGACACACCAGCATTCTTAAATAAGGTAGGTAAAGAGAGTAAAACTTACGTACCATTAGCAGCGCTAGCCACAGGCTTAGGGTGTGATGTACAGTATAGCTCACAATTAAGGACAGCTTTTATTAATCCTTAGTGTATTCTAGTACAGAAGATTGAGAATATTACCGTGGTTGTACGAGTTAGCACTAATGAGTATTATGCTCATCCATGAAATGAATAGTTAAAAGAACTCCAAGATTATCATCTTGGAGTTCTTTTTTTTGCACATAAGCTGATTATTCCTACACGTTATATCAATTCATATCTAATTTTTTTGGGGGACGGCTACAGCTTTAATCTTCTGTTTAGTAGCATCCAAAGAGTCACGCTTATGCCCCAAGAAGTTGGTGCCGAGCACACCCACAATAATCATCATGGCACCAATGATATGATAGTATCGCAATTGTTCGCTTAGGAACATGGCACCAGCAAACATAGAGACGAGTGTGGAGAAATTACTGAACACACTCATTTTGGAAGCTTCCATCCGTGAGAGCGCGAAGCTTGAGAGTAATGTTGTAACCATGGTAGAGAGAACACCGAGATATAACAATGCCCCAATATAGCTGATGTCTGCCAGTGGCAGCATAAATTCATTTAATGTTCCAGCAGCACTATGTCTTCCTACAGCCATAATATTAAATAAAATGAATCCGACTCCAAGCGTGACGTATGTTAATTCCATCGGTTTAAAAGAACGAGTTAAAGGTCGTGCAAGCACGCTATATCCAGCGAATGAAAGGGCAGATAGGAGTAGTAATAATACGCCTTGGAAGTTACCGGAGGTCGACCCAGAACCGCCCTTCATCACGAAGATGAAGATGACACCTGCTACAGAGACTAGTAAAGAAATTTTCTGTAGACCACTGCTTCGTTCCTTAAGAAAGTAAGAGGCAAGTAATAAGGTGAAAATGGGGACGGATGCCTGAATAATTCCCGCCTCTGATGAGGAGGCATTCATAAGTCCAAAAGCTTGGAGTGCAAAGAATAAGATTGGAGACAACAAAGCAAGGGGTAAGATGGCACCTAGGTCCTTCAGTTTAATGCGGATAGGTATCCAGCCGAAAATCACGGGAATACTGGCAGCCAAGAAGGATACTGTAAATCGATGTGCTAGAACATCTAAAGGATGTGCTGCAGAGATCGTCATTTTAACAAATATAAAGGAGAATCCAATAATGATGGCATATAAAAATGCAGCTAAATAAGCTGGACCATTCTGACGTGTAGTATTCATTCGTATCCCTCCAGTGTGTATGAGTGGTGGTTAGGGTGTAACCAGCTTATTCAATATACAAGAACTCAGGAATGAGATACAATAGCAATTAAACATAAGTGTACCGGTACAGAATGGGGTGGGGGTAACAATGAACAAATACTCACAATTGATTCTAGCGCTTGAAGAACAGATTCAAGAGGGCGAATTCTCTCAAGGAAACAAACTGCCTTCGATCAGAAGTATGGCAGAGAGATATGGCTGTAACAAAAGCACCGTTATTCGTGCTTATGAGGAGATGGAGAAGCGTCATCTCATATATTCTATCCCCAAGAGTGGATACTATGTAGTACAGAAGCAGAGTGCGTACAAAGATAGCTCAGTTGAAGATAGTCAAAAAATGATATTGGATTTTGGATCATCAGCACCAGATCAGCTTGTATTCCCTTATGTTGATTTTCAGCATTGTATTAATAAAGCTATCGATTCTTATAAGGATGATTTATTTACCTATGGAACACGAAGGGGTCTCTCTTCTCTGATCCTAGTTCTACAGAAACACTTAGCCGGATATCAGGTGTTTACGAATAAGGAGCAAATTGTGGTGACATCGGGTGTTCAGCAAGCGCTAGCAATTCTTGCCTCTATGCCTTTTCCGAGTAGCCGGGACACGATTGTTATTGAGCAACCGGGGTACTTTTTATTCATTGAGATGCTGAATATAATGAATATTCCGGTTATAGGGATACCTAGAAATGAAGAGGGGCTAGATCTGGAGAAGTTGGAGGAAATATTCGCTACAGGTACGATAAAATTTTTCTACACGATGCCTCGTTTTCATAACCCGTTAGGAACATCCTTGACGATGAAGCAGAAGCAGGAAATCGCACGACTGGCACATAAATATGATGTATACATAGTTGAGGATGATTATCTAGCAGATCTAGAGAATGACTCCAAGGCAGATCCTATTTATGCTTACGCTTCTTCACCTCATGTGATTTATCTCAAAAGCTACTCCAAAATTCTCTTCCCAGGCCTACGAGTAGGTGTTGCTGTTATACCCCCGTTGTTGATCGATATGTTCAGCCGATTCAAAGTCATATTTGACGTGGATACTTCTATGCTATCTCAGGCGGCACTCGAAATATATATGAAAAGTGGAATGTTCGATAGGCATCGTGAACGGATCAAGTCTTCATACTATAGAAAAATGAAGCTGTTAAATGAAGCCTTAGTACGGAATTCTGATCATGAGTCATTCGCTGCTGCTCCGCGTAATCGGGGCGTGCATACCATTGTGCCCATGCCTAATAAGCTCTCATTTGAAACACTGAGGATTGCACTAAAGAAGCGTAACATCATTGTAGATAGTACCGAGTCTTATTATCTACCTGGAGGATATACTGAGACAACGCTGCGATTGAACGTATCTAATGTTCCAGATACCAGTATAGCTACAGGAATTGAAATCATCCGTAAGGAAATAGATCGATTGAATATTTCACGCTGATCATCGGGTATTGAATCCCATATATACAAAATGGCAGGTCAAGGATAAACACCTTGGCCTGCCATTTTGGTAACTCAGTCTTTTGATAAAAGAGAGCCTCTTTTCAATAAAAATGATACTAGAGAGTCATTTCTCGAAGCGCCTCATCGGCAGCTTCAAGTGTACGTTCGATATCTTCATCCGTATGAGCTATTGTAAGGAACCAAGCTTCATATTTGGATGGAGCAAGATTAATGCCACGTTTGAGCATATTACGGAAGAATGCGGCAAAGACTTCTCCATCTGTATCCTGAGCCTCTTCGTAATTCGTAACAGGGTGATTACAGAAATGGGTAGAGAACGAACCACGAATTCGGTTAATCGTTAGGGGAATCCCATGACGATCTGCAGACGTTTGAAGCCCATCAGTAAGTTTCACGGCAAGACGGTTCATCTCTTCATAGACACCCTCGCCCTGTAATACTTCCAAGCAAGCAATACCTGACAGAATAGAAGCAGGGTTACCTGCCATCGTTCCGGCTTGGTATGCAGGTCCAAGTGGAGCAACTTGTTCCATAACATGCTTTCTACCTCCATAGGCACCAATTGGTAATCCTCCACCAATGATTTTACCTAGAGCTGTAAGGTCAGGTACGATAGCATCATGATTCTGTAAACCAGCAAACGTTTGAGCTGATCCATAATGGAAACGGAAAGCCGTGATCACTTCGTCATAGATAACGAGAGAGCCATTATCATGTGTCATCTTGCATAGACCCTCTAGAAATCCATCTTCGGGCATAACCATTCCAAAGTTACCAACGATAGGTTCGACCATTACTGCTGCAACATCATCGCCCCAGCGCTCTAGTGCTACTTTAAGTCCATCCAAATCGTTAAAGGGTACTGTAATGACTTCTTGAGCAATGCTTGCTGGAACTCCTGCACTATCGGGAATGCCTAGTGTTGAAGGGCCTGATCCGGCAGCTACAAGAACTAGATCGGAATGGCCGTGGTAACAACCAGCAAATTTAATAATTTTGTTGCGTTTCGTGTATGCTCGAGCGACTCGAATCGTTGTCATGACGGCTTCTGTGCCAGAATTGACGAATCGAACTTTATCCATAGAAGGAATAGCCTCTTTCAACATGATCGCTAGTTTAATTTCCCACTCCGTAGGAGCCCCGTAAAGGGTACCATTCTCAGCCGCTTTGGTTATAGCTGCTGTGATATGAGGATGGGCATGCCCTGCGATAATGGGACCATATGCCGCAAGATAATCAATATATTGATTATCATCGGCATCCCAGAAATGAGCGCCTTTGGCCCGCTTCATAAAGACGGGTGCACCGCCGCCTACCGCTTTGAATGAGCGCGAAGGGCTGTTGACGCCACCGACAATATGCTGCAATGCTTCCTGATAGAGATGTTCCGATTGAGTACGTTTTATCATGGGGTTATAACTTCCTTTCATCGTTTCGCGAGAGAGTGGAAGCAAGCCCATGAAGGCCGCTTCCACTCTCTGAGGCGAGGTAATAACATTCACCAGATTTTATTTTGTTGTTTCTACTTCTGCACCATCTACAGATGGCTCTACTTCAGTATTTTCTAACACCTTTTGAACATAGCTTCTTAGATCGTCCATATTTCTAACTGTGATCACAGATGCACCACCAACGTGTTCTTCTGCGAGGAGATTCATCGGAGGAATCTGCTCACTACCTTCGATGGAGCTTTGATATCCAATATTAGCAAGTTTCCACATATCATTGGTTGATAGATTGGTATCCACGAATGGACTAACCTCTTCCAGAATGGATGGAAGCTTCATGATCGAAGTGGTAGACTGCATCTTGCTAGCTACGGTTTTTAAGAATTCTCTTTGCCTCTCCGTACGCGTATAGTCAGATAAAGCATCGTGTCGGAACCTTACATATTGCAGTGCCTTATCTCCATCTAAATGCTGCATGCCTTTTTTGAGATCAATATCATATTCGTGCTTATCCGCTTTGCTTCCGTATTTCATATCCTTTTCCACAAAAAAATCAACGCCACCTACGGAATCGACTAATTTAATGAATCCTTGAAAGTCTGTGTACACATAATATTGAACGGGAATACCAAGAAGATCACCAATGGCTTTCATAGCTGTATTGGGGCCGTGAGTAATGGCAGTATTGATACGATCTTTGCGGAATTCAGGAATATCAATATAAGTATCTCTTAGAATAGAAAAAAGATGGATTTTCTTCTTCACAGGGTCAAGAGTAACGACCATCATACTGTCTGATCTAGGAATTTCGCCTTTACTAAGCCCACGTCCATCTACACCCATGATTAGAAGGCTAACGAGTTCAGTTCCTTCCCATTTGGGAGGTTCTGTTGCCGCTGCTTCGACCTGTGGTAAATGACTAAATGGAGATTCTTTACCTTCTTTATGCAATCCTTCTAGACCATTATAAATGGATGTGAAATAATATACTAAATAACCAATCACTGCAACTATGAGTACAGCAAGAACCCACCAAATGGTTCTTTTCGTCTTTCTTGTCATTCAAGCTTCTTCCTTTCACAACTCTCGGAAATAGGTGCGGTTATTCGACATCGATGGATTAGGATTCATTACATTATAATTTTTTTTGCAGATACAATCAATTTATTAAGTAGAATAATGACATACGAAGGAGATTGAAATCGTGGAAACATTACAAATAGGGCATAACGCTCCAGAATTTACACTTATGGCTTCGAATGGTGAAAAGGTGTCCTTAAGTCATTATCGTGGTCGTAAAGTTGTACTTTATTTCTATCCAAAGAATATGACCCCGGGCTGTACACAGGAGGCATGTAGTTTCCGTGACGCTAATTCAGATATCGAAGAGCTAGGTGCTGTTATTCTTGGAATTAGTCCAGATGAGTTGAAATCACATCATAAATTTATCGAGCGAAATCATCTTCCATTCCTTCTATTATCGGATACCGATCACTCCGTAAGTGAAATGTATGGCGTCTGGCAACTTAAAAAAATGTACGGAAGAGAATATCTAGGTATTGTGAGATCAACATTCCTTATGAATGAAGAGGGAGTAATTGTAAAGGAATGGCGTAAAGTTAAAGTAGCTGGCCACACGGAAGAAGTATTGAAGACACTTCAATCGTTAGGACAATAACAAATATAAATATATGACAGCAAATCGACTGGGATGCCTGCACGGGACAGCTGATTTGCTGTTTTGTGCTAGCTATTTATGAAAACGCTTTGAAATTTTATATGTAACTTTTATCTTATGTTCATATTGACATGGGTATTTGTTAGGATTACAATAATTCGTATGCGAAATAATTTGGGTGGGAATAATACGAAGCAAAATGTAGAAAATAAAGACAGTGATTCTAAGCAGATTCGGGAAGTATTAAGCTCATTTAACCAAGTGAAGCACTCGCTTTTTTATTTGTTACGGAAAAATGCGGATGCCATGGGGACCACATTTATGCAGTTTCATGTACTCCAAACACTTCGTGCTCATCCCGATATTGGGTTAGCTGAGCTATCTGAGCTAATTCTTGTTGGGAATAGTACAACAAGTGGGTTAGTAGATCGATTGGTGAAGTCTGGATTAGTTAGTCGTGAGCGGCTTGAGAGTGATCGCAGATCGGTCACACTCCGAATAACAGATAAAGGAGATGAATTACAAGATCGAATGGAACGTGCATATATGCAGTCATTGTCTCCTCTGAATCAGTTGTCTGTGAATGATAGGCAAGATTTACTGCGGATTCATCAGCAGATGAATGAGATATTACAACAACAAGGGAGAGATAATATAAATTATGAATAATAGTAATACCTCAGTTCTAGATAATATAAAAAGAGGTCCAATTATAGCTGCACTCATGATTGGGGCATTTGTAGCGTTTCTAAATCAAACGTTATTGAATGTTGCCTTACCTAGCATTATGGGTGATCTAAAGATTGAAGCAGCTACAGGACAATGGTTAACTACAGGATATATGTTGGTCAATGGTGTTCTCATTCCTGTCACAGCATTTCTGATTTCTCGTTTTACAACGAGGCAGTTATTTATTTCGGCAATGGGATTATTTACGATAGGAACATTGATTTGTGGATTATCACCAAATTTCGGAATATTAATGGTAGGTAGAGTCGTTCAAGCAGCTGGTGCAGGTATTATCATGCCTTTAATGACCGTTGTATTTTTGAATATCTTCCCGATTGAGAAGCGGGGATCTGCTATGGGTTTAATGGGGCTCGCTATGATTCTGGCTCCAGCTATTGGACCGACGCTTTCGGGTTGGATTGTAGAGAATTATGATTGGCGTGTTCTTTTCTATATTATTTTACCGTTTTCGGCGATCGCTACATTAATTGGCATATTATTTTTGAAAAATGTGACAAAAGTAACGAAACCTTCATTTGATATGTTATCAGTTGTGTTATCAACAATTGGATTTGGTGGACTTCTTTACGGATTTAGTGATGCAGGTACAGACGGTTGGGGAAGTACAACGGTTCTTTCTTGTCTCGTGATAGGAACCGTGTCTGTCATCCTATTCGTATGGCGCCAAATTTCTTCGACAAGTCCTATGCTTGAATTTAGAATCTTTAAATATAATATGTTCACATTGACGACCATTATTAATGTGCTGATCACAATTTCTATGTATGCAGGAATGATTTTACTTCCGATCTTCCTACAGAATATCAGACAGTTTACACCGATGGAGTCAGGATTGATGATGCTTCCAGGTGCGATCTTGATGGGGATTATGTCTCCCATTACTGGAGCTATATTCGATAAGGTTGGAGCGAGATGGTTATCTGTGATTGGTCTGCTGATTACCGTTATTACTACTTATGAATTCACCCAATTAACGGGTGCAACCACATATACCCATATGATTCTTATTTATTCGATACGTATGTTTGGTATGTCATTGATGATGATGCCTATACAGACAGCGGGTCTCAATCAGTTGCCTCAAAGCATGAATGCTCATGGTACAGCGATGTCGAACACCCTTCGGACCATTGCAGGATCGATTGGAACGGCCGTTCTTGTTACCGTGATGACGACACAGACAAAGAGTCATGCTACAGAGCTAGCGATAGCAGGCGGTGTCTCTCCAACAGATAAGCTAGCGATGGCTCATATCGCTGCAGAGTCAACGATCTATGGTATTAATCAAGCATTTGTGATTGCCACTTGGTTAGCAGCCGGTGCTTTGGTGTTAGCTTTCTTTATCAAAAAAACGAAGCCTGCACCAGAAGTTTCTCGATCTGATGTGAAACACATGACAGGTGAGGTTAAGCAATCTCATTGATTGTTGATAGTGAATAGTGAAGCTGAAATTAGATGAATGAACAATAACCCGAAGGGTTTGCACTTTGAATAAATAAGTGCAAACCCTTCATTTTTTTATGGAAAGAGCCAACATCTTAGGAATGTAAGATGTTGGCTTTTTTGTTCGGCTAAGTTATAAGGGTGAACACACTACTTCATCGACAATCCCATAGGATTTGGCTTCTTCAGCAGATAAGAAATAGTCTCTTTCCATATCCATTCTTACCTTTTCTATGGATTGACCCGTTTTTTCAGCGAATAAAGAATTCAGTTGATCCTTTATTTTTAGAATACGTCGTGCGGATATTTCAATGTCTGTGGCTTGCCCTTGTGCTCCGCCCAAAGGTTGGTGAATCATAATTTCACTGTGCTGTAGTGCAAGCCGTTTTCCTTTATGACCCGCTAACAGCAGTAATGATGCGGCGGAAGCAGCAAGCCCTGTGCATATGGTTCTGACCTCGGGTTTAATAAATTGCATCGTGTCATAGACTGCAAAGGCGGCTGTAACGGAACCTCCAGGACTATTAATGTACAAAGAAATATCTTTGTCCGGATCATCTGCTGCTAGAAAAAGTAGTTGTGCAACAATGTTGTTGGCCGTTGAATCGTTAATCTCCGATCCTAGAAATACAATGCGATCCTTCAACAGACGGGAATAGATATCATAAGACCTCTCTCCATTAGAGGTCTGCTCAACAACATAAGGTATAATACTCATTTAATATCCTCCTCAAAGTTTTGCGAAGCAAAACTGGCATCGAAAGCATGAACTTAAGTTTTGCGAAGCAAAACTGGCATCGAAAGCACGGCTCAAAGTTTGGCGAAGTATAACCTCATGCCGCCATTTGGTTTCGTGATAATGGTTGAAACATCATCTTGACCGATGAACGGGATTCTCTGTGAACTTGATTTTGTATGGTGATTTCACTAATGGCAATAATAAGCTCTTCTAGAACGGTGGAGTTCTCATATTTAACCGCTTGAATGAGCCGGCTCTTAAACCAATCCTGACGAATGTTGTACCAGTGGTGGCTAAAGTCTCCGTCATGGTCTTGGGTCTTCTGGCGAGCCCGATACAGGAGTGCTTTAACCGCTGTCTCCTTGATCTGCAGCCTATCAGCTATCTCAGACAATGAATACAGGAAGCCTTCTTTCATGACGAACGCTAACAGCTGCTTGGGCGTTAATCTCTCCATTAGCTGTTCCAACCCTTCTTGAAGATCTTCTGAGCTCTGATCTTCATAACCACATTCATCTATCGAACCAAGTTGTAACTTAGACTTTTTACGTAATTCGTCAATCCAGGAATTACGCGCAATGGTACGCAGTAAGGGTATGGTGATATTAGGTTCGCGTTTAGAGGCATAGAAGGATAAGGTCTTGGCGAAGGCTTCCTGTGTCAAATCGTCGGCGTCCCAACGATTATTGGTAATAGAAAGACAGTGTTTTTGCAATGTTGAATATAGCTCTGCACATTGTTCCTTCAGTTCAATTTGTGTTTCTTTGTGGATTAACATGTTAATCACTCCTTTAAGGCCTATATTTATATAACGTATGAGAAGGGTGGAAAGATACGCCCTCCATTTTTTATTGAAGAATAGCTTGTATTTAAAAAGGAACCTTACGAAATTCTTGTAAGGTTCCTTTTGCGTGTTCCGAAGGTCATGAGGGTCGTTTAACTCTTTTCTTATCCGGTTTAGTAAACATAGCAGCACTCATCTTTTTACGGAAACGATAGAAGATGACGGTGAGAGCAATAATAGCTATCCCACCAACGATCCATAGAGAGTATACTTCCGCTAAATGAAATGCCACTTGCCATTGTGGCCCGAATATCTTACCAAGACCAAGAAAGAGAATAACCCAGAATAGTGCACCACTATAGGCGTAGAGGGAAAATTTACGAAAGGGGAGTGCATTTATACCAGAGAAATAACCCGTGAAATGTCGGACGCCTGGAATGAAATATCCGATAAAAATTAGATTATGACCATATTTGCTGAACCAATGTTGTGTTTTTTCTAATTTATGCGGAGAGAGGAACATAAATCTTCCGAATCTCTTAATAAAAGGTAATCCTGCCTTTAGACCAATGTAATAAGTAATAGTCATTCCAATGGTTGTACCTAGAAATGCTATAATCAGCAGCCATGCGAAATCGAGAACACCTAGATAGGAAAGATAGCCGGCATAGGCCATCGTCGTTTCACCAGGGAAAGGGAGGGCAATAAACTCCAATAATAAGCCGATAAATAACACCGCATATCCATATTCCTCAAACAATAACTGAATCCATTTAAGTAACTCCAATATGTTCACTCTCCATCTATAGGACTGTTTCGAGATCATTCCATAGTACTAGTCTTTTTTTATAACCCTCACCATATAATCTATCAGAAAAGTAGAATTCATAGAAACGGTGGAGGTAAAATTCATGATCAACAAATTTTTTGTCGTCAATAAACAAAAGTTGGGATTCGTATTCACGTTGTTACTTCTGGTTCTGATGATGCTTCCTACACAAGCTCAGTATAGACAACTTAATGCTAAATTAGATCCCGAGGGCACGTTACTTCCATCCTCAGTATCAAGTTCATCTAACACATCCTCCCTGCAAGAAAAAACAATAGAGTGGCTATCTTCAGCTGAGGTACAAGCAGATGCCCCGGTTAAGCAAAAGATGAAGAAAACAGTGTATCTTACCTTTGATGATGGGCCAAGCAAGCTTACAGGTAAAGTGCTTGACATATTACAAGATTCCAATATCAAAGCTACCTTTTTTGTATTAGGTGAACATGTTACAAGATATCCTGAGTTGATCTCTCGATTACATGAAGAGGGGCATGCCATAGGCAATCATACATATAATCACAACTATGATGAACTGTATAAAGGCTTCTCTCCATTCTGGAATCAGATCAAACAGACCGAAGCGGAGATTCAACGTGTTATAGGGGTTCGAACATCACTTGTGAGAGCTCCTGGTGGAACGGCGGGACATTTTGATAATACCTATTTCAGTCTAATGAAGCAAGCGGGGTATCAAGTTATCGATTGGAATATAGATAGTGGTGACTCTAGAGGGAGGAACGTACCCGCGGGAGATATTATTAGACAAGCCACGGAGAACATAAGCAATGATCAGGTTGTCGTTCTCATGCATGACGGCGGAGGGCATGAGGAGACGATTAAAGCACTTCCAGCTATTATTTCGAAATATCGTGCTCAAGGATACAACTTTGATATTCTGACTCCGGAGCAGGAGTCTGTGCAGTTCAAGGTCACTCAAAGTGCTAAATCTTTGAAGAGAGTACAGCCAAGCCAGGCGTGGATTGCTACTCATATCGTTCCGAATGCTGGGATATTTACACAAAGTAAAGATTTAATATTGCAAGTGGGTAGAATGGAAACAAAACTTCAGTCGAGTGAATATCGGGTTGTTGAAGGAAAGATTATGGTTCCTGTACGTTTAACGATGGAAAGACTAGGGGGTCGTGTGACATGGGATCAAGAGCATAAATTAGCTGCCATCGATATGAATTCTGTTTCGCTACAGATTGATATGGCAACTGGCAAATGGATAACTATGAGAACAGATAAGCAAGAACAAATAAACAATATAAGCGTCACGATGCGAGGGGGAACAATGTGGGCACCACTACGAGAATTGCTACAATCGACAGGGCATTCCACTCAGTCCATCCACATGAATGAGCAAGAGCGTAGGATTAAGACATACTAAGATTCTTCCAAGGTAATTATATTGAAGTGGAGTCTATGAAAATATTACAACAGCACGTCTACTTCCTTTCTTTCATGGAAAGAATAGTTAATAGATTCTTGTGGAATCAATTGACGATGAAGAAGTGGGGGTACTGAATAATGTCTATTCCATCTATGAATAACCAAGAGATACATGCTGAACTACTTGATAGAATGACATCCCGAGTAGGAAAGGTCATGGTCGGCAAAGAAACCGAGATACGACTTGTACTCATGTCTATGTTGTGTGGCGGACATGTGCTTTTAGAGGATGTACCTGGTGTGGGTAAAACGATGCTTGTTCGAGTCATTGCAGCCTGTATGGGAGGTTCCTTTGGTAGAGTGCAATTTACTTATGATCTAATGCCAGCAGATATTACGGGCACGACCGTGTATCACCCTCATAATGGACATTTTGAATTTCGTCAGGGTCCTATTCTTTCGAACGTAGTACTAGCAGATGAAATTAACCGTGCTGCACCACGTACTCAATCGGCATTACTAGAAGCTATGGAGGAGAAGAAGGTGACTGTTGACGGTACAACATATCCGTTACCAAGACCATTTCTTCTACTTGCTACACAAAATCCACTACAGTTCGAAGGGACTTATCGTTTGCCAGAGGCGCAACTCGATCGATTCCTCATGCGAATCAGTCTAGGTTATCCAAGCCCGCAGGAGGAGCTAGAATTGTTAACACGAATGCAGTGGAGCCATCCGCTGGAACAGATCAAACCGGTCGTTATGGTGGAAGAGATTGAAGCGATGCAACGTGAGGTTAGGCATGTGTTTGTGGACGAGTCTATTAAGCAGGTTCTTGTAGAGGTTGCCAATAGTTCTCGTAATCATCCTAGACTTCAACTTGGAATAAGTCCCCGTGGTACTTTAGCTTGGATGCTGGCCTCTCAAGCAGCTGCCTATATGAATGGAAGGATGTATGTCACGCCTGATGATATCAAAGAAACGGCGGTGCCCGTTCTCTCACATCGTATTGTACTTCATTCACATTCCATGCTTGAGGGCATAACAGGAGAAGAGATTGTCACGCAATTGTTATCACAAGTGAACCTGTCTATGTATCGAAGCCGCAAGGGGAGTAGATCATGAAATCTAGGATGATCGAATGGGGAGTCGCGACACTTGTATTAGGAATCCTTCTTTCTCTATACAGCGGATATGGGGGCGGGTCTGTACAATTCTTATTGATTCTAACGGTTATAATTATGGTTGCTGGTCTTGCCATCCAGCTCTTTGGAGCACGGAATATCGAGATTAAGCGAAGTGTTAATCCACTGCTACTGTCTACTGGACATGATGCTGAGGTGGTTGTTTATATCCAATTTCAATCTATTCTTCCCCTTCCTTGGCTGACTGTGACAGATTTCTTTACAAGGGGAGCCTATTGCAAGTTAATCTTTCCGGGCTTTTCTAGATCCTTTACTTATTCTTATACACTTTCCAATCTTCCTAGAGGAATTATAGCTTTTCAGCAATGTTATGTAGAATGGGGTGGACTATTCGGGTGGTTTGGAAGGAAGTATATCTTAAAGAGTCATGAGGAGATTACAGTGTTTCCCGTCCCAATAGTTATCCCTAGAGATCAAGAATGGACTAGTGACAATGAGGGCGTTGGTGTATCCGAGCCACGGGATCGCTATCTTACTAGCGGAACTAGGGGACCAGAGGTTCGTGATTATGCCGTAGGAGATCCATTAAGTAGAATTCATTGGAAAAGCTCAGCTAAGCGGGGGCACCTGCAAACGATTCTACCCGAAAAGGAAGGGAATCCAGCTCTTATTGTCATTTTGGACGATAGTCTGAAGGGATATGATCTGCTTCGTGCTGTAAATACGAAGGACTATACCGTCCAATCCTTATTTGAATGTGCGGTTTCTATCGCTATAGGTCTATTACTTGAAGCTGATAAAGCAGGTGTAGAGACAGAATTAGTATGTAAGGGTGGTTCGCAATCATTCTTAAATTCCTTGGCTACGATTACGCCTGAGGAAGGTGACCGTTTACCTGAAATCGTCGAGTCTACTGTTGGATATGCGATTAAAGGATCATGTGTGGCGATTATTACAGGAGCATTAAATGCACGGATTACTGAAGTTGTAACGGTACTACAGGGAGCCGGACTGGTAGTCGCTATTTACTGCGTACAACCCATTGTTTCGCTGCTGGATATTGATTACATTCATAGAGTTACCCGGATGGGAATCAAGGTTTATGATGTCCAAGATCATCTTAAATCAGACAATACTTCATCACCTATAGAGTACCCTACAGATCGGATGATTTGGAAGGGAGGCGCTCCCTATGCAAATACCTATCCAGAATCAATCACAGCACAAGAACAACGTTCACTATGATAGCTTATCTTTAAATGTAGAAGAGACTGCGCATTCTAACTTAACACAGATCAAGACTCATCCATTGTTGTTTCGTGTCGTTCTATCTATCATTCTGATGGGACTTTTTATTGAATGGCTATATCCTCTATCAGAACGGTCATTTGGTAAGCCGTTGCTGGAGATTTTTATTGGATTAACGGGAATGATTCTGCTGACAGGTCTAATCCGTCTGCACATGGCCCTATCCATTCTTATACACGTAATATTGGTTATGGGGGCATGGATCCTTTACTTTGGTAGAGGAGAAGGTGTGGCATGGTTTGGTTCGTATATAACTATTTTTGAGAATGACTTCAAATCATTTATGGACAGTGGTCAACTGTCTGTAGTCGGAACAGAAACGCATACATTAATTCTGATGATTGGGTGGAGTGTGCTCGTGACATCTGTACAATCTCTTGCTCTGTACAGAAATTCGGTATGGATATTTTCTGTTGTTACTGTCGTGTATTTGTTGTGTATTGAGAACCTGCTTGGTCTAGAAATATATGCTGATATGATTCGTACCACTTGCCTCCTAATTATTCTACAGGGACTTATATTCTCGTCAAAGTTGACTGAGAAGGCAACCTTTGATAGATTCAGTAATCTTACATATAGCCGATGGGTTGTTGCGGTATGCACCCTAGGAGTCATTGTTTGTATGAGTAGTGTTTGGGTGGGGCGGTACATGGTATCTCCTAAGCCTCTCGAAAGAGTTTCAATTCAGGCGTTGCTGGAGAAATGGCAGTCATGGTCAGGAGAACGATTCAATGCATCACAAGAGCAAGTTGCTGTTACGGGATATAGCAGTGGAGGCGAAGAATTGGGATCACCACTGCAACCTGTTAGCAAAATGGTATTCACGGCGCAAACACCAATGGCTTCCTATTGGCGTGGGGAGACATTAAGCTATTATAACGGTCGCAGATGGGCTGATCCGCAAGTATTGTTAGACACTGTCCAATTATCAAGTAGAATTCAAAGCTTATCTTCAAGTCAGCATACGGGGCAACCGACGATAATTCAGACTGTGCAATTTAAGCAGGTTATGTCTGATCATTCTCCTATATTTGGTGGAGGGGATATCGTACATATTATGGATATTATTACAAAGCAGGGAGATACTCTTACACATGTATTGCATAATGGGATCACGGATAATGTGAAATTACCAGAGTCAATTGCCAAGAAGACAGCCCATTTAGAGAATGCAGTAACAGGTTATCGTATAGAGGTTATGCCTCTCATTGTGAATAAGGATCAGCTTAGAGCAGCAATAGGTATAGATCCTGAACAGATCACACAATCGTATCTGCAATTACCCGATGCTCTGCCTTCACGTATAAAGACGTTGAGCGATAGAATAACATCTGAAACGGATAATCGATACGATGCAGCCCTAGCTATTCAGACATATCTAAAGGAACAATACAAATACGCTATGAATACCAAGATACCACCAGCCAATGCGGATTTCGTTGAGGATTTTCTTTTTGTAACCAAACAGGGTTACTGTAACCACTTTGCGACAGCGATGACTATTATGCTACGTAGTCAAGGGATTCCAGCTCGTTATGTAAAAGGGTATACACAAGGTACCTTGAAAGAAGGGAGTACCTCAACCTATGTAGTGGATGAAATCAATGCCCATGCATGGGTTGAGGTGTATTTTCCTGAACGTGGCTGGACGCCATTTGATCCGACCCCCGGTTTTAATATCGCGACAAGCGATACTGCGGTTTCAGAAATGGTTGATCCGAAGAATACCATTCAAGAAGTAACTTGGAAGTATTTCTCTGGAACAATGAATGTAATCAAGCAGAGTATGGACAAGCTTACACGGTATGTCGACCAGAATGGTAGGCTATTTATCTTACAGTGTATAGGAGCAGTCATATTCGTGAGTGGTAGTGTATTCTTGATATGGAGAGGTCCTCGCTATTTGTTCTTATGGCGATTACAACACTTATCCCGAAGCTTTAGTCCGCCTAAAGGACAGTTATTAAGGGTTGCGTATAGCGTATGGGATCAGATAGGACGTCGTTATGGATATATGGCTAAGGGGACCACCGCTCAAGAGTATATCCAATATATGGTCATCTCAGATGAGGATCTTCGGGAGCAAATCCGTCAATTTGTAGATCAATGGGAAACCATAGCTTATGGAGGGACTATACTAAGTCGCGAGCACAGCTTGTCCTTTTTGCGTCGATGCGCTCAACTAGCTGACACATTAGGGTGATTAGATTGTAATCATAGATGAGCCAAAAAAAAGAGGAATCTAAGTTTACATTTTAGTGTATTCTATATTCTTACTACTACTTTCTTGACGGTATGAATTATCGTTGCGTATAATTAACTTCAACAATCGAGGGGGGCACGGAAATGACTAAGCCAAATGAAATTATTGTTGTTCTGGATTTTGGAGGACAATACAATCAATTAATAGCACGACGCATTCGCGACTTGGGTGTTTACAGCGAATTGATGCCTTATAATACACCAGTGGAGAAGATTCGCGCTCTTTCACCTAAGGGAATTGTTTTCTCAGGCGGACCATCAAGCGTATATGCAGAGAATGCACCGCATGTTGATCCAGCCATTTATGATTTGAATCTTCCGATCTTCGGTATTTGTTATGGTATGCAACTAATGGCTCAGCAGTTCGACGGCAAAGTAGAAAGATCTGCTAAGCGGGAATACGGGAAAGCTGATTTAGTATTTGAACCTGATGCGACCCTCCTTAAGGGTCTCGAAGCTAAACAGACAGTATGGATGAGCCATGGTGACCATGTCGTAGAACTTCCAACAGGATTCAAGCTTAATGCAGGAACGGAATCCGCACCCATTGCAGCGATGAGTAATGAAGATAAGAAGTTATACGCTGTGCAATTCCATCCTGAGGTTCGTCACTCAATAAATGGTAATGAAATGATTCGCAACTTCTTATATGAAGTGTGTCAATGCGAAGGGAACTGGTCTATGGAGACCTTCGTTGAAGACAAAGTGCGCGAGATTCGTGAGCTTGTCGGAGAAGACAAAGTATTGTGCGCACTTAGCGGAGGTGTAGATTCCTCTGTTGTGGCTAGATTGATCCACAGAGCCATTGGTGATCAGTTAACTTGTATGTTTATTGATCATGGGCTGTTACGCAAGGGTGAAGCTGAGAGTGTAATGGAGACTTTTGTAGGTAAATTCGATATGAAAGTTGTTAAAATCGATGCTCGCGAACGATTCTTGTCCAAGCTTGTAGGTGTGGATGATCCTGAGCAGAAACGTAAAATTATCGGTAATGAATTTATTTATGTATTTGAAGAAGAGTCCGGTCAGTTCGATGATTTCAAATATTTAGCGCAAGGTACACTGTATACAGACATTGTGGAGAGTGGAACGGCTACAGCTCAGACGATCAAATCACATCACAATGTAGGTGGACTTCCTGAAGACATGAAGTTTAAGTTGATTGAGCCTTTGAATACACTATTTAAAGATGAAGTCCGCAAAGTAGGAGAAGAATGTGGCTTACCTCCTGAAATTGTATGGCGTCAACCTTTCCCAGGACCAGGCTTAGCTATTCGTATCTTAGGAGAAGTAACGGAAGACAAGCTAACCATCGTTCGTGATTCCGACTATATTCTGCGTGAAGAGATCGCTAAAGCGGGCCTAGACCGTGAGATTTGGCAGTACTTCACAGCACTTCCTAATATGAAGAGTGTAGGGGTAATGGGCGATGCTCGTACTTATTCTTATACGGTTGGTATTCGTGCAGTTACTTCCATCGATGGAATGACAGCAGACTGGGCACGTATCCCTTGGGATGTACTTGAGAAAATATCGGTACGTATCGTGAACGAAGTAGATAACGTTAACCGAATTGTATATGACATTACTTCCAAACCACCAGCTACGATTGAGTGGGAATAAACAACATAAGTCTGGAAATGCTGAGTTCTATAAGCATTTCCAGACTTTTTTTCGAAATATAAGAAAGTATAAGTAATCCTTACAATTTGCATATATTTTTACGAGAAACGGTTAACTGTCCCTTCAAGGACAGCAAAGCCGTTTCTTCTTGCGTTAAGGCTACTATAGACTTTACACAGATCCAAACTACGGGAAGATGTAGAGATACATTCTTGAAAACACCGTAGATTCAAGATTTAGTTCATGATGATTCCAAATAATTTCTACAATTTACGAACAATATAAAAAGTAAGTCGAATATTGTTCGTTTTTGCCATTGACAACGGATGTCATGTCCACCTAAAATAAGAGAGCACAACAACACAAATATTCGTATAATTCCGGGGATTGGCCCGGAAGTCTCTACGAGGTCACCGTAATGACCTGGCTACGATTAAGAAGAGGAACCCTGTGTAGTATCGTTGCCGTTAGGCTCACGATTTCGGGGAGAAATCTTTTTTTCGGGCCGGCGTCTACCAAGACTCCGGCTTTTTTGTTGCTGACGTTAACAAACCAACCTTAGGGGGAGAACAATTTGAATCGCTTTTTCAAACTGAAAGAGAAAGGCACTACAGTGCGCACAGAAATTATGGCAGGTCTGACCACGTTTATGGCAATGGCTTATATTTTATCAGTTAACCCGAATACCTTGACCGCTTTTGGTCAAATTGACATGGGCTGGTATTCTGTATTTCTGGCTACTGCACTGGCAGCGGGGATTTTTACGATTGCGATGGGGTTGTTTATTAATTTCCCGGTAGCTTTGGCACCTGGTATGGGATTGAATGCTTATTTCGCTTCAGTTGTACTGTCTTCAGCAACGACAGATCACCCTTTTACATGGCAAATGGGATTGACTGCTGTGTTCGTCTCTGGTTTGATCTTCATCATATTAACGATTACTCATGTGCGGCAGATGTTACTTGATGCTATTCCAGACAGTTTGAAACATGCAATTACAGTCGGTATTGGATTGTTTATCACCATTATCGGTTTGAAAAATAGTGGATTGATGACAATCGGTGTTGAGGCTGGAAACGACATTCCAGCACATACATTTACAGATGTGCTCTCCTATGAAACAGTTATTCATTTAGGTAGTCTTCAGAATACTAATGTTCAATTAGCTCTTGTTGGATTGATCCTAATTGCTATATTAATGGTGCTGCGTGTTCGTGGTGCGATTTTGTTCGGTATCCTCGGTACAACGGTTGTGGGTATCTTGATGGGTACAGTGGACTTTAGCACATTATCGAGTCCTGATATTCATTGGGTTCCTGATTTCACAGAATTGAATTTTATGTCCTTTGACTGGGAAGGCATTATGCATACAGGTCTTATTTCTGCAATTGCTACATTTACCTTTGTGGAGTTGTTTGATACGTTCGGTACACTGGTCGGTACGGCTCAGCGGGCTGGTATTATGAAAGATCCAGTTGAAGGCAAAAAACGTGTAGGTAATGCAATGTTTGTAGATGCAATTGCTGTAACGGGTGGTGCAATGCTTGGAACCTCAACTACAACGGCTTATGTTGAAAGTGCCGCAGGGGTAGCTGAGGGCGGTCGTACCGGTCTAACCGCTGTAACGACAGGGGTATGTTTCTTACTAGCTTTGTTCCTTGCTCCAATTGCTGCACTAATTCCAGGATCAGCTACAGCGGCAGCGCTTATCATCGTTGGTGTGCTTATGCTTCAATCGATTAAAGAAATCGATTTTCAGGATATGGTTGTTGCTATTCCAGCCTTCTTGACCATTACAATGATGCCTTTTAGCTATAACATTGCTAACGGGATCTCGTTCGGGATCGTGACTTATGTTATTCTTGCTACTTTTGGTAATCTTATAGAGAAGAAGAAATATAACATTCACTGGCTAATGTGGGTGTTGGCAGTTCTGATTGTTCTTCGCTACGTATTTCTCGGTAGCGCTGGCTAAAGATTGACTCTATACGGTATTTCAAAAACAAAGCATGGTCTGCGGGTCGTGCTTTGTTTTCATTTTATATTAGAATATGATTTAGAAATTAAGATTCATAATCATGTTCCTTCTATAATATAATAAAATATTGCATCAAGCCTAGTTGATGTGTAATAAATATATAAAAAAAGCTTGCACATCACTAAGAGACGTGATATATTATTTATCCGGCCATTAAACGTCGGTCAAAACGAACCAGAAAGCTTAACAATCACATGAAAATGACATTGAAAATAAAGCTTGCATTACTGAGTCGGACATGATAAGATATAGTAGTTGTCGCCGAGAACAACTGGTGATGACGAAAGAGAAATTGATCTTTGAAAACTGAACAACGAGTGAGTAAAGATTTCACGAAAGTGAAGTCAAAACAAATGAGAAATCATTTGGTAGAGAATGCAAATTCTCGCCAGTTTGTTTCAAAATGAGCATATCGCTCTTTTCAATTCTATTGGAGAGTTTGATCCTGGCTCAGGACGAACGCTGGCGGCGTGCCTAATACATGCAAGTCGAGCGGAGTTGATGGAGTGCTTGCACTCCTGATACTCAGCGGCGGACGGGTGAGTAACACGTAGGTAACCTACCTGTAAGACTGGGATAACTACCGGAAACGGTAGCTAATACCGGATAATACATTTTCTCTCCTGAGGAGATGTTGAAAGGCGGAGCAATCTGTCACTTACAGATGGACCTGCGGCGCATTAGCTTGTTGGTGAGGTAACGGCTCACCAAGGCGACGATGCGTAGCCGACCTGAGAGGGTGAACGGCCACACTGGGACTGAGACACGGCCCAGACTCCTACGGGAGGCAGCAGTAGGGAATCTTCCGCAATGGACGAAAGTCTGACGGAGCAACGCCGCGTGAGTGATGAAGGTTTTCGGATCGTAAAGCTCTGTTGCCAGGGAAGAAGATTCAGGAGAGTAACTGCTCCTGGAGTGACGGTACCTGAGAAGAAAGCCCCGGCTAACTACGTGCCAGCAGCCGCGGTAATACGTAGGGGGCAAGCGTTGTCCGGAATTATTGGGCGTAAAGCGCGCGCAGGCGGTCATTTAAGTCTGGTGTTTAATCCCGGGGCTCAACCCCGGGTCGCACTGGAAACTGGGTGACTTGAGTACAGAAGAGGAGAGTGGAATTCCACGTGTAGCGGTGAAATGCGTAGATATGTGGAGGAACACCAGTGGCGAAGGCGACTCTCTGGGCTGTAACTGACGCTGAGGCGCGAAAGCGTGGGGAGCAAACAGGATTAGATACCCTGGTAGTCCACGCCGTAAACGATGAGTGCTAGGTGTTAGGGGTTTCGATACCCTTGGTGCCGAAGTTAACACATTAAGCACTCCGCCTGGGGAGTACGGTCGCAAGACTGAAACTCAAAGGAATTGACGGGGACCCGCACAAGCAGTGGAGTATGTGGTTTAATTCGAAGCAACGCGAAGAACCTTACCAGGTCTTGACATCCCTCTGAATCCACTAGAGATAGTGGCGGCCTTCGGGACAGAGGAGACAGGTGGTGCATGGTTGTCGTCAGCTCGTGTCGTGAGATGTTGGGTTAAGTCCCGCAACGAGCGCAACCCTTATGCTTAGTTGCCAGCACATTATGGTGGGCACTCTAAACAGACTGCCGGTGACAAACCGGAGGAAGGTGGGGATGACGTCAAATCATCATGCCCCTTATGACCTGGGCTACACACGTACTACAATGGCCGGTACAACGGGCTGCGAAATCGCGAGATGGAGCCAATCCCACCAAAGCCGGTCTCAGTTCGGATTGCAGGCTGCAACCCGCCTGCATGAAGTCGGAATTGCTAGTAATCGCGGATCAGCATGCCGCGGTGAATACGTTCCCGGGTCTTGTACACACCGCCCGTCACACCACGAGAGTTTACAACACCCGAAGTCGGTGGGGTAACCCGCAAGGGAGCCAGCCGCCGAAGGTGGGGTAGATGATTGGGGTGAAGTCGTAACAAGGTAGCCGTATCGGAAGGTGCGGCTGGATCACCTCCTTTCTATGGAGAATTGTTTCCTGCAATGGAAACATTCATATAAGAGTCAAGATAAGACTTATGGAACAATAGATTCCATGAATATTTCCTCACTCGTTGTCAGTTTTGAAAGAGCAATCTTTCAAACATGTTATTTCTCTTTTAGAAATGACTTTGATCCTTGAAAACTAGATAACGAAACGAATTTGCGATTTAGAACATTCTTTTATATTTAACATTCAACTCATTATGAATTGAATGAAGTGTAAAGGTAGCTAGCGAATTTGATGTGATGATCGATCCTTTGGGAGTTCATTTCAACCTCTAATGGGTTTACTCAATAGATGAAATGAACGGACAAGAGAGCGGACAGCGCAACAAATGAGCGAAATGGTTAAGCTACTAAGAGCACACGGAGGATGCCTAGGCGCTAGGAGCCGATGAAGGACGTGGCGAACAACGAAACTGCCTCGGGGAGCTGTAAGCAAGCTTTGATCCGGGGGTGTCCGAATGGGGAAACCCAGCTGTGGTAATTCGCAGTTACTCATTCCTGAATACATAGGGAATGTAGAGGCAGACCAGGGGAACTGAAACATCTAAGTACCCTGAGGAAGAGAAAACAATAGTGATTCCGTCAGTAGCGGCGAGCGAACGCGGAACAGCCCAAACCAAGGAGCTTGCTCTTTGGGGTTGTGGGACGTCTCACATGGAGTTACAAAGGATTAGGTTAGGTGAAGAGGTCTGGAAAGGCCCGGCATAGAAGGTAAAAGCCCTGTAACCAAAAGTCTAATCCCTCCGAGACGGATCCCGAGTAGTGCGGGGCACGTGAAACCCCGTATGAATCTAGCAGGACCATCTGCTAAGGCTAAATACTACCTAGCGACCGATAGTGAAACAGTACCGTGAGGGAAAGGTGAAAAGCACCCCGGAAGGGGAGTGAAATAGAACCTGAAACCGTGTGCTTACAAAAAGTCAGAGCCCTATTTATGGGTGATGGCGTGCCTTTTGTAGAATGAACCGGCGAGTTACGTTCCCGTGCAAGGTTAAGGTGAGAAGCCGGAGCCGCAGCGAAAGCGAGTCTGAATAGGGCGAATTTTAGTACGTGGACGTAGACCCGAAACCGAGTGATCTACCCCTGTCCAGGGTGAAGGTGCGGTAACACGCACTGGAGGCCCGAACCCACGCATGTTGAAAAATGCGGGGATGAGGTGGGGGTAGCGGAGAAATTCCAATCGAACTCGGAGATAGCTGGTTCTCCCCGAAATAGCTTTAGGGCTAGCCTCGGAAATAAGTCGTGGAGGTAGAGCACTGATTGGGTGCGGGGCCCGCAAGGGTTACCAAACTCAGTCAAACTCCGAATGCCATAGACTCGAATTCCGGGAGTCAGACAGTGAGTGCTAAGATCCATTGTCGAAAGGGAAACAGCCCAGACCATCAGCTAAGGTCCCCAAGTGTGTGTTAAGTGGGAAAGGATGTGGAGTTGCACAGACAACCAGGATGTTGGCTTAGAAGCAGCCATCATTGAAAGAGTGCGTAATAGCTCACTGGTCGAGTGACTCTGCGCCGAAAATGTAACGGGGCTAAACACGCCACCGAAGCTATGGCTTGATGCTTTGCATCAGGGGTAGGGGAGCGTTGTATGCAGGTTGAAGGTGTACCGTAAGGAGCGCTGGACAGCATACAAGTGAGAATGCCGGTATAAGTAACGAAAAGATCAGTGAGAATCTGATCCGCCGAAAGCCCAAGGTTTCCTGAGGAAGGCTCGTCCTCTCAGGGTAAGTCGGGACCTAACGCGAGGCCGAAAGGCGTAGTGGATGGACAACAGGTTGAAATTCCTGTACCACCGTAATCCGTTATGAGTAATGGGGTGACGCAGCAGGGTAGTGACGCGGACTGATGGAAGTGTCCGTCTAAGCAGTGAGGCTGATGTGTAGGCAAATCCGCACATCAATAAGGCTGGGCTGTGATGGGGAGCGAAAATTATAGTAGCGAAGGTCATGATCTCACACTGCCAAGAAAAGCCTCTAACCAGGAGAAGGTGCCCGTACCGCAAACCGACACAGGTAGGCGAGAAGAGTATTCTAAGGCGCGCGGAAGAACTCTCGTTAAGGAACTCGGCAAAATGACCCCGTAACTTCGGGAGAAGGGGTGCCCCGGTAGTGTGAATAGCACGAGGGGGCCGCAGTGAAAAGGCCCAAGCGACTGTTTAGCAAAAACACAGGTCTGTGCGAAGCCGCAAGGCGAAGTATACGGGCTGACGCCTGCCCGGTGCTGGAAGGTTAAGGGGAGTGGTTAGGGGTAACCCGAAGCTATGAACCGAAGCCCCAGTAAACGGCGGCCGTAACTATAACGGTCCTAAGGTAGCGAAATTCCTTGTCAGGTAAATTCTGACCCGCACGAATGGCGTAACGACTTGGGCGCTGTCTCAACGAGAGATCCGGTGAAATTTTAATACCTGTGAAGATGCAGGTTACCCGCGACAAGACGGAAAGACCCCATGGAGCTTTACTGCAGCTTGATATTGGATTTGGGTACGATCTGTACAGGATAGGTGGGAGCCTAAGAAGTAGGAGCGCAAGCTTCTATCGAGGCGCCGTTGGGATACCACCCTGATCGTATCTAGGTTCTAACCTAGGACCGTAAACCGGTTCGGGGACAGTGTCAGGTGGGCAGTTTGACTGGGGCGGTCGCCTCCTAAAGAGTAACGGAGGCGCCCCAAGGTTCCCTCAGAATGGTTGGAAATCATTCGAAGAGTGCAAAGGCAGAAGGGAGCTTGACTGCGAGACCTACAAGTCGAGCAGGGACGAAAGTCGGGCTTAGTGATCCGGTGGTACCGCATGGAAGGGCCATCGCTCAACGGATAAAAGCTACCCTGGGGATAACAGGCTTATCTCCCCCAAGAGTCCACATCGACGGGGAGGTTTGGCACCTCGATGTCGGCTCATCGCATCCTGGGGCTGAAGTAGGTCCCAAGGGTTGGGCTGTTCGCCCATTAAAGCGGTACGCGAGCTGGGTTCAGAACGTCGTGAGACAGTTCGGTCCCTATCTGTCGTGGGCGCAGGAAATTTGAGAGGAGCTGTCCTTAGTACGAGAGGACCGGGATGGACGCACCTCTGGTGTACCAGTTGTTCCGCCAGGAGCATAGCTGGGTAGCTACGTGCGGACGGGATAAACGCTGAAAGCATCTAAGCGTGAAGCCCCCCTCAAGATGAGATTTCCCAATTAGTAAGACCCCTTGAAGACGACGAGGTAGATAGGTTGGAGGTGGAAGTGCAGTAATGCATGGAGCTGACCAATACTAATCGGTCGAGGGCTTATCCTAAAAGTTTCATGAAGTGAAACTACTTCGGAAGCATATGCTGTTTTAACATTGCAAATTCGTTTCGTATCTAGTTTTCAAGGATTAAACCTTGTACTGATTTTATGTTGCATGCTCTTTATAGGGTTGGATATTTTGTTGAAGTATTAACAAAGTAGATAAGCAACACAAAAATCCTGTTTGGTGGCGATAGCGGAGGGGTTCCACACGTACCCATCCCGAACACGACCGTTAAGCCCTCCAGCGCCGATGGTACTTGGACCGCAGGGTCCTGGGAGAGTAGGACGTCGCCAAGCAACTATGAGAACACTATCCATCATTGGGTAGTGTTTTTTTGGCTTTTTATTGAAGGAAAAGAAATTTAGCATACAGGTACTGGCAGATGAGTTGTTATTTTGTACATTAAAGGGAACTTCGATATACTTTATTAAAGTGAGAAGAAGTCCGTTATGACCAATAATAATAAAGCATTAGATATAATGTTATATATTTTATGAACGTAAAAAATGGATAGAGTTGTCAGAAAACATCTGACTCTCTATCCATTTTTCTTTTTGTTATAATTACATTTTGACTTGGAGATGCTCGAAGAGATTATAGTTTTAGACGGTCACACTTTTCAGCTACTGTGTCTGCAAGCAGAACGTGGAGACTCCCCCAGCGTTAGCATTTTTGGGACTGAATTATCATATCCCGTCGTATTATGAGGTTAGCTAGTTTTTACTGGTTGAGGTCTAGTCTCGTATCACGTGCAATGCTGTGGAACTGCAAGCAGATGTCATAGTGGTTACGGGCAACCATACAATCAGAGAGGATGAGAATATGATGAATCCAGTCATTGGTCTTGATATTTCAAGAGGTCAAAGCGAAGGTCAAGCATTCTTAAATAAAGGCAACCTTACGGTAAAAGCCCTCCTTTCTTCACACATAGGAAGGCTAGAGGAGTTATTCAACATGGTGCAGACTTTTGATTTTCGTTCCCTATTGGGAACTACTTATGGGAGTTGAAGAGAACTATCAGCCAATAAATTGCATTAATATCTGATTGAACTTGTCGCGTTCTTCCCAGAAAGTACCATGACCGCTATATTGAAATGGAACAAGTTGTGAATTTTTAATTAGCTTATTTGTTTCCTGAGCATTGGTAAAGGGAACGATTTTATCATGGATGCCATGAATAATTAATGTAGGTACAAATATTTTGCTAAGATCATTGTACACATTCTCATCTCTTAGTGTAGTCATGACTGCCGCAGTCGACCAACCAGCTGCTTGTAATCCCATTTGAAAGAACCAGTCTGAGAAAGGCTCCGTAATATGCTGAAAGAAAAAGAGATCCGTTACTCCCTCCAACATTTTTGGCCGATCATTTAGTGTTCCTGTAATGAAATTATTTGCTATTTCTTCTGGAACACTAGTCGGAGATGCAGCGCCTATAAGGACAAGCTTGGATACTCCATAACCTTGATATCGAGCCATATATCGAATCGAGATTCCTCCTCCTGTGGAGTGCCCTGCTAGTGTGAAGTTTTTTAACTGTAATGCCTCTATTACTGCACGGATATCATCTGCCAATCTGTCAAAATTGTAGCCACTAAATGGTTTATCAGAGTTACCGTAACCCCTCCAGTCAATGCCTATACATCGGTACCCCATTGCTGGAAGAATATTAAATTGATATTCAAACTGCTTATGGTTTAAAGGCCAACCATGTATAAATAGTATTGTTTTACTCCCCTCTGGGTTCACATCCTCTACATATATTTTCACACCTCGTTCTACAGTAACAAAGTATCCCATGCTGTTTCCTCCGTCTAATTAAAATGGCTTTAACAATAGGATACTCATCTAAGGCAATATAGGTGAATGTCTATTCTTTATTGTTTAGTTTGTTTGTACGTTCCGAGGTAACGTTTGTATACTTATATAGCTATCCAATTGAACTTACTGTATTTGGATGAATGCCTTTACCTATATCTAAAAGAGCAAAGAGAAGATGGTGTTGTGTTTTTTGGAAAGAGCATTATGATTAGAAGCTTGGTCAAGACAATACTCTTTCATTAAAATGGTGAATACGGGAGCTATTAATACTGCGTAAAAGACATTCCTCTGAATGTAGCCTAACGGGATATAGTAATGAGTAGTCAATAATGGTCATTTAGAAAATATTGTAACTTGTAGTTACTTAACAAACGTGATATATTATTTATCCGGCCATTAAACGTCGGTCAACACGAACCAGAAAGCTTAACAATCACATGAAAATGACATTGAAAATAAAGCTTGCATTACTGAGTCGGACATGATAAGATATAGTAGTTGTCGCCGAGAACAACTGGTGATGACGAGAGAGAAATTGATCTTTGAAAACTGAACAACGAGTGAGTAAGGATTTCACGAAAGTGAAGTCAAAACAAATGAGAAATCATTTGGTAGAGAATGAAAATTCTCGCCAGTTTGTTTCAAAATGAGCATATCGCTCTTTTCATTCGATGAATGTCCGGTCGCTGCAAAGTTGATCTGACATTCATCTCTATTGGAGAGTTTGATCCTGGCTCAGGACGAACGCTGGCGGCGTGCCTAATACATGCAAGTCGAGCGGAGTTGATGGAGTGCTTGCACTCCTGATACTCAGCGGCGGACGGGTGAGTAACACGTAGGTAACCTGCCTGTGAGACTGGGATAACTACCGGAAACGGTAGCTAATACCGGATAATACATTTTCTCTCCTGAGGAGATGTTGAAAGGCGGAGCAATCTGTCACTTACAGATGGACCTGCGGCGCATTAGCTTGTTGGTGAGGTAACGGCTCACCAAGGCGACGATGCGTAGCCGACCTGAGAGGGTGAACGGCCACACTGGGACTGAGACACGGCCCAGACTCCTACGGGAGGCAGCAGTAGGGAATCTTCCGCAATGGACGAAAGTCTGACGGAGCAACGCCGCGTGAGTGATGAAGGTTTTCGGATCGTAAAGCTCTGTTGCCAGGGAAGAAGATTCAGGAGAGTAACTGCTCCTGGAGTGACGGTACCTGAGAAGAAAGCCCCGGCTAACTACGTGCCAGCAGCCGCGGTAATACGTAGGGGGCAAGCGTTGTCCGGAATTATTGGGCGTAAAGCGCGCGCAGGCGGTCATTTAAGTCTGGTGTTTAATCCCGGGGCTCAACCCCGGGTCGCACTGGAAACTGGGTGACTTGAGTACAGAAGAGGAGAGTGGAATTCCACGTGTAGCGGTGAAATGCGTAGATATGTGGAGGAACACCAGTGGCGAAGGCGACTCTCTGGGCTGTAACTGACGCTGAGGCGCGAAAGCGTGGGGAGCAAACAGGATTAGATACCCTGGTAGTCCACGCCGTAAACGATGAGTGCTAGGTGTTAGGGGTTTCGATACCCTTGGTGCCGAAGTTAACACATTAAGCACTCCGCCTGGGGAGTACGGTCGCAAGACTGAAACTCAAAGGAATTGACGGGGACCCGCACAAGCAGTGGAGTATGTGGTTTAATTCGAAGCAACGCGAAGAACCTTACCAGGTCTTGACATCCCTCTGAATCCACTAGAGATAGTGGCGGCCTTCGGGACAGAGGAGACAGGTGGTGCATGGTTGTCGTCAGCTCGTGTCGTGAGATGTTGGGTTAAGTCCCGCAACGAGCGCAACCCTTATGCTTAGTTGCCAGCACATTATGGTGGGCACTCTAAACAGACTGCCGGTGACAAACCGGAGGAAGGTGGGGATGACGTCAAATCATCATGCCCCTTATGACCTGGGCTACACACGTACTACAATGGCCGGTACAACGGGCTGCGAAATCGCGAGATGGAGCCAATCCCACCAAAGCCGGTCTCAGTTCGGATTGCAGGCTGCAACCCGCCTGCATGAAGTCGGAATTGCTAGTAATCGCGGATCAGCATGCCGCGGTGAATACGTTCCCGGGTCTTGTACACACCGCCCGTCACACCACGAGAGTTTACAACACCCGAAGTCGGTGGGGTAACCCGCAAGGGAGCCAGCCGCCGAAGGTGGGGTAGATGATTGGGGTGAAGTCGTAACAAGGTAGCCGTATCGGAAGGTGCGGCTGGATCACCTCCTTTCTATGGAGAATCGTTTCCTGCAACGGAAACATTCATATAAGAGTCAAGATAAGACTTATGGAACAATAGATTCCATGAATATTTCTCTCACTCGTTGTCAGTTTTGAAAGAGCAATCTTTTCAAACATGTTATTTCTCTTTAGAAATGACTTTGATCCTTGAAAACTAGATAACGAAACGAATTTGCGATTTAGAACATTCTTTTATATTTAACATTCAACTCATTATGAATTGAATGAAGTGTAAAGGTAGCTAGCGAATTTGATGTGATGATCGATCCTTTGGGAGTTCATTTCAACCTCTAATGGGTTTACTCAATAGATGAAATGAACGGACAAGAGAGCGGACAGCGCAACAAATGAGCGAAATGGTTAAGCTACTAAGAGCACACGG